>NZ_JBFATY010000007.1:0-349607 GCF_040678535.1 Nonomuraea sp. NPDC052634 | reverse complement strand
TGGTCACAGTGGCGACGTCGGCATCAAGCCCGCGCCCGCCGCTGCCATTACCAGCGACAGCGACGAATCATCGATCACTAAATGCGGCTGGAGTACTAAGCCGGTGAGGGTGACCGTGACCTCGTCGAAGGTCTCGCGGGGGATGCGGGCCCACAGGGCCTCCTCGGCCATGCGGGCCTTGGCGGGCAGGTCGAGGCCGGTCAGGACGAGGGTCATCGTGTTGCGGTAGCCGCCCAGGGAGTTGACCGACGCCTTGAGCGTCGCGGGCGGCGGTTCGCCGCGCACGCCGGAGATGCGCACCCGGTCGGGCCCGTCGCCGGTGAGCGTGATGGTGTCGAAGCGGGCGACCACGTCGGGGCCGAGGTAGCGGGGGCCGCCGAGTTCGTAGACGAGCTGCGCGGTGACGGTGCCGACGGAGACGAGCCCGCCGGTGCCCGGGTGCTTGGTGATGACGCAGGAGCCGTCGGCGTGCAGTTCGGCGAGCGGAAAGCCGCAATGCGCCAGGTCGGGAACGTCCTGGAAGAACGCGTAGTTGCCGCCGGTCGCCTGGCAGCCGCACTCGATGACGTGCCCGGCCACCACCGACCCGGCGAGCGCGTCGAGGTCGCCGGGTCCCCAGCCGTACCGCCAGATGCCGGGGCCGGTCACGAGCGCCGCGTCGGTCACCCGCCCGGTCACCACGACGTCGGCGCCCGCGGAGAGCGCGGCGGCGATCGGGCGGCCGCCGAGGTAGGCGTTGGCGGTGAGCGGGGTGGCGTCGAGGCGCTCGCCGGTGTCGGCGTTGACGAGGTCGAGGGGCAGGCCGGTGAGGTCGTCGCCGGTGACGTACGCGATGGACGGGCGCAGGCCGAGGCGGGCGGCCAGCTCGTGCACGGCCTCGGCACAGCCGGCGGGATCGAGGCCGCCCGCGTTCGAGACGATCTTGATGCCGCGGTCGAGGCAGGGTCCGAGCACGTCTTCGAGCTGCCGCAGGAACGTCGGCGCGTAACCGGGACGGCCCTTGAGCCGGTTGCCGGCCAGGATGAACATGGTCAGCTCGGCCAGCCAGTCGCCGGTCAGCACGTCGATGGGGCCGCCTTCGACCATCTCGCGGGCGGCCGACAGCCGGTCGCCGTAGAAGCCGCTGCAGTTGGCGACGCGCAGCACCATGGGGTTCACACCACCCAGGCGGGCGGGCGCTTGGCCTTGAACGCGGCGATGCCCTCCTGCCCCTCCTCGGAGGTGAAGCGCTCGGCCGACAGCTCGGCCATGCGCCGCAGCCCTTCCTGGAACGACATCCCCGGCACCTCCCTGACCAGCCGCTTGGTGATGGCGAGCGCCTCGGGCCCGCCCTTGATCAGCATCTCGGTGTAGTAGGCGACGGTCGCGTTCAGCTCCTCCTCGGGGACGGCCCGCGACAGCAACCCGATCTCGACGGCCCGCGCCGCGTCGAACACCTCGCCGGTCAGGAAGTACTCGGCCGCCGCCCGGGCCGACAGCCTTCTGAGCACCGGCACGGCGATCATGGCGGGCGCGACCCCGAGACGTACCTCGCTGAACGCGAACGAGGCCGTCAGCGGCGCGATCGCGAAGTCGCAGGCGGCGACCAGCCCGATGCCGCCCGCCCTGGCGGTGCCGTTGAGCCGGCAGACGACGGGCTTGGGGCTCTCCCAGATCAGCTCAAGAATGTCCGGGAACGACGCCGTGACCGGCGCGTTCCCGTCATCGCGGCCCTGTTCCTTGAGGTCGGCACCCGAGCAGAACACCGGCCCCGTGCCGGTCAGCACGATCACCCGGGCGGCCGGCTCGTCCAGCGCCCATCGCAGATGCTCCGACAGCTCGCCGAGCAGGGCCACGGACAGCGCGTTGCGGTTGCGCGGCGAGTCGAGCGTGATCGTCGCGACGCCCGCGGCGAGGTCCCTGTGCACCAGGCCCGTCATGTGTCCTCCTCCTGGATGATCGCCAGCACGGCGCCCGCGTCGACCTGCCGGCCCTTCTCCACGTGCACGCCGGACACCACCCCGTCGGCCGGTGCGGTGATCCGGTGCTCCATCTTCATCGCTTCGAGGACGAGGACCGTCTGTCCCCTGGTCACCCGGTCGCCGGGCGCCACCTCGACGCGCAGCACGCTACCGGGCATGGGGGCGAGGAGCGATCCAGGGGCGGTGTGCTCGGCGGGTTCGGGCAGGCGGGGGAGCGGGGTGAGCCGCGCCGCACCCTCGGCGTGGTCGACGTAGAGCGGGCCGTCCTCGTCGTACCTGGCCACCTCGTAGGCGCGCCGCACGCCGTCGCGCTCCAGCACCACCTCATCGGGCGCGGCGCTGACCACGTGCACGCCGGGAGGCATCGGGTCGTACACGACGGGCCCGGTCTCCTCGAAGGTGACGCGTCGGGGCTGGGAGCGGACGTTGCGCCAGCCGGACGGCAGCCCGGCGAGGACGCGGGCCCGCCGCCGGTTGGAGGCGGCCATGGCGAGCGCGGCGGCCAGCGGCACGAGGTCGCCGCCCGGCGCAGAGGAGCCGGGGGCGGCGGGAGAGCCGGAGGCGCCGGAGGCGCCGGCGGGCTCGAAGGCGCCGGAGGCGGCGGTGAGGGGCCCGTCGAGGAGACCGGTGTGCGTGTCACCAGCCGCAAAGTCCCGATTTTTCAGGACTTCGAGTAACAAATCGCGGTTCGTCGGTACGCCGTGCAGCCTCGCCCGCCGCAGCGCCCCGGCCAGCTTCCGCACCGCATCGGCCCGCGTCGCCCCGTGCGCGACCACCTTGGCCAGCATCGCGTCGTAGTGCGGCGGCACCACGGACCCCGACTCCACGCCCGCGTCCACCCGCACCTCGCCCGGCACCTCGAACCGCCACAGCGTCCCGCTCTGCGGCACGAAGGAGGAGTCCTCGGCGTACAGGCGGGCCTCCACCGCCCACCCCGACGGCTCGGGCGGCGACGGCGGCAAGGCCGCGCCCTCGGCCACCTCGATCTGCAGCCGGACGAGATCGACGCCGTACACCAGCTCGGTCACCGGATGCTCGACCTGCAGCCGGGTGTTCATCTCCAGGAACGCCACCCGGTCGCCCTTGACCAGGAACTCGACCGTGCCCGCGCCGACATAGCCGATCTTGCGTACGGCCCTGGCGGCGGCGTCGTACAGCACCTCGCGCAGCGCGGCCGTGACGCCGGGGGAGGGGCACTCCTCGATCACCTTCTGGTGCCGCCGCTGCACGCTGCACTCGCGCTCACCCAGCGTCCACACGCCGCCGTGGCGGTCGGCCAGCACCTGCACCTCGACGTGCCTGGCGTGTTCGAGCAGGGGCTCGGCGAAGACCGTGCCGTCGCCGAACGCCGCCGCCGACTCGCGCCGCGCCGACTCCACCGCCTCGGCCAGCTCGCCGGGTTCGCGCACCACCCGCATCCCGCGCCCGCCGCCACCCGCGGACGCCTTCACCAGCAGCGGGAACTCCCCGGGCGCGGCCAGATCGAGCGAGGGCAGCACCGGCACCCCGGCCTCTTCCATCAGCCGCTTCGCCCCGATCTTGACGCCCATGGCGGCGATCGCCTCGGGCGGCGGCCCGACCCACACCAGGCCCGCGTCCAGCACGGCCCGCGCGAAATCGGCGTTCTCCGACAGGAACCCGTAGCCGGGATGCACCGCGTCGGCCCCGCTCGCCTTGCAGGCCGCGAGGATCCGCTCGATGTCCAGGTACGTCTCGGCGGCCGGCACACCGGGCAGGCGTACCGCCAGATCGGCCTCGGCCACGTGCGGCGCGCCGGCGTCGGCGTCGGAGAAGACGGCGACCGTGGAGATGCCGAGCGACCGGCAGGTACGGAAGACGCGCCGGGCGATCTCGCCCCGGTTCGCGACCAGCAGGCGGGTGATCACGGCCGGAACACCCCGTAACCCGAGGGCTCCGGCACCGGCGCGCTGTTGATCGCCGACAGGCACATGCCCAGCACCGTCCGCGTGTCGCGCGGGTCGATCACCCCGTCGTCGTACAGGCGGCCCGATAAGAAGAACGCCGCGGACTCCGCCTCGATCTGCTGCTCCACCATGGCCCGCATGGCCGCGTCCGCCTCCTCGTCGTACGGCTTCCCCTTGGCCAGCGCCGACTGCCGGCCCACGATGGACAGCACCCCGGCGAGCTGCGCGGGACCCATCACCGCGGACTTCGCGCTCGGCCAGCTGAACAGGAAGCGGGGCTCGTACGCGCGCCCGCACATGCCGTAGTTGCCCGCCCCGTACGACGCGCCCATGACCACGGTCAGATGCGGCACCGTCGAGTTCGACACCGCGTTGATCATCATCGCGCCGTGCTTGATGATGCCGCCCTGCTCGTAGTCCTTGCCGACCATGTAGCCGGTCGTGTTCTGCAGGAACAGCAGCGGGGTGCGGGTCTGGTTCGCGAGCTGGATGAACTGGGCCGCCTTCTGCGACTCCTCGCTGAACAGCACCCCGCGCGCATTGGCCAGCACACCTATCGGGAAGCCGTGGATGCTCGCCCAGCCCGTCACCAGCGAGGCACCGTACAGGGGCTTGAACTCGTCGAACTCGCTGCCGTCCACCACCCGGGCGATCACCTCGCGCGGGTCGAACGGCACCTTCAGATCCTCGGGCACGATGCCCAGCAGCTCATCCGCCGGATACGCCGGCTCGCGCACGCCGGGGTCGGGCTCGCGGCCCAGCTTGCGCCAGCCCAGCGAGGCGATGATGCGGCGGCCGATGCGTAAGGCGTCGTACTCGTCCTGCGCCAGGTGGTCGGCCAGGCCGCTGACCCTGGCGTGCATCTCCGCGCCGCCCAGCGACTCGTCGTCGGACTCCTCGCCGGTCGCCATCTTCACCAGCGGCGGGCCGCCCAGGAACACCTTCGCCCGCTCCCGCACCATCACGACGTGGTCGCTCATGCCCGGCACGTACGCGCCGCCCGCCGTCGAGTTGCCGAACACCAGCGCCACCGTCGGCACCCCCGCGGCCGACAGCCGCGTCAGGTCGCGGAAGACCTGGCCGCCGGGGATGAAGATGTCCTTCTGCGACGGCAGGTCCGCGCCGCCGCTCTCCACCAGGTTCACGTACGGCAGGCGGTTGCGCAGCGCGATGTCGGCGGCGCGCAGGGTCTTGCGCAGCGTCCACGGGTTCGACGCCCCGCCGCGCACGGTCGGGTCGTTCGCCGTGATCACGCACTCGACGCCCTCGATGACGCCGATGCCCGACACCAGGCTCGCCCCCACCGGGAACTCGGTGCCCCACCCCGCGAGCGGCGACAGCTCCAGGAACGGCGAGTCGGGGTCGATCAGCAGCTCCACCCGCTCCCGCGCGGTCAGCTTGCCGCGGGCGCGGTGCCGCTCGACGTAGCGCGCACCGCCTCCGGCCACCGCCTTGGCCTGCTCGGCGGCCAGCTCGGCCAGCTTGGCGAGCATCGCCTCCCTGCGGGCGCGGTAGCCGGCCGAGCCGGTGTCGAGCCTGCTGACGATCACGGGCGCCCTCCTCGTACGGAGCCGACGATCATGCCCACGCTAACGCAGGCCCGCGCTCCGTCACACCCCGCCGATCCGGCGACCGGCGGGGTGCCGGGGTCAGCTGCAGTGGCTCCAGTCCGACTTCCAGACGTAGGAGTTCCAGGCGCCGCCCCAGATCACGCACTTCTTCTTGGCCGGCAGCTTCACCGGGCCCGCGTGGGAGCTGAACTTGCCGGGGTCGTTCGCGCTGGCGCCGCCCTTGACCTGGAGGATGGCGCTCATGTTCACCTTGGTCGGGTGGACCAGGCGGGAGATCGTGACCACGCAGTTCATCCCGGAGCCCGCGTTGTAGAGCAGGTAGATCGTGGCGTGGTTGGCCAGCGCCTGCGAGTCGATGATCTGGAACCCGGCGCCGCACAGCGCCCCGGGCTGGGCCGTGTTCTGCTTCAGCTCCCTGCTCGGGCCGACCTGCTTCTTGTTGCGGGACGCGGTGGGCTTCGGGCTCTTGGACGGAGCGACCGTCGGCCTGCGCGTCAGCGTGGGCGGCGGCACCGTCATCGTCACCGTCGGGACCTGCGCGATCGGCTTCCGCGTCGGCTTCGGCTTCTCGGTCTTCTCCGGCCCGATGTCCAGCGTCGGCACCGGGCCGGGGGTGCTCGGCGGCGCCGGCGTCGGCGAGTCGTCCGAGGTGGGCGCCTCGCCCTGGCCGGAGCCTCCGTCCGGGCTGGTGGAGGACTGCCCGACGACCACGACAGGGACCTCCTTGGCGGAGTTCGCCTGTACGACGACCGCGCCCACGACGACCAGCAGGGCCGCGGCGGCGGCGCCGGAGAGCGCGAGCGTGAGCGTACGCCGCTGCCCGGACTGCCCCCCGTTGCCCGCCTTGTTCGCGCCGGGTCGTTGACCGGGCGCGCCGTGCTGACCGGGGCCTCCAGGACCTCCGGGGCCGCCGGGACCGGCCGGGCCGCCCTGGAACGGGCCGCCGGGAGCGCCGGCGCCGTGCGGCATGCCGCCAGGCCCGGCCTGCCCAGGACCGCCCTGCGCGGGAACGCCCTGTCCGGAAGCGACCTGCCCAGGAACGCCCTGTCCGGGGCTGCCTTGCGCAGGAACGCCCTGGCCTGGGCCGCCCTGTCCGGGAGAGCCCTGGTTGAAGGCATGCGGGCCCTGAGGGTGCGGTCCCGCACCCATGGGGCCGGGAACACCCGGCTGGAGACCGCCCGGCTGCTGAGGTCCGAACGGCATCGCGCCAGGCCCCTGACCGGGCGCGCCCTGCGGCCCGCCCTGCCCAGGAACGCCCTGCCCGGGAACGCCCTGCGGGCCGCCCTGAGCGCCTGCGGCCTGCCCGGGTACGCCGCCCTGCGCCGGTCCGCCGGGTCCGCCGGCGGGGACGCCGGGCGGCAGGGGACCGGTGGTCTGGGGCATGCCCGCGTGAGGAGCGCCGGGCACGCCGCCCTGACCCGGCACGCCGCTCTGACCGGGGACGCCGCCCGGTCCGGCGACGACGGTCTGCCCTGCACCACCCGGACCGGCGACGGCGGTCTGTCCCGCGCCGCCCGGCACGGGGGCGCCGGTCTGGCCTGTGCCGCCCGGCACGGGGGCGCCGGTCTGGCCCGCTCCGCCCGGCACGGGAGCGCCAGGCCCGGTGAGACCGGCCGGGCCGGTCAGGCCGCTGGGCCCGGTGATGCCCGGGTTCTGCGCGCCGGGGCCGGGCTGGGCACCGGCGGCCGGCTGGCCGTAGTCGCCGGTCTGGGGCGGAGCCGCGCCCTGAGGGCCGCCCACGACGTACGGACCGGTCCAGGGACCGGGGTACTGATCCTGCCCGGAGCCGTCACCGCCCGCCTGGGCGCCGCCCTCAAGGCCGGGCTGCCCGCCACCGGCCGGGAGGGCCGGCTGCGCGTTCCCGGCGGGGTCGGCGGCCGGGGTGGCGCCGGTGACCGGCTCGATGGCCGCCCTGGGCGCGGGCTGCCCGGTGAGGCGGACGATCAGCTCGTCCGCGGTGGGCCGCTGGGCCGGGTCCTTGGACAGGCAGGCGGCCACCAGCTCGCCCAGCACGCCGTCCAGCGACCCCAGCTCCGGCTCCTCGTTGAGGATCCGGTGCATGACGACGGGGATGGAGTCGGCGCCGAAGGCGGGCTTGCCGGTGGCGGCGAACACCATGGTGACGCCCCAGGCGAACACGTCGGCCGCCTCCGACACGGGCGCGCCGGTGAGCTGCTCGGGCGCCAGGTACGACGGCGTGCCCATCGCCATGCCGGTGGCGGTGGCGCCCGGCGAGTCGAGCGCGCGGGCGATGCCGAAGTCGATCACGACGGGGCCCTCGGGCCCCATGAGCACGTTCGCGGGCTTGAAGTCGCGGTGCAGAATCCCGGCCCTGTGGATGGCGGCCAGGGCGGTCGCGGTACTGATGGCCAGGCGTTCGAGCGCCGCCCCCCGTCGCGGCCCCTCGTTGATGACCAGCTCACGCAGCGACGGCCCCGGCACGTACTCGCTGACGATGTACGGCCGGCTGCCGTCGAGGTCGGCGTGCAGGACCGGCGCGGTGCAGAACCGCGCCACCCGCTGAGCGACGGCCACCTCGCGCAGGAACCTGGTCCTGGCGTCGGCGTCGGCTACGAGGGCGTTGTGCAGCAGCTTGACGGCGACCTGTTCCCCGGAGTCGCTCTTGCCGAGATACACAACCCCCTGGCCGCCCTCGCCGAGCCGGGCGACGATGTCAAACGCCCCCAGCCGCCGCGGATCGTCCGCCGCCAACGGCTGGAACTGATTCACGTCGGACCCCCATAACAACCCAATAGATGAGGCAAAACGCTACCAGCGCGACGCTTGAGGCGTCTGCCGTACGTGTCAGAAGTTTCGGGTTTTGACGCGCAAAGTCAGCGTTCCTGCGCAGGTCGTGTACACCGCGAACCCCAAGGTCACGGCTTGGTCAACCGAAGATCAGATCGCCTTGCCGGGGTTGAGGATGCCCAGCGGGTCGAAGAGGGCCTTGATACCCCGCTGGAGCTCGGCCGCCACCGGCCCGGACTCCAGCTCCAGCCAGCGCCGCTTGAGCAGGCCCACGCCGTGCTCGCCGGTGAGCGTGCCGCCGAACTCCAGCGCGCGCCGGAACACCTCGTCCGCCGCCGCCCACACCTCAGGCGGCGGTTCGAGCATGCCGTGCTCGAAGATGAAGACCGGGTGCAGGTTGCCGTCGCCCGCGTGCGCGACGGTCGCGATCATCACGTCGTGGCGCGCCGCCGCCTCCTCGATCGCGGTGATCATGTCGGGCAGTACGGAACGCGGCACGCACACGTCCTCGACCAGGCAGGCGCCCAGCCGCTCCTTGGCCCCGTACGCCAGCCGGCGCAGCCCCACCAGCTCGTCGGCCTCGGCCGGGCTGGAGGACACGGCCACGAACGTGGCGCCGTTCTCGGTGCAGATGCGCTGCATGCGCTCGACCACCGCCTGACCGTCGGGCGCGTCGGACTGCCCGATGAGCATGGCCTGCGTCGTGGCCTCCAGGCCGATGTTGCGCCAGTCGTCGATGGCCTTGAGCGTGGCCCGGTCGAGCAGCTCCATGAGCGACGGCTGGCAGCCGGCCGCCATGATCGCCGAGACCGCGGCGCCCGCGTCGCGCAGCGAGCCGAACTCGGCGGCGAACGTCGCGGGCGGCGCGGCGGGCGCGCGGCGCAGCCGCACGGTGGCGGCGGTGATCACGCCGAGTGTGCCCTCCGAGCCGACGAACAGGCCGGTGAGGTCGTAGCCGGTGACGCCCTTCATCGTGCGCCGTCCGGTGTTCAGCACCCGCCCGTCGGCCAGCACCACCTCGAGGCCGAGCGCGGAGTCCCTGGTCACGCCGTACTTGACGCAGCGCAGGCCGCCGGCGTTGGTGGCCAGGTTCCCGCCGATGGTGGAGATCTCGTACGACGACGGGTCCGGCGCGTACATGAGGCCGTGCTCCCTGGCGGCCTTGTCGAGGTCGGCGGTGATGACGCCGGGCTCGACCACCGCGATCTCGTCGGCGGGCGACAGCTCCTTGATCGCGGTCATCTTGGCCAGCGACAGGATGATCGAGCCGTCACCGGCGACGGACGCGCCCGCGAGTCCCGTGCCGCCGCCGCGCGGCACCACCGGCACCCGGTGCTCGCTCGCCCACTTCAGGGTCGTCACCACGTCGTCGCGCGAGGTGGCCAGCACGACGCCGAGCGGCTTGCCGGGGGCGAGGAACGTGCGGTCACGGGCGTAAGAGTCGATCACATCGGGGTCGGTCACGACACGCGCTTCGGGCAGGGCGCTCACCAAGGCATCAATCGGTCTCACACCCTGCAGCCTATGGTTTGCGCAGTGCGTTCCTTAACGCCAGACTGCCCGGGTGAATGTCGAGTGCCCGGTCTGCTCCAAGGACGACCAGGTCGTCGCGGTCCCCGGAGCGGTCGCCGCCGGGACGACATACAAGATCGGCCGGGTGCGCCTACCGGGTGCGCGCGAGGTCGCCGACCTGCCGACGGCGGCGGCGCTCGGCGCGTCCAGACACGTGATGAGCCGCACCCAGCTCGCGGTCTGGCTGTCGTTTCCCAGCCGCCACTACACGCCGTGGACCAGGAACCAGGGCTACGTGCTGCTGCTGCTCGCGGCCCTGATACACCTGGTCATGTCGCTGATCATCGCGATGGGGCAGGACCCGTCCTGGAGCGAGGTGCTGCTCGCGCCGTTCTGCCTGACCGGCCTGTTCTGGGGGTTCGGGCTGCTGAACGTGCTCGGCTCGTACGGCGCGCGCAAACGCGACCGCGTGGAGGCCCCGGCCAGGGAGAAGGCCCTGGCCGTGTGGGAGAGCCTCTACTACTGCGCCCGCGACAACGTCGCCTTCGAGCCGGGGGTCGGCGTCCCGTTCCATCCGAGCGAGACGCGCGAGTACATCTTCGGCTTCAGGCCCGGCGCCCGCTGACGGGCGCCGGGAGGTGAGACGGGCCGGCCGTATCAGCCGCGCTCTTCGGCCACCAGGCGGACGCACACGGCCAGGCCCTCGATGGCCTGCTCCAGCTCGTCCAGCTCGGGGTAGGTGGGCGCGATCCTGATCGTGCGGTCCTCGGGGTCCTTGCCGTACGGGTGCGTCGCGCCCGCCGGGGTGAGCGCGATGCCGGCCGCCTTGGCCTTGGCCACCACCTCTGCCGCGTGCGGCACCTCCAGGCTGATGAAGTAGCCGCCCTTGGGGCTGGTCCAGGTGGCCAGGCCGCTCAGCCGCTCGGTGAGGATCTTGTCGACCAGCTCGAACTTCGGCCCGATCAGCGCGGCGTGCTTGCGCATGTGGGCCTCGACCCCGGCCGGGTCGCGCAGGAACTCGACGTGGCGGAGCTGGTTGATCTTGTCGGGGCCGATGGACTGCTTCGAGGTGTTGTGCAGGAACCACTCGACGTTGGCCGGCGAGGAGCCGAAGAACGACACGCCGGAGCCCGCGAGCGTCACCTTAGAGGTGGAGGCGTAGACGAACACGCGGTCGGGGTTGCCGTGCTCGGCGGCCAGCGTGAGGATGTCGGCCAGCTCGTCGGGGGTGTCGGTGAGGTGGTGGACGGCGTAGGCGTTGTCCCAGAAGATGCGGAAGTCGGGCGCGGCGGCCGGCATGGCGGCGAGCCTGCGCACGGTCTCGTCGCTGTAGGTGATGCCGGACGGGTTGCTGTACTTCGGCACGCACCACATGCCCTTGACGCTGGCGTCGGTGGCGACCAGCCGCTCGACGACGTCCATGTCGGGGCCCTCGGCGTTCATCGGCACCGCGACCATGGTGATGCCGAGCCGCTCGCAGATCGTGAAGTGCCGGTCGTAGCCGGGCACCGGGCACAGGAACGTGACCTTCGGCTCCTCGATCCACCGGCGGGCGGCGCCGGGGACCTTGCTGAGCAGCGCGTGCACGACCGTGTCGTGCATCAGCGCGAGGCTCGCGTTGCCGCCGACGACGAGCTGCCCGGCCGGGACCTGCAGCAGCGGCGAGAACAGCTCGCGCAGCTCGGCCAGGCCCTGGAGGTTGCCGTAGTTGCGCCCGTCGGTGCCGTCGGCCGCCCGGTAGGAGGTGGGCAGTTTCAGCAGATCGTTGGAGAGGTCGAGCTGGCGCGGCGACGGCTTGCCCCTGGTGAGGTCGAGCGAGAGTCCTCGCTGGACGAGGTCGGCGTAGTCACGCTGGGCGGTCACGAGCATCTCCTCCGATTCTGGTTGGCTTACGCAGGATAGAAGATGCCGCCCGCTGATCCGGCGGGCTTCCGTCATGTGGACAGCGCGCGGGCCCCGCCTGTCACGCACGTTCCGGCGGGCAGGGGCGCGGGCGCAAAGCTTTCGGCGAGCAAACCCAAAGAACGCCTTCACGAGCGGCGGTCGTTGGCGTGCAATGGGTAGATCGGGGCAGGCACAACTCCGCGTCGGAGGGAGCAGCCGTGACGACCGTTCGGGAGACCTCGATCGAGCAGGTACGGCGCCGTCGCACCGGGACGGTGATCGCCTCGTGGCTGTCGACGACCGACCACAAGGTCATCGGGTACCTGTACCTGATCACGTCGTTCGGGTTCTTCCTGGTCGGGGGCGTCATGGCCCTGATCATCAGGGCGGAGCTGGCCGCGCCCGGCATGCAGCTGGTCAACCAGCACCAGTACAACCAGCTCTTCACCATCCATGGCACGATCATGCTGCTGCTGTTCGCCACCCCGCTGTTCGCGGGGTTCGCGAACGTGGTCATGCCGCTGCAGATCGGCGCGCCCGACGTGGCCTTCCCCCGGCTGAACGCGGTGGCGTACTGGCTGTTCCTGTTCGGCGGGCTGATGGTGCTGGCCGGGTTCGTCACGCCCGGGGGCGCGGCGGACTTCGGGTGGTTCGCGTACACGCCGCTGGCGACCTCGACGTTCTCGCCGCAGGCCGGCGGTGATCTGTGGATCATGGGGCTGGCGCTGTCCGGCCTGGGCACGATCCTCGGCGCGGTCAACTTCATCACCACGATCATCGGCATGCGCGCGCCCGGCATGACGATGTTCCGCATGCCGCTGTTCACCTGGAACGTGCTGCTGACCAGCATGCTCGTGCTGATGGCGTTCCCCGTGCTGGCCGCCGCGCTGCTGGTGCTCGAAGCGGACCGCAAGCTCGGCACGCAGGTCTTCCTGGCCGACAACGGCGGGCCGCTGCTGTGGCAGCACCTGTTCTGGTTCTTCGGCCACCCCGAGGTGTACATCATCGCGCTGCCGTTCTTCGGCATCATCACCGAGGTCATCCCGGTCTTCAGCCGTAAGCCGATCTTCGGCTACCTGGGCCTGGTGGGCGCCACGATCGCGATCGCCGGGCTGTCGATGACGGTGTGGGCGCACCACATGTTCGGCACCGGGCAGGTGCTGCTGCCGTTCTTCTCGTTCATGACGTTCCTCATCGCGGTGCCGACCGGGGTGAAGTTCTTCAACTGGATCGGCACGATGTGGCGGGGCCATCTGACGTTCGAGTCGCCGATGCTCTTCGCCGTGGGCTTCCTGGTGACGTTCCTGCTCGGCGGGCTCACCGGTGTCATCCTGGCCTCGCCGCCGCTCGACTTCCACATCACCGACACGTACTTCGTCGTCGCCCACTTCCACTACGTCGTCTTCGGCACCGTGGTGTTCGCCATGTTCTCCGGGTTCTACTTCTGGTGGCCGAAGATGACCGGCAGGATGCTCGACGACCGGCTCGG
This sequence comes from Nonomuraea sp. NPDC052634, assembly GCF_040678535.1. Classification (NCBI taxonomy): domain Bacteria; kingdom Bacillati; phylum Actinomycetota; class Actinomycetes; order Streptosporangiales; family Streptosporangiaceae; genus Nonomuraea; species Nonomuraea sp. NPDC052634. The sequence continues at coordinate 336,517 of NZ_JBFATY010000007.1, read as the reverse complement.
CAAGCTGCACTTCTGGACGCTGTTCATCGGCTTCCACACCACGTTCCTCGTCCAGCACCTGATCGGGCAGCTCGGCTTCCCGCGCCGCTACGCCGACTACAGCGCGGCCGACGGCTTCACGCTGCTCAACCAGATCTCGTCCGTCGGCGCGTTCCTGCTCGGCGCCTCGACGCTGCCGTTCCTCTACAACGTCTGGAAGACGGCCAGGCGCGCGCCCAGAGTCACCGTCGACGACCCGTGGGGCTACGGCAACTCCCTGGAATGGGCCACGAGCTGCCCGCCGCCGCGTCACAACTTCACCCGCATGCCGCCCATCCGCTCCGAGCGGCCCGCCTTCGACCTGCACTACCCGCACGAGGTGACGACCGGGTCGGCCTCCGGCGAGGTCGCAGGCGACGAGACCCCGCAGGTGCCGCCGCGCACCGACGCGCCCGGCTGAGACGCGCCATGCGTGCACGGTGCCCTGATGGGTGCTGTGCGTCTGATGGTGTGATTGTCGTGTTTTGATCACGTTTCAACAACGCACTTTACGATCCGTTGACGCAGGCTCTAGCGTCCGGCATTGCATACCCCATGGCCATGCGCCCGGCGAACCCGGGCAGAGAGGGTTCCTGGTGCCCAGCACAAAGCGCCTGTTAGCAACAGTCCCGGCGGTCGCCCTCTTGAGCGCCGCCCTTGCCGTGCCCCCGGCTCAGGCGACCTCCGTCGCCACATACGAGCCCACGGCCGCGGACTACTACATCAACTACGCACCCCCGCAGGTCCAGAAGGACGTCAAGGAGCCGTCACTCGGCAACCAGAAGGCCCGCTCGCTGACCCCGGCCGAGAAATTCGACCGGAAATTCAGCAGCGGCAACCCGGCCGCCGGCCGCGTGCTCGCCGCCCGCGAGCGCGAAGCCATCAGAACCGGCCGCAACCCGGCTGAATGGATCTTCAAGAAGTCGAAGCAGGCCCGCACGGCCAAGCTCCTGACCATCCTCGTCGAGTTCGACGACCAGGCCAACGACGACTTCTCCGGCTTCAACCGCCTGCGCACGGTGGACAGCGCCCCCGACGACTGCGTGGTCGAGCCGCCCGGCACCCTGCTGAACGGCCCGCTGCACAACAACATCCCCGACCCGGCGAAGCTGCCGTACAAGGACAACAACACGTTCTGGGTCAAGGACTTCAGCCCCGAGCACTACAACAAGATGCTCTACACCGACAAGGGCATCACCGAGCGCGTGCGCAAGGACCTGAAGGACCCCCGCGACGGCAAGCCCGGCATCGACATCTCCGGCCACACGCTGAAGAAGATGTACGAGGAGATGTCCAAGGGCGCCTACTCCGTCACCGGCTCCGCCGTCGGCTGGATCAAGGTCCCGCACTCCGAGGCCTGGTACGGCGCCGCGGCCTGCGGCGGCGCGCCGCAGGACATGTCCGGCCACCCGGACAACCCGCTCGGCGCGCAGCAGCTGCCCATCGACGCGGTCAACGCCCTGGCCGCCGCGCAGCCCGACTTCCCGTGGGAGGACTACGACGTCGAGGACGTCTCCGACGCCGACGGCGACGGGAACTTCGCCGAGCCCGACGGTGTGATCGACCACCTGGTGCTGGTGCACGCCGGCAAGGACAAGAGCTCCGACGGCGGCGCCGAGGGCACGTACGCGATCTGGGCGCACTCCAGCGCGGTCGCCGGCGGCCACCAGATCCCGGGCAGCGACAAGAAGATCGCCAACTACATCGTGCAGCCCGAGGACGCCGGCGTCGGCGTCTTCGCCCACGAGTACGGCCACGACCTCGGCCTGCCCGACCTGTACGACACCACCGGCGCGGCCAGCTCCGCCGTGGACTTCTGGGACCTGATGTCCAGCGGCTCCCACGCCGGCCCCATCTACCAGTCGATGCCCAGCCACATGAGCCTGTGGGGCAAGTGGGTGCTCGGCTGGGCCAACCCGAAGGTGTTCGACCCGGGCGACAAGGCCAGGCTCGTCACCGTCGGCCAGTCGTCGCGCACGCCCAAGCTCACCGAGGACGGCGTCCGGGTCAACCTGACCTCCGCCCCGCTGAAGATGGTCGAGCCGCACAGCGGATCGAACGCCTGGTGGAGCGGCCCCGAGCAGGACTGGGCCAACCTCACGCTGAACCGCGACCTTGAGGTCCCCGCCGGCTCCGACGTCAAGCTGTGGATGTGGAACAACTACGAGATCGAGTCCGACTGGGACTTCGGCTTCGTGGAGGTCTCCACCGACGGCGGCCAGACCTGGACCCAGCTCAAGATGTTCGACGAGGCGGGCAACGAGGTCACCACGCCTGACGACTACCCCGACCCGCACGGCAACCTCGTCACGTTCGGCAACAAGAAGCACGGCGTCACCGGCGGCACCGGCGGGGTCTGGCGGCACGACTACGTGGACCTGACGCCGTACGCCGGTCAGACGGTCAAGTTCCGGCTGACGTTCAACAGCGACGCCGCCTACCAGGAGCGCGGCTGGCACGCCGACGACTTCGAGCTCGTCAGCGACGGCACCACCGTCTGGAGCGACGACGTCGAGAGCGACACCGGCTGGAAGCCCATCGGCGGCACCTGGACCAACACCAGCGGCGGCGGCTGGGTCCGCAACAACGGCGAGCGCGAGATCTCCCGCTTCTACCTCGCCGAGTGGCGGAACTTCGACGGCTTCGACAAGGGCCTCGCCTACACCTACGACACCGACTACCTCCGCGAAGGGGCATGGAAGGTGCAGAAGGTGAAGTACAACGCCCCCGGCCTGGTCGTCTGGTACCGCGACTCGACGTACCCGAACAACAACCTCGTCAGCAGCCTGCAGCAGCCGCCGAGCATCGGCCCCAAGGGCAGCCTGCTGATCGTGGACTCCCACTACGAGCCGCTGCGGCGCACCGGCAAGGCGGCCGAGCTGGACCCGTCGCTCAACAAGAACCTGCAGGGCCGCGTCCAGACCTCCAACGCCGCGTTCGGGTTCGTCAAGACGTACCCGTTCAAGGAGTGCGTGGAGGCTCCGGACGAGCCGGGCAGCGCGTACTGCACGGACTTCAAGGCGCAGAAGCCGGTGAAGAACTTCACCGACGCCAAGACCTGGTACCCGGGCATCGAGGTGATCGACGGCGGCCTGTACTACCGGGACGCCGACGCCTCGGTGGTCGTGCCGTCGAAGAACGACCAGCCCTACAGCACGCGCGTCGTGCACCAGGACGGCACCCCGGCCACCGAGCTGTACGGCCAGGTGGTCGCCGGCTCGACGCTCGGCACCGGCAACCCCGGTGACGAGGGCAAGGCGCTCGGCGTGCAGTTCAACCTGGTGAGCCCGCTGCCGGGCAACCTCGGCGCGATCGTCCGCGTGGTCCCGCCGAAGAAGTGATCCATGGGGGCCGCCGGGCGTCCGGCGGCCCCCTACCATTGATGACCATGGCCGAATTGCGCAGCAAAGACGAGCACACCGCGGCTATCCGCAGGGATCGCCGGGTGGCGGTGGTGGTGAACACCCGCTCGCGCCGTGGCCGACGCCACTACTTCGAGGTGATCGAGCAGATCCACAACCTCGGGTTCGAGCCGCTGGCGGAGCTGTCGGTCTACAACCCCAAGCGGCTGCGCGAACTCCTCGACACCGCCCTCGCCACCGAGCCCGACCTGCTGATCGTCGGCGGCGGCGACGGCACCCTGTCATCCGCCGTGCGCCACGTCGCCCACCGCGACGTGGCGCTCGGCGTGCTGCCGCTCGGCACCACCAACAACTTCGCGCGCAGCCTCGGCCTGCCGCTCGACCTCGCCGGCGCGATCAAGGTGTTCGAGACCGGCAAGGTCGCCGACATCGACCTCGGCCTGGCCGACGACCGGCCGTTCGCCAACCTCGCCAGCTTCGGGGTGTCGGTCGAGGTGGCCGGCAAGGTCAAGCCGTGGCTCAAGCGCATACTCGGCCGGCCCGCCTACCCGCTCACCGCGCTGACCATCCTGCCGGGGCACCGGCCGTTCCGCGCGTACATCACGGTTGAGGGGCAGCGTCACGAGCTGCTGACCCACCAGCTCAACATCGCCAACGGCCGCTTCCACGGCGGCTGGCAGGTGGCCAAGGACATCAGCATCGACAACGGCATGCTGGTGGCGTACCAGCTCGGCTCGGGCAAGAAGCTGCGGCTGCTGGGCGAGACCCTGATCAGGGCGACCACCGGCCGCTGGCGCAGCCTGGCGGGCGGTCCTTTCGTCATCGGCAGGGAGATGCTGCTGGAGACCGATCCGCCGATGGCGGCCGACGTCGACGGCGAGGTGCGGCTGCGCACCCCGATCAGGCTGCGCGTGGTCCCGAACGGAGTGCGCGTGATGGTGCCGGCGGAATTCGAGGATCGCTGAGTCAGCGGCTCACGCCCAGGAGAAACCCATAGCCTTCGCCCTTTCCACGTGACTGACCGATGTACCCACGGTAAACGAGAGATCGCGTTCCGTCACGAGGGCTCTGCGTTCCCCAGCCTCCGGTACGCCTCCATGAGCGGGCCCGCCACCTCGGCGGGCGGCGGGAAGAGCCGCGCCAGCAGGTCGGGCGTGACCGTCACCGGGCGGCGTTCCGGCCGGTGCGCCGTGGCACCCGGGGCGTAGAAGTCGGCGAGCCGCTCGGCGAACGGCACGTCCGCCACCTCGGGCACCCCGCCCGCCGCCGGCTCGGCCGCCAGCGAGCCCAGCAGCCGCTCGCGCGTCCGCCCCCGCCAGGCCAGCACCAGGAACGGATCGTCGTCGAACGACTCGGCCAGCAGGTAGAGCACCGCCGACAGGTGCTTGCACGGGAACCCCCAGTCGGGGCACGAGCACTCCATGTCGAGATCGCGCGGGAACAGGTCGATGCCCATCGAGGCGAACAGCTCCTCGATCTCCGGCGGCATCTCACCGGCCAGCAGCCGCGCCCGGTGCACGGCCTGGGCGGCGATGCCCTCCTCGATGGCGCTCCAGCGCTCCTCGTCGTACGCCTCGATCCTGATCACGACCTCGTACGGCCGGGGCCGCGAGCCCTGCACCGACGCCCGCACCTCGCCCGCCGCCAGGTCGATCGCGAGCACCTGGCCCTTGCGGGCGTAGGACCGGCCGCGCGAGAGCCTGCCCTTGTCGCAGATGCGCTCCAGGATGTCGATGAAGCGGCGCGACCACCAGGTGGAGCCGATGCTGCCGCGCCGGGAGCGGGCCTTGATGCCGCCCTCGACCGCGATCGGGCCTGCGCTGTCGTACCAGTCGCGCCGGTGACGGCGTCCGTCCATGGGGCCCGCCATGGCCTCAGCCCACCCCCTCGGCGCTGAGCCGGAACACCTCGCGCAGCTCCTCCGTGGACAGGTCGGTCAGCCAGTCCTCGCCGGTGCCGACCACCCGCTCGGCCAGCGCCTTCTTGCGCTCGATCATCTCGTCCACGCGCTCCTCCAGGGTGCCCGCGCAGATGAGCTTGCGCACCTGGACGTTCTTGCGCTGGCCGATGCGGAACGCGCGGTCGGTCGCCTGATCCTCGACCGCCGGGTTCCACCAGCGGTCCACGTGGATGACGTGGCTCGCGGCCGTCAGGTTGAGCCCGACGCCGGCGGCCTTGAGCGACAGCACGAACAGCGCGGGCTCCGGGTCGTTCTGGAACCTGTCCACCATGCGGTCGCGGGTCTTCTTCGGCAGGCCGCCGTGCAGGAACAGCACCGGGCGGCCGAGGCGCTGGGCGAGGTAGGGCTGGAGGAGGGTGCCGAACTCGGCGTACTGGGTGAACAGCAGCGCCTTTTCCCCCTCTTCCAGAATTCCTTCTGACAACTGTTCCAACCGGGTGAGTTTTCCGGATCTGCCGGACAGGTGGGAGCCGTCCTTGAGCAGATGCGCCGGATGGTTGCAGACCTGCTTCAGCTTCGCCATCGCCGACAGCACCAGGCCGCGCCGCTCGATGCCCTCACTGTCGTCGATCTTGCCCAGCATGTCGTCCACGACCGCCTGGTAGAGCGTGGCCTGCTCGGTGGTGAGCGCGCACCACTCCTTGACCTCCAGCTTCTCCGGCAGGTCCGTGATGATCGACTTGTCGGTCTTGAGCCGGCGCAGGATGAACGGCCCCGTCGCCCTCCTGAGCGCCCGCGCCGCCTGCTCGTCCTGGCGGGCCTCGATCGGCTCCTGGAACCGCGTCCTGAACCGGGCGCGCGGCCCCAGCAGGCCCGGGTTCGCGAACTCCATGATCGACCAGAGCTCCGCCAGGTGGTTCTCCACCGGCGTGCCCGTCAGCGCGATCCTGGACGCCGCCGGGATCGAACGGACGGCCCTGGCCTGCAGCGTGCCGCTGTTCTTGATCGCCTGGGCCTCGTCGCACACCACCCGCCGCCACCGATGCTCCTTCAGCGTCGCCAGGTCGCGGTAGGCGGTGCCGTACGTGGTGATCACCAGGTCGGCCCGGCCGATCCCGGCGGCGTCGCGGGCGCTGCCGTGGTGCACGTACACGCGCAGGGCCGGCGCGAACCTGGCCGCCTCCCGCTGCCAGTTGCCGATCAGCGACATCGGGCAGACGAGCAGCGTCGGCTCCACGTCCGGTCCTGCGGCGGCGGCGCGTTCGTGGACCAGCAGCGCCAGCGTGGTGATCGTCTTGCCCAGCCCCATGTCGTCGGCCAGCACCCCGCCGAGCCCCAGCTCCGACAGGAAGTTCAGCCAGGCGAGCCCGCGCTCCTGGTACGGCCGCAGCGTCGCGTCCAGGCCCGCCGGCGTGGCAAGCGGTGCCAGCCGCCGCTCCGCCTGCCCCGACAGCAGATCGCCGAGCACCCCGTCGGCGTCCACCTCGAGCAGCGGCAGCTCCTCGTCGTCGCCCTGCACGATCCTGCGCAGCAGGTCGGCGGCGCTCGCCTCGCCCGTACGGCTGCCCTCCAGCGCCCGCAGCGCAGCCTTGAGCTGCCGGTCGTCCAGCTCCACCCACTGGCCGCGCATCCGCACCAGCGGCACCTTCAGCCTGGCCAGCTCGGCCAGCTCCTCCTCGCTGATCGTCTGACCGCCGACCGCCAGGTCCACCCGGAAGTCCACCAGGTCCGCCATCCCGAACCCTTGGCTGGTCGCCGCCGACTGCTTCTTCGTCCTGGTCGTCATCTTCAGGCCCAGCCGCGTACGGCCCGCCCAGCGCGGCAGCTGCACCCCGAACCCGGCCGCCTGCAACAGCGGCGCCGCCTGCCGCAGGAAGGCGAACGCACCCGCCGTGTCCAGCGTCAGCTCGCTCGGCTCCGGCACCCGCAGCGCCCGCTCCAGCTCCGGATAGAGCCGCACCGCCCGCCCGAGCCCGGCCAGCAGGTCGCGTTCGGGGTGCCCGGGCAGCCCCGTCACGCCGCCCCAGACGGTGGCGGCCGGGACGTAGAGGCTGGGGTCGTCGGCCGCCTGCAAGGCCAGCTCCACCCGCCACTGGTCGTGTGGCTCGGCGCTGGGCTCGGCTGTGGGCTCGAGGAGGCGGAAACACACGCGGGTGGCGCCCTCGGCCGCCGTGACGGCCGCGTACCAGCGCTCCAGCTCGGCCCGCAGCTCAGGAACGTCAGGACAGGCCGGGTCGGGCCCGGTCAGCGCGGCCAGCCAGCGATCGGACGGGGTGTCTCGCCCGCTGCTGCGGAGGGGAGCGGTGAGCGCACGGCGGACGATCGCGTCGGTGAACGCCTCCAGCGCCTCGGCCTGCACCTGCGCCGACGGCCGCTCGGCATCGGAGGTGCGGCACGCGGGCGGCATGGCCAGAGCCAGCTCACGAAAGTACGCGGCGTCGGCCCCGGTGAGCACCGGCCGCCACACGGCATGTCCCCGGCCGGCCTGCTGCGAGGCCGGGATGTCAGGGGGAGCGGTGCGGACCAGCTGCGGGATGACGCGTCCCCTGCGTACGAGGTCGCGGGCGAAGCCGGCGACGGCGGCCCAGTGGCGCAGGGTGGCGGTCTCCGTCCGCACCTCCAGCACCCGAAGGGCGTCGGCGGGAGCGGGGACGACGACGGGCACGAGCCAGGGCCGCAACCTGGGCCGTGAGACCTCCACCAGCCGCCCGGTCTCCGGCGACGGCAGCGGCTCCTTGGCCGATCCCGGCAACAACAGGGTCAGCTCGCGCACGTCGCTCGGCGCGCCGTCCTGCCCGGCCGCGTCGCGGAGAGACGCGGCGAGCGCGGAGGCCGGGACAGCGTGCGGATGGGGACGAGGAGCGGCGGTGGTACGCGAAGGCGAGGCACCGGCCGTGTCGGCGCTCTCCGCCCAGAACGCGAGCCCGTCACCCGCCCAGACCCCGTGTACCAGCACCTCGGCAGGCTACCTCCCCACATGCCAAGCCCAAGCCACAATCACGCCCACCCACCCCGACTCGCCCCTGCTCACCGCCGAGCCGCCACCGCCCGCGTGCCGGCCTTCGCTCGCCGCTGAGCTGCCGCCGTGCGTGTGCCGGCCTTCGCTCACCGTTGAGCTGCCGCCGTGCGTGTGCCGGCCTTCGCTCACCGTTGAGCTGCCGCCGTGCGTGTCGGCGCGTCACTGTCGGCCACCACTGCATACCGCCGCCTGTGTGTCGGCATCGGCCGGCCGCCGGGCCGGCGCCGCCCAGCCGAGCAGGCCGAAGTGACGTGCGGCCGCCCAGCCGAGTTGGCCGGCGCGACGCCGTCCCCGGGCGCGACGTCCTCTGGCGGGACGCCATCCCCGGGCACGCCGTCCCCGGGCACGACGTCCTCTGGCGTGACGTCGTCCCTGGCGTGACGTCGTCGCCCGGCGCGACGCCGCCTACCGTCGCCGGGCCGCCGCCACCTCACCCCCTGTGAGGACATCGGTCGGCCGTCACCCCGTCTCCGGGCCGGTCGGCTGACGCCGGCCGCGTGGCGGCGGATCGGTGTCGGCAAGCCGGGATGGGCGGAAAAGGGGCAGTTCGTCTGGAGTGGGGGCATAGGAGGGGGTGTGGTGATGAAGACGAGGAGTGCGGGGATGGGGTTCGCCGGGGCGGAGGGCGCGTGGCGTGAGCGGCTGGGCTCGTTGCGGGACGTCGTACGCCAGGAGCTCGTCACCCGTCAGCTGGCTGTGCACCTGCCCGGACGACCCTGCCGGGTGCTCGACGTTGGCGCGGGCCAGGGGACGCAGGCGCTGAGGCTGGCCGCACGGGGCCATCTCGTGACGGCGCTCGACGCGTCGGGCGAGCTGCTCGGCGTCCTGGAGGCGGGGATCCAGCCGGGCATGCACGTCAGGACCGTGCACGACCGGGCGGAGCGGCTGGACGCGCTGTTCGAGCCGGGGAGCTTCGATGTGGTGCTCTGCCACGGCGTGCTGATGTACCTGGACGACCCGGACCCGCTGCTCGCCTCCCTGGCCCGCCTGCTCGCGCCGGGCGGGCTGCTGTCGCTGCTCGTACGCAACGGCGACGCGCTGGCCATGCGGCCGGGCCTGCTGGGCGACTGGCCGGAGGCGCTGCGCGCGTTCGAGGAGACCGGCTACGTCAACCGGCTCGGCGTCGCGGCCAGGGCCGACCGGCGGGAGGAGCTGACCCGGCGGCTCGCCGATGTGGGGCTGGAGGTACGGCAGTGGTACGGCGTACGCGTGTTCACCGACACCGCACCCGACACGGCCCCCGTGCCCGACGACCTCGACGGCCTGCTGGCGGCCGAGGAGCGGGCGGGCAGGACCGACCCGTACCGGAGCGTCGCCCCGCTGACCCACTTCATCGCCGCGAGCAGCCGGCACCGAGGCGGTGGATTTTCCAGGAACGCGGCGAACGCAGGGGAGTAGGCTGAAGATATGAACACTCCCGGATCGTGGTGTGAGCGGCCCAAGCCGCAGGCTCCCTCGTGCGAGCTGCCCTCCCCGTGGAGCAGGCCGAAGCAGCCCGACAACTGGTGCAAGGCCGACAAGGCCGACGGGCCGGGCAAGGATCCGGTGGTGTCCGTTCTGGGCTTCCTGCTCAAGGCCGCCACCAAGCGATAGATCCGCGATAGAAGACCACCTGTCTGGGTAGTCGCCTTCCTCAGCGGAGGAGGCGAACGTCGTGAACGACACCCACAAGCTGGTCACCGACCTCTCCGAGCAGGTCTCCAGGCTCGTGAGGGATGAGCTCCGCCTCGCCAAGATGGAGCTGACCGCCAAAGGCAAGCGAGCGGGTCTCGGCGCCGGGATGTTCGGCGCGGCGGGGATCACCGCGTTCTTCGGCGGTGGCGCCCTTGTGGCCGCCGTCATCATGCTGCTCGCTCTCGTACTGCCCGGCTGGGCCGCCGCCGCCATCGTGGCGGTGGCGCTGTTCATCGTCGCGGCGGTGCTCGGGCTCGCGGGCAAGAAGGAGGTCAAGCGGGCTCAGCCGCCCGTCCCCAGGCAGACCATCGCCAGCGTCAAGGCCGACATCGACATGGTCAAGGAGAGTGCACGGCGATGAGCGAGACCGACCCCGGATTCAGCGATCACCATGCCGGTTACGTCGGCGCCCGCAGAGCGACCGTGGGCGAGCCGACCGACCGCGAGTCCATGAACGTCCCCCAGACCCGGCCCGGGGCCGCCGAGAACGCGCACGAGGCCGAGCTGGCACGCGAGGGCCACGAGACGTTCATTCCTGAGTCCCCCGTGCGGGACGAGCGCGAGGACGCCGCCGAGCACTCGCGCACCGAGGAGAAGTCGCTGCGGGGATCCCGCGGCGGGAGGGAGCGGCGTACGTCCAGCCGGATGAGCACCCAGGGTGAGGCGGTCCCGGTACGCGGGGACGGCCACGGAAGGACAACTGAACGCGAGGCGTCCGGGCGGCGTTCGCCTCCGATGACGGAGGACGACCTGCGCCGTGAGATCGAGGAGACCCGGCGGGAGCTGGGCGCGACGGTCGGGGCGCTGATGGCCAAGGCCAACGTCAAAAACTGGGCCGGGCACGCGGCCGGCAGAGCCAGGGCCCGCGCCAGGAACCGGGCAGGGCATGCGAGAGAGGTGGCCAGGGAGCGTGCCGAGCATGCCGCCGAGGTCGCGAGGGAGCGTGCCGAGCATGCCGCCGAGGTCGCGAGGGAACGCGCCGAGCATGCCGCCGAGGTCGCTAGGGAACGCGCCGCGGGCGCTGCTGGAGTCGTCAAGGGAAGGGCGTCGCACATGGCCGACGTGGCGATCAAGGCCCGTGAAGGGGTGCCCGAGCACGTCAAGGACGCGGCGGCCGGTGCCAGGAGGCGGCCCGCGCTGCTGGTGGTGATGGTGGCGGCGGGCGCGGCCAGCGTGTTCGCGCTGCGCCAGATGATGCGGCAGCGGTCGATGCCCGCGCGCCGGACGACTCTGGGCCGGACGGTGTTCCACCTGTCCATGACCGGTCGGATGCCGCCGCGCAGGACCCCGTTCGGCCAGGCCGTACTCGGCCGGGCCCTGCCGAGCCGGACGCCGCCGCGCGGGACCCTCGCGAGCCGGACTTTCACGCGTCGGTCCCTCATGGGCCGGACGCTCCCGAGCCGGTCCCTCATGGGCCGGACACTCCTGCGCCGGACGGAGCCGCGCCGGTCGATGGAGCGCGGGATCGAGCCCTACCGGAGCGCGCTGCGCCAGGCGATGGCGACCCGGTCGATGCCGGGCCGGTCGCTGTCGGAGCGTACGGCGCTGAGCGAGTCGGTGGCGCGCCGGGTGATGCCGGCCCGGACGGCGCTGAGCGAGTCCGTGGCGCGCCGGGTGAAGCCGAGCCGGACGGCGCGCGGCCGGTCGATGTCGTTCCTGACGAGGACGAGGCGGCCCATGGCCCGGCGTCGCCTGGTCGAGGTCGGGCGGCACCGGGACCGGATCCGGATCGTCATCAGGCTTCCATAAAGGCGGCAGAAGCCGCAGGGCCTGCGGCGGGACGCAGGGTCCCGGCGGGTAGCCTTCCAGGGTGATGCGTGGAACGGTGGCCGCCGCCCTGCTCGTCCCGCTGCTCGCCGTGTCCGGGTGCGGCGCCGGGGAGTGGGTGACCGACTACGGGAAGGTCGCCAAGGGCGGCAAGGGCACGAGCGTCCAGGTGGAGGTGACGCCGGGGCAGCGGTTCTCGCTGGCCGTGCCGGAGAACCGCTCGGTGGGCGACGACTGGGACCTGGTGGAGCTGCCCGACACGAAGGTGGCCTCGTTCATCAGCGAGGAGCACGAGAGCGAGGGCGACGAGCCCGGATCGAGCGGCACCGCGTACTTCGTCTTCAACGGCAAGCACCCCGGCACGACCGAGATCAGGCTGCGCGACTGCTGGCGCTGCGGGCAGGACAGGACGCCCGCCACCGAGGAGAGCAGGCAGCAGTCAGGCGAGGCGGTCTTCACGGTGACCGTGCGCGAGCGGCCGTCCACCGGCATTCCCCGCTAGCCGAGCCGCCCGTAGGCTGCGCGGCATGGACTTCATCCGGGTCCGCGCGTCCTCCGACGGCGCGGAGACGATCTCGTACTGGACCGGCGACGTCTACGGCTGGCAGGACGACGACGGCCCGCACCACCTGTTCGGCTTCGAGGGCGTGAACGTCGCCAGAGCCGTCGAGACCGGCGACGGGTGGCGGCTGCTCGCCCGTGAGGCGGCGCTCTACCTCGACCCCCGCGACCGGCGGGTCCTCGACACCTGGCACAACCCGCTCACCGGGCGCGACGTCGAGGTCCAGCACGTCTTCAACGACCCGGTCAACCAGCGCCTCGGCGGCCACCCGGTGCCGGAGACGCGGCTCGGCGGGCAGGTCGTCTACAACGTGGACGTCCGGCTCGCCTACCCATCGCCGCTCAAGGTGGCCGAATATCCGGAGAACTCGGCGAGCGACACCTACCGGGCGCTGGAGCTGTTCCAGTTCTTCGTCGCGGCGGCCGACCTGGACTCGGGCGTGCCGGACGTGCCGTGCGTGTTCTCGTGGTGCCGGGTCTCGCCGTGGCTGCCGTGGATGGCGATGGGGCAGCGCGGTGGCGGGCTCGTCTACCACTGCCGGGGCGCGAAGGTGCCGGAGGTCCCCGTACGGCTGCGCGAGCGGATCGGCGAGCACTTCCTGCACGCGCCGGAGCGCTGGTCGGAGCCCAACATGACGAGCTGGACGGCCTTCGCACGCCGCGCGAGAGGCGGCCAGGGCGCAGGCACGGGTGAGCGGTAGGTGGAGCGGTAGGGTCGGCGCGTGAGCACTGACCTGTTCTGCGAGATCATCGCCGGTGAGCGAAGCGCCCACATGGTGAGCTCCGACGACGTGGCGCTGGCCTTCCTCGACATCCGGCCGGTCTTCAAGGGACACGTGCTGGTGGTGCCGCGCGTCCACGTCGAGACGCTCACCGACCTCGATGACGTCGGGCCGTTCTTCGAGCGGGTCAAGGCCGTGGCGCGGGCTGTCGAGGAGGGCCTGGAGGCCGGTGGCACGTTCGTGGCGATGAACAACCGGATCAGCCAGAGCGTCCCCCACCTGCACGTGCACGTGGTGCCGCGCCACAGGAAGGACGGGCTGCGCGGCTTCTTCTGGCCGCGCACCACGTACGAGTCCGCCGACGAGGCCGCCTCCTACGCCGCCCGCATCGCCAAAGCCCTCTGAGCCCCCTCCGGAAACACCCCTGCGCTGAAAGCGCCGAGGGACCGCGTCCGCGAGCGCTCAGGGGACTGCGCTGAAAGCGCCGTGAGACCGCGCCAGCAGTGCTGAGGGGACTGAGCTGGAAGCGCCGAGGGATCCGCGCCCGGAGCGCTGAGGGGACCGCGCCGAAAGCGCCGGGGGTGCGTCGAAGACGCGAGCGGGGCGTGCGGAAAGCGCGGCCGGGGGCTCGCGCGCACTCGGCTGCGCGGCCGCTGTGAGCTAGGCTCAGGCCGCGTGGAGTACCTCGTCGGCTCGGCCGTCGTCGCGGTGCTCGTCGGCGTGCCCGGCGTCGTGCTGTGGCGGGTCATGCGCGGGCGCAGGGAGCTGGGCACCAGCCCGGCCGAGCGGGCGACGTTCGAGACCCTGCACACCGCCTCCATGGCGGGGCCGCCGCTGCGGGCCGGGCTGACCGCCGACGGCGCCGAGCGCGCCTCCCGCCACCTGCGCAAGCTGCTCGGCTCGGCCGCCCTGGCCATCACCGACGGCGAACGCCTGCTCGTCTACGACGGCGAGGGCGACGACCACCACGCCGGCCAGGCGTTCGAGCACGCGGCGGCCACGCTCAAAGACGGCCGCACCCAGGTGCTCACCATCGACTGCGACCTGCTCGAATGCCCCATCAGGCACGCCGTGGTGGTGCCGCTGACCACCGACGACCGGGTGGTGGGCACGCTCGCCGCCTACGGGCAGAACGCCTCGGCCGGGCTGGTCAGAGCCGCCCAGGAGGTGGCCGGCTGGGTGGACTCGCAGCTTGAGCTGGCCGAGCTGGACCGCTCGCGCACGCTGCTCATGGAGGCCGAGGTGCGGGCGCTGCGCGCGCAGATCTCGCCCCACTTCATCTACAACTCGCTCACCACGATCGCCTCGTTCGTGCGCACCGACCCCGAGCGGGCCAGGGAGCTGCTGCTGGAGTTCGCCGACTTCACCCGCTATTCCTTCCGGCGGCACGGCGAGTTCACCACGCTGGCCGAGGAGCTGCGCTCGATCGACCGCTACCTGATCCTGGAGCGGGCCAGGTTCGGCGACCAGCTTCAGGTGACGCTGCGCATCGCGCCGGAGGTGCTGCCGGTCGCGGTGCCGTTCCTGTGCCTGCAGCCGCTGGTCGAGAACGCCGTACGCCACGGTCTTGAGAGCAAGAACGGCGTCGGCCGCATCACGATCATCGCCGAGGACGCGGGAGCGGAGTGCCGCATCAGCGTCGAGGACGACGGGCTCGGCATGGACCCCGAGCGGCTGCGCCGCATCCTCGCGGGTGAGATCGCCCCGGCGGGCGGCGTCGGGCTGGCCAACGTGGACGAGCGGCTGCGACAGGTCTACGGCGACGAGTACGGGCTCGTGGTCGAGACCGCCAAGGGCGCCGGCACCAAAGTCAACATCCGATTGCCGAAATATCACCCAGGTGTCTCCGCCCGTTGACCTCGATCTTCGATGTCGGTTTCATCACTGTCTATGGCACAACTCCGGGTACTCGCGGTCGACGACGAGCTGCCCGCTCTGGAAGACCTGTCGTATCTGCTGCGCGCAGACCCCAGGATCGGGGAGGTGGTCACCGCGAGGGACGGCGCGGCCGCGCTGCGCCTGCTCGACCGTGCCATCGCCGAAGGAAGACCGATCGACGCCGTGTTCCTCGACATCAGGATGCGCGGCCTCGACGGCGTGGTGCTCGGACGGCTGCTGTCGCAGTTCGCCAACCCGCCCAGGGTGGTGTTCGTGACCGCGTACGAGGAGCACGCGGTGGACGCGTTCGAGATCAAAGCGGAGGATTATCTGCTCAAACCGGTGCGGCCCGAGCGGCTGGCCGAGGCGATCAGGCGGGTGGCGGTCTCGGCCGACGTGCCCGCGGAGGGCGGCGAGAGCGACACGATCCCGGTCGAGCTGGGCGGGGTGACCCGGTTCGTCTCCAGCGCCGACGTCATCTACGTGGAGGCGCACGGCGACTACGCCCGCCTGCACACCGCCTTGGGCAGCCACCTGGTGCGCATCCCGCTCGCCACGCTGGAGGAGCGCTGGTCGTCGGCCGGGTTCGTCCGCGTGCACCGCAGCCACCTGGTCGCCGTCAAGCACATCAAGGAGCTGCACATCGACTCGGGCAAGTGCACCGTACGCGTCGGGGACACCGAGCTGCCGGTCAGCCGCCGGCACACCCGGGAGCTGCGCGACCTGCTCGTGCGGCGGGCCAGGAAAGGCAGGCACGAATGAGCCCCGAGCCGCGTCAGGGCCGGCGCTCGCCGCTGCCCCGCACCGACGGGACGCGCCGCTCCGCCGACGGCTCCCGGCGCGCGCCGGACGGCCGCAGGGGCGCCGACGTGCCGCGCCGCGTCGCCGTCACCAGCCCCCGTACGGCCGCCGCCCGCCGCCCGCGCTACCCCGCCACCCGCGAGATCGACGAGCAGACCCGGCTCGGCGAGGTCTACATGCACTCGCTGCTGCGCACCCAGTTCCGGCTGGCCATGTTCGTCTGCACGGTGCTCGCCTGCGTCGTCGGCGGGCTGCCGCTGCTGTTCCTGCTCATCCCCGAGCTGCGCGAGGTGCACCTGCTGGGGGTGCCGCTCCCGTGGGCGGTGCTCGCCGGGCTGATCTACCCGGCCTTCGTCACCGGTGCCTGGCTCTACGTCCGCCAGGCGGAGCGCAACGAACGCCATTTCGCCGAACTGGTCGAACGCCGGTGAAGGCGCGGGCGGGCGGGCGGATCGCATGAGCCTGACAGCGGTGCTGGTCGTCATGGTGGCGGCCGTGCTCATCGGAGCCTTCGGGATCAGGTTCTCCCGTACGACGTCCGACTTCTACGTCGCGTCCCGCACGGTCAGCCCCCTGTGGAACGCCTCCGCCATCGGCGGCGAGTACCTGTCGGCGGCCTCCTTCCTGGGCGTCGCCGGGCTGATCCTGTCCTTCGGCGTGGACATGCTGTGGCTGCCGGTCGGCTGGACCGGCGGCTACCTTGTGCTGCTCGTGCTGGTGTCCGCGCCGCTGCGGCGGTCGGGGGCGTACACGCTGCCCGACTTCGCCGAGGCGCGCCTTGAGTCGATGACCGTGCGCCGCACCGCGAGCGTGCTCGTCGTGCTCATCGGCTGGCTCTACCTCATGCCGCAGTTCCAGAGCGCCGGGCTGGTGCTGCGCACGATCACCGGCGCGCCCGTCTGGGTGGGCGGCCTGCTCGTCGCCGTGGTCGTCGCGGTCAACGTGCTGTCGGGCGGCATGCGGTCGATCACGTTCGTGCAGGCGTTCCAGTACTGGCTCAAGCTGACCGCGCTGGCCGTGCCGCTGGTGTTCCTGCTGATCGCCTGGCACGGCGACGGCGCTCCCGGGCTCAGCCCCGCCGACCAGGCCACCTGGCAGGTGCCGCTCGTCGGCGGCAAGGAGTACGGGCTGTACTCGACGTACTCGCTGATCCTCGCGACCTTCCTGGGCACCATGGGGCTGCCGCACGTGCTCGTGCGCTTCTACACCAACCCCGACGGCCGGGCCGCCCGCCGCACGACGCTGGTCGTGCTCTCCCTGCTCGGCGCGTTCTACCTGCTGCCCGCCGTGTACGGCTGGCTCGGCCGCCTGTACGCGCCCGACCTCGTGCGCACCGACACGGTCGTGCTCACCCTGCCCAGCCGGATGATCGGCGGCACGCTCGGCGACCTGCTGACGGCGCTGGTCACCGCGGGGGCGTTCGCCGCCTTCCTGTCCACCTCGTCGGGGCTGACCGTGTCCGTGGCGGGCGTCATCGCCCAGGACCTGCTCAAGGGCGGCGTGCGCTCGTTCAGGGAGGCCACGCTGATGGCGGTCGCGGTGCCGCTGGCCCTGGCGCTGTGGGCGCGGGCGCTGCCGGTGGCGGACGTGGTGGGGCTGGCCTTCGCGGTGGCCGCCTCGTCGTTCTGCCCGCTGCTCGTGCTCGGCATCTGGTGGCGGAGGCTGTCCACGATCGGTGCGCTCGCCGGGTTGCTCGTGGGCGGCGGGCTGGCCTGCGGCGCGGTCCTCATCACCATCGTCGGCGGGCCGCAGAGCGGTCTGGCGGGCGCGCTGCTCGCCCAGCCGGCGGCCTGGACGGTGCCCATCGCGTTCACCGTGATGATCGCGGTGTCGTTCCTCACGCCGCACCGCGTGCCCGCCGGGGTGGCGCGGACGATGGTACGGCTGCACACGCCGGAGAACCTCGACCTCGACCGCGGCGACTGGCGGCCCCGCTCGTCCTAGCCCCGCCGCTTCTCTCCGTCCTGCGGGTCGGTGAGCGCGGCGGCCACGCGGAAGTCGATGCTGACGTCGCGGTACGTGACGCCGGGCTCGACCTCGTCGGGCAGGTTCGTCCGGTCGCTACCCAAAAAGCACTCGCCATCCGGCTCGACCATCGCGCGGACCACCACCTTGGGTTTGCGGTGGTGGCGCAGCTCCTTCGCCTTCGCCTTCGCGCTGATCTCCACGTCGGGGTTCGTCGGGTGTTGCGGCTTCGGCATCCTGCCTCTCCTCCTCGTTGCCAGGGATCGCGGGTGGTGCGACCTCGCGTACGACGCCCGTCGCGTCGCGTACGGTGTCGCCGGCGCTCGCGCCCACCTCGCGTACGGCGCCTCCGGCGCCGGTTCCCACGTCGCGGACCGCGCCGCCGGCCCCGGTGCCGACCTCGCGCACGGCCCCTCCGGCTCCCGTGCCCACGTCTCGTACGGCGCCTCCGGCTCCCGTGCCCACGTCTCGCACGGCGCCGCCCGCGCCTGTGCCCACGTCACGGACGGCGCCGCCCGCGCCCGCCCCGACGTCTCGTACGGCGCCTCCGGCACCGGCGCCCACGTCGCGCACCGCGTGGCCCGCACCGGCGCCCACGTCCCGTACGGCGCCGCCCGCGCCCGCACCGAGATCGCGCACGGCACCGGCCGCGCCCGCGCCCACGTCGCGGACCGCGCCGCCCGCGCCCGCACCGACGTCGCGGACCGCGTGGCCTGCGCCGGTGCCGAGGTCCTCGACCGCGCGCCCGACGCCCCTGGTGAGGTGTTCGAGGAGCTGCGGGTTGGTGTCGATGGTCTGCAGCACCCGATCGATGATGCGGGCCACGTTGTCCAGCCGGACCTTCAGCAGCGCCTGCGCCTCCACCCCCTTGATCGTGAGGTTGACGCTGCCGAGGAAGACGTCCGCGCCGACGTTCAGCTTGAGCAGGTCGAGCACCTCGGCCTGGAGCGACACCCGGGCCCGCAGGTCCTGCACGTCGAGCGTGATCTCGTCCACCTTGACCTCGGGCACGTCGAGGTAGACGTCCGGGTCGGTGTTCACCCTGGCCGCCTCGGCGCCGTCGGACGCCGGTCCGCTCCCTTGAGCCGTCATCCCGTGTGAGCTACCCGCTCAGCCGGGCGGCGTTCGCGGTCTTGTGGAGACGTGACCAGCTTTTGGACTCAGCGCGGCGGCAGCTCGCCGGAGCCGCGGGCCACCAGCTCGACGGGCACCTTCACCCTGCGCGCCGTGCGTGACGGGTTCAGCAGCAGGTCCACGGCGGCCCTGGCCAGCCGCGCGGTGTCGTAACGCACGACGGTGACGCCCGGGTTGAACACGCCGGCCAGCGCGAAATCGTCGAACCCGACGTACGCGGGCCGCTCGGGGCGCTCGCGCAGCGCCTGCAGGATGCCGATCGCGGCGCGGTTGTTGGTGGCGAAGAAGGCCGTGGGCGGTTCGTCGAGGTCGAGCAGCCTGCCCACCTCGCCCGCCACGCGGGCCGGGTCGTACACCGCGTGCACGACCAGCCGCTCGTCGGCGGGGATCGCGGCGGCGGCCAGCGCCGCACGGTAGCCGGCCGCCCGGTCGCGCACGGAGCTGATGCCCTCGTCGTCGGAGATCAGCGCGATCCTGCGGTGCCCGTGGGCCAGCAGGTGCTCGGTGGCGACCTGGCCGCCGCGCACGTCGTCGAGCAGCACCGCGTCGGCGGTGACCAGGCCGGGCGGCACCCGGTCGACGAACACCGTGGTGAGACCGGGGTGCCGGGCCAGCCAGCCGTGGTCGGCGGGGGAGGGCACGACGATGAGCGAGTCGACGCCCCGGGCGTACATCGACTCGATGAGCATGCGCTCCTTGTCGGCGCTCTCCTCGTACGAGCCGAACACGACGAGCGCCTCGTGCTCGGCCGCAGCGGCCTCCACGGCGGCGGCCAGGCGGCCGTAGAACTCGTTGGAGATGTTCTCCATGACGAGCCCGAGCGTCAGCATGGACGCGCCCCTGGCGAGCCGGGCGGCGGCCTCGTTGCGGCGGTAGCCGAGCGCGTCGATCGCCGCCTGCACCCGCTGCTGCAGCGAGGCCCGCACGTGCGGCTCCTGGTTGACGACCCGGGAGACGGTCTTGAGGCTCACGCCCGCGTGCCTGGCGACGTCGGCCATGGTGGGCTTGCGGGTGACCGCCGCGCGAGCCTCGCCGGCCGGAGCCACCAGGTCGCCCTGCTCGCGCGCTGTCATAGTGTGCCCCCATGGATGACGAATGGATCTGTAGCCGGTTGGGTGAGGACGAGCCTTGGGTGCTGGGCGCGGTCAACCCGCCGGTCTTCGAGAACTCCCTGTTCACGTTCGAGACGGCCGAAGAGCTCGGCGAGGCCGTCAGGAACGAGGACGAGCGCTACGTCTACTGGCGGGGGACCAACCCGACGGTGGATCTCGCCCAGCGTAAGCTGGCGGCGCTGGAGCGGGGAGAGCGCGCGAAGTGCTTCGGCTCCGGCATGGGCGCGATCTCGGCGACCATCTCCTCGCTGGTGTCGGCGGGCGATCACGTGCTGGTGCTCGGCGCGGTCTATGGGCCCACCACCCAGTTTCTGCGCTATCTCGAGAAGTTCGGGGTGTCGCATACGCACGTCGACGACCTCGGGGCGGGTGATAGCGCTATCAGAGCCAGCACCCGCCTACTGTACTTCGAGTCGCCGTCCTACATGGCCTACCGCGTCGTGGACATCGCGGAGGTCACGGCGTGGGCGCGCGAGCGCGGGCTGGTGACCGTGATGGACAACACCTGGTCCACCCCGCTGTTCCAGAAGCCGCTCACGATGGGCGTGGACCTCGTCGTGCACTCGCTGTCGAAGTACATCGGCGGGCACAGCGACCTCGTGGGCGGCGTCGTGGTGGGGCCGTCCCGGCTGATCAGGCCGCTGGCGCTGCAGGAGTACCAGCTCTACGGCGCCGCGATGTCGCCGCACGACGCGGCCAAGGTGATCAAGGGGCTGCGCACGCTGCCGGTGCGGATGGCGGCGCACCAGGAGCGCGGGCTCGCGGTGGCGTCGTTCCTGGAAGGCCATCCCGCGGTGCGTGAGGTGAACCATCCCGGCCTGCCGTCGCATCCCGGGCACGCGATCGCGCTGCGGCAGATGTCGGGCTTCTCCAGCGTGTTCAGCCTCGTGCTGAACACGGAGTCGCGCGCGGAGGTCGGAGCCTTCCTCGACAAGCTGCGGCACTTCCGGATCGGGGTGTCCTGGGGCGGGTTCGAGAGCCTGGTGAACGCGCCCGCGCTGACCACCGAGGAGAGCGTCCGCCGGACCATGGGCATCCCCGTCGGCCTCGTCCGCCTCTCCGTCGGCCTCGAACCGGCCGACACCCTCATCAAGGATCTCGGTCTGGCGCTGGAGGGCGTGTCCGCCTAACGTGAAGGACAGCATGTGATTGACAGCGCTGTCTGTCCCTCGCGGGAGGCTCGTCATGAGAAGTCCCCTCCTAGCCGCCGCAGCCGCCGTCACACTCGTCCTCGCGGGATGTGGCTCCTCCGGATCCCAGTCCGGGGGAGCCGAGGGAGGCGTGCGGCTGCGGATGATCGAGAGTCTGACCAGTCCCCAACGTACGAAGCTCATCAAGTCCCTCATCGAGGGCTTCGAGCAGGAGAATCCCGGTGTCACCGTCGAGCTGGTCTCCCCGCCCCTCGACAGCGCCGACCAGAAGATCACCCAGATCCTGCAGACCAAGAAGGACCTGGACGTGCTGGAGGTGCGCGACCACACGGCCAAGTCCTTCTCCAACAACGGCTGGCTGGCCGAACTGCCGACGACCGAGTGGGAGGGCTGGTCCGACCTGACCGAGCTGGCCAGGAAGAAGGCGGTCGAGGTGGGCGGCAAGGCGTACCTCATCCCGTACGGCTTCTACCAGCGCACGCTGTTCTACCGCACCGACCGCGGCATGACCCGCCCGCCCGCCACCTGGCAGGAGCTGTACGAGGAGGCCAGGAAGCAGACCACCGGCGACCGGTACGGCTACTCCTTCCGCGGCGGCAAGGGCGGCGCCGACTACGCGGTCATGATGATCAGCGCGTACAACGGCGAGGCGCTCGACCCCGAGAAGTCGTTCTTCCTCAAGGACAAGCGGACGATCTTCTCGACGCCGGAGGCGGCGCAGGCGCTCGACCTGTTCGTCAAGATCTACCGGGAGGCGTCGCCGCCCGACTCCGTGGCCTGGGGCTTCCCCGAGATGGTGCAGGGCTTCACCTCGGGCGTCACCGGCATGCTCATCCAGGACCCGGAGGTCATCAAGACGGTCGAGGAGAGCGGCCTGACCAACTGGGCCACCGCCCCCATCCCCAAGGGCCCCACCGGGTACGCCTTCCAGCCCGTCGGCTACGCCGGCTGGGGCGTCACCTCCTTCAGCGAGCACCCGGAGGAGGCGGTCAAGCTGGTGCAGTACCTGTCGGAGGCCGAGCAGAGCATCGCCTTCGCCAAGGGCAACTCGCTCATCCCGATCTCGAAGCAGGCCCAGAACGACCCGCAGTTCTCGCAAGGCGCGTGGAAGGCGTACCTGGAGGCGCAGCAGGACCCGAAACAAGTGATCACGATCAGGCCGGTGGACTACCCGGGCTGGAGCCGGTTCCTCGTGGACTCCGACCGTGACGTCCAGGCCCTGATCACCGGCAAGAAGAGCACGGCCGAGGTCCTGAAGGCGTGGGACGCGTTCTGGACCGACCAGGCCAAGAAGGTCTCTTGAGGACGTTCACCGTCCGGCGCGCCCGCTTCATCGCGCTGTGCCTGCTGCCGGGCGTGGTCTTCGTCGCGCTGTTCACCTACTACCCGATGATCCGCGGCGCGGTCATCGCGTTCCAGCGCTACTCCCTGTTCGACCTGACCTCGACCCCGTTCACCGGCCTGGAGAACTTCCGCGCGGTGCTGGCGGAGGAGCGCTTCTGGACGGCGCTGCGCAACACCGGCACCTGGGTGGCGGTCTCGCTGTTCTTCCAGTTCTTCCTCGGCTTCGGGCTGGCGCTGCTGCTGCGCAGGCACTTCCGGGGACGCGGGCTGTACCAGGCGTGGGTGTTCTTCCCGTGGGCGATGTCGGGGTTCCTCATCGGGCTGCTGTGGCGGTGGCTGTTCAACGGCCAGTTCGGCGTGATCAACGACCTGCTGCTCAAGGCGGGGATCATCGACGAGCGCATCGGCTTCCTGGCCACGCCGGGCTGGGCGATGACGTCGGTGATCGTGGCCAACATCTGGTACGGCGTCACGTTCTTCGCCATCATGATCATGGCCGCGCTGCAGTCGGTGCCCGGCGAGCTGTACGAGGCGGCGGCCGTGGACGGCGCCTCACGGTGGCGGCGGTTCTGGCACGTGACGCTGCCCCACATCAGGCCCACCCTGGCGCTGATCGTGCTGCTGCGGATCATCTGGATACTCAACTTCCCCGACCTGATCTACGCGATGACCGGCGGCGGCCCGGCCGGCAGCACGGACATCGTCACCACGTTCCTCATCCAGCAGGTCATCGGCGGCGACTACGGCAGGGCGGGCGCGGTCGGCCTGCTCGTGCTGGGGCTGCTGCTGGCCTTCAGCGTCTTCTACCTCAACGCCACGAGATTCGAGAAGGCACGATGACGGCCGAGACATCGCGCGCGCCGCTGCGGCGCCTGGCCACCGCCGCCAAGGCCGTCGTCCTGGCGGCCTGGCTGCTGATCACGGTCTTCCCGCTGTACTGGATCGTCGTCACCTCGCTCAAGCCGCAGCCGGAGATCTTCACGGTCCCGCTGCGCTACTGGCCGTCGAAGGTGACCTTCGAGCACTACGAGGAGCTGTTCTCATTCGCCGACTTCGGCACCTACCTGCTCAACTCGCTGCTCGTGTCGCTGGTCTCGGCCGGGGTGGTGACGGCGATCGGGGTGCTCGGCGGCTACACGCTGGCGCGCTTCGCCTTCCCCGGGCGCGGCGCGCTGATGCTGGCGTTCCTGGTCACCCAGATGATCCCGCTGTTCATCGCGCTGGGGCCGCTCTACCTGCTGATGTCCGACCTCGACCTGCTCAACAGGCTGGCCGGGCTGATGCTGGTGTACGTCGCCATGCTGGTGCCGTTCTCGACGATCATCATGCGCGGCTTCTACGAGCGGGTGCCGGTGGCGCTGGAGGAGGCCGCGCAGGTGGACGGCGCCTCCCGGCTCGCCGCGATGGTGCGGGTGGTGATCCCGGTCATGCTGCCGGGCATCGCGGCGACCTTCATCTTCGCGTTCGTGCAGTGCTGGAACGAGCTGTTCCTGGCGATCACGTTCATCGACAGCGAGGACGCCAAGACGATCCCGGTCGCCATGAACTCCTTCATCACCCAGTACGACATCGACTGGGGCTCGATGGCGGCGGCCACCGTCGTCTCGGTGCTGCCGACGCTCGTGCTGTTCGCCGCCGTCCGCCGCTACATCGTCGAGGGGCTGACGGCAGGCGCGGTGAAGGGGTGACGGCGAGGAGGGTGAGGAAGAGGGTGAGATAGGGCGATGAACGGTTCTATCGACCGCTCATCGCGCGAGAAAGACCTTTCACCGCAAGCCACCCCCAACTAAGCGCGGTGAGCCAGCGGCTCGCCGAACAACCCACCGGCGGCCCTCCACGACGGGTAGGTTGCGCTCTTACGTTGGGCGTGATCCGCATCACAGTGGAGGTCTCGTGACGACACAAGAACATGACGCATCGGTCTATGAACAAGTGCAGGAGAGCAGTGAGTTCCAGGACCTGAAGCGGCGCTTCCGCCGCTGGACGTTCCCCATGACCGTGGCGTTCCTCGTCTGGTACCTGCTGTATGTGGTGCTGTCGGGCTGGGCGCGCGGCTTCATGGGCATCAAGGTGCTCGGAGAGATCAATGTCGGGCTGATCTTCGGGTTGCTCCAGTTCGTCTCGACCTTCCTCATCGCCTGGGCCTACTCCAGGCACGCGGAGAAGAAGCTCGACCCGATCGCCGACAAGCTGCGTCACGAGGTGGAGGCGAAGTCCAAGTGAGCTCGACGACTCTGGGGATGATCCTCTTCCTCACCTTCGTGGCCGCCACCCTGGCGATCACGGTCTGGGCGAGCCGCCAGACCAAGACGGCCGCCGACTACTACGCGGGCGGCCGGTCGTTCAGCGGCGTGCAGAACGGCCTGGCGATCGGCGGCGACTACATGTCGGCCGCCTCGTTCCTCGGCATCGCCGGCATCATCGCCCTGTCCGGCTACGACGGCTTCCTCTACTCGATCGGCTTCCTCGTCGCCTGGCTGGTGGCGCTGCTGCTGGTGGCCGAGCTGATGCGGAACTCCGGCAAGTTCACCATGGCCGACGTCCTGGCCTTCAGGATGAGCCCCAGGCCGGTCCGCACGGCGGCGGGCGTCTCGACCATCGTCGTCAGCATCTTCTACCTGCTGGCCCAGATGGTCGGCGCGGGCGCGCTGGTCGGCCTGCTGCTCGGCATCACCGGCGAGGCGGGCAAGGCGTGGACGATCGTCGGCGTCGGCGCCCTGATGATCGTGTACGTCGTCTTCGGCGGCATGAAGGGCACCACCTGGGTGCAGATCGTCAAGGCCGTGCTGCTCATGGGCGGCGCCGCGCTGGTGACGCTGCTGGTGCTCGGCAAGTTCGGCTTCAACCTCTCGGCGCTGCTCGGCCAGGCCGCCGCCACCAGCGGCCCGGAGGGCAACCCGGAGAGCTTCCTGATCCCCGGCCTGAAGTACGGCACCGAGGCGCAGGGCCTGGCCGGCAAGATCGACCTCATCAGCCTGGGCCTCGCGCTCGTGTTCGGCACGGCGGGCCTGCCGCACATCCTCATCCGCTTCTACACCGTGCCCACCGCCAGGGACGCCCGCAAGTCGGTGCTCTGGGGCATCGCCATCATCGGCGTCTTCTACCTGCTCACCCTGGTCCTCGGCTTCGGCGCGGCGGCCCTGGTCGGCAAGGAGGACATCGCGGCGGGCGACGCGGCGGGCAATACGGCGGCGCCCATGCTGGCACAACGCATCGGTGAGGAGATCTTCGGCACCGTCGGCGGCACGATCCTGCTGGCGCTGATCGGCGCCGTCGCCTTCGCGACGATCCTCGCCGTGGTGGCCGGCCTGACGCTCGCCTCCTCCTCCAGCTTCGCCCACGACCTGTACGCGCACGTCTTCAAGCGCGGCCAGGTGACCGAGCGGCAGGAGGTCGTGGTGGCCCGCGTCTCCGCCCTGATCATCGGCGCGATCGCGATCGGCCTCGGCATCCTCGCCCAGGGCCAGAACGTGGCCTTCCTGGTGGCGCTGGCGTTCGCGGTGGCGGCTTCGGGCAACCTGCCCGCGATCCTCTACAGCCTGTTCTGGAAGAGGTTCAACACCGCGGGCGCGGTCTCGGCCATCTACGGCGGTCTCGTCTCCGCCCTGCTGCTGGTGATCTTCTCGCCGGTGGTCTCCGGCACCAAGACGGCGCTGCTGCCGGATGCGGACTTCGCCTGGTTCCCGCTGAGCAACCCCGGCATCATCTCGATCCCGCTGGGCTTCCTGTGCGGCTGGATCGGCACCGTCCTCAGCAAGGAGTACAACGCCGCCAAGTACGCCGAGATCGAGGTCCGCTCGCTGACCGGCGTCGGCGCCGAGAAGGCGAGCCAGCACTGATGATCGGGGGCTGACACCGGCAACCGCCTCCTCCGAGAAGGGGCGCCCGTCCCTGCCCCAGGGCGCCTGCACCCGAGGGCCCGGCCTACGGTTCTCCGGCCGGGCCCTCTCGCGTGCGCAGAATCCCCGGCGTGGCAGGGGTTGTGGGCGTCTGAGTGGCGCGTTCCACACCCTGGGAGTAGTTAACGTCACCGAAACGCAGTGCATGGAGTGGTTGACGGGATTTCAGCGGTATGGGTACGTTCTCAGATGTGTGAACGTTGCCACACTGGCCTGGCGCCACGTGGCCGTCATCAGCATGCCTGATGCCCCGCTTGATCAGTGTGGAGGCGAAACCCCCATGAGAACCCCACTTGTCCGCTGGTCCGTCCTGTCCGTGTCGCTGGCGCTCGCGCTGACGTCCTGTGCGAAGGGCACCGGCGGAGCGGCCGCCCCGACCTCGTCGGCCGGCCAGTTCAACCCCACTGCCTCCTACCAGGGCACGATCTCGGTCATGGGCTTCGGCGCGACCGACGAGATCGGCAGCACCCGTGTCGATCTGGCCAAGAAGGCGCTCGGCGGCGCCGACGTGAAGCTCATCGAGGGTGACCTGGACATCCAGCAGTTCCTGTCGTCCGTCGCGGCCGGCGACCCGCCGGACATCATCTACGCCAACCGCGACCAGATCGGCACTTTCGCCTCACGAGGTGCGATCGTTCCCCTGACCGCCTGTGTCCAGGGCGAGCAGATCGACACCTCGATGTACAACCAGGATGCTCTCGCCCAGGTGACGTTCGGCGGCGAGGTCTACGGCATCCCCGAGTTCAACCAGGTCCAGATCACGATGGCCAACGCCGATCTGCTCAAGCAGGCCGGACTGACCATCGACGACGTCAACGGCTCCGACTGGGACAAGATCACCGCCGCGACGAAGAAGCTGACCAAGACGTCGGGCGGCAAGCTCAAGGTGATCGGCTTCGACAGCAAGCTGCCCGAGTTCCTGCCCCTGTGGGCCAAGTCGCTCGGCGCCGACCTGCTTTCGGCCGACGGCAAGACCGCCCAGCTCAACAGCCCCGAGGTGGTCAAGGCGCTGGAGTTCGCCGTCTCCATCTACGACGCGCAGGGCGGCTTCGCCAAGGTCAAGGCCGTGCGCGACTCGGCGGACTTCTTCGGCAAGGGCAACCAGTACGCCACCAACGCGCTCGGCGCGATGCCGATGGAGCAGTGGTACGTCAACGTACTCAACGACGTCTCGCCCAAGGCGCCGATGGCCTTCGACACCTTCCGCACCCCCGAGGGCAAGCCGCTCGCCTACTCCTCCGGCTCGGCGTGGGCCATCCCCAAGGGCGCAAAGAACCCCGGCGCCGCCTGCCGCTTCGCCAAGACCATGACGCTGGTCGACACCTGGAAGGCCGCCGCCCAGGCCCGCGTCGAGAAGCGCAAGGCCGAGGACAAGCCGTTCACCGGCATCCTCACCGGCAACGTCAAGGCCGACGCCGAGATCGAGAAGATGCTCACCTCCGGCGGCGAGGTCTGGGACGCCGGCGTCAAGGCGTTCTACGAGGCCAACAAGCACACCTTCAGCCTCCCCGCCAACCCGGCCGACAAGGAGTTCAAGGACGCCTGGCAGAACGCGGTGAACCGGGTGCTCAACGGCCAGGACGAGCCGAAGGCGGCCCTCGACAAGGCTCAGCAGGAGGCGCAGGAGGCGCTGGACAAGGCGTGGGCCGGCTGGACGAAGCGTACGAACTGAGATGTCCCCTTCCCACGTCCGAGCACCGCGACGGCGGACCATGCGGTTCATGGAGACCAGGGCGGCGCTGCTGTTCATCAGCCCCTGGATCGTCGGGTTCCTGGTCTTCACCGCATGGCCCGTCATCAACAGCGCATATCTGTCGCTGACCGACTACGACGTCATCAACGACCCGAACTACGTCGGCTTCGACAACTACGTGCAGCTCTTCGAGGATCCGAAGGTCGGCCTGGCGCTGTGGAACACGTTCGTGTTCTCCGTGCTGTCGGTGCCGACCCACCTCGTGGTCGCACTCGGGCTGGCGCTGCTGCTCAACAGCGCCAGCAAGGCCACCGGCTTCTTCCGCACGGCCTTCTTCCTGCCGAAGATGACGCCGCCGGTCGCGATCGGCATCCTCCTGCTGCTGCTGTTCAACGGCCAGAACGGCCTGATCAACGCCTTCCTCGGCCTCTTCGGCATCGACGGCCCCGCCTGGACCACCGACCCCGACTGGGTCAAGCCGGGCCTGGTGCTGATGAACCTGTGGACGGTCGGCTCCTCCGTGGTCATCATCCTCGCCGCCTTGCGCGGCGTCCCGCAGGAGCTGTACGACTCCGCCCTCGTGGACGGCGCGGGCTGGTGGAAGCGCCTGTTCCGCATCACCGTGCCGATGATCAGCCCCACGCTGTTCTTCCTGTTCATCGTGGACACCATCAACGCCCTGCAGTCGTTCACCGAGGCGTACACCGCCTTCTTCGGCGCGGGCAACACCACCTACAGCAACGACGCGGCGCTGTTCTACGCGATCTACCTGTTCCAGCAGGCCTTCGAGTTCCTGCACATGGGGTACGCCTCCGCGCTCGCCTGGCTGCTGTTCATCGTGATCATGGCGATCACCGCCGTGCAGATCGTGGTGACCAGGCGCTTCGTCCACTACGAAGGGGGTAACCCATGAGGCGCGCCGCGAAGATCGCGACCTGGGTCGCGCTTGGCGCGTTCACGATCGCGTTCATCTACCCGTTCATCTGGCTGCTCAGCGCCTCCTTCAAGCCGCGCAGCGAGGTCTTCGACAACCGGATCATCCCCGAGACGTTCACGCTGGAGAACTACATCCGGGTGTGGCACGAGGCCCCGCTCGGCCTGTGGATGGCCAACACGCTGCTGGTGACGGTGCTCGCGGCGGTCGCGGTGACGATCACCAGCGCGATGGTGGCCTGGGGGTTCGCCTACTTCCGCTTCCCGGGCAGGAACTTCCTGTTCGGCATCGTGCTGGCGACGATGATGCTGCCCGGCGCGGTCACCATGATCCCGGTGTTCCTCATCTGGAACTCGCTCGGCGCGGTCGGCACGCTCACCCCGCTGTGGGCGCAGAACCTGTTCGGCAGCGCCTTCTACATCTTCCTGCTGCGGCAGTTCTTCATGGGCCTGCCGCGCGAGCCGTTCGAGGCCGCCAAGATCGACGGGGCGAACAACTGGAAGATCTTCACCCGCATCGCCCTGCCCCTGTGCAAGCCCGCGGTCGTCGTGACCCTGCTGTTCGAGTTCCAGGCCGCCTGGACCGACCTCATGCGGCCGCTCATCTACCTGCGCGACTCCAGCACCTTCACCGTGCCGCGCGGGCTGAAGGCGCTGCTCGACCAGTTCGGCTTCGGCGGCGAGTGGCACTGGGAGATCGTCATGACGGCCAGCGTCATCACCACCATCCCGATGATCATCCTGTTCTTCCTGGGCCAGAAGCACTTCATCAGGGGCATCGCCACGACGGGAAGCAAGGGATGAGCCGGCCCATGCGGATCACCACCACCGACACCGCCTACCACCTCGACAGCGGCCATTACCGGCTGACCGTCTCCCGTACCGACCCCAGCGCCGAGCTCGAAGGGTGGATGTCGCTCAACCTGCTGTCCTCGGTCAGCACCAGGGGCGGGCGCGACGAGACGTACGAGACGCTGCCGCCCGTGCTCGCCGAGCGCGACGGCGCGGCCGTGTTCGACTTCCCCCAGCGCACCACCGAGTGGCAGAGCAAGACGGTCAGGCTCACCTGCACGCCCGAGACGGTCGCGGTCGAGGTGCGGGTCGAGGGCGACGGCGTGCTCAGCGACGTGACGCTGCTCGGCGGCCGGGCCGTGCTCAACACGCGCGCGTCCGGCGTGTTCCGTTCCGGGGTGCACGCGCGCGGCGTGTTCAGCCCCACGCCGGCGCACCCGGTGAGCGTGGTGCGGCCGGTGTCCGCGCCGGTCGCGCTGACCGTCGTCGGCGACGCCTCACCAGGCCGGCTGCACGCCGTCTTCTCGCCGCCGCCGCTGGTGCTGGCCTTCTGCAAGGACGCGCCGTCCGGGGCGACGGCGGTGCCGGACGGGCCGTGGCTGGGCGCCTCCGTACGCGCCGGGATCGCCGATCTGACCTTCACCGAGGTCGCGTACGAGCCGGTGGACGGCGGCGCGCTGCTGCGCTTCGACTACGAGTGCCACACCGAGGTGCACGGCTCCTGGACCTCGCCCGCCGTCGTGCTCCGCCTCGCCGCCTCGCCATGGGAGGCGATCGGCCACCACCGGGCCGACCTGATCGAGCACGGCCTGGCCCCGCAGGGGCCGAAGGGGGAGCGGGCCGCGTGGTGGAGCGAGCCGATCTTCTGCGGCTGGGGCGCCCAGTGCGCCAGGGCCGACGGCGTCTCGCCGGTCACGCTCTCCCGCCGCGACCTGTACGACGAGTGGCTGGCCAGGCTGGAGGAGCACGGCCTGGTGCCGGGCACGATCGTCATCGACGACCGCTGGCAGCTCACCTACGGCAACCTGGAGCCCGACGAGACCAAGTGGCCGGACTTGCGCGAGTGGATCGCCGCCAGGCACGCCCGCGGCCAGCGGGTGCTGCTGTGGTGGCGGGCCTGGTCGGCCGACGGCCTGCCGGTCGAGGAGTGCATCACCGACGCCGCGGGCAGGGCCGTGGCCGCCGACCCGACGAACCCCGCCTACCGGCGGCGGGTCCGCGCCATCATGCAGCGGCTCCTCGGCGACCTCGACGCCGACGGATTCAAGATCGACTTCACGCAGTGGTCGCCCAGCGGCTCCCACCTGAAGACGTACGGCTCCACCTGGGGCCTCGCCCTGCTTCACGAGCTGCTCGCCACCATGTACGACGCCGCCAAGCAGGTCAAACCCGACGCCCTCATGGTCACCCACACCCCGCACCCCGCCTTCGGCGACGTCAGCGACATGATCAGGCTCAACGACGTGCTGGAGCTGGACGCCGCCGGCGACCCGGTGCCCGCCGTCGACCAGCTCCGCTACCGCCACGCCGTCGCCGCGCACGCCATGCCCGGCCACCTCATCGACACCGACCAGTGGCCGATGCCGACCAAGGCCGACTGGCTCGCGTACGCGCAGGCGCAGCCCGAGCTGGGCGTGCCCGCGCTCTACTACGTCGAGTCCATCGACAACAGCCGCGAGCCGATCACCGGCGACGACCTGCGCCAGGTCGCGCGATGGTGGCGGCGGTGAGGCAGGCGGAGGTCGTCGTCTACGGCGCCACGTCGGGCGGGGTGTGCGCCGCCGTGGCCGCCGCCCGGCGCGGCCTGGACACCGTGCTGCTCGAACCCGGCAGGCACGTCGGCGGCATGACCTCGGGCGGGCTCGGCTACACCGACATCGGCGACGTCCGCGTGCTCGGCGGCATGGCGGCCGAGTTCCGGCAGGCCGTCGCCGACGCGTACGGGGTCGCGCCCGGCCACTACGCGGGCCCCGAGCCGCACGTCGCCGAGCGGATCTTTTCGTCCTGGCTGGAGCGGGCCGGGGTCGAGGTCGTCTTCGACGCGCCGCTGCGCACCGTCGTCACCTCGGGCGACCGCATCTTCTCCGCCGTCACCCGGCAGGGCGACTACGCGGGCGGCGTCTTCGTGGACGCGAGCTACGAGGGCGACCTGATGGCCGCCGCCGGGGTGGGCTACCGCGTCGGCCGCGAGGACCGCTCCCTGCACGGCGAGCGGTTCGCCGGGCGGCGCGAGGTGATGCCCGGCATGCACAACTTCCCGCCGTACATCTCGCCGTTCAGGGACGACGGCACGCTGCTCCCGCAGGTCGCCGACGGCCCCATGGCCGAGGTGGGGGAGGGGGACGGCGGCGTCATGTCGTACGGCTACCGCGTCTGCATGACCACCGCGCCCGGCCGCATCCCGTTCGAGCGCCGGCCCGGCTACGACGACGACCACTGGGAGCTGGGCCGCAGGCTCTTCCGCCACTGGCGCGAGCAGGGCTACGAGCCCCGCGCGGGCCGCCTCGTCGGCCTGGAGCCGAACCTGCCGAACGGCAAGTGCGACGGCAACTCCCTCGGCCCGTTCTCGCTGAGCGTGCTCGACCGCTCCGCCTGGGCCTACCCCGACGCCGGGCCCGAGGAGCGCGAGCGCATCCGCCTGCACCACCTCCACCACGCCCAGGACCTGCTGTACTTCCTCTCCCACGACCCCGAGGTGCCCGCCTCGGTACGCGCGGAGCTGAGCCGCTGGGGGCTGCCGCCCGACGAGTTCGCCGACACCGGCCACCTGCCGCACCAGCTCTACGTCCGCGAGGCGCGGCGCATGCTGGGCGAGGTCCACCTCACCGAGCACGACCTCGTCGAGGGGCGGCGGCACGCCGACGCGGTCGCCATGGGCTCCTACCACCTCGACATCCGCGAGGTGCAGCGCACCTGGCGCTGGGTGTACGAGCACCCCGACCCCATCCCCATGGTGGTGACCGAGGGATACCTGTCGGTCGGCGTGGCGCCGTACCAGATCCCCTACCGGGCGCTGGTGCCGCGCAGGGAGGAGTGCGCGAACCTGCTCGTGCCCGTCTGCGTGTCGGCCTCGCACGTGGCGTTCTCCTCCATCCGGATGGAGGTCCAGTACCAGATGCTCGGCCACGCGGCCGGGCTCGCCGCCGCCCAGGCCGCCGGGAGCGGCAAGGCGGTGCAGGACGTGGACGTGGCCGCGCTCCAGGAGGAGCTGGTGGCGGCCGGCCAGGTCCTCTCGCTCTGACCGGTGTACGTGAGCGCCCGCCCCGGGATCCCGCCCCGGGGCGGGCGCACGTGCGTCAGGCGCCCGCGCGGTCGAGGACCTGGCGGATGAACGGCGGGATGACGCGGCGCAGCACGTTCGCCTCGTGCTCCTCGGCACGGGCCAGCGCCTGCGCCACCTGCTCGGGCGTGCGGCCCCCGTGCAGCAGGTCGAGCGCGGCCAGGCCGGCCGCGGCCATGTCGCGGGCGGCCGCCACCCAGCGCTCCAGCTCCCGCGCCAGCGCCCCCGGCACGTCCGTCGGCAGGCCCGCGAGCCGGTCCAGCTCGGCCCGCAGCCGCTCGTCCGGCCCGCCCTCCAGCACGGACGCGCACAGGGCGGTCAGCTCGGGGCTCTGGTCCGCGCCGGGCGGCCAGGCCGAGCAGGCCCGCACCAGCGGCAGCAGCTCGGCCGCGCCCGGCACCAGCCGCACCGCACGCTCGTGCGCGCTGCCCGGCTCGTACGCCGCCAGGTGCCAGGCGTAGTCGGCCACCGTCGTCAGCGCGATGCGCGAGGCCGCCGCCTGCACCATGGGGTTGGCCGTGATGCCCTCCAGCGGCGCGCCGTCCAGGTCCGTCGCCCGGCCGGTCAGCGGCCCGAGGAAGACCCGGGAGAAGTCGAAGTCGTTGACCGGGAAGTTGTCCCAGAGCGCCACCCGGTGCCCGTAGGAGTCGGCCGCCGCCCGCGTCTCGCCGGCGGTGATCGCGCCCACGACGATGTCGGACCCGGTCCACCAGACCAGCACGTCGGCGGGCAGCTCGGCGGCCAGCCGATCGCGGTAGGCCGAGCGAGCGGTGCCCGCGTAGTCGGTGGGCACCATGGTCAGCGGCCGGTCCGCGCCGCGCGGGGCGAGGAAGTTGTCCGCGAAGTCGCGGCAGACCGCCGCGTGGGCGCTCGCGCTCGCGCCCTCCGCCGTGCCGTACGCCGCCTTGTCGGGCTCGTGGCTCAGCTCGGGCGGGATGTCGTCGAACAGCAGCGCGTACTCCCGTACGCCGATCTCCCACACCTGCTCGGCCTTGGCCCGCAGCGCCGCCCGCTCGGCCGGGTCGCTGTAGACCATCGACAGGCCGGGGCTGAGCGCGAAGACGAACCTCACGTGCCGCCTGCGCGCCTCCGCGACCAGCTCGCCGAGCCTGGCCAGCTCTTCCTCCGGGTACGGCTCACGCCACCGCTCGCGGTGGTACGGGTCGTCCTTGGGCGCGTACACGTACGTGTTGAGCTTGTGCCTGGCCGAGAAGCGCAGGTGCTCCATGCGCTCCTCGTGGCTCCACGGCGTGCCGTAGAAACCCTCGATCGTGCCCCGGAGCGGCAGGTCCGGCCAGTCGCGCACGTCGATCTCCGGCACGCAGGCCGCGTGCGCGGCGCAGGGCGCGGCGAGCAGCGCGAGCAGGGTCTGCGCGCCGTAGAACGCCCCCGCGGGGTCGGCGCCGCTGATCAGCACGCCGCCCGGTCCCGCGCTGAGCGCGTAGCCTTCGGGCGGCAGCTCGGCGTCCACCCGCACCTCGACGGGCACGGCTTCGCCGGTGCCCAGAGTTTCGGTGAGTACGGCGACGGCGCTGGCCGCGGCGGGATCGCCCGTGATCCGGCACCCGCTCAAAACGACGTGATCGGTGCCGATGGTGGCCTTCTTCGGACGGGGGACAATCCACTCCAGGGCATCCATTGTGGGAACGATACCGGATAGACTCCTGGCCCGTGGGTAAGGAAGTCACCGAAGTCGCGCCCGGGGTGCTCCGCGTCGAGGACACCTGCAACGTCTACGTCATCAAGGCCCCCGACCGCCCCGACGGGCAGCGCACCGGCATCGCCGTCGACTTCGGCTCCGGCCGGGTGCTCGACCTGCTCGACGAGCTCGGCCTCGACCGCATCACCGACGTGCTGGTCACCCACCACCACCGCGACCAGGTGCAGGGGCTGCACCGCGCGGCGGCCGCGGGCGTCGCGATCCACGTGCCGCCGGTCGAGCGCGACCTGTTCGACAAGGTCGACGAGCTGTGGTCAGGCCGCCAGATCTACAACGACTACGACCTGCGCGACGACCGCTTCTCGCTGCTGGAGCCGGTCGAGATCACCAGCGTGGTGCCCGAGTACCGCACGGCCCGGTACGGCGGCATGGACGTACGCGTGCTGCCCACCCCCGGCCACACGCCCGGCTCAGTCACCTACGTGGTCGGCAGGATCGCCTTCACCGGCGACCTGATCTACGCGCCCGGCAAGGTGTGGTCGCTGGCCGCCACCCAGTGGTCGTACACCGAGAACGAGGGCCCCGCCATGGTGGTCATCAGCGCCGAGCTGCTCCAGCGCGAAGACCTTGACCTGCTGCTGCCCTCCCACGGCGACCCGATGACCGAGCCCGCCGACGCGCTGTCCCGGCTCTCGGCCGCCATGCAGCGCTACGTCGACTTCCGCCGCCCCCGCCCGTGGGACCTGCGCGGCCTGCTCACCAACCCGTTCATCGAGATCACGCCCCACCTGCTGATGAACAGGTCCAGCCAGTCCTACAGCTACGTGCTGCTGTCGGAGTCGGGCGCCGCCATGGTCTTCGACTTCGGCTACGACATGTGCACCGGCCTGGTCAAGAGCACCGCCCGCGAGGCCCGGCGGCCCTGGCTGGCCTCCCTGCCCGCACTGCGCGAGCACTACGGCGTCACCGCCGTCGAGGTGGCCGTGCCGACCCACTACCACGACGACCACGTCGCCGGCATGCCGCTGCTGCGCGACGTCGAGGGCACCGAGATCTGGACGCCGTCCCACATCGCGCCCATCCTGGCCACGCCGCTCCACCACGACCTGCCCTGCACGTGGTTCGACCCCATCCCGTCGGACCGGGTGCTCGGTCTGGGGGAGACCGTGCGCTGGCGGGAGTACGAGATCACGGTGTACGACCTGCCGGGGCACACCATGTACGCGGCGGCGTACGCGTTCGAGGTGGACGGCCACCGGGTGCTGGTCACCGGCGACCAGCAGGACGGCCTCGGCGTCCCCGGCGAGCGCCAGGAGATACTGAACTTCCAGTACAAGAACCGCTTCCAGATCGAGGACTACCGCAAGAGCGCCGCGCTCTACAACCGGCTCCGCCCCGACCTCATGGTCAGCGGCCACTGGCGGCCCCGCTGGGTGGACGACGACTACCTGCGCATGCTCACCGAACGCGGTGAGGAGCTGATCGCGCTCCACCGCGAGCTGCTGCCCTCCGACCGGTTCGATCTCGGTGCCGACGGGGTGCTGTGCCGGCTGACGCCGTACTATACGAGCGTCCCCGCGGGCGGCGAGATCACGTTGACCGCCACCGTGCGCAACCCGTGGCCGGACAAGGCGGTGGCCACCATCGAGCCGGTGGTGCCGCCCGGCTGGCGGCGCGAGCCGGGATCTTTGGCGCTTAGGCTGCCCGGAGGGGGTATGGAGCAGGTGCATCTGCGGCTCGGCGCGCCCGCGGAGCCGCGCCGCCGCGTACGCCTGGCAGTCGATCTGACCATCGGCGACCTGCGACTCGGGCAGCACGCCGAGGCGCTGGTCGACGTGGTCACGGAAGGGAACCGATGACCGTAGAACGGCGCCGCACTCCCGCAGGCCTTTCCCGCCGTCCCACGATCAAGGATGTCGCCGAGGCCGCCGGCGTCTCCCGCTCCACCGTCTCCCGGGCCCTCACCGGGCGCGGATATGCGGCCAGCGACGTGCGCGAGCGTGTGCTGCGCGCCGCCGAAGAGCTCGGCTACGTGCCCGACGTCATGGCCCGCACGCTCAAGCAGCAGGTCAGCCGCTCTGTCGGGGTGCTGGTGAGCGACCTGCGCAACCCGTTCTACGCCGAGCTCGCCGCAGGGGCCAGCGCCGCGGCCCGCGAGCGCGGCTACACCATGGTGCTCGCCGACACGAGCCTGTCCGGCGAGACCGAGACCGAGGCCGCCGAGGCGCTGGTCGCGCTCAGAGTCGCCGGCGTGATCGTCACCCCCAACTCCTCCGCCGTCTCCACCTACCTGTCCTCACACGGCATCCCCGTGGTCGAGGTCGACCGCCAGTTCGCCGCCGGCTCCACCGACGGCGTCGTGGTCGGCAACCGCGTCGGCGCCCGTACCGCCACCGCCCACCTCGTCGGGCTCGGCCACCGCCGCATCGCGCTGTTCATCGACGAGACCGACTGGACCACCGGCTACGAGCGCTACCAGGGCTACCTTGAGGCGCTGACGGCCGGCGGCATCACCGTCGACCCCGACCTCGTCGTCTCCTCCGGCTGGGACGTCGCCGACTCCCGCCGCCGCGCCCTCGACATGCTGAGCGGCCCCGACCG
This sequence comes from Nonomuraea sp. NPDC052634, assembly GCF_040678535.1. NCBI lineage: Bacteria > Bacillati > Actinomycetota > Actinomycetes > Streptosporangiales > Streptosporangiaceae > Nonomuraea > Nonomuraea sp. NPDC052634. The sequence continues at coordinate 299,251 of NZ_JBFATY010000007.1, read as the reverse complement.
GCCCACCGCCGTCTTCGCCGCCAACAACGTCCTCGCCGAAGGCGTCTGGCGGGCCATCGGCGAGCGCGGCCTGGCCGTACCACGGGACATCAGCCTGGTCGCCTTCGACGACGCCCCCTGGATGAGCATGGTCTCGCCCCAGGTCACCGCCGTCTCCCAGGACACCTTCAACCTGGGCGCCACCGCCGTCCGCCGGCTCCACGAGCGCATCGAGATGCCCGACGCCGACTCGGTCACGACCGTACTCAACGTCCGCCTCATCGAACGCGAATCCGCCGCCCCACCACCCGCCCTCTGAGCGCCTCGTCTTTGCCGAGCGTTGGGACCGCCCCGCGTCCAGGGCGTGTTTCCCGCGCTCCAGGGTCTTGTCCGCCTCTGCGAGGGGTGGTTCTCGCGTCCCGCGGTGCGCTTTTTCGTGTCCTGGGGGTGCTGCCTGCGCTCGGGGGTGCTGCCTGCGCTCCGGGGGTGCTTTCCACGTCCGCGAGGGGTGCTTCCCACGTCCCGAAGCGCCTTTCGCGTCCCGGAAGGTGGCTTCCTGCGCCCCAGGGTGCTTTTCGCGCCCCGCGCCTCGGGAGAGGGCCGCGCACCACGCACCTCGCACAACCAGCCCGATCGGCACCGCGCGGGACCGGCGATCCGCCCCCGCCGCGTTTGGCGCCTTGGCGTGCGGTGCGAGTTGCGACGCGGCGGCGCCTGTGGTGTGGGGAGCGATCGTTGCGGGGTGGTGCCTGCCGATCTGCCCCCGCCGCGTTTGGCGCTCTGGCGTGCGGTGCGAGTCGCGGCGCGGCGGTGCCTGTGGTGTGGGGAGCGATCGTGCGGGGTGGTGCCTGCGGCGCCGGGGGCGACCGTCACCGTGCGGCGCCTGCGATCCGCCCGCGTCGAGCCCAGCGCTTCGGCGCATCTGGCGCGGTGCCGCCGCGTCGTGCCCTGCGATCCACGGACGCAGCCGAAGCGGCGTGACGGGGGGCTCTGGTGCGCACTGAAGGCGGCGCGATGCCCGTGGCCTGAGGCGCGAGCCACGACGGACGGCGCGTGCGCTGGAGCCCTTCGGGCCCGGCGCTTCGGCGCTACGGGGCGCGTCCGTCGCCCGGTGGCAGGCGATTCGGGGCGCGTCCGTCGCCCGGTGCCAGGCGACGCGGTCGCCAGCCGACCCCACGGGCGCTTCGTGCCGTCCACGGGCGCTTCGTGCCGTCCAGGGGCGGATGCGCGGTGTCCAGGGGTGGCTGCATGTTGTCCACGGGCGGCTGCGTGCGGTCCAGGGGTGGCTGCGTGCGGTCCAGGGACGATCGCCGGGCCGGCGACCTTCACGATCGCGCCCGCGAGGCTCCGGGCGGTGACCGAGGACGAGGCGCATGGTCGCCACGCGCCTCGTCCTCGGCTGCGTCGCGGTCGGCGCCTTCGCGACCCCAGCGTGCGGCCGGTACGGAGCGGCGCCCGTCGCCTGGGCGGCTCACTGCCGGGCGGTGCGGGTGCGGTCGCATCGAGCCCTCTTGCCCTGTGACCCCGAGGTGAGCGGCACATGCGTGCCCTACGGCTGGGCGCTTCGGTCGTCCGGCGGGTGGCCGGCGCGCGGTGTGGGTCGCGGTGCGGGTCGCGGTGCGGGTTCGTGGGCGATCGGCGGATCGCCGGCACGTCGGCGACGGCCGCTGCCCAGCCGCGTGACAGGCCCCCGGCGCTCTGCATGTCTCAAGAAGTGGACACACATGTCTGCGATCTGACATTTCACGGCCGCCGTGCGTTGACCCGCGGGGAAAACTCGCCCTAGGATCCAATGTGGGAACGATGTCATAGGCATGTGCGTCAGTCGTTCCCGTCGGAGGCCCAATGGAGCACGATCTTCCCCCAGTTCTGTCGCTGGACATCGGCGGCACCAAACTCGCCGCGGGCGTGGTCACAGGCGATGGCCTGATCCACGGCTGGCAGCTCGCCCCCACCCGCAGGAAGGAGGGCCCGCAGCGCGTCCTGGCCAGGCTGTTCGACCTGGGCAGGAAGGCGATCGCGGAGGCCGGCATGCCCGAGATCGCCGCCGTCGGCATCTCCTGCGGCGGGCCGCTGAACACGGCGACCGGCGTGCTGGAGTGCCCGCCGCACCTGCCGGGGTGGATCGACGTCCCGATCGGCGCGCTGGCCACGGAGGCGTACGGCGTCCCCTCAGCCCTTGAGAACGATGCCACGGCCGCGGCGCTGGGCGAATTCCGGTACGGCGCGGGGCGCGGCACCAGCACCATGCTCTACCTGACGATCTCCACGGGCGTGGGCGGCGGCTCGGTCATCGGCGGCCGCCTGCACCGCGGCGCGGCCGGCAACGGCGGCGAGCTGGGGCATGTCATGGTGCGGCCGGGCGGGCGCCGCTGCTCGTGCGGGCGGCACGGCTGCCTGGAGGCGTACGCGTCCGGCACCTCCATCGCCGAGCGCGCCAGGGAGGCGCTGGCCGCCGGCCGTCCCTCGTCCCTGTCCGCCATCGAGAACCCGACCGCCGAGGACGTCTCCCGCGCCGCCGAGGCCGGCGACCCGCTCGCCGTCGAGATCTGGGACGAGACCACATGGGCGCTGGGCAGCGCGCTCACCGACCTGGTGAACGCGTTCGAGCCGGAGCTGGTCGTGCTCGGCGGCGGCGTCACCCGTTCGGGCGCCCGGCTGCTCGACCCCGTCGCGGCGGCGGTCGCCAGGGACGCCATGCCGCCGGCCGCCCGCAGCGCCCGGATCGAGCTGGCCAAGCTCGGCGCGGGAGTGTGCGTGGTCGGGGCCGGTGCCGTCGCGCACGATCTCGTCGCGGGCGCCCCCCGCTGACCCCCAGAAGGCCGCTGACCCCCAGAAGGCCCTCGGCAAGGCCCCAGCCCTGATGAACCGCTCAGCGTAAGGCCCTCGAGGCGCGAAGTTCCGTCCGCAGCGGAGCCGAAGACCCACCGACCTCTCCACAGGAAAGACCCATGTCCGACGTTTCTTCCACGCCCGAGCTGCTGGCGCAGCACGTAGAAGGCCACCTCGCCGCCGCGCGCGGCATGGCGGCGCTGCTGCCCGCCGTCGAGGCCGCCGCGGACCTGCTCATCGAGACCTTCACCAGGGGCGGCACCCTCTACACGATGGGCAACGGCGGCAGCGCGGCCGACGCCCAGCACTTCACCGGCGAGCTGATCGGCCACTACCGGCGCGACCGCCGCCCGCTGCCCGCCGTGACGCTCACCACCGACGCCACCGTCATGACCTGCATCGCCAACGACTACGTCTACGAGGACGTCTTCGCCCGGCAGGTGCAGGCGCTCGCCAAGCCAGGCGATGTGGTCGCCGCCTTCACGACCAGCGGAAACTCCCCGAACGTGGTCGGCGCGCTGCAGGCCGCGCAGAGCAATGGAGCGGTGACGGTACTCTTCGGCGGCAACGACGGTGGCAAGGCCGCCGCGTACGCCGACCACCTCCTCCTAGCCCCCAGCACCGAGACCCCGCGCATCCAGGAGATCCACACACTGATGCTGCACATGATCAGCGACAAGATCGACGCGTGGGCGGCCGCATGACCAGGCGTCGTTCCAGGTCGCGGGCTCCCATGTCGAACGCGCCCTCCGGCAGCCAGCCCTCCGGGCTGTCCCGCGCGCAGCGCCCGGCGGCCACCCCCCAGCGCACCCTCCACATGATCGGCAACGCCCACCTCGACCCGGTGTGGCTGTGGCCGTGGCAGGAGGGCTACCAGGAGGCGCGGGCCACGTTCTGGTCGGCGATCCACCGCATGGACGAGTACCCCGACTTCGTCTTCACCTGCGACCAGGTCGTGCTGCTCTCGTGGGTGGAGGAGTCCGACCCCGAGCTGTTCGCCAGGATCCAGGAGAAGGTGGCGGAGGGCCGCTGGGTGATGACCGGCGGCTGGTGGGTGGAGCCCGACTGCAACATGCCGTCCGGCGAGTCGTTCGTCCGCCAGGGCCTGTACGGCCAGCGCTACCTCAAGGAGAAGTTCGGCGTCACCGCCACGGTCGGCATGAACGTCGACCCGTTCGGCCACAACGCCATGCTGCCCGCCATCCTGCGCGGCCAGGGCATGGACTCCTACACCTTCCTCCGTCCTGGACCGCACGAGAGCGAGCTGCCCGGCACCATGTTCTGGTGGGAGGCCCCGGACGGCAGCCGCGTGCTGGCCTACCGCATCCCGTTCGAGTACTGCAGCCCGCCCGGCGACGTCGCCGGCCAGACCGAGAAGGCGCTCGCCCAGCTCGACCGCTCGCTCGGCGACCTGATGATCTTCTACGGGGTGGGCAACCACGGCGGCGGCCCCACCAAGGCGAACATCGAGTCGATCCACCGCTACGACCGGATGGGCTCGTTCGGCGAGATGATCCTGTCGTCGCCGCGCCGCTACTTCGACGAGATGATCAAACGGCTGGGCGAGGAGGGCCTGGCCGAGCTGCCGGTCTGGCGCGACGACCTGCAGCACCACGCGGCCGGCTGCTACTCGTCGCACTCCGGCATCAAGCTGTGGCAGCGCCGCGCCCAGGCGGCGGTGCTGTCGGCCGAGCGGTGGGCGGCCATCGCCGGTCACGACGCCCGCGCCGACCTGGAGCGGGCCTGGAAGCAGGTGCTGTTCAACCAGTTCCACGACGTGCTGCCCGGCTCGGCCATCGAGCCCGCGTACGACGACGCCCGCGACCAGCTCGGCGAGGCCGTCGCGATCTCCAAGCGCATCATCACCAGGGCGCACAACGTGATCGCCCGCGACGTGCACGTGCCCGAGGAGCCCGGCACCCAGCCGGTGATCGTGTTCAACCCGCACCCGTGGCCGGTCTCCACCCGCGTCGAGCTGCAATACAGCGTCGCCCCCAACGGCGTGCACGTGGTGGACGCCGACGGCGCGGACGTGCCGTGCCAGCGCATCCAGTCGGTCGCCACCACCGACGACAAGGGCCGCGGCGCGACGGTGTTCAAGGCCGAGCTGCCGCCGCTGGGCTACCGCCTCTACCGGCTGCGCCAGGGCCCCGGCATGAACCCGGCCGGCACGCTGTCGGCGTCCCGGCACCACCTTGAGAACGACGTGCTGCGCCTGGAGCTCGACCCGGTCACCGGCTGGCTGTCCAGCCTGGTCGACAAGCGCACCGGCGTGGACCTGGTGGCCGGCGCGTCCGGCGAGCACACGCAGGTGTGCGAGGACCCCACCGACACCTGGGGCCACCGCGTCGTCTCCTACGACTGGCCGGGTCAGCCCATGGCCGTCACCGACATCGTGCTGCGCGAGAGCGGGCCGCTGCGCGCCCGCATCCGCGTCGAGCGCGAGTGGGGCCGCTCCACCATGGCCGAGGAGTTCATCCTCGGCGCGGGTGACGACGACGCCGTGGAGGTGCGGGTCACGCTCGACTGGCGCGAGCAGGCGCACCTGATGAAGCTGCGCTTCCCGGTCGGGCTCGAGAGCCCGGTGGCGACGTACGAGATCCCGTTCGCGCACCTCACCAGGCCCATCGACGGAGCAGAGGAACCGGCGCAGTCGTGGGTGGACCTGTCGGGCTCGATCGGCGGCACCCGCGCGGGCCTGGCCGTGGTCAACAACGCCAAGCACGGCTACGACGTCGCGCCTCCCGGGCCCGGCCGCAGCCACAGCATCGGCATCACCGCCGTGCGCAGCCCCGTCTACTCCTGGCACGACCCCAGGCTGCTCGACCCCGACGGCTTCTACTCGTACCAGGACCAGGGCGTGCAGCGGTTCTCGTACCTGCTGGTGCCGCACGCGGGCGACTGGCGCGAGGCCGGGCTCACCCGCCGCGCCGCGCTGCTCGGCTCCCCGGTACGGGCGATGCTGGAGAGCTTCCACGACGGGCCGCTGCCCAGCTCGCGCGGCTACCTCGACGACGGCGGCGGCCAGGTGATGGTGACCGCCGTGAAGCTGCACGAGGACACGCCTCGCGATCTCGTGGTCAGGGCCGTCGAGACCACCGGCAGGCCCGGGACGGCGACGCTGAACATCCCCGTCGCCGGCATCCGGCTCACCGCCGACTTCGGCCCCTGCCAGATCCGCACGTTCCGCATCCCGCTGGACGACCCGCTCTCGGCGGTGGAGACGGACCTGGTGGAGATGGAGGTCCGCAAGGGCGCGTTCACGGTGGAGCCGTGGTGACGGACGACCCCGGCCCCGCCGGAGCAGGGGGAGAGCAGGACCCGCACCCGCCCGGCGACGCCTCCGCGGCGGCCGGCGGCCTTTCGGCGGTCGCCGCTCCGGAGGCCGAGGGGGCCGCGCCCGTGGTGATCGCCGTGCCCGGCGGTGGCGAGCTGCGGGTCGAGGTGCTCGGCACGGGGCCGTTCGCGGTGGACTGGAGCTGGGGCGAGCCGCTGCCGACCGGCCGCCGCGCGCTGCGGCTCGACATACGCTACGACGGCGCCGAGCCGGCCGCGGCCACCGTACGCGTCAGCAGGTCGGTGGCCTCGGCCGCCGCCCCGTGGTGGCTGATCCCCGGCCTGTTCTACGGCGAGAACCGCCCGGCCGGCTGCCACCGCGTCTTCCCCCGCTTCGAGCCCGGCGCCGACCGTCCCGGCGAGATGGTCTCCGCCTCGTGGGGGTTCCGCGCCGACCGCGCCGCCACCCCCGCCGTCCTGGTGTGGGGCGACGACGGGGGCGCCGCGCTGATCGCCGACGAGGTCTCGCCGCTCGGCATCACCGGTCTTGAGCTCTCGTACGCGGAGGGGCGGGCGACCGTCGCGCTGCTGTTCCCGTACCGGGAGCATCCGATCACCTACTACGGCTCGGCGGACCCGCTGCCCGCCCAGGCCGCCACTCACGTCTGGCGGCCGGGCGAGTCGCGGTCGCTGACGCTCGCCACCGCGCCGCTGCCCGCCGACCGGCACGCGTACGCGCCGCTGCTGCGCGAGGACCGTGAGCTGCGGCTGCCGGCGGCCCCGATCGAGCCGTGGGAGGACGTGACCACCGCCGCCGACATCGCCGCCGAGGGCCTGTACCGCTGGCACTACGACCCCGACCCCGGCGTGCTGCTGGAGACGGTCGGCTTCGACAGGGAGGTCAGCGGCGGCGACGGGCGGCCGGTGGACCGGCAGGCCATGCACGTCGGCTGGGTGAGCGGCATCCCCTGGGCGGCGGCGCTCCTGGAACACGGCCTGCGCACCGGGCGGCCCGAGCACGTCGCCGCCGCGGAACGGGTCATCGGCTTCATCTGCGCGAACCTGTCGCCGTCCGGCACCTTCTGGGGCACCTGGTACCGCAAGAGCGGCTGGTCGCAGAGCTGGAGCCCGGTCAAGGGCGCCCTGCACGCGCGCACGCTCGGCGAGGCCACCCTGTTCCTGCTGCGCGCGCTGCGCCTGCGGCCGAACCCCGAGTGGGCCGCCGCCGCCCGCTCCAACCTGGACGTCATGGTCGCCCGCCAGCGCCCCGACGGCAACCTCGGCACCCTGCACCACGCCGAGACCGGCGAGGTGCTGTCCTGGTCGGGCGCGTCCGGCCTGACCTGGGTGGCCGCCCTCGCCGAGTCCGGCGAGCCCGGCGATCTGCGGGCGGCCGAGCGGGCGGGGGAGTACTACGCCAGGTTCGTCGAGGACGAGTTCATCTACGGCGCGCCCGAGGACGTGGACCTCGCACCCACCTCCGAGGACGGGTACGCGGCGGTCATGGCGTACATGGCGCTGCACCGCCGTACCGGCGCGGCCCGCTGGCTCGACCTGGCCCGCCGGGCCGCCGACTGGATGCTCACTTTCCGCTACACCTACAACGTGCGCTTCGGCCCGCGCACCCCGCTCGGCGCGTACGGCTTCGCCACCCGGGGCGCGGATCAGGCGTCGCCGTCCAACCAGCACCTGCACGCGTACGGGCTGGTGTGCACGGCGGAGCTGGCCGAGCTGTCGGAGGCGCTGGGGGATCCGTACTACGCCGAGCGGGCGCAGGAGACGCTCGACTGCTTCCGCCAGCTCCTCCCGGCGGCCGACGGCGACATCAACGCCTACCGTGGCATGATCACCGAACGGTACTACCAGACGGACTGCTTCCAGCCGAAGGGCATGTACCTGACGCTGTCGCACGCGTGGAGCGCGGGGGTGCTGCTGCTGGCCTGCGAACAGGTGCTCGCTGCCAAACCGGGAGACGCCTACCGAGCAGAGCCCACGTGACATTGCACCGGTTCGATCTTCCGTCGGCTCGCCGCTAGGATTGGACGCTGGTTGAACCTTCGACCCCGGTGTCCGCGCACATCCGCGCGTGCACCCTCAAATCCGGCGAGGTGCGTCGATGCCCGGTGGCCGACTGCGGCCGGTGGACCTGGCCCGCCCGCACGGCCTGTCCACCCAGGCGGTGCGCAACTACGAGCAGGCCGGCATCCTGCCGCCCGCCGCCCGCACGGAGAGCGGCTACCGCGCCTACACCCCTCGCCACGCCCAGGCGCTGCGGGCGTTCGTGGCGCTGATCCCCGCCCACGGCCACCGCACGGCCACGGCGATCATGCAGGCGATCAACCGGGGCGAGACGGACGCGGCGCTCAAGCTGATCGACGAGAGCCACGCCCAGCTTCTGGAGGACCGCCGCACCCTCCAGGCGGTGGAGGAGGCGCTGCGCGCGCTGGCCCCCGCCAGACCGGTCGAGCCGGGGGTGACGTTCATCGGCCCGCTGGCCAGAAGGCTGGGCATCCGGCCCGCCACCCTGCGCAAGTGGGAACGGGCCGGGCTCGTGCAGCCGCGCCGCGACCCGCGTACGGGCTACCGCGTCTACACCGGTGCCGACGTCCGCGACGCCCAGCTCGTCCACCAGCTCAGGCGCGGCGGCTACCTGCTGGAGCAGATCGCCCCGCTGCTCGCCCAGGTGCGCGCGGCGGGCGGCCAGGAGCCGCTGCAGAGCGCCCTGCGCGAGTGGCGGGGCCGCCTGTCGGCGCGCGGCCGGGCGATGATCAAGGGCGCGGCCGAGCTGGAGACGTACCTGAGCGAACACGTCGAGCCCGCCCCCTGACAGAGCCCGCCCCCTGACAGAGCCCGCCCCCTGACAGAGCCCGCCTCCCGACAGCCGGACAGGCCCTGGAACGCAGACCGGCCCTGAACACTGACAGGCCCTGAACGCTGACCGGCCTTGGAACGCAGAAAGGCCCGCCTTCACAGGCGGGCCTGACCGCACGGCCGGAGCAGGGAGGGGTCAGCTGCCGACCGGTTCTGCGCGCAGCCGTGCCGAATGCTTGACCAGCGTGATCAGCACCTCACGGCTGGAGTCGCGCTTGCGGGCGTCGCACATGACGATCGGGATGTCCGGCCCGAGCTGGAGCGCGAGGCGTACCTCGTCCAGCTCGAACGTCGGCGCGCCCTCGAAGCAGTTGACCGCCACCACGAACGGCGTGCCCCGCCGCTCGAAGTAGTCGACCGAGGGGAAGCAGTCGGCCAGCCGCCGGGTGTCGGCCAGGATGACCGCGCCCAGCGCCCCCTCCGCCAGCTCGTCCCACACGAACCAGAACCGCTCCTGGCCGGGCGTGCCGAACAGGTACAGGACATAGTCGTTGTTGAGTGTGATACGGCCGAAGTCCATCGCCACCGTGGTGGTGCGCTTGGCCTCCACCGAGGTGAGGTCGTCGACCCCGATGCTGCGATCGGTCAGCACCTCCTCGGTACGCAGCGGCCTGGTCTCGGAGACCGCGCCCACCATCGTGGTCTTGCCCGCGCCGAAACCGCCCGCGATCAGGATCTTGATCGCCGTCGGAAGGCGCGGACGCTCAGAGCGAGCGAAGGCCATCGAGCACCGCCCTGTACATCTTTATGTCGTGCATGTCCACCTCGGATTGCGGTTCCTGGGCAGAGACGAGTTCGCGGTCGAACAGGTCACCGAGCAGCACCCGGATCGTGCCGGCGGGCAGATCCAGGTACGCGGCTATCTCGGCGACGGACTTGGGTTCGCGGCACAGCTGCAGGATGCGCAGGTGCTCGGGGTCCAGCCCGGCGTCGGGGCCCGGCGGCGGGCCGACCGCCAAGGCCATGGAGATCAGGTCGAACCTGCCGTGGGCAGGCTGCGTACGGCCACGAGTCACCACGTACGGGCGGATGATCTCCGGATCCACCCAGTGCTCGTCCGTGGGCTCGTCGTCCGGCCCTCTCACCCGTCGCTCCCGGCGATCGCCTCGGCGTTACGGGCGCCGGAGGTGAGGTACTGGCCGACCCTGGCGACCATCATCGCCATCTCGTACGCCACCAGGCCGATGTCGGCGTTCTGGTTGCACAGGACGGCGAGGCAGGCACGCTCGCCGGCGGTGGTCACGATGAGGAACTGGCTCTTCCACTCGACGACCGTCTGCCGGACCCTGCCGCCGGAGATGTGGTCGGACACGCCCTTGGCCAGGCTCTGAAGCCCGGATGCGACGGCGGACAGATGCTCGCCGTCGGTCCGCTGCAACCCGGCCGACGACGCCATGAGCAGACCGTCGGACGACAGCACGATGGCGTGCTCCGCGTCCTTGACGCGGCCGATCAGGTCGTCCATCAGCCAGTTGAGGTCGGTGCCCGACGTGGTGGGGCTCATTCCGTACCTCCCGTCTGCTCATCCAGCATCTTGGCCGCCTCGGAGCGGCCGAGACGGGTGCCTGACTGCAGGGATCCCATCATCGCGCGGATCTCCTCCGGCGAGCGCTCGTCATCGTCCTCCTCGAAATCGGGCTGCGTGGGCGCTTCTTCACGCAGCGCTGGTGCCAGGTTGGCCTGGGGTACCCGGAAGGGCAGCCCCGACGGTGTGAACTCGGTCACAGGTTTCTGCTCCGTGGCCGGCGTTTCTTTCTGTGGTTCTCGCTCAGAAGTGTCCTCCTGAACGGGCTCGGTTTCGGTAGCCGGCCTGGTCACGGGCTCGGGCCTCGGCCGGGAGACCGGCTCGGGCCTGCTCGCGGGCTCGGGGGCCTGCCGGGTCTCCTTGACCTCGCGTACGGGCGTCGGCGCCGCGAGCGGGGTGGCCGAGCGCGCCGAGCTGAGCGTGCGGACGTTCTCCGCCAGCGGCCTGGTCGCCGTGGCGACGCCCGCCTCCCTGCCGCGCTCCCTGCCGGGGGTGCGGCGCGGCAGCCGCTCGCGCCCGCCGTCCGTGCTGTCGGGTGACGGGTCGAGCTGGACGAGCTCCTGCGGCAGCAGCACCACGACGGTCGTGCCGCCGTACGGGGACGCCTTGAGCTTCACCTGGATGTCGTGGCGCTTGGCGAGCTGGCTGACCACGTAGAGGCCCAGCTGGGCGGTGCCGGAGATGCGGAACTCGGGCGGGTCGGCGATGCGCTTGTTGGCCGCCTCCAGGTCCTCGGGCTTCATGCCGAGACCGCGGTCCTCGATCTCGATCACGTAGCCGTTGGCCACGAGCTGGCCGCTGACCTGCACGTTGGTGTACGGCGGGGAGAACGACACGGCGTTCTCGATCAGCTCGGCGAGCAGGTGGATCACGTCACCGACGGCCCGGCCGGCGAGCACCACGTCGCCCATGGGCATGAGCGAGACGCGGGTGTAGTCCTCGACCTCGGCCAGGGCGCCGCGGACGACGTCCACCATGGGGACCGAGCGCCGCCACGTACGGGCGGGGGAGGAGCCGGACAGAACGATGAGGTTCTCGGCGTTGCGCCGCATCCGGATGGCCAGGTGGTCGAGCCGGAACAGCTCCTTGAGCTCCTCCGGGTCGGTCTCCCGGCGCTCCATGACGTCGAGCACGGTGAGCTGGCGGTGCACCAGGCCCTGCGTCCTGCGGGCCAGGCTGAGCAGAATGTCGCGGATGCTGCGGCGCAGCTCGGCCTGCTCGGCGGCGACGGCGATGGCGGTGCGCTGCATGGTGTTGAACGCCTGGCCCACCTGGCCGATCTCGTCGTCACCGAAGTCGAGCGCGGGGGCCTCCTTGGCGACGTCGACCTTCTCGCCGTGGCCGATGCGCTCCACGATGCTGGGCAGACGGTGGTCGGACAGCTCGTGCGCGGCGTCGCGCAGCTTCTGCAGCTGGGCGATGAGGGCACGTGCGGTGGTGATCGACAGGACGATGGACGCGATGACCGCGATCAGGCCGAGACCACCGGCGAGGACCAGCCGGACGATGACGTTGACGGCGACGGGGATCGCCCGCTCGACGACGCGGTCACCCGCGGCGAGGACCATCGTGTTGAGGTCGTTGAGCGCGGTGTCGGTGGCCTGGCGCCAGGTCGAGGAGGTGAACGGCACGCCGCCGTTCTCCGGACCCTGCTCGGCGACGAGGGTCTCCAGGTTGCGCAGCCGGTTGAACGACTGGCCGTTGATGACCTTCTCGTACTCGGACTGGTTGAAGTCGGACAGCTCGGAGCCCGCCTGGTCGGCGACGATCTTCCAGGCGCCGGTGGTGGCGACGAACTGCGCGTGCTCGGAGGCCGACAGGCGCCCGCTGACGAGCGCGCCGGACAGCAGCGCGTCCTCCTTGGTGATGATGTCCCGGGCCCGGCTCAGCGCCAGCAGGTTGCGGATGTCGCTTGCCAGCGCCTTGTCGTCGAGGGTGGCCAGCGCGCCGTACAGGTTGAAGATCGAGTCGATGATCTCGCTGTAGGCGTCGGTGGCCGACACGCGGTTGAGCCGGCCGGCGTCGACGGCCTGGCGAGTCTGCTTGATCATGTCGAGGCGGCGGAAGACCTCGTTGAGCCGCTCCGAGCCTTCCTCGTCGGTGGCCCAGTCGACCAGCGTGCCCGTGGCGGCCTCCCTGAAGGAGGCGAGCGTGCTGTCGGAACGCTTGCGCTGGGCCTCCATCTCCTTACGAGAGCGGGAGGTGGGGTCGCTCAGGTGAACGGCCGAGATCCGGCGCTCCTTCTGCAGCTCTACCAGCAGAGGCTCACTGGGGTCGACCACGCTGTCATTGACCTGGGTGACCCACAGGAGGTTGACGCCTTCGCGTAGAGTTACCCATGCCGCGAAGACCCACAGCGCCGCCAGGGAGAGTAGCAGAGCCGTGACTTTGGTCCGCAGTCTCGTATTGCGGGAGCCCATTTTACCCACCCTGAGAAAGTGATACTGAGTGCTGGCCACCTGCACGCACGGCGGTGGCAACGGACGGTGTCGATCACGAGACTGTAGCGCAGGACAAAGTGCCCCTCAAGCAACACCAATCGCTTTGCACACAAATATCCGATTTTTGACAGATTTAGTCAGAAATCGGATAAAATGGATATCCTGCGCGGGTGCAAGACGCCAGCTCCGCATACTTCGACATTCGTAATGACCTAGCAGACCGCCTGCTCAAAGCCTCCCATCAGCTCGCCGGGGTCCCCGAGCAGGACCGCGCGGCCGTCCTCACGGCGGCGCTCGACGCCGTGCCCGAGGCCGACCGGCTGCTGCGCCCCCACACCACACTCTTCGCCGACGGCGACAGCGCCTCCAGCCGGCTCGCCTTCAGCTGCCTGTCGGCCGCCGCCACGTTCCCCGCGGCGCGCCGCGACCAGATCGCCGACCTCGGCGCGCTCACCGCCGTCCTGTTCGGCATGGACGACATCGCCGACAGCATCGCGGGCGATTGGACCGACGCCGACGTGGACGCGTTCTTCGCCCGCATCCGCGGCGTGCTGTCCGGCGACGAGCCCGGCGAGTCCGAGGACTCCGGTCCCATGGGAGAGGCGCTGAGCGCGTGGCGGGCCTGGTGCGGGCGCTTCCGCGCCCACCCGGGAGCCGAAGCGCACGTGCCGTCGCTGCTCGGCCAGCTCGACCTCGCCGGCCGCGCCATGGCGCTGGAACGCCGCTGGGCCATGGGCGGCGAGCCCTGGCCCGGCTACGACCGCTACCTCGACAACGGCGGACTGACCATCCTCTACCGCACCTGGTGGGCGGCGGCCCTGGGCGTCTGCGGCCCCGAGCCGGCCCGCACCGAGCACTGGGCCGTGGTCGAGCCGGCCACCGCGCTCGGCGCCGAGTGCATGCGCCTGGCCAACGACCTGCGCACGTTCGAGCGCGAGCGGCGCGAGGGCAAGCCGAACTCCGTGCTCATCCTGGAGCGCGCCGGGACGAGCACGGAGGACGCCGTCGAGCGGGTGCGCGCGCACATCGCCGAGCTCAACGCCGCCTTCGACGCCGAGCTGCGGCGGCTGCCCGCCGAACTGGCCGGCGTCGTCGAGGGACAGCGCAGGAGCGTCGCCTTCAACGGCGCCTGGTACATGGCCAGGGACACGCACGCCTACACCGTGGCCGAGCTGGCCGCGGACGCCCGCTCCGAGTCGCAGTCTTAGAAGCACGGGCGTCGCTCAAGACGTCACGGCCGCCCGCGCCGCCAGATACGACGAGGCGATGACGGCGGCGCGGGTGATGGCGAACGGCGCGTAGAGGTCCTTGTCGTGCCAGAGCGGCGGGTGCTCGCCGCCCGTCGAGCCCGCCAGGTAGGCGAGCCCCCGGTCGGCGGCCTCGATCCGGCGCGGATCGTCCCGTCCCTCGGTCAGCAGCAGCACCTGCATGGCGTACGCGGTCTCCTCAGCGGTGCCCTCCCAGCGCCCCCACGATCCGTCGGGCCGCTGGGTGGACAGCACCCACTCGGCCGCCGCCCGCACCGCCGGAGCCGCGCCGGGGCCGCCGAACTCGTCCAGCGACAGCGCGCAGCTCACCGTGGCGTAGTAGGGCGAGGCGTGCCAGCGGTCGGTCCAGCTCCCGTCGGGCTGCTGGCGCTCGCCGATCCACGCCGACAGGTCGGCGATCGTCTCGGCGTAGCGGGGCGCGGCGTCGGGGCGGCGGGCGACGTACTGGCCGAAGGCGTCCAGCACGTGCGCGTTAACGCTCACAGAGGTGCCCTGCTCGCCGGGCCAGGTCGCGAAATGGGTGCCCGACCGGAAGCGCCACAGGCAGTCCGGCTCGTACGGCGCCCCCGCCAGCGACAGCGTGTACAGCGCCACGGAGGTGGTGTCGGCGTCGGCCGGCAGGCCGTATCCGGCGGGCGTGCCCTCGGGCCCGATGGCCGCCCTGATGTCGGCCAGCATCTCCGGCGGCACCTCGACGGGCACCCCGGCGCGTACCAGCCAGCTCAGCACCCAGCTCCGCTCGAACACGGTGATGGGCAGGCCCACCGGCACCGGGCCGCCGTGCAGCCGGACCACCGCCTCCAGGTGCTGCCTGGCGGGCTCGCCGTCCGGGCTCCCCCCTGAGCCGGCCTCGGGGCGGCCCAGCCACGCCGCGGTGGCGGCGGGGGAGGCGCCGATCGTGCCGATCGGCGTCGGGCGGATGCCGGGCGCGCCCGCCGCCTCCGCGCCGGCGATCTCCAGCGCGTGCAGCAGCTTCTCCGGCACCTCGGCGCCCGACTTGATCCACTCCCTGACGAGCCGGAGCGTGTCGTAGGTCATGCCCTCGGGCAGCGGCAGCGGCTCGTGACCCGCGCCCAGCTCGGCGAGGTGCTGGTTGATGAGCGACACCAGCGACGGCACGATGTGCTCGATCGCCGGCATGTCGGGCAGGTCGAGCCGCTCCTTCAGCCAGCCGCCGAGCACCTTCAGGCCGCGCTCGGCCGTCTCCAGCAGGCGGTCGCGCCCGATGCCGGGGTCGCTCCGCGTCAACGCGGCCAGGATGCCCTCGGTCGCGCTGAGCGTCGGCACCAGGCCGTAGCCGTCGGGTGCGCCCCAGGAGCCGTCGGGGCGCTGGGTGCGGACGAGGTAGCCGATCCGCTCGCCGTGGCCGGTCAGCCAGGGGGCGAGGGAGACGAGGCGGCCGGTCTCGTACACCGAGGGCGACACCTGGCCCCAGGGCCGGAGCATGAGGCTGGCGAGGAGCTCGTTCGCGGTCGCGGTCAGGTCGGCCGGGTCGGTGGCGGTGGCGAGGCTCACGTTGGTCCCGTTCTTCACGCCGCGCGCCGCCGTTCGTTGGGGTGCAGGCGCAGCCACAGCTTCTCCTTCGGCCGTACGGACGCGCCCGGCAGCGGGGTGAGCCGCTGCGGGTTGGTCAGCTCAGGCCGGTACCTGCTCAGCACGTTGGCGATCACCAGCGGGGCCTCGACGTAGAACAGGTGCTGGCCGAGGCACACGTGCGGGCCCGCGCCGAACGGAATGAAGGAGTAGCGGTGCTTGATCGCGGCCTTCTCGTCGGCCCAGCGGTCGGGGTCGAACTCGTCCGGCCGGTCCCAGAACTCCTTCAGCCGGTGCGTCGTGTACGGGCTGACCAGCACCTGCGAGCCGGCCTTGATGCGCATGCCGCCGATCTCGATGTCGTTGACCGCCTGCCGCGGGATGATCCACGCCGACGGGTAGACGCGCAGCAGCTCCTGGAGCACCATCCGCAAGTACGGCAGCTGGCCGACGTGCTCGGCGCGCACCGGCCCGCCGTCCACCACGTCGTCGATCTCCTGCCGCAGCCGGGCGTTGACCTCGGGGTGGTCGTGCAGCACCGACCACAGCCAGGTCAGCGACATGGCGGTGGTCTCCGAGGCGGCGCCGTAGATGCTGACCAGGTCGTCGCGCACCTGCTTGAGGTCGGCGCGGCCCTCCTTCTCCAGGCGGGCCGACAGCAGCTTGGAGACGACCTCCTTGCTGGAGGTGTCCTCGCGCTTGGCCTGCTCGATGAGCGGGTAGACGATCTCGTCGATCTTCTGGGCCGAGCGCAGGAACGCGCGGTCGCCCGGCACCTTGATGGAGTACGGCGCGAACGGGAAGAGTAACCGGAACCCGATCGAGGTGGCGCAGGTGGCGAACTCCGGCGCCAGCCGCTCGGCGGTGTCACGCGAGATCCGCCCGCCGAACAGCACCTTGATGACCGCCTGGTTGACGATCGTGGTCATCTGGTGCCCGCCGTCGATGAGACGTCCGGTCTCGGCGAACTTGTCCATCTCGAGCATGCACTCGGCGATGATGTCGGCCATGTCGTCGGCCAGCGAGGCGATGTAGCGCGAGGTGAACAGCGGCGCGAGGATCTTCCTGGTGGAAGCCCACGCCTCGCCTTCACCGAGGATGCTCTGGCCGGTCACGCGGCGGAGCGGCCGCCAGAACATGCCTTCACGGACGAAATTGGTCCAGTGGGTCTTGAGTACCTGCTCCACGTGATCCGGGTGCGAGACCAGATACGGCCGGAATGGACCCAGATTGACGCGGACGATCCGGCCCGCGGCCTCTGTTCCCATGTTGGCCAGTTCCGTCACCGGGTCCTTCACCAGGCGGGGTAGTGCCCGGTGGAAGGGGACGACGTGGGGAGTGGACACGGAGGTTTCCGTGGGGTGCGGCATGGCGGCGATACCCCGATCAGAGAGCGTTATGTAGCTAGAAGTGTTCTATGTGAGGAAATCTCACTCAATGAGTGATTATTGTACGAAAGTGCGTGTATGATCAAGCTTGGGCGGAAAAGAGAGATGTCGCCCTTCTGTTGATTCGCGGAGGAATGATGGTGGTCGGTTCCATTCGTGGTACGGTTTCCGGCTCCATCTCCGCCGTCCTCGACCAGTCACTTCTCCCGGGTGCGATGGTGTGCGGAACCCGGAGGTCGCTCGCAAGCGGTGCTCGGGACGCGCGTCGGCTCTGCTGGCACCTGTCTCACATGACGGGCATGTCATGACAGATATCAAAACCACGTGGAGTATCACATGCTTCTGCATGGAGTTTCAAGATCAACCGGAGGTAGGGGCCCCCGATGAGCGTCAGCCGCCCGGCCGTTCTGCCGCAGGGCGCCGACCCCTTGGCACGCTTCCGTCGCCTGCTCGAACCCGCCCTGCGTGAGGCCGTCGCGGCGCTGCATCCCTGGGGCGCCAAGATGGCCGCGTTCACGCTCGGCTGGTCCGACGTGGACGGCCGCCCGCTTGAGGGCGGTGTCGGCAAGGGCGTCAGGCCGGCTCTCGTCATGCTCAGCGCCGAAGCGGTCGGCGGCACCGCCGAGTCCGCGCTGCCCGGCGCCGTGGCGGTCGAGCTGGTGCACGCCTTCTCCCTGGCCCACGACGACATCATCGACCGCGACGAGCTGCGCAGGCATCGGGCCGCGCTGTGGAAGGCGTACGGTGTGGGGCCGGCGCTGCTGACCGGCGACGCGCTGCTGGCGCTGGCCGTCGGCCAGCTCGCCGGGCGTCCCGAGGCGATGCCCTACCTGTCCGCCGCTTTGATGGAGCTGGTGCAGGGGCAGACCGCCGACATGGCCTTCGAGGACCGCCCCTGGCGCGGGCCCGGCGAGGTCACCGTGGACGAGTACGCCGCGATGGCGGCGGGCAAGACCGGCGGCCTGCTGGGCGCCGCCGCCGCGGCCGGCGTGGCCCTGGGCGGTGCGCCCGAGCTGGCGGGGCGCATGTGGCAGATGGGACGCGACCTCGGCGTCGCCTTCCAGATCGCCGACGATATCCTCGGCATCTGGGGCGACCCCCGTATGACCGGCAAGCCCGTCCACAGCGACCTGCGGCGGGAGAAGAAGACTCTGCCGGTGCTCGCCGCGCTGGCCGGCGACGGACCGGCCGCGCGCGAGCTGTCCGACCTGCTCGCGGCGGGCGTCGAAGGAGAGGAGTCGGTACGGCACGCCGCCCGACTGGTGGAGGAGGCCGGCGGCCGCGCCGGTGCCGAGAGCCTCGCTGAGCGGTACGTGGCCTCGGCGCTCGGCGTACTCGACGAGTGCCTGCCGCACGCCACCGACCTGCGCGCCCTGTGCGGCAGCCTGGTTCACCGGTCCGCCTGATCACCCGGATCGCAGAAGCACCGGTGAGCACCGGGCAGGGCGGAGGTCGGGTCGCCTGAGCCTCGGGCGTGTGAGCGCCGGTCGAGCCGGCATCGGTCCTGGTCGGCGTGGTAAAGGGCGGAGGCCCGGGTCGCCTGAGTCCCGGGCGCATGAGCGCCGGCCGGCTGAGGAGCCACGCGTCAGACCACCGCGTGCCGCGCGCTCGCCTCTCATGAGGGCCCAAGGGCGGGGCCGCGCCAGGCCGCCGGAATCGGGCTGCGGATAATGGCGGGATGAGAACTATTGGCAATTCCGACCTGTCCGTATTTCCGATTTCGCTCGGCACCAATGTCTTCGGCTGGACGGCCGACAAGGAGACCTCGTTCGCGGTCCTGGACGCCTACGTCGAAGGCGGCGGCAATTTCCTCGACACCGCCGACGTGTACCCGTACTGGGCCACCGAAGAGCCCACGTCCGAGACCATCATCGGCGAGTGGCTGGCCGCGCGCGGCAACCGTGAGTCCATCGTGCTGGCCACCAAGGTCGGCTCGCTGGAGGGACGCAGCGGGCTCAAGGCCGACAACATCAAGGCGGCCGCCGAGGACTCGCTGCGGCGGCTGCGTACGGACTACATCGACCTCTACTGGGCGCACTTCGACGACCCTGACACGCCGCTGGCCGAGACGCTGGCCGGGTTCGACGCGCTGATCCGCGAGGGCAAGGTCCGCTACATCGGCGCGTCCAACTACACCGCGCCCCGGCTGGCCGAGGCGCTCGCGACCGCCGATAAGGAGGGCCTGGCCAGGTACGTCGCGTTGCAGCAGCCGTACAACCTGGTCGAGCGCGGCTACGAGGGCGAGCTGCGCGACCTGGTGGCGCGCGAGGGGCTGTCGAGCACCCCGTACTCCGGGCTCGCCGGAGGCTTCCTGAGCGGCAAGTACAAGCCGGGCGCCACCGTGGACAGCCCCCGGGCGTCGAAGGCGGGCGAGTACCTGAACACCGAGCGCGGCCCCAAGGTGCTGGAGGCGCTGAACAGGGTGGCGGAGGAGCGCGGCGCGGCGCCCGCGACGATCGCGCTCGCCTGGCTGGCCGCCCAGCCGACGGTGACCGCGCCCATCGCGAGCGCCCGCAACGTCGAGCAGCTCGGGCCCCTCCTCGCGGCGGCCGGCACCACGCTGACCGCCGAAGAGCTCGCCCTGCTGGACGAGGCGTCGCGCCCCTGACGGGCACGACGCCTTGGGATCTTGATCATGCTGCGGCCGGGCCACGGCCGGGCCGCACTGGGGCTGAGGCCGGATCGCGGACCAGGCACAGGCCATGCGACCGGGCTACCCCATCAGCTCCTCGTCGACGAGCCGCCGGCTGGAGGCGACCAGCCCGATGCGGCAGCGCATTTCGCGCACGTCGACGCCGGACCGCAGGTCAGGCCGGGGTCAGGACAGGCCGTGCTGCTTGCACCAGTCCTCGACGCTGCCGGCCGCCTCCTCGACGACCTGCTTCCAGTGGGGGTCGGCGGTGATCGCCTCGCCGACGGAGGAGTGGGAGGCGAAGACGGCGGTGAGCCCGGTGATGCGGAAGATCTTGGAGATCCGCTCGGTGGTCATCACCAGCGCCAGCGAGCCCTCCTGCGTGCGGAGCCGCTTGAGCCCGCCGACCAGGACGCCGAGGCCGGTCGAGTCGAGGAACTCGACCGTGCTCAGGTCGGCGATGAGGTGGACGACGCCCTGGCTCGCAAGGCCGATCACCTGCTCGCGCAGCTTCGGAGCGGTGAACACGTCGACCTCACCGGCGATCTTGAGCACGGCGCAGTCGCCGACCGGTCCGACCACCTCGATGCTGATGTCTTGCATGTCGCGCCTCACCATCGGCCGTATTCTCGGCCTGTCATCGGCAACATTGACGGGGAAATCTGTACATTGACGGTACTGCCACGATCGCCTTGTCGTCAACGCTTGACTTGCGGTGTCATCGTGCAGAATGACACTCCGAAGGAGTGATCGCATTGCGGGTCGAAGAGGCCATCGGCCGACAGATCGCACGCCTGCGGGCGGAGCGCGGGATGTCACTGACCGAGCTGGGCGAGGCGCTCGGCCGCTACCTCGACAGGCCCTGGAGCCGCCAGGCCGTCCACCAGGCCGAGCGCGGCCAGCGCGCCTTCACCGCCGCCGAGCTGACCGCGCTCGCGCTCGCCCTTGACACCTCGGTCCCGGTGCTGTTCAGGGCCGAGAACGACCGCATCGAGCTGCCCGGCGGTGCCGTCTCCCCCGAGGATTACCGGGGCATCCTGCTGAACAGGGAGCCCGACATGCCGCTCGACGGAGTCGAAGAGCTGATCATCGCCCTGCACGACATCGGCGAGGTGCTCTCGCGCCCGGCGCTCGCCCGGCTGGCCCGCATCGGCCGCGTGGCCGACCAGGTCGCCGGCCCCGACCCCCAGCCCTGAGCCGGTCTCCGGGCGTAGGCCGTCGGTGCTCGGCGGCGGCCACGTTCAGACGGCGCGGGGTCAGCAGCCGCACCACCAGCCTGCCGGCCGGCATCGGCGCCGCCCCGGCCGCACTCGTCAGCACCAGAGACTCGGTGAGGGCCGCCCGCGCCTGAACGGCCGGCGCCGCGAGGTGGTGACCGCCGTCATGATCCGCCTCTCTCGGGCCCGGCGCCCTCCAGGAACGTGGCCCGCAGCAGCCGGGGCAGGTCCCGGCGGGCCACGTCACCGTGGCGCAGGCTCTCGCGTACGGTCGCCATCAGCCCGTACACGGTGTTGCTCACCCACCGCACGGGCAGGTCGGCGCGGAGCGCCCCGGCGCGCTGGGCGGCGGCGTAGAACTCCAGCTCGCGCGCCTCCAGCTCCTCGGCGCGGCGGCGCAGTTCGGGCTCGATCATGAGCGTGTAGTCGGTCAGGCCGAAGCCGTACTCGTCGGCGATCTCGATCATGCCGACGATCAGCGCGTCCAGCGCCTCGGCCAGCGCCTTCGGATTTTGCGACGCGGTCGCGGCGGCCAGCCCGCACTGCTCCTGGAGACGTTCCCGCCGGTCGTGGGCGCGGTGCGCGAGCGCGAGCATCAGCTCTTCGCGGCTGCTGAAGTGGCGGTGCAAGGTCGCCCTGCTGACGCCGGCCGCCTCGGCGAGCTGCGCCATGGAGGCGAGCGGGTTCTCGTTGAGGTGATGGATCGCGGCCTTCATGATCTGGTCGCGGCGCACGGCCATGGCAGACACCTGCGTAGCAAATGAGACAGTTTCGTCTCAAATGCTACACGGCGGTCTCGCGAGGTGCGTCCGGGGTGACACCTGCGACACCCCTCTCGCCCCGACGGCATGGCGTGTCACTCGCACCCCGCATTAATGTGCTGAGCTGTGGTGATCGGTGACGTCCGCACGCGCATCCTGGACGCGGCGGAGGAGCTGTTCGCGGGCCGCGGGTACGAGGCCACCACGACCGCGGTCATAGCGAAATTCGCGAAAGTGCCCAAGCGGCTGATTGCTCAGTACTTTCCGCAGAAGATCGACATGCTGGTCGCTCTCGTGAACGAACGCGCCGTCATCGAGGAGGGCCGCGAGGTCGAGGCCGTGCCCGGCGACCTGGCCGGCACGCTCGCCCGGCTCGCCCGCGCCCTGCCGCTGCGCGCCTCGCCGTCGATGCGGCGCATCTTGTTCCGCGAGGCCGACACCCACGGCTCGGTCAAGGAGCGGCTCACCCGGCTCAACGGCGAGCTCGTCAGGCGGGCCAGGTTCGCGCTCGAGCTCGCCATGCCCGGGGCGCGCGGCGACGCGGCCAGGCTGGAGGTGGCGGCGGCCATGTTCGCCGCCGCCCTGCTGTACCAGGAGAACCTGTGCCAGCTAACCGGCCACCAGATCGACCCCGACGCCGTCGCGGAACTCATCGCCCACTCGCTCGTCTGACAGCTCGTCGAGCGCCGTGCGCAGGTGGGCGAGCAGGCTCCACACGTCGTCCACGCGCTCGGGGCAGGCCACGATGCCGAAGTCGAGCATGCCGTCGTACGAGAAGCACGTGATGGTGAGGCCGCCGCTGACGTCGCTCAGCACCGACAGCGGGTAGTACGACAGCACCCGCCCGCCGCACAGGTAGAGCGGGAACTGCGGCCCCGGCACGTTGCTGACGATCAGGTTGACCGGCGGGAAGGCCATGCCGGCCAGGCGGAACACGGCCGGCGTGGCCAGGCTCGTGACCGGGGCGGGCAGCAGCGAGCACAGCTCGCTCGGCCACGTCGCGGGAGCGAGTGCGAACCGGCGCTTGGCCCGGCTCATCACCGCGCCCATGACCCGCAGCCGCTCCAGCGGGTCCGGTACGTTCGTCGGCACCGGGGCCATCATGGCCGAGATCTGGTTGCCGATCAGGTCCTCGGCTCCCTTACGGCGCACCGCGACGGGCACGGCCACGACCAGCGGCGCGTCGGGCAGCGCGTCCCGCTCCACAAGCCACGAGCGCAGCGCGGACGCGCACAGCGTCATCACCACGTCGTTGACGCTCATGCCGTGCGCCTTGGCGATCTTCTTGATGTCCTTGAGCGGCAGTGAGCCGAACGACAGGTGGCGGCGGGCGCTGATCGGGCCGTTGAACGGTGTGCGCGGCACCGCCAGGCGCGGCAGCTCGGGCCGGTGCTGCCGGTCGCCGCTGACCGCCCTGGCCGCCTTGGCGATCAGCTTCGCGCCCGGGAGCGCGGCGGCCAGCGGGATGGCGTCCAGATCCGCCGCCGCCCTGATCATCGAACGGGCGGCGCGCAGCGGCTGGGCGGCGCCGTGCACCGCCGCTCCGACCAGCATCCTCGCGAGCCCCGCCTTCTGGGGCGCCGCTGGCGCGGCCGGTCGCGTCTTTGCCGAGGTCAGGTGGCCGTCGGGGCTGAGATCGAGCAGCGCCGCCAGGGTCTCCGCCCCCGAAACCCCGTCGATGGCCGCGTGATGCACCTTCGTGTAGACGGCGACCCGGCCCCCGCGCAGGCCCTTGATCAGGTGCATCTCCCACAGCGGCCGCGTCCTGTCGAGCCTGCGGGCGTGGATCTCCGCGACCGCCGCCGCGAGCTGCCGGTCGTCGCCCGGCGCCGGCAGGGTCAGCTCGAAGAGATGGCGGTCGATGTCGAGATCGGGATCGGCGACCCAGTACGGATGATCGAGCCCCAGCGGCACCTCCGCCAGGCGCATGCTGAGCGCGGGGGACAGGTGCAGGCGGGCGCGCAGCAGCTCCGCCAGCGCGTCTCTGCGGACCATGCCGTCCGCCGGGTCGAGCACCGCCAGTCCGGCCACGTGCGCGGCGGTGGTCGCCGACTCCAGGTGGAGGAATTGGGCGTCGAGTGCGGTCAGCTGACGCATCGGCTCTCCTTTTCCCGGTGATGCCGGCAGCATCACATGACGGGATTTCCGGAAGGTTTCCCGGGGAGTCCGCCAGATGAATTCAGCCGCTTTGTCAGATGAAAATTGCCCAAGGCGGGCGATGGATGACTTTTTCGTCAGCCGAAGACGACGTGCACGGGGTGTCGTACGACGGCGTCGAAGTGATATCCCATCGGGTGTTTGGTGCACGTGAGCGGCTGCGTGGCGCCGGTCTCGTCGGTCGCGCGGGCCATCAGCAGCCTCGTGCCGGTGCGCCGCGGCGTCCACTCGATGTGCCACGGCAGCCAGGCTTTCGCCAGGTGGTGGCCGTGGTGCTCGGCCTCGCGCCAGGTGAGCCCGCCGTCGTCGCTCACCTCCACCCTGACGATCCTGCCCCGCCCCGACCACGACCGCCCGCGCAGGATCCGGACGTCCGGCAGCGGCACCCTCGCATTCCACGGCAGCTCGAACGCGCTCTTGATCGGCTGCGTGGTGACGTCCGCGTAGAAAACGGTGTTCCACGGCGTGAAGATCTTCTCTGTGGCGACTTCGAGCTCCCCGAGCCATTTGATCGACGCGATTCCCACCCATCCCGGCACCACCAGCCGCGCCGGAAATCCATGGTCCGGAGGAAGCGGCACACCGTTCATTTCGTAGGCCACGAGCACGTCGTCCATCGCCTTGGCGATCGGCAGTGGCCGGCGCACGTGGCCGTACTCCTCGAACGGCTCGTCCAGCCCCGTCGCGAGCACGTCCACCGCCTCCGGCCGCACGCCCACCTCCTTGAGCAGGTGTTTCAGCGGCACCCCGCGCCAGCGCGCCACCCCGATCCCGCCGAGACCCCACTGCGTGCCGGGAGCGCCGTCGTGCTGCTGCGTCCGGTAGAAGCGCCGCCCGTTGCCGGCGCACTCCAGCGCCACGTCGTACGTGCGGGACGGCATCGCGCGCAGCTCGTCGTACGTGAACGCGTGCGGCCGCCGGACCCCGGGGCCGTGGACGCGCAGCTGCCAGGTGGTGACGTCGATGAGGGGCGTCGAGGTGTGGTTCCTGACGAAGAACCGGTCGTTCGGCGTGTGATAGCCGAGGCCCGCCATGGACTCCCACCTCATCTCGGCGCTGTTGCCATGCACCCGGAACAGGTGGTCGGGCAGCGGCTTGACGATCGATGCCGTGGCTTGCCTCATGGAGCATCACCTCGTTGTGACTATTTCCTACCTGGAAACCATCTAATCTCCTGCGGCTGACTCCGCGCGCCCTTCCTTGCCGAAATCTGCCCAGCCTGTACAGGAACGTTCCCCGCCCGCTCACCTACCCGCCACCCACCCCACCCCAACGACCCTCGTCGCGCCCCGCCCAACGCCCCCGCCCAACGGCCCCGGCCACGCCGTATGACCAACGCCCCGGCTGCGCCCTCACTACTGCCCCGACCTCACCGCACACGGGCATTCGCGGGTGAGTGGGGACATGCCGGGGCGCACGGCATTGGCGTGCGAGGGGCGTGGGTGTGCTGGCGATCGGGGTGCGGCGACGATGTCAGGGGGAGTGGTGTGGTGGTTACGCGCGACTGCCGCGATCCCGCCTAACGCCCCGTCTGCGCCCTCGCCCGTCCCAAGCCCCGCACCGAGCCCACCGCCCTGCACCGAGCCCACCGCCCTGCACCAGGTGGGCCGCTCGTTCTGGGGTTGTCGCCCGTTCGGGGCTCGCCGTCTCGCCTCTGGGGTCGCCGTCTCGTGGCGGGCCTGTCGTTCCGCTTTGCGCCGCCGCCCGTTTGGGCTTGTCACCCTGCACCGGGGCCGCTGTCCTGTGTCGGGCTTGTCGCCCCGCTCCGTGGCCACCGCCTCGTACCGGGTAGTGCCTCATGCCACTTGCCGGAGCTTGTCCGCGCCACCCATCTCTCTCCGCCGCGCCTGCGGCTTCGGTCGGTTCTCGCCGCCTGGCCGCCGGTGGTCCGGTGGTGATGGGCGTCGTGCCATTGGTCTGGGCGCCTTGGCCGGCCGTTCGCCGAGCGTCGGCGCGCCCGCGTGAACCTCCCACGGGGGCTTCGGCCGTTGCCCGGCAGGGCGTCGCGTCGCGGTGGGATGGCAGGACAATGCGCCGCGCCCAATGAGCACGACACACAGAAGCGCTCCCAGCCGGCCGGCCCCGACTCGTGGTGACTTACGGTCGCCGGCGGCTCCTGTCGGCCGGCTCCGGCTCTCGGCGGGTTGCCGTCTTCGGATTCTGGCTGCACCGTGGTCGTGGTCTTGTCGGCGGTGGGAAAGGTGTCGAGCGGTTGACCGATACGTGGTGGTGGGATCTGCTGATCGGGGTGGCGGTCGCGGTCGTGGTCTGCTGGGTGGCGCTGGTGGTCGTGCTCGCCGCCGTCCGGCCGCGCGGCGGGCTGCTCCGGGAGTCGCTGCGGCTGCTGCCCGACATGCTGCGACTCGTTCGCCGCCTCGCCGCCGACCGGGATCTGCCCCGTGGCGTACGGGTGCGGCTCTGGCTGCTGGTCGCCTACCTGGCGGTGCCGATCGACCTGATACCGGACTTCATCCCCGTCATCGGGTACGCCGACGACGCCATCGTCGTGGCGGCCGTCCTGCGGTCGGTGGTGCGGCGAGCCGGCCTCGACACGGTACGCCGCCACTGGCCCGGCACCCCGGACGGCTTCACCGCCCTCACCCGCCTCACCGGCCTGAGCACTCCTGATGCGCCTGAGTCTCCACGGTGAGCACCCGCCCCACCGGCGGGCTTCGCCTTCCGCCGGTGCAACCCACCGCAAGCCGATCAAGGCGCGGGGGGCTTCGCGAACAGCGTGATTGCCACCGCCCACCCACGGAGGAAGCCCGCAAAGGCGCTGACGGCCTCACGCGGCTCGATCGTCTCCGCGCGATGGACGGCAGGCAGGTTGTGGCGGCTGGACGGTGGTTCCAGAGGCGACCACGTGGAAAGCCGGTCCCGAGGCGACCGCGTGGTGGGTCGGTCCTGAGGCGATGGTGTGGTGGGTCGGTCCTGAGGTGACGGCGTGGTGGGTCGTTCGCGGTGGGACTGGAGGCGGGCGAGCCGCACCGACGACAGGATCCTGCGCTCGGGTTTCTGATCCTTGGGTTCGCCTTTTGAGTCGCATCGGGCGCTCGGGGCGGTGAGTGGCGTTGGCACGTAGGTCGCGTGGACGTGCTTCGCGGGCGGGGAAAACCTCGCGCACGTGTCGTGCTTCCGCTGGCCTGCCATGTAGGCCCGCGCATCTGGTGACCGACCCAGGGAACACCGTCGTCCGGCTGCGCCTCGTGCGGCTGCGCCTCGTGCGGCTGCGCCTCGTGCGGCTGCGCCCCGCCCGGCTCCCGCCTCGCGCGGCTGCGCCCCGCCCGGCTCCCGCCTCGCTCGCCTGGCGCCCGGCAGGCCGTCCGCTCGGGTCAGGCGGTGGGGTCAGGCGGTGGGTCAGGCGGTTGGGCTCCTCGGGTGTCGTGGCAGGTCCTGGAGGTGGGGGCCGGCGTCACGGCTCCGGGTGATGACTCGGGGCAGACCCGCCTGCCCAAGCAAGCGAACCGGGGAAACCTACCTGCCCAGGAAGGCGAGCAGCCGGTCGAGGGGCCAGGTGTTGATGACGTCGTCCGTTGTCAGCCAGGCCCGCTGCGCGATGCCCACCCCGTAGCGCTGGTGCGCGAGGTGCGGGATCGCGTGGGAGTCGCTGTCGATCGAGAACTTGACCCCGTGGTGCCGGGCCAGCCGTACCAGGTCGGACGGCAGGTCGGAGCGGTCGGGGTAGGAGTCGATCTCCATGGCGGTGCCGGTGCGGGCGGCGGCGCGGAAGACGGCGTCCCAGTCGGCGTCGACCGGCGGCCGCTTGCCGATCTTGCGGGTGGTGGGGTGGCCGATGATGTCGACGTACGGATTCTCACAGGCCGCGATGAAGCGGCGGGTCATCTCGTCGCGCGACATCGTGAAGTGGGAGTGGACCGAGGCCACGCACACGTCGAACTCCCGCAGGATCTCCTCGGGCCAGTCGACCGAGCCGTCGGGCGCGATGTTGAGCTCGGTGCCGTGCAGCAGCCGCATCTTCGGGTATTTCGCCTGCAGCTCGGCCACCCGCCCGCGCTGCTCCAGCGCCTTGTCCAGGGTCATGCGCTGCATCGCCAGGTCGGGGGCGTGGTCGGTGACCGCGTAGTAGGAGTAGCCGCGGGCAGCGGCGGCGGCCACCATGTCCTCGAGCGTCGCGATGCCGTCGGTGAGGTCGGTGTGGGTGTGCAGGTCGCCCTTGAGGTCGCCCAGCTCCACCAGCACCGGCAGCTCGCCGGCCAGCGCCGCCTTGACCTCGCCGCCGTCCTCGCGCAGTGGCGGCGGTACGTACTGCATGCCCAGCGCGTGGTAGATGTCCTCCTCGGACTCGGCGGCGATCACCCGGTCGCCCTCGAACAGCCCGTACTCGGATAGCTTCCAGCCCTTCTTGACCGCCAGCTCCCTGATGGCGACGTTGTGCTCCTTGGAGCCGGTGAAGTACTGCATGGCCGCGCCCCACGACCCGGCCGGCACCACCCGCAGGTCGACCTGGATGCCGGAGGTGGTGCGTACGGACGTCTTCTTGTCGCCGGCGGCGATGACCTCGGCGACGTAGGGCTGGGCGCGGAAGTCGCTCATGATCGACTCGGGCGCCACGGCGAGGATGTCGATGTCGCCGATGGTGTCCTTCATGCGCCGCAGCGACCCCGCGTACGCGATGCGCTCGGCCTTCAGCGACTCCATCACCTGCTCGGCCAGCGCCATCGCGATGCCGATGTGGACCCGGCGGCCCGACTGCTCGAGCTGCTGGATGCCCTTGAGGAGGTTGGCCAGGGTCTTGGGGCCGAGGCCCTTGACGCCGTCGAGCCGGCCCGAGGTGATGGCCTCGCTGAGCGCCTCGGTGGAGTCGATGCCGAAGTCCTCGTACAGCATGATGGCGGTCTTGGGCCCGAGCGAGGGGACCCTGGTCAGCCGCCGCACGCCCTCGGGGACACGCCCGCGCAGGTCGTCGAGCTGGCGGAAGCTCCCGCGCTGCAGGAACTCCTCCATCTTCTTCGCGATCGCCTCGCCGACCCCCGGGACCGAGCGCACGTCGACGACCGAGATGTCCTCGGGGAACCCCGCGATGGCCTTCGCCGCCTTCTGGTAGCTGCGCACCCTGAAGGCGTCGCCGCCGGTGAGCGCGAACAGCTCGGCGTATTCCTGCAGCGCCGCCGCAGCCTCCTCGTTTGCCCGCATGCCCCCCACCTTAGGGCCTCGCTCCGACAATTCCGCGCAGCCCGATTTGCCGACGAAATTGTCAATGACACGGCCGGACAGAGCGTCCGCGAGTCCAACGCTCTCCTAGCGCAAGGGGATCATGGGAGATGGTCAACAATCGATCGGCGCGATCTTCTCCGGACTACCGGGGTTCAGGGCCGCGGAGGCCCGGCTGCTGCGCTGGTACACCGGCCGGCGGGCCACCCAGCGGAAAGGCTGAGATGACCACCGCCCCGCGGGCGGACGTGACGCCCATGCTCGACGTGCGCGACGAGGCGCTCGCCGCGTCCGGCCCGCCGGACCGCCGTGACCAGCTCACCACCCCGATCCCTGCCGCGCTCCGCCGAGCCGCGGTCACGCGTGTACGAGCTGGTCCGGCAGGCCAAGGCCGGCCACCGCCCCGAAGGCGACGCCTCCTAGAGCCGCACCTCGCGCGGCCGGTACGCCTCCTCCAGGAACCGCACCTCGTCGTCCGTCAGCGTCACCGACACGGCGGCGAGCGCGTCGTCCACGTGACCCTCCTTCGTGGCCCCCACGATGGGCGCGGTGATCTCGGGACGGCGCAGCACCCACGCCAGCGCGAGCTGCGCGGCGGGCACACCCCGGTCGGCCGCGAGCTGCGCGACCCGGTCGAGGATCAGCTTGTCGTTCTCGGGGTCGTACAGGTACGCGATGCGCTGGTCGGATCCGGCCCGCGCGGTCGAGGCGGACGAACCGGCCCTGGCCAGTACGCCGCGCGCCAGCGGGCTCCATGGGATCACGCCCACGCCCTGGTCGGCGCAGAGCGGCAGCATCTCCCGCTCCTCCTCGCGGTAGAGGAGGTTGTAGTGGTTCTGCATCGAGACGAACTTCGTCCAGCCGTTCACCTCGGCCACGTGCTGGGCCTTGGCGAACTGCCAGGCGTACATGCTGGAAGCGCCGATGTAGCGGGCCTTACCGGCCCTGACCACGTCGTTCAGCGCCTCCATCGTCTCCTCGATCGGCGTCTCGTCGTCCCAGCGGTGGATCTGGTACAGGTCCACGTAGTCGGTGCCGAGGCGGCGCAGCGAGGCGTCGATGCTGTCGAGGATGTGCTTGCGTGACAAGCCGCGGTCGTTGGGGCCGTCGCCCATCGGCAAGCACACCTTGGTCGCCAGCACGTAGTCCTCCCGCCTGGGGAAGATCGCGCGCAGCGCCTTGCCGGTCACGACCTCGCTCTCGCCGGTGCTGTAGACATCGGCGGTGTCGAAGAACGTGACGCCTCCGTCCGCGGCCCTGCGGATGAGCGGCTCGGCCTGGTCGTACGGCAACGACCACTCCAGCTTGGCGGGGTCGCCGTAGCTCATCATGCCGAGGCACACCCGGGAGACCTTCAAACCCGTATTACCAAGACGCACATAATCCATGAACCTCACCCTACGTCCCGGCCTCCCGCTCATCCGGTGAGGGGTGTACGGCCGATCACGAGGGCCGGCGAGCGGGGCGCCCGGCCGGTCGGGCGCCCCGGGCGGGAGGTCCGGCGAGATGGCCGGGCGGGGGTCCCGAGGTCCGGGCGGATGGTCAGGGTGCGGAGCGGATGGTCAGGGTGCGGAGCGAGGGGTGATCATGGTGACGCCCGGCACCGAGCCCATCGACGCCAGCGCCTTGCCCGCGTCGGCGAGCCCGATCGTGCGGGTGACGAGCTGGTCGGGGTGCAGGATCCCGGCCCTGATCATCTCCAGCATCGGCGGGTACGCGTGCGCCGCCATGCCATGGCTGCCGAGCAGCCGCAGCTCGTGGCCGATCACGCGGACCATCGGCACCGGCGTCGGCCCGCCTGGCAGCAGGCCGACCTGGACGTGGCGGCCCCTGCGGCGCAGGCTCTCGACGGAGGCCGCGCACGTCTGCGGGCTGCCCAGCGCGTCGAGCGAGACGTGCGCACCGCCTCTGGTCAGCTCCCTGACCTGGGCGGCCGCGTCGCCGGCCGAGCCGTTGACGAAGTGGGTGGCGCCGGCCAGCTCGGCCAGGTGCAGCGCGTCGGTGCTGATGTCGACCGCGACGACCCTGGCCCCGGCCGCCGTGGCGATCATGATGGCCGACAGGCCGACGCCGCCGCAGCCGTGCACGGCCACCCACTCGCCCGGACGCACCTCGCCGACCTGGACCACGGCGCGGAACGCGGTGGCGAACCTGCAGCCGAGCCCGGCCGCCGTGGCGAAGGCCATGTCCTCGGGAACGGCGATGAGGTTGACGTCGGCGTGGTCGATGGCGACGTACTCGGCGAACGAGCCCCAGTGCGTGAAGCCGGGCTGGGTCTGCCGCTCGCAGACCTGCTGATCGCCGGTAGCGCAGGAGGGGCAGGAGCCGCAGGCGCAGATGAACGGCACCGTGACCCGCGCCCCCGGCCGCCAGCCCCGTACGTCGGAGCCGACCGCCTCGACCACGCCCGCCAGCTCGTGGCCCGGCACGTGAGGCAGGACCTTGATGTCGGGGTCGTGCCCCTGCCAGCCGTGCCAGTCGGACCGGCACAACCCCGTCGCCTCGACTCTGATCACCGCGCCGTGCGGGGCGGGGGAAGGGTCGGGCAGCTCACGAACGTCGAGCTCACCACCGAAGATGTCAAAGGCAACCGCGCGCATCCCCCGAGCTTAGAGCGCGTCGCCGCAGGTCGCGCAATCCCCGGGAGCGGCATGTGACCTGAACCTCCGCCGGAACACGTGTTAACGACCAACTCTTGGACAGAAGAGGGTGATGGGTAAGGATCTCGAAAAGGAGCGATTCACCGAGGCGGAGTTCGCCCGCTTCGGCGAGCGCATCCAGCAGCAGCTCTCGGTCTTGCGCGAGCTGCTCACCACCCCCGGCTTCGGCGAGGGTCCCGTGACGATCGGGGCCGAGCTGGAGCTGTTCCTCATCGACGACGAAGGCATGCCGCTGCAGCGCAACGACCAGGTGCGCGACGCCCTGGGCGACCCCCGCGTGGTGCTCGAGCTGGGCCGCTACAACATAGAGGTCAACCTCACCCCCATCCCGCTGGCGGGGCGGCCGTTCGAGACCTTGGGCGCGGAGGTCCAGGAGGCCATCACCAAGATCGACGGCGCGGTGGCGGGCGGCGGCGCGCTGCCCATCGGCATCCTGCCGACGCTCGACGCCGGGCACTTCACGCTGGGCGCGATGAGCGACCAGAACCGCTACCGCGCCATGAGCAGGGGCCTGCGGCGGCTGCGGCTCGAACCGTTCCTGGTGAAGATCGGCAACCTGGAGCTCTCCGTCGAGGACGTGATCCTGGAGAGCGCCAACACCTCCTGGCAGGTGCACATCCGCACCCCGCCGGAGAGCTTCGCCCGGCTGTTCAACGCCGCGCAGCTCGCGATCGGCCCGGTGCTGGCCGCGTGCGGCAACTCGCCGTTCTTCCTGGGGCGCGAGCTGTGGGAGGAGACGCGGATCGCGCTCATGGAGGAGGCGGCCGACGACCGCGACGTGCAGCGGCCGGAGCGCAGGGACGGGCGGGTGACGTTCGGCTCCGACTGGGTGCGCGAGGGCGCGCACGAGCTGTTCGAGCGGTACGTACGGGACTACGACCCCATCGTGCCCGACATCACCGAGGGCGCGCCGGAGCACGAGGTGCCGGAGCTGCGGCTGCACCAGGGCACGATCTGGCAGTGGAACCGCCCCGTCTACGACCCCGCGGACGGCGGTCACCTGCGGATCGAGCTGCGCGCCCTGCCCGCGGGGCCGTCCTGCGCGGACATGGCCGCCAACACGGCGTTCCTGCTGGGGCTGACGCTGTCGCAGGCCGAGCGGGACCTGACCGGCTACCGCTTCGCGCAGGCGTACCAGAACTTCTACCGCGCGGCCATGGACGGCCTCGACGCCAAGCTGTCGTGGCCCGGCAGGGACGGCGAGTACGAGGCCGCCGAGCTGGTGCTCTCGCTGCTGCCCGAGGCGCGGGACGGCCTGCTCAAGGCCGGGGTGACGGCGTCGGACGCGGACCGGGCGCTGGACGTCATCGCGCAGCGGACCAGGCTGCGGCGCACCGGTTCTGTGTGGCAGCGCGAGGCGCTGGCGCGTTTCGGCGGCGACCGGGGGCGCATGGTGCGGCGTTACCGTGAACTCGCGCTTTCCGGGCTGCCCGTGCATTTGTGGAAGTAAGTGCAAACCATATTTCTCGCCCGTCCGTCAAACTGGTCAAGAGACGGAAAAGGTGAGGACAATATGGCGGCATCGGGGATGGTATCCACCGATACAGCACGTTTTGCGCTGAATCGGGCGACGGGCGATCTGGCGGAGGGAGCGGACAAACTCGCTGGCGAAATCGGCAGCACCGCCGTGGAGGCGGTGCTCGCCAACGCCAACAGGAGAGGCACGAACAAGGGCGCGGCCGCCGCGATGGGATCGATGAATCCCCGGCCGCCGATCTGGTACGCCTTCGACAACGGCGACCAGAACACCCCCGACTGGTACCCCCAGGGCCTGACCGGCAGCGACGACTCCGGCGGCATCGGCGTCCCGGCGTTCATGATCAGCTGGTATTTCAAGCCGACGGCGGGCGAGCGCGGCATCAGGGTCTCGTTCTTCAGCCCCCAGACGCTGAAATACCAGCACGCGCTGCTGGTGCTGGCCAAGCCCGACGGGTCGTACGGGCCGATCAACATCCACGCCGGCGGCATCGCCTGCCACGGCGACCTGCTCTACGTCGCCGACACCGTGCGCGGCCTGCGCGTCTTCGACCTCCGCCACATTCTCGACCTGCGCACCGCGCAGAAGGACCTCGGCGACCCCGACAGGATCGGCCGGCACGGCGGCAAGCTGCACGCCTTCGGCTACCGCTACATCGTCCCCCAGACCGACTTCTGGCGGGTCGCCCAGGCCGGGCCGCGCTTTTCGTACGTCGCCATCGACCGCAGCGGCGACACGCCCAGGCTCATCACCGGCGAGTACCGCGAGGGCGACGGTAACGGGTGGGTGGCGCGCTGGCCGCTCGACATGGAGGGCGGGGCGCCCGAGGACGCCTACATCACGGGGCAGGAGAAGATCCAGGGCGCGGTGTCGTACGACGGCAAGTGGTACCTCAGCCAGGCCGTCAACGCCACCACCAACGGCAGGCTCCGGGTCTTCGACGGCGACACACTGACCACCCGGCCGTTCCCCATCGGCCCCGAGGACCTGACCGTGCAGGACGGCAGGCTGTGGAGCGTCACCGAGTTCCGCAACAAGCGCACGATCTTCGCCGTGCCGCTGT
The DNA here is from genome assembly GCF_040678535.1 of Nonomuraea sp. NPDC052634. Classification (NCBI taxonomy): domain Bacteria; kingdom Bacillati; phylum Actinomycetota; class Actinomycetes; order Streptosporangiales; family Streptosporangiaceae; genus Nonomuraea; species Nonomuraea sp. NPDC052634. Next base: position 264,999 of record NZ_JBFATY010000007.1, on the reverse strand, counting down.
GACCGTTACCTAGCTGCGCAGGTGCTCCTGCAGCACCTCCCGGTAGCGGCGGTCGAAGTCGTCGTAGCGTTCCCGCAGCCGGGCCCCGGGCCAGCCGTCCGGCAGCAGCTCACCGGGCAGCAGCGGGTCGGCGAGCAGGTGGCGCAGCACCGCGGCCGAGACGAGGAAGCCCTCGGCCAGCCCGCCCGTCTCGCGCGCCCCGCCGAGACCGGTCTCCAGCACCCGGTCCAGCGCGCGTTCGAGCCGCACCGCCTCCGCCGCCCAGCCGTCCAGGTCCCACAGCAGGGGAGTGGGATCGTCGTGCGGGCGGCCGTCGATGAGCGTGCACTGCGCGGTGACGATCTCCGGCCAGACCCGCACCAGGTTCGCCGGGCGCATCCAGGTGCCCTCGCGCAGCTCCGCCAGGCGCAGCGCGGTCATGGTGTGCCGGAACGCGGCCCGGTCCGCGGGCGCGCGCCGCTCGGCGGTCACCACGACCACCTCCCACGTGCCGTCCCACGGCTTGACATGGGGGTCGCGGCTCTCATCCTGCCTGGCCTGGCGCTCGACCAGGCGCTGCGACAGCGCGTACATGCCGCCTGACTGCACCAGGTCGCCCGCCGCGACCATGCGCGACAGCGCCACTCGCACCGTGCCCTCGGCGATGCCGAACAGCGCCCCGATGCGCACCAGGTCCCGGGCGGGCAGGCGGGGCGGGTGGCTGCCCAGCAGCGCGCTCAGCACCGCCGATCGGGCGCTCAGCGTTCGATTACGCTCTTCCATCGCGTGTCGAGTATATGTAACATCCGCGAATATGAGCCGGTATCTCGTCGAGCCGTACGACCACAGCGACCGCTACGCCACCGAGCGCTACCAGGGCGCGCAGGGCCGCAACTGGTGGCGCTGCGACCCCACGCTCCGCCTGCTCATGCGCCGCCTGCTCGGCGACGGCTACGCCTGGGCCGAGCCGCACCTCGACCGGCTCGGCGAGCTGATGGGCGGCCTCATCGCGCGCTGCGCCGAGGAGACCGACCGCAACCCGCCGCGGCTGGAGAAGTACGACAAGTGGGGCAGGGACGTCAGCGAGGTCGTCATGCCGCCGTCCTTCCACGCCGCCCGCGACGCGCTCATGGCCGACAACTTCACCTCGCCCGCCTTCGCCGAACAGGCCCGTGCGAACGGGGCCGACCCGGCCGCGCTGGCCGCCGCCTGGACGTACCTGCTCGACCAGGCCGACATCGGCATGGGCTGCGCGCTCGGCACTGGCGGCGACATGGTGGTCTCGCTCGCCGAGAAGCACGCGCCCCCGGACGTACGCGACCGGGTCAGGGAGATCTTCGCCAACGGCTACTACTCCGGCGAGGCCGCCCAGATGTTCACCGAGCGGACCGGCGGCTCCGACCTCGCCGCGCTGGAGACCACCGCCACGCCCGCCGGCGACGCGTGGCTGCTGGACGGCCTCAAGTGGTTCGCCTCCAACGCGGGCGGCTCGGCCTTCGTCGTGCTCGCCCGGCTGCCCGAGGGGGCGGTCGCGCCGTTCCTGGTGCTGTGGGAGCGGCGGGACGGCAGCCGCAACGGCGTACGCATCCGGCGGCTCAAGGACAAGCTCGGCACCAGATCGGTGGCGTCCGCCGAGGTCGAGCTCACCGGCGCCGAGGCCTTCCTGCTCGCCGACCCCGCGGGCGGCGGCTCCGGGCTCGGCACCATGATGAAGCTCACCAACACCTCGCGGCTCGGCGTCGCCATGATGGGCGTCGGCGTGGCCAGGCGCGCGCTCGTCGAGTCGGTCTGCTACGCCTCCGCCCGCGAGGCGTTCGGCAGGCCCCTCATCGAGCAGCCGCTGATGCGCCGCAAGCTCAGCAAGCTGATCGTCGAGGTCGAGGCCGCGCAGGCCATGGTCTTCGACGGGCACGTGGGGCCCCGGCTGCGGCTCGCGCCCGCCCTCATCAAGCTGCGCGCCTCCCGCCTCGGCGTCACCGCCGCCAGTGACGCGATCGAGGTGCACGGCGGCAACGGCTACATCGAACAGTGGCCCGTCGCCAGGCTCCTGCGCGACGCCCAGGTCAACCCCATCTGGGAGGGCGGCGACAACATCCTCTGCCTCGACGTACGGCGCGCCATGGAGAAGGAGCAGGCCCACCTGCCCTTCCTCGCCCACCTGCGCACGCTCGCCACCTCAGACCTCGTCCAGGCGCGTGTGGAGGACCTCGCCAAGGCCATCGAGGTCTGGTCGGGGCTCGACCGCGCCACCGCCGAGGCCCGCCTCTACCCGCTGGCGCAGTTCATGGCCGACGTGTACGCCGCCGCGCTGCTGGAGAACCAGGCGACGTGGGGCATCGACGACGACCGCAAGGCCCTCGTCGCCCGCCTCTACGCCGAAACCCACCTCACCGACCCCGGCCCACTCCGCGGCCTCGACCGCCCCGCCACCGACCCCTTCGACACCCTCCTAGCAGGCTCGGTCACCCTCTGAGCCCGCCGTCTCGCCGTCTTCGCCGAACAGGTCGTCGAGCGTCGGGATCGAGAGGACGCGGGTGAGCCAGGTGTCGAGCCGTGCCGGGTCGGTGCAGGTGGTGATGCGGGTGCGGAGGTCGCCGGGGACGTCGATGCGGCGGGCGTCCAGCGCCTTCAGCAGCGCCGTGGCCATGCCCGCCGCCCTGCCTTCTTCCATGCCCTCAGCGAAACCGGTCGCGAAGCCTTCCGCGAAGCCGCGTCCGAAGTGTTCCTTCGCGAAAGGGCTGTAGACCGGCCAATGAGCGGACAGCATGAGAATCTCCTCCATAAGGCTGCGCATTCGTGTGCTGCGTTCACTTTCGATGTGAGTGCGCCGACTGGTCTCGAGCAGGGCTCTGAGCTGCGCTGAGTCGCGATGTGCGACATCCCGTGGCCGCTGACGGCATGGCGCTCATCATCGCATCAAGGAAAGACAAAGTGATGGTCTTTCGCGTTATCTCGCAAACGCTTTTCCTGCGTCGAACAAAAGCCGGGAGGGATATTCGCAGCTTTGAGGTGAAAAATCGCTTCGAAGTGGGCGCTGGGCGGGAGAGGGGTGAGGACGTACGCTCGGCACGTTCTCCGAGGCACGTATCCCCGAGGAGGGTCACATGACCGTACGCGTGGAGCGCCAGGGGCCGGTGACCACCGTGGTGATCAGCAGGCCGGAGGCGCGCAACGCCGTCGATCGCAAGACCGCCGACGCGCTGGCCGACGCGTTCCGCGAGTTCGAGGCCAGTGACGCCAGCGTGGCGGTGCTGTGGGGCGAGGGCGGCACGTTCTGCGCGGGAGCCGACCTCAAGGCGCTCGACAACCGCGTCGCCGAGCAGGGCGACGGGCCGATGGGGCCGACCAGGATGCGGCTCGGCAAGCCGGTCATCGCGGCCGTCGCCGGGCACGCCGTCGCGGGCGGGCTGGAGCTCGCGCTCTGGTGCGACCTGCGGGTCGCCGAGGAGGACGCGGTGTTCGGGGTGTTCTGCCGCCGGTGGGGCGTGCCGCTCATCGACGGCGGCACCGTACGGCTGCCGCGGCTCATCGGCACCTCGAGAGCCATGGACATGATCCTCACCGGACGGCCGGTCGGCGGGCGGGAGGCGTACGAGATCGGGCTGGCGAACCGGCTCGTCCCCACCGGCACCACGCGGCGCCACGCCGAGGAGCTGGCCGCGGAGATCGCCCGGTTCCCGCAGGCGTGCCTGCGCGGCGACCGGATGTCGGTGCTGGAGCAGGAGGGGCTGACGGAGGAGGAGGCGATGCGGAACGAGCTGCGCCACGGCCTGATGTCGCTGCCGGACGCCTCCGAAGGCGCGGCCCGCTTCGCGGCGGGCGCCGGCCGCCACGGCGCCTTCCCCGCCTAGGAGCCCGTGTCGCCTTCCCGGGGGTTGTCGGTGGGCGCGCGTATGGTGACCGTATGCCTGACATCGAGGTCGCCGGGCGTGCGGTCCGCATCACCAACCCCGACAAGGTGGTCTTTCCGCGGACCGGGCACACCAAGCTCGACCTGGTCCGCTACTACCAGGCGGTGGGCGAGGCGGCGCTGCGGGGCGTCCACGGGCGGCCGATGGTGCTCAAGCGCTTCGTGCACGGCATCGAGCAGGAGGCGTTCTTCCAGAAGCGGGCCCCGGCCAAGCGGCCCGACTGGATCGAGGTGGCGGAGCTGAAGTACCGCTCGGGGCTGAGCGCCGAGGAGGTGGTCTGCACCGACCTCGCGCAGCTCCTGTGGGTGGTCAACCTGGGCTGCGTCGATCTCAACCCCCATCCCGTACGCTCCGACGACCTGTCCAGGCCCGACGAGCTGCGCATCGACCTCGACCCCGTGCCGGGCGTCGCGTGGGCCGACGTGCTGGCCACGGCGCAGGTGGCGCGGGAGGTGCTGGCCGACCACGGGCTGGTGGCCTGGCCCAAGACGTCGGGTTCGCGAGGCTTCCACGTGTACGCCCGCATCGAGCGGCGGTGGCCGTTCTCGCAGGTGCGCAAGGCGGCCGAGACGGTGGCCCGCGAGGTGGAGCGGCGCGCGCCCGGCCTGGCGACCAGCCGGTGGTGGAAGGAGGAGCGCCACGGGGTGTTCGTCGACTTCAACCAGAACGCCTACGACCGCACGGTGGCCTCCGCCTACTCGGTGCGGGCGGTCGAGGACGCCCGGGTCTCCACGCCGCTGACGTGGGACGAGGTGCCGGGCTGCCGTCCTGAGGCGTACACGATCGACACCGTGCCGGCGCGGCTGGCCGAGCGCGGCGACCCCTGGGAGGACATGGACCTTCACCCCGGCTCGCTCGACGGCCTGCTCGCGCTGGCCGAGGAGCTGGGCCCGCCGCCCAAGCCGCCCAAGGGCACCGGGCGCAGGCGGCAGACCAAGCCGCTGATCGAGATCGCCAGGGCCGAGCACAAGGACGAGGCGATGGCCGGGTTCGAACGGTGGAAGGCCCGCCATCCGAAGGCCGCGGCCCACCTGGAGCCCGCCGATGTGCTGGTGGACGGCATGCGGGGGCGCAGCAGCGTCTGGTACCGCATCCGGGTCAACCTGCAGCACGTGCCCGAAGGCGAGCGGCCCCCGCAGGAGCCGCTCGAGGTCGACTACGACCCCTGGCGCGGCGCCTCGGACTGACCGGGGCGGGTCCGGCGGCCGGCAAGCCGGCCTCCGGTCGGCCTGCGGGTGTCTGCGGCTTCGGAGGCTTCCAGCCGGCCGGCGGACCGGCGGCCTCCGGCCGACCGGCGGACCCGGGTCGTGCCCGCGCGTTCAGCGGCCGGCGATGAAGTTCGCCAGGTGGGCGTAGGGCGAGGTCCGGGTGCCGCGCTCGTTCTCGTGCCGGTCGGCGGCCCGGAACAGCGCGTAGATGAGCTGCACGCCGATCCAGCGCAGCGGCTCGGGCTCCCACTGCCGCACCTGGCGGCCCACCCACGGCAGCCGCGTCAGCGGCGTGTCGCGGCGCAGCACCAGGTCGCGCAGGGTACGCCCGGCCAGGTTGGTGGTGGTGACGCCGCTGCCGACGTAGCCGCCGGCCCAGCCGAGCCCGCTGGCGTGGTCGAGGTGCACGGTCGAGCACCAGTCGCGGGGCACGCCGAGCACTCCGCACCAGGCGTGCGCCACCGGCACGTCCACGGCGGCGGGGAAGAGCTTGACCAGCATCCGCCACAGCAGCGCGACGGTCTGCGATTGGGTGACGCCGCGCCGGTCGGTACGCGAGCCGAACCGGTACGGCACGCCCCGCCCGCCGATCGCGATCCGGTCGTCGGCGGTGCGCTGGGCGTAGACGTAGGCGTGGGCCTCGTCCTCCAGCAGTTCGCTGCCCTGCCAGCCGATGTGCTTCCACACGTCGGGCGGCAGCGGATCGGTGACGATCATCGAGCTGTTCATCGGCAGCCACTGGCGGTGCTGGCCGTGGAGGCTGGCGGTGAAGCCCTCGGTGGCGCGGATGACGTACTCGGCGGTGACGTCGCCCCGGGTGGTGAGCGCGGTCGCCTTGCCGCCGCCGTTCCTGGGGCGGATCTCGGTGACGGTGGTGTCCTCGTAGATGTCCACGCCGAGCCCGGCCACGACGGCGGCGAGCCCGACGGCGAGCTTGGCGGGCTGGATGCGGGCGCAGTGCGGCGAGTACGCGGCCTCGATCGCCCCCGCCACCTGGACGCGCTCGCGCTGCTCGGCACGTTCCATGATGCGCATGTCGGCCTCGCCGTAGCCCCAGCGGCGCAGGTCGGCGACCTCGGCGCGCAGCCGCCGCCGCTGCGCCGGGTTGGTGGCGACGTGGATCAGCCCGCCCTTGTGCACGTCGGCGTCGATGCCTTCGGCGCGGGTGACGTCGATGACCTCGTCCACGGAGGCGAACATGGCCCGCTGCAGATCGATCATGGCCTGCTTGCCGCGCGCCTTGGCGTGGCGCTTGCGGGAGCCGGCGAACTCGGCCGACAGCCATCCGCCGTTGCGCCCGGATGCGCCGAACCCGGCGAACTCCTTCTCCAGGATCGCGATGCGCAGGCCGGGGTCGGCCTTCTTGAGGTAGTACGCGGTCCACAAGCCGGTGTAGCCGCCGCCGACGATGGCGACGTCGTAGTCACGGGGGCCGGGCAGCGCGGGCCGCCGTGCGGGCAGGCCGATCTGCCGGTACCAGAAGGAGACGCCGCCGTTGGCGAAGTCTCTGGTCAGCGGGATGCCTCTCATCACCGGACACATTGTCCAGTACCACTCGCCAGACCAACAAGTCGGCGAAGTGTAATGAAACAGGACAAACCACTAGCTGCGTGTCTGACGCTCGTAACCCTCGTCGCCCCCGTAAACGCGCAGGTCGGGGTCATGCTCAGGCTGGTTCGCCGGGCTCGTGGGCGAGGCGGTGTGCTCGGTGGCGAAGTCGTCGGACAGCATCGGTTCGGGCGGGAGCAGGTAGTCGCGCCAGCCGATCTCGCCCTTGGGCTCGGCATCCGTGAGCAGCGCGCCTGCTCGCTGGGCGGCGTACAGACGGCCCGGATACCGTACGGGAACGCACGGCCGGCGCAGTCCCGAGGACCGCAGCCACACCGTGACCAGCTCCTCGGTGTCGATCACCTGCGGCCCGCCGAACTCGATCTCCCGCTCGGCCGGCGAGGCGCTGAGCAGTGCGGCGGCCCGCGTGGCGACCTCGCCGGTGTGCACCGGCTGCCAGGGCAGCGAGCGGTCCACGGGCAGCACCGGCAGCGACGACAGGTCGCTCAGCCTGCGGTGCAGCCACTGGTGGAACGGGGTCGTGCGGAGGATCGTCCAGCCCAGGCCGCTCTCCATGACCAGCCGCTCGGCCTCCAGCTTGTGCCGGAGGTGCCCGTACGCGGCCTTGTCGGCGCCGACCATCGAGGTGAACAGCACGTGCGGCACCCCCGCCGCGCGCGCCAGGATCAGCAGCGCCCTGGTGCCGGGCACGTCCACCGCGCCGCGCCCCTTGCGGCCGCTGGTGGCGAGGTGGGCGATCGCGTCCACCCCCTCGACGGCCTCCTCGACCCCGTTGCCGGAGATCAGATCGCCCCAGATCCACTCGACGCTGCCGCGATCCTCCCGCTTGGCCCGGCTCAGCGCGCGCACCTCGTGCCCCGCCTTGAGCAGGGCGGGTACCAGCGCCCCGCCGAGTGTGCCGGTGGCTCCCGTGACCAGTATGCGCATGACGGCCCCCTACCCGCCCACATGGAGAAATGTCCGTAGATCAGTGCGTATGTCGTCCTCCGGGCGGGGTAGGGCGCGTCCCATGGCTCGTATCGCATCGGAATCGCTGGTCGAACGCCTCGCCGCATGGGGAGTCGACACCGTCTTCGGGCTTCCGGGTGACGGCATCAACGGCGTCATGGAGGCCCTGCGCCGCCACCGTGACCGGATCCGTTTCGTCCTCGTCCACCACGAGGAGGCCGCCGCCTTCATGGCCACCGGCTACGCCAAGGCCACCGGCCGCATCGGCGTCTGCCTGGCCACCTCGGGCCCCGGCGCCATCCACCTGCTCAACGGCCTGTACGACGCCAAGCTCGACCACCACCCCGTGCTGGCCATCACCGGCATGCAGGAGACCTCCGTGCTCGGCACCGGCTACCAGCAGGAGGTCCACCTGGACAAGCTGTTCGCCGACGTGGCCGAGTACAACATGATGATCACCAACCCGGTGCAGCTCCCGTCGCTGGTCGACCTCGCCGTCAGGACCGCCTACGCGCGGCGCGGCGTCGCCCACCTGGCGCTGCCCAACGACATCCAGGTGGCGGAGGAGGGCTGGGACCCGTACCGGAACGTCGCACCCGCCCGCGCACCCGAGACCGCGCCCGTCTACCTCCAGCCGTCCGGCCTGCCCAGGCGAGAGGACCTGGAGTGGGCGGCCGAGGTGCTCAACCGGGCGGAACGCCCCGCCATGCTGGTCGGGCAGGGCGCGCTGCACGCCCGCCAGGAGGTGCTGGAGGTGGCCGAGGCGCTGGGCGCGCCGATCGTCAAGACGCTGCCCGGCAAGGCGGTCGTGCCGGACGACTCGCCGTACACGACGGGCGGGCTCGGACTGCTCGGCACCCGGCCGAGCGAGGAGCTGATGGACGACGCCGACGTGCTGTTCATGGTCGGCACGAACTTCCCGTACTCGAAGTTCCTGCCCGAGACGCGCGACGCCCGGGTGGTGCAGTTCGAGGCCGACCCGACCAGGGCGGGCGCGCGCATCGCGACCGACGTGCCGGTCGTGTGCGACGCCAAGGAGGGGCTGCGGGCGCTGCTGCCGCTGCTGGCCCGCAAGGACCGCGGCCACCTGGCGAAGTACCAGAAGATGATGGCGAAGTGGCGCGCCGACATGGAGGCGCTGGAGAACCCCGACCGCGAGCCCATCGCGCCGCAGTACGTCATGTCCATCCTGGACCAGCTGGCCACCGACGACGCGATCCTGACCTGCGACAGCGGCACCGTCGCCACCTGGGCGGCGCGCCACTGGACGATCCGCGGCGAGCGCGAGTTCTACCTGTCGGGCACGCTCGCCTCGATGGCGAACGGCCTGCCGTACGCCATCGCCATGCAGCACGCCTTCCCCGGCCGGCAGGTCATCGCCTACGTCGGCGACGGCGGCTTCTCCATGCTGATGGCCGAGTTCCTCACCGCCGTGCAGCAGCGGCTGCCGGTCAAGGTGATCATCAACAACAACAACGCGCTCGGCCAGATCCTGTGGGAGCAGATGGTGCTCGGCTTCCCCGAGCACGGCGTGCGCTACGCCGAGCCCGAGGCGGACTTCTCGGCCTGGGCCAGGTCGTGCGGCGGGTTCGGCGCGAAGGTGTCCAAATCGGAGGACGTCGCCCACGCCGTCGGCCAGGCGCTCGCGCACGACGGCCCGGCCCTGGTGGACGTGGACGTCAACCCGAACGAGCCGCCCATGCCCGGCAAGGTCTCCTACGACCAGGCCAAGAGCTTCGCGCAGGCGTTCCTCAAGGGGCAGCCGCACCGGTCGGCCATCGCGACCACCCTGTTCAGGGACCGCATCCAGAAGCTCTGAACCCGTCTCATGACAGCGCACGGGCGATCTCGGCGGCGGCGGCCCGCAGCGGCTCCACCAACCGGGGCAGCTCGCGGGCCCGCCGCGAGGACAGCACGATGCCGAGCGCCGCCACCGCGCGCCCGTCCACCAGCACCGGGGTCGCCGCCGAGCAGGAGCCGAGCGTCATCTCCTCGTACGTCAGCGCGTACCCCTGGGCCCGCACCGCCGTCAGCTCCCTGGCCAGCCGGCCGGGCTCGATGATCGTGTGCGGGGTGGGGCGTTCGAGCTTGCGCGCCAGGTAGGACTTGACGAACCAGTCGGGTTCGTACGCCAGCAGCGCCTTGCCCACGCCCGTCGGGTGCATCGGCAGCCGGCCGCCGATCCGCGACACGATGGGCACCGCCCGCCTGCCGTACACCTTGTCCACGTACAGGACCTCGAGGCCGTCCCTGACTGCGAGGTGCACGTTCTCGCCCGTCGAGGCGAACAGCTCCTGCAGCCACGGATGCGCCAGCTCCTGCAGCCGGTTCGGCGCGAGCTGGCCCAGCTCCCACAGCCGCGGCCCCACCCGCAGCCGGCCGTCCGGCCCGCGCCCCAGCGCCCGCCACGCCTCCAGCTCGCCGACCAGCCGGTGCGCGGTGCTCAGCGGCAGCCCGCTGCGCCGGGCCAGCTCGGTCAGCGTGAGCTGGGGATGCGCCGCGTCGAACGCGCCGAGTATGGCCAGGACCTTGGACGTCACCGAGCGCCCAGCCTCGCGGGAACCGCCTGACATGTTCACGATCCTGCACCGCGTTTCCGCTCAGTGGAAGGGGCCTCTCGGATAGATCACCTCGAACCACCATGCTTTCCCTCATGCGAACTCAGGTCGGGATCATCGGTGCAGGTCCTGCTGGACTGCTGCTGTCTCATCTGCTTCACCTGCGCGGCATCTCCTCCGTGGTGCTGGAGAAGCGCAGCCGCGAGTACGTCGAGCGCCGGGTGCGGGCCGGCGTGCTCGAACAGGGCACGGTGGACACGCTGGTCGAGGCCGGCGTCGGCGAGCGGATGCTGCGCGAGGGCCTGCCGCACCACGGCATCGAGCTGAGGTACGGCGGCGCGGGCCACCGCATCGCCTTCGAGAAGCTGGTGCCCGGCAGGTCCATCACCGTCTACGGGCAGCAGGAGGTCGTCAAGGACCTCATCGCCGCCCGCCTCGCCGCCGGCGGTGACCTGCGCTTCGAGGTCGAGGACGTCGCGGTGCACGACGTGGATTCGGAGCGGCCGTACCTGACCTTCGGGGGCGAGCGGCTCGACTGCGACATCATCGCCGGCTGTGACGGCTTCCACGGCGTGTCCAGGCCGTCCATCCCCGAAGGCGTGCTGACGATCTACGAGCGTAACTACCCCTTCGCCTGGCTCGGCATCCTCGCCCGCGTCGCGCCCTCCTCCGAGGAGCTCATCTACGCCAGGAACGAGCGCGGCTTCGCCCTGCACAGCATGCGCACGCCCGCCATCAGCCGCTTCTACCTCCAGGTGCCGCCGGACGCGCGGCTCGACGACTGGCCGGACGAGCGCATCTGGGGCGAGCTGAAGGCCCGCCTGGAGACCGTGCCCGGCTTCGAGCTGGCCACCGGCGAGATCCTGGAACGCGGCGTCACGCCCATGCGCTCCTTCGTGGCCGAGCCCATGCAGTACGGCCGCCTCTACCTGGCCGGCGACGCCGCCCACATCGTCCCGCCCACCGGCGCCAAGGGGCTCAACCTGGCCGTGGCCGACGTGCGGGTGCTCACCGAGGCGCTCACCGCGTACTTCAAGGACGGCACGACCGAGCTGCTCGACGCGTACTCGCAGACCTGCCTCAAGCGGGTGTGGCGGGCGCAGCACTTCTCGTACTGGATGACGACGCTGCTGCACACCTTCGACGAGGACGACGCGTACGCACGGCGGCTGCAGCTGTCGTACCTGGACTACGTCACCTCGTCGGAGGCCGCCGCGACGACGCTCGCCGAGAACTACGTCGGGCTGCCGTTCTAGGAGGCGGTCACCTCGGGCGGGCTGACCGCTTCGTCCTATCCCCGAAGACCCCCGTCACGACGCCTCCGGAGAGCGACCCGCACAGCGTCGCGCCGGCCCTTCAGGGGGCTGACCTCCTTCCGTCCCACTCTTGGAGGCCGCCACTGTGACGCTCGCCGACGGCGGCGACCAGCTGGCCCTTCAGGGGGCTGACCTCCTTCCGTCCCACCCTTGGAGGCCGCCACTGTGACGCTCGCCGGCAGCGGCGACCAGCTGGCCCTTCAGGGGGCTGACCTTGAACAATGCTTTAAAGTGTGCGGGTGGTCTTCGAGGATGGATGGGCGGTTTCGCCCCTGCGCTGGCTGATGGACACCCTGGGCGAAGCCCAGCTCGCCCGCATGGGCAGTGACCCCGGACTGGTCGCCGCGATCGACCAGCACGCCGCGGCACTGCGCGACGCCATCCCGCTCGACCGGGAGACGCTGGGCGACTACCTGCTCGGCTTCCTCGACGAGCTTCGCCACCGCGGCTGGACCTACACCGGCGAGCCCGACGCGGCGTCCCTGCGGCTGACCGCGGTGTGCTGGCTGACCCGCGAGCTGGGCCTCCTGGAGGACGGCCACCCGGCCTGATCCCCGGCGCGGCACGTGCCCCAAGCGGATCGCCCGGGGCTCGTGCCGGTGGCGCCGCCGGCGAGGCTGCGCGAAGACGCCCTGAGGCGCCGGAAGCGCCGGAGACGCCGAGGGCACCGGAGACGCCGAGGGCGCTGGAGCGCCGGCGTGCGCCGGGTCAGCCGGGCGGCATGTCCGAGCGGGTGGCGCCGCCGCCGCGCGGCGTGGTGCGCATCGGCTCGGTCTCCTCGCCGCTCATCGCGCGAGCGTCCTCCCGCCCGCGCTGGTACGCCTCCGCGTGCGCCCTGGCCTGCGGAGCCTCCGCCTCGATGCGGCCCAGCCAGCGCTCCCAGCGCTGCTGCATCGGCCGGACGAGCCCACCACCGATGCCGATGGCCGCGATCGCGCCGATGGTGGCCAGCACGGTGATCAGCACCGGCGTGGTGACGGCCGTGGCGACGCCGATCTGGTTGAGCGCCGCGATGATGCCGAGCGCCCAGATGAACACCGCCGCCGCGGTCGCAATCCACCGTCCGTACGACAGGCCGCCGAGCGCGCCGGACAGGATGTCCCTGACGGCCTTGGCGATGGCGCCCGTCACCACGATGATCACGATGGCCACGATGGCGAGAGGCAGCCAGCTCACCACTGCCGCCAGCAACGACGAGACCGGGTTGGGCCCGAAGACGTTGAAGCCTATCTGCAGGGTGATCAGCAGGATCGCGTAGAAGACGATCCTTGCGATCAGGCTGCTCGGGTCGTACTTGCTGCGCTCAAACCAGCGCCGCATCCCGCCGCGCTCGACCACCCGGTCGAAACCGACCCGATCGAGTACCTTGTCGACGACCTTCTCCAGAGCCTTGGCCACGATCCACCCGATGATGAGAATCACCAGGAACGCGACCAGCTTGGGAACGAACGTCGCTATTGACCGCCAGGCGTCCGATATGCCTTGGCCGAGGTTGATGTCCACGGTTTCCTCCTCCGAGGAGCCAATGCCTCGGCGCTACCCGGACAGAAACCGCCTATACGCGGAGCGCCACCATTTAGTTCGCTTTATGGTCAAAACTTCCCATATGGCACGAGTGCTGCGGGTGCGGTGGTCGTGGGAAGGCGCGGGACGCGTGAGACGGTGGGAGACCCGTGAGACGATGCGGGACGCGTGAGACGGACCGGGGGATGAGACGGTTCGGAACGTGCGAGAAAGGGCGGCGCGCTTCGGGCCGATGACAGGCCGGCTTCGGTCCCCGCACCCGAAACCACGGCCCCCGGCAGGCTATCGGTCTCGGCCCTCGGCTGGCCGCTGGTCTCGGCCCCCGGCAGGCTATCGGTCTCGGCCCTCGGCAGGCCGCTGATCTCGGCCTCGGCTGGCTGCTGGTCTCGGTCCCCGGCTGGGCGCTGGTTTCGGCCTTGGTCCGCCACCGCCCCTGGTCGGCCCACCGGCTCTCCCGGGCCACAAGCCTTGCTGGGTTACCGGCCGTGCTGGGCTGCTGGCCGTGCTGGGTTACCGGCCGTGCTGGGTTACCGGCCGTGCTGGGCTGCTGGCCGTGCTGGGTTACCGGCCTTGCCGGGCTACCAGCCGCCGGGCTGCCGGCCCTGCCGAGTTACCGCCCTGCCGGGCCACCGGTCTACCTGCCGCCCAGCTTCCGAGTATCCACGCCGAGCGCCGTCCATCACCTTCCTCGCACAGCACAGGAGCGAGTTCTCCACTGCGTGGCACAGCCTCCGCCTGACGCGAATCCGCGCGTTCACGTCAAGGGCCGTCACTGCACCTCCTCCTTCCACAGGCAGGGGAGGTGCAGTGGCTCGCCTCCGGATGGCGCGAGCCGTGCACGGCGCGTTTCAGGTGCGCGGCGGCGGACCGCTCCTGGCGGCGGAGGGTGTGCGACGGTGGACCGCTCCTGGTGGCGGAGGGTGTGCGGGCGGTGGATCACCTCCCGTCGGCGGAGGGGGCGCGGTGGCGGACCGCTCCTGGCGGCGGAGGGCGCGACGGCTGAGGGGCGCCGCGACTCGGAGCGCGCAATGGCGGAGGCGCGGCGGTTCTCGGTACGGCCGGGTTCTGGTGCGAAAAGGGCGCTAGAGGGGAAAGGGCGCTGGCGCGGAAAGGAGGGGAGGGGCAGGTCAGCCGGAGGTGGCGGTCTTCAGGTGGGCGGCGGCGGCCTGTTCCAGGTGGAGGAGGTCGGAGGCGACGGTGGCGAACGTGAAGCCCTCCGCCAGCCGCCGTGCCGCCTGCTCGCCGCTCGGGTTGTGGATGCCGGCCGCGATGCCGGCGTCGGCCGCCGCCGTACGGATGCGTTCGAGCGCCGCCTCGAAGACATCGGCGACCTCGGGGTCGTTCGGGAACCGGCCGCCCACGGCGAGGCACAGGTCGGACGGGCCGACGTACACGCCGTCCAGGCCCGGCGTGGCGCAGATCCGCTCGATGTTCGCCAGCCCGTCCGGCGTCTCGATCATGGCGAGGACCAGCACGCTCTCGTCCGCCTCCGCAGGCGTCGGCCCGATGCGCAGCATCGAGCGCATAGGCCCGTACGAGCGGCGTCCCGCGGCCGGGTAACGCGCGGCGGAGACCGCCCGGGCGGCGTCGTCGGCGGTGTCCACCAGCGGCACGATCATACCGGCCGCCCCGAAGTCCAGCGCTCTGCCGATCATCGCGGGGTCGCCGGACTCCACGCGTACGAGCCCGGCGGACCGGCCGCCCGCGTCGATCGCCATGAGGTTGGCGAGCAGGCCATCGGTGCCGATGAAGCCGTGCTGGCCGTCGAGTGCCACGTAGTCGTAGCCGAGGCGGGCCAGCCGCTCGGTGGCGACGGGCGCGTCCAGGACCACCCAGTAGCCGACGCATCGTTCCCGGTTGCGGATCTTCCTGGCGAACTCGGCTGCGGTCACGGCATCTCCTGACTCGTCGCGTGCGGGCCACGTACGGGCGGCTTCAGGCTGCTCGCCGCCGCCGTGCCAGGATCCCGCCGTCCGGAGCCCGCGCGAAGGACGCCCCGGACGCCGGAACCCGCATGCGTGGCAGGCCGGACATCGGTCCCGGCAGCGGATGACCCACGTGCACGGCGAGCCCGATCGGCGTCCAACCGGCTTCCGAGCACGCCGCCCTTCCGCCACTGTGGCATGATTTGCGCGTTTCGTGCAATGCTGGTTGCGTGATTCGCGCACAAGCGGATGCGGTGCTGGTGCTGGCCGACGATCTGACCGGGGCGGCGGAGACGGCCGCTGTGCTCATGCCCGCCGCCGGCGCCGCGCTGATCGCGCTGTCCGGGCCGCCGTTCACGTCCGCGCCGCCGGTGCTGGTCGGCGACCTCGGCACCCGCTATCACCCCGACGCGAAAGCCCTGGTACGGGCGGCACTCGCGGACGCGGACGGCCGTACCGTCCTCATCAAGATCGACTCGCTGCTGCGCGGGAACGTCGCCGCCACCGTCGCCGCCGCCTCCCTCGACGCGCCCGTGGTCATGGTCCCCGCACTGCCGTCAGCCGGCCGCACGGTCGTGGACGGAGTGCCGTACGTCCAAGGCGTCCCGCTGCGCGAAACGCGCACATGGCACATCGAGCCCAGGCCCGCACCCAGGACGGTCGCCGAAGCGCTCGACGGCCACCCCTTCACGCACATACCCCTCGCCACCGTCCGCGCCGGTCACCCCACCCTGACGGAGGCGCTCGCGCGGGCGTTCGGCGCGGCGGGCCGGGTGGCGATCTGCGACGCGGAGACGGACGCCGACCTCGACGCGGTGGTGGCCGCCGCGTTCGCCGCCGACCCGCGTACCCGCCTGGTGGGAGCCGGCGGCCTCGCCACCGCCCTGGCCCGCGCCCGCGACGGGGGATCGGACGGCGAGGGCCACCCGCCGCCGCCCGAGGGGCCGCCTCCCGGCGCGCCCCTGCTGGTCATCGTCGGGACCGCACACCCCGGCGTGTCCGACCAGGTCGAGCTGTTGATCCGGTACGGCGTTCAGCAGGTCGCCCTGGACTCGGCCGAGCCACCGGACATCACAGCGCCACGCTTACGCCGAGCCCTGGACACGGGGCCCACGGTGCTCACCACCTCGGGCCCCCTGCCCGACGCCTTGGAGGAGATCGTCCAGGACGCCCTCGGCGACCGGCCCGCGAACCTCGTCATGACCGGCGGCGGGACGGCCAGAAGAGTCCTCGACGCGCTCGGCGTCCGCGAGCTGACCCCGGTCGGACAGGTGCACCACGGCGCCGTCCACTGCCACACGCCCCAGGGCCACGCGGTCATCACCAGGCCGGGCGGCTTCGGCGGCCGCGACAGCCTGCTGCGCATGACCGCCCACCTCGCGCCACACCACTTCGAAAGGCACACATGAGCACACCTCTGATCGCCCTCACCATGGGGGACGGCTCCGGCGTCGGTCCCGAAGTCATCGTCGGCGCGCTGAACGCCCCCGAACCGGCCGCGTTCTGCCGCCCGCTCGTCATCGGCGACGCCGGACGCCTGCGCCAGGCCGCCGGCATCCTCGGCGTGACCGCCAGGGTGGAGACGGTGGACGGGGTGGCGGACGCGGTGTTCGAGCCTGGCCGCATCAACGTCATCGACCCCGGCCTGCTCCCGGCCGACCTGCCGTGGGGCGAGGTGTCGGCGGTCGCGGGCAACGCGGCCTACGAGTACGTACGGCTGGCCGCGGAGCTGGCGATGTCCGGCCAGGTGCAGGCGATCTGCACGGCCCCGCTCAACAAGGAGGCCCTGCACGCCGCCGGACACATCTACCCCGGCCACACCGAGCTGCTCGCCCACCTGACCGGCACAGAAGAGGTGTCGATGATGCTCTCGACCGCCAAGGTCAAGGTCATCCACGTCACCACCCACATCGGCCTCATCGACGCGGTCGCGCGCATCGAGCCCGGCCTGGTCGAACGGACGATCCGGCGCGGCGAGGCGGCCATGCGCGGCACCGGCCTGGAGCGTCCCAAGATCGGCGTGTGCGGCATCAACCCGCACGCGGGCGAGAACGGCCTGTTCGGGTACGGCGAGGAGGAGGAGAAGATCGTGCCCGCCGTCGAACGTCTGCGGGCCGAGGGCATGGACGTGCACGGGCCGCTCCCCGCCGACACCGCCTTCTTCCTGGCCGGACGCGGCGACTACGACCTCATCGTGGCCATGTACCACGACCAGGGACACGGCCCCGTCAAGATCCTCGGCCTGGAGGCGGGCGTCAACATCACCGTCGGCCTGCCCGTGATCAGGACCTCCGTGGACCATGGGACCGCGTTCGACATCGCGGGCAAGGGCCTCGCGGACCCCGGCAGCATGATCGAAGCCCTCCGCCAGGCCGCCGAACTCTCCCAGGCGCAGACGTCATGACGGCCCCATCACCACACCCCCGCCCGACGCTGGTCGGGGACGCCGCCGGGGGAGCGCAGAAGGGGCTGAACGGGCGGACCACGGGGGATCGAGCCGCCGGGGAGCAACCTGCGAAGGATCGTGCTGAGAGGACGCGGACCGCGACGGGCCAGAGCGCGGGGGAGCAGCCTGCAAGGGCGCAAACGCCCATGGCGCGAAAACCTAAGACGCAGGGGCTCACGGCGCAGGGGCCCAAGGCGCAGGGGCTCAGTGTGCAGGGGCCCAAGGATCAGGAGTCCAAGGGACAGGGGCCCAAGGATCAGGAGCCTCAAGCACAGGGGGCCGAGATGCAGGGGCTCAAAGCGCAAGGGCCCAAGGGGCGAGGGCCAGCGGCGCCGGAGCCCAAGGGGCAGAAGCCGGGAAGGCAGGTGGCGAAGAGGCAGGAGGTGAAGGGACAGGAGGTGAAGGGACGAGGGCCGAAAGGACGGGGAGCGGACGCGCGGCGAGACGAGATCGTACGCCTGGCCACCGAAACCGGCCTGGCCAGCGTCGAGGAGCTGGCGGCCCGGCTGGGCGTCACGCAGTCCACCATCCGCCGCGACCTGGCCCACCTCAAGGCGGCCGGGCTCCTGGCCCGCACGTACGGCGGCGCGATGGCGGTGGTGACCCACCCGGAGGCGTCGCTGCGGCAGCGCATCGGGGAGGCGTTCGAGGCCAAGCGGGCCATCGCGAGCTGGGCGGCGGCGCAGGTCCGCCCGGGCGAGACGATCCTGCTCGACTCGGGCTCGACCACCGGGGCCCTGGCCCACGAGCTGCGCAACGCCGCCGACCTGACGGTGGCGACCACGGGCCTGACCGCACTGCAGGAGCTGGTGGGCGCGACCGGCGTGCACGTCGAATGCCTCGGCGGTACATTGCGGCACGTCAGCCAGGGCTTCGTGGGCCCGCTCGCGGAGGCGGCGCTGAGCCGGATGACGTTCGACCGGGCGTTCCTGGGCGCGGACGGGGTGACGGCCGAGGACGGCATCTGCGAGGCGAGCCTCCAGCAGACCCGGCTCAAGGAGCTGATGATGGCCCGCTCCCAGCACGTCTACGTCCTGGTCCACGCCGCGAAGCTGGGCCGCCGCCCGTTCCACGCCTGGGCCCGCATGCCGGACCGCTGGACGCTTGTCACGGACGCATCCGCCACGGACGACCTCCTGGAGCCGTTCGCGGCGCGAGGCGTGGAGACGGTGATCGCCATCTAGGTCGCTGGGCCTCCCAGGTGCCGGGCGAAGAAGCGGATCGAGCTGTCGATCTCGAACGGCGGGACGCGGAAGTGGCCGCCGGGGTTGGCGTGCAGGGTCTTCTCGGCGGAGCCGAGCGCGTCGTACAGGCGCATCACCGCGTCCCGCGGATTGCTCTCGTCGTCCCACTGCAGCAGGAACTCCACCGGAACCGTGATCTTCGCCGCGGTGCCGATGAGCCATTCGCTGCCGACGAGGCCGAGCACGGCCGCCGTGATCCGGGGCTCGGCCGCGACGAGGCGGATGCCCATCTCGCCGCCCTGTGAAAGCCCGTAGTAGCCGATGGGCCGGTCGTCGCCGACGGAGCCGAGCTGCTGGAGTGCGTCCAGGGTGGTCTGCCAGTCGGGGATCAGCTCGGCCGCCACGACCTCGTTGAGCTCGGGCCAGGCCGGGCCGAAGGGCTCGCCTGCGGCCTCGCGTTCCTGGATCTCCGCGACGAGCCGCCGGATCTCCGGGTGCTCGGGCCTGTCCCCGGTGCCGGGAGCGTCGATGGCGGCGACCGCGAAGCCGCAGGCGGTGACGTACGGGAAGGCCCGGGAGACGACCTCCCAGCCCTTCTTGTGCGAACCGCCGCCGTGCCCGATGAGGACCAGCGGCCGAGGACCGGATCCCTCGGCGGGCGTCCAGAGCACCCCGGGGACGTCTCCGATGGTGAAAAGCTGCTCGCGGATGCCGTCGGTGACGGTCTCCGAGGTGATCTGCATGAGGTGGATTACAGCGGAATGTCCGCCGGTAAGGCGAGCGATTTCGCTGCGCGGCCAGGTGGCCGGTGCGCGGTGTCCGCCGTAGACCGCCGCTGGGTGGCCGATTCCTCGTCGTACGTCCGGGCGGCCGGACGGCGGCACGCCGCAGACCGATCGCCCGCTGCTCGAGCGCCTGCACAGGACTGCCGGAGGAGACGGCCCAGAAGGCAGGCGGGCAAGTGCGGGCGGCCCAGAAGGCAAGCGGGCAAGTGCGGGCGGCCCAGAAGGCAAGCGGGCAAGTGCGGGCGGCCCAGAAAGCAGGCGGGGCAAGTGCGGGCGGCCCGGAAAGCAGGCAGGGCAGCGCGGGCGGCGCGCCGCGTCTGGACGGCAGGCATGGCCTTCGGCCGGTGCGGGTGAGAACGGCAGCGACTCGTGCGCGTCGTACGGTGGCATGGGCTCGGCGGCTCCACCCACCGGGCACCGCCCCTTACGACAGCGAAAAGCCCCAGGAACATCGCCTGGGGCCTCGGTGCGGGACGTGTGGACGATACTGGGATTGAACCAGTGACCTCTTCCGTGTCAGGGAAGCGCTCTCCCGCTGAGCTAATCGTCCATATTGAGTTGTCACTCAGAGCGGAAGACGGGATTCGAACCCGCGACCCTCACCTTGGCAAGGTGATGCTCTACCCCTGAGCCACTTCCGCGAGGCGTTGGTCTTTATTTTACCGGATCCCGAAGGCTCCGAAGACCGGCCGAGGTGGAGACGGGATTTGAACCCGTGTAGACGGCTTTGCAGGCCGCTGCCTCGCCTCTCGGCCACTCCACCAGGAGTCACGCTCCGAGCGGAAGACGGGATTCGAACCCGCGACCCTCACCTTGGCAAGGTGATGCTCTACCCCTGAGCCACTTCCGCGTGTCTGCTCCGGCGGCGATGCGCCGGGCTCACGGGAAAACCATATCGTCTCCACGGAGTGCCCGTGCGCATCGCGGGCCGTCGAAAACCGATTCGCGGCGATCGATCGCCGATTCGCGGCGGTGGATCGCCGCTTCGTGGCCGGCCGATCGCCCGTTCGTGACGGTGAGGCGCCGGCGTCAGGCCTTCGGATCCACCAGCCGTACGTCCGATGCCATCACGAACATCACCCGGTGCCCGAGCTGGATCTGGTGGTAGCGGGTCTTGCCGGTGGTGGTGACGTGCTTGGAAGGCCGGAAGGCGTTGGCGGAGTAATGGGTGCCGGTGATCGTGTCGCCCACCGTGTACGTCTGCCCCGGCGGGATCTTGTACTTGAGCGGCGTCAGCGGCTGCGGCGACGCCTTGGTGTAGGCCGACCTCTCGGGGTAGGCGCGGCCGTACACCTTGACCGCCCCCGAGATGGGCGTGACGAGCGGGCCCTTGGCGGGGATGGCGGTCGGCTTGGCGGCCGGGTTGTGGAACCACGCCTTCTGCCCCAGGTACCAGATGGCCGTCCAGTCGCCCTTGCGTTCGGCGACGGCGTAGCGCTGGCCGGTGGAGGCGCGGGCGCTGTGGTCGTACACGCTGTACGTGCTCGGCTTGCCCGGATGCTTGCCGATGTCGTTCACCAGCGGCGCGCTGTGGCTGGGTGACTTGTGCAGCCAGACGGTGGAGGCGCCGTGCGACGGGCACGCCTTGTCGGGCTTGGTGGCCTCGCAGCCGGTGAAGCGCGGCCGGTTGCTGTCGTAGTCGGGCCTGATGATGATCGAGTTGCCGTTCTTGGCCGCCTTGAACGGCTTCTTCATCAGCTCGAAGTAGTGCGCCCAGTCCCAGTACGGGCCGGGGTCCTCGTGCATGCCCGCCACGGTCGCGGGCGTCGTCCCCGGCACGTTGTCGTGGCCGAGGATGTGGGCGCGGTCGAGCGGGATGCGGTATTTGGCGGCGAGGTAGCGCACCAGGCGGGCCGACGACCGGTACATCGCCTCGGTGTACCAGGTGCCGCCCTTGGCCAGGTAGCCCTCGTGCTCGATGCCGATGGAGCGGGTGTTGACGTCCCAGTTGCCGGCGTGCCAGGCGATGTCGTTGGTGGCGACGTGCTGGGCCACGTGCCCGTCGCGGGAGCGGATCGTGTAGTGCCAGCTCACGTACTTGGGGTTGCGGATGAGGGAGGGGATGCCCTGGTAGCCGCCCTCGGTGTCGTGGATGACGATGTAGTCGACCGAGCGCTTGCGCGACAGGCGGTCGTGGTTGCCGTAGTCGCGGTTCTTCTTCTTGCCGAAGCGCCTGTGCGCGGCGGGCATCCACTCGCAGTGCAGCGAGGCGGGGCATTCGGCCTTGCCGCCCGCCGTGTGCCCCTTGGGCGTGCCGGGCTCGTCCTCCTCGTCGAGCTCGGGGAGGTCATCGCCGGAGACGAAGTCGCCCGGGTCGGCGAGCTCGGGGAACGCGGCGGGGTCCCAGATGGTGTCGGGCTGCAGGTCGGGGATGGGGTCGAGCTCCACCACGTGCCCGTCGTCGGTACGCCGCCGCGCGCCCTCCCGCATCACCGCGAACACCTCGTCGGCGAACGCCCTGGCCGACTTCGGATCGCCGGCCCCGGCGTACTTGGCGACCGCGGCGTGCCAGTCGGCCGGGTCGGTGCTGGGGCGGTCCTGGTAGGAGGCGAGCAGGGCGGCGCCTGCGCGGATGTTGGCGGCCGGGTCGCGGCGCAGCAGTTCCTCGGGCAGCCCGGCGAGCTTGGCCGCCTCCGGCAGCGTGGTGGGCTGCCGGGCGGCGGCGGTGCGCATCGCCGCGTGGGTGATGGCGTCGACCTTGGGGGACATCGGCCTGCTCTCGTCGCCGCGCGGGTCGGCGTGCCCGTCGCCGAGGTGCTCATGACCGGCGGCGCCGGCAGGGAAGGCGTCCACCAGGTGCATCGGGCCGTAACCGCCGGCGGTGCTGGGCCGCCCGCCGTTGGCGTCCCACCGCGACTCCAGGTACGACACCGCGAGCAGCACGCTCTCCGGCACCCCGTACTCCCGGGCTGCGGCGGCGAAGTCCGCCTGGCGGCCCGTCGCCGCCGCGGCTGCGGGTGCGGAGGTGGTGGCCGGCGAGGTCGTGAGGGGGAGGCCGGCCGGCACGGTGAGGACGCCGGCGACCAGGCCGGCGGCGAGCCAGAGCTGCATGTACATCTCCCCAGGAACGTCACGATATGACTACTCAGCGTAACCATTCCCAGAAAGGGATGTGTCAGACGGGTCGGTTGATACGCATGTGATCAGCCTGATCTCCCGGCGAACGTGGCATCTTGATCATGCGAGAGTGATCGGCCGACACCGCTCGGCGCATTTCCTGCCCGATATCGGGCAGGATGTTGGCGTGTCTCGTTCCAGAGCCGTATGGTCCTCGTCTGTGTCCACGGCACGGCATCCGTACGAAGATCTCATCGCGCACCTCACGCGGACGAGCCCGCTCGGCCCCGGCGAGGCCGCCCGCGTGATCGCCGACGTGCTGGCCTACTTCTCCGAGTCCACGGAGGAGTTCGTCAGGCGCCGGCACGGCGAGCTGAAGGCGCGCGGCCTGACCAACGACGAGATCTTCCCCCGGATCGCCTCGGAGTTACGGAGCCGCAGGGTCGCGGCTCCGGAGCTGTCCCTCAGGCAGCTCCGCAGGATCGTCTACGGATGAGAAGGAGACCTCGATGTGCGGAATCGTGGCCTATGTCGGCCCCAAGGACGCCGCGCCCATCTTGCTGGAGGGGCTGCAGCGGCTGGAATACCGGGGCTACGACTCGGCCGGAATCGTGGTGTCCAACAAAGGGCTGAAGGTACGCAAGGTCAAGGGCCGGGTCGCCGACCTGGCCAAGGTGGTGCCGGCGCGGTTCAAGGGCGGCCTCGGCATCGGGCACACGCGGTGGGCCACCCACGGCGTGCCGAGTGACGTCAACGCGCACCCCCACCTGTCGGCCGACGAGCGCATCGCGGTCGTGCACAACGGCATCATCGAGAACGCCGCCGAGCTGCGCGCCAAGCTGGAGGCCGACGGCGTGGTGTTCGCGTCCGAGACCGACACCGAGGTGCTCGCCCACCTGATCGCCCACGCCGTCGACGAGAACGAGACGCTGGAGGAGGCCGTCAGGAAGACGCTCAAGAGCGTCGTCGGCACCTACGGCATCGCGGTGATCGACGCCGAGCGGCCCGGCGAGGTGGTCGTGGCCCGCAACGGCAGCCCGATCGTGCTGGGCATCGGCGAGAAGGAGATGTTCGCCGCCTCCGACGTGGCCGCGCTGGTCCGCTACACCCGCCAGGTCGTGCACCTGGAGGACGGCGAGCTGGCGGTGATCAAGGCCGACGGCTTCCACACCTTCTCCAGCGACGCCCGCGAGACGGCCAAGGAGCCGCTGACCGTCGACTGGGACGCGGGGCACTACGACACCGGCGGCTACGAGCACTACCTGCTCAAGGAGATCTCCGAACAGCCCGAGACCATCACCAGGACGATGAGCGGGCGGCTGGACGAGCGCTTCCACGTGGCCCACCTGGGCGGGCTCAACATGGACGCCCGCGAGACCCGCGGCTTCCGCCGCGTGAAGATCATCGGGTGCGGGTCGGCGTACTACTCGGGGCAGATCGGGGCGCAGCTCATCGAGGAGCTGGCACGCATCCCGTCCGACGCCGAGCCGGCCAGCGAGTTCCGCTACCGCAACCCCGTCGTGGACCCCGACACCCTCTACGTCGCGATCAGCCAGTCGGGCGAGACCTACGACACGCTGGCCGCCGTGCAGGAGCTCAAGCGCAAGGGCGGCCGGGTCATCGGCATCGTCAACGCCGTCGGCAGCGCCATCGCGCGCGAGGTGGACGGCGGCATCTACCTGCACGCGGGCCCCGAGGTCTCGGTGGCCTCGACCAAGGCGTTCACCTCGACCTGCCTGGCGTTCGCGCTGCTCGCGCTGCACCTCGGCCGGGTGCGCGACCTGTCGCCCGCCGACGGCCGGCGCATCGTCGAGGGCCTGCGCCGCCTGCCCGGCCAGATCGAGCAGATACTCGGGCAGAGCGACCACATCGCCGCGCTGGCCAAGAAGTACGCCCCGCACCCGAGCATGATGTTCGTCGGGCGCGTGCGCGGCTACCCGGTGGCGCGCGAGGGCGCGCAGAAGCTCAAGGAGATCTCGTACGTGCACGCCGAGGCGTATCCGGCGAGCGAGCTCAAGCACGGGCCGCTCGCGCTCATCGGCCCGGACATGCCGACGGTCGCGATCGTCCCAGACGACGAGCTGCTCGACAAGAACCTCACCACGCTCGGCGAGATCCGCGCCCGCGGCGGCCAGGTGCTCATGGTGGGCCACCGCGAGCCCGACCCCAAGCTGGCCGACGACGTCATCGTCATCCCGAAGAACGAGATCGAGCTGGACCCGATCCTGCTGACCATTCCGCTGCAGCTCTTCGCCTACTACGCCGCGGTGGCACTCGGCCGCGACGTCGACAAGCCACGTAATCTTGCCAAGAGCGTTACGGTGGAGTAGCTAATCCAAAATGGTCCAGCCTATCGTTAAATCGCCGCGGACGTCATAAATTCAAAGTGTGCGGCAGTTCGACCATCGCAGGCCCCATCCCGCACGCATGTATGACTACATGCTCGGCGGGAAGGACAACTTCGCGGTCGATCGCCAGGCCCTCGATCAGCTCGCCGAGCTGATCCCGGAGGCGGTCCCGCTGGCCCGCGCGAACCGGGCCTTCCTTCAGCGTGCCGTACGCTACGTCGCCCGCGCCGGGGTCGACCAGTTCCTCGACCTCGGCAGCGGGCTGCCCACGCAGGGCAGCGCGCACGAGGTGGCGCCGGAGGCCAAGGTGGTCTACGTCGACTGCGACCCCGTGGTGCGGGCGCACGCCGCGGTCCTGCTCAGGCGCTCGCCGGGCAGGGCCCGTTTCGTTCAGGCGAACCTGCTCGATCCCGGCGACGTGCTGGACAAGGCGGGGGAGTTCCTCGACTTCGACCGTCCCGTCGGGGTGCTGCTGGTGTCGATCCTGCACTTCATCCCCGACTCCGACGATCCGCAGGGGGCTGTGGCGGCGCTGCGCGAGCGGCTGGCGCCGGGCAGCCACCTGGTGATCTCCCACGCCACGACGGGCCGCGCCGACGATGACGAGCCGTCGTACACCCGCCCCGGCAGCGGGACCGATCGCTCGCCCGCGCGGATCAGGGAGTTCTTCGGCGACTTCCCGCTGGAGCCGCCCGGCCTGGTGCAGGCCACGGACTGGCGGCCGGACCGGCCCAAGCTGGTGGGGGACTGGTCGCTGCCGTCGTCCCTCATGGCCGGAGTTGCCCGTAAAGCCTAATAAGCCCAAAAATCAAGAAAAATCGTGAACTATAGCGATTTTGAATAACGACCGTGACCCCGGTGTATAGCCTGCCGTAATGGGTTAATAACCTGGAGTAATGGGGGTTTCGGGGGAGAAGCACATGCGCCGCCGGCGCTTTCTGGCCTGCGGCCTCGGCATGGCCGCCGCCGTCGCCGGCTGCGGGACCGAGCGGGCCGGGGGAGCCGTGCCGGTCGCCGGGTTCACGCTCAAGCCGGACGGACGGCGCTGGGAACGGGTCGGCCAGGCGTTCGCCGGGGCGGCGCAGGCCGTGGGCTACCAGCCGGGCGGCGGCTTCGACCTGGCACTGAGCGGCCTGCCCGCGGCGGCCGCCGCCGAACTCAACAACAGCCAGAGCATTCTCGAGACCGCCACCCCGCTCGCCAGGCTCAGCGGCGAGGCCCTGGTCGTGGTCGTCCCCGACGGCTCGCCGCTGAAGGACTTCGGCGACTTCGGCGCGCGGATGCTGGCCGACCCCGGGCGCACCCGGCTGGCCGGCGGCTCGCCGGGCGAGCCCGACCACCTGCTGTTCGGTCTCATCGCGCGGGCGCTCGGCGCCGACACCCGGCAGGTCGACTACACCGGCTACCCCAGCGGTGGCGAGGTCATGGCCGCGCTGCTGTCCGGCAGGGCCGTGGCCGCCGCGGGTCCGCTGTCCACCTGGCGGGCCGGGATCGAGCGCAGGCGGATCAGGCCGCTTGCGGTCTCGTCGGCCACCCGTCTGCCCGAGCTGGACGCGCCGACCCTGCTGGAGTGCGGCGTGCGGGTCGACTTCTCCGACTGGGTGGGCGCGTTCGGCCCGGAAGGCATGGCGGAGGAGGGCCGCGAGGCCGCCGTGCACATGTGCGACGAGGTGCTCGGCTCCTCCGCGTGGGAGGCCGCCTGCCGGGCCGCGGGCTGGCTGCCGATCCCGCTGGCCGGCGACGACTTCGCCCGCTGGCTGCACACCGAGCTGGCCCGCACCCGCGCCGTGCTGCGGGACCTCGGCATGGTCGACACGACCAAAGCCACAACATGCTGGGGTAGTTGCGGGAACGGCCACTAGATGTAGGATCTCGCTCGTCGCTGGTTCGCCTCATCGGAGGCGGAGCAAAAGGGAACCCGGTGAGATTCCGGGGCTGCCCCGCAGCGGTGAGCGGGAACGACCGCCGTCATCAGCACTGGAGAGATCCGGGAAGCGACGGCCAGTAGGTGCTCCACGGAGCTGGAGCGTGCCCGCGAGCCCGAAGACCTGCCAGCGATGCGCCGGGCCGTGCGCCCGTGCGCGCAGTGTTCATGGCCTCGAGGGCGGGCCGGGCACACGCGGGATCGGCGCGCCGCGCCGCGCTCCGCCGTGCTCTCGCCTGCCTTTCGAGGGGAGGCTCGCGAGGAGAGAGAGCACGTGACCCAGATCGTTGAGGTTGACCGCCGGCTGGCCATCGAGGAGGCCGCCGCCCGGGTGATCGCCGATCCGGCCAACTCCCGGGTCGCCGCCGGGCTGCTGGCCGAGGAGATCGCCGACGAGGCGGCCGGGCAGGGCGTGCGGACGTTCTCCGAATCCATCGCCGCCACGCACGCGGCCGGGCTGATCCAGGACCGCCTCGCCGAGTTCGTCGCCGCGCACGCGGCCGAGCTGGACGCGCTGGTCTCGGACGCGGCGGACGCCCGTTTCGAGTACTTCGGGCTCCGTACGGTCTACGACCGCTACCTGCTGCGCCACCCCGAGACGCGGGCGGTGCTCGAGCGGCCCCAGCACTTCTTCATGCGCGTGGCCTGCGGGCTCTCCGGCACCGTCGCGGAGGCGGCCGAGCTGTACGCGCTGATGTCCACGCTGTCCTACCTGCCCAGCTCGCCCACGCTGTTCAACTCCGGCGCGCGCCGCCCGCAGCTGTCGTCGTGCTTCCTGCTCGACTCGCCGCGCGACGAGCTGGAGGCCATCTACGAGCGGTACGGCCAGGTGGCCAGGCTGTCGAAGTACGCGGGCGGCATCGGCATCTCGTGGACCCGGGTGCGCTCGCGCGGCTCGCTGATCAGGGGCACCAACGGTCACTCCAACGGCATCGTGCCGTGGCTGCGCACGCTCGACGCCTCGGTGGCGGCGGTCAACCAGGGTGGCCGGCGCAAGGGCGCGGCCTGCGTCTATCTGGAGACCTGGCACGCCGACATCGAGGAGTTCCTGGAGCTGCGCGACAACACCGGCGAGGACGCCCGCCGCACCCACAACCTCAACCTCGCCAACTGGGTGCCCGACGAGTTCATGCGCCGGGTCGAGGCCGACGAGATGTGGTCGCTGTTCGACCCGAAGGAGGTGCCGGATCTCACCGACCTGTACGGGGAGGAGTTCGACGCGAGATATCGCGCTTACGAGGCCGCCGGGCGATATGTCCGGCAGATTCCCGCTCGCACCCTGTACGGCCGCATGATGCGCACCCTCGCCCAGACCGGCAACGGCTGGATGACGTTCAAGGACGCCGCCAACCGCACCTCCAACCAGACGGCCCGCCCGGAGAACGTCATCCACCTGTCCAACCTGTGCACCGAGATCCTGGAGGTCACCAGCGACGCCGAGACGGCGGTGTGCAACCTCGGCTCGGTCAACCTGGCCGCCCACCTGAACGGCGGTGACATGGACTGGCAGCGGCTGCGCCGCACCGTGCGCACCGCCGTACGCGTCCTCGACCGCACCATCGACCTCGGCTTCTACCCGACGCCGCAGGCCGAGGCGGCCAACAAGCGGTGGCGGCCGATCGGGCTCGGCGTGATGGGCCTCGCCGACGTGTTCTTCACGCTGCGGCTGCCGTTCGACTCGCCGCAGGCTCTCGAGCTGTCCACCAGGATCGCCGAGGAGATCGCGCTGGCCGCGTACGACACCTCGGCCGACCTCGCGGCCGAGCGCGGCCGGCACCCCTCGTACGACGAGACCAGGGCGGCCGGGGGAGTGCTGCACCCCGACCACTACGGCGCGGCCACCGGCCCGCGCTGGGACGCGCTGCGCGCGAAGATCGCCGAGACCGGCCTGCGCAACTCGCTGCTGGTCGCGATCGCCCCCACCGCCACCATCGCCTCGATCGCCGGCTGCTACGAGTGCATCGAGCCGCAGGTGTCCAACGTGTTCAAGCGCGAGACCCTGTCGGGCGAGTTCCTCCAGGTCAACCGCTACCTGGTGGCCGATCTGAAGGCGCGCGGGCTGTGGACCGACCAGGTGCGCGACGACATCAAGCGGGCCGACGGCTCGGTGCAGCAGGTGCCTGGCGTGCCCGGCGACCTCAAGCAGCTCTACCGCACGGCCTGGGAGCTGCCGCAGAAGGCGCTCATCGACCTGGCCGCCGCGCGGCAGCCGTACATCGACCAGTCGCAGTCGCTCAACCTGTTCATGGCGAGCCCGACCATCGGCAAGCTCTCGTCGATGTACGCCTACGCCTGGAAGAAGGGCCTGAAGACCACCTACTACCTGCGCTCGCGGCCCGCGACGCGCATCGCGCAGACCACGGTCGCCGCGCCCCCGGCGCAGGCGGTGGCCTGCTCTCTTGAGAACCCCGAGACCTGCGAAGCCTGCCAGTAAGGAGCCCCGACGATGCTGCTCGACCCCGGCATGGACCTCACCCTGCGGCCCATGCGCTACCCCGCCTTCTACGAGCGCTTCCGCGCCGCCATCCGCAACACCTGGACGGTCGAGGAGGTGGACCTGCACTCCGACCTCGCCGACCTGGCGAAGATGACGCCGCAGGAGCGGCACCTGATCAACCGGCTGGTCGCCTTCTTCGCCACCGGCGACTCGATCGTGGCCAACAACCTCGTGCTCAACCTCTACCAGCACGTCAACGCCCCCGAGGCGCGCCTGTACCTGAGCAGGCAGCTCTTCGAGGAGGCGGTGCACGTGCAGTTCTACCTGACGCTGCTCGACACGTACCTGCCGGACCCGGACGAGCGGGCCAAGGCGTTCGCCGCGATCGAGCACATCCCGTCGATCCGCGACAAGGCCGAGTTCTGCTTCAAGTGGATCGACTCCATCCAGGGGCTGGACCGGCTGGAGACGGCCGCGCAGCGCCGCCAGTTCCTGCTCAACCTCATCTGCTTCGCCGCCTGCATCGAGGGCCTGTTCTTCTACGGCGCCTTCGCCTACGTCTACTGGTTCCGCTCGCGCGGGCTGCTCGGCGGCCTGGCCACGGGGACGAACTGGGTGTTCAGGGACGAGTCCATGCACATGGAGTTCGCCTTCAGCGTCGTGGACACCGTACGGGCCGAGGAGCCCGAGCTGTTCGACGACGAGCTGGGCAAGCAGGTCACGGAGATGCTGGAGGAGGCCGTGGCCGCCGAGCTGGCCTTCGCCGAGGACCTGTGCGGCGACGGCATGCCGGGCATGGGCGTCGAGCAGATGCGCCTTTACCTCGAATACGTGGCCGACCAGCGACTGGTTCGTCTGGGTCTGCCCAAGAGGTACGGTTCTGCCAATCCGTTCGCCTTCATGGAATTGCAGGACGTCCAGGAACTCGCCAACTTCTTCGAACGGCGTGTCTCGGCGTACCAAGTGGCAGTAGAGGGCAATGTGAGCTTTGACGAGACGTTCTAAGACATAGGGGGCAGGTAACGTGCACTCTCCAGCGGACTGGCCGATCCTCGGGATCTCGGTGATCGGCTCGATCCTCCTGGTGGAGGTGGCCAGGCGGCTGCTTCGCAGGGCCAGCCGCAAATGGGACCCGGCCCGTCACCTCCTGGAGCACTGCACGTGGCCCGCCTTCCTGACCGCCGCCGTCGTCGCGTTCAACCTGGTCTTCGGGCCCGGCATGTTCGGCGACACGCCGGGCGAGCGGGCCCTGGCCAGGACCGTCCAGCAGGTGCTCGGCCTGGTCACCATCGCCGCCGTCACCTGGCTCATCGTGCAGGCCACGTACGCGCTGACCGACGTCGTGCTCGAACGGCTCGTCCGGGTCGAGGGTGAGCGCAACCGGCGGGCCCGGCGCATCATGACGCAGATCGCGCTGGTCCGCCGCATCGCCGCCGCCGCCATCATCGTCATCGCGATCGGCGCGATGCTCTTCTCCTTCCCGCAGGTGCGGGCGCTCGGCGCCGGTCTGCTCGCCTCGGCGGGCATCGCCGGCGCCATCGTCGGCATCGCCGCCCAGCCCACGCTCGGCAACGTGGTGGCCGGGCTGCAGCTCGCCTTCAGCGACGCGATCAGGATCGACGACGTGGTCGTGGTGGAGAAGGAGTGGGGGCGCATCGAGGAGCTGACGCTCACCTACGTCGTGCTCAGGCTCTGGGACGAGCGCCGCCTGGTGCTGCCGGTGTCGTACTTCACGCAGAACCCGTTCGAGAACTGGACCCGGCACGGCAGCCGCGTGCTCGCCGTGGTGTACCTGCGGGTGGACTGGTCGGTGCCGGTGCCCAAGCTGCGCGACGCCCTCTATGAGTTCCTGCAGACGAACGCCCTGTGGGACCAGAAGGACTGGACGCTCCAGGTCACCGACGTGCACGAGAACGGCCTGGTCGAGCTGCGGGCCCTGATGAGCGCCGCCGACTCGCCGTCGGCGTGGGACCTCAAGTGCGACGTGCGCGAATTCCTCGTCAACTACATCAGGGAGAACTACCCCGACTCGCTCCCGCGCTTCCGCGTGGAAACCCCGGAGAGCCGCCTCGGCGTCGGCAATGCATCCGGAAACAGCCTCGGAAACAACGCTGGAAACAGCGTCGTACGGGACGCCGGCGAATAAATCGGTGGCCGCGGCGTTGATCGCCCGCCTATCGTGGAAGGCGTCCAGCGACGGGAGAAAGGCGGGAGAAATGCGCGACACGTGCCTCGGCAGGCCGTCCGCCATCCTCCTTGAGCTGCGGCGACGGCTTGTCTGAGCGTTCTTCTGAACGCAATCGGGAAAGCCGCCTCGCCCCCTCCGAGGCGGCTTTGCTGTCATGTACGCGCCGGGCGCGGGGCGGCCTGATCAGCTCCTCACGTCCGGACTCGCGGCCCTGAAAGGAAAGGGCCGCCGGGCCACGGCCTGGCCGTCGGGAATGGCGCCCCCCGGCCGGACCCCGCCCTCGCCCCGGGCCGGTTCACGCCGGCCGGGCCCGGGGCCCGAAACCTCCGTCCGCGCGTCGATCGCCGATGCCGGGGCAGTGGACGGTCATGAAAGGCAAAGTCCTGCTGAAGACCGCGCTCGCGGTCACCGCCACCGCCGTCGCCGGCTCGCTCGGCACCGACCCCCGCTCCACCTGGTACCAGCGGCTGAAGAAACCGTCCTGGCAGCCGCCCCCGCAGGCGTTCCCGCTGGTCTGGACCCCCTTGTACGGGCTCATCGCGTACGCGGGCGCCCGCGCCGCCTCCCGCGCGGACGCCGAGCGGAAACAGGCGTTCACCCGCGCGCTCGCCGCCAATCTGGCGCTCAACGCGGCCTGGCCCGCGCTGTTCTTCCGCACCCGCACCCCAAGGCTGGCGCTCGCCGAGATCCTCCTGCTCAACGCCTCCAACGCGCTGCTCATCCGCAGGACCTGGGCGGCCGACAGGAAGGCCGCGCTGCTGCTGACGCCGTACGCGGGCTGGACGGTGTTCGCCGCCGCGCTCAACGGCGCCATCGCCCGCCGCAACCCCGGCGCCTGACCGTCACCAGCGCTGGCGGGCCTCCTCCGCCCAGCCGGTCAGGCCGTCGAGCTCGACCCACGTGCCGTCGTCGGCCCGCGCCCGCCCGCCGAAGTGACCGAAGCACTGGTGCGTCTCGGAGCCCACGACGCCCAGCTCCGTGCGGGCGACGCGCTCGTGGAACGGCGTGAAGACCGCCTGCACCCGCTCGCCGGTGATCCGCCACGGCTTCATCCAGTCGCCGCGGTCGTACTGCCAGGCGAGCTCCTCGCCGATCTTGTGCAGCCGGCCGTCGAGGAACAGCGCGTTCTCCGTCATCCCGGTGCCGTCGGTCCACTTGCCGCCGAGCTGGATCGCCCGGCCGGGCGCGCTGCCCGCCGCCCAGTTCCACACCGCCCGGTACGGCCAGCGCCCCCGCCCGTGGTCCAGCACGGCGAACGCATCAGGGCCGCCGATCTCGTACGTGGCCGCGCCGAGCCTGAGCCGGCCGCGTACGGGACGGCCGACGTCCTTGACCGTGTACTGAAAGCGCCGCGGCCCCCACGGCACCACCACGCCCAGCGACTCGTGGTCTTCGGGCAGCGGGATATCGAGCTCGACCTCGGCCTGCGCGGTCACGGCCCGGATCGAGGCGCCGTCCGGCCGCTGCACCAGATCGACGGCCAGCCCCGGGGCGCGGGCCGACGCGGTGCCCTCGCCGCTGCGCTCCGGCAGCACGCTCCCGCGCGCCAGCGGCACCACCGCGTCCTTGACGTGCTCGTCGCCGGTCGCGCGGTCCAGCACGTACAGGCCGTGCACGCCGGCGTAGTCGAGCGAGGACACCACCAGGCCGATCACGTGGGACGGCGTGACCACGCCCCAGTACTCCCAGCGCTTGGTGCGGCCCCAGCCGCGCAGGTTGGCCCGGTGCAGCGGGCGGCGCGTCCAGCCGACCGCCCGGGGGTTCAGCCGCCCGTCCGGCAGGCACAGGTCGACGGCCTCGGTGATCTCCCGCTCGTGGGTCGTCATGATCGCAGCGTAGCCGGGCGGGCGCGGAAGCCCATACGGCCTCCGCGCCCGCCCGGCTACGCGCGTTCAGTGCTGGTTCAGTTCTCGTTCACGGCCTGGAGCGCGGGGGCGGCGCTCGGGTCCTCCTCGGGCTTGTAGCCGAGGCGGCCGCGGGTGAGGAGCAGGACCACCAGGGCGCCGCCGAGGCCGGCGAGCAGGGTGACCATGCCGGCGGTGTCGGGGTCGGTGATCGTCGGGAACATGTCCGAGAAGGCGATCGACATGAAGTTGTTGACGCTGACGTGCAGCACGATGATCAGCGGCAGGCTCTGGCCGGTGCGGTTGAACACCCAGGTGATCACGAAGCTGAACGACCAGGCGAAGCCGATGAACACCAGGACGTGCTCCAGCGTGACGTTGGGGTAGCCGCCCCACTCGGTGAGGAAGAGCGGCAGGTGCCAGATGCCCCACAGCGGGCCGAGGATCATGGTGGCGCCGAACGGGCCGTACTTGCGCTGCATGCGGGCCAGCGCGAAGTCACGCCAGCCGGGCTCCTCGGCCAGGCCCGTGGTGACCATCTGGATCAGCAGGCCGGGGATGTAGGCGGCCAGCACCGCCGCGGGCGGCATCTTCACGGCGCCGTCGGAGAGTGCCAGCGAGGTGATGACGAGGGTGACCGGCACGCCCACGGCGGTGATCACGTACCAGAACCAGCGCACCCGCCACTTGGTCATGCGCCCGACCCAGCGGCGGATCCCCTCCTTACCCTCGGTGATCCGCGTCACGAGGTAGGCGGAGAAGATCGGGCCGAGGTAGGCGCCCGGCAGCACGCCGAGGAACTGGGTCGTGCCGAGCAGGGCGGGGAAGTCGAAGTCCCAGATGCCGAGGCCCTGGTTCGAGAGCGCGTACGGCGTCCATGCCACCCAGCTCAGCAGGTTGGCCAGGACGAAGAAGCTGATGAGCGGGCGGCGGCGGATGAAACCTGCGAGCCCGCCCTGGCTCGGCGAAGCCTGGGTGGCGGGGGTGCTGTCGACAGCCATGTGTAGGTATTCCTTGGAGGTCTGCTTGACGGACAGGACAAGCACATCAGCCGGAACCCCCTCGCGTCGTTCCCGCGTACGCCCCAATGCAGGTATAGCCAGGGGTACCGTTTCTTGACACGCGCCGTGACCGAAACGCACTGATCCGTGTAGGCTGCTCCCGGTTCGACGATGATCTCGTGCATCCGGTGAGGAGGAGCACATGCCGGCCACGACCGGGGGACATCGGCGGCTGAAGCTGCGGCGCGCCGCGTTCGCCCGGGGCCGGCTCACCATCGACGCGCTTGAGCGGCTCGCCACCGGGTTCGGCACCGCCGTGCTCGCGCTGCTCACCGCGCTGCTGGTGCTCATCATGCTGCTCGGCTGCCTGATCGGCCTCGGCGGCAAGCTGGCGCCCCTGGCGCTGCGCGGCCTGCGCCAGGCGGCCGACCGCGAGCGCCGCCGCCTGTCCGAGTGGGGGCCCGACCTCGTCGAGCCGGGGCCGCCGCTCGCCCGGCTGAAGCCCGCGCTGAGCGACCCCACGGTGCGGCGCGAGGCGGCCTGGATGGTCGTGCACGGCACCTTCGGGCTGCTCGTCGGCCTGCTCGGGCTCACCTTCCCCATCCACGCCGTGCAGGACGCGACCTTCTGGGCCTGGTGGTGGCTGGTGCCGTCCGACGAGGCGGCGACCGCCGCACTGGGGCTGTGGATCGTCGACGACCTGCCCAGCGCGCTCGCCGTGATCCTCTTCACACCCGGCCACCTCGCGGTCACCGTCGCCGTCTCGCCGCTCCTCGCCCGCCTGCAGGCATGGCCGGGCAGGCGGCTGCTCGCCCCCGACCCTGACGCCGACCTGGCCCTGCGGGTGGCGCACCTCACCGCCACCCGCGCCGCCGCGCTCGACGCGCACGCCGCCGAGCTGCGCAGGATCGAGCGGGCCCTGCACGACGGCGCCCAGAACCGGCTGGTCACGGTCAACGTGCTGCTCGGGGCGGCGCTGCGGGCGCTCGAACGCGACCCCGCGACCGCCAGGGAGCCGCTCGAACGCGCGCAGAGCGCCGCCGAACAGGGCCTCGCCGAGCTGCGCCAGGTGGTACGGCAGATCCTGCCGCCCGTGCTGACCGACCGGAGCCTGCCCGACGCGCTCGCCGGGCTCGCCGCGTCCTGTCCCGTCCCCTGCCGGGTCGACGCCGACGTGCCGGTCAGGGCCGCCGCGTCGGTCGAGGCCACCGCCTACTTCGTGGTCGCCGAGGCGCTGACCAACATCGCCAAGCACAGCGGCGCCGCCCGCGCGGCCGTGCAGGTGCGCCGCCGCGGCGACCGGCTGTATCTCCAGGTCGTGGACGACGGGCGCGGCGGCGCCGACGCGCGCGCGGGCTCCGGCCTCGACGGGATGCGGGGCCGGGTCGAGGCGCACGACGGCACGTTCAAGGTCTCCAGCCCGCCGGGAGGGCCGACCGTCGTCCGGGTGGAGCTGCCCTGCGGCGTGTGAGGTCAGCTCCCCGCCGCGGTTAGCACGATCCTGCCGAACACCTCGCCCGCGTCCATCGCGCGGTGCGCCTCCACAGCCCGCTCCAGGGGCAGCACCCCGTGCACCACGCCGGCCAGCTCGCCCCGGCTCGCGGCGGCGAGCTGCTGGGCGGTCACCTCGCGCCGCTCGCCCTCGGGCACCGTGGCCGCGCTGAAGGTGGCGAACGACAGCGACCGCTGGAACGCCGTGAGCAGCTCCATGCCGAAGTCCGCGGGCGGCGGGCCCGCCACGGTGCCGACCACCACCATGCGGCCGTTCGGGTTGAGCCGGGTGAGGAACGCGGGCAGCCCGAGACCGGCGACGACGTCGATGATCACGTCGTACGTTCCGGGCGCGTCCGGGTCGCCGCCGCCTGAGCGGTCGAGCACGTGCGTCGCGCCGAGCCCGCGCAGGCGTTCGCCGCGTTCCCGCGATGAGGTCGTGACGGCCACCACGCTCGCGCCCTGCCGCGCGGCGAGCTGCACCGTCATGATGCCGAGGCTTCCTGCGGCACCGCGCACCAGCACCGACTCGCCGGGCGCGAACCGGGCGTGCCGCAGGCCGAAGTGCGCCACCACGCCCGCGCCGCCGAGCGCCACGGCGTCCACGGCGTCCAGCCCACCGGGCAGGTGGTGCAGGGCCGTGACCGGCACGGCGACCTGCTCGGCATAGCCGCCGCCCACTCCGGTGGCCGCCCACACGCGCCGCCCCACCCACGCCGGATCCGCCCCCGGGCCGACCGCCGTCACCGTTCCGGCGATCTCGCCGCCGGGGATGTGGCCGGGCTTGAAGCCGTACGCGGCGAGCGCGCCGCTGCGGATCAGCACGTCGGCGCCCGCGACGCCGGTGGCCTCGACCGCGACGAGCGCCTGCCCCTCGCCGGGGACCGGGGCGGGCAGCTCGACGACCTCCATGCCCTCGGGCGGGCCGAACTCCTGGATGACCACTGCTTTCACGGGTCTCGCCTTCCTTCATCGCGCGCATGCGCGGGCTTAGCGGACGATGTTATTCCGCTTAATCAGCTTACCGGACGATGCCCTTCCGCTTATCCGGGGGCTGGAGGGAAAATGCGTTGTCCCTCGTCATGGCCGGTTGGTAGACCTGGCGTTCTCCGACGATGAGGGGGATGTCGCGATGCTCACCGGTGCGCTCGTCCGGCTGCGGGCCCTGGAGCCCGCCGACAGCGAGGCCATGTGGCGCTGGTACCACGATCCCGAGGTCGGCCGGTGGATGGACGCCGGCCCGCCCATCTCGCTGGCCCAGAACATGGAGAAGGGCCAGAACCGGCCGCGCAACACGTTCGAGCAGATGCAGCTCGGCATCGAGACCCTGGAAGGGCAGAAGTTCATCGGCTACGTCGCGCTCGGCGACACCGACTTCGTGCGCGGCGAGGCCGTGCTGCAGAGCGTCGCCATCGGCGACCCCGGCTACCGGGGCGGCGGCTACGGCACCGACGCCGTCCGCGTGATCAGCCGCTACGCGTTCGAGGAGATGGGCCTGCACCGCCTGATGCTGTGGGTGGTGGCCGACAACGTGCGGGCGGTGCAGGCGTACAAGAAGGTGGGCTTCGTGGAGGAGGGACGCCGCCGCGAGGCGTTCCGCGCCCGCGGCAAGCGCTACGACTACCTGATGATGGGCCTTTTGGAGCACGGGCTGAAGTAGCCCGTACGTCAGCTCCGCAGGCCGGCCCGCTCCTCCAGATAGGCGAGGGCGCCGACGGCGTCCTCGGCGAAGAACACCAGCTCGGTGACGGGGACGGGGAGGAAGCCCTCGGCCTCCATGCGCTCGAACTGCTGCTTGAGCCCGTCGTAGAAGCCGGCCGTGTTGAGCAGCACGACGGGCTTGGCGTGCATGCCGTGCTTCTTCAGCTCAAGGATCTCGGTGGCCTCGTCGAGCGTGCCGCTGCCGCCCACCATGACGACGAACGCGTCGGCACGGGCCAGCAACCGCGCCTTGCGCTCGGCCAGGTCACGAGTGATCACCATCTCGTCGGCGCCGGGACGGGCCAGGTGGGCGAGGAACTCGACCGAGATGCCCACCAGCCGCCCGCCCGCCTCCTGCACGCCGTCGGCCATCACCTTCATCAGTCCCGAGTCGGAGCCGCCCCACACCAATGTGTGGCCGCCCTCGCCGATCAGCTTCGCCAACTCGCGGGCGGGCACGGTGTAGCGGTCGTCGAGGTCGGCGGCGGAGCAGAAGACGCAGATGTTCACGCCGGCCACTGTACGCCCGTGCGCTCACGGCACGATCAGCGCTTTGACCACCCGCTGAGCCGCCACGTCCTCCAGGGCGCGCTGCGCGTCGCGCAGGGCGTACTCGCCGCTGACCAGGCTCGACCACGGGAACAGCCGCTGGTAGCGGGCCAGCACCTGCACGCCGCGCCACAGGTGCCCGGCGTCGCTGCCCCAGCAGCCGCGCAGCTCCAGGTGGCGGCGGTTGAGGTCGCGGTGCGGGTTGAACGTGGCCTCGCCGGTGTCGGTGTACTGGCCGGCGACGACGTACCGGCCGGCATCCCGGGTCAGGCGCATGCCCTGCGGCACCGCCGACGGCACCCCGGTGGCCTCGATGGTGACGTCCGCGCCCCGGCCGCCGGTCACGTCCATGATCGTCTCCAGGCGCTCGTCGGCGGTCATGGCGGCGATGTCGAGCACGAGGTCGGCGCCGAGCCGCGCGGCCGCGTCCAGCCGCACCCGCGAGCCGCCGATCGCGATCACCTGTCCGGCGCCGCGGAGCTGGGCCAGCGCCACCGCGCACAGTCCGACGGGGCCGATGCCCTGGACGACGACGGTGTCGCCGTACGCGATCTCGCCGAGCGTGGCCGCGTGCAGCGCGGTCGGCAGGCCGCAGCCGCCCGCCAGGAACGACCGCCAGTCCAGGTCGGGCGGCAGGGCCACCACGTGCACGCCGGGCTTGAGATGGATGTACTCGGCCCAGCCGCCGAACAGCCCCTCGTCGGCGGGCATCGTCACCCCGTACACCTTCCGCTCCGGGCAGCGGGTGGTGGCGTGTGCGACCGTGCAGAACCAGCAGCGGCCGCAGGTGCCGTGCACGTCGTGGAAGGTGACGGTCTGGCCGATCTCCAGCTCCTCGCCCCAGATATCGTGCGCCGGCGGCCCCGGGCCCAGCTCGGCCACCTTCCCCACGCTGATGTGCCCGGGGATGATCGGGTACGGCACGCCGGCCAGCCGCCCCTCCCACAGGTGCACGTCGGTGCCGCACACCTCGCTGCCGAGCGT
Organism: Nonomuraea sp. NPDC052634; assembly: GCF_040678535.1. Lineage (NCBI taxonomy): Bacteria > Bacillati > Actinomycetota > Actinomycetes > Streptosporangiales > Streptosporangiaceae > Nonomuraea > Nonomuraea sp. NPDC052634. Next base: position 226,122 of record NZ_JBFATY010000007.1, on the reverse strand, counting down.
CCTCAGCAGCACCGCGCCGGGCTCCAGGTCGGGACGCTCGTACGAGCGCGGCTCCAGCGGCGCCCGAGGCCCCGGCATGACGACCGCAGAGATCATCCGGTCTCCCTTCCGCCAGGTCCGCTATCGGCGCCGGCCCGTGGCCGCGACGGCCCTGTCCACGGGCTCTCGCGGCAGGCCGTCACCGGGCGGCACGGAGCCGTACAAGCTGCGGATCATCGCGAGCAGCGCGGCGAGGTACGGCGGCGGGTCGTCCTTCCACCAGGCCAGCAGTACCTGGACGTGCGGCGCGTCGGTGACGTGGCGGTAGGCGACCCCGGGGCGCGGGTTCTGGTTGGCGGTGGACTCCGCGGTCACGCCGACGGCCTGGCCGCAGGCGATGACCGTGAGCCACTCGTCGACTCCCTGCACGGTTCTGATGGCCGGGCGCGCGTCCGGCGGCCATAGCTCGGGCGTGGCGGTGCCGGTGCGCGGATCCAGCGCGACGGTGTAGCGGGCGAGCTGGTCGAGCCGTACGGAGCGGCGCCTGGCGAGCGGGTGGTCGGTGTCCATGGCGGCGTAGCGGGCCTCGCAACCCACCAAGGCCACCTCGAACCGGTCGTCGACGAGGGGGCGGCGGAGGACGGAGACGTCGGCGACGCCTTCGGCGAGGCCCGCCGTGGCCGTGTTGGAGTGCACGAACACCAGCGGCAGCCACGGGTAGGCGGCGGCCCACGCCTTCATCAGGTGGCGGGTGTGCTTGCCCAGGGCGCCGAAGGCATAGCCGAGCCGCAGCTCCGAGTACGCCTCCTGGGCGATTCGTTCGAGCCGGGCGACCTCGTCGAGCACCCGCCGCGCGCGGGTGACGAGCCGGGCGCCGGACTGCGTGAGCTTGACGCTGTTGTTCGAGCGTTCGAGCAGCCGGGTGCCGAGCGTGCTCTCCAGAGCGGCGACGGAACGGGAGACGGCCGCCTGCGAGCAGCCGAGGAGGATCGCCGCGTCGGTGAAAGTGCCCGCGTCGACCACCGCCACGAAGGCGCGGAGGTGTCGAAGCTGCACGTCCATGCGCCTAGCGTATAAACCCGACAAAAGGCGTATTGCATAACAAACGTCATAATTTGGACACTGGGGTCATGCCGAGGTCATGGAAGGGCTCCATCCGAACCAGGTACACGGTGATCGCCGCCGTGTTCTCCTTCGTCGTGTACTCCGCGCTCGGGGTGGCGCTGGACCTGGCCGTGCGCCACCACCTGGAGACCGCCGTGTTCGAGAAGATGGAGCGGGCGGCCAGCCAGTGGAGCGCGGCCGCGCACCATGGCGCCCTGGATCGCCCCGTTCCCTCGTACGAGCCGATCGAGCTCATCCAGATCGTCGGCGCGAACCACCAGGTGAAGGCCGCCGGCCGGCGCGCCTCGCCGACCGTCCCGCTCAGCCTGCGGCGGCCGCCGCCCAACGACCGGTTCCAGCGCTACGTCGAATGCGACGAGGGCACCGGCTGCCTGGCCCTGATGGCCGTCCGGCTGAGCCCCGACGAGGAGTCGTGCGTCGTCTACGCGGCCGCGCACGAGCCCGGGCTGCTCGTCGGGCACCGCCTGGAGCTGCTCATCGGCGGCGTGATCGTCTTGTTCACGGGCATCACGGCGTACCGGACCTGGACCGTGGTCGGGCGCACGCTGCGGCCGGTCGCCGCGATCAGGTCGCGCATGTCCGAGATCACCGTGAGCGACCTGAGCAAGCGCGTCCCCGTACCGGACGGCGACGACGAGATCGCCGAGCTCGCCACCACCGCCAACCAGACGCTCGCCCGCCTGGAGGACGCGGTGGAGCAGCAGCGCCGCTTCGCCTCCACCACCTCGCACGAGCTGCGCACCCCCATCGCCGGGCTGCGCGCGCTGCTTGAAGAGGCGGTCAGCTACCCCGACGACATCGACCCGCGCGAGACCATCCGCGACGCCCTCACCAGCACCGACCGGCTCGCGGCCATCGTGGACGACCTGCTGGCGCTGGCCCGCCTTCAGGTCGGCGAGCCCGTGCCGCCCGAACCCGTCGATCTCGGCGAGCTGGCCCGCGCCGAGATCGCCGCGCTGCCGCGCCGCGTGCCCATCGCGGTGGACGCGCCCGAGGGCGTCGTCGTACTCGGCTCGCGCGTGCAGCTCGCCAGGGTGCTGAACAACCTCATGGCCAATGCCCAGCGGCACGCCGGCTCGGGCGTCGAGGTCACGCTGACCGCGCAGGACGGCGAGGCCGTGCTTGCGGTCACCGACGACGGCCCCGGCGTCGACCCCGCCAACCGCGAACGCATCTTCGAACGCTTCGTCCGCCTGGAGGACGGGCGCCTGCGCGACCCCGGCGGGAGCGGGCTCGGCCTGGCGATCTCCCGCGAGATCGCCTGCGCTCACGACGGCTCGCTGCGCGTCGAGGACTCGCCGAAGGGCGCGCGCTTCGTGCTCCGCCTCCCGCTGGCCGATCCGGAGAAGCCGACCTGCCAGGAGGAGCGGCCCTCCCCGGGGGAGGGGTCCCGCTCGGGGGAGGGGTCCCGCTCGGGGGAGGGGTCCCGCTCGGGGGAGGGGTCCGGCGCCGAGGATCCGGACGAGTGGTCCGGCCCGGAGGACCCGGACGAGCCGCCCGCCATGGCACAGTCCGGCCGGTAGGGCTCCGCCGTGGAGCGCGGCCCGCCTGCCCCGCCCGCCGATGCGCCCCGCCTGCCCGGCCTGCCGGTGCGGTCCGGCTGTCCCGCCTGTCGGTGCGGCGCTGCCGTCCCAGCCTGCGGGTGCGGACCCGGCCCCAGCGCGTGCTCGGTCACTGGGGCCGAGCAGGCAGAGCCGACACGAGGGATCGGGCAAGGCCGAGCAGGCAGAGCCGACACGAGGGATCGGGCAAGGCTGAGCAGGGGATGGCAGCGGTCGCCCGGCCGAGGAGTTCTGGCAGCGTTTCTCGCCTGCTCGGCCCCGCCTGCTCGGCCCCGCCTGGGGCGAATCGTCCCCTACCGAGAGCGCCGCACTGGGCCTCCGTGGGGGCGGCTCTTAAGCCTTAATTTCACCTAATTTCCGATAATTTCGGCGTCCAACGGCTCGTTCTACCAGTTCAGGGCGATGAGGCGTCTGAGAAGACCCGAAACATTTCGGCCGATGATTGACACCTTTCGGAGGCGTTCGCACACTGATCGCCAACTACCCCACCCGGAAGGGAGCCCTCTAGTGATCACCGGCTTGGCCCGCTCCAAGATCAGGTTAAGGATGGTCGCGTCGGCGCTGGCGGCCATGCTCGCGGCCGCGGGAGCGGTGGCGACGATCCCGGCCGAGGCGCACGCGGCCTCGGGAGTCGAGAACGAGGGCGCCGACTGCCAGGTCCCCGGCCTGCCCGACGAGGGCTCGCTGCCCACCGTCTCCCGGCTGCCCGACCCGTTCACCAAGCTGGACGGCACCCGCATCACCGGCAAGTCCGACTGGCGCTGCCGCCGGGAGGAGATCAAGAGGCTGGCGGAGAAGTTCGTCTACGGGGAGAAGCCGCCCAAGCCGTCCAGCGTCACGGGCACGGTGTCGCCTACCGGCATCACCGTCAATGTCTCCCACAACGGCAGGAGCGCCTCCTTCTCCGCGGGCGTCGATCTGCCGAGCGGCAACGGCCCCTTCCCGGCCGTCGTCGTGCTCGGCGGGTTCGGCGCCGACACCGCCGCGATCAAGGCGGCGGGCGCGGCCGTCATCAGCTACGACCCCCTCGCCGTCGGCAGGGAGGGCACGCCGCGCGACAACAAGCAGGGCGCCTTCTACACCATCTACGGCGCCAACAGCTCCACCGGCATACTCGCCGCCTGGGCCTGGGGCGTCAGCCGGATCATCGACGTGCTCGAACAGTCGGGCGGCGGCATCCTGCGGGCGGACGCGACCGGCGTCACCGGCTGCTCGCGCTACGGCAAGGGCGCGTTCGTCGTCGGCGCGTTCGACCAGCGCATCGCGCTGACCATGCCGATCGAGTCGGGCAGCGGCGGCGTGGCCGCCTTCCGCGCCATCCCCGGTGAGAGCGGCGCCCAGCCGCTGAGCAGCGCCTACTCCGAGCAGCCCTGGCTCGGCGACGCGTTCGGCTCGTTCACCGGCAGCCCGGCCCGGCTGCCCGTGGACACCCACGCGGTCATCGGGATGATCGCGCCGCGCGGGCTGTTCATCATGGACAACCCGCACATCGACTGGCTCGCCGCCAGGTCCGCGAGCGTGGCCGCGCTGGGCGGCGCCGAAATCTACAAGGCGCTCGGGGCGGAGGGCAACATCACGTACTGGTCGGCTGTGCAGGACGGCACCCACTGCGCGAGCCGATCGGAGTGGCGCACGCCGCTGCAGCAGAACATCCAGAAGTTCCTGCTCGGCACCGGCAGCTACACCGGCTCGATGCGGATCGCCGCCAACAAGAGCGGCAACCTGGCCGAGTGGCGCGACTGGCAGACGCCCACCCTCGGCGACGGCGGCGGCGATGACGACACCACGCCGCCCACCGCGCCGACCGGCCTGGCGGCGGCGGACACCACCGCCACCGGCACCACCCTCACCTGGACGGCCGCCACCGACGACACCGGCGTGGCCGGCTACGACATCCTGCGCGCGCCGGGCGCGAGCGGCGGCACGTTCACCCAGATCGGCACGTCCGCCACGACCTCGTACGCCGACACCGGCCTGACCCCCGCGACCACCTACCGCTACCAGGTCAGGGCGCGCGACGCCGCCGGCAACGCCTCGCAGGTCTCCAACACCGTGCAGGTCACCACCCAGGAGGGCTCGGGCTCGCCGGAAGGCGGGTGCACGGCGGTGCCGACCGTGCAGACGCAGTGGAGCACCGGGTACGTCATCCAGCCGCTCACCATCACCAACACCGGCACCGCGACCATGAACGGCTGGACCGTCACCTTCACCCTGCCCGCAGGCCACCGGCTCGCCGGCTCCTGGAACGGCACCGCGACCGTCAGCGGCCAGACGGTGACCATCAGGAACGTCGCGCACAACGGCACCCTGGCGCCCGGCGCCTCCAACGGCAGCGTCGGATTCCAGGCCGACCGCCCGAGCGGCGACACGAGCCTGCCGTCCGGCTACACCTGCGCATAAGCCCTGGTCCCCCTCGGCCCGCCAGGCAGAAAACGGGCCGAGGGGGACATGACACGAACGCCGGGGTCTGTTGACGGGCCGTCCCCGTCGTGACATAGTGAAAGCGGCACGGAGGGTTGACTTCCCCTTAGTGGTGGACATTCGTTTCTCATCTGCGTTAATCTACTGCCCTCACGCTGCCGTGACGTCCCGCTTTCGCCTTAGTGATCGACGGGTCGTTTGGCATGCGTGGAGCTCTGCCCCATCCGTGCCATCCGGAAGGACCTCTGTTGGCAGTCTCGCGCACCGCCTCCGCCGCGTTCACCGGGCCCCGTCGCGTCTCGTTCGCCCGTATTCACGAGCCTCTCGAAGTCCCGCACCTCCTCGCGCTGCAGACCGAGTCGTTCGACTGGCTGGTCGGCAACGACCGATGGCGCGCCCGCGTCGAGGCGGCCCGCCAGGCCGGGCGGTCCGACGTACCGCTCCAGTCGGGCCTGCAGGAGATCTTCGACGAGATCAGTCCCATCGAGGACTTCTCGGGGACCATGTCCCTGTCGTTCCGCGACCACCGGTTCGAGCCGCCCAAGCACTCCGTTGACGAGTGCAAGGAGAAGGACATGACCTTCTCCGCCCCGATGTTCGTCACGGCGGAGTTCATCAACAACACCACCGGTGAGATCAAGAGCCAGACGGTGTTCATGGGCGACTTCCCGCTCATGACCCCGAAGGGCACCTTCATCATCAACGGCACCGAGCGCGTGGTGTCGTCGCAGCTCGTCCGCTCGCCGGGTGTCTACTTCGAGCGCACCGTCGACAAGACCTCCGACAAGGACCTGTTCGGCTGCCGGGTCATCCCCTCGCGGGGCGCCTGGCTGGAGTTCGAGATCGACAAGCGCGACAGTGTGAGCGTCCGCGTCGACCGCAAGCGCAAGCAGCCCGTCACCGTGCTGCTCAAGGCGCTCGGCTGGACCAGTGAGCAGATCCTCGAGCGCTTCGGCCGGTTCGAGGCCATGCGGGCCACGCTGGAGAAGGACCACACGATCGGCCAGGACGACGCGCTGCTCGACATCTACCGCAAGCTGCGGCCTGGCGAGCCCCCGACCAAGGAGTCGGCCCAGGCCCTGCTCGAAAACCTGTACTTCAACCCCAAGCGCTACGACCTGGCCAAGGTCGGCCGCTACAAGGTCAACAGGAAGCTCGGCGTCGACGCCGACATCACGGTCGGCACGCTGACCGAAGACGACATCGCCGCGATGATCGACTACCTGCTCCACCTGCACGCGGGTGAGGAGTCGATGCCGGGTGCCCGCGGTGACGTGGTGGTCGAGATCGACGACATCGACCACTTCGGCAACCGCCGCCTGCGCAGCGTCGGCGAGCTGATCCAGAACCAGGTCCGCCTGGGTCTCGCCCGCATGGAGCGGGTCGTGCGCGAGCGCATGACCACGCAGGACATCGAGGCGATCACGCCGCAGACGCTGATCAACATCCGCCCGCTGGTGGCGGCGCTGAAGGAGTTCTTCGGCACCTCGCAGCTGTCGGGCTTCATGGACCAGATCAACCCGCTGTCCGGGCTGACCCACCGCCGCCGCCTGTCGGCGCTCGGCCCCGGTGGTCTGTCGCGTGAGCGGGCCGGCTTCGAGGTCCGTGACGTGCACCCGTCCCACTACGGCCGGATGTGCCCGATCGAGACCCCTGAAGGCCCCAACATCGGTCTCATCGGCTACCTCGCCTGCTACGCCAGGATCAACCCGTTCGGCTTCATCGAGACGCCGTACCGCAAGGTCGTCGACGGCAAGGTGACCGACCAGATCGACTACCTCACCGCCGACGAAGAGGACCGTTTCGTCATCGCGCAGGCCAACACGGCGCTCAACCCCGACGGGTCGTTCGCCGAGCGGATGGTGTCGGTGCGGCGCAGGGGCGGCGAGTTCGAGCTGGCCAGGCAGGAAGAGGTCGACTACATCGACGTCTCGCCGCGCCAGATGGTGTCGGTGGCCACCGCGATGATCCCGTTCCTCGAGCATGACGACGCCAACCGGGCCCTGATGGGCGCCAACATGCAGCGTCAGGCCGTGCCGCTGATCAAGGCCGAGGCGCCGCTGGTCGGCACCGGCATGGAATACCGTGCCGCGACCGACACCGGTGACGTGATCCTCGCCGAGCAGGCGGGCGTGGTCGAGGAGGTGTGCGCCGACTACGTCACCACGCACAACGACGACGGCACCCGCACCACGTACCGGATCGCCAAGTTCAAGCACTCCAACCAGGGCACGAGCTTCAACCAGAAGCCGATCGTGTCCGAGGGCGACCGGGTCGAGGCCGGTCAGGTGATCGCCGACGGTCCCTGCACCGACCAGGGCGAGATGGCGCTGGGCAAGAACCTCCTGGTGGCGTTCATGCCGTGGGAGGGCCACAACTACGAGGACGCGATCATCCTGTCCCAGCGGCTGGTGCAGGACGACGTGCTCTCCTCGATCCACATCGAGGAGTTCGAGGTCGACGCCCGCGACACCAAGCTCGGCCCTGAGGAGATCACCCGCGACATCCCCAACGTGTCGGAAGAGGCGCTCGCCGACCTCGACGAGCGCGGCATCGTCCGCATCGGTGCGGAGGTCGTCCAGGGTGACATCCTGGTCGGCAAGGTCACCCCGAAGGGTGAGACCGAGCTGACCCCGGAGGAGCGGCTGCTGCGCGCGATCTTCGGTGAGAAGGCCCGCGAGGTGCGCGATACCTCCCTGAAGGTGCCGCACGGCGAGCAGGGCAAGGTCATCGGCGTGCGGCTGTTCTCCCGCGAGGACGGCGACGAGCTGCCGCCGGGCGTCAACGAGCTGGTGCGCGTCTACGTCGCCCAGAAGCGCAAGATCACCGACGGTGACAAGCTGGCCGGCCGCCACGGCAACAAGGGCGTCATCGCCAAGATCCTGCCGATCGAGGACATGCCGTTCCTGGAGGACGGCACCCCGGTCGACATCATCCTCAACCCGCTGGGCGTTCCCGGCCGAATGAACGTCGGCCAGGTCCTGGAGACACACCTCGGCTGGGTGGCCGCACGCGGCTGGGACATCTCCGGCATCGAGGAGGAGTGGACCGCCCATCTCAAGCAGAACGGCCACGAGAAGGCCGAGCCGTGGACGAAGATCGCCACCCCGGTCTTCGACGGCGCGGGCGAGGACGAGATCGTGGGCCTGCTCGGCAACACGCTCGTCAACCGCGACGGCGACAGGCTCGTGCAGCCGACGGGTAAGGCGCAGCTGTTCGACGGGCGTTCCGGCGAGCCGTTCCCCTACCCGATCGCGGTGGGCTACATCTACATCCTGAAGCTGCTGCACCTGGTGGACGACAAGATCCACGCGCGGTCCACCGGCCCCTACTCGATGATCACGCAGCAGCCGCTGGGCGGTAAGGCCCAGTTCGGCGGCCAGCGGTTCGGAGAGATGGAGGTCTGGGCCCTTGAGGCCTACGGCGCCGCGTACGCTCTGCAGGAGCTGCTGACCATCAAGTCCGACGACGTTCTCGGCCGAGTCAAGGTCTACGAGGCCATCGTCAAGGGCGAGAACATCCCCGAGCCGGGCATCCCCGAGTCCTTCAAGGTCCTCATCAAGGAGATGCAGTCGCTGTGCCTGAATGTCGAGGTGCTCTCCAGCGACGGCATGTCCATCGAGATGCGCGACGCCGACGAGGACGTCTTCCGCGCGGCGGAAGAGCTCGGTATCGATCTGTCCCGGCGTGAGCCGAGCAGCGTGGACGAGGTCTGATCGAGCACCCGGGGGTGGGCACGCCATCGGGCACGCCGGTGGGTGCGCCGGTGGGTGCGCCGGTGGGTGCGCCGCCCACCCCCGCGATCACCACGCCTATGACGCGTTTCATCCTCACCGGCACCCCCGGCGCGGGAAAGACCACGATCCTGCACGGCCTGGCCGCGCGTGGCCACGCCACCGTCGAGGAGGCGGCCACCGCGGTCATCGCCGCCGAGCAGGCGCGCGGCGATGCCGAGCCGTGGACCCGCCCCTCGTTCATCGGCAAGGTCGCCGAGCTGTAGCGGCGGGCAGGATCAGGGCCGGGGGCGGGGTGCGGTTCTTCGACCGCTCGCCGGTGTGCACCCACGCGCTCAGCACGTACGCCGGCCACCCCGTGCCGCCCGCGCTCACCGCCGAGATCGAGCGGATCACCCGCGAGCGGGTCTACGACCGGCACGTGTTCTTCGTCCGTAACCTCGGCTTCTGCGAGCCGACCGACGCCCGCAGGATCAGCTTCGAGGAGTCCCTGGAGTTCGAACGCCTCCACGAGGAGACCTACCGGGCGTTCGGCTACCACCTCATCGACGTGCCCGCCGGGCCGCCGGACGAGCGGATCGCGCTGGTCGAGGAGACGGCGTACCGGCTGGCGGACGGCGCGGGCTGCCCCGCCCGCTCTCAGCCGTCATCACGGGTGCTCTTCTGACGTCATCACGGGGTCACCGGCACCGCCTGGCGGACCGCGGGGGAGAGCCACGACAGCGCGAGCGCGGTCAGCGCGGCGGCGAACGCGGTCAGGATCGGCAGCACGGAGGCGACCTCGTACAGCGCGGTGCCGAGCAGCGGGCCGACGATGAACGTGGCGCCGATCGTCGCGTTGATCAGCCCCGCCACCGAGGCGTGCTGTCCCGGCTCGGCCACCAGGGTCGGCGCGGCGGTGAAGCCGGGCGCCGCCAGGCCGAGCCCCAGCCCCAGCACCACGAACGAGGCGACGATCAGCCAGAGCGTGTTCGCCGCGGCGAGCAGCGCGAAGGCCACGGCCGTGATCGGGGCGCCCACCCGCATCAGCCGCAGCACCGGCCAGCGCAGCACCGGGATGAGCGCGCCCTGCACGGCGACGAGGATCAGCCCGGCCGCGACCAGCGTGACGCCCACCGCCCCGGCCGTCTCCTGCGGTCCGAGGTGCAGGCGGTCGGATACCAGGAAGCCGACGATCACCTGCACCAGGCCGAGCGAGAGGTAGAGGCAGAAGCCGATCGCGAGCAACGGCCACATGCGCGCGTTCCAGGGACGCAGCTTCGCCGGGGGCCGCTCGGGCGGCGGGTCCTGCGCCGCCGCCGGCGGCCGTACGGTGGCCAGCACCCACACCGTGAGCAGCAGGCACACCACGGGCGCCAGATAGACCGGCAGCATGAGCGAGACCACGGCAAGCGCGCCGCCCCCAGCCGGTCCGAGCACCAGCGAGAGCCCCTGAGCCGCGCCGATCAGGCCCGTGGCGCGGGTGCGCTCATCCTGAGTGCTGGTGCTCGCGGCGGCGACGGCGAGCGTGGCCACCGGCAGCGCGGCCAGCCCCGCGCCGAAGACGAGGCTGCGGGTGACCAGCAGCAGGCCGAACAGCAGCGGGGACGACAGGCGGCCGTCGAGCCCCAGGGCGGCGACGACCCCGAACCCGGTCATGCCCGCCGTCGCCAGGCCGAGCCCGCACAGCAGCACCAGGCGTAATCCGAGCCGCCGCAGCGCGAGCCCCCACAGCGGGCTGGCGACGGTCAGCGCCGTGGCGGCGGCGGTGACGACGAGGCCGAGCTGGGTCTCGGTCAGGTGCAGCTCGCGGGAGAGCGGGGCGAGGACGGGGGTCAGAAGTTGCTGGGCCGAGAAAACCACCAGGACGGTGAGAAGTAACGGGATCAGGGCCTTGCGCACCAGATGTCCTTTCTCCGAAAGGTCAGGGACAGCGTACGTGTGCGCAGGAATAACGACAATCATTTCCCGACATGATGGTGTTAGTCAGCACAACCCCATTTCCCGATTTTTCGTGAAACGGGGTTTTTCATTTGGTGCGAAAACTCAGGGCTTGCGGACCGCCCGGCAGACCGCGTTCCGTGCCCCGCCGCGATGCCGTGACGGGGTGGCAACCACCGAGATCACGTCCTGAATGACCTGATCGACGTGGACGCCAAGGGGAGCAGGGACATGAGCGGGTTCACGAACCCTCCGATGATCGACACGCCGGCCGCGCCCAGTGAGCCGGCCGCCGGTCCCGCCGCTATCTGGCCGAGCGGTAAGGCCGCGAACGAGCCGAGATCGTCGTGGGAGGCCACACGGGAAAGCGCCCTTTCCGGTACTCCATGCTGGAGAGCCGTCTCCCAGGCGACGGCGAGGGCTCCGGATCCCAATCCTCCTATTGCCGCGCTGAGAATGAGCAGGGGAATGCGAGCGTGAAATCCGATGGCGATAAGGGGCGGGCACGTCAGTGCGAACGCGATCCGCCCGAAGACGAGAGGCGCCCGAACCGTCAACCGGTACATGGCGATGCTCATGGCGAGCACTCCGGCGGCTCGCGCGCTGAGCGCCGTTCCCCAAGTGGCCGCGCCGAATGTGCCGGCGGCGATGCTGGGGCCGATCACCCCCCCAGACACCGGCGGAGATGCAGTTCGACACGGACGACGTGCACACGATGACCCATCGCCAGGTCGTGCGGCGGAAGATCCGCCGCCCTTGCGTGACCGGAGCCATCGAGCCGCCCATCAAGGAGGCGGCGCGTGGGATGAAGAAGAGACGGAACGACCGCTGTCGAAGAGGCGTGGACACTAAGACTTTCCTCCACGCCGGTCGATCTCGCCGTCCATCGACGCATCGTCATCGAGGGACGGCGGGCGATCGATCTTGTCCCTGCGCTTCTCAGCGGCCGTTCAGCACGTCGAGGAAACGCTGCTCGAAGGCGGCGGTGCCGGCCGTCGTGGCGTACTGGATCAGGCGTCCGGTGGGGGAGAGCACCGTCCGGCCGGCCGAGGGGCCGTCCGTCACGACGTCGATCCTGCCCCGCGCGAATCCGACGTGCCCGGGGCGTACGGCGCTCATCGCGGCCAGCGGGTCCCACCAGTAGAGCAGCCGGTCGGCGATCAGCGGCCGCACCTCGGGATGCGTGACGATCTCCAGTACGGTGTCCGCGGCCGGCGTGCCGTGGTCGGCGGCGAGCCGGTCGAGGAAGCGTCCGTGATGAGCACCTCGTTGGCGGCGTCCAGCGACACCATCCTGAACACGCCCGTGCCGCGCGTGACCACCGACCGCGCCGCTCCCGGGTCGAGCCAGTAGTTGAACTCCTGCGTGCCGTCGAACTCCGGCGGTGTGCCGCAGCACAGGTTGCCCGGCACGTGCACCGCACCGCCCATCGAGGTGAGCCGGGCGGGGGAGTGCGGCAGCGCGGCGGCCAGGCTGGTCAGCGGCTCCGTGGCGATCACCGGGATCCCGGGGTCCTCTCTGACGAGCTGCCTGATCAGCTCGGGCGCGCGGGTGCGCGACGGGCTCTCGTCACCGGCGCAGCCCGGCGTCGCGGCCGTCAGCACCCGGTCGAACGGCTCGCGGAGATCGGCGGGGAAGGAGTGAGGGCCGGTACGGGAGTCGTCGGCGATCGCCACCCCGCGCAGGCCCAGGCGGTCGGCCAGGCACCTGGCGTACCTGATCGCCCGGCCCGGCAGCCCCGCGCCGGCGCTCGTGACCGTGATCGCGCGCAGCTCGATGCGGCCCGCCCGGTGCTCCTGGGAGAGGTACGCGAGCGTGGCCGCGTCGTCGAAGTCCATGTCGGTGTCGAAGATGACGGCGGGCGGACGGGGGTGGGCCGCCGCCGGTGTCGTGAGGGAGGTGAGGGTGAGGGCCAGGGTCAAGACGAGCAGGAGACTTCTCATGGCGCTCCCGTGGTCGGAGACGTTGACGTCCAGTTGAACCGAGCGCGATCGGCTTGTGGAGGAGCGATCCGGAGCGGCCCGAAGTCACGCCCGCCCGCCCGAACGCCGACACCCAGGCCGGACTGAGTTTCGGACATCGCCTGGCAGGCGGGACATCACCGGTCAGACAGGATGTTGTCGGGCAAGCGGGATATCGTCGGGCAGGCCGGCGGCAGATCAACGCCCGGCCCAGGCGGCGACCACACGGTCACGCGCCAACCCGCGCTGCCGGTGGCCGGGGCGTGGCGGTTCGCTGGGCCGGGTGCGTCACGCTCCGGCGCGCGCTCCCAGCGGACGGGAGCGCGTCGGCACGCTGGGCTTGGCGCTCTGCCGGTGGGGAAGCGCACCGGGAGGCAGGACCGAGCGCCGGACGTCAGCGGGTCGCCCAGGCGGTGTCGTCGAGCGGCCGGCCCGCCTCCAAGGCGGCGAAGAGCTTCTCCCAGAGCGGCATCACGACCTCGGGCGTGTAGCCGTGGGCGGTCTCCGCGGCGGCAGCGCCCAGGCGGAGGCGCAGGTCGCGGTCGCCCATCACCTGGCTGAGCGAGCGGGCGAGCGCGTCGACGTCTCTGGGCGGCACCAGGATGCCGTCCTTGCCCGGGGTGAGCACGTCGGCAGGACCGGTGGGGCAGTCGAAGGCGACGATCGGCAGGGCGTGGCCCATGGCCTCGATCATGGCCATGGGCAGTCCCTCGATACGCGAGCTGAGCGCGTAAATCGACGCCTTCGCCAGCTCTTCGTGAATGCGGTTGCTACGCCCCATGAGCTTGATGCGGTCGCGCATGCCGGTCTCGTCGATGCGCTCCTGCAGCCGCTCCTTCGACGGCCCCGTCCCGAAGATGCGCAGCTTCCACCCCGGATGCTCGGCCGCCGCGGCGGCGAACGCCGGGATGAGCATGTCGAAGCCCTTCTGCGGCACCAGCCGCCCCACCGCGATCACGACGGGGTTGCTCTGGTCGGAGTGCTTGCGACGGTCCATGCTGACGGCGTTGGGGATGCGGACCACCGGCGTGCCGGGCACCAGCTCGCGATATTCGCGGCGGCTGGTCTCGGTGAGGACGGCGATGGCGTCGAAACGGCCGTAGTAGCGGCCGATGTGCTCGCGCACCGCCTCGTGGTAGGAGGCGAGGTTCATGTGCTCCTGCGCGACCCTGATCACGCCGCCCGTGGCGCGGCGGGCGGAGATCAGGTTGAGCGCGGGGCGGGTGGTGACGAGGATGCCGTCGCGCAGGCCGGAGACGTAGTCGATGGCCGCGCCCTCCACGCGTTCGGTGAAGTATTCGGCGGCGAACTCGCCGTACGGGACGATCTTGCCCCTGGCGCGCCGCCACACCTTGCGCACCAGCGAGTCGGTCGCGATGCCGTCGCGCTGGTCGACCAGCGTGGCCAGCCGCACCCGCGGGTCGAGGGCGAACTGCGGCTCGTCACGGCGGCGGACCACGCTGATGATCTCCACGTCGTGGCCCGCCTCGGCCATCGCGCCCGCCTGGTTGAAGACGGTACGGATGGTGCCGCCCATGCCGTACGCGTGCAGCAGCATGTAGCGGATCTTCACGAGAGGTACTCCCAGGTCCGGCACATGTCCTTGAGTACGTCCGGGATCTCATCGGGGGAGGGCAGCTCGCGCCCTCGTTGCACGGTGCCTGACTGGATCTTGTCCTTCCAGTCGCCAAGGCCCTTGACGACCACCTCGGGCTTGCCGTACGTGAGGATCTGCGGTGACCAGGGCACCGACAGGAAGTCGCAGATCTCGCGCCCGACCTTCTCCGGCTCCGCGGTCAGCTCCTCGTATCGCACGGTCAGGCCCGGCAGGGCCTTGCGGGCCCGCTGCACGGCCTTCATGTAACGCAGGGCGTCGGCCGCGGCCTCCTCGCGGGTGCGCTTGCCGGGGCTGGCCTCGTACCAGGAGGCCGCGATGGAGGCGGGATGGCGCAGCAGGAACACGAACCGCGCGTCCGGCCAGCAGGCCGCGAGCCGCTCGTACGCGAACGCGTTGGCCGGGGTCTTCTCCACGATGAACCGCTTGCCGCTGCGTACCAGCTCGCGGTGGAGCACGCGGTCCCACAGCAGATGTTCGAGGTCGGCCTTGTTGTGCCCGAGGGCTTCCATGGCCTTTTCCGCCAGCGAGGTATCGAATTCCACGCGCAACCGGCGCACGTGCAGCTCATGAGGGGCGTGCAGGTCGGGGTGTGCGTTGAGCATCGCCCGCAGCAGCGTCGAGCCCGACCGTACCGGCGAGATGATGAACACCGGCTGCTTGACGAGGCGATCGGTCTCCGGATCCGCGGGTGGCCGGAACGGCGTCTGCGGCCGCTTCTGCGGAGCGGGTTTCGACGGCTTTTGTCCCGCTTTCCCTACTCGGTTGAGCTGGAATCCTGTGTACCTGGCCAGCGCTCCGTTGATAGTGCGCTGCCACTTCATGCCGAGCGAGGCTACCTGTCTTACCTGGGGATTGCCTGAAGGATGGAAAGGGGTCTCCTGCAGCTTACCCGCTCGTCACACAGGCGCGGTTTCGCCTGGTCAGGGCCTCTGGTTCGTCAAGGGGCAGGGCCTGTGGCCGGTGGAAGGTCAAGGCCGCTGGGCGGTCAGAGGCCGGTGCGTCCGGCCGGTCAAGGGGGGCCGATCGGTCGGGATGTCCTGCCGGTCAGGTTGGTCGGGATGTCCTGCCGTCAGGCGGCTGTAGGTCAGGGCGGCCTGTCGATCAAGGCGTCCGGTCGGGCGCGGCGCCCAGCCGGGCAGATGGCCCGGTCGGTCACTGGGTGCGTCTGGCCACGGGGTGCGTCTGGTCACGGGGTGCGTCTGGTCACGGGGTGACCGCGAACCACACCACCTTGCCGTTGTCGGTGGCCGTCACGCCCCAGTCGTCGGCTATCGCGCCGACGATCTGCAACCCCCGCCCCGAGATCGCGTCCATGTCCGCCGGCCGCAGGCGCGGCATGCCCTCGCCGGGGTCGAAGACCTCCCCGTACACCTGGCCCTCGCGCTTCTCCAGGCGCAGGGCGTAGGCGGAACCCCCGTAGCGTACGGCGTTGGTGACCAGCTCGCTCACGATGAGCAGGCAGTCATCGACGACGTGCGCGAGTCCCCAGTCGGTCAGATCGGTCCTGATCAGCTCCCGCGCCCTGCTGACGCCCGACGGGACGGAGGGCAGAAGGTACTCCACCGTGTGCACCGGTGGCGCCGACAAGGACCCTTGTCGGAGGGCCATACGCATCACATCTCTCGGGTCTTGGGAGCGCTCCCAAACCCACGATAAACGTTCGGCCTCACTCTTGGGAATGCGCGCCGGAAAAGTTTGCCAAACGAGACTTGCGGCGTATCAGGGGATGCGGGCGACGGCGCCGTAGTTGCCGGACTTGCTGGGATCCTCTTGGCAGGCGAGATCGTTGCCCAAAGGCCGCCACTCCGGCACCCAGACCAGGCCGGGCGCCACCAGATCGAGCCCCTCTAAAAGAGCCGCCACCTCTTCCCGTGACCGGACCGCCAGGTGCGGCAAGGTCATCGCGAGCGTGTCGCTGATGGCGGGCAGCAGCTCTTGTGGGACGCCGTCGAACGTGGTGTGCAGTAGAGCCAGAAAACTACCGGCGGGAGCCGAGTGACGGAGTCGCTTGATGACATAGTGGGCATACTCCTCATCGTGGAGGCTGTAGGCCGACAACAGGAGCACCGCCACCGGTCGTTCCCAGTCGATGAAGGTCGTGACGACGTGATCGCTCAGGATCTCGTCGATCTCCCGTACGTCTCCCTCCACTACTCGCACCAAATCCGTGAACGGCTCGATGGTGGCCTGGGCCAGGGTCACCACCATCGGGTTGTTCTCGACGTACAGCACTCTGGGGTACGGGCAAGCGGCGTGTTTCGCCATGTCATGCAGCCCCTGACCGGCGGACAGGCCGCTCGGAATTCCACTGCCGACGATCACGAATTGATCCACTTCTTCCTGGACCGCCAGATAGCGGATCACCCGCGAGCAGAATTCCAGCACCGCACGGGCGGCGTTCGTCAGGGCGGGGGCCGCTTGATCGAAATGGCGCACCGCGTCCTTGTCGGCCTGGAAGTTGTTCTTCCCGCCGGCGGCAGCGTCGAAGATACGCGTGATCCTGGCCTGCGTGGTCTCCAACTTCGCCAAATTACGGACGGCACGCTGGTGCATGAGCGTTGCCCCTTTCCCCTCGCCGCTGACCCTTTTTCGCGGTAAGCGATCTTTGGACCTCACTCAGGACTCGAACCATATGTTCCAACAATTCCAGTCAATGACAACCCGATAGACCCGTTATCTTGGGAAATGTTTGTGACCAGAATCATCGTGGCAAGAAGCACTGAGTGCGGCGCGATGCCCCGAATGTCGGCGCTCCCGCGAGTGATAGCCCTGTGAACAGGGCGGACGCGGATATCGCCCCCCGGACGGCCGGTCGCCGGCCCCTCTGATAAGCCGAGCCGAGCCCGCCGCGCCGGGGTCCTTCAAGGCCAAGCCAGGTTAGCTGCGCTGCGCCGCCGGAGGGGGCTGATTGTGGAGGGATGGTTTAGCTCAGGGTCGGCTGCGCCAAATGTCTGCACCGGGGGTGACTGTGGTGGATGTGAAATTCGGGGCGAAGGGGGTGGACGCCAGCCTGTCCCGCTCGGTGGTCCCGCTCAGCCGGCCGCCGAACGGATCCCCTCGGTGACCAGTTCGACCCGCGCGCGGTCGGACAGGTGGGTTGCGATGAATCGCCTCGCCTGGTCGTTCGGGTCAGTGGGCGGCTTGAGGAAGGTTGCGTGTCGCCGTCATCGGCTGCGGCGGTGGGCTTGCCGGGCGGCATGTGCGGCGGGCCGTGCCGGCTCTGTCGCTTGGAGCGGTCGGACCGGCCGTCGGGAGCACGAAGCCGCTGCCGGCTGGGCTCACCAGCGCACGCAGCCGGACGCGGGACGGCCGGGCTCCCGTGGGAACCCGGCCGGTGGTCGGTGACCGAGCCCGAGCGGAGGTCGATCGGGCTGGGCCGCTGATCGACGTCAGCGGCGCTGGTCGGTGTCCGGATCTCGAGTGAAGGTCCGGGCCGGGCTCAGGGCGAGCCCGGCCGGAGTCAGTCGGTGCCGGACTCCATGGCGGCGTGGTCGAGCATCTCGTCGTCCTCCGGGACCTCCGAGCGGGAGATCGCGTCGCCGCGCGCGGCGATCGCCTCGGCGCCGCCCTCCGTCAGGGAGCCGATGAGGCCGCTGGCGGCCGTCTGCGTGGTGCCGAGAAGCGCCTGGTGGGGGCTGCCCACCATGCCGAGCCCCGCGTACTGCTCCAGCTTGGCGCGCGAGTCGGCGATGTCGAGGTTGCGCATGGTGAGCTGGCCGATGCGGTCGAGCGGGCCGAACGCGGCGTCCTCGACGCGCTCCATCGACAGCTTGTCCGGGTGGTAGCTGAACGCCGGGCCGGAGGTGTCGATGATCGAGTAGTCCTCGCCGCGCCGCAGGCGCAGCGTGACCTCGCCGGTGATGGCCATGCCGACCCAGCGTTGCAGGGACTCGCGCAGCATCAGCGCCTGCGGGTCGAGCCAGCGGCCCTCGTAGAGCAGCCGGCCGAGCTTGCGGCCCTCGGTGTGGTACGCGGCCACGGTGTCCTCGTTGTGGATCGCGTTGACCAGCCGCTCGTACGCCGCGTGCAGCAGCGCCATGCCGGGAGCCTCGTAGATGCCGCGGCTCTTGGCCTCGATGACGCGGTTTTCGATCTGGTCGGACATGCCGAGCCCGTGCCGGCCGCCGATGGCGTTGGCCTCGAGCACCAGGTCGACGGCGGAGGGGAACTCCTTACCGTTGATGCTGACCGGGCGCCCGCGCTCGAAGGCGATGGTGACGTCCTCGGTCGGGATCTCGACCTCCGGGTCCCAGAAGCGCACGCCCATGATGGGCTCGACGATCTCGATGCCGGCGTCGAGGTGCTCAAGCGCCTTGGCCTCGTGGGTGGCGCCCCAGATGTTGGCGTCCGTGGAGTACGCCTTCTCGGTGCTGGCGCGGTACGGCAGGTCGCGGGCGAGCAGCCACTCCGACATCTCCTTGCGCCCGCCCAGCTCGCTGACGAACTCGGGGTCGAGCCACGGCTTGTAGATGCGCAGTGACGGGTTGGCGAGCAGGCCGTAGCGGTAGAACCGCTCGATGTCGTTGCCCTTGAACGTGGAGCCGTCGCCCCAGATCTGCACGCCGTCGTCGAGCATGGCGCGCACCAGCAGCGTGCCCGTGACGGCGCGGCCGAGCGGGGTGGTGTTGAAGTACGTGCGGCCACCGGACCGGATGTGGAACGCCCCGCAGGCCAGCGCGGCCAGGCCCTCCTCCACGAGGGCCTCCCGGCAGTCGACCAGGCGGGCGACCTCGGCGCCGTACGCCGTCGCGCGCCCGGGCACCGAGGCGATGTCGGGCTCGTCGTACTGGCCGATGTCGGCGGTGTAGGTGCAGGGCACCGCACCCTTCTCGCGCATCCACGCGACCGCCACGGAGGTGTCGAGGCCGCCGGAGAAGGCGATCCCGACCCGTTCGCCTACTGGGAGGGAGGTGAGCATCTTGGACACGAGTAGAAGTATATACACACCAATGCATGATCATTCAAAGCCTGCCCCATGAAATGGCGTGACTGAGAGGTGTCATGCCTGGTCAGGGGTGGTTATTGCGGTTTGTGGCCCAGTCGCAGCCGAGGGTGACCGGCCCGTCCGGCGCGGCGATCTCCGGTGCCGCGTCAAGCCCGTGCCGCGGCGCGGCAAAACTTAAAGCAGTTGCTTGACTTACGTTCACCGGCTTGATTTTCTGAATCTGCCCGAATCCGACAAGACCGGGTCAGGGTGTGTCAATCCTCATGTGAGAGGTGACCGTGGCCACCAGGACGGCCCGCGCCGAGCGCGTCAACGCCACCCGCGAGCAGATACTCACCGCCGCCGAGCGGCTCTTCGCCGAACGCGGCGTGTACGCGGTCTCCAACCGCCAGGTCAGCGAGGCCGCGGGCCAGGGCAACAACGCCGCCGTCGGCTACCACTTCGGCTCCAAGGCCGACCTCGTACGCGCGATCCTGCGCAAGCACTCCGGCCGGATCGAGGAGCAGCGCCGCCGCATGCTCGCGGAGGTGGAGGGCTCGACCGAGGTCAGGGACTGGGTGAGCTGCCTGGTCCGCGCGATCACCGGGCACCTGGACGCCCTCGGCAACCCCACCTGGTACGCCCGCTTCGCCGCCCAGCTCATGACCGACCCCGCGCTCCGTCAGATCGCACGAGAGGAGGCGCTGACCTCGCCCGCCTTGACGCGCATCCTGGAGGGCCTGCGGGGCTGCCTGCCCGAGCTGCCCGCCGACGTACGCGCGGAACGCCACGAGATGGCGAGCCAGCTCCTCGTCCACATGTGCGCCCAGCGGGAGCGCGCGCTCGCCGAGGGCCTGCCCACCCCACGAACCACCTGGCACGACGCCGGGACGGGCCTGATCGACGCGATCGCCGCGATCTGGTCCGCCCCGGTCACCAAGGAAGCCAAGGAAGGAAGTACCTCATGAAGGTCACCGTGGACCGGGACAAGTGCTGCGGCGCGGGACAGTGCGTGCTGCTCGCGCCCGACGTGTTCGACCAGGGGGAGGACGACGGCATCGTGCTGCTGCTCGACGCGGAGCCGCCCGAGTCGCTGCACGCCGCCGTACGTGAGGCCGCGGCCGTCTGCCCGGCGGGCGCCATCGACGTGAGCGAGGACGCATGACCGACACCGTGCGAGAAACCGCAGGCGAGACCGAGATCCCGCAGTTCCCCGGCGTCAGAGCCGCGAAGTGCCCCTTCGACCCGCCGCCCGAGCTGCGGGCGCTGCAGCAGAACGGGACGCTGGCGAAAGTGCGGCTGTGGAACGGCAGCACCCCGTGGTTCGTGACCCGGCACGCCGCGCAGAAGGAGGTGCTGAGCAGCCCGAAGGTGAGCGCCGACGTCACCAAGCCCGGCTACCCGATCCACACGCGCGCCTTCGGCGGCGGCGGGCTCAGCTTCATCCTCAAGGACGACCCCGAGCACGCCAGGCTGCGCCGCATGGTGCAGGCGGCGTTCACGGTACGCCGGGTGGAGACCATGCGCCCGGCCATCCAGCGCATCGTGGACGACCTCATCGACCAGATGCTCGCCGGGCCGAAGCCGGTGGACCTGGTGGAGGCGTTCGCGCTGCCGGTGCCGTCGCTGGTCATCTGCGAGCTGCTCGGAGTGCCGTACGCCGACCACGACTTCTTCCAGCACAACAGCAAGACGATCATCAAGCGCACCGTGACGCCCGAGGATCGCGCGGTCGCCTTCGGCCGCCTGCACGAGTACCTGGACGGCCTGGTGGCGCAGAAGCTCGACGACCCGGCCGACGACCTGCTGTCGAAGGTGGCCGCCCGGGTCGAGGACGGCGAGCTGACCCGCGAGGAGGCCGCCCAGATGGGCGTGCTGCTGCTCATCGCGGGCCACGAGACGACCGCGAACATGATCGCTCTCGGCACGCTGGCCCTGCTCCAGCACCCCGGCCAGCTCGCCCTGCTGCGCGAGACCGACGACCCCAAGCTGGTCGCGAGCGCCGTCGAGGAGCTGCTGCGCTACCTCAACATCACCCACAGCGGGCGCCGCCGCGTGGCCGTGGAGGACATCGAGATCGGCGGGCAGGTCATCCGCGCCGGCGAGGGCATCATCATCCCCAACGACATCGGCAACCGCGACCCCGAGGTGTTCCCCGACCCCGACCGGCTCGACGTGCGGCGCGACGCCCACCGGCACGTCGCCTTCGGCTTCGGCGTGCACCAGTGCCTCGGCCAGTCCCTGGCCAGGGTCGAGCTGCAGGTCGTGTACGGCACCCTCTACCGGCGCATCCCCACGCTCAAGGCGGCCGTGCCGATCGAGGAGATCCCGTTCAAGCACGACGGCCAGGTCTACGGCGTCTACGAGCTGCCCGTCACCTGGTAGCCGATCGCCTGCCGCGCGAGCCCCCTCGATAATGAGGGGGCCAGGTGGGTGAACGGGGGTGCGTGGTCGATGGGCGCGGAGCTGGCCGAGCGGGTACGCGGGCTGTGCGAGGGCGAGGATCGGGTGCTCGTCGGCATCGCCGGCTGCCCGGGCGCGGGCAAGTCGACGCTGGCCTCGTGGCTGGCAGGTGCGCTCACCGGGGCCGGGCTGCCCGCCGTCCACGTGCCCATGGACGGCTACCACCTCGCCGACGTCGAGCTCGAACGCCTCGGGCGGCGCTCCCGCAAGGGCGCCATCGACACCTTCGACGCCCACGGCTACCTGGCGCTGCTGCGGCGCGTACGCACCGAGACCGGCTCGATCGTCTACGCGCCGTCTTTCGACCGCGAGATCGAGCAGCCCATCGCCGGCGCCATCCCCGTCCTGCCCGAGACCCGCGTCGTCGTCAGCGAGGGCAACTACCTGCTCTCCCGCACCGACCCCTGGCCGGCCGTGCGGGCCGCCATGACCGAGGTCTGGTACGTCGACCTCGACGACCGTGTCCGCCTCGACCGGCTGACCAGGCGGCACGTCCGGTTCGGCAAGACACCGGAGGAGGCGGCCCGGTGGGTCGCCTCGGTCGACGAGCCCAACGCCGCCGCGATCCGCGCCACCCGCGACCTCGCCGACCTCCACATCGACTTCGACGCGCTCACCCTGCCCTGAGCCGCCCCGGCCGCCACGACGGAGTTGCCGGTCCCGCCGGGCCGGGTTAGCGTGCCGCATGCTTCCAGGCGGAGACGCGTCGGAGGCCGAGAGGCCGGGCGGCGCGGGCGAGCGGCCGGTGGGCGGCGCGGGTGAGCGGCCGGTGGGCGGTGCGGGTGAGCGGCCGGTGGGCGGTGCGGGTGAGCGGCCGGTGGGGGGTGCGGGTGAGCGGCCGGTGCTGGCCGAATGTCCGGACTTCCTGCGCCTGTTCGCCGGGAACACGGTCTCCCTGCTCGGATCGAGCGTGACCACGGTGGCGCTGCCGCTGACGGCGGTCGTCCATTTGGGCGCGTCGGCCGGCGAGATGGGCGTGCTGGGCACGCTCGCCCTGGTGCCGCACCTGGTGCTGGGCCTGCCCGCCGGCGTCTGGGTCGACCGCTTACCGTACCGCCGGGTGGTGGTCCTGGCCGACGCGGTCAGGGTGGTGCTGCTCGGCGCGCCGCCCCTGCTGGCCGTGCTCGGGGCGCTGCGGATGTGGCACCTGTACGTGGTCGTCACGCTCGCCGGGGTCGCCGGCCTGTTCGAGTCGGTGGCCGCCCAGTCCTTCACCCCGAAGCTCGTGCCCCGGGACCGCCTGCCGGCCGCCAACAGCACGCTCATGCTGAGCAACGCCACCGTCGGCACCACCGGGTCGGCCGTGGGCGGCCTGCTCGTCTCGGCGCTCACCGCCCCCGTCGCCATCGCCGTGGACGCCGCCTCGTTCGCCGTCTCCGCGCTGGTCAAGTCGCGCATCCGCACGGACGGCCGGCTGCCTGAAGCGGAACGGCGCACCCCCGAACGCGGCCGCCTGCCCGGCGCGCGGCCGGCGAAGGAGATCGGCGAGGGGCTGCGGGCGGTGTTCGGGCACCCGGTCATGCGGGCCGTGTTCCTCGCCGCCACCGTGGGCGCGTTCGCCGTCCTGCTGCTCGCGCAGGTGCTGAAAGGCGCGGGACCCTCCCTATACGGCGTCAACCAGCAGACCTTCCGCCAGATCCTGATCCCCGCCGGGCTGCTCTCCCGCGCGAACGCCACCTGGCGTTTCCTCGCCTACGGCGGTCAGTCGCTGGGCGCGCTGGCGGGCGGCGCGGCGGGCGCGCTGCTCGGGCTGAAGGCGACGCTGGTCGTGACGTCGTGCCTGATGCTGGCGGGCACCGGCATCGGGCTGTTCTCGCCCGTACGCGGCCTGCGCCGCCTGCCGGACGGCTGAGTCAGTGGTGCGTCATGGCGGGAAGCAGCAGATACCGGTACACCTCGTAACCGACGAAGGCCAGCACCGGCACTCCGGTCGCGATCAATAAGCGGCGCGGCAGCGGCACGCGTGCGGCGGGCCGGGTGACCGGTTCGACGGGCAAGGAGGGCACCCTGGCGGGCGGCAGCGGGTCGGCCGCCGCCAGCTCGGGATGGCGGTCGAGGTAACCGGGCGGGAACGAGGTCAGCCGGGACGACCCGCACGCCGGGCAGCACGGCCCCGACCAGGGCGGCTGCACGGGAAGCCCGTGCTTCGACCAGACCTCGACGGTGCCGCCGTGGCCGTCGGCGAGATGCCGGACCACGTACGGCTCCTCCCAGACGTGCAGGCAGCGCAGGCACTCGAACGGCCAGGAAACGCGGGATTCGAACTCTTCGCGCAAGAGGAAGCACCCCCGGGCGGACTCCGGCGATCAGCGTTCGCTTTGAGTGTCCGCCCGGTGGCACGTCCTCCTTCAAGGCGAGGTTGCGACACTTTCCGCTACACAATGGTCACCGTTTGTGGTGTTGCGTGGCCATAGGAGCTGACTTCTGACTGCGGCCGGCGGACGTTTGTGCAGGTCAGGCGTGCGGTATGTGCGTTACCGGCCGCCCGGGCAGGGCCGGCGTGACAGGAGGGGGACGGATGCCGGGGTTGCGGGGGAACGAGAGCGAGCTCTGCGCCGAGTTCGCCGAGGTGATCGACGACCAGGCGGCCGGGCGGCGGGTGGAGGCGGTCCGCGTGCGCATCGGGGCCAGGCACGCGGTGGACGCGGAGGCGTTCAGGCGGGCCTTCAGCGAGGCGGCGCGCGGCACGGCCGCTCAGGACGCGGCGGTCCACCTGGTGCTCTCGCCGGTGACGGTCGAGTGCGAGGCGTGCGGGCGGCGTACGGAGACGCTCGACCCGCCGCTCAGGACGCCCGCGCACGCTCAGACGGCGGCGCGGGGAGCCGCCGGAGCGCCGCCACCGCGCACCTGGACAGGTGACGCAGGGGACGACCGGGACGAGGAGGCGTACGCCTGCCCCCGCTGCGCGAGCGACCGCGTGACCGTGACCGGCGGCGACGAGCTGGCGCTCGAGGCCGTCTGGTTCCGCACGGAACCGATCGTGCCCCCTCAGACCAGGTAGCGCAGCCACAGGTACGGCGCGCACAGCCCGATCGTGACCACGGTGACGATCAGCCCGTACCGGGTGAACTGCCAGAAGCTGATCGGGGTGCCGTTGCGCGCGGCGATGCCGAGCACCACCACGTTGGCCGCCGCCCCCACGGCCGTGGCGTTGCCGCCCAGGTCGGCACCGAACGCGAGCGCCCACCACAGCACCTGCGCGTGCTCGTTGCCGCCCGCGGCCTGGACGAGGTCGGCCACGATGGGGCTCATGGTGGCGACGTACGGGATGTTGTCCACGATCGCCGACAGCAGGCCGGACGCGCCGAGCAGCACCATCGTGGTCAGCCCCAGCCGGCCCTGGGTGGCGTCGGCCGCCGCCCGCGACACCTGCTCGATCACGCCGGTGTGCACCAGCGCGCCGACCATGATGAACAGCCCGGCGAAGAACACCAGCGTCGGCCACTCGACCTCGCGGATCGCGTCCGACGTGGTGACCTTGGTGGCCGCGACCAGCACGCCCGCGCCCAGGATCGCCACCACGGACGGCTCGTAGTGCAGCACCGGATGCAGCACGAACGCCGCCATGACCAGCGCGAGCACGGTCAGCGACTGCCACAGCAGCCGCCGGTCGGCGATGGCCTCGCGCTCGTCGAGCGCCATGACCTCGGCCGCGCGCTCCGGGTCGTAGGTGAACGCCTTGCGGAACAGCACCCGGCACAACCCGATGAAGACGATCATCAGGACGACCACCATCGGCGCCATGTGGACGAGGAAGTCGTTGAAGCTGAGACCGCCCCGGCTGGCGATGATGATGTTCGGCGGGTCGCCGACCAGCGTGGCCGCGCCGCCGATGTTGGAGGCCATCGCCTCCGCGATCAGGAACGGCGCCGCCGGCAGCGCCAGCCGCTCGCACACCAGGAACGTCACCGGCGCGATCAGCAGCACGGTCGTCACGTTGTCGAGCAGCGCCGAGGCCAGCGCGGTGATGACCACGAGCAGCACCATCAGCCGGTACGGCCGCCCCTTGGCCCGCTTGGCCGCCCAGATCGCGAGGTATTCGAAGACCCCGGTCTGTTTCAGCACGCCGACGATCACCATCATGCCGAGCAGCAGGAAGATGACGTTCCAGTCGATGCCGGTCTCTTCGGAGAAGAACGCCGCGCTCGCGTCGGTGGCGTGGATCAGCAGCATGATCCCGGCACCGCCGAGCGCCGCCGCCACGCGGTGCACCTTCTCGCTGGCGATGAGGGCGTACGCGACCAAGAACACCGCGACGGCGGCCCACGCGAGAACCGTCACGGGCGGATCTCCGGGGAGAACGTGCTCGGCATGCGGTGAAGCCTCCTCAGGGAACGACGACGACCATCGCCGACCAGACTTCCCGGCACACCTGCCACCAACGTATCAACTAGCGCCAAACAGCACATCATCGGGCGGCATAGGGTGGCCGCATGGCTGACGCGCACTTCGAACACCCCCGCCTCGCCGCCGTCTACGACCCCCTCGACCCCGACCGGGGCGACCTCGACGTCTACGCCGCCATCGCCGCCGAGCTGGGCGCGCGGCACGTACTCGACGTCGGATGCGGCACGGGCACGTTCGCGCTGCTGCTGGCCGGGCGCGGGCTTGAGGTGACGGGCGTCGATCCGGCGGCGGCCTCGCTCGACGTGGCGCGCGCCAAGCCGGGCGCCGAGCGGGTGCGCTGGATCCACGGCGACGCGACGGCCGTGCCGCGCACGCTGGAGGCCGACCTCGCCACCATGACCGGGAACGTGGCCCAGGCGATCGTCGGTCCGGATGACTGGGCGGCCACACTCGACGCCGTGCACGCGGCACTGCGGCCGGGGGGACACCTGGTGTTCGAGACCCGTGACCCGGCCAGGCGGGCCTGGCTGGAGTGGAACAGGGAGCAGACCTACCTGCGGGCCGACATCCCGGGTGTGGGCGTGGTCGAGCACTGGGTCGACCTGCTCGACGTCAGCGGGCCGCTGGTGACCTTCCGCGGCACGTACGTGTTCGCCTCCGACGGTCAGGTGCTGACCTCCGAGTCCACGCTGCGCTTCCGGGAGTGCGACGAGGTGAGCGCCGACCTGGCCGCACACGGCTACGCGGTCAAGGAGGTCAGGGACGCGCCCGACCGGCCGGGCCGCGAGTTCGTCTTCCTGGCCGAACGCCCGGCCGGCTGACAGCCGCGCTTCCCGGCCGGCCGATGCGGCGACGCCCGGCCCGTTGACTCCGGTGACGGGCTCCGCGTGGCACGCCCGCACCTCGGTGTCGACGGGCTTCGGGCGGCGCGCCCGCACCTCGGTGTCGACGGGGCCCGCGCGGCATGCCCGCGTTCCGGCTTCCGAGGGCTAGGGTGAGGCGCGAAGGGAGGGGAGCGACATGCGCAACCGGCTGCCGGCCGTTCTGCTGCTGCTCCTGTCCTGGTTCCTGCCGGCCACCGCGCACGCGCAGGCCCAGCAGGCCGCCGCCGCGCACGCGGCCGTCCAGGGGATCGACGGCCTCAAGCGCGAGGTTCCCACGGTCCACGCCGCCTCCTGGCCGGCCGAGCAGCGGCACGCCGCGCTCCGGCACGTGCCGCACCCGCCGCCGGCCGTACGCGCCTGGTCGCCGCCCGGCATCGCAGGCGGCGTGCCCGGTGTGGCCGACGTGCCACCGCCCGCGCAGGCCGACTTCCGGCATCCGTGGGCCGTCGTCGTCCCGCGCGCCTCCTGCGGCGCTCCCGCGGGCTGCCGGCCGCCCGCCACGCCGCCCCGCGCTCCGCCCTCCACACGGCACTGACAGCGTCCCTTTTCCGGAACGACCCGCCGCCGCACGCCGCCCCGGCGCGCCCGCGACCCTCCCCGAGTACGGCGAGGGCGCGCGGCATGTCCGCGTGACGGCATGCGCGGGCGGCGGGCCAAGCCTGTGGAGGCTCCCATGAAACGTGCGCCGCTCTGGCGTGCGCTGGCGGCCTGTGCCGTCATCGTGATCTCAGTGATCATCAGCTTCACCAACAGTCCTCGCCTGGGTCTCGACCTGCGCGGGGGCACCCAGCTCGTCTTCGAGACGAAGGACTCGCCCAAGGTCAAGGCGGACGCCGCCGCCACCGACCGGGCGATCAACGTGCTGCGCCAGCGCGCCGACGCGCTCGGCGTGGTCGATCCCACCCTGGTCCGCTCCGGCGAGCGGCGGATCATCGTCGAGCTGCCCGGCGTGCTCGACCCCCGGCAGGCAGCCGAGGTCATCGGGCGTACCGCGCAGCTCTCCTTCCACGCCGTGCTCGGCACCGCGGAGGAAGGCGACAAGTCGGCCGTACGGGACGAGAGCGGCGCGCCGCTCAAGATCGGCCCCGCCGTCATCACCGGCGACGGGGTCACCGACGCCGTCGAGCGCAGCGACCCCCAGCGCGGCCCCGGCTGGTGGGTCAGCATCGACTTCCGCGACGGCGAGGCGTGGGCCAAGCTCACCGGGGAGGCCGCCTGCCAGGCGTACGGCGATCCCCGGCGCCGGGTCGCCATCCTGCTCGACAACGAGGTGATCTCCTCGCCGTCGGTGGACCCGTCCATCGCCTGTGGAGTCGGCATCACCGGCGGCGGCACCGAGATCACCGGGTCGTTCACCCACGAGGAGGCGCGCGACCTGGCCGTGCTGATCAAGGGCGGCGCGCTGCCCGTCCCGCTCGACCTGGTCGAGCAGCGTACGGTCGGCCCGACCCTCGGCGAGGCCGCCATCAAGGCCAGCGCCGAGGCCGCGGTGACCGGGCTGCTGCTGACCGCCGTGTTCATCGTGGCCGTCTACCGCCTGTCGGGGCTGCTGTCCACGATCGCCCTGCTGTGCTACGGGCTCATCTCGTACGCGGCGCTCGTCGCGATGGGCGCCACCTTCACGCTGCCGGGCCTGGCCGGGTTCGTGCTGGCCATCGGCATGGCCATCGACGCGAACGTGCTCGTCTTCGAACGGGCCAGGGAGGAGTACCAGCAGGCGCCCAAGCGGGGGCTGCGCGCGGCACTCCTCCGCGGCTTCAAGAACGCCTGGAGCGCCATCGCCGACTCCAACATCACCACCCTGATCGCGGCCGGGCTGCTGTTCTGGCTCGCCTCGGGGCCGGTCAAGGGGTTCGGCGTCACGCTGGGCGTCGGCGTGATCGCCTCGCTCGTGTCGGCCATGGTCATCACCCGCGTGCTCACCGAGGCCGTCATGAACCGCGCGGGGCCGCGCATCTCCGGCCTCGGCTCCCCGGGCGCCGTCAGAACCTGGCTCAACCGGCGGAACCCGCAGGTCATGCGGGGACGCAGGCTGTGGCTCGCGATCGCGGGCGTCCTCGCGGCGGCGGCCGTCGCCGGGCTCGCCGTACAGGGGCTGAACTTCGGCGTCGAGTTCACCGGCGGGCGGCTCGTCGAGTTCGGCACCTCCAAGCCGATCTCCGCCGAGGCGGCGGGGCAGGCCGTCGCGCGGGCCGGATTCCCGTCCGCCGTGGTGCAGACCGGCGACGACGGCGTCACCGTACGCGCCGCGCGGCTCGGCCTGGAGGAGACCGCCAGGATCGAGCAGGAGCTGAAGAAGACCGACGCCGGAGAGGTCACCAAGCGGCGCGAGGAGTTCATCGGCCCCAGCCTGGGCGAGGAGCTGCGGCGCAACGCGCTCATCGCGCTCGGCGTGGCCGTGGCCATGCAGCTCGCCTACCTCGCCTTCCGCTTCCGCTGGACGTTCGGCGCGGCGGCGGTGACCGCCCTGGTCGTGGACGTCGTCCTGGTGGTCGGCATGTTCGCCTGGCTCGGCAAGCAGATCGACGGCGTGTTCCTGGCCGCGATGCTCACCATCGTGGGCTACTCGGTCAACGACAAGGTGGTGGTGTTCGACCGGGTCAGGGAGCTGTGGGCGGCCCGGCCCAAGGAGCCGTTCGCCGCGGCGGTGAACGGCGCGATCCTGCAGACGCTGCCGCGTACCGTCAACACCGGTCTCGGCGCGCTGTTCATCCTGGTCGCGCTCATGGTGTTCGGCGGCGACTCGCTGCGGGACTTCGCGATCGCGCTAGTCGCGGGCATCGTGGCGGGCACGCTGTCGTCCGGCTTCGTGGCCGGGCCCGTGGCGATCCTGCTGTCGCGCTTCGACCGCAAGCCGCCGCCCGCGCCGCCCGCACCCAAGCCCAAGCGCGAACGCCAGGGCACGGGCGCCGTCGTCTGACGACACGCCGGGGAAGCCGGGGCGCGTCATGGCGTGGCGCAGGCCGCACGTCTGGCGGCGCGTCAGGAGGGCCGGGCGTCTGGCGGCGCGCCGGGAGAGCCGGGCGTCCGGCGGCGTCGGGGAGGCCGGGCCGCGAACGTGCGGCCTCCCCGGCCTCCCCGGCCTCCACCGGCATTCCCGGCCCGGTGCGGGGAACAGGTCGGGAATGGAGGTGCTGAGCAGCCGCGTACTGCTGCGTCCCCGCGACCCCGAGCGCAGCCGCCGCTTCTACGCCGAGACCCTCGGCCTGGCCGTCTACCGCGAGTTCGGTCCGCCCGAGCAGCCCGGCACCGTGTTCTTCCTCGGCCAGGGCTTCCTGGAGCTCTCGGGCACCGCGCGGGGCACCACCGACGGCTCGCCGTTCGCCCTCTGGCTGCAGGTACGCGACGTCGCCCGGGAGGAGCGGCGGCTCAGGCAGGCGGGCGTCACCGTGCTGCGCGAGGCGCGCAAGGAGCCCTGGGGCCTGGTCGAGCTCTGGATCGAAGACCCCGACGGCCACCGCATCGTGCTCGTCGAGGTCCCCGCCGACCACCCCCTGCGCCGCGACACCCGCTGACCGGCGCGTCCGGGACCGGTCCCGCATGCCACGATCACCGCTGCTCTGGCGGTGGCCGCGTCCGTCGCGTTCGCCCCCGCCGCCGGTACCACCGCCGCGGCACACACCGCCGCCGCGCAGGCCGCCGCGACGCACGCCGCCGGGAGCACGGCGGCGAAGCCGAAGAAGAAGAGCAAGAAGCCGAACCTGCGGGCCTGCTACGACGGCACGTGCAAGCTCACCATCACCAAGCCCGTCTCGTTCCGCGTTCACCCCCAAGCTCGGCGTGACGCGCCTGTCCATCTCCTTCTCCTCCACTGAGGTCCACGTACGGGGCTTCGGCGGGGGCGTGATGGTGGAGAGCTGGTTCGACAAGTACTCGAGAGGCCCGATCAACGACATCAAGGTCAAGGTGATCTCGGTGTCCGAGGAGAAGGCCGTCCTTCGGCTGCGCGCCTGAGGGGACGAGTCGTCCGGCCGGCCGCGCCGGCTACGACCCGCCGGCGTTGCGCAGGAGCAGTACGGCGATGTCGTCGAGGCGCTGTTCGATCACGTCCGCGCCGGTCAGCCTGTCGGCCAGGTGGTGCAGGGGCCTGCCGGGCTCAGGGCGGAACCGGGCGGCCAGGGCGGTGATGCAGTCGCCCAGGTCGAGCCCCGGCTCCTCGATGAGGCCGTCGGTGTAGAGGGCCAGCACGGAGCCGGGCGGCATGGGGATCTCGGTGGCGGTGTACGTGGCGCCGGGGTCCACGCCGAGCAGCGGGCCCGGCACGGTCTCGACGACGCTGCCGGGGCCGCCCGGCCGGCCGAGCACCGGCGGCGGGTGCCCGGCGCTGGCCAGGTGCGCGGTCTGGTCCGACAGATCGATGCAGACGTACAGGCAGCTCGTGAAGCGGTCGGGGCTCACCTCGGTGAGCAGCCGGTTGGTGTGCGCGAGCACCTCGCCGGGGTCGGCGCCCGCGGTGGCGTGGGCGCGCATGGCGGTGCGCACCTGCCCCATGAGGGCGGCGGCGGTCACGTCGTGGCCCTGCACGTCGCCGATGACGGCCGCGGCCGTGTCGTCGCCGAGCTTGATCAGGTCGTAGAAGTCGCCGCCGATGTCCATGCCGGGGGTGGCGGGCACGTACCGGGCGGCGACGTCGAGGCCACGGATGCGGGGGAGGGCGTGCGGCAGCAGCTGTTCCTGGAGGCACTGGGCGAGCTCGTGGTTGGCGTCGTAGAGGCGGGCCCGCTCGAACGCCTGCGCGATCAGCCCGGCCAGCGCGGTCAGCGTGGCCCGCTCGTCGCTGCCGAACCGATGCGGGCGGTCGTAGGCGAGGACGCAGGAGCCCATGGGCCGCCCCGAGGTGATCAGCGGCAGGAACGCCCACGCGGACATGTCGTCGAAGCGCAGCGAGCCGGGATAGGCCGCGCGCAGCTCCTCCCACGTCGAGAAGAACTCCGGCCGTTGCCCGCCCGGAGGCACGGGCTTGACGGCCGGGCGGTCGTTGAACGTCTTGACGGCCTTCCTGCTGAAGCCGCGCGATGCGGCCACCCGCTTCCTTCCGCCCGCGCTGGTGAGGATGGCCAGCGCCTGCACGTCGTAGACGGGCATGACGTGGTCGGCGACCAGGTCGATCACCTCTTGGGCGGTCACCGCCCTGGCCAGCGCGGCGGCGAGCTGCAGCATCTCGTGCACGGCGATGACGCGCGGCCGGCGCGCACCGGGCGGGCGGCGCACGTCCATGGCGGGCGTGATGCGCAGCGTGACGCCGGAGGGGCCGGGGAACATCTGGAACGACAGTGCGCGCCCGACGGGGTCGCGGGTGGTGACGTGGGTGACCTCGCGGGCGACCACGGCGGCGCGGTAGCCGTCCTGGAACGCGGGGTCGCGCAGCCATGGCAGCGCGTCCCACAGCCGCGCGCCGACCACGTCGGCGGGAGAGCGGCCGAGCAGGTCGGCGGCGGGGGCGCTGAGCAGGGTCACGTGGCCGTCGGTGTTCAGCGCGCAGTGGCCTTCCGGCAGCCGGTTGAGGCAGTCGAGGGCGACGAGCCGCGGGTCGGCCTCGTCGGACGGCGGCGGGGGCAGCACGCGGGGCCGGGGGCCCGCGGTGATGGGCCGGCCCGCCCGGTGCGCCCGGTGGATCAGCAGGCCGATCTCGTCGCAGGCCCGCTGGATGACCTCGCGCTGGCGTCCGGTCAGCTCGCGGGTGCGCCCCGCGGGCCACAGCAGCATGACCCCGCCGCAGATCCGGCCGTTGGCGCGCATGGGGGACAGGGCGACGGCGTAGTGGTAGGGCAGGGTCAGCGCGGCTTCGGGGAACTCCCTGGCGAGCTGCTCGCGCCCGGTGATCCAGACCAGCCGCTCCTCACGGACGGCGACGGCGATGGGCATGGGGTCGCCGGTGCGTATCCGCGCCCAGGAGCGGGCGATCGGCGCGGGCATCCCGGTGGCGGCGGCCATCTGGAGCACGTCGCCGGCCTTGTCCAGCAGGTACGCGGCGCCGATGTGGGCGCCGGTCCCGGTGACGGCCTCGATCAGCAGCCCGTCGAGGCGGGACGAACCGTTCGCCGCGCCGCGGGCCTGACCATGCCTGCCGAGCACCTTCTCAGCACGCCTCGCTCACAGCACGTGAACACGGCCACCAGAAGAAACCTCGCATACGTGAAGAATACGCCCACCAGAGGAAATAATCGGTTACGTTCCGCTCATTTCCTTGCCGTCGCCCACAACGGGACCAGGGGCATACCTGAGCGCGCCACCGCAGGTCAGGACACGGGTTCGGGGAGGCGGAGCCCTCGCTGCAGAAGCTGGTGCAGGTGCGCGCGGAAGCGCCGCAGCTGCTCGTGGTCCTCGACGCCGCGCCGCGTTCCCGTACCGTCGAGCACGCCGCTCAGCGCGAAGCCGTGGATGCACCAGATCATCGTGTACGTCGTGTGCAACGCGTCGGCCCCGGCGGGCCCGGCCACCGTGGCGATGGAGTCCACGATGTGCTGGGTCAGCGGCTGCGCCCCCTTGAGCTCCAGATCGACCACGTCGCTGGCGTCGGACAGCCAGCGGTGCGCCCACAGCGCCGCCACCTCGGGATGGTTCACGCACCCGTCGATGTAGGCGTCGATGAGCGCGCGCAGCGCCTCGGCCTTGTGCTCGGGCGGCGCCGCCCCCACCGCGTCGGCCCTCGCCTGGAGCGGCCCCGCCAGGATCTCGCGGGCCCGTTGCATGACCTCCACGTACAGCTCCCGCTTGGCAGGGAAGTGGGCCGCGACCTGCGCCGGGTCCAGTCC
Organism: Nonomuraea sp. NPDC052634; assembly: GCF_040678535.1. Lineage (NCBI taxonomy): Bacteria > Bacillati > Actinomycetota > Actinomycetes > Streptosporangiales > Streptosporangiaceae > Nonomuraea > Nonomuraea sp. NPDC052634. The sequence goes on along the minus strand of NZ_JBFATY010000007.1, from coordinate 192,429 downwards.
CGCCGCCTCGGCGATCTGCGCCATCGAGGTGACGTCGTAGCCGAGCCCGGCGAACAGGCGGGTCGCCGTCCGCAGGATCAGCTCCCGGCGCTCGCCATCAGGAGAGTCCATGAACGCGACCCTAGGCGTACGAAGCAGCCATTCCTACGACGTAACCGGCAAGAGCCGGTAAAACCCCACCCGACCCCGGCGGGACGCTGAAAGGTTCGATAAAGTGCCGAAAATCTGGCGTGTCGATGGGAGGCCGTTCGCATGGACCAGGCGCCGATCCGTCCCGCCCGGCACTGGGTGACCACCTGGACGGCCATGCCCCAGCTCACCGAGCCGGACAACATGCCGCCGCCCCCGTACGCCAAGGAGGGCCTGAGCCTGCCCGACACGACGCTGCGGCAGACGGTCAGGGTGTCGGCCGGCGGGCGGCGGATACGGCTGCGGCTGTCGAACGCCTTCGGCGGCGCGCCCCTGCCGCTCACCCGCGTCTCCGTGGCGCTGCCGCGCGGCGGCGCGGCGGGCACCAGCGCGATCCTGCCCGGCACGTCCAGGCCCGTGACGTTCGGCGGGCGGGCCTCGGCGGTCGTGCCGGTGGGCGCGCACGTGGTGTCGGACCCGGTGGAGCTCGATCTCGCGCCCGGGTCGGTGCTGACGGTGAGCGTCCACCTGGCCGAAGGGCTGGCGTCGGATGAGCTGACCTCGCACCCGGGCTCGCGCACCACCTCGTACCTGATCGGCGGCGACCACGTGACGGCGGAGGACCTGCCCGGCGCCACCCCCGTCGACCACTGGTACCTGATCAGCGCCGTCGAGGTGTGGGCGCCGGAGAGCCTCGGGACGCTCGTCCTGCTCGGCGACTCGCTGACCGACGGCAGGGGCTCCACGACCAACGGCAACGACCGCTGGCCCGACCTGCTGTTCGACCGGCTGCCCGGCATCGCGATCGCCAACCAGGGTGCGGGCGGCAACCGGGTGCTCAACGACGGGCTCGGACCGAGCGCCCTGGCCAGGCTCGACCGCGACGTGCTCGCGCAGAGCGGCGTCCGCTGGCTGGTCGTCTTCGAGGGCGTCAACGACCTGGGCACCGCACCCGCGACCCGCGAGGCGCAGCAGGAGGTCGCCGACGCGCTGATCGCCGCGTACGAGCAGATCGTCGTCCGGGCCAGGGCCAGGGACCTGCTGGTGTACGGGGCCACGCTGACGCCGTTCGGCGGCCACGACCCCTACGACGACCCCGACGGGCACCGGGAGGCGGCGCGGCGGCGAATCAACGACTGGATCAGGACGGCGGACCGCTTCGACGCGGTGATCGACTTCGACGCGGCGGTCCGCGACCCGGCCGCGCCGCACCGGCTCGGGGCCGCGTACGATGAGGGCGATCACCTGCACCTCGGCCCGGCCGGCTATCGGGCGCTGGCCGCCGCCGTCCCCGAGACCCTGTTCCTGTGAGGTACGGAGTTCCTGTGAGGTACGGATGACGCGCTTGACCGCGTTGACCGCGTCCGTGCAGCTCTGCGGGACCTCTGCGGATCGATAACGATTATCTGAGAATCATCTGAGAAATCCGCCCCCCGCCCGTGACCCTCCGCCCACTCATGGAACGCTACCTGCGGAATGCACACGGTTCATGAGTCAGGTGAGTAACGGGTGGCATCGGACAACGGCGGATCGTTCTGGCGCGGGTGGGGAAGGAGCGCGAGGAGGGCGGCGGTCGCCGCGGGCGTCACGGCCTTGGCCGTCGTGGTCGCGAGCTGCGGCACCCAGGGCACCGGCGAGGCGGGCGCGCCGCCGCCGCAGCAGACCTCCGCCGCGCCCCAGACCCAGAGCGCCGCTCCTGAAGGCGACGCCGTCAAGCCGCCGCCCGTGCCGGACGACTGGCCGCGCTGGGGCCTGACGCACACCGGCGTCAGCGCCAACAACGTCACCAGGCGCTTCGAGCAGGTGGTGGCCGGCTGGCTGGGCCGTACGCCGATGCTGCAGAACCAGCACATCATGGGCTTCGGCGCGGTCAACCCCGAGCCGTACCCCGGCGAGTTCTACTGGGAGGACCTCGACAGCCGGCTCAACCTCATGAAGCAGTCGGGCGCCACGCCGATCATCACGCTCTGCTGCGCGCCCGACTGGATGAAGGGCGGCCCGAAGGGGCCCACCGAGGAGTCGGCCTGGGCCGAGCACCTGGAGGACGCCCCCTACCCCGAGCACTTCGACGACTTCGCCGAGCTGGCCGCCGCCGTCGCCGAGCGCTACAGCGACGTCAAGTACTTCCTCGTCTGGAACGAGCTCAAGGGCTTCTGGAAGGACCACTCCAAGCCCGCCGACTACAAGGGCTACACGCAGCTCTACAACAAGGTCTACGACGCGGTGAAGAAGGTGCGGCCCGACGCTCAGATCGGCGGCCCGTACATCGGGTTCGACAGCAACCGCAGGGGCGACTCCGAGCTGCGCGGCGACTGGGGCGTGGTCAACCAGCACGTGATCGACGCCTTCGACTACTGGTTCGAGCACAAGAAGGGCGCCGACTTCATCGTGGTCGACGGCGCCTCGCCCACCGACGCCCACGAGCTGCTGCCCGACGAGTTCGGCGCGCTGTCGAAGTTCGCCGACGTCACCGCCTGGCTGCGGAAGAAGACCGGCGACATGCCGATCTGGTGGTCGGAGTGGTACTTCGTGCCCGAGGACGGCACCCGCTGGAAGGAGCCCATGCGGCTCGCCGTCCAGGCCGTCTCCATGATGGAGCTGGCCCGCGGCGGCGCGGCCACCGCCCTCTACTGGAACCCGCAGGCCAAGGAGGGCGAGTGCGTGGGCTGCATGTGGGACCCGCGCACCGGCGCCCAGACCCCGACGGGGAAGCTGGTCGCGAACTTCACCCGGTGGTTCCCCGCCGGTGTGCCGCTCGACCCCGTGACCTCGTCCGACCCGGCCGTGCGGGTGCTCGCGCAGCCGGAGCAGCTCCTGCTGGTCAACACCAGCGACGGGCCCGTCACGACGACCGTGGACGGCAAGGAGTACCGGCTCAAGGCGTACGAGATCAAATGGACCGGCCGCTGACCAGCCGTAACTTCCGATCTGACCACGGCGCGGACTATGAACGTGCAGGTCAGACCGGATCGGTATGGATGCGCGAGCCCCGGAACTTGGGCGGCGAGCTGATCGTTGACGCCAGCGGCACACAAGTCGATCTTCGAAACAGGGAGAACTAGAGCCGTGGTCTTCAAGAGGATGCTGGGAGCGTTCGGCGTCGGCGCGCCCTCGGTGGACACCGTCCTGTCCACGCCGCGGACCCAGCCGGGCGGCACGCTGGAAGGTGAGGTACGGCTCAAGGGCGGCGAGTTCGACGCCGAGATCGAGCACGTCACCCTCGGCCTGGTCGCCCAGGTCGAGATCGAGCACGGCGACGGGGAGGCGGCCGGGCTCGGCGAGTTCTCCCGCGCTCAGGTCTCCGGCCCCTTCACGCTGCGCAAGGGCGAGGACCGGGTCATCCCCTTCCAGATGCCGGTGCCGTGGGAGGCCCCGATCAGCGAGATCGGCGGGCAGCCGCTGCGCGGCATGGCCGTGGGCGTGCGCACCGAGCTGGCCATCGCCAAGGCCGTCGACAAGGGCGACCTCGACCCGGTGGCCATCGAGCCGCTGCCCTCGCAGCTGCGCATCCTGGAGGCGTTCCTGCAGCTCGGCTTCGCGTTCAAGTCGGCCGACCTGGAGGCGGGGCAGCTCTACGGCGTGCACCAGGAGCTGCCGTTCTTCCAGGAGATCGAGTTCCTTCCCGGCGGCAACTACGCGGGCCTGGTGGGCGAGGTCGAGGTGACCTTCGTCGCCGATCCGGCGGGCCTTGAGGTGGTGCTGGAGGCCGACAAGCGCACCGGCCGCTTCTCCTCCAGCGACGCCATCGGCCGCTTCACCATCAGCCACGACGACGCGCTGCGCACCGACTGGCCGGGCGAGCTGAGCCGCTGGCTCGACTCCCTCGCCCAGTACGGCCACGCCGCCCCCTACGGCCACCACGACGCCCACTACGACCCCCATCACCATGGGCACCACGACCACCACGGTCACCACGGGCACCACGGTCACCACGGCGGTCCCGGCCTCGGCATGGTGGCCGCGGCGGGCGCCGCCGGCGTGGTCGGCGGGCTCGTCGCCGGCGAGGTCGTCGAGGAGGTCGTGGAGGAGTTCTTCGAGGGTGACGACGAGGGCGGCGACTGGTAGCCGTCACCGCCTCGCCCGTCACCGCCCCCGGAGCCGCGCCGCCGGGGGCGGTTCTTGTTCTCCGGGGGGAGACGCAGGTCAGCCGGGGTGCGAAGCGTTAATAACCGTGCAATCGGGCTGAAAGTGCGAAGAAAGCGCCCTGAATAGGTTGGCTCACTGTCCGTAGAGCCGATCTTCAAGGAGCCGACGTAAACAGCACGACCGTGTGGAGCGAGCTGCACATCACCGCCACGCCTCAGCTGTCCCTCTCGATCTCCCCGCACGTCACGGCGCTGGCCTGGCTGGCCGACGCGCTCGCGGGCCGCCGCCGCGGCCTGCCGGATCTGTGGCGCAAGGCCATCGGCGCGCGCGTCTCCCGGCTCGGTCACCAGGCCGTACGCCCCCTCGCCGCCCCCGGCGCCGCCGCGGGACCCGACTGCCTCGTGCCCCGCCTTCCCAGCGAGGGCGACGCCTCCATGCACGACCAGCTCGCCGCCCTGCGCGACATGCCCCCCGACCGGCTGGTCCGCGACCTGGAGCAGGCGTTCGGCACGGGACCGCTGCCCGTCCAGTGGCGCTCGGCCGCGGAACGCCCCCGCCAGTGGCTGCACGGCTACGCCGGCGCCGTCGCCGACGTCTGGAGCATCGCCGAACCCCTCTGGAAGCGCGCCCGCGCCCTGCTGGACCGCGAGATCGCCCGGGTCGGCGTGGCCACCGTGCGCGGCGGCCCCGAGCTGGTGCTCGGCGCGCTCAGCGACCGCATCGCCTGCACCGAGCGCGGGCTGCGCATCAACGGCCTGGACGGCGGCCGCCACGACCTCGGGGGCAGGAGGATCGTCCTGGTGCCGATGCTGGCCGGCAAGGACGCGGTCATCGCCGGTCTCGACGGCTCCGACGCCGTCTGGATCGCCTACCCGGTGCCCGGCGCGCAGACGCTGTGGAGCAGGCCCGCCGCCCCGGCGCACGACGAGTTGTCGGCGCTGATGGGCCCCGTGCGGGCCGACCTGCTCTGCGCGATCGGCCGGCCGATGACGATGAGCATGCTCGCGGCCGACATGAAGATCACACCGAGCAGCATCACGTACCACTGCGACCGGCTGCGGGACGCCCGGCTGATCACCAAAGAGCGGCGCGGCCGTGAGGTCTGGGTGGGCCGCACCCGCCGCGCGGAGGAGCTGCTCGAGCTCTACCACCGCCGCTGACACAGGGGACGAAACGGAAGGGGCGCGCCGGTCCGCAGCAATCCGGCGCGCCCCCCGTGCTGTCGTCGCTCAGCGGCTGAACTGGTACAGCAGCGGCCCGTCGAGCTTCCAGCCCGGCTCGTTGGCCAGGATCTTCTCGGTGTGCGCGGCGATCGCGAGCCGCCACCTGCCGTTGTTGGACAGGCGGAACACCTTCACGTCACCGCCGGCGCGGGCCGACCCGGGAGCGTAGCCCAAAATGCCGTCATAGCGGAACTTGCCCGACGAGACCAGGCGCTCCCGCTCGTCGACCGACGCCGTGACCAGGTAGCTTGCCTTCTTCTCCCAGCGCAGCCGGAACAGCGGCTTGCCGCCGGGGAAGGGGCTGCGCGAGATGTAGTACAGCGGCGTCTGGGTGGTCGACCAGCCGTGCTTGGTGATCGCGGTGTTCTTCTCCGACTCGCTGCTGGTGTAGAAGAACCCGCCGTCCTTCGTCACCAGCTCGTAGACCTTGACGTGCTCCGCGGCGACCGTCGTCCTGGCGGTGGCGGCCTGGGCGGGGGAGAGGCCGGCGGAGAGCGTGGCGCCTAGCGCCACCGCCAGCGCGAGGCCGGCGGAACGGGTCATACGGCCGAACGGCAAGGCCATCGTGTGTTACCTCCGTTGCTGAATCGGGACGCGCTCAGCTAACACCGCCCGACCGGCTCCGGATCGTCATTTCGGCTATGTTCAAAGCATCGTCGCGGTAGCCCTTTTCGGCCTAGAACGTCACCAGCGGATCCCCGACGAAGTCGGCGATGAAGTTGACGAAGAAGAACCCGAAGAACAGCACGTTGAGTACCAGGATCACGTAGTGCCACGGCCGCGGCCTGGCCGGGCGCGGCAGCCTGCTGTTGAGGTACATCAGCAGGAACGGATAGAGCAGCGCCCCCAGGTTCGACATGTTCGCCGACCACTCCACCAGCCCCACGGGCAGCGACTGGAAGATGATGATCGAGATGACGACCAGCAGCAGGAGCATGAACGGGTAGTAGAAGCGGCGCGGGTCGCCCTCGATCAGCCGGCGCAGGCGCGGGCTGGTGGCGTTGGCCGCGTCGGTGGTGACCCGGACCATCGCTTCGAAGATGCCGAGCTGCGTCGAGAACAGCACCATCACCCCGACGACCAGCGCGATGTAGAAGACCACCCGGCCGTACTCGCCGCCCAGCGCCGAGGCCACGAACGTCGGCACGTTCGCGCGGGTCGGCCGCTCGCCCGCCAGCGTCACCGCCTGGGCCATGAGCAGGGTGGGCAGCAGCATGCCGAGGATCGCCCCGACGAAGAACACGCCCCACATGTCCACCATGAGCAGCCGGTACCAGCGCTTCCACAGGCCGCGGTTCTTCTCGTCGTCGGGGAACGTGATGCCGCTGGCCAGTACCGTCGTGCGGTCGCCGCGCAGGCCGGAGATGTAGCCGACCCGGTGGCCCATGCCGTAGCCCTTGTCGCGGTAGTGGCCCATGACGTACCAGTTCAGGCCCGAGGCCAGCGCCGTGAACCCGGCGAGCGCGCCGAGCTGGGTGGCGGTGATCCCGGCCGGCGGCGCCGATGGCGTCAGGAAGCCGCGGATGCCCTCCCACCACTGGCTCCACGGCACCACCAGCAGGTCCACGGCCAGCAGGGCGATCAGAATGCCGCCGATCATCACCCAGTTCGCCAGCTCCAGGGCCCGGCTGATCTTGCGGGCCGCCGCGGTGATGAGGAAGACCAGCACGAGCAGGGCGGTCGCCCACAGGCGCGGCTCGGTCGCGTCGGCCGCCGGAGGGACGCCGTGCACCAGCGCGTACACGCCCTGGCCCGCCGACGCGGCCCAGCCGCCGGCGATGAACGAGAAGATCACGATGAGCACCGACAGCGGCACCCACAGCGGCCAGCCCGGCGGCACCCGCCCCCAGCCGACCACCGGCGTCTCGCCGGTCGCGATGACGTAGCGCGAGCACTCGACGTTGTAGAACGTCTGCAGCAGCGCCGACACCACGATGACCCAGCCGACGCCGACGAATCCGTACTGGCCCACGCTGAGCGGGCCGAGCAGCCACTCTCCGCTGCCGATCGAGATGCCGAGGGCGATCAGGCTCGGCCCCACGGCGTACTTGAGAATCTCCTTGAAGCCGATCTTGGAGACCTTGAAGACCTCCTCCGGCGCGGGCAGGTCGGCGACTTCCAGGTCCGGACGGCTGACTCCGAGTGGGTGCGACATCTCACTGCCTCCTGCCGTTCAGCGTGATCCCGGACGGCCACCGCAACAAGGCCCAATTGCCCGCTGTACGCGGTGATCCGGCGACTTCGCCGCAGTCCCCGCCAAGGTGACGAGACGGTTCAGGCGTGGCGGTTCCTCACCCCTCGGAACGATTACGTAGAGTAGTGGTCGATGTCACAGAGTGACTACAGGGGGGGATCATGAAAGGTAAGCTCATAGCGGCAGGCGGTGCGCTCGCCACCGCCGCCGCGCTCTGCGCGATGGCCACGCCGGCCCAGGCGATCGAGCGCTGCGACCTCGGCATCAGTGACCGTACGCACACGCTGCGCATCGACCCGTGGGGCGTGTACGCGGGCAAGCGCAAGGCCAAGGCCTGCCACCGCAAGCGGGTCCACCACGACCGCTTCGACCGCTTCGACCGCGGCTTCGACGACCTCGGCGACGAGTTCGACGAGGATCTCGGCGACGACGAGGCGGTCGAGGACGAGGACCTCGACCAGGCCGACGAGCGTCCGCACTGGAGCTTCTGGGGCCACCGCGGCTTCGACAACGGCTACGGCGCCGCCCGCTACGGCAACTGGAACGGCTACAACTGGCCGGGCCCCTGGTACGGCGTGTAGTGACGCCATCGGCCGCGCCGGCTCGTAGGCTCGGCCGCCGCCCCGGGGCGCTCTCGCGGCGCCCCGGGCACCCCTCCACCCCCTGTATCACCCTCTGAGCCGCGCCCAGCGGCCCCGCGCCGGCCTCCCAGGAGGCCCGCCCCCCTCACACCGAACGTTCTCCGGCCGCCTCGGCGGCCTTCCGCGTCACCCTCCCGCGGCCGTCGCCTTCGCATGCGCCACCCCACCCGCCGCGCTCACGGCGGGGTCTCAAGGCATGCCCGTGCACCCGTACACACCGAGGGGCGGTGCGCCTCGGAGGGAACCCGAGGCGCACCACGCTGCGTCAGCGGTCGACGATCTCGTTCTTGCCGATCACCACGACCCCGCCCCGGGTCAGCGCGAAGCGGCTGCGGTCGTACTCCGGGTCGAAGCCGATCCGCGCGCCGTCGGGAATGACGACGTTCTTGTCGATGATCGCCTTGCGGACGACCGCGCCGCGCCCGACCTTGACGTTCTCCATCAGCACGGAGTCCTCCACCAGCGAGTGCGAGTGGAGCACCACCTTCGGCGACAGGATGGACCTGATCGCCGTGCCGCCGGAGACGATCACGCCGGGCGAGACCAGCGAGTCGATCGCCCGCCCCACCCGGTCGCCGTCGTTGTGCACGAACTTGGCGGGCGGCAGCGGGTCGTGCCCGGTGAAGATCGGCCACTTGTCGTTGTACAGGTTGAACACCGGATGCGCCGAGATGAGGTCCATGTGGGCCTCGTAGTAGGCGTCCAGCGTTCCGACGTCGCGCCAGTAGCCGCGGTCGCGCTCGGTCGAGCCGGGCACGATGTTGTGGGCGAAGTCGTAGACGTCCGCGCCGCCCGACTTCACCAGCATCGGGATGATGTTTCCGCCGAGGTCGTGCTTGCTGGAGGGGTCGAGCGCGTCCTCACGCAGCGCGTCGATCATCGCCTGCGTCTTGAACACGTAGTTGCCCATCGACGCGAACACCTCGTCGGGGGAGTCGGCCAGCCCCACAGCGTCCTTCGGCTTCTCCCTGAACGCCACGATGCGGCGCCCCTCGGGATCGGTCTCGATCACGCCGAACTGGTCGGCCAGCGACAGCGGCTGCCTGATCGCGGCCACCGTCACGTCCGCACCCGACTCCTCGTGCTGCTCGACCATCTGCCGGGGGTCCATCCGGTAGATGTGGTCGGCGCCGAACACGATGACGTGCTCGGGCTCCTCGTCGTAGATCAGGTTCAGGTTCTGGAACAACGCGTCGGCGGAGCCGGAGAACCACCTCGGCCCGAGCCGCTGCTGCGCCGGCACCGGCGTGACGTAGTTGCCCAGCATCGCCGACAGCCTCCACGTACGCGAGATGTGCCGGTCGAGGCTGTGGTTCTTGTACTGCGTCAGCACGACGATCTTCAGGAACCCGCCGTTCGCGAGGTTGGACAGCACGAAATCGATGAGCCGGTACATGCCCCCGAACGGCACCGCCGGTTTCGCCCGATCCGCCGTGAGAGGCATGAGCCTCTTGCCCTCTCCACCTGCCAGCACAACCGCAAGCACCCTCCGGGACCTCATGCCCAGGACGCTACCCTCAAATGGCCGATCTATCGACGAAACCCGCAGCGAGATCCTCCCGTGTGTCGGTATTTGCGATGCAATGTACGAACCGGAGTTGCCGAGCTTTGGTTTGTCGCTGTGTTCGCTGTGCTCAACCAGCCCGTAGTGTCGTCTCATGCGCGTTGATCTGCTCAGCCGGGAATATCCGCCGGAGGTGTACGGCGGGGCCGGGGTGCACATGGAATACCTGGCCAGAGAGCTGCGGAAGCTGGCCGACGTACGCGTGCGCTGCTTCGGCGCGCCCCGCGTCGAGCCCGGCGTCTCCGCCTACCGCGTCCCCGACGGCCTGGCGGGCGCGAACGCGGCCCTGCAGGTGCTGGGCGTGGACCTGGAGATGGCGGCCGCGTGCGAAGGCGCGTCGATCGTCCACTCGCACACGTGGTACGCCAACTTCGCCGGGCATGTCGCGAAGCTGCTGCACGGCATGCCGCACGTCGTCACCACCCACAGCCTGGAGCCGCTGCGGCCGTGGAAGGCCGAGCAGCTCGGCGGCGGCTACGCGATCTCGTCGTGGGCCGAGCGCACCGCGCTGACCGCCGCCGACGCGGTCATCGCCGTCTCCGAGGGCATGCGGCGCGACGTCCTCGCCGCCTACCCCGAGATCCCGCCGGAGCGGGTCAGCGTGATCCACAACGGCATCGACACCGTCCAGTACGCCCCCGACCACGGCACCGACGTGCTGGAGAAGCACGGCGTCGATCCACGCAGGCCGTACGTCGTCTTCGTCGGCCGCATCACCCGCCAGAAGGGCCTGGTCCACCTGCTGCACGCGGCCCGCTCCTTCGACCCGGCGGCGCAGCTCGTGCTCTGCGCGGGCGCTCCCGACACGCCGGAGATCGCCGCCGAGGTGACCGAGCTGGTCCGCGGGCTCGGCCGCGACGGCGTGTTCTGGATCCAGGAGATGCTGCCCAAGCCGGAGGTCATCCAGCTCCTGACGCACGCCACCGTCTTCGTGTGCCCGTCGGTCTACGAGCCCATGGGCATCGTCAACCTGGAGGCCATGGCCTGCGAGACGGCCGTCGTGGCGACCGCCACCGGCGGCATCCCCGAGGTGGTCGCCGACGGTGAGACCGGCCTGCTGGTGCCGATCGACCAGGCGGCCGACGGCACGCCGCACGATCCCGAGCGGTTCGCCGCCGACCTCGCCGAGCGGGTCAACGCCCTGCTCGGCGACCCGGAGCGGGCGCGCGCGATGGGCGCGGCGGGCCGGGTGCGCGCCATCGAGCACTTCTCCTGGGAACGCATCGCCCACCGCACCGTGGAGCTCTACGAGTCACTGGTGTCCTGACGACGCGCCGAGGGGCCGCTCGTGGCGCCTTGGCGGCGCGCGGAGGGGCGCTCGTGTCCCGGCGGCATGGTGCCTTGCCGGCGTGCCGAGGGCGGTTCGTGTCCTGGCGGCGGCGTGTCGAGGGGGCCTCGCCGTGGCGAGACCCCCTGGCCGGGCGTGGGAGCGTCAGTTGACGCGTTCGAGCACGACGACCGGAATCTCCCGGTCCGTCTTCTGCTGGTACTCGTCGTAGTCGGGCCACGTCCTGACCATCGTCCGCCACATCTCGGGCTTCTCCGAGGGCTCGGCCGTACGCGCGCGGGCGCGGAACCTGTCGGCCTTGACCTGCACCTCCACCTCGGGCTCCGCGAGCAGGTTCTTGTACCACAGCGGATGGTCGGGAGCGCCGCCTTTCGACGCCACGACCAGGTAGTCGTCGCCGAAGCGCTGGTAGATGAGCGGAGTGGTGACGAGCTTGCCGGACTTGCGGCCCTTCGTGGTCAGCAGGAGGACGGTGGTGTTGTTCCAGTCGTGGCCCTCGGCACCATCCGTCTCCTGGTACCGCCGCACGTGTTCCTTGCCGTAGAGCATGCGACGCCTCTACCCATCACGCGCGCCGCCTCACAGCGCCATCGCCCGTCCGGCCCGTCCGGCTGTACGCGGCGGCACGTCGATGAGAGTCTTTGCCCATGACCGATCCGGCCGGGGCGCTGGCAGCCCGCATCGAGCGGTTCGAGCAGGCCGCGGATCCCGAGCTGATCTGGGATCCCGAGGCGCTGTCCGAGGCCGAGCAGGCGATGCTGGCCTGCGCGGGAGACCGGTCCGACGCGGCCACCTGGCGGCTCATCGGCATGCTGCACCTGGCCCGCTACCGGCTCGACCCGCGCACCACCCGCGACGCCGCCGTGGCGGGCGCGTTCTTCGCCGCCGTCGCCGTCGCGGACCCCGGCAGGCTGCAGGAGAAGCTCCGTGGCACGAACCTCCCGCCCGGCGAGTCGGCGGGCACCTGGGCGGGGCTGGTCGAAGAGGTGTGCCGGCACGTCGACCCCGGCGCGTACCGGCATGTCGGGCTGCTCATCCACGCGCTGGTCCGCCGCGCGATGGCCGATCCGATCGCGGAGGTGTCCGAGCGGCTCGGCGAGTTCCTGCTGCAGGAGTCCGTACGATCGTCCGACCCGTCGTGGGCGCCCGGCGCGCTGGGGCCGCTCGGCGCCGGGCTGCTGCGCCTGTACGAGGCCACCGGCGAGCGCGAGGTCATCGACGACGCCGTCCACGTGCTGCTGCGGGCCGCGCTCGGCGAGCCCGCCTACACCCGCGACCTGGCCGCCGCGCTCGCCCTCGCCGCGCCCGGCGACGACGAGCTGGCCCGCGCGTACCTGGCGGCGGCCGAGTCCGGCCCTGGCGACCCCGACCGGTCGCGAGCGCTCCTTGAGCTGGTCGAGCTGATGCGGGCGCGCTCGGTCGCCTCCTGCGCCGACGACGACCTGCTCGCGTTCATCCGGGTCGGGCAGTGCGCGCTGGACTTCTGGCACGAGCGGTGGGCCCATCCGGGGGTGCTGGCGCCGTACGCGTCGGGCCTGATCGAGTGGTACGTCGTCACCGGCGACGAACGCTCGCTCGAAGCCGGCATGGAGATGCTCGACGCGCTGCGCGTCACCCCCGACGAGGACGTGCGCGAGCTGCCCGACCCGCTGGTCCGGCTCCGCCTGCTCGGCGACCGCCGGATGCGCCGCTACGACGTCACCGGCGACCCCGCCGACCTGGAGTCCGCCGTCGAGGCCAGGCGCGAGGCCGTCGGCCAGGTCCCCGACGGGCATCCCGCCAGGGCCGCGCTGCTCGCCTCGCTCGCCGGCGCCCTGCTCAGGTTGGCCGCCGCGACCGGCGGCGACCCCGCCGAGCCCATCGCCGCCGCCCGCGCCGCCCTGGCCGCCCACGGCGAACACGACCCCGCCAGGCCCGACGTGCTGCTGCTGCTCGGCCAGGCCCTGACGCTACGCCTCACGTCCTCGTCCGCTGGGCCCGCTCGGCCTGGCGAGCCCTTGTCTTCCGGCGCGTGCGACGGGCCCGCGCCTTCGGGTGGGGTCGCGTCTTCGAGGGGATTCGCTTCCTCCGGCGGGGCGGACTCTTCGGGTGCGCCGGCCTCTTCGGGCGGGCCGTCCTCTTCGAGTGGGCCGGCTCCTTCCGATGGCTCGTTGCCGTCGGCCGGTGACGCCGACGAGGCCATCGCGGTGTTACGCGAGGCGCTCGCAGCCGAGGAACGGCTCGCCGGGCGGGTCGAGGCGTACGGGCTGATGTCGGAGGTGCTGCGCTGGCGTGCCGCCCGAGCCGACGGCGACCGGCGCGCCGCCGACCTGCGCGAGGCCGTACAGGCCGCCCGGCGGGCCGTGGAACTGGCCGCGAAGGACGCGCGCGGCCAGGCCGGAGCACGGCGCGCGCTGGAAGAGGCGCTGCTGGCGCGCTACACCGCGTACGGCGACCCCCGCGACCTCACAGAAGCGCTGTCGCTGGAGGCCGAGCACCTCGCCCCGGCCCCTGCATCGGACGCGCCCAGGGACACCGCTGAGGCCACCGGCGGCGATGCCGCCCAGGACACCGCCGGGCCCGCCGGTGGAGCCACCGCGCCGGGCTCCGCCCGGGATGCCGCAGGAAGGCCCGCGCCGGAGAGCACACCCGGCTCGGCCCTTGAGAACGCCGACGACGCCGACGACAACGAGAACACCCTCGACGCCGTGCTGAAGAGCGTGGTGGACCGGGCGGCCGAGGTGGACGAGCAGCTTGCGGCCGCCGCGACCGAGCTGGCGCTGCGCACGCCGAGCGAGGATCGGGCGCTCACGCTGCTCCAGGTGGCCGAGCGGCGGGCGGCGAGCGCGGCCGAGCGCGGCGAGTTCCTCTCCGAGGCCGCGTCGCGGCTGATCGAGGCTGGGCGGACGGGCGTCGCAGGGCGCGTACTTGAGCGGGCGGCGCAGGCGTTCGAGGCGGCGGGTGAACGTTCGCGCGCCGCCGACGCGCTGACCCGGCTGGCACGGCTCTCCGCACCGGCCGCGCCGGAGCGGGCGTTGGCGGCGTACGAGCGGGCGGCCGCCGCACACCACGACCTCGGCGACCCCAGCGCGGAGGCGCGCGAGCTCACCGGCATGGGTCTGCTGCACCTCGCCTCCGGCGACCCCGCCCGCGCGGCCGAGCTCCATCTGCGGGCCGCCGCCCTGTGCGAGCAGGCCGGGCTGCCCGCCGACGAGGCCGTTCACCAGCGGCACGCCGCGCAGGCGCAGCTCGCCGCCGGAGACCCGGACGCCGCCGTCGCCTGCGCAGCGCGTGCCCGCGACCTGCACCACCACCTCGACGAACCCGTGCCCGCCGCGCTCGCCCTCGTCATCGCCGCCCGCGCGGCGCTCGACCAGGGCGACCTCACCGCCTCAGGCGAACGCATCACCGCCTGCGCCATCGAGCTGGAGGCCGCAGGGGCCTGGGAGGAGGCGTGCCGGGTGCTCGACGCGCACGCCGTCCTGCTCGCCGGACGCGGACACCCCGGGCAGGCCGCCGCCTGCGAGACCCGGCTCGTCGAGGTCGTACGTCGGCACGGGCTGCGGCGCGAGCCCGCCGACGAGTGGTACCGCATCGCCCAGCGCCGCCGCGCCCGGGGCGACGCCGCCGGTGCCCGGGTCGCCTTCGAGCTGGCCGGACGCGAGTACGACGCGCTCGGCAACCCCGACGGGGCCGCGTCCGTGCGCTACAACCTGGGCGTCCTGGCGTACGGGGAGGGCGAGGCCGGGCAGGCGATGGAGGCGTTCGGGGCGGCGGCCGAGACGTTCGCGCAGCTGGACGACCCGGTCAAGGAATCCATCGCGCTGACCATGCGGGCCGCCTGCCTGACCGCGCTCGGGTCGCCGGACGACGCCCTGATCGACCTCGACCGCGCCCTCGAAGCGGCGGGCTCGGATCGGTACGCGCTGCTCATCGCCACCCTCGGGCGCGCGGCCGCGGACGTCGAGCTGGGCGATCTCCAGCAGGCCCGGGAACGGCTCCGCGCGGCCCTCCCGCTCGCGGGTGACGACCGGCTGGCCGAGGGCGTCGTACGGGACCGGCTGGCCGCGCTGCACGGGCTCGCCGGTGAGCTCGACGCCCAGGTGCCGGACCTCGAGGCGGCGCTGTCCGCCTTCCGCGACGCCGGCCGGCCTTGGCTCGCCGCCCTCACCGCCGTCAAGCTGGGTTTCGCGCTGGAGGCCCGCGGCGAGCTCCGCCGTGCCCGCCACATCCTCGAAACCGCTCTCACCACCCTCCAGCCCGCCCCCACCACACCGCTGCCCGGCGAGGAGCTTTTTTTGAAGACGGCGGTGAGCGATCGGACGGCGGCACCTCAGGACCGATCGGTGGGCGCACAGGCGGCTGCCGCTGCAAGCGAAGCCCGGGTCGAGGAAGGCGCCGGCCCAGGCTCCGAGTCCGGCCGCGCCCCGATGGCCGACTCCGCGGAGCGTCCGGCGAGCCTCCCCTTCGGTGCGCAAGGGCCGGGCTCTGCCGGCTCCTCGCCGGATGGAGCCGCCGCCGACGCTCCCGGAGCCGGCCGGACCGGCAGGCTCCTGGGCGGGCCTGCCGGTGTTTCCGGGGCCGGTCGGGTCGGCGGGCCGTTGGGCGGGCCCGCCGGTGTTCCCGGGAGCGGCCGAGCCGGCGGGCAACGAGGCGGTTTCACCCGCGGCTTGACGGCTGTCCCCGGCGACCGCCACGCAGGCGCGCCGACGAGCGGTCCAGCGGGCAGCACGGCGAGCGGCGGCGGTGCCGGGAGCGGCTCGGTGGGTGATGCTGCGGGCGGCTGGATGAGCGGCTCCGTCACCAGCGGCGCCGTCAGCAGCGGCGCCGTCAGCAGCGGCTCCGTCAGCAGCGGCGCCGTCAGCAGCGGCGCCGTCAGCAGCGCCGCGGGCGGCCTTGCGGGCGGTTACGCGGGTGGGGCTTCGGGCGGCTCTGCGGGTGGGGCCGTGGAGGAGGCGCCGTTCGAGCTGATCGCCGTCATGCACACCGACCTCGACGCCGCGGCCCTGTCCCGCCTGGCCGCTCTCCACTTGACGCTCGGCGACCTCACCAGCGGCCGGGCCGCCCTCGCGTCCCTGCGTGCGGGCGGGCGCTGGGGTGACGCGGTCGCCCGGCTGGAGCTCTGGCTCCGGCTGGCGGAAGCGGAAGCAGCCGGCGACTTCGCCCAGGCCCGCGACCTCGCCACCCAAGCCCTCGCCTCCACCCTGGGCGCGCCTGCCGGCGGCGCCGCTTCGCCGGGTGCTTCCGGGGGCGACTCAGCCGTGCTGAGTGCCTTTGAGGGCGTCACAGCTGTGCCGGGTGCTTCTGAGAGTGTCACAGCTGTGCCGGGTGCCTTTGAGTGCGACGCAGCCGCGCCGAATGCCTCTGCGGGCGTCACAGCCGCGCCGGGTGCCTCTGCGGGCGACGGAGCCGCGTTGAGCGCGCTCACTGCGGCGGGGGAGCGGTCGTACTTGCTGGCCAGGCTCTCGTTCTACTGCCGGGCTCTCGGGGACCTGCCGGCCGCCTACGCGTACGCCGCCCAAGGGTGCGAGTTGGGCGACGAACGGGTCAGCGAGCACCTGCGGAACCTGGGGGCGGCGGCTCTGGAGCTGGGCCGGGTGGAGGAGGCGATCACGCACCTCGGCGCGGCGGCCGAGCGAGCTCGCGAGGCCTCGCCGATTCAGCTTGCCGGGTCTCTCGCGCTGCTGGGCGATGCGTGCAGTGACGCGGCACGGTGGTCGGAGGCCGCGCAGGCGTACGAGGAGGGGCTGGCCCTGACCGCGCCCGCCGTGTGGCGGCCGCTCCGCATCCCCCTCCTGGCCGGTCGCGCCGCCCTCCATCTCAGGCTCGGCGAACTGGACGCGGCCACCGCCCGCTACCGCGAGGCCATCGCGCTCGGCGAGGAGCTGGCCCGCCACGGCGGCCTCGCCACCGCGTACGCCGACCTGGCACTCGTACACGAGCTTCGCGGCGACCCGGCGGGAGCCCGTCCACTCGCCGAGCGTGCGCTCGACCTCGCACGCGCCCACAACGATGCCCGCGGCACCGTGCTCGCGCTGATCGCGCTCGCCCGCCTGGGCACCACCGAAGCCCGCAGGTGGCTGGAGGAGGCGGCGGAGCTGGCGCGGGAGGCCGGGTACCGGGCGGGAGAGGCGGTCGCGCAGCGGCACCTGGCGGCGCTCGACCTGGCCGAAGGTGCGCACGACCGGGCCCGCCACCGCCTCCGTACGGCCATCGACGTGCTGGCCGGCCTGGGCCACGACCTGGAGCTCCGCGAGGCGCACCACCTGAGCTCCGTCGCCGCCGAGCACCGAGGCGACCTCCCCGCGGCGCTGGACGACGCAGAACGCGCCTGCGCGCTCGGCCACGCCCCCGCACGCGACCGCGCGCTGCGCCTGGCCGTCAGCCTGGGACGGGGAGCCGCGGCGTGGACGTACGCCGAACAGGCCAGGCTCGCCGTCCTGGCCGCGCAGCTCGGCGACCGCCCCTGGCCGCCACCCCCCGGCGTCCCCGCCGACCTCCTGCAAGCCGAAGACGAGGCTCTGACCGCCGTGAGCACGCTCACGTCGGCCGCCGCCCGCACCCGCGACCCGGACAGGGCCGCCCGCCTCGTCCAGCGTGCCCGCACGGCCCTGGCCGGCCTCGAAGGCGTCTGGCAGCGCATGCGGCCCTCGGCACCCCACCACGTCGCCTTACGCCGCCACGCCCGAAGCCCCCAGAAGCACGTGACCGGCCCGCTGAAACACGGGGCCGAAGGGCCGGTGGGGATGCTCGCCTTCCACCTGGACCAGGCCGCCGGCACCACCACCGTGCTGGCCCACCGTACGGGCTGGCCGGAGCCGCGCGCCTTCACCACAGACGTCGGCCGGGAGCTGCTCGACGACTTCCTGCACGCCACGTACGCCCCCAGACCCGGCCTCCTGGACATCGAGGCCCGCCGCCGCCGCGCCGACGCCTGGCGCCGCCTCGGAGACGGCCTGCTGGCCGACGCCCTGCCCGCCCTGGACGGTCAGGCCGGCGACCTCGCCAGGCTGCACCTGCTGCCCGGCGCGGGCTGGCACGGCGTCCCGCTGCACGCGCTCGCACTCTCGGGCGGTCGCCCGCTCATCGAGCGCTGCCCCGTCACCTACGACACCGTCACGAGCGCGGACGGCGGGGCACCGGCGCGGCGCGGCGCGCCCCTGGTGGTCGGCTTCAGCACGGACGGCGGCGAGCGCCCGGCGGTGGAGGAGTCGGGGGCGCTGCTCGGCACGCTCCCCGTCACCGGCAGGGACGCCGTCTCGGCCCGCCTGCCCGGCGTCCGGCCCGTGCTGCACCTGGCCACCCCGGTGGTGCTGGACGAGCGGGACCCGTTCGGCTCGGGCGTCCGGCTGGCCGACGGCCTGCTCACCGCCCGCCACCTGATGACCATGAACGTGGCGGCGGACCTCGTCATGCTCACCCCGCACACCGCGACGGTCATGACCGGCACGGCAACGGCCGTGGCCGCGCTGGCGCACGCCTTCCTGCGCGCGGGGGCGCGCCGGGTGCTGCTCACGCTGTGGCCGGTCGCCCCGGAGATCACCGCCGCCCTCGTGCGCGACCTGCTCTCACGGGTGCGCACCGGCGACGACCCTGCCGAGGCACTGCGCGCCGCCGTGCTGGGGCTGCGCGAGCTCTACGGCCCCGCCGAGCCCGACCTGTGGGCGTCGTACGTGCTCATCGGCCCGCCGGACGGCCCGCCCATCCGCCTGACCGGCCCAAGGTGACCGAAGCCACGTGGCCGGGCGCGAGGTGACCGAGCCACGCCGTGCGTGACCGAGACCACATGACCTGCCGTGAGGTGATCGAAGCCCCGCGCCCCGGCACGAGGCGACCCGGGCTAGAGGTAGGACCGGGTGGCGCTGGCCAGCTCGACCGCCCCGTCGCGGGTGTCGACGTAGATCGCGGTCTCCGGGGTGCGCTCGCGCACGTCCTGGTCGCGGATCGCGAACACGGCGGGCGGCACGCCCACGTCGCCGTACCGCGCGGTGACGGCGGCCCCGATCGCCCGCCGCACGTCGGACACCACCTCGCGCGATCCCTGCCCGGCGCCGGAGGCCGCGAGGTAGCCGAGCATGCCGGCGAAGCGCGGCTCGGTCTCGGCCGGCGGCCGCTGCCCCGGCAGCACGGGACGGTCGAGCCAGAACACGTTGCCCGCCAGGAACGCGGGATAGCCGTCGCCGAGCGTGCGCGCGGTCTCGGCGAGCAGCTCGCCGAACTCGGCCAGGTCCGCCCCGGGCGGCAGGTCCGTGGTGACGAACAGGGGCACGATCAGCGAGTCGAGCATGTGACTATCCCTCCGTGAGGTGCCTCATCGTAGGATGCCCGACCGACAATCCCAGCGCCCGCAACTCCGCGCGGGCTTGACCCGGCGGCGGTGGAACGCGGGGAATGAGGATCAGCGCTCGACCCACTCGTCTTCGAGCGCGGAGTGCACGATGGAGTCGCGCCAGCCCTGCGGCGTGCGCAGGTGGTGGCGGATGCGGCCCTCCTCGACCATGCCGGCGGTGAGCATGGCGAGCTGGGCGGGCAGGTTGGCGGGGGAGCGGGCGCCCCAGATACGGTGCAGGCCGAGCCGCCCGAACCCGAACGACAGCAGCAGGCGCACGAGGTCGGTGCCGATGCCGCGCTCCCACTGCCCGGGATGGAGGCCGAACCCGATCTCGGCGCTGTGCGGCAGCTCGGCCTCGATGCGCAGCCGCGCGACCCCGACCACGTCGCGGTGCCGGGCGTCGAGCACGGCGAGCAGATAGAGCAGGCGCGGCTCGGCCGCGGCGGCCTTCACGGCCTCGTCGACGAGGCCGGCCACCTCCTGGAGGGCGAGCGGCCCGAAGGGCATGTGCTGGGTGGCCGCGGGGTCGCCGTAGACGCCGTGGAGAGCGGCGACGTCCGCCTCCGTGACCTCACGGAGGCAGACGCGTTCGCCTTCGCAGACCACGCGGCGCATGCGCCGACGGTAACGCGAGTCCCGTGATCTTCACAAGCCCTTGTCAAGAGGCGAGTTGACTACCGTAAGCCCTTGCGACAAGTTCTGCGACGGCGCTGTGCGAGCCCAGCGGCTCGGCGTGACCGGCGTTGACCGCCGCCGCGGCCTGCTCGACCAGCGAGCGCGGCGCCTCGTGGCCGATCATGCAGGGCGCGATGGCCAGCCGCTCCGCGCCCGCGGCGCGCAGCCGCTGGGCCGCGACCGGCACACCGGGCTCGGCGTCCAGCGCCGCGGCGACCACCGGCAGCGTGAGCCTGGACGCGAGCAGCACCGCGGTCGCCTGCACGGCGTGCACGGCGCGTTCTCCGCCCACGGTGCCGAGGATCACGGCGTCGACGGGGCTGGAGACGTTGAGCAGGCGCACCCGGTCGGCTCTGGCCAGGCCGCGCTCGGCGAGCCGGATGTGCAGAGCCTCGGCGAGCAGCGGGTGCGGGCCGAGCGCGGGGGTGACGGCGGCGCTGGATCCGGCGGCGGCGACGGCCTTGCCGATCTCCGCGAGTACGACCGGATCATCCCAGGTGAGCAGCGGTACGACGACGGCGTCGCGGCCGGAGGGCAGGGAGTCTGCCAGGTCGCTCACGCTCGTCAGGAGCACCTCGATCTGGGGGTTGTCGACGCGTACCACGGCCGCGATCTCCTCGGCCACGCCTTCCGTCGGGCCCGGGGTGGCGAGCACGAGCACGGGGGCGTCGGGCGGCAAGGACGTAGGCACGGGACGGCGGTGACGACCACCGCCCGGCCGGCGGGAACGTTCTCGTACAGGCAGGCTCACAGGCGGGCAGTTTATGCGCATTCCGAAACGGTTGTTCGGTGAATCGATGGCGATACGGTCACAACCCCGTTGACATGGGCCCGATCCTGGTCCGCAGAGCACTCAGCGGGACGGTATGACGACCGACTGCGGGTTGCCGGGGGCGTAGACGGTGATGCCCTGCGGCAGCGCCTTCAGCTTCTCGATCTCGGCGCAGGATGGGCACTTGTCGTAGCCGTCCTGGCGCGCCTTGTTCGCCTTGGCCTCCGCTTCGGCCTGGGCCACCTTCGCCTCCGCCTCGGAGACGGCCACCATGGCCGCGAGCGACTCGTTCACCGCCTGCTGCACCTCGCCGGGCAGCGTCACATGCGCCAGCGTGAAGCGCATGTCGGTGAAGAACTCGCCGCCGAGCGTGGCGGGCAGGTCGCGGGCCAGGGAGGCGTTGACCGCGTCCTGCACCCGCGCGATGGCGGTGTTGCCGTCCTGCGGCTTGAGCGTGGCGTTCTCCAGCAGCCCGCAGGAGGGCACCAGCTCGGCGCAGCGCAGGGAGCCGATCTGGCTGCGCAGCGCATTGTCGATCACAGGGCGGACGGCCTGGCCGAAGAAGGCGGACCAGCCCGCGTCGCCGTCCCACGCGTGGAGCGATTGGTCGTTCTGGGCACGGTAGGTGCGGGTGCCGTACTTGTCGTCGAACGTTTTCAGCGTCTCGTGGTCGAGGTTGAGCGTGAAGTAGAAGGTGCCCTCGATGCCGAGGTTCACGCCGTCGCTGCTCGGCACCGTCACCACGTCCACGCCCAGCGCCGTGGCCCGCTTGGCGTCCGCGGTGATCGTGTAGAAGCGCTGCTGGGCCGGATAGGAGTGGACGGAGGACCACAGGCCGGTCCAGGTCAGCCCCGACCCGGGGTCGATGACCTGGCGGACCCGGTTGTCATCGAGCGGGCCTCCGTCGCGGACGACGGCCACCTCGCCGCCGTCCGTGCTCCTCAAGCCCAGCACGCTCCCGACGAGCAGCGGGAACACGATGAGTGCTGTGATGACGGCTAAGGCGGTTCTCATGGGGCCCCTTCCCGCGGGCGGCGTCGGCAGCCGCCGCCCGCTGCTTCCGCGGCATTTCCTGCGATGGTGCTCCGTGGTGCTGCTCGTCGTGCTTCGTGGTGTTTCGTGTCTGGTACGTGCCCCGGCCGGCCGTCAGGCGAACGGCCCCACCGGCCGGGCCTTAGGGGCGCCCTCGTCCTCGGGCACGGCGACCAGGTCGAGGTCGCGGGTCTCGGGAGCGATGGCCAGGCCCACGGCGGTCACGGCCAGGGCGACGACCACGTACGCGGAGACCGCGATCGTGGACTGGAACGACTCGTACAGCTGCAGGGCGATGATCGGGGCGAGCGCGCCGCCGACGACGCCCGCCACCTGGTAGCCCATGGAGGCGCCGCTGTAGCGCAGCCGCGTGCTGAACAGCTCGGCGATGAACGCGGCCTGCGGGCCGTACATCGCGGCGTGGGTCACCAGCGCCACCACGGCGGCCAGCGCGATCAGCGGGAACGAGCCGGTGTCGAGCAGCGGGAAGAAGGCGAACACCCACACCGCCGCGCCGACCACGCCGGCCAGGTAGACCGGGCGGCGGCCGTACCGGTCGGACAGGGCGCCCGCCAGCGGGATCAGCACGAGCTGCAGGGCCGAGCCGATGAGCACGGCGTTCAGCGCGTACGAGCGCGGCAGCTCCAGCGTCCCGGTGATGTAGACGATGATGTACGCGGTGAACGTGTAGAACGCGACGTCCACCCCGATACGCGCGGTGAAGGCCGACAGCAGCGCCCTCGGGTGCGTCCGCAGCACCTCGAGCAGCGGCATCTTGGCCTTCGCGCCCCGCTGCTCGACCTCGGCGAAGAGCGGCGACTCGGTGATCTTCAGCCGGACCCACATGCCGACGAAGACCAGCGCGCCCGACAGCAGGAACGGCACCCGCCACCCCCACGACAGGAACGCCGTGTCCGACATCGTGAACGACATGATCGTCAGCAGGCCGGTGGCCAGCACGTAACCGGCGGGCACGCCGACCTGCGGCCAGCTCGCGTTGAAGCCCCGACGGCGGCCGTCGCCGTGCTCCAGCGACATGATGACCGCGCCGCCCCACTCGCCGCCGAGACCCAGCCCCTGCACGAACCGCAGCAGCGCGAGCAGGATCGGCGCCAGCACGCCGACGGCGGCGTAGCCGGGCAGCACGCCGATGAGGAACGTCGAGACGCCCATCATCAGGAGCGTCACCACCAGCACGGTCTTGCGGCCGACCCGGTCGCCGAAGTGGCCGAACACCACCCCGCCGAGCGGCCTGGCGACGAACGCGACCGCGTTGGTGGTCAGCGAGGCCAGGACCGCCGTGAACGGATCGAGCGACGGGAAGAACAGCTTGGGGAAGACCAGGGTCGCCGCGGTGGTGTACAGGAAGAAGTCGTACCACTCCAGCGACGTGCCGATCAGGCTGGCGAGGATCACCCGCCGGGTCTGTTGCGTGGAGCCTGACATCGGATCGCTCCTTGAATCGATTGGGGGATAGTCTTCAACGTAAGGATCGTTCAACAATTCGACAAGAGGTTTGCTCCATGATTATCTGGTGAATGTGGATAACGTGGTCGCTGATCTCTCTCAGGACCGGCCCCGCCTGGGACGCAGCAGCACGGCCGAGCGGGTGGCCGACATCCTGCGTGACCGCATCAGCGAGGGCTTCTTCCAGCCCGGCCAGCGGCTGTCGGAGGAGTCGATCTCCGAGGCGCTCGGCGTCTCGCGCAACACGCTGCGCGAGGCGTTCCGGCTGCTCGGCCACGAGCGGCTGCTGGAGCACCGGCTCAACAGGGGCGTGTTCGTCCGCCTGCCGTCCGCCGAGGACGTCTCCGACCTCTATCGCGTGCGCCGCGTGCTCGAAGGCGCCGCCGTGCGCCGCCCGCCGTCCGACCACGCGCTGGCCCTGATCAAGGAGGCTTTGCAGGACGCCGAGCGCGCCGCCGCGGAGGACGACTGGCAGGGCGTCGGCACCGCCAACATCCGCTTCCACCAGGCGCTGGTCTCGCTCAACGAGAGCCCCAGGATCGACGAGGCGATGCGCCAGCTCTTCGCCGAGCTGCGGCTCGTCTTCCACGTCATGGAGAACCCGCGCGCCTTCCACGAGCCGTTCATCGAGCGCAACCACGCGCTGCTCGGGCTCATCGAGTCGGGCAAGCCCGACGAGGCCGCCGCCTATCTCGACGACTACCTCGACCATGCGGAACGCCTGCTGATCCACGCCTACGAGCCCACTCGGTAACGTTGTCGGCCATGGACCGGCTCTTCACCGTGGACGAGGCCCGCCTGCTGCTCCCCGGCGTCATGAAGGACGCCGCCGAAGTGATCGCCGCCCGCGCCGACATGGCCGAGATCGACTTCGCCCGCCGCTCCGGCGGCCGGTCCGAGCTGGGCGGCCTGCCCGAGCTCAAAGGGCTCCAGGCGCGCATCGACGAGATCATCACCGAGTGGAGCCGGCAGGGCATCGAGGTCAAGGGCATCGCGCCCGTGCTCATCGACTTCCCGGCCGTGCTCGACGGCGTGTCCGTACGGCTGTGCTGGATCGAAGGGGAGCGGCAGCTCGGCTGGTACCACCGTACGGAGCTCGGCTTCGCCGGCCGCCGCCCCCTGTGACCGGCGCGGCCGCTCCGCCGCCCTACTCGAAAGGATGTTTGAAGAGTGACGTAGACTCGGCTTCATGACAGCCGCGTTCCAAGCATCTTTGCTCTCCTTCGGCGAGGAGCTCGGGCTCGGGCCGCTGGCGGGCGCCGTCCGCCGCACTCACCTCGGCCACGGCGCCTGGATCGACCTGCGGCCGGGCTGGCTGAGCGGCGCCGACACGCTGTTCGAGCGGCTGGCCGAGCAGGTGCCCTGGCAGGCCGAGCGGCGGCGCATGTACGACCGCGTCGTCGACGTGCCGCGCCTGCTCGCGTTCTACGGCGAGGGCGAGACGCTGCCCGACCCGGTGCTCGACGACGCCCGTCGCGCGCTCGACGCCTACTACGGCGAGGAGCTGGGCGAGCCGTTCCGCACCGCCGGGCTCTGCTTCTACCGCGACGGCCGCGACAGCGTGGCCTGGCACGGCGACACGATCGGCCGGGGCAGCACAGAGGACACCATGGTCGCGATCCTCTCGGTCGGCGACCCGCGCTCGCTCATGCTCCGCCCGCGCGGGGGCGGGCCCTCCATCCGCCACGACCTCGGCCACGGCGACCTCATCGTGATGGGCGGAAGCTGCCAGCGGACGTGGGAGCACGCCATCCCCAAGACCAACCGGCCTGCCGGGCCCCGCATCAGCATCCAGTTCCGCCCCCGAGGCGTCCGCTGACCCCTTCAGGTCTATGCGGGCTGCGGTCCTTCGGGATGGGCTGTTGAAGGCTCCCGCGAGTCCGTCGGTCCCGCACGTCGGTCCTTGGGCGGTCGGGGGGTGCGGTGTTCCTCGGCGGGTACGTGAGTGCCGGGGTCAGGCGCGTCGCTGGGCGGCGCCCCAGTCGAGCAGGTTCTCGGCGGTGCTGAAGCGGCGGCTGGAGCTCGACTCGTCGAGCAGCACGCCCACCAGCAGGCGGCCGTCGCGCTCGGTCGCGAACGCCAGGCAGTAGCCCGCCGCCCGGGTGAAGCCCGTCTTCAGGCCGATCGCGTCGGTGTCGCCGATCAGGCGGTTGGTGTTGCGCCACAGGTACGAGCGGTGCTCGTCATTGGCGTCGACGTAGTGCCGGCGGGTCCCGGCGACCTTGCGGATGAGCGGCACCTTCAGCGCGGCGGCGGCCAGCACGGCCTGGTCCCTGGCCGTGGAGTAGCCGTCGCCCCTGGGGGTGGGCAGGCCGTCGGCGTTGACGTACTCGGTGTCCTTCAAGCCCAGCTCGCGGGCGGTGGCGTTCATCTTGGCGACGAAGCCCTTGACGCCGGGTCCGTACGTGCGGGCCAGCGCGTGTGCGGCGTCGGCCCCCGAGGGCAGCATCAGGCCGTACAGCAGCTCGCCGACCGTGAGGCGGTCGCCGGGCCGCAGGCCGGCGGTGGTGCCGCCGCCGGCCTCCGCGTACTCGACGTCCGCGGCCGTGATCCGCACCACGTCGGTGGGCTTGGCGGTCTTCAGCACGACGTAGGCGGTCATGGTCTTGGTGAGGCTGGCGATCGGCATGCGCTTGTCGCCGGCCTTGTCGAGCAGCACGTCGCCGGAGCTCGCGTCCATCAGGTACGCGGCCCTGCCGTAAACGGCGGGGGCGTCCGGGTTGAGGGCGGGAGCCAGGTTGGAGGAGGCCTCGGTGACGGCCGCATTGGAGGTCGCGGTGGTGGCCTCGGCGGGCGCCGTGAGCCCCGTGACCAGGGCAAGTGCGCCTGCCATGGCGGTCAGAAAAACTTTCCGGTCACGCATGCGGACAGAGTGCCGCCCTCTTGGGCCTGCTTTTGCCGAAATGAGGCAGATTTTGTGCAGACTCATCCGGAAACCCCGATATTTCCGGGGAAAAGGGAAGGTAAATCTTTTCGGGGAAAGCCGTGGGGTAGCCGCTCAGCGGGCCATAAGAGGCCACCGGGAGGCCGGTGAGCGGGTCGGGCCGGGCTGTGAGGGGAGCCGGTGAGCGGGTCGGGCCGGGCTGCGAGGGGAGCCAGGTCAGCGGGTCGGGCCGGGCTGCGAGGGGAGCCGCCGGGCCGTTCAGGCCACTCCGCTCAGCGGCTCGGCCAGAACGTGTCCGAGATCCGTTCGCCCGCCGCCAGCTCCGAGAACAGGTCCTCCCACAGCGGCATCACGTGCTCGGCCGCGTACGCCCGCGAGGTCTCCTGCGCCTCCTTGCCCATGCGCACCCGCAGCTCGCGGTCGCCGATCAGCCGGTTCAGCGCGGCGGCGAACGCGTCCACGTCCTCCGGCGGCACCAGCAGGCCGTCCACCCCGTCGGTCAGCACGTCGCCGGGCCCGGTCGGGCAGTCGAACGCGACGACCGGCAGCGCATGCGTCATCGCCTCGATCATCGTCATGGGCAGGCCCTCGTACCGGGAGCTGAGCGCGTACAGGGACGCCCCGGCCAGCTCCTGGTGCATGCGCGCGGTGTGGCCGGGCAGCGACACGTGCTCGCCGAGCCCGTACTGCTCGATGAGGCCCGCCAGCTCTCCTTGGCGCGGTCCGGCGCCGAAGATGCGCAGCCGCCACTGCGGATGCTCGGCCACCACCCGCGCGAACGCCTTGATCAGCAGATCGAACCCCTTCTGCGGCACCAGCCGCCCGGACGCGATCACGACCGGCTCGGTGTGCCGGGACCGCTTGCGGTCGGCCCTCGCGACGGCGTTGGGGATGCGCACGATCGGGGTGCCCGGCAGCAGGCGCTGGTAGTCCTGCATGTTGGCCCGCGTCAGCACCGTGACCGCGTCGAGCGCGCCGTAGTGGCGGGCGATCTCCTTGCGGATCGTCTCGGGGTACGCCGACAGGTTCATGTGCTCCTGCGCCACCTTGATCACCGGCTTGCGGGCGCGGCGGGCGGCGATCAGGCTGAGCGCGGGCCGGCTGGTGACCAGGACGCCGTCCCGCAGCCCCGAGCAGTACTCCATCGCGGCCCACTCCACCCGCTCGGTGAAGTACCCGGCCGCGAACTCGCCGCGCGGCACGACCTTGCCGCGCACCCGCCGCCACGCCCTGCGGGCCAGCGAGTCGGGCCGCCGGCCGGCGCGCTGATCGACCAGAGTGGTGACGGTGATGCGGGGATCGACGGCGAAGTGCAGGCGGTCGCGGCGGCGTACCAGGCTGACCAGCTCGACGTCGTGCCCGGCGGCGGCCATCGCGTTCGCCTGGTTGACCACGGTCTTGACCGTGCCGCCCACCCCGTACGCGTCGAGCATGAGGTAGCGGATCCTCACCGGCCGCACCTCCCGGCGGGGGCAGGGCCCGGACGCCGGGGCGCGCCTCGTGTCAGGGCCGTGACCAGCGCGTTGTCCATCTTCCTCGGCACGTTCATGCGGAAGAAGATTACTGTCCGTTCCTGGCAGTTAGCTGAGAACGTCCGGCCGGCCACCGATCAAGCGCCCTGACGACACCCTTGACGCGACCGCTGAGATCGCGCGCTCGCCCGCCCGGCCTGTTAGCGTTACCGCTAAGGGGGTGAGCCGCGGTGAAAAGCAAGCCCGGCCGGCCTGCGGTGCTCATGGACGTCGCCGTGCTGGCCGGTGTCTCCACCATGACCGTCTCGCGGGTGCTCAACACACCCGATCGCGTCCGCGCCGAGACCAGGGCCCGGGTCCTGGCCGCCGTGCGCGAGCTGGACTACCGCCCCAACCAGGCGGCCCGCCAGCTCGTCACCGGGCGCTCAGGTGTGCTCGGCGTGGTCAGCATCGACACCACGCTCTACGGCCCGGCCACGACGCTCTACTGCATCGAGCAGGCCGCCAGGAACGCCGGCTACAACGTCAGCATCGCCAGCCTCAGCTCGCTCAACCGCACCTCCATGGAGGAGGGCCTGCAGCGGCTGCGCACCCAGGGGGTCGACGGCGTGATCATCGTCGCGCCGCACGAGTCGGCCGTCAACGGGCTGCGACACCTGCCTCCCGAGATGCCCGTCGTCGCGGTCGACGCCGCCGACGACATCCCCGTCCCGGTGGCGAAGGTCGACCAGGTCGCCGGAGCCGCCCGCGTCACCCGCCACCTGCTCGACCTCGGGCACCACACCGTGTGGCACGTCGCGGGCCCGGCCGACTGGCTCGACGCCAACGGCCGCATCGACGGCTGGCGCGGCGTGCTGGAGTCCGCGGGACGCCCGGTGCCCGGCGTGCTGCGCGGCGACTGGAGCGCGCGCTCCGGCTACCAGCTCGGCCGCCGCCTGGCCGAGGAGCCCGACCTCACGGCCGTGTTCGTGGCCAACGACCAGATGGCGCTCGGCGTGCTGCGCGCGCTGCGCGAGGCGGGCAAGCGGGTGCCCGAGGACGTCAGCGTGGCGGGCTTCGACGACATCCCCGAGGCCGCGTACTTCTGGCCGCCGCTGACCACCGTCCGCCAGGACTTCCGCGAGGTCGGCCGGCACGCCTTCCACATGCTGCTCGACCGCATGGCGGGCGCGGAGCCCGAGAGCCGCCGCCTGGTCGAGCCGGAGCTCGTCGTCCGCGACAGCACCGCCCGCGCCTGAGCCCGGCACCCGCCTGTCCGGGGCTGGGGAACGCCCGGCCGAGCCGGCGCCCGCCCAGAGCCAAGCGGCTCAGGCGGGCATCAGGCGGATGGCTCCACGAGGTCGTCAGGCGGATGGCTCAGGAGGTCGTCAGGCGGATGACGTTCCAGGAGACCGGCGGCAGCAGCACGCGCAGCGGTTCCTGCTCGACGTCCGGGTTCGGCCTGGGCGCCACCCGGTCGGGCTCGTCGGCGGTGTTGCGGGCGTAGACGTCGGGGTCGGTCATCGTGGTCGCCTCGGCCACCCGCACCGCGCCCAGCGCCCGCGCGTCGATCTCCAGCGACAGCGGCCCGTCCATCGACCGGTTGACGGCGAACAGCGTCGTGCCGTCCTCGCCGTGCGTGGCCACCGCGTGCACCAGCGGCACCTCGCCGTACGCCTTCGTCTCGTAGACGGGGGAGACCGGCTCCACCCGGAGCACGTCGCCCGTGGCGTACCGGGAGGTCTGCGCGAACGGGTGGAACGTCGTCTGCCGCCAGGCCCGCCCGCCCGGCTCGGTCATGATGGGCGCGATCACGTTGACGAGCTGGGCCAGCGACGCGGCCGTCACCCGGTCGCTGTTGCGCAGCAGCGTGATCAGCAGCCCGCCGAACGTCACCGCGTCGGCCAGGTGGTAGTGGTCCTCCAGCAGCCGCGGGGCGACCGGCCAGTCCTCGGGGGTGCCGGCGTCCTTGAAGCGCGACTGGTACCAGACGTTCCACTCGTCGAAGGAGATGTTGATCCGCTTGCGCGACTTCAGCCGCGCCCCGACGTGGTCGGCGGTGGCCACGACCGACGAGATGAAGTACTGCATGTCGGTGTCGCTGGCCAGGAAGCTGCCGAGGTCGCCGTCGCGCTCTTCGTAGTAGGCGTGGCAGGAGATGAAGTCGACCAGCTCGTACGCCTCCTCCAGCACCTCCGCCTCCCATGCGCCGAACGTGGGCATGCTGGAGCTGGACGAGCCGCACGCCACCAGCTCCAGCGACGGGTCCACCATGCGCATCGCGCGGGCGGTCTCGGCGGCCAGCCGGCCGTACTCGCGGGCGGTCTTGTGCCCGGTCTGCCAGGGGCCGTCCATCTCGTTGCCCAGGCACCACATCCTGATGCCGTGCGGCTCCTTGGCGCCGTTGGCGACGCGCAGGTCCGACAGGGCCGTGCCAGACGGGTGGTTGCAGTATTCGAGCAGGTCGAGCGCCTCGGCGATGCCGCGCGTGCCGAGGTTGAGCGCCATCATGGGCTCCACACCGGCCTTGCGGCACCAGCGGACGAACTCGTCCACGCCGACCTCGTTGGTCTCCGTGCTGTGCCAGGCCAGGTCGAGCCGGCGGGGCCGCTGTTCCTTAGGGCCGATGCCGTCCTCCCAGCGGTAGCCGGAGACGAAGTTGCCGCCCGGGTAGCGGACGGTGGACACGCCCAGCTCCCTGGTCAGCTCGAGCACGTCACGCCGGAAGCCGTCGTCGTCGGCCAGCGGATGGTCCGGCTCGTATATGCCGGTGTAGACGCACCGCCCGAGGTGCTCCACGAACGCGCCGAACGTGCGGCGGCGTACGGGGGCGACCTTGAAAGCCGGGTCGAGAGTGATGGTGGCCTGGTGCACGGAGGCGACTCCCTGATATTTCCGTGACGTTACGCGTTTCCCGATTGTTAGCGTTATCAACGTCCCAGGTCAAGAGCGGGAAAGCGGTTGCCCGCTGGGTCTTGACAGGTTTCTTGTTACCGCTAACACTCGGGTAACCCCGCTGAAACGCGGGGCACGCGCGGCGGCCTTCCGCGACCCGGACGGCCCGCCATGTCCGCCTCCGCGCGGAGGCGCCGCTCGGCTGTCCTGAATCCTTCTTTCGTCGCCAGAACTGTCAGCACTGTCAGCGAAACAACCCGGTGCAAGGAAGAGGCCCATCCAGTGCACGGTCCCCCTGACATCAACCGCCGGCACCTTCTAGGCGGCGGCCTCGCCCTCGTCGCCGCCGCAGCGTCGGGATGCGCGCTCCCCGTGGGGTTCGGCTCCTCCCAGACCCGCATCCGGTACTGGCACTTCCTCGGCGCCAGCGACGGCATCACGATGAACGGGATGGTCCGGGCGTTCGGCAAGGAGCACCCGGACATCTTCGTCGAGGAGAACGTGCTCCAGTGGGGCGAGCCCTACTACACGAAGATCGCCATGGCCGGGGCCGGCGGGCGCTCGCCCGACCTGGCCACGTTCCACCTTTCCCGGCTGGCCGGCATCGGCGCCGGGCGCATCCTGGACCCGATCAACCTGGACCTGCTGGCGGAGGTCGGCCTGAAGGCCGCCGACTTCAGCCCGCCCATCTGGCAGCGGGCGCACCTCGACGGCGTGCTGTACGCCATCCCGCTCGACGCCCACCCGATGGTGCTCTACTACAACACCGACATCTGCGAGAAGGCCGGGCTGCTCGGCGAGGACGGCAAGCTGCGGCCCACCACGGGCGTGGACGAGCTGATCGCCGCGCTGACCAAGGCCAAGGAGGCGATGGGCGGCAAGCCGCCGCTCACCATGGACGCGCTCGGCCTGGGCACGGTGGGCCCCTGGCGAGTGTGGTGGACGCTCTACTCGCAAAGCGGCGGCGCGCTGCTGACGCCCGACAACACCGCGATCGCCATCGACGACGCCAAGGCCCTGGACGCGCTGCGGCTGATGCAGCGGCTCGGCACGGAAGGGCTGTGCGACCCGCGCACCGACTACGGCGCCTCCGTCGCCAAGTTCACCAACGGCGAGGCGGCGTTCCTGTGGAACGGCGACTGGGAGACCACCGGCCTGAAGGAGCGCGGCACGCCGTTCAGCATGACCCGCTTCCCCAACGTCTTCGGCACCGGCGCGGCGCAGGCCGACTGCCACGCGTTCGTCCTGCCCCACCAGCGCAGCCGGGACCCCGAGATCGAGCGGGCCACCTACCGCTTCATCGCCTACCTGGTCAAGAACAGCGCCGACTGGGCGGTCGCCGGGCACGTGCCCGCCTACCTGCCCGCGCTCGAAGAGCCCGACTACCTGGCGCTGCACCCGCAGTCGGAGTACCGCTCGGTCATCACGGAGGTCGCGCTGGACCCGCAGGTGTGGTTCACCGGGTCGGCCTCGCGCCTGTGGATCGAGTTCGGCGGCGCGTTCTCGCCCGTCCTCAGCGGCGAACGCAGCCCCGAGGACGGCCTGGCCGCCGCCAAGGCGGCGCTCGACCGGCTGATGACGGCCCCGAACCCCTTCCCCGCCGAGGAGCGCTCATGACCGCCACCGTCGCGCCTCCCGCGAGCGCCGTCGCCGCCGTGAAATCGAAGGTCCGGCGCGGCTGGACGGAGCACGGCCTGCTGTTCGTGGCCCCGTTCCTGCTCATCTACACGATCTTCCTCATCTGGCCGACGCTGCTCGGCTTCAAGATGAGCATGTCCAGCGTCAACGTCGCCGGCACCAACGACCACTTCATCGGCTTCGCCAACTACGCCGAGGCGTTCGCCGACCCGCGCATGTGGCGCTCGCTGTGGAACACGCTGGTCTTCACCGTGCTCAGCACAATCCCGCTGGTGCTGCTCGGCCTGGCGCTCGCGCTGCTGGCGCACCACCTGCGCTTCATGCAGTGGCTGTGGCGGCTGTCGTTCTTCGGGCCGTTCCTGCTGCCGTCGGCCGTGGTGTCGATCCTGTGGCTGCAGATGATCTACCCGCCCGAGTACGGCCTCATCAACGGCACGCTCGGCATCGACATCGTCTGGCTGGGCGATCCGTCGATGGCCATGTGGTCGGTGGTGCTGACCACCGTGTGGTGGACGGTCGGCTTCAACTTCCTGCTCTATCTCGCCGCGCTGCAGTCGATCCCGCAGCACCTGTACGAGGCCGCCTCGATCGACGGCGCCGACGCCTGGGACAAGCTGCGCTCGATCACCCTGCCGCTGCTGCGCCGCACCACGGCGCTCATCGTGGTGCTGCAGCTGGTGGCCTCGCTGAAGGTCTTCGACCAGATCTACCTGATGACCGGCGGCGGCCCCGAGGACGCCACCCGCTCCATCATCGAGTACGCCTACGACATCGGCTTCACCGGCTACCGCACGGGCTACGCCTCGGCCGTGTCGTACATCCTGTTCGTGATCATCGTCATCGTTTCCCTGGTGCAGCTCCGGCTGTTCCGCAAGCGCGAGGAGGCCGCGTCGTGACCAGGCGGTTCAGCTTCAGCCAGTTCGTCCTGCTGGTCGCCGCGCTGGTGCTGGCGGTCCTGTGGCTCGCCCCGATCGCCTGGGCGGTGGCCACGTCGCTCAAACCGGAGTCGGAGACCACGAAGCTGCCGCTGGAGTGGTTCGGCAGCAGGATCACGTTCGAGTCGTACGAGCTGGTGCTCGGCACCGGCGGCATCGTCAAGTGGGCGGTCAACTCGACGGTCACCGCGGTGGTGGTGACGTTCATGACCGTGCTGTTCTCGGCGATGGCGGCCTACGGGTTCGCGCGCACGCAGTTCAAGGGGCAGCGGGTGCTGCTCGGGATCATCCTGGCCGGCATCATGGTGCCGCCGCAGGTGCTCATCGCGCCGCTGTTCGCCGAGATGGTCGCCTTCGGCCTGGTGGACACCTGGTGGGCGATCATCCTGCCGCAGGTGGCCGCGCCGCTGATCGTCTACATCCTGGTGAAGTTCTTCCAGGACGTGCCGGAGGAGCTCGAGCAGGCGGCGTTCGTGGACGGTGCCGGGCGGTGGCGGGTGTTCTTCACGATCGTGCTGCCGCTGTCGCGGCCGGTGCTGGCGGCGGTGTCGATCTTCACGTTCATCAACACCTGGAACAACTTCCTCTGGCCGTTCCTGGTCTCCACCGACCCGAACACGATGACGCTGCCGGTGGGCCTGGCGAACGTCGTGCAGGGCACCTTCGGCCTGCGGTACGCGCAGATCATGGCCTCGGTGGTGCTGGCCGGGCTGCCGCTCCTGGTCGTGTTCGTGCTGTTCCAGCGGCAGATCATCCGCGGCGTCGCGCACACCGGCCTCGCCGGCCAGTGACCTCGCCCGCGGGCCCGCGTCGGCCAGTGACCTCGCACGCGGGCCCGCGTCGGTAGGTGACCTTCGACCGCCGGACGCCTCGCCACGCCGTGATGCGCGCCCGCGGAGACCTTGCGGGTGGTCGGGGTGTGCGGCCTTGGGGGTCGTGAGCGCGCTCCCGCGGAGGTCTCGTGCACGGCCCCGTCGGGCGCCTTGCGCACAGCGCCCCGTCAGGCGGTGGCGAGCGCGCCCGCGGAAGCCCCGCGCACGGCTTTCCGTCAGGGGCGCCTCGCGCGCGGACCCGTTCGACGTGGTGGTGAGGTGCGCTCGGGAAGGTGCCTTGCGGACAGTGAGGCGCACACACGCGAAAGCCCCCGGCCAGACGGCCGGGGGCTTCGTCACGTGGTGGACGATACTGGGATTGAACCAGTGACCTCTTCCGTGTCAGGGAAGCGCTCTCCCGCTGAGCTAATCGTCCATCGAGGTGGCGACGGGATTTGAACCCGTGTGGACGGCTTTGCAGGCCGCTGCCTCGCCTCTCGGCCACGCCACCGAGGTCAAACCCCTCTCCGAGCGGAAGACGGGATTCGAACCCGCGACCCTCACCTTGGCAAGGTGATGCTCTACCCCTGAGCCACTTCCGCGCTGTTGCGTGGTTAACAATAGCGCGTTTTCGGACCGGATGCTTACTTGCGGAGCTGGCGGGCCACGCTTCGCTCGGTCGCCGGGAGGCTCAGGAAGATCTCCAGGATCCGCGTGAGCCGGTGGACCTCGATGCGGTGGAAGGCCGGGCCCTCGCTGCGGCCGAGCAGCAGGGAGAGCGCCAGCGGCGGCAGCGGCGCGTGGATCAGGTGGGGGCCGCCCTCGATGGTCAGCGCCGTCGGCCGGGCCGGCACGTCGGCGGGGAGGGTGAAGTCTTCGGGCGCGCGCCAGCTCGCGTACACGATGCGGCCCTCGGCGGCGGTGGCCGCCCAGTCGGCGCTGAACAGCACCGGCAGCGAGTCGATCAGCGTGGTCAGCGCGCGGTCGCCCGCGGTGGTGATGTATTTGAGTATCTCCAGCTCGGGGTAGGTGCCCGGCGCCTCGCGTGTGGGCCAGATGCCGTCGACGCTCACGCCGTCGATGCTCTCCAGGGATTTGGCCAGATCTTGCCTGGACGTGCTCTCGGGGCTGAAGATCGTGATGTCGTCGACCGCCCGGCCGTCGCCCCTGTCGAGCACGGTCACCTGCGTGATGTCGGCCCCGGCGGCGCCCAGGGCCTTGGTCACCTGCGCCAGCGAGCCCGGCCTGTCGGGCAGCGTGAGGCGTACGCGAAGAAGCATCCATCCCCCTCAACCGACGATGCTGATCACAGACTATCGGGCGGAATACCGGTTACGGCCTGACCTGCGCTACAACTGACGGGGTGAAGATTGGGCCGATCGGGGTGTGGCCCCCGGTGGTGCTGGCGCCGATGGCGGGCATCACGAACGCGCCGTTCCGGGTGCTCTGCCGGGAGCAGGGCGCGGGGCTTTTCGTCTGCGAGATGATCACCACGCGGGCCCTGGTCGAGCGCCATCCGAAGACGATGCGGATGATCAGGTTCGCCGAGTCGGAGCGGCCGAGGAGCATCCAGCTCTACGGCGTCGATCCCGTCGTCGTCGGCAAGGCGGTCCGGATGATCGTGGACGAGGACCTCGCCGACCACATCGATCTCAACTTCGGCTGCCCGGTGCCCAAGGTGACCCGGCGCGGGGGCGGGGCGGCGCTGCCGTACAAGCGGAACCTGCTGCGGCGCATCCTGCGCGAGGCCGTCTCCAACGCCGGGCCGCTGCCCGTGACGATGAAGATGCGCAAGGGCATCGACGACGACCACCTGACCTACCTCGACGCCGGACGGATCGCCGCCGACGAGGGGGTCGCGGCGATCGCGCTGCACGCCCGCACGGCCAAGCAGCACTACGGCGGCGTCGCCGACTGGGAGGCCATCGCCCGGCTGAAGGAGGCCGTGCCGGAGATCCCCGTGCTGGGCAACGGCGACATCTGGTGCGCCGACGACGCGCTCGCGATGGTGGCGCGCACCGGCTGCGACGGCGTCGTGGTCGGGCGCGGCTGCCTCGGGCGGCCGTGGCTGTTCAAGGACCTGGAGAACGCGTTCAACGGCAGCGCCGAGCGGGCCCGCCCGACGCTGGGCGAGGTCGCCGACGTGATGGCCCGCCACGCCCAGGGGCTGGTGGAGAGCTTCGAGACCGAGCGCTACGCGATCGCCGACTTCCGCAAGCACATCGGCTGGTACTTGAAGGGCTTCACGGTCGGCAGCGAGCTGCGGCGCGAGCTCGCCACCGCCCAGTCGCTCGACGCGCTGCGCGAGAGCCTGGCGAAGCTGGAGCGCGACCAGCCGTGGCCGCCCAACACCGACACGCCGCGCGGCAAGTCGGGGGAGCGGCCGAAGGTGCACCTGCCGGACGGATGGCTCGACGACCCGTGGGACTGCCCGATCCCCGAAGGCGACGCCGAGTCCGATATCTCCGGCGGCTGATCCGGCCAGGCCGAAGCCGAACTGACCCGGCCCCGCTGCTCCGGTCCGGCCGGCCCCGTCCTGAGGCTGCCCGATGCGGCTGAACGGGCCCCCGTGCCGTTCAGCGCGTGACCGGAGTCAGCGGGTGACCGGGAGCGGGCCCGCGTCGGGCGTGAAGAGCTGCTCGTCCAGGTGCTCGACGGCGTAGTCGATCGCGCCCGCCACCACGCACTCGTCGCCGAGCGCCGACGCGCGCACCTCGGGCAGCCGCATGCAGCGCCGCTCCAGGCGGTCGCGCAGCCGGTCGAGCAGCACGTCGGCCGAGCGGGAGAAGCCGCCGCCGAGCACCACCATCTGCGGGTCGAGGATGAGGACCATGGCGGCGGTGCCCACGGCGAGGTCGTCGACGTAACGCTCGACGGCCTCGATCGCGACCGGGTCGCCGTCACGGGCGGCGGCCAGCGTGTGGCCGGCCGCGTCCTCCGGCGGCGTGCCGGGCGGCACGGACGCGCACCGCTGCAGGTGCTCGGGAGCGTCGAACCAGCGCGCCTCCTCCAGCATGGAGATCTCGCCGGCCGCCGCGCCGAAGCCGCGGTGCACCTTGCCGCCGATGATGAGCCCGGCGCCCATGCGCCTGCCGACGTGCAGGAACACCACGTCCTTCGCCCCCTTGGCCACGCCGCGCCTGGTCTCGGCCATGGCGGCCAGGCGGCTGTCGTTCTCGATGAGCACCTGGCAGGGGAACATCTCGCGCAGCTTGCCCGCCAGGTCGAGATCGCGCCATGCGGGCACGGCGGCGGAGTAGACGACGTGGCCCTCGACGTCGATGACGCCGATCGTGCCCGCCGAGATCGTCCACACGTCGGAGATCGCCGTATGGCTGAGCGTCAGGCACCCGGAGACGGCCTGCTCGATCGCGGACAGCCTTTCATCGAGCGGCGCGTCGGGCGCGACCGGGCGCCGGGTCTCGGCGAGTATCCGCCCGTCGAGGTCGGACACGGCGGCGCGGATGTTGTGACCCCCGATGTCCACGCCCACGAGGTAGCCGCTGTCGGCGCGGAACCGGTAGCGGCGGGCAGGACGGCCCATCGTGCCGGGGCTCGGTGGCACCTCCTCGACCCAGCCGAGCGCCATCAGCTCGTCGGTGACCTCCTTCATCGACGGCCGGGACAGGCCGGTGCGCTCGGCCAGCGCCGACAGGGTGAGCGGCCCGGCGCCGCGCAGCGCCCTGATGGCGGTCAGGGTGTTGAGCTGCCGCAGCCGGGACAGGTCGCCGCCGCGTAGGTCCGCCATCAACCGTCCTTAATGTAGGTGTCCTCTGTAAGGCGCCATTATGCCAGCTCGTCAGCACCCGTGTAATTCGGCGGCCTCCCATGGTGCAGGAATCGGAGCATTGACCCTCTGTGAGAGCCGGTGCTACTAATGAAGTGCTCCTTCGTAAGTTGCTGAGGAAGTGAGAGCCCCATGCCGTTCGCGGACGTCGGCGACGTCAGGTGCCGCCCTCAAGACGCTCGGATCTTCGAGCACGGCTGGCAGTCCTGGAGCCCCACGGGCCGGTACCGCTGGACCGACGCGCCGCCCCGGGCGGCCACCGAGACGATCCAGATCCTCGCCTACCGGCCGGAGACCCCCGTCCCCGACGGCGTCTTCCAGGGCGAGGGGCTGCTCGCCATCGAGCCGGACGGCGGCGAGAGCGGGGTGGTCGAGCTGTGGTCGGCGCCCGGCCCCGAGCAGGTGCCCTCCATCAGGGTCCGCGAGGAGGGCGGCCGGCTGGTCGTCTCCGCCGACGGCCCGGTACGCCACCACCGCTACGAGGGCGGCCTCGACCGGGCGTTACGTGCCTGGGCCGACGAGATGGCGCGCGGCCACGCGCCGGAGCGTTTCCCCGCCGTCCCGCCCATGTGGTGCACCTGGTACGGCTACTGGGACAAGGTCACCGACACCGACGTCATCGACAACCTCATGCTCTGCGAGCACGAGGGGGTCGGCGCCGAGATGATCCTCATCGACGACGGCTACGAGGCCGAGATCGGCGACTGGCTGGAGGGCAGGCCCGGGTTCGGCTCGCTCCGGCGGGCCGTGGACGCCGTCACCGAGGCCGGCCTGCGGACCGGGATCTGGACCGCGCCGTTCCTCGTCGGCCACCGCAGCCGCATCCACCGCGAGCACCCCGACTGGCTGGTGGGCGGCGCGTACGCCGGCCACATGTGGAACCAGGAGCTGGCCGTCCTCGACGTCACCCACCCCGAGGCCGCCGAGCACCTGGTGAACGTCTTCCGCACGCTGGCCGGGATGGGCATCAGCCACTTCAAGCTCGACTACATCTACGCCGGGGCGCTGACCGGGCGGCGGCACGAGGACATCGACCCGATCGCGGCGTACCGGCTGGGCCTGGAGCTCATCCGCAAGGGCGCGGGACCCGACACCACGCTGCACGGCTGCGGCGCGCCCATGCTGCCCAGCATCGGGCTGGTCGACATCATGCGGGTCAGCCCCGACATGGCCCCCACGCTGCTGCCCAAGTCCGGCGACATCAGCCAGCCCTCCCAGCTCGGCGCCCGGCTCACCGGCGCGGCCCGCGAGTTCCTGCACGCACGCTGGTGGGTGAACGACCCCGACTGCATCATCCTGCGGCCCGAGGTCGAGGCCAGGGAGGAGTGGGCGGCCCACATCGAGGCCACGGGCGGGCTGCGCGGATCCAGCGACCCGATCGCGGCGCTCGACGAGTGGGGCCTGGAGACGACCAGGCGGCTCATGGTCCCGACGGCGACGGACCCGTCATGACCAGCGGCACCGCGCAGCGCCGTGTCGCCGGTGCCGCCGGCCTGGCCCGCCGAGCCGAACGGCCGCCCCGCAGGCGGGGCCGCTGGCACCCGTACCTGTTCATCGGGCCGAGCCTGTTCGGGGTGGTGGCGTTCCTGCTGCTGCCCATGGTCATCGTCATCGTGCTCAGCCTGTTCGACTGGGAGCTGCTGTCGGCGCCCGAGTTCGCCGGTCTGGACAACTACCGCAGGCTGATCGGCGACGGCGAGACCTGGCACTCGCTCGGCGTCACCGTCGGCTACGTGCTGCTCAGCATCCCGCTGCAGACCGTGCTCGCCCTGGCGCTCGCGCTGCTGCTCGACCGCAAGATCACGGGAATGCGGTTCTACCGCGCGCTGTTCGTCGTGCCCTGGATGGCCACGCCGATCGTGCTCGCCCTCATCTGGAGCTGGATCTTCGACCCCCGCGACGGCGCGATCAACAGCGCGCTCGCGATGATCGGCATCACCGGGCCCGACTGGCTGTCCGACCCGGCCTGGGCGCTGCCCGCCGTCGCGCTGGTCAGCGTCTGGCAGTACACGGGCTACAACATGCTGTTCTTCCTGGCCGGGCTGCAGGGCATCCCCAAGGAGCTGCACGACGCCGCCGCCATCGACGGCGCCACCTCGGCCCAGCGGTTCTGGCGGGTGACGCTGCCGCTGCTCAACCCCACGATGTTCTTCGTCATGGTGACGAACATGATCGGCGCGTTCCAGGTGTTCGACACCGTCTACGCGATGACCGCGGGCGGCCCGAGCCGCAGCACCGAGGTGCTCAACTTCCGCATCTTCGAGACCGCGTTCAAGCAGTTCGACTTCGGTTACGCCGCCACGCTGTCCACGCTGCTCTTCGTGATCATCTTCCTGGTCACGGTGGCGCAGGTCAGGTTCTTCGGCAAGCGCACCACCTACGACCTGAGCTGAGGCCGTCATGACTCCCATCACCGCCAGGATCCGGCGCGCCCTGCTCTATGCCGTGCTGGTCGCGGGCGCGTTCATCTCCGTCTTCCCGTACCTGCTGGTGCTGCTCACCGCGTTCAAGACGCAGGCGCAGCTCAGCTCCACCGCGCCGTGGCTGCCCGGCCTGCCGCCGACCACGGACAACCTGGCCACCATGCTGTCCGGCGACTTCCCGCGCTTCATACTCAACACCGCGATCATGACGGCGGTGCTGACCGCCGGGCAGCTCGTGTTCACCACGTTCGCCGCGTACGCGTTCGCCAGGCTCCGCTTCCGCGGCAGGGACGTGCTGTTCTGGCTGTTCGTGGCCACGATGATGGTGCCGAGCGCGGTGACCATGATCCCGCTGTTCCTCATCATGCGGGAGCTCGACCTCGTCAACACCTGGTACGGCCTGCTCATCCCGTACGTGCTCGGCACCCCGTACGGCATCTTCCTGATGCGGCAGTTCTTCAAGACGCTGCCCGCCGGCCTGGAGGAGGCGGCCAGGATCGACGGCGCCGGGCCGCTGACGATCCTGCTGCGCGTCCTGCTGCCGCTGTGCCGGCCGGCGCTCGGCACCCTCGC
Organism: Nonomuraea sp. NPDC052634; assembly: GCF_040678535.1. Classification (NCBI taxonomy): domain Bacteria; kingdom Bacillati; phylum Actinomycetota; class Actinomycetes; order Streptosporangiales; family Streptosporangiaceae; genus Nonomuraea; species Nonomuraea sp. NPDC052634. Next base: position 151,649 of record NZ_JBFATY010000007.1, on the reverse strand, counting down.
CATCATCACGATCATCTCGTCCTGGAACAGCTTCCTGTGGCCGCTGATCATCACGAGCGGCGACGAGACCAAGGTGATCACCGTCGCGATCGCCACGCTCAAGGACGGCATCGGCGTCGACTACCACCTCATGATGGCCGGCAGCCTCATCGCGCTGGCCCCCATGGTCGTGATCTTCATCTTCTTCCAGAAGTACATCGTCAGGTCGGTGGTCCTCACCGGCCTCAAGTGAGCCTGCTCCGGCAGGCGCAGACCGCAAGAAGAGGTCAGCGAATGCTGAAGAACCCCCCGATTCGCTGCGCGTTGCTCGCCAATGTGCTCGTCAAAGGGCTCGCCACCACACTCGCCTCCGTGCTCGCCCTGTCCGCATGCGGAACGGGCGGGGGAGACGGCGGCGGCGACGGCGGCGGCGAGAAGGTCACCTTGACCTACCGGCTCTGGGACGACCAGCAGAAGGTGGGCTACGAGAAGGTGATGGCGGCCTTCGAGAAGGCCAACCCGGACATCGACGTGCGGATCGAGCTGCTGCCGTACGACCAGTACTGGACGAAGCTCACCGCCGACGCGGTCGCCGGCACCGCGCCCGACGTGTTCTGGATGACCCCCACCCAGTTCCCCGAGTACGTCACCAAGGGCGTGCTGGCCCCCGTCAAGGTGGACACCGCCAAGTACCACCCGACGGTCGCCGCCTCCTTCGAGTACGAGGGCAAGATGTACGGCGTCCCGAAGGACTGGGGCATCGTCGGCCTGCTCTACAACAAGGACCTGTTCAAGAAGGCCGGCGTGGAGATGCCGGACAAGCTCACCTGGGCCGCCGACGGCTCCGGCACCCTGCTGGAGACGGCGCGCAAGCTGACCGTGGACGAGGCGGGCAAGCACCCCGGCGACGCCGGGTTCGACCCGGACAAGGTCGAGACGTACGGCTTCGCGTCCTGGAACCACTACCAGACGCAGTGGATGAACTGGATCGCCTCCAACGGCGGCAAGCTCGTCGACAAGCCGTTCGGCACGTACGTCTTCAACGACGCCGCCTCCGTGCAGGCCCTGCAGTTCGGCGTGGACCTGGTCAACAAGCACCACGTGTCGCCACCCGCCACCCAGACCAACCCGCCCACCGGCAAGGTCACCGACATGTTCAAGGCGGGCAAGATCGCGATGTTCCCCGCCAACAACGCGCTGCTGCCGTTCGTGGCTCCGGAGTCGACGTTCGAGGTGGGCGTCGCGCCCATGCCCGAAGGGCCGCAGGGCCGCGCGGTCAACCTCAACGGCCTGGCCGAGGCCGTCTACGCCAAGAGCAAGCACCCCGAAGAGGCGATGCGGCTGGCCACCTGGCTCGGCACCCAGGAGCCCCAGAAGATGATGGCCGACGAGGGCTACGTCTTCCCCGCGCTCACCGGCCTGGAGCAGGGCTACGTGGACTTCTGGAAGGCCAAGGGCATCGACGTCACGCCGTTCGCCGAGGAGGCGAAGGGCACGACCTTCCCCCTGCCGATCACGACCGGCTTCACCGGGTTCGAGACGAAGCTCAACCAGATCTTCAACGAGATGTATCTCGGAAAACTCTCTCCGCAACAGGCGGCCGACCAGGCTGTCGCCGAAGGCAACGCCACCGTCAAGTGAGGACCCCCATGATCACCCGGCGTGCTCTTTTCGCCGGGGGCGTCAGCCTGGGCATGTCCGCCGCGCTGGGGGTCACCCCCGCGCGTGCCGCCCGCCGCGCCCCCATCTCCGACCCCTTCCAGCTCGGCGTCGCCTCCGGCGAGCCCACCCCCGACGGCGTGGTCCTGTGGACCCGCCTGGCGATGAACCCGATCGCGCTCGACGGCCGCGGCGGCATGCCCGACCGGCCGGTGACCGTCGAATGGCAGCTCGCCGAGGACGAGAACTTCCGCAAGATCGTGAGAAGCGGCGCCGAGACGGCCCTGCCCGAGTCCGCCCACAGCGTGCACGTGGAGCTGGAAGGGCTCAGGCCCGGCGCGGAGTACTTCTACCGGTTCAAGGCGGCGAACGAGCTGAGCCCCGTCGGCCGTACGCTCACCGCCCCCGCGCCCGGCACCAGGACGAGGGCGCTGAACCTGTCGTTCACCTCCTGCGCCGACTACCAGGCCGGCTGGTTCACCCCCTACCGGCGCATGGCCGAGGACGAGCCCGACCTCATCGCCTTCCTCGGCGACTACATCTACGAGTACGGCGACTACAAGTACCCCGTACGCGACCAGGCCGGCGGCGAATGCCTCGACCTGGCCGGCTACCGGCTGCGCCACGCCCAGCACAAGGCCGACCCGGAGACGCAGATGGCGCACGCCATCGCCCCCTGGGTCGTGGTGTGGGACGACCACGACATCGAGAACGCCTGGGCCGGCGACGTGCCCGAGCAGCCCGACCCGCCGTTCCTCGAGCGCCGGGCGGCCGCGTTCCAGGCGTACTACGAGAACATGCCGCTGCGCCGCGCCCAGAAGCCCGACGGGGCGTACCTGCACCTGTACCGCAGCATCCGCTGGGGCGCGGTCGCCAACCTGCACCTGCTCGACACCCGCCAGTACCGCGACCTGTACGCCTGCACCGGCAAGAGCGGCACGGTCGGCCCCGACTGCATGGAGCGCTTCGAGCCCAACAGGACCATCCTCGGCAGCGAGCAGGAGTCCTGGCTGGACAAGGAGCTGAAGGACTCGGCCGCCACCTGGGACCTGCTCGGCCAGCAGGTCTTCTTCATGGAGATGGACTGGACGAACGGCGAGGGCAAGGGCTACTCCAACGAGGGCTGGGACGGCTACGTCGCCTCCCGCAACCGGCTGACCGCCGCCATCGACACCTACAAGCGCAACGCGGTCGTGCTCACCGGAGACGTGCACTCCCACTGGGCCGGCGAGGTCAAGCGCGACTACCAGGACCCCGAGTCCAAGTCGGTGGCCGTCGAGCTGGTCACCACCTCGGTGACGAGCGCGGGCGACGGCCTGGACGAATACCCCGACACAACCGTCCTGCTGCAGGAGAACCCGCACGTCAAGTTCTTCAACGGCCGGCGCGGTTACGTACGGACCCGGATCACCGAGAGCGAGATGAAGGTCGACTTCCGCTCGCTGGCGCGCGTCACCGAGCCGTACGCCCCGGCCTACACCTCCGGCTCCTTCGTCATCGAGCCGGGCGATCCCACCCTCAACCCCGCCTGACCAGGAGCACCATGCGCATGCTCAAGACCGCTTTCACAAGGGTCGGGGCGGCCCTTCTCGCCCTGCCTCTGACGGCCGCCCTGTTATCCCCGCCGGAGGCCGCGGCGACCGCCACCGCACCGCTGACAGCGCCGCCCATGGGGTGGAGCACCCGCTCGCTCGGCTGCTCGGTCTCCGAGCAGTCCGTACGCAAGGCCGCCGACGCCATGGCGAGCCTCGCCCCGCTCGGCTACCGCTACGTCATCATCGACGACTGCTGGCTGGCCGCCCAGCGCAGCGGCGGCAAGCTGGCCCCCGACGCCACCCGCTTCCCCGGCGGCATCGCCGGCCTCGCCTCCTACCTCCACTCCAAGGGGCTGAAGCTCGGGCTCAGCCTCTCCGCCGGCACCACGGCGTGCTCGGGCGGCGGGCCCGGCTCGTACCGCAACGAGGCCGCCGACGCCGCCCAGATCAAGGCCTGGGGCGTGGACTACGTCAAGTACGACTGGTGCAACATCCCCACCGCCGACTTCCCCGGCAAGAACGTCCAGCAGATCGCCGAGGCGCTCTACCGGCCCATGCGGCAGGCGCTCGGCCAGGACATCGTGTTCGCCATGAACAACGAGGACGGCAGCACCGTCCCGTGGCTGTGGGGCAAGGACGCGGGCGCCACCACCTGGCGCACCAACGTCTACAACAAGCCCATCAACGGCACCTACCCCGACATGGTCGCCATCTGGGAGTTCAACCAGCTCAGAGCCGAGTACGCGGGCCCGGGAAGCTGGGCGGACCCCGACCTCGTCCAGGCCGGCCGCACCGGCATGACCGAGACCGAGCACCGCACCCAGATGACGCTGTGGGCCATGGCCGCCGCCCCGCTGATCCTCCAGACGCCCCCGCAGCAGGCGCCCGCGTCGATCGTCGCCAACCCCAAGGTCATCGCCGTGAACCAGGACCCGCTCGGCGTCCACGGCACGTTCGTCAAAACCGACGGCTGGTACCACGTGCTCGCCAAGCCCCTCGCGAACGGCGACCGGGCGATCGCGCTGTTCAACGAGAGCGACCGGGCGGCCGTCATCTCGGCCAGGCTCGGCAGCGGCCGCTACCGCGTGGAGGAGCTGTGGACCGGCGAGGTCTCCTCCACCACCGGCGAGCTGGCCGCCCAGGTGCCCGCGCACGCCGCCCGGCTCTACCGGGTCGCCGCGACCGACGCGGACGAGCAGGCGCCGCCGCTGGTCACCTTCGAGGCTGACCCGCAGAAGTTCCCCGGCGACGACCGGCCGTCCGTGCTGGAGCCCGGGGTGCCCGGCGAGATCGTCACCCGCGTCACCAACACCGGCGCCACCGCCGCGCTGCGCGACATCGAGGTGACCGCGAAGGCGCCCCAGGGCTGGACGATCGAGGCCGGCACCCCGGCCAGGACCGGCCTGCTGAAGCCGGGCAAGACGTTCACGGTCAGGTGGAACGTCACGGCGACCGCCCCGCCGGGCAGCTACGAGATCGAGTTCCGGCAGGGCGAGCGCACCGCCACCGCCGTCATCATGGTCGCCAAGGGGCCGGGGCCCGGCACGACGTACGTGAGCGACCTCGAATGGACGGCCGTCAAGAACCACTTCGGCCCCGTCGAGAAGGACACCAGCAACGGCGACCAGGCCGGAGGCGACGGCAGGCCCATCACCATCGAGGGCGTCCGCTACGCCAAGGGCCTCGGCGCGCACGCGCCCGCCGACATCGAGTACTACACCGGCGGCCGGTGCACGACCGTCCAGTTCTTCGCCGGCATCGACGACGAGGTGGGCGCGAACGGCTCGGCCGGGTTCGAGGTCTGGGCGGACGGCGGCCGTGTCGCCTACTCCGGCCTGATCACCGGATCGATGCCGGCCCGCAAGGTCACCGCGAACATCGAGGGCGCCCGATTCGTCCGGCTGGTCGCGACCAACGGCGGCGACAACGCCTACTACGACCACGTCGACTTCGCCGACGCCACCATCACCTGCACGTAAGGAGCCGCACGTTCATGATCGTTCCGAAGCCCGTCATGCAGGAGTCCAGGCCGGGGACGTTCGTCCTCGACGCCGGGACCTCGCTCGCGGCCGATCCCGCGCTGAGCGAGGTGGCGGCCTGGCTGCGCGGGGAGCTGGCCCCCGTCACCGGGGGCGAGCTGCTACCGGGTCCGGGCACGGAGTCGGGGGCGATCAGGCTGGTGCTCGGCGAGCTGCCGCCGGAGGCGTACCGGCTGAGCGTCGGGGAGCGCGTCGAGATCGTCGCGGGCGGTCCCGCCGGCGCCTTCTACGGCGCGCAGACGTTCCGGCAGCTGCTGCCCGCCGCCGTGTACCGCAAGGCGCCCGGCGGGCCGCTCGCCGTGCCGGGCACGTACGTCGAGGACGCGCCGCGCTTCGCCTGGCGCGGCTGCGTGCTTGACGTCGCCCGCCACTTCCTCACCAAGCACGAGGTGCTGCGCTTCATCGACCTGATGGCGCTGCACAAGCTCAACGTGCTGCACCTGCACCTCACCGACGACCAGGGCTGGCGGGTCGAGATCCGCCGCTACCCCCGGCTCACCGAGGTCGGCGCGTGGCGCAAGGAGAGCCAGACCGGCTGGAACGGCGCCATGGACGGCCGCCCCCACGGCGGCTACTACACCCAGGACGACCTCAGGGAGGTCGTGGCCTACGCCGCCCGGCGGCAGATCACCGTCGTCCCCGAGATCGACCTGCCCGGCCACACCCAGGCCGCCATCGCCGCCTACCCGGAGCTCGGCAACCTCGACACGCCGCTGGAGGTGCGCACCACCTGGGGCGTCGGCAGGAACGTGCTGAACGTCGAGGACTCCACGATCGCGTTCTTCCAGAACGTGCTGGAGGAGGTCCTGGAGATCTTCCCCAGCCCGTACGTCGTGCTCGGCGGCGACGAATGCCCCAAGGACCAGTGGAAGGAGAGCCCGGCCGCCCAGCGCCGCATCGCCGAGCTGGGGCTGCGCGACGAGGAGGAGCTACAGGGCTGGTTCATGCGGCAGTTCGGCGACTTCCTCGCCGAGCGCGGCCGGCGCATGGTCGGCTGGGACGAGGTGCTGGAGGGCGGCCCGCCGCCCGGCGCGATCATCGCGTCCTGGCGCGGCGAGCTGGGCGCGGTGGCGGCGGCCCGGCGCGGCCACGACGTCGTCAACTGCCCCAACACCTCCGTCTACTTCGACTACCGGCAGGGGCCGGGGGAGGACGAGCCGGTGCCGTTCGGGACGGTGCTGACGCTCGAGGACGTCTACGCCTTCGAGCCGATCCCGGCCGAGCTGCGCGGCGAACCGGCCGCCCGGCACGTGCTGGGCGCCCAGTGCGGCGTCTGGACCGAGCTGATCGACTCGGGCCGCCGGATCGACTACATGGCCTTCCCCCGGCTCGCCGCCTTCGCCGAGACCGTGTGGAGCTCCGAGTATCGCGATCTGCCCGGCTTCCTGCGCCGTCTTGAGGAGCACCTGCGCAGGCTCGACGCGATCGGCGTGGAGTACCGGCGGGCCGAGGGTCCGCTGCCCTGGCAGACCCGGCCGGGCGTGCCCGGCAGGCCCGAGTCGCCCGAACGGTGGCAGGCCAAGCTGGACGCCTGGACGAGCAGGCTGCGCGCGCTGAGCTGACGGCAACGTGAGAACCCGTCAGACGTCCACGGGGCCGCCGCTGCGCCAGTAGACGTTGCCCTCGCGGGACAGCAGCCCCTCGTCCACCAGATAGCGGCGCAGCGCCGCGTAGTCGTCGTGGAAGGCCCGCAGGGCGACGTCGACGTCCTTCTCGGGGTAGCGCACGCCCGGCTCGAAGACGCGCGAGACGTAGCGCAGCACGACGAGCCGCTTGTCGCGCCGCATCGCCAGCGTCGTCAGCCGCCCGTCCACCAGGAACGTGCGCAGCACCCGCTCCTCCTCGCTGAGCCGCTCGGCCGGCTCGGCGTGCGAGCGCAGCAGCTCGCGGAAGCGTTCGGGGGTGGCGCGCCACTTGCCGCTCTCGTCGCACGCGGCCAGCCCGCCGGCGGCCAGCTTGCGCAGCGCCTCGGGCGACCGGCACTCGGGCAGGCCGAGCACCAGGGAGGCGAAGGCGGTCAGGGTGTCGTTCTGGTAGAGCAGCCCCAGGACGCGGCGGATCTCTTCGTCGTTCACCTCCCTCATTGTGGTGAACGGCCCGCCCGCACCGCCACGCGTTATCGCCCAGGCGCCAGGCGTGTCCGCACGGCCACGGGCCGCTGGATACGGGGAATGTCACGATCTTGCGACACGACCATGACGAATCTCCGACGTTTTCCGGCCGACACTGAAGGTGACAGGCCGGTGCCGGGACGCCCGTTGCCAGTCCGTTCCGGCACACGGCTTGTTCTTTCTCCGCCTCCCATCGGGTGACCCCGGCGGCGTTACAGCCGGTTGAGACCCTGCACGTGCAGGACCGCCCGGCCCTCCTCGTCGGAGGCGGCCAGATCCACCTCGGCGTCGATGCCCCAGTCGCCGTGACCCTCGGGGTCCCTGATCGTCTGGCGCACCTTCCAGACGCCGTCCTCCTCCTCGATGCGCAGCAGCGCGGGGCCGCGCGCGTCGGCGTCGGTGAGGATCTCCTCGTGCTCGTCGTAGTACGCGTCGAGCGCCGCACCCCAGTCGACGTCGGGAGCCAGCTCCTCCAGCTCCTCCTCCTTCTCCAGGGCGCACAGCTCGACCAGCCGGAACATCGCGTTGCGCACCAGCACCCTGAAGGCCCGCGGGTTGCCGGTGACCGGCCGCACCTTGGTCTCCAGCTGCTGCTCCTCCTCCAGCGCCGCCGCCGGGTTGGTCAGCTTCTCCCACTCGTCGATCAGCGACGAGTCGACCTGCCGCACCATCTCGCCCAGCCACTCGATGAGGTCGACCAGGTCGTCGGTCTTCAGGTGCTCGGGCACCGTACGCGACAGCGTGCGGTAGGCGTCGGCCAGGTAGCGCAGCACCGTGCCCTCGGAGCGGGCCAGCTCGTAGAACTGGATGTACTCGCTGAACGTCATCGCCCGCTCGTACATGTCGCGCACCACCGATTTCGGGCTGACCGTGTAGTCGGCCACCCACGGGTGCCCGCGCCGGTAGGTCTCGTACGCGCCGAGCAGCAGGTCTTCGAGCGGCATCGGGTACATGACCTCGGCCAGCCGCTCCATGCGCTCTTCGTACTCGATGCCGTCGGCCTTCATCTGCGCCACGGCCTCGGCCCTGGCCTTCTTCAGCTGGGCCGACAGGATCTGGCGCGGGTCGTCGAGGATGGACTCGACGATCGAGACCATGTCCAGCGCGTACGACGGCGACTCGCGGTCGAGCAGGTCGAACGCCGCCAGCGCGAACGTCGACAGCGCCTGGTTGAGCGCGAAGTCCTCCTGCAGCTCGATCGTCAGCCTGGCCCGCCGCCCCTGCTCGTCGGGCTCGGGGAACTGCTCGACGATGCCGCCGGCGAGCAGCGACCGGTAGATCGCGATGGCCTGGCTGATGTGCCGCCGCTGCCATTTGCGGTCTTCGTGGTTGTCGGTCAGCAGGTGCTTCATCGCCTGGAAGCAGTCGCCAGGACGGTTGATCACCGCGAGCAGCATCGCGTTGCTCACCTTGAACCGCGAGGTGAGCGGCTCCGGCTCGGCCTCCTGGAGCTTGACGAACGTCTCCTCGCTCCAGCCCACGAACCCCTCCGGCGGCTTCTTGCGGGCATAGCCGCGCCGCCGCTTGGGGTCGTCGCCGATCTTGGCGAGCGCCCTGGCGTTCTCGATCTCGTGCTCGGGAGCCTGGCAGGCGACGTAGCCGATGGTGTCGAAGCCCGCGCGCCCGGCCCGGCCGGCGATCTGGTGGAACTCGCGGGCGCGCAGCCTGCGCACCTTGTTGCCGTCGAACTTCGACAGGGCCGTGAACAGCACCGTGCGGATCGGCACGTTGACGCCGACGCCGAGGGTGTCGGTGCCGCAGATGACCTTGAGCAGCCCCGCCTGGGCCAGCCGCTCCACCAGCCTGCGGTACTTCGGCAGCATGCCGGCGTGGTGGACGCCGATGCCGTGGCGCACCAGCCGCGACAGCGCCCGGCCGAACCGCGTGGTGAAGCGGAACCCGCCGATCATCTCGGCGATCGCTTCCTTCTCCTCGCGGGTCGCCATGTTGATCGACATCAGCGCCTGGGCGCGCTCCATCGCCGCGGCCTGCGTGAAGTGCACGACGTAGATCGGCGCCTGGCCGCCCTCGAGCATCTCCTCGATCGTCTCGTGCAGCGGCGTCATCCGGTACGAGTAGACCAGCGGCACCGGCCGCTCGGCGTGCTTGACCACCGCGGTCTCCCGCCCGGTGCGGCGGGTCAGGTCCTCCTTGAACATCGTGACGTCGCCGAGCGTGGCCGACATCAGGATGAACTGCACCTTCGGCAGCTCCAGCAGCGGCACCTGCCAGGCCCAGCCGCGGTCGGGCTCGGCGTAGAAGTGGAACTCGTCCATCACGACCTGGCCGATGTCGGCCTCGGCGCCGTCGCGCAGCGCCACGTTCGCGAGGATCTCGGCCGTGCAGCAGATGATCGGCGCGCCCGGGTTGACGCTCGCGTCGCCGGTCATCATGCCGACGTTCTCGGTGCCGAAGATCGCGCACAGGTCGAAGAACTTCTCCGACACCAGCGCCTTGATGGGGGCCGTGTAGAACGTGCGCTGGTCGCGGGTCAGCGCCGTGAAGTGGGCGCCGGCCGCCACCAGCGACTTGCCCGACCCGGTCGGCGTGGCCAGGATCAGGTTGTTGCCGGAGACGACCTCGATGAGGGCCTCTTCCTGAGCGGGATAGAGGGTGAGCCCCCGCTCGGCGTTCCACGCGACGAACGCGTCGAAGATCTCGTCGGGATCGGCGTCGATGTCTTCGGGCAGGCGGTCAACGAGAAGGCTCACACCCCTATCCTGCCGAAGTTCACCCGGTGCTCGAACCGCCGGAGGCCACCCGAGTCAGGAAGCGCGCAGGTCGAGCTGGAAAAGCGCGGTGTCGATCCAGCGGCCGAGCTTGAAACCCACCGCCTTCAGCCGGCCCGCCGCGCGGAAGCCGAGCCTCTCGTGCAGCCGCGCCGACGACGGGTCGCCGGTGTCCGCGATCACCGCGACGAGCTGCCTGGCCTGCGTCTCGCGCGCCCGCCCGATCAGCTCGCCGAGCAGCCGCCCGCCCAGGCCCCTGCCGGTGTGCTCGGGCGCGAGGTAGATGCTGTCCTCCAGCGTGTGGCGGTAGGCGGGCTTGGGGCGGTACTGGGAGAGGTAGGCGTACCCGGCCACCTTCCCGTCCACCACCGCCACCAGGAACGGCAGGCCCGCCTCCGAGATGGCGGCGGCCTTGGCCCGCCAGTCGCCGAGCCCCGGCGGCGTCTCGTCGAAGGTCACCGCGCTGGTCGTCACGTAGTGGGCGTAGATGTCGGCGACGGCCGGCAGGTCCGTCTCGCCGAGCGGGCGAATCAGCGTCATGCCCCGATTCTCGTGATCGGCGCATGACATCCGTATTTCCGGCTCATCACCGGGCCCGCGCCGCCGCCTCAGGACTCCAGCCGGGGCACGGTCATCAGCAGGCCGCCGAGCAGCGCCAGGACCGCCAGGAACGGCCCCGCGCCGGGCGCGAAACCGCCCACGGTCAGCGTCAGCACCCCGGCACCGACCAGCGCCGACGCGGCCAGCATGCCGCGCGTCCCGGTCTTGCCGTACGGCAGCGCGGGCGGCGCCTCGAACCTGGCGAACCACTTCACCAGCGGCCACATCACCAGGCACAGCAGCCCGAACCAGACCGGCCACCCGGCGAACCACAGCACGCTGCCCGGCCGCGGCGTGTCCACGCCCAGCAGCACCACGACCACCCCGGTCACCGCGAACAGGGCCGGCATGTGCCACAGGTACACCGTCATGACGCGCGGCCCCGCCCAGTCCAGCAGGCGGCCGAGCGGCAGCCGCACCAGCGCCGGACGCAGCAGCACGGCCAGCCCGATCTGGCCCAGGCCCACCGCCAGCATGGCCAGCGTGGGCGGCGCCATGTTCGACACCTCGGCGCCCGGCAGGCCGATCATGCTGCCCGGGTACGGCCCGTACGCCACCAGCAGCGCCGCCGCGCCGAACCCGCCCGCCGCCAGCAGCCCGGCGCCGCGCAGCCTGCCCTCGGCGTAGAAGAAGCCGAGCTGGTGCACCGCCAGCCAGACGAACACCACGTTCAGGTAGCCCACCGGATCGAACCCGGTCGAGAAGCGCGCCACGTCCGTCACCACCGCGCCCAGCGCCAGCGCCGCCGGCACCCGCCAGCCGTGCCGGGCGTGCAGCCGCAGCGCGTACGGGGTGGCGACCACCGCGATCAGGTACACCGCGAGGAACCACAGCAGCTGCCCGGTCAGCCGCGCGCCCACCTCCAGCGGCTGGGCGGGCACGCCCAGCGTGAGCAGCAGTTGCGGCAGCGGGATCCACACCGCCGCCAGCGGCAGCAGCGGCCAGGCCAGCCGCCGCAGCCGTACCGCCAGCCACGCGGGCGCCTGCGCCCCGGCCTGCTCCGAGCGGGCGAAGCTGATCGCGTTCGCCGCGCCGCCCGCGAAGAACACCAGCGGCATCACCTGGCTCAGCCAGGTGACCACCCACACGCCGGGCGTGGCCAGCGCGTTGCCGGTCGTCAGCCGGCCGTCCTCGTAGTCGAGCACCGGGATCGTCCAGTGCTGGAAGACGATCAGCGCCATGCCGGCCACGCGCAGCAGGTCGATGAACGGGTCGCGGCGCGAACGCGCGGGCCGCGCGGGCGCCGGCCGGGTCGCGGGCGGCGCCGCCTGGACAGGGGGCCGGTCCAGCAGCACGGTCATGACGGGAGCCTCGATTCGCACGGGGGAGAGCGGACGCACTCCAGGCTCCCGCCGCGCGGCCCCGCGCACATTGACGCGAGCCGCACTCCTTCGGTCGGCACGCCACCACCACCAGGGGTAGGGCAAGCCCTACCACCGGACACCGGTGCACCCACTCGATCCGCCGGGTTCCGCCGCCTACCGTGGTGGCCATGCGCTCCCTGACGAGGCGTGTCCTCCTTGACACCCGATACACGCTGGTCGGCTTCCCGACCACGCTCATAGGCTTCGTGCTCATGGTGACCGGCCTGGCCGCAGGCGTCGGCACGGCGGTCATCTGGATCGGGCTGCCGCTACTGGCCGGGACGCTGCTGATCGCGCGCGGGTTCGCCGACGCCGAGCGGGGATGGCTCGCCGACGTGCTGCAGCGGCCGCCCGTACGGCCGCGCTACAAGCCCGCGCCGCCCGGGGCCGGCCGCTTCCGCCGCATGGTCAACCCCCTGACGAGCGGCCAGTCCTGGCTCGACCTGCTGCACGGCATCATCAACCTGCCGTTCGCGGTCATCTCGTTCGTGGTGACGGTGGTGTTCTGGATCGTCCCCCTTGCCTGCCTCGCCTGGCCGCTGTACGGCATCATCACCATGCGCATCCCCGGCAACATCGAGCTGCCCGAGCTGCTCGGACTCGGCGACGGCTACCTCGTCAACGCCGCCTTCTACGTCGTCGTCGGCCTGTTCTTCCTGCTGCTGAAGCCGTTCGTCATCCGGGGCGCCGCGCTGCTGCGCGCCGGGCTCGGGCGGGCGCTGCTGACCGGCGTGGCCGAGCTGCAGGAGCGCATCGACGACCTCGCCGAAGGCCGCGCCGCCGCCGTCTCCGCCGAGGCCAACGCGCTGCGCAAGCTGGAGCGCGACATCCACGACGGGCCGCAGCAGCGGCTGGTCTCACTCGCCATGGAGCTGTCGAGGGCGCAGCGGCAGCTCGCCAAGGACCCCGAGGCGGCCCAGGCCACGCTCAAGTCGGCCATCGACGCCACCCGCGAGACCCTCGACGAGCTGCGTGCGCTCTCGCGCGGCATCGCCCCGCCCATTCTGTCCGACCGCGGCCTCGCGCCCGCCCTGGCCGCGCTCGCCGGCCGCTGCACGGTTCCCGTCGATCTCGACGTACAGACCGTCGAGCGCTACTCCGCCGCCATCGAGAACGCCATCTACTTCGTCTGCGCCGAAGCGCTCACCAACGTGGCCAAACACAGCCGCGCCACCGTCTGCACCGTCCAGCTCGTCCGTCTCGGCGACGCCCTCATGCTCACGATCGGGGATGATGGGGTCGGCGGCGCACACGTCGCCAAGGGACACGGGCTCGCGGGGCTGGCCGACCGGCTGCGCGCCGTGGACGGCGAGCTGACCGTCCAGTCGCCTGAAGGCGGGCCCACGGTGATCGTGGCGGAGGTGCCGTGCGGGTAGTCGTGGCCGATGACGCGGTGTTGATCAGGGAGGGCCTGGTCAGGTTGCTCGAGGAGTTCGGCTGCGAGGTGGTGGCGGCGGTCGGGGACGGAGACGCCCTCGTCGAAGCCGTCACCGAGCACAAGCCCGACGTGTCGGTGGTCGACGTGCGCATGCCGCCGTCGTTCACCGACGAGGGCCTGCGGGCCGCCGTCGAGGCCAGGCGGCGGGTGCCCGGCGCGCCGGTGCTCATCCTGTCGCAGTACGTCGAGGTCTCCTACGCCGACGACCTGCTGGCCGACGCCAGGGGCGCGGTGGGCTACCTGCTGAAGGACCGCGTCGTCGACGTCGACGAGTTCCTGGAGGGCCTGCGGCGGGTGGCCGCGGGCGGCACGGTCTTCGATCCCCAGGTGGTGTCCCAATTGATGGTACGAAGGCGCAAGGACGACCCGCTGGCGCAGCTCACGCCGCGCGAGCGCGAGGTACTCGGACTCATGGCCGAGGGCCGCTCCAACCCGGCCATCGGGCGGCAGCTCGTCATCAGCGACGGCGCCGTGGAGAAGCACATCAGGAGCATCTTCAGCAAGCTCGGCCTGTACGCCGAGGACACCGACCAGCACCGCCGCGTCCTCGCCGTGCTGATGTACCTGCGCTCCTGACCTGCCGCCTGCCTCGGCCGGTTTCGCGCGGTCGCCCCGGCCTGACACGGGCGCCCTTGACCGCGGTGCGCCGGCCGCGCCCTCACCTGCCGTACCGGCTCCGTCCTGGCCGATGCGCCGATCACCACTGACGACGAGCGCCGGCCGCGCCTTAGCCCGATGCGCTGGTCGCGGCCGGCGCCGATGCGGATGCGCCGGCCGCCGGACTCGGGGTGTGCCGGCCGGCCTTCGCCGGACCGGCCGTGAGACTCGCTCTGCCGCCGTGACGCGGCCAGGACCGCTCATCGGAAGGGTTCGCGCGCCCTTGGCGGCCGAGAGGCCGTGAAAGAGGCTCTCAGGCGAGCCGGAGGACGGCGACGGAGGGGCGGGGCGCCGGAAGCGGGGCGAGCCCTTGGCGTGGGCTGCTCGGGCGGAAACGCGCCCTTGGGCGGCCGGTGGGCCGGCGGAGGCGGAGACGTGCCCTTGGTGCTCGGTGGGGTGGCGGAGGTGGGGACGCGCCCTTGGAGGCCGGGGGCTGCCGGGTGCGGAGATGGGCCCTTGGAGGCGGTGGGCCGCCGAGACAGACAGCTGGGCGGGGGCGTCGGAGGGCGATGAGGCGTTTGCAGGAGTGGCCCTGGGCGGCGGGGTGGGGGTGGCCCCTTGGGCGGGAGCCGGGGGAGGGCTCCCTGAGGGGCGGCCCGCCGGCCGAGCGGGGCGGCTCCGCTCGCCGGGTTCTCCTGGGCTGCCAGGGTCGCCGGCCGGTCCGCGCGGCCTCACGCGCGCGGACCTGGCCGCCCGGCATCAGCCGAGCGCTTCGACCAGCTTCTTGCGCTGCTGGGCGCCCAGGCCGCCGAGGCGGCGCTTCTCGTCGACGCCCGCCTCCTCCATCAGCGCGTTGGCCTTGGCCGGCCCCACGCCCTTGACGGCGCGCAGCGCCTGCGACACCTTGATCTTCTTCGCGATGTCGTCGTCGCGCTCCAGCAGCTGGGCGAACGTCAGCTCGCCCGCCTTGACCTTGGCCAGCAGGGCCGTGCGGGCGGCACGGGCCTCGGCGGCCTTGGCCAGAGCGGCTTGACGCTGCTCGGGGGTGAGAGTGGGAAGTGCCATCTCAGTTCTCTCCTCGGGGAGTTTTACGTTCGGGTCCTGTAACCCGTGGTGCAGTGGCTAATCATGGCGGATACCAGCGGTTCGTGTTGCGGAAAGCGCCCTGTCAACGTGCCTGTCACCCCGATGCGGCGGCCTCCGCACACCTCGCGCCCGGCGCGACGGTGCCCCCGCTGACCCCTATGCCGCCGACCACGCGTTCTGTCACACCGTAGCCCTAAAAGGGCGGAATGCCCCCTTCGCTCGGGCGAATCCGGCGCCGCTCGGGCCCGCCGTCACCCCTGCGGAGGGTGACGGTCGCGGCGGCTCTCGCAGGAGTGGAAGGAGCCGGGTGCGGGCATCGGTCCGAGGCGTCCGGGACCCGTCATGAGCTGGGCGGACGCGCGGTGCGCCGTCGCGCAGGAGGCCCCGGCGAAGATCGCCGTCGAGTGCGGAACCCCTGCTCGGGGGTCGCCTCGGTCCTGTGCGGTGCGCGTACGGGAGCGACGGGCGCCCGCCCCCAGATCATGATCGTCCCGCTCCTCCTGACCCCTCCGCTCCGGTCGCGGACGCCTGGCCTGCCAAGATCGCGTACGGGGCCTTCCGCGAGCGTGTTATGACGGCCGGCCCCCGCCCGGGGTGGAATGCGTCACACTTTGCCGTTCGGGCGTGTCGCGGGCCTGGTCAGGGTGGTTTTCGCGCCACATCTCCAGCCCTTCGACGGTCAGGAACGCGTCGAACACGGACTCCATAGCACCCAGAAGCGCTCCACGCCACCCGAGCGCCGACGCCTCGATCCGCGGCGGCCGCTCGCGGCGGATCGCCATCAGGTACGGCTCGCACGCCTCCAGGAGCGCCGCTCCGGCCCGTTCGTACAGCTCAGGGCCGTGCCCCGACAGCGTGACCACCTCGGGATCGTGCGCGTTCACCAGGCTCGCGATGCCGCGCCCCAGCGTCCGCGCGGTCTCCTCGACCGCCGCCGCGTCGGTGGCCAGCACGTGCTCGGCCTCCTCCCGGCCCCGCCCGCCTCCGTGGGCCAGGCCCGCGTGCCGCAGCAGTGCGTTCGCGCCCACGTCCGCGCCCCAGCAGCCGAGCGCCCCGCACGCGCACAGCCGCTCGCTGCCGGTGAGCGTCATGTGGCCGAACTCCGCGCCCGCGCCGCCCGCCCCGGCGACCGGCCGCCCGTCCACCACCAGGACGCCGCCCAGGTCGAAGTCCACGTGCAGGTGCAGGCCCACGCGCACGTCACGCAGCCGCCCCCGCCGCGCCTCGGCGAGTGCCGCGAACGCGGTGTCGTTCCCGACGACCGGCATCCCCGGCATCCCGGACGCACCCCGTCCAGCCCCGGCCTCGCCCCCTCGCGGGACGTCATCCACCTCGGCCCCGGACGGCTCTCCGGGCGCCCCGGCCGCGCCCTCCCGGCGAGCGCCGGCGGCCAGGAGGGCGGGGACGTCCACCGCGTTCCAGCCCAGGTGGGCGATGTCCACCAGGCCGCCGTGGCGTACCGGACCCGCCAGGGCGACACCGGCGCCGATGAATCGGTTGCCGAGCCGTTCGCGGTGCGCGGCCAGGGCCTCGCCCAGCGGGTGGAGCACGCCCTCCGGCGTGCCGTCGTGCGGGCGTACCTCCAGCACCGTGATCCGGCCGCCCAGCTCGCACTCCGCCAGCTCCCAGGCGTCCTCGCGCACGTCCACGGCCAGCGCGACCGGCCCGTACGGATGCGGCCCAGGCACCTGCGTCGGCCGCCCGCGCCCGTGCTCGGGTGCGGGCTCCTCGTGCAGCAGCGCGTCCTCGGCCAGGCCGGCCACCAGGACCGAGGCCGTGCCCCTGGCCAGGCGCAGGTCACGGGTGAGCTGGGAGCGGGTGCGGGTGGCTCCGCAGTCGTGCACGGCGCGCAGCAGCCTGACCCGGTTGTGCGCGCGAAGCTCGCCACTCGTCGTAGCACCGTTCACGATCCACAGTTTATGCTCTAGCCGTGAACAAAAGCGCCATAGTCGCCAGACGGGCTCGTGTCGGAGTTTTCGGATTCTTCTTTCTCGCCGGTCTTGTCATGGGCGTGTGGGCCGCCGGGCTGCCCTCGCTCAACGACCGGCTCGACCTGGGGCCCGCCCTGCTCGGCCGGGTCCTGCTGCTGATCTCCGGTGGCGCTCTGGCGTCGATGCTGCTCGCCGGGCGGCTGGTGGACCGGTGGGGAAGCAGGCGGCTGTGCTGGATCGCCGGGCCGCTGTCCGGGGTGGCCCTGCTCGGGCCCGCGCTGGCGCCGTCGCCCTGGGTGCTGATGGTGCTCGCGGTGGTGTTCGGGATGGGGCTGGGAGTCCTGGAGATCGCCATGAACGCCCACTCCGTCGAGGTCGAGCGGTGCTACGGGCGGCCGATCATCTCCGCCTTCCACGGCACCTGGAGCCTCGGCGGCGCGGCCGGCGGCGGGCTCACCTCGCTCGTCCTCCAGGGCGGGCTGGACGCTCAGGGGCTGCTGGTGGTGGCGGCGATCGTGGTGCCGTTCCTGTACCTCCCGGCCGCCCGCCTCCTCCTCCCCGACGCCTACACCCGCCCCGGTCCCGCTGGAGAGGCGGCCGTTGACGCGGGCGGGGGAGTGACCGGAGCCGCCGCAGGGCCGGGCGAGGGTTCTGCTGGCTCGGGCGGGCTGAGCGCTCCGGGCGAGGTCCCCGGCGAATCGGCGGGGAGCGCCGCAGGGTTGGGCGAGGGCGCTGGTCAGTTGGCCGGGACCACCGCGGGGCTGGGCGAGGGCGTCGGCGGATCGGCCGGGACCACCGCGGGGCTGGGTCAGGAGGCTGAGAAGCCGGCGGGGAGTGCCCCAGGGGCGGGCGATGGCGCCGGGAAACCTGCCGGGACCGGCGTCAAGCCTGGCCAAGGGGCTGGGAAGCCGGGCCGGAGCGGGGGTGATGGCGGGCTCAAGTGGGGGCTGATCGCGCTGCTCGGCCTGGCCGCGTTCGCCGGGCACCTGAGCGAGGGTGCGGCCATCGACTGGGCCGCGCTGCACGCCAGGATGGTGCTGGAGGCGGACCCGGCGCTGGCGCCGCTCGCGTACACGATCTTCTCGATCGCCATGACGACCTTCCGGCTGCTCGGCGACCCGATCAGGGGACGGCTCGGCTCCGTGCTGACCATCCGGCTCGCGGGCGTCCTCGCGACCGCCGGGTACGCCCTGGTGCTCGTGTCTCCGATCTTGGGCGACCCGCTGCGGGTGGTGTGCGCGTGGACCGGCTGGGCGCTGGCCGGTGTGGGGCTGGCGACGGTGGTGCCGGTGCTGTTCAGCGCTGTGGGCGCGGCAGGCGGCCGGGTCGGGCGGGCGCTGGCCATGGTGACCGCCTTCGGCTACAGCGGCCTGCTGCTCGGGCCCGCCGTGCTCGGCTTCGTTGCGGAGGCGGCGTCCCTGCCGGTGGCGCTCATCATCCCGGCCGTGCTTGCGGCCGTGGTCACGGCGGCCGGCTCCCCGGCCATCCGCGCCCTCCTCGCCTTGTCCAGCGCCGCCCCGTCCGAGCCCTCGACTCCGGGAAAGGAGCCGACCCCGAACTCGGCCCCGGACCTGGCCCCAGACCGGGCCGCCATTCGCGACTGAGCCGACCGGGCCGCTGCCCGTGCCTGAGGCGCGTTCCAGGGTCCGCGCGCACGCACTCGCTCCCGGCGGTGACCTGGGCAGGGAGGTTGGCGTGCGGTGCCGTGCTCAGGCGCCGGGCACTGGGTCGGCTCCAAGCGGGTCCGTCCCCTCGGGGTCCGGAGGGGGAGCCGACCTGCGCGTGCCGGCCCGCTGCAGGCAACGCCCGCACATGCTGCACTCGGGCGCGGATGCGCCTGCAGCGCCCAGCGCTGCGCGACGGCGGTCGTCAACAACGCCCGCAGGTGCTGGACGCGGGCGCGGATGCGCCTCCGGGAGGCGCGCGCAAGGCCGATCCCAGAAGGCCGGTCCGTGCGCGGGGCCGCCTCGGGTGAACCTTCACGGAAAAGCGCCCGTCGGCGTGCGCCGGGGGAGCCCACGCGAAGGGCCGGGGCGGTCCATTGGGGCCGACCCGGTTCCCGGTCCCGTGGTGATCGGTTTGCTCAAAGCGCCGCTGACCTGGTGTTATGCGATCGTGACTTGACCTGCAAGTTACATGCAGGTTTCATGTCCCCCACGCCGTAAACGTTTACAGCAGATCATCTGTAAACGTTTACACCACGAGGGAAGGACAGCCTTGGCCGACGGACCCACGATCACCACGATCGCCGAGCGCGCCGGTGTCTCGATCGCCTCCGTCTCGCGGGTCCTCAACGGCCTGCCGACCAGGCAGGAGACGGTGCGCAAGGTCATGGCGGCCGCGGACGAGCTCGGCTACGTGCGCAACGCCGTGGCCAGGTCGCTCAAGTCGCGCCGCACCAACCAGATCGCGTTCGCGATGGCCGACGTCGGCAACCCGGCGTACCTGGCGATGCTGCGGGAGATCCAGCCGGTGCTGAAGGCGGCCGGCTACCGGCTCGTGCTGCACTCGACCGACGCCGTCGTGGCCGACGAGATCGACGTGCTGCACAGCCTCGGCGAGCGGTACGTGGACGGCCTCATCATGAGCCCCCTGCGCGTCACCGACGCCCACCTGGAGATGCTGGCCGCGGCCAGGGCCCCCGTCGTGATCATCGGCTCGGTGCCCGACGGCACGCGGGTGGACAACGTGCGCGCCGACTCCCGCACGGGCGTCCGCCTGGCGATTGACCACCTGTACGCGCTCGGCCGCCGCCGCATCGCCATGGTGAACGGCCCGCTCGACACCGTGCCGGGCGCCGCGCGCGGCGCCGCGTACCGGGAGGCGCTGGCGGACCTGGGGCTGCCCTACGACGAGAACCTGGTGCAGATCGGCGACTTCTACCGCGCCGAGGGCCGGCGCGCGGTGGCCGAGCTGCTCGCGCGCGCCCCCGAGGTGGACGCGCTGATGTGCGCCAACGACCTGATCGCGCTCGGCGCGCTCGACGTGCTGCGCGAGCAGGGCCGGCGGGTGCCGGAGGACGTGGCGGTGGTCGGCATGGACGACACCGACCTCGCGGCGGCGTCGTGGCCGTCGCTGACCAGCGTCTCGCTCGGCTCGGCCGAGCGCGGCAAGGCGGCCGCCGAGCTGCTGCTCGAACGTCTCAAGGGCGACGACGGGGAGCCCAAGCGGGTCACCGTTCCGCCCAGGCTGGCGATCCGCGCCTCGACGGCCGGCCCCGGCTACGAGCACTCGCTGAGGAAGGAGGGCGGCGCGTGACGGCGACCGTGGCGCGACCCGCGCCGCCGCGCAGGCCGGGAGCCCGGCACCGCGCGGCCTCGCGGCAGCGGCGCGAGATGTGGCTGCTGATGCTGCCGGCGATGGTGCCGGTGGTGCTGTTCAGCGTGGGCCCGCTGCTGTACGGCATCGGCCTGGCGTTCACCGACGCCCGCAACACCCGTAACCACCAGACCGCATTCGTGGGCCTGGAGAACTTCACCAGGCTGCTGACCGACGACGAGTTCTGGGCGTCGTTCCAGATCGGCGCGATCTGGTCGGTCTCGGTGACGGTGTTGCAGTTCCTTGCCGCGCTCGGCCTGGCGCTGCTGCTCAACGAGAAGCTCAGGGGCCGGGCCGTGGCCAGGGTGCTGTCGGTGGTGCCGTGGGCGATGCCGCCGGTCGTGGTCGGCCTGATGTGGAAGCTCGTCTACCACCCCGACGCGGGCATCCTGAACGACCTGCTCGGCACCCACATCAACTGGCTGGCCGACTTCTCGCTGGCACTGCCGGCGATCATCGTGGTCGGGGTCTGGGCGGGCATGCCGCAGACGACGGTCGTGCTGCTCGCGGGCCTGCAGAACGTGCCCAAGGAGCTGTACGAGGCGGGCGCGATGGACGGCGCGGGCACCTGGCGGCGCTTCTGGAACATCACGCTCCCACAGCTCCGTCCGGTGATCGTGGCGATCACCTCGCTCGACTTCGTGTGGAACATCAACCAGTTCGGCCTGGTCTACGTGCTCACGCAGGGCGGGCCGGGCGGGCGCACCCGGCTGCCGATGTTGTTCGCCTACGAGGAGGCGTTCAGGTACCGCATGGCCGGTTACGCCTCGATGCTCGGCCTGGCCATGGCCATCGTCGTGCTCGCGGTGCTCGGCCTGTACCTGTGGCGCCAGATGAGGGAGGCCAGGTGAAGCGCGTCGCCCAGTACGCCGCTCTGCTCGCGTACGTCGTCTTTCTGGCGTTCCCGCTGCTGTGGCTGCTGTCCACGTCGCTGAAGACGCCGCAGGAGATGGCGCTGACGGAGCCCACGTGGATCCCGCGCGAGCCCACGCTGGCCAACTTCAGCGCCGCGTTCGGCGAGCAGGACCTGGTGGGCGCGGCGCTGCGCAGCCTGCTGGTGGCGCTGTTCGCCAGCGTGATCACGGTGCTGATCTCGCTGCCCGCCTCCTACGCGATGGCCCGCTACCGCGGCCTGGTCAACAAAATCGCGATCGGGTGGGTGCTGGTCAGCCAGGTGTTCCCGTTCATCCTGATCATCATTCCGCTCTTCATGATCCTGCGGGATCTGGAGCTGGTGAACACGCTGCCCGGCCTGGTGCTCGTGCACGTCACGTTCACGCTGCCGTTCGCGCTGTGGATGCTCCAGGGGTACGTGCGCGCCGTGCCGCCCGAGCTGGAGGAGGCCGCGGCGGTGGACGGCGCGTCCCGGGTGCGGGCCATCGCCACCGTGGTGGCCCCGCTGCTCGCGCCCGGCGTGGTGGCGACGTTGCTGTTCTCGTTCATCTCGTCCTGGAACGAATTCATGTTCGCGCTCGTGATCCTCCAGGACCCCGACGTCATGACGCTCCCGCTGACGCTGGTGAGGTTCACCGGCCCGGAGGGGGTGGCCAGGCTCGGCCCGCTGGCCGCGGCGTCGCTCATGGCGACGATCCCGAGCCTGATCTTCTTCGCAATCATCCAGCGGCGCCTGAAGTCCGGCCTGATGGCCGGCGCCGTCAAGGGCTAGGAGGCTCACATGCGTATCAAGTCCGCTCTGGCGGTGGCGGCGGTCCTCACGCTGGCCGCCGCGTGCGGCGGGGGAGGCGGCGAGTCGTCCGCCCCCGGCGAGCCGGTCAAGATCGATTTCCTCAGCCTGGCGTGGCAGAAGGAGTCGGTGGCCGCCAACAAGCAGATCGTGGAGGAGTGGAACAAGGCTCACCCGGACATCCAGGTGACCTACGTCCAGGGCAGCTGGGACAACGTCAACGACCAGCTCGTCACCCAGTTCTCCGGCGGCACCGCCCCCGACGTCATCCACAACGACTCGCCCGCGCTGGCCGGCTTCGCCTCCGACGGCTACCTGCTGGACCTGAAGGACAAGCTGCCCGCCGAGCTGAAGAACGACATCCCGCAGACGGCCTGGGACACCGTCACCTTCGACGACGGGCAGGGCGGCCAGGGCGTCTACGGCGTGCCGTTCCTGCAGGAGTCGCAGGTCATCATCGCCAACAAGAAGCTGCTCGACGCCGCCAAGGTCCGCATCCCCACCCCGGACGACCCGTGGTCGTGGGACGAGTTCTCCGAGGCGGCCAAGAAGATGACCAAGGGCGGCACGTACGGCGTCGCCTGGCCGATGAAGTCGCCGGTCAACAAGACGCTCAACCTGGCGCTCAACTTCGGCGGCACGTTCTTCCAGACCACCGACGGCAAGACCACCGTCAAGGTCGGCCCCGAGGAGCGCGAGGTGCTCCAGCGCATCCACGACCAGCTCTACAAGGACAAGTCGGCCGACCCGGCCGCGCTCGGCCAGGGCACCGCCGACCCGCTGCCCGCCTTCTACCAGGGCAAGTTCGCGATGCTGCCGACCGGCGTCTACCTGCGCCAGCAGGTGGCCGAGCAGGCTCCCGACGGCTTCGAGTGGGTCACGCTGCCCGCCCCCAAGGGCACCACCGCCGAGCAGGGCGCGGTCTCGCAGACGCTGTCGATCGCGCAGGACAGCAAGCACCCCGACGAGGCGATGCAGTTCATCGCGTACTTCCTCAACGCCGAGAACCAGGCCAAGCTCGCCAAGGGCGACTGGCTGCTGCCGACCTCACAGAAGGCCGCCTCCGACCCGGCCATCACCACGAAGGAGAACGGCTGGGACGTGGCGACCGCCTCGGCCAAGAACCTCGTCGTGGCGCCGTTCCTCAAGGTGAACGGCTTCGACGAGTGGAAGACCAAGGTGGCCACCCCGGCGCTGCAGGAGTACTTCGCCAATAAGATCACCATCGACGAGGCGGCCAAGCGGCTGGTCGAGGACGGCAACAAGGTGCTGGAGCGGTACTACCGGTGACGTCACCACGCGACAGGGCCCGGGGGTGCCTGCTCGGCCTGGCGGCCGGCGACGCCCTCGGCGCCCCTGCCGAGAACCTGACCCCGGAGGAGATCCGCCGCAGGTGGGGACGGCTCACCGAGATCGAGGGCGGCGGCACCGACGACACCGAGTACGCCATCTACGCGGCCTCCCTGCTGGTCCGCCACGGCCACGCGCTCACCGCGGCCGACGTGGCGGCGGCCTACCGGGCCGAGGTGATCCCCAGCGTGACGGGCCCCATGCGCGGAGCCGGCTTCTCCGAGCTGGGCACCGTCGAAGCGCTTCGCCGCGGGCTGGAACCGCCGCTGACCGGGCTGGTGCACAACCACGGCTGGTCCGACGGGCTGGCCATGCGCGCGGCCCCGTACGGGATCTTCTGCCCGGGCGACCCGGCCGAGGCGGCCCGGCTGGTGGAGCAGGACGGCCTGGTCAGCGCGTCGGGTGAGGGCATCACCGGCGGCCGTGCGGTCGCCGGAGCCGTGGCCGCCGCCATGGGCGGCGCCGTACCGCAGGAGGTCGTGGACGCGGCGCTGTCGGTCGTCCCGGCCGACTCGTGGACCGCGCGCAACATCAGCAGAGCGCGCGAAGCACTCAAGGCCGGAGACCCCGCCGCGCTGCACGAGGCCGTCGTCGTCAAGCACTACCCCTGGACCGA
This sequence comes from Nonomuraea sp. NPDC052634, assembly GCF_040678535.1. Classification (NCBI taxonomy): domain Bacteria; kingdom Bacillati; phylum Actinomycetota; class Actinomycetes; order Streptosporangiales; family Streptosporangiaceae; genus Nonomuraea; species Nonomuraea sp. NPDC052634. The sequence goes on along the minus strand of NZ_JBFATY010000007.1, from coordinate 127,613 downwards.
CGTCGCGCCCGAGGCCGTGGCGCTGGCCATGGCCGCGTTCCTCGCCGGGGACGGCGAGGTCGAGGCGGCCGTCACGTACGGTGTCGGCCTCGGCAGGGACGCCGACACCATCGGCGCCATCGCCGGCGCGCTGGCCGGAGCCTCCCGGGGAGAGAGCGGCGTGCCGTCCCGCTGGGCCGCCAGGATCGGGCCCGTGACCGGCAAATGCCTGCCCGTGGTGGCCGGACGGCACGTACTGGACGTCGCCGACGAGCTGGCCGACCGGCTGGCGGAGGGCGGCGGACAGGCCGGCGCTCCCGCCGAAGCCGGAAAGCCCGCCGAAGCCGGCAAAACGGCCGGAGCCGACGCGCCGGCGGAAGGACTGTAGATCGATATGTCGGGGGACAGAATCAGGGGAGCCTTCGCCGGGCTCGCCGCCGGTGACGCCGCGGGCTGGCCCGCGACCCGGCACCGCGCGGCCCTGCACGCGCCCTGGAGCCGCCGCCTGCACCGCGAGCTGGACACGTTCGCCGAGGAGCACCGCGTCACCACGCTGCCGGTGCCGTTCGCGCTCAACCAGCCGGTCGCGCCGCTGCGCCTCGGCCCGTCGGACGACGCCGAGTGGCTGGCCTGGACGGTGCTGACCATCGACCGGCCCCGCGCGGAGGCGTACGCGGAGCTGGTGCCGCTACGTCCCGGCACCGGCCCGGAGAGCATCAGGGCCCGCATCTCCGTCGCGACGGCGCTGGACAACCTGGCCAAGGGGATCGCGCCGCCCGCGTCCGGGCACGACAACCCGCACCACTTCGACGACGCCGCCGCCGTCAGGGCGGTCGCGTACGGGGTGCTGCGCCGCGACCCCACGCCCGACGCCCAGGTGACGAACGCCTACGACGGCGTGCTCGCCGCCCGCGCGATGGCCGCCGCCGTGGCCGAGGCCGTCGACTCGGGCCAGGTGGGACGGGCGGTCGAGGCGGCGCTGGCCGAGCTGCCCGAGGACACCGCGATCGGGCACAACGCCCGGCTCGCGCTGGCCGCCGCGCGCAAGGCGGGCGACGCGTTCGCCGCCGTCCCCGCACTGGACGCCGCCCTGCTCGACCACGTCTACAGCTACGGCGTCGGCGCCGCGCAGACCGTGCCGGCCGCGCTGGCGCTGGCCGAGGCGGCGGGCGGCGACCTCACCCGCGCCGTACCGGCGGCGGCCTGCCTGGCCGCGCTCGCCGACTCGGCGCCCGCGCTCACCGGAGCGCTCACCGGAGCCTGCGGCGGGCTGGAGGCGATCCCGGAGGGGTGGATCGCCTCGGCCCGCACGCTCACCGGCTGCTGCCTGCCGGACCTGGCGGGCCGGGATCTGATCGAACTAGCGGACACACTTTCGGAGGGAATCGCATGACGCCGCTTGAGGACAGGGCGACTGGCTGCGTGGCGGGGGCGGCGGTCGGTGACGCGCTGGGCGGCGCCACCGAGGGCTGGACCGCCGAACAGATCGTGGAACGTTACGGGGGCCGCGTCGAGGGCATCGTGCCGCCGTTCAACGCCGACTGGCGCAACGCCCGCCCCATCGCCCCGTACCACAAGGGCGACGGCCACATCACCGACGACACCCTCATGACGCACGCGCTGATCCGTGTGTACGAGAAGGCCGGGCGGCACCTGGACGCGTACGCGGTGGCCGAGTACCTCGTGCCCGAGCTGATCGGCGAAAAGCGCTGGATCCCCGAGCTGGAGGACGAGGCGCTGCCGCTGCAGCGGATCTTCCTGGCCGAGAAGTGGATCGTGGCCCGCCTGCACTACGGGCACGCCGACCCGCGCGAGGCCGGCGTCGGCAACATCGTCAACTGCGGTGCCGCCATGTACGTCGCCCCCGTCGGCATCGTCAACGCCGCCGACCCCGACGCCGCCTACGCCGAGGCCATCGACCTGACCGGCGCGCACCAGTCCAGCTACGGCCGCGAGGCCGCCGGCGTGATGGCCGCCGCCGTCGCCGAGGCCATGCGTCCTGGCGCCACCGCCGACTCCGTGGTCGGCACCTGCCTGCGCCTGGCCAAGGACGGCACCAGGGCCGCCATCGAGGCCGTCTGCGAGACCGCCTCCGGCCTCGGCCACTGGGAGGGCTCGTTCGAGGCGCTGCGCGCGGCCATCCGGCCGTTCGACACGGTCGCCGACACCTACCGCGACCAGGGGCTCGGCGCGCGGCGGCCGAGCCGGGTGCACAGCATCGAAGAGCTGCCGCTGGCCCTCGCCTTCCTGGTGATCGCCAAGGGCGACTACCGCGACACCGTGCTCGGCGGCGTCAACTACGGCCGCGACGCCGACTCCATCGCCTCCATGGGCGGGGCCATCGCGGGCGCGCTCGGCGGGCTGTCCAGCGTGCCGGCCGAGTGGGTCGAGCAGGTCGGTACGGCCAGCCGTACCGACCTGGTGGCGCCCGGCAAGGCGATCGCCGAGGTCGCGCGCCGCCTGCACGCCGCCGATGTGGCCCGCCGCCGCGCCCACGAGGCCGCCTTCGCGGAGCTCGATCGCGCATGATCCGCCTCACCTGGGTCCAGCCCGAGGACCTGATCGGGCACGAGCTGCGCCAGGCCGCCGAGGACGGCCGCGACGCCCGCGACATCGCCGCGCGCTGGCACGCCGCCGGAGGCCACGACGCGCCGCCGCGCGCCGGAGCGTCCGAGCCGGGCGCCGCCCGCCTGCGCGGCCTGGCCGAGGAGCTGCTGGACGAGCTGGCCGCGCTGCCCGCGCCGCCCGGCGAGCCGTCCGACTGGGACGCCATCGTCGCCGCCTGCCCCGACTGGCCCGCGCCCCGGCAGGGGAGCGCCGAGGTGGACCCGGACCGCGTGCTGGGCGCCTGGCTCGGCCGGGCCGCCGGCTGCGTGCTCGGCAAGCCCGTCGAGAAGATCCCGCGCGAAGGCATCAGGGAGATCGCCGAGTCCACCGGCAACTGGCCCATCACCGGCTGGTTCACCGGCAAGGGCCTGCCGGAGGACGTCGCCCGCCGCTGGCCGTGGAACCGCCGCAGCGCCGTCAACTCCCTCGCCGAGAACATCGACGGCATCCCCGAGGACGACGACCTCAACTACCCGCTGCTCGCCCTGTCGGTGCTGGAACGCCACGGCCGCGGCTTCACCACCGACGACGTGGCCAAGCTCTGGCTGGACGAGCTGCCCGCAGGGCGCACGTTCACCGCCGAGCGGGTCGCCTACCGCAACCTCCTCGACGGCGTCGAGCCGCCGGAGACCGCCACCAGGCGCAACCCGTTCAGGGAGTGGATCGGCGCGCTCATCAGGGCCGACGTGTACGGCTGGGTCAACCCCGGAGACCCGGCCACCGCCGCCGAGTACGCCTGGCGCGACGCCCGCCTCACCCACACCGCCAACGGCGTCTACGGCGCCATGTTCACCGCCGCGATGTGCGCCGCCTCCCTGGTCGCCACGTCGGCCGAGGAGGTCGTGCGGGCCGGGCTGTCCGTGGTCCCCGCCGGGTCGCGGCTGCACGAGGCCGTCACGCTCGCCGTCGCCGACGCCGAGCGCGAGAGCGACTTCGAACGCGTCATCGACCGCCTGCACGAGCGCCACGGCCACCTGCACTGGGTGCACACCGTCAACAACGCCGCGCTCATCGCCGCCACCCTCGTGCACGCGCGCGGCGACTTCACCGCCACCATCGCGGGCGCCGTCGCCGGCGGCTGGGACACCGACTCGGCGGGAGCCACCGCGGGGTCGGTGGCGGGGGCGCTGAACGGCGGCGTGCCCGAGCGCTGGCGCATCCGCGACAGCCTGGCCAGCAGCCTGACCGGGTTCGACGGGGTCAGTCTCGCCGAGCTGGCCGCGCGTACACAGGAGATGATGAAGCCATGATCTCGGTATTCGGCAGCGCCAACATGGACCTCGTCGCGTACGTCTCCCAGGCCCCCAAGCGTGGCGAGACCGTCACCGGCCACAGCTTCCGCACCGTGCCCGGCGGCAAGGGCGCCAACCAGGCGATCGCCGCTTCGCGGGCGGGCGGTGAGGTGGCGTTCCTCGGCGCGGTGGGCGACGACGCCTTCGGGGCCGAGATGCGCGCCACGCTCGCCGATGCGGGGGTCGACGTGCGCGGGCTGCGCCAGGTGCCGGGGCCCAGCGGCATCGCGCACATCGTGGTGGACGACTCCGGCGGCAACTCGATCATCGTCGTCCCCGGCGCGAACGGCACGATCACCGGGCCGTCGGGGAGCGACCTGGCCGTCATCGCCGGATCCCAGGCGCTGCTGCTCCAGCTCGAGCTCCCCATGGAGGCCGTGGTCGGCGCCGCCCAGGCGGCCCGGGTGTCCGCCGTCCCCGTCTACCTCACCCCGGCGCCCGCCCAGCCGCTGCCGGACGAGCTGCTCGAGGCCGTCACCACGATCGTCCCCAACGAGCACGAGGCGGCCGCCATCACCGGCGTCACCGGCCCCGGCGAGGCCCTCGACGCGCTGCTTGAGCTGGTGCCCGAGGCGGTGATCACGCTCGGCTCCGAGGGCGCCCTCTACGGCTCGCGCTCGGGGGAGCGGCACCGGGTGCCCGCCAGGAAGGTGAACGCCGTGGACACCACCGCCGCGGGTGACACCTTCGTCGGCGCGCTCGCCGTCGCCAGGTCCGAGGGGATGCCGGTGCCGCGCGCGCTGGAGTTCGCGACGGTGGCGGCGGCGCTGTCGGTGCAGCGGGAGGGCGCGAGCACCTCGATGCCGGCCCGCCGCGACATCGAGGCGGCCCTCACCTGACAGCACCGGAACCGGTACGCGCGGCGGGCGCGCCCGCTCCGGCACGGCGAAGGACGCGGCCCCTGGGGATGCGGCCCCCTGGGAAGCCGCGTCACCCGCCCTTCGCACGCCCGGCCGCAGGCAGCACGCGACCGCCCGATCTCCGCACGCCCGGCCGGCGGCCGCATGCGGCCCTCCGCCCTTCGCACGCCCGGCCGGAGGCAGCACGCGACCGCCCGCTCGGCCGGGGCGGGAGCGGGCGATCGATCAGAGGCGGCGGCTGTGGAGGCGGGCGAGGGTCTGGTCGAGCTCGTTCTGCAGGATCGTGCCCGCCGCGTCCGCGTCGCCGTCCCTGATCGCGGCCACCAGCGCCGCGTGCGTGCCGTGACCCGTGTTGGGGTCGCGCTCGCGCAGTGACAGCATCTCGACCAGGTCGATCAGCCCCTCTTTCAGTACGGGCGCGAACTCGGCGAACAGGTCCGACAGGACCGGGTTGCGCGCCGCCGCCACGACCGCCGCGTGCAGGTCGATGTCGGCCGCGACGAAGGCCGCGTCGTCGCCCTCCGACGCCCGGACGCGGGCGGCCAGCGCCGCCTCCAGCGCCGCCACGTCCTCCTCGGTACGCCGCTGCGCCGCGAGCCGCGCCGCCTGGGTCTCGACGATGGCGCGGACCTCGTACACGTCGGTGATCGCGGCCCGCCGCAGCCGGGCCGGCCAGTCCTCGGCCGGCTCGGCGGCGATCACGTACACGCCGGAGCCCTGCCGCGCCTGCACCAGGCCCGCGCCGGCGAGCGCCCGCAGCGCCTCGCGCACCGTCGAGCGGCCCACTCCGAGCGTCTTGGCCAGCGCGTTCTCCCCTGGCAGCCGGGTGCCGACCGGCCACTCTCCCTGGGTGATCTGCTCGCGCAGATGCTCGGTGGCCTGCTCGACGAGCGGGCTGGGGCGGATCGAGCCGAGCGGCATGGGCGCCAACCTCTCAGGTTGTCTGAGGACCTGTGGTGTGGTTAGTCTACCCGGCATGACGTCGTACGGTCTGCTGCTTCTCGGCCGCCGCGGCGGGGCTTGACCGGACCGGCACCCCGCCGCGGTGGTCAGGGTGCCCGCCGGTCCTCGAGGAAGCGACCGTGAAGGAACACGTGATGTACGACTGGAACCGGCAGCGTCCGAGCGCGATGCCATACCACCGCTACCGCCCCGCCCACGAGCGCGTCGAGGTGCCGCTGACCGATCGCACCTGGCCCGCGCGCCGCATCACCGAGGCGCCCCTGTGGGTGCCGGTGGACCTGCGCGACGGCAACCAGGCGCTGGCCGAGCCGATGGACCCGGCACGCAAGCGCCGCATGTTCGACCTGCTCGTCCGCATGGGCTACAAGGAGATCGAGGTCGGCTACCCGTCGGCCAGCCAGATGGACTTCGACTTCGTCCGCCACCTCGCCACGCCGGGCGTCGTGCCGGACGACGTGAGCGTGGTGGTGTTCACGGCGGCGCGGCGCGATCTGATCGAGCGCACGTTCGCCGCCATCGAGGGCATGTCCCGCGTGGTCGTCCACCTCTACACGGCCACCGCACCCACCTGGCGCGAGATCGTGCTCGGCCACGACAGGGCCGAGCTGCACGCCATGATCAGGGACGCCGCCGAGCACGTCGCCCGCCTGGCCGGCGACCGCGACATCCGCTTCCAGTTCTCGCCGGAGGTGTTCAACCTCACCGAACCGGACTACGTGCTGGAGGTCTGCAACAGCCTGACCGCCCTGTGGGACGCCTCGCCCGACCGCCCCGTGATCCACAACCTGCCGGCCACGGTCGAGATCGCCACACCCAACGTGTACGCCGACCAGATCGAGTACATGCACCGCCACCTCGACCGCAGGGACGCGGTGATCCTGTCGGTCCACCCGCACAACGACCGCGGCACCGGCGTGGCCTGCGCCGAGCTGGCCGTGCTCGCCGGGGCGCAGCGGGTGGAGGGCTGCCTGTTCGGCAACGGCGAGCGCACCGGCAACGTGGACCTGGTCACGCTGGCGCTCAACCTGCACTCCCAGGGCGTCGACCCGATGGTGGACCTGTCGGACATCGACGAGGTCCGCAGGGTGGTCGAGCATTGCAACCGGCTGCCGGTGCCCGACCGCCACCCGTACGCGGGCGACCTCGTCTACACCGCCTTCTCCGGCACCCACCAGGACGCCATCAAGAAGGGCCTGGCCCACCACGCCGAACGCGCCGCCGAGCTGGGCGTGCCGCCGGAGCAGGCGCCGTGGGACGTGCCGTACCTGCCGATCGACCCCGCCGACGTGGGCCGCGACTACCAGGCGGTCATCCGCGTCAACAGCCAGTCGGGCAAGGGCGGCATCGCGTACCTGCTGCACACCCGCTACGGCCTGGAGCTGCCGCGCCGCCTGCAGATCGACTTCTCCTCGGTCGTGCAGCGGGCCACCGACGGCAGCGGCGAGGAGATCACCGCCGAGGAGCTGTGGGAGCTGTTCCACGCCACCTACATCGCGCCGGGCGAGAGCGCCGCGCCGGTGGAGTGGAAGGCGGTGGAGACCGGGCCGGGCGTGCACGAGTTCGAGGGGACGCTGCCCGACGGGCGTCGCCTGCACGGCACCGGCAACGGCCCGCTCGCCGCGCTGACGTCCGCGCTCGCCGCCGACGGCACCGAGGTGGACATCCTGCACTACGCCGAGCACGCGCTCGACCCCGGCAGGGGCGGCAGGGCCATCGCGTACGTGGAGGTGCGCGCGGGCGGCGTCACTCGCTGGGGCGCGGCCCAGGACACCTCGGTGCTGACGGCGTCGGTGCAGGCCGTCCTGGCCGCGGTCACGCGGGCCAGGAGCGCTGGGAGCGTCGCCGCGCAGGGCCCGGCGGCTGTTGAGGCGCCCGCGCAGGGCCCAGCGGCTGTTGAGGCGTCCGCGCAGGGCTGAGCGACGGTCTCAGGGCGACGCTCAGGGCTGAGCAGCCGTCGCTGAGGTGAGTCAGGGCTGAGCGTCTGAGGCGGGTCAGGGCTGGGCGGCGGTCTGGGGAGACAGGGCGGCGGCGCATTCGTCGCGGTAGCGCAGCACGCGCTCGCGCAGCCGCGCCGGGTCGGCGAGCACGGCACGGGAGACGGACGGCACGACGGCGTGGCGCACCGGCCCGAACAGCCGTGCCACGTCGGCCGGCGTCGCCCCCTGCGCGCCCACGCCGGGGGCCAGGATGGGGCCGTTGAGGTCGTCGAGCGGGTGGTCGAGCCGCCCGAGCGTCGCCCCGATCACCAGGCCGACCGGCCCGAACGGCGAGTGGCCCGCGTTCGCCTTGGCCGCGCCCTCGATCACCTGCCCGGCCACCGGCCGCTGGAAGCCGGCCGACTCGGGGTTGGAGGTGCGGGTCACCACGAACACGCCCGCGTCGTTGGCGACCGCCGACGTGATCGCGCCCTCCAGCGACCCGAACCCCTGGTACGGGCTCAGCGTCACCGCGTCGGCCGCCAGCGGGCTGCCCCGGTCGAGGTACGCCTCCGCGTACGCGGCCATGGTGCTGCCGATGTCGCCGCGCTTGGCGTCGAGCAGCACCAGCATGCCCGCCGCGCGCAGGTCGGCGATGGTGCGCTCGAGAACGGCGATGCCGCGGCTGCCCCAGCGCTCGAAGAAGGCCGACTGCGGCTTGACCACGGCGGCCACGTCGGCGACCGACTCGACCACCGTGCGGCTGAACCGCTCAAGATCGGCCGGGGCGTCGTCGAGCCCCCAGGCGTGCAGCAGTGCGGGGCTGGGATCGATGCCCACGCACAGTGGCCCGTAGGCGTCGAGCCTGGCTCGAAGGCGGGTCCCGAACGACTCGTTCATGTTGCGACTTCCTCACGGCCGCGTCGGCGGCGGCCCTGGACGGCGCGGGCGCGGATGGCTCTCCGGCGACCCTAAGGCACGGAGCCGGCCGCTGCCTAACCACCGCGGCGCACGAGTCTTTCTGCCGCATCCCGGAGGGTAGTTCGACAGACATGTACGAGATCGCCCAACGGGTGCTGGTGCTGCGTACCGAGCCGCCGCGTGAGGTCGTGGTGACGATCGGCCTGCCCTACGAGGAGCCCACCGGCGAGTGGTCGTGCCCGTACCGGATCGACGGGCTCGAAGGGTGGGAGCACGAGCGCAAGGTGAGCGGGCTGGACTCGCTGGAGGCGGTCGAGCGGGCGATGACCACGGTACGGGCGGCGCTGGCGGACTCGCCCGAGGCCAAGGAGGGGCTGCTGTCCTGGGAGGGCGCGCTCTGACCTCGGACGGGCGGTCAGCGGGAGAGCAGCCAGCGCCAGCGCGGCAGTTCCAGCACCACCGTCACCACGCCGAGCACGGTGACCACCCCGGCCACCACGGCGTGCCAGACCGTCCACGCCGCCACCACGGCCGCCACGATGTGCAGCACGACCAGCGCGATCGTCACCCAGCCCGGCACCGCGACCACCACGTGCCGCTTGTCGCCTGGCGTGGAGAAGACCGTGGGCAGCCCGATCAGCACCACCACGGAGAGCACCGCCAGCGGCACCGAGTACGCGGCGAGCGCCCACGGCGTGGCGACCCACGCCAGCAGCTCGACGGCGAACCGGAACGCCGAGGCGAGCCGGTCGTCGGGGCGCGCCGCCGAGGGCCGCGGTGAGGGAGTGGCGGATGACACGCGCGTACCCTAACAGGCCGCGATCGGGGTGATCTAGGAAGCCAAGTTTGGTAAATCACGTTTGTGACCTCCGCACCCTTTCCGCGCATTGTCGCCACCGACCTCGACGGCACGCTCCTCGCTTCCGACGGCACCGTCAGCCCGCGTACCAGGAAGGCGTTACAGGCGGCCCGCGCCGCCGGCGCCGAGATCGTCTTCGTCACCGCGCGGGCGCCGCGCGGCGTCAGGGAGGTCGCCCGGCAGGCGGGTGTGAACGGCACCGCCATCTGCAGCAACGGCGCCCTCGTCTACGACCTGGCCGCCGACGAGGTGGTCGGCAGCAGCCCGCTCGCCCCCGAGACGGCCCGCAAGGTCGCCGAGGCCCTGGCCAGGGCGCTGCCCGGCGCCGGCCTGGCGGTGGAGACGGGCACGAACGTGCTGGCCGAGGCCGCCTACACGCGGCGGGTCGCCCAGGACATCGCCGCCTATCGGGAGGTCGCCTCGGTCTTCGACGCCGATCAGCCCATCGTCAAGCTGCTCGCCATGTCGCCCGCGCACACGGCGGACGAGATGTACCAGGCCGTCGCCGACGAGGTCGGGGATCTGGCGGAGGTCACGTACTCGGGAACCGAGGGGCTGCTGGAGATCAGCGCCGCCGGGGTGAACAAGGCGTCCACGCTCGACCGGTTCTGCCGGGAGCGGGGGATCGGCGCGGGGGAGGTCGTGGCGTTCGGCGACATGCCCAACGACCTGGCGGTGCTGCTGTACGCGGGCATGGGCTACGCGATGGCCAACGCGCACCCGCTCGTGCTGGCGGCGGCGCCTCGCCGCACGCTCTCCAACGATGAGGACGGTGTCGCCGCCGTACTGGAGGCACTTCTGCCCTGAACCGGCTGCCCCGGCCGCGTGCGCTGCCGGTACGCCTGTCAGGCCGGGGGGTGCGGCGTGCCCGTTCGTGTGGAGGCGGTGGATGCGGCGTGTTCGCCGGCGCGTGGGGCCGGGGATGCGGCGTGCCCGCCCGCGCGGATGGCGGGCACGCACGGCGTCACGCGTCGTCGTCGGACACCCGCGACGCGCCGGGACAGGTCCCGGAGGACTTGCTGAGCACCGGCACCAGCCCGCCACAGGTGGTCACCGGGAACGACACCGGCTCGACGATCTCGTCATTGAAGACGGTGATGTCGCCGATCAGCGGGGTCGCGCCGGATGCCGGCGCGGGCTCGGCCGGCTCGGCTGGCTCTGCGGGCTCAGGCGGCTCTGCGGCGGGCGGCTCTGCGGTGGGTGCCGGTTCCGCCGCGGTCGCGGGTTGCGCGGGGGGTTGCGGCTGCGCGGCCGGCGCGGGTTGCGCGGGGGGTTGCGATTGTGCGGGCGGCGCGGGCTGCGCGGCGGGTTGCGGCGCCGCGGCGTTCACGGACGGCCCGGCCGGCTGCGGAAGCACGGTGGTCGCGGGCGGCTGCACCGGTTGCGGCAGCGCGTACGCGGGGGCGCCGCCGAGCAGCGCCATCGCCACGCCCGTGCCCACCAGCCCGGGGACCCGCGCCGCCGAGGCCCGCGTCCTGAGGACCGCGGCACCGAGGCGGGCGGAGCGCGTCACGATGGTGCGCGCGCCGAGGCGGGACGGCCCGGGAAGTCTCATTGCCACGGCCACCGCCTCTCCGGGCAGCGCCATGTGCCGCGCCGCCGGGTTAGGCGGCGGCCCTGCGCTCCTGCGATGCCTGCCCCGGCTGCTGCTCGCTGCTGCCGGTGCCCTGAAGGGGACGCCCACCCGCCATGATGCGGTCGATCCAGGCGAGTGCGAGCGCCGAGACGACGAAGGTCAGGTGGATCAGCGTTTTCCATATCAGCTCCCTGTCGGTGATGGTCGGACGGGCCGCGTTGATGAAGATCTGCAGGAGGTGGATCGAGGAGATGCCGATGATCGCCATGGCCAGCTTGACCTTGAGCACGTTGGCGTTCACATGCGAGAGCCACTGGGGCTGGTCGGGGTGTCCCTCGATGCGCAACCGGGAGACGAACGTCTCGTAGCCGCCGATGATGACCATGATGAGCAGGTTGGAGATCATCACGACGTCCACGAGACCGAGGACGATCAGCATCACGGTGGTCTCCGGCGGCGTGCCGCCGAAGCCCAGGTGGACCAGGTGGACCAGCTCCGCCATGAAGCGCCATACGTAGACGACCTGGGCCACGATCAGCCCCAGGTAGAGCGGCACCTGGATCCATCGGCTGAGGAACATCACATAGCCGACGTGCCGGACCGGTGAGTGGGCCCCGGCCTTGGCGCCGGCCACGGGCACTTGCGCGAGACGCACTACGACGTCAGGACGTTGATGTGCTGGATGAAGGTCTGCATCTCAATGAGCGGGGGATCCAGCGCGCCGAGCGTGTCGACGAGGATCGGGGGCACACCGGACGCCAGCACCAGGGCGGTGGCGGCCGTCAGGACTCGTACCTTCAACGGAACTCCTTGCTGCTGCGCTTCGATGGCTGGGACCGGACGGTGTGCGGTGCCGTCAGTGCCGGTGTCGAGGGGTGGTCCCTGGCCGGCGTCGCGTCAGGGCGCCAGGCAGCCCGTGAGGGGGAGCTCGGTCGTCAGGGCGGCCGGGTCGAGCAGCCCGCCGACGTCGGTGGCAGCGGTGAGGCAATCGAGCACCACGGCCGGGTCGATGACGGCGTGCGACGCGGGCGCGGTCGCCAGCATGAAGCCGCCGGCGGCGGCCACGGCGACGGCTGCCCTGCGCAAAGCGAATCGCATGAAACCTCCTGGGTAACGGTGTGGAACATCCTCCAACTGACTACTTAGAGTAGTCAATTGGTAACGCTGAGTCTATGGCGCGTCACGAGAACGCATGGCATCCATCCGCTCCTGCGCCGCCATCACCTCGTCGGCGTGGTCGAACGCCCATTCGCCGAACGCCTCGATCGGCGGCAGCAGGGAGCGGCCGAGCGGCGTGAGCTCGTACTCGACCCTGGGCGGGGCCTCTGCGTAGGCGTGGCGGGCCACCAGGCCGTTGTACTCCAGGCGGCGCAGCGTCTCGGTCAGCACCTTGGTCCTGATGCCGCCGATCTCCTCGCGCAACTGCCCCGGCCGGCGCGGGCCGTGCCGCAGCGCCCACAGCACGACCGCGTTCCACGTGTTGCCCAGCAGGTCGAAGGCCAGCCTGGCCTGGCAGTCGGCGAGGAACAACGGGGGCCTCCGATAGGCACCGAATGGTGCGCAACGTGCTTCCTACTGTCCTCCTCAACGGTAAAGCCCCACATCGGGGACTCATGGCAGGAGGGCATGACATATGAGGATCGGGATCCTGGGCGCGGGCGGCATGGCGGACGCTCTGGGCACGCAGTGGGCACGTGCCGGGCACGCGGTGATGATCAGCGGCCGCGACGCGGCACGCACCGCCGAACGAGCCGCCACCATGACCGCCGCCGCCGCCGACCGGACGGCCGCCGAGCGAGCCGCCACCATGACCGCCGCCGCCGACCGGACGGCCGCCGAGAGCGCCGCCGCCGCTGAAGGGGCGGTCGCTTCCGCCGAGCGCGGGATCGCCGCAACCACCCCCGCTCGTCGGAGCGGCTCGCCCGACAGCCTCGCGACCGGAGCCGGGCGCGTGGAGGCGGGGTCGTTCGGGGAGGCGGCCGCGTTCGGCGAGGTCGTCATGGTGGCGGTCAGGGAGGCGGGTCTGCTGGACACGCTCAGAGCCACCGGTACGGCCCTGCGCGGCAAGCCGCTCATCGACGTCGTCAACACCGCCGACATCTACGCCTACGACCCCACCCGCCCGATCGCCAGGCTGATCGCCGACGTCACCGGCGGGCACGTGGTGAAGGCGTTCAACCTGTGCCACGTGGACGTGTGGCGGATGACTCCGCCGGTGTTCGACGGCCGGCCGCTTGCGGTGCCGCTGTGCGGCGACGACGAGGAGGCGCTGGCGGCCGCCCGCACGCTGGTCGCCGACCTCGGCTGCACCCCCGTGGACGGCGGCGGCCTCGACCGGGCGATGCTGCTGGAGGCGACGGCGGCTTTCGTGATCGGCCTGTGGTTCGGCGGCGCCGACGCCCAGGCGATACTCCCGCCGCTGGCCGCGTCGGGCGCGCACGGCCGGGGCTGACCGCGCGTACGACCGGTGGTGTAGAGGCGATCGCGACGTACGGCGGATGCCCGCAGCGCCGCCCGCCGAGATGCTGATGTTCTTCGTTCAGCGGTCGGTCAGAAGGAGAAGTCGAGTGGTCACCGAGGTCGCACAGAAGAGCGGGTACGCAACCACGTTCAAGGTCGTCGCCGCGCTCAACGCGCTCGTCGTGCTGCTCCAGGCGGTGACGGCCGGGCAGCTCATGAGCGGGGGAGCGGGGGACCTGCACGGCCTGGGGTCGTTCGCGGTGCACCTGCTGGGGCTGGCCCTGCTCGTCGCGGGCGTGCTGCTGTGGCGGCCTGGGCGGGGCGCCGGGTGGCCGGCGGTGGCGAGCGCGGCGGTGCTGCTGCTCGGGTTCGTCCAGTCGGCGGCGGGCGGCTCCGGGGCGATGGCGCTGCACGTGCCGCTCGCAATGACGCTGTTCGGCCTCAGCATCTGGCTCGTGGTCTGGTCCTGGCGCCGCTGACCCTTCCGGGACGCGGCCGCCCGGACCGCACGGGGACCGGGCCCGGGTGGCCGTACGGGCGCACCTGGCCGAGCCGGGCGGGTCACGGCCGACGGGGGCGTCACGGGGTCGGCCAGGGAGCGATGGGCGGGGCGTCAGGGGGTTGGCCAGATACCGGTGGGCGGGGGCGTCAGGGGTGGCGGGCCAGGTGGTCGGCGTGGCGGATCGGTTCGGGCAGGCGGTAGCGGGCGGCCAGGTGGAGCACCTGCTCGGTGGCGACGTCCAGCGAGATGCGGTGGCCCTGCGACACGTACACCGGCTTGACGCCCCGCCGCGTACGCAGGGCGCGCCCCACCACGGCGCCCTCGTGCACGATCGGCGTCCAGGAGCCGCGCTCCTCCCCGGGCGGCTCGTGCGTGCCCACGAACGGCGTCTTGCCCACGCCGAGCGACGGCAGCCCGGTCAGCACGCCCAGGTGGCACGCCAGGCCGAAGCCGCGCGGGTGCGCGAGTCCGTACCCGTCGCAGACCAGCAGGTCGGGCGTGGTCGTGAGCCGTTCCAGCGCGGTCACGAGCGCGGGCAGCTCGCGGAAGGCGAACAGGCCCGGCACGTACGGAAACGCCGCCTCCCCGTGCGCCACCACCTGCTCGACCGGCTCCAGCGTGGCGGCGTCCAGCACGACCACGGCGGCCGTCAGCGCGTCGCCGCCCCTGTAGTGCACGTCGAGCCCCGCGACCAGCGTGAACGTGTCCGGCCCGGTCAGCTCGACCCTGGACCTCAGCCGGTCCTGGATGGCCTCGGCCTCGGCGATGCCGGCCGGCCACGGATGAAGCCGCTTCACACGCACCCGCCTAAGCTATCCCGTCGCCCGCCCTCTGTAGGGTCGGGGATCATGAGCGAGGTCCTGGTGGTGGTCGGCCGTGGCGTGCCGGCCGACGCGCGGCTGCTCGACGAGATCGCCGAACGCGAGTTCGCCGCCCAGGAGGTGACGGGCGCCGTCGTCCACGCCCGCGACACCGCCCACCTGCGGTCGCTGCTGGCGGAGCGCGAGACCGCGGTGGTGCTGCCCGGCCCTGGCGACCGCGCCCTCGCCGGCCGGGTGCCCGAGCCGCCGGTGACGGTGTGGGTGGACATCGAACGCACGGACACCGCCCCGGCGCACGTCCGGCGCATTCAGGGGCGCGGCGTCCAGGGGCTGGCGTGGGGCATCCGCCACGCCGTGCACCGCATGCGCCACCCCGGCATCCTGCGCGTCCCCTACGGCCCCGCCCCCGACCAGTGGGCGGACCTCTACCTCCCGCAGCCATCGGCTCACGGCACCCGGCCGGCGGCCCCCGCGTCAGATGCCGGTGACCGGCCGAGTGCCGGGGTCCGGTCGGTGAAGCCGGCGTCCGGCCACCACTGCCTACCGGACCCCGCGCCAGGCGCGGCCGGTCCCCCTGTGGTGACGTTGATTCACGGCGGTTACTGGCGGTCGATCTGGGCGGCCGACCTCATGGAGCCGCTCTGCGCGGACCTGCTCCAGCGCGGCTTCGCGGTCTGGAACGTCGAGTACCGCCGCCCAGACCTGCACGGCTGGGACGCCACCACCGAGGACGTCGCCACCGCCCTGTCCACCCTCCACACCACGGCGAGAGGGGAGATGGACCTGAGCAGGGTGGCCGTGGCGGGGCACTCGGCGGGAGGCCAGCTCGCGCTGCGGGCGGCGGCGGACGGAGCGGGCGTGGCCCTGGCGGTGTCGCTGGCGGGCGTGCTCGACCTCGAGGCGGGCGACCGCCGCTGGCTCAGCGCCGGAGCCGTCGCCCATGCCCTCGGCCACCCGTCGCACGAGCCGGGCACCGGCCGGTACGCCGCGTCGTCCCCGCTGCTGCGCGTCCCCCTGGGCGTGCCGCAGCTCGTCGTCCAGGGCGCGGAGGACGATCTTGACCTGGTCGACTTCTCCCGCCGCTACGCGGTGGCGGCCAGGGCGGCGGGCGACGACGTGACGTACCTGGAACTGCCCGGCCACCACTTCGACGTGATCAACCCCGAGAGCCCGATCTGGCGGGCCACCGCGAGCGCCATCACCGCCGCGCTCGCCTGACCGGGAGGCGGCCGGTGCGGCTGCTCCTTGAGCAACGCCTGCGCGAAGCTCTTGGCCCGGCCGCGGGTCACGCCCGCCCGGCGGAGGCGGGGGAGGACGCGGCGCCGGCGGTCAGGGCGGCGAAGCGTCCGGCCACCCGCCGCCAGACCGGCGTGGACACCGGCTCGTCGGCCACGGCCTGCGCGTAGACCTCCTCGGGGTCGAACCCGTCGGCCCGCCACTGGCGTACGCGCTCGGGCAGCACCTCCGGATGGAACTGCACGCCCCACGCCCGCTCGCCCACCCGGAACGCCTGATACGGGCAGCGCTCGGTCTCGGCGAGATGGACGGCGCCGTCGGGCAGCCGGGTCACGGCGTCCTTGTGGTGCTCGATGGCGGGCACGACGGGCGGCAGGCCGTGAAAGAGCGGATCTTCGGCCGCCTCGGCGCGGATGGTGACGGGCAGGCTGCCGTTCTCGGGCAGGCCGGTGTCGCCGGTCACCTCGCCGCCCGCCACCTCGGCCAGCATCTGACCGCCCAGGCAGATGCCGAACAGCGGCACCTCGTCGGCCAGCGCCTGCCCCATGAGCCGGCGGGCGTCCGCCAGCCAGGGCGCGCGGTGGTCGTCGCCCGGCAGGTAGCCGCCGCCGAGCATGATCAGGGCGTCGTGCTCCAGCCGCTGGGGGAGCGCGGCGCCCTCGTGGGCGGGCACCACGTCGAGCCGCAGCCCTGACTCGGCCAGCCAGTCGCCCAGGCGGCCGGGGCCGCCGCTCCTGCTGTTCTGGATGATGAGGACGTCAGGCAACGCCGGCCTCCAAACACAAAGGGGTGAAAACAGCGGCGGGGACGGGTCAGCGCTGACCCCGCCGTACGGGCACGGTCGAATCAAACACGGGTCGGATCAGGCACGATCACACAGGGGCACGGTCACGGCAGGTTGGCCGCCCTGGCGGTGTGGCGCAGCAGCAGCGCGGTGGTCACCGGCCCGACGCCTCCGGGCACCGGGGTGAGCGCACCGGCCACGTCGGCGACCGCGGCGGCGTCGACGTCTCCGGTGAGCCCGCCCTCCTCGGTGGGGTTGGTGCCCACATCGATCACCACCGCGCCCGCAGCCACGTGGCCGCGGCCGATCAGCCCGGCCCGGCCGGCGGCGGCGACCAGCACGTCGGCCTGCGAGGTGACGGCGGCGAGGTCACGGGTGCGCGAGTGGGCGACGGTGACCGTGGCGTGCCGGTC
This sequence comes from Nonomuraea sp. NPDC052634, assembly GCF_040678535.1. NCBI lineage: Bacteria > Bacillati > Actinomycetota > Actinomycetes > Streptosporangiales > Streptosporangiaceae > Nonomuraea > Nonomuraea sp. NPDC052634. The sequence continues at coordinate 110,424 of NZ_JBFATY010000007.1, read as the reverse complement.
GAGCAGCAGGTGGGCGACCGGCTTGCCGACCACGGTCGAGCGGCCGACCACGACGGCGCGGCGCCCCTCGAGCGGCACCTCGTAGTGGTCGAGCAGCGCCAGCACGGCGGCGGCCGTGGCGGGCGGGAACGCGGGCAGCCCGGCGGCGAGCCTGCCGAGCGAGAGCGGGTTGGCGCCGTCGACGTCTTTGCGCGGGTCGATGGCGGCGGCCAGCTCCTGCGCCGACGCGCCGGCGGGCAGCGGGGTCTGCAGCATCACGCCGTGGACGTCGGGGGCGGCGGAGAGCCTGGCCAGCGTCTCGCCGATCTGGTCGGCGGCCGCCTCGGGGCCGAGATCGACGACGTCGCAGGCGATGCCGACGCCGGCCGCCGCCTTGGCGATGGAGCGGACGTACCACAGGCTCGCCTCGTCGGCGGTCGCCACCACCATGGCCAGCCGCGGCTGCGGGCCGGCGGCGGCCTCGGCCTGCGCCTGGGCTCTGATGGCGGCCGCCAGGTCCTTGCCGGTCAGCGTCTTCAACGGTCGTCTCGCCCCTTGCTCTCGCGCGCCGCTGCCGTCACGGCTTGATCTGCTCGCGTACCTCGGCGGTCACCCAGTCTGCCTTGGCGACGGCGGCGTCGACACCGGACAGGCGGATGTTCAGCTTCTCGCGTACTTGCTCGTCCTTGATGCCGCCGAGGTTGATCTCGACGTTGACCCGGCCCGTGGTGAGCGCGGCGCGGGCGGCCTCGGCGGCGGCGGCCACATCGCTGAGCACGTTGCGGTTGCAGATCGGCAGCAGCACCTCGCACAGCTCGACCACCCGCGCGGCGGCCTCGATGACCCGGGCGGGCGGCTCGGCCGCGCCGGCCAGCGCCCTGGCGATGGTGGCGCTGCGCTCCTCTCCCTTGGGCAGCCGGTAGGCGTCGGTGACGGCGGTGAAGGCGGCCGCGTCCTCCTCGGCCAGCTTCAGCGCCCGCGCCCGCAGCGTGTCGGTCTCGGCGATCACGGCGGTGACGGTCTCGGCGTGGCCGGCGTACTTCTCGCCCGTGGTGTAGCGGGCCACCATGCCGAGCAGCGCGGCGGCCTGGGCGGCGTGCAGGGCCGCCGTGGCGCCGCCGCCGGGCGCGGGGACCCGGCCGGCCAGTTCGGTGAGGAAGCCGTCGATCGTCATGTCGCGCATGACGGCCATTCAACCAGGCGGGGCGCTGCCTACTCGCGGTACATCGGCCGCGTGGCGTCCTCGGGCAGGCCGGTGGACGGCGGCAGGTAGGGCGACGGCGCCGACTGCCACTGCCCGTCGTAGGCGTCCGCTTCCTGAGGGCGGCCCCGCCACCGCGACGGGAACGTGGAGACGGCCAGCAGCGCCACCCCGAGCAGGAACAGCAGCCCCGAGTAGGTCACCGTCATGAAGCCGCTCCGCAGGGAGGACGGCAGCAGACCGTCGGGCAGCAGCCGCACGCCCGTGGCCATCTCGGCGAACGGCAGCGCGCCCAGCCCGGTGAAGGCGAGCCCGCCGAGCAGCGAGGCGACGGGCGACAGGCGCGAGCCGAGCAGCAAGGCCAGGAGGATCCCCGAGGCGGCCAGCACCACGATCCCGGTCCAGGAGAGCCGGAAGTCCCGCTGGGCGGTGAGTGACAGCTCGCCCACGCCGTACCAGAGGCCGGCGGCGAGCAGCGGCGGCAGGAGCAGCCCGGCGAGCACTCCCAGGACGTGACGGGCACCGTTTGTCATGATCTACCCCGTTTGGTTGGCTCCGTCCCAACCTACTCGCCGCGATCGCCCGCCGCAGGACCCACGCCGCAGACTTCTCAAAAGCCGGGCAGGTGAGAACATTCTGAAAACTCCGTGAGAAGCCGTTCACGGGGCTTTGCCGCGGCAGGTGGCGCGTGCATCGTGGGCGCATGAGATCCGCGATCCCCAAGACCGCACTCAGCGCGTTCACCGCGGCCCTGCTCGGCGCCACGCTGCACGGCGGGCCCGCGCAGGCGGCGACGCGACCCGGCACCTTCCCCCTCCCCAACGGCTTCCAGCCGGAGGGCATCGCGATCGCCGGCGGCCACGCCTACTTCGGCTCGCGCGCCACCGGCGACATCTACCGGGCCGACCTGCGCACCGGCAGGGGCAAGGTGATCACCAAGGGGCCCGGCACGCCGTCGCTCGGCCTGGAGACCGACGGGCGCGGGCGGCTGTTCGTGGCCGGCGGCAGCGGCGGCGACGCCCGGGTGGTCGATCTGCGCACCGGGAAGGTGCTCAAGTCGTACCGGCTCGCCACCGGCACGTCGTTCGTCAACGACGTGATCATCGCCGGCGGCGCCGCCTACTTCACCGACTCCAGCAACCCCGTCCTGTACAAGCTGGACCTCGGCAGGGGCTGCAGGCTGCCGGAGGAGGCGGTGAAGATCCCGCTCAGCGGTGCCATCCAGTACGGCGACGGCATCAACGCCAACGGCATCGTGCGCAGCCCCGACGGCCGCTCGCTGCTGATCGTCCAGTCGAACACCGGCAAGCTGTTCGAGGTGAACCCGAAGTCCGGGGCCACCACGGAGGTCCGGCTCGGCGATGTGAGCCTGGTCAACGGCGACGGCCTGCTGCTGTCCGGCCGCACCCTGTACGCCGTGCAGAACCGCGACAACTCGATCGCCGTGATCAAGCTGGCGCCCGACGGCGGCTCCGGAAAGCTCGTCAGGCGGATCACGCATCCGAAGTTCGACGTGCCGACCACGGTCGCCGCCCGCGGCCACCAGCTCTACCTGCCCAACGCCCGCTTCACCACCACCCCCGGCCCCGACACGACGTACGACGTCGTCTCGGTCAAGCGCTGAGCGTCCTCCCCGGGACGCGCGATCGCGTCCCGGGGAGCTCTCCGCCGCCGGTCACTCGCGGTGACCGTTGCCCGCCGCGGAGCTCCGGCCGTCCGGGCGCAGCGCGGCGAGCTGCTCCTCGAACGGCACGACCTCATCGGGCTCACCCGCCTTGCCGGGCCGGCGGGGCGCGCGGTTCGCCAGCAGCGCGGCCAGCTCGTCGGCGGCGCGCTCGATGCGCTCGCTCAGCCCGTCGGTGAACGCGTCCTTGCCGCCGCCCCAGTCCTCAGGAGCCGCGTACACGGCGGTCGGCACCACCACGGCCCGCAGGTACGCAAACAGCGGCCGCAGCGCGTGATCGAGCGCCAGTGAGTGCCTGGCGGTGCCGCCGGTGGCCGCGATGAGCACCGGCTTGCCGGTCAGCGCGGTGTTGTCGATCACGTCGAAGAAGCTCTTGAACAGCCCGCTGTAGGAGCCGCTGAAGATCGGCGTGACCGCGACGAGCCCGTCCGCCTCCGTCACGGTCTCCAGGGCGGCGCGCAGCCTGGCGCCGGGGAAGCCGGTGACGAACGCGTTGGCGATGTCCACGGCCAGGTCGCGCAGCTCCACGTTGCGGACCTCGGCCGCCTCACCGGCGCCGGCCCGCCGCGCCACCGCCTCGCCCAGGCGGTCGCCGAGCAGGCGGGTGGAGGACGGCTGGGTCAGTCCCGCCGTGACGACGGCAAGCTTCATGAGGGTCGTCTCCTTTCCGGAGGATGCGGGGGGTCAGGCGCCGACGGCGGCCGAGGCGTTCTTCGCCGCCACCAGCGAGGCGTGCGTGGGCGCGTCGGGCACCCCGGCAGGGCGGTCCTTGGCGAACTCCTTGCGCAGCACCGGCACGACCTCCTCGCCGAGGATGTCGAGCTGCTCCAGCACGGTCTTCAGCGGCAGCCCCGCGTGGTCCATGAGGAAGAGCTGGCGCTGGTAGTCGCCGAAGAACTCCCTGAACTCCAGCGTCCTGTCGATGACCTGCTGCGGGCTGCCCACGGTGAGCGGGGTCTCGGCCATGAACTCCTCCAGCGAGGGCCCGTGGCCGTAGACGGGGGCGACGTCGAAGTACGGGCGGAACTCGCGTACCGCGTCCTGGGAGTTCTTGCGCATGAACACCTGGCCGCCGAGCCCCACGATGGCCTGCTCCGGCGTGCCGTGGCCATAGTGGGCGTAGCGCTCCCGGTAGAGGTTGATCAGGCGCATGAAGTGCTCCTTCGGCCAGAAGATGTTGTTGGCGAAGAAGCCGTCGCCGTAGTAGGCGGCCTGCTCGGCGATCTCGGGGCTGCGGATCGAGCCGTGCCAGACGAACGGCGGCACGCCGTCGAGCGGGCGCGGGGTGCTGGTGAAGCCCTGCAGCGGCGTACGGAAGCGGCCCTCCCAGTCGACCACGTCCTCGCGCCACAGCCGGTGCAGCAGCGCGTAGTTCTCCACGGCGAGCGGGATGCCCTGCCGGATGTCCTGGCCGAACCACGGGTAGACCGGCCCGGTGTTGCCGCGGCCCAGCATGAGGTCCACCCGCCCGTCGGCGAGGTGCTGCAGCATCGCGTAGTCTTCGGCGATCTTCACGGGGTCGTTGGTGGTGATCAACGTGGTGGCGGTGGAGAGCAGCAGGCGTTCGGTCCTGGCCGCGATGTAGCCGAGCAGGGTGGTGGGGGAGGACGGGACGAAGGGCGGGTTGTGGTGCTCGCCGGTCGCGAACACGTCGAGGCCCACCTCTTCCGCCTTGAGGGCGATCGCCACCATCGCCTTGATGCGCTCGTGCTCCGTCGGGGTCCTGCCGGTGGTGGGATCGGTGGTCACGTCACCCACGCTGAAGATGCCGAACTGCACGTTGGTCACCATCCATGACTGTTGAATATTTGACGGCTACCGTAGCGCGGGAGCACGCCGCGATATTCCATCATCGGGCATCCCTCGTAAACGACTCATGCGGAAGAGGGCCGGTCAGAGGGCGTTGACGACCGTGTGGAGCGGCGGGTCAGAGGGCGTTGATGTCGGCGGGGCCGAGGATCCGCTTGGCCGCGCCATGCTCGGCCACCGCGATCATCGCCTGCCCGATGCGTTCCGTCGTGGTCACCTCCTCGGCGAACAGCTTCCGCAGGAGCGGCCAGAGCGGCCTGGTCACCATGTACGCCACCCGGTACAGCGGCGTCTGCGGGGTCACGCCGTGCAGCGGCTGGATGTAGCCGGGCCGGAACACGTACGCCGCCAGCGGCAGCTCCAGCAGCGCGTTCTCGGTCTCGCCCTTCACCCGGGCCCACATGGCCCGCGCGCCGGCGTCGGTGCCCGCGCCCGAGACGTACACGAAGGCCGATCCCGGGTTGAGCCGGGCCAGCGTCCGTCCGGCCGCCAGCGCGAAGTCGTAGGTGACCCTGCGGTAGTCGGGCTCGCGCATGCCGGCCGAGGACACCCCGAGGCAGTAGAAGCAGGCGTCGTGGCCGCGCAGCTCGTCCTCGATCGGGCCCAGGTCGGTGAGGCCGGCGTGCCGGATCTCGCGCAGCTTCGGGTGAGGAACGCCCGTGGGGCGGCGGCCGACCGCGAGCACGGCCGTGACCCGCTCGTCGGCCAGGCACTCCCTGAGCACGCCCTGCCCGATCATGCCGGTCGCCCCGAACAGGATCACCCTCATGCCGCTGTCCTACCCTCAGGCGGGCGATCACGCGAGGTCGCGGGCGGCCTCGGCGAGGCGGGCGCGGGCGCGCGCGGGGACGCTCAGCCCGCGGGCCGAGATGCCGACGGCCCACGACGTGCCGGGCACCACCGCGCCCGCGCAGGCCACCTCGTCCCTGAACTGCCCGTGCTCCTCCACCACCTCGCCGGGGCATAAGCCGGCCAGCTCCGCCTCGACGTCCTCAACGCTGGTGGGGGTCGCCGAGGTGAAGCGCGGCAGGCCGTACTCGGTCAGGACCTCGCGCCGCACCCGCGGCGGCAGCGCGAGCAGCAGCGCCTTGCCGAGCGCGGTGGCGTGCGGCGCGGCCTCCAATCCGGCCCGCAGGTCCTCAAGCCACGGCGAGCGCGGCCCCTCGGCCACGTCGAGCACGACCAGCCGCCCGCCCACGAGCTGCGCCAGGTACGCCGTGTGCCCCGTCACGGCCGCCAGGTGACGCAGCACCACCGAGGCGCGGGGCGGGCGGTCGAAGGCGTCGATCATCTCGTGGAACCGCTCGGCGACCTTGGAACCCGGCAGGTAGTCGCCGTCGGGGCATCGATGGAGGTAACCCTCGTAGCACAAGGTGCGGACGAGGTGATAGGAGGTCGACAGGGTCAGCCCGCACCGGCGTGCGATGACCTTGACGGACAGCGGCCGGTCGGCGCGCGAGACCTCCTCCAGGACGCGAAGGGCGCGGGAGACGCTGCGGATCAGATCGCTGGGTTCTTCGGTCATCCCTCAAGCATGTGCGCTATCTGAAAATCGGACGCCTACCCCAGGCGGCACACCCGTCCGGCGAAGAGGCCACGCCGGGGCTACCGCTGTGGGCCGGTGCGGTTCTGGTGACCGTGCGCCGGCACTGCTCCTCCACCGGCTCCACGCTGCGCCGCCCGTCCGGGGAAGTGCGCCTCGGCCGGCGATCTCCTGCGCGTCCGCAGGGCGATCGTCTCATCTGCGCGCGGACCGCGCTCGGGTGGAAAAGACGAAGCCCCAGCCGGTGAGGGCTGGGGCCGAGAGAGTGGACGATACTGGGATTGAACCAGTGACCTCTTCCGTGTCAGGGAAGCGCTCTCCCGCTGAGCTAATCGTCCTTTGATACTGAGGTGGCGACGGGATTTGAACCCGTGTGGACGGCTTTGCAGGCCGCTGCCTCGCCTCTCGGCCACGCCACCGAGCCGGAAGCTCCGAGCGGAAGACGGGATTCGAACCCGCGACCCTCACCTTGGCAAGGTGATGCTCTACCCCTGAGCCACTTCCGCGTGTCGCCCCGGTCGCTGCCGGGTGACGAAGAGAACTCTAGCGAATTCCGGCCGAGTCCCCAAACTGAAATCCTGCGAGCAGGTCACGGCTAGGGCGTGAGCCGTACGCCGACCGGGTGCGGACCCTCCGTCTCCAGCCGGTACTCCCGCCCGGAGATGGCCCGGTTGTCCTCGATCACCCGCTCCGACGGCGGCTCCTCGCCGCCCATGACGGCCTGCTGCATCCGGGTGAACCGCTCGTGCGCCTCGCGTACGTAGCCGGTGCCCAGGGTGGTGACGTCCACCTGGGTCGTGAGCAGGTCGCGGATGTAGCCCTTGTTCGACTCGAACGTCACGGGCGGCGGCAGCGCGGGCGCGAGCACCTGCTCGGGGTCGCGCCCGTCGAACCGCTTGAACAGCTCGCCGGCCAGCCGCAGGTGCTCCAGCTCCATGCCGAGATGCAGCTCCCAGATCGCGCGCACCCTGGGGTCGGTCTCGGTCTCCATGAACGAGTGGTACAGGTAGCACTCGTTGAACTCGTGGTTGAGCAGCATCTCCCACCAGCTCTCGCCCGGATCGACCAGCGACTCGTAGTGGGTGACGTGCTCCTCCTCCACCATGCCGATCTCCTGGTAGAGCTGCCGCGCGATCGGCTCCATGTGGAGGGGGCCGACGTTCATGTAGAAGTTCATCGTCTGCTGCTCGGCCGCCGTGATCGTCAGCGCGTGCAGCCGCGACAGCGGCTCGGTGCGGGAGCGCTCGTAAGGCCGGCGCACGTTGTCGACGGGGTCGCGATGGTGCAGGTACGTCGGCCGCCCCGGCATGACCTCGGTGAGCCGGTCGACGATCTTGTCCGCCTTGCGGTGCTCGATCATCTCGTACAGGTTGGCGTACCGGTAGAGGTGGTCGAAGTCCTCCAGCACGCCGAACTGGTACGCCTGCTTGAGGTAGGGGTCGGGCTCCATCCGCGCCACCCACGCCGTCAGATCGACCGCGACCTGCTCGTAGGCGATCGTCGTCTCCAGCACCGACGACGAGCCGGGCAGCAGCCAGTTCACGGCCTTCTGCTGCTGGGACTCGATGTAGCGGACCTGCACGAGCCGCCGCTTGACGTCCGGGTCCGAGCAGTGCCTGGCCGCGTGATGGCTGAACATGACGGCCTCGACCTCGATGCCGTTCATCGTGATGATCCGGCAGCGGGTGTACGGATCCGCGGCGTCCGGGTCGATCGGTGTGACGTTCAGCTCCCGCCAGTTGCGCAGTTGCTCGTCCAGCGGGATACCCCGCTCCTGGAGTGGGTCGAAGGCCATGTCGCAGCGCGTACCCGCGCCGGTGCCCGGCAACCTCCGCGTTCGGTGCGCGAAACGCCCGCGTTCGGTAAGGCGGCGCGTGCCTGCGCGGGGGCGGGGTAGGCCGCTCGACGTGGCTGAACGCGTGGTTGAACACGATGTCATCGATCTCCTGATGGCCCAGCACGGGCGGATCAGGGACCTGTTCGACGAGGTGGAGCAGGCGCCTCCCGACAAGATCGGGGAGGCGTTCGAGCGGCTGATGCGCCTGCTGTCGGTGCACGAGACCGCCGAGGAGGAGATCGTCCACCCGTACGCGCGCAGGAAGCTCGACAACGGCCAGGGCGTGGTGGCCGACCGGCTGGCCGAGGAGAACAGGGCCAAGCGGCTGCTGCTCGACCTGCACAAGGCGGGCGTGGACGACCCGGGGTTCTGGGAGGGGCTGGCGGAGCTGCGCACCGCGGTCACGGCGCACGCCCGCAGCGAGGAGCGCTACGAGTTCACCAAGCTGCGCGCCAAGACGTCGGTGGCCGAGCGGCGCACGATGGCGGCGGCGGTGCGCGCGGCCGAGTCGATGGCGCCCACGCGTCCGCATCCCGGCACCGAGTCGATGACGAGGAACATGCTGCTCGGCACGCCGATGGCGGTCATGGACCGGGCCCGCGACATGATCCGCAAGGCGCTGGGCAAGCGCTGACCCTTCGACGTGCGACGAAATGTCGGCGTACTAGCGTCGCGGACATGGAGTACATCGCCGCTGACGCCGACATCGCACCCGTCGCCGCGCTCATCGCCGAACCCGCGCGGGCCGCGATCCTGACCGCGCTGCTCGGCGGCCGCGCGCTGGCGGCGGGCGAGCTGGCCAGGATGGCCGGGGTCAGCGCCGCCACCGCGAGCGCCCACCTGGCCAGGCTGCTGGACGGCGGGCTGGTCGACGTCGTACGCCAGGGCCGCCACCGCTACTACCGCCTGGCCGGTCACGAGATCGCCGAGGTGCTCGAAGCGCTGGCCAGGGTCGGCACCCGCCCGCCGGTGCGCTCGCTGCGCCAGTCGCGCCAGGCGAGGCTGCTGGAGGAGGCCCGCACCTGCTACGACCACCTCGCCGGACGCGCCGGGGTGGGCCTGCTCGACGGGCTCAAGCGCGGTGGCCACTTCGACGGCCACGGCCTCACCGGTTCCGGGGAGTCGCTGATGTCCCGGCTCGGCGTGGACGTGGCCCGCGCGCGCAGGTCGCGGCGGCTGTTCGCGCCCGAATGCCTGGACTGGACCGAGCGCAGGGCGCACCTGGGCGGCGCGCTCGGCGCGGCCGTCACCGAGGCGCTGTTCGAGCGCGGCTGGCTGCGCAGGGGCAGCGTCCCGAGGGCCGTGATCGTGACCGACGCGGGACGGGAGGGGCTCGCGGAACTCTTCGGAAGTAAGGAGCTAACATCGGGTACGCCGGTTACCTAAGCGAGAGAGACGCACCATGCGCGACAACGAAGTCGTGACCGTCGGCCCAGAACCGCTGACCTTCGACGACGTCATCAAGGTGGCCCGCCACGGCGCCCCCGTACGCCTCAGCGACGACGCCGTCGCCGCCATCGCCGCCGCCCGGCAGCGGGTGGACGAGCTGGCGGAGAGCCCCGTCCCCCACTACGGCATCTCCACCGGGTTCGGCGCGCTCGCCACCCGGCACATCGACCCGGCGCTGCGCGCCCAGCTCCAGCGCTCCCTCGTACGCTCGCACGCCGCAGGCAGCGGCCCCGAGGTGGAGACCGAGGTGGTGCGCGCCCTCATGCTGCTGCGCCTGCACACCCTGGCCACCGGCCACACCGGCATCAGGCCGACCACCGCCAAGACGCTGGCCGCACTCATCAGCTCAGGCATCACGCCGATCGTGCACGAGTACGGCAGCCTCGGCTGCTCCGGCGACCTCGCCCCGCTGGCCCACGTGGCGCTGACGCTCATGGGCGAGGGCGTCGTCAGGGACGCATCCGGCGCGGTGCAGCCCGCCGCCGAGGCGCTCAAGCAGGCCAGGATCGAGCCGGTCGAGCTGGCCGCCAAGGAGGGCCTGGCGCTGATCAACGGCACGGACGGCATGCTCGGCATGCTCATCCTCGCCATCGACGACCTCACCAGGCTCGTCAAGACCGCCGACGTGAGCGCCGCGATGAGCGTCGAGGCGCTGCTCGGCACCGACCGCGTCTTCGCCCCCGAGCTGCAGGCGCTGCGCCCGCACCCCGGCCAGGCGCTCTCGGCCGCCAACATGGTCAAGGTGCTGCGCGACTCCGGCATCATGGCCAGCCACCGCGACCCGGCCGCCTGCACCCGCGTGCAGGACGCGTACTCGCTGCGCTGCGCCCCGCAGGTGGCCGGCGCGGCCCGCGACACGATCGCGCACGCCGCCACCGTCGCCCAGCGGGAGCTGGCCAGCGCCGTGGACAACCCGGCCGTGCTGGCCGACGGCCGGGTGGAGTCCAACGGCAACTTCCACGGGGCGCCGCTCGCGTACGTGCTGGACTTCCTCGCGATCGTGGCCGCCGACCTGGCCTCGATGTCGGAGCGGCGTACCGACCGGTTCCTCGACGTGGCCCGCAACCACGGCCTGCCCGCGTTCCTCGCCGACGACCCCGGCGTCGACTCAGGACACATGATCGCCCAGTACACCCAGGCCGCCCTGGTCTCCGAGCTGAAGCGGCTGGCCGTGCCCGCCAGCGTCGACTCCATCCCCAGCTCGGCCATGCAGGAGGACCACGTGTCCATGGGCTGGTCGGCGGCGCGCAAGCTGCGTAAGGCGGTGGACGGCCTCACCAGGGTGCTGGCCGTCGAGGTGCTGACCGCCGCCCGCGCGATCGACCTGCGCGCCCCGCTGGAGCCCGCGCCCGCCACCGCCGCCGTGGTGCGGGCGCTGCGCGAGACCGTGCCCGCGCCCGGCCCCGACCGGTTCCTGGCCCCCGAGATCGAGGCCGCGGTCCGGCTGGTCGCCGAGGGCGGCGTGGTCGCCGCCGCCGAGTCGGTCACCGGCCCGCTGGACTGACCGCTATCGGTGCGGCAGGGCCACGATCAGGTCCACCTCCAGGCGCAGCCCCGGCATGAACAGCTTCGACACCTCCACGGTCGTGCTGGCCGGGGGAGTGCCGGTGATGTAGCGGCGGCGCACGTCGCGGTAGGCGGGCAGGTCCGAGAAGTCCGTCAGGTACGAGCGGATGAACGCGACGTCCTCCCACCTCGCGCCCTGGTCGGCCAGGATCCGCGAGATGACCTGGAAGACGTGCTCGGCCTGCTCCGCCATGGTCTCGCCGACCACCTCGCCGCGCTCGTCGAAGGCGGCCTGGCCGGAGATGTAGAGCATGTCGCCGACGCGGACGGCGTGGGAGTAGGCGCCGTTCGTCTGCGGGACCGTCGGCGGGTTGATCGGCACCGTCCGGCGCGCGGCGTGGCCGCTCGCCGGTTCGCCATCAGGTGGGCTCGCGGGAACGCCCGCCGAGCCGCTCGCGGGTCCGCTCGCTGAGGGGGCCGCCGCTTCGCCGGCAGGCCCCGTGAGGTGGGACGCGATGGCCGTCAGGTCGTGCCCGCCGAGCCCGGCCGCCTGCGCCTCCTGCAGCCGGGCGCGGGCGGCGGTCGCCAGCGTGGCCTCGGGCCAGGCGGCCAAGCCCAGGTCCTTGGCCGCGTGCGCGAGCGCGTACCGGGTCTCCTGCGCCGGGGTGCGCAGCCGCTCGGCCAGCGCGCCCAGCGGGGTCGCCCCCAGCACGTCCGCCAGGGCGTCGCGGTCCACGCCGTGCGCCCGCGCGTACGCGAACGTCTCGGCGAGCAGCACCTGGGCGGGCACGAGCGCGCTCATGACGGCGAGCTTCATGGCCGCGCCCGACCCGAGCGGGCCGAGCTCGCGCACCTGCCCGAACACCGACAGCACCTCGCGGCAGCCCGACACGTCGCCGCCGGCCAGCACCGTCAGCGTCCCGTCGGCCGCCGGGCCCACGCTGCCCAGCACCGGCGCGTCCACCAGGCCCACCGTCGGCGGCAGCAGCGCGCGCAGCTCGCGCACCGCCTCGGGCCCGATCGTGGACATCTCCACCACCGTCGCGCCCGGCCGCAGCCCGGGCAGCGCCGCCGTCAGCACCTCGCGCACCGCGGCCGGGTCGCTGAGCATGGTGATCACCAGCTCAGCCTGCTCCACAGCGGCGGCCACCGGGACACCGTCCGCGCGCCGCCACGTCGTCACCTTGTGCCCGGCCTCCACGAGCCGCCGGGCCATGGGGACGCCCATGCGTCCCTGTCCGAGAAAAGCAATCACAATCGCGAGTCAAACCGACGGCTTGGTATTCCACCAACAACTTGATTGCATGGCTGCCATGCATGAGCCGAATGCCTTTGACACCGGCACGTTGCAGCTGTTCGACGAGGTGGTGCGCAGCGGTTCCATCACCGCCGCCGCCGAGCTGCTCGGCTACACCCAGTCGGCGCTCTCGCGCCGCATCGCCGCCCTGGAGCGCGCCGCGGGCGGGCCGCTGTTCGAACGCCTGCCGCGCGGCGTCCGCCTCACCCCCGCGGGAGCGGCCCTGCACCGGCACGCCGTCGCCGTGCTCGACCGGCTCGCCCGCGCCGGAGAGGAGCTGGCCGCCATCCACCGGGGCGCGGGCGGGCAGCTGCGGGTCGGCTCGTTCGCCACGGCCAACGTCGCGCTCGTGCCGCGCGCGCTCAAGCGGTTCGCCGAGCGGCGGCCGGGCGTCGAGCTGCGCCTCATCGAGGGGCTCAGCGCGCCCCTGGTCGAACGGCTGCACGCCGGAGCGCTCGACGTTGCCGTCATCAGCGACTACCCGGCGGGGCTGCCGGCCGAGGAGACGCGCGTCGTCCCGCTGCTGGAGGACCGGCTGCTCGTGGCCCTGCCCGCCGGGCACCGCCTGGCCGCCGAGCCGGACGTGGACCTGCGCGACCTGGCCGGCGAGACCTGGATCGAGGCCGCGCCGCGCGGCCAGCCGACGCTGCTGCTCAGAGCCTGCGCGGCGGCCGGGTTCACGCCGCGCGGCGGGCTGCGGGTGGCCGAATGGACGGGCAAGTTCGGGTTCGTCCTGGCCGGGCTCGGGGTGACGCTGGTGCCGGAGCTGGCGGCGGAGGCCGTACCGGCCGGGCTGGTGCTTAAACCCCTCAGGGGTACGGAGCCCGCACGCCGGGTCTACGCGGCCCTGCCCGATACGCCACTGCCCGCGGCGCTGGAACTGGTGGAAATGCTGGGAGAATGGGAGATGTGCACCACGACTACGCCCACTTAGGGCACGTCCTCGCCACCGGACTGCGTGACGTGACCTCCGACCTCGCCGCACTCGACGGCGAGGGCTGGTGGGCCGTTGTCGTCGATTACGAGGGCAAGGTGACGTGCGCCCGCTTCGACCACGTACGCCCCGCGCCCCTGCCCGCTCCCACCAGGCCCTGGCACGGTCCACGCCCGGACCAGTGGCGCAGCTCGCTCGACCGCGCCGCCTACGAGCGGGGCGTCCAGACCATCCGCGCCCTCATCGAGCAGGGCGAGGTCTACCAGGCCAACCTCTGCCGCGTCCTGAGCGCGCCCATCGCGCACGACGCCGACCCGCTCGCGCTGGCGGCCAGGCTCGCCGCGGGCAACCCGGCTCCGTACGCGGGCGTGATCAGCCTGCCCGGTCTGAGCGTGGTCACCGCCTCGCCCGAGCTGTACCTGTCGCGCGACGGCGACGTCGTGGAGTCCCGCCCGATCAAGGGCACCGGCGTCACCGCCGACGACCTGCTCGACAAGGACTACGCGGAGAACGTCATGATCGTCGACCTCGTCCGCAACGACCTCGGCAGGGTCGCCGAGGTCGGCTCGGTCGAGGTGCCCGCGCTCTGCGCGGTCGAGGAGCACCCGGGTCTCGTCCACCTCGTCTCCACGGTGCGCGCCCGCCTCCAGGCGGGAGCGGGCTGGCCTGAGCTGTTCGCGGCGACGTTCCCGCCCGGATCCGTCACGGGCGCGCCCAAGTCGTCCGCCGTGCGCATCATCAATGAGCTCGAACCAGCGCCGCGAGGCCCGTACTGTGGGGCCGTGGGCTGGGTCGACGCCGACCGTGGCAGGGCGGCGCTGGCCGTAGGCATCAGAACATTCTGGATCTCGTCCGGCGAGATCCGGTTCGGCACGGGAGCGGGCATCACCTGGGGCAGCGACCCCGGGCGCGAATGGCTCGAGACCGAGCTCAAAGCAGCCAGGCTGATCGCGCTGGCATCACAGGAGGAATCTGCATGAACGTCCCTGTCTGGGTCAACGGGGAGCTGATCGACCCCGCTCAGGCCACCGTCTCGGTGTTCGACCACGGCCTCATGGTCGGCGACGGCGTCTTCGAGACCATCAAGATCGTCAACGGCAAGTCGTTCGCGCTCACCCGCCACCTCGATCGGCTCACGCTCTCCGCCCAGCGCATGGACCTGCCCGAGCCCGACGTCGAGGCCATCGCCGCCGGCATCGGCAAGCTGCTCGACGCCGCGCCCGCCTGGGAGCTCGGCCGCATCCGCGTCACCTACACCAGCGGCCCCGGCCCGCTCGGCTCCGACCGCGGTGATCAGGGCACCACCACCGTCGTCATCGTGGACGAGCAGAAGCCGTTCCCCGCCACCGCCAACGTCACCGTCGTCCCCTGGCCGCGCAACGAGCGCGGTGCCCTGGCCGGCGTCAAGAGCACCTCGTACGGCGACAACGCCAAGGCCCTGGCGTACGCCAAGCAGCGCGGCGGCGGCGAGGCGATCTTCGGCAACCTGGCGGGGAACCTGTGCGAGGGCACCGGCTCCAACGTGTTCATCGTCCGCGACGGCCGCCTCATCACCCCCACGCTCGCCTCCGGCTGCCTGGCCGGCGTCACGCGTGCGCTGGTGCTCGAATGGTGCGGCGCCGAGGAGGCCGACGTCCCCCTCCAGGCCCTGTACGAGGCCGACGAGGCGTTCCTCACCTCCACCACGCGCGACGTGCAGCCGATCAGGCTCGTCGACGACACCGAGCTGCCGGTCGCCCCCGGCCCGATCACCACCAAGGCGATGCGGATCTTCGCCGAGCGCTCGGCCGCCGACCTCGACCCGTGACGTAGGGCCCTGCCTTTCGACGGCCCCTGCCGCGATCGGCGGCGGGGCCCGATCGGGCCTTGGCACGGGCTGTCGGACATCGGGGGCTTTCGGATATTCCCGAATACGCACCGTTTTCGCATGACCGCTCGGCGGCGCGCTCGCACGGCGTTACGCTTTCGTTGCAGATGACGCCCGAAGCGATGAGGGTTCGCTATGAGTGGGGATGGCGGCGCCTGCGTGCCGCCGATTGCGAAAATGGGCGCGATCGTCACCGTGGAGCGGGTGCTCGCCCGCACGCCCGCGCTCGCCGTGCTGCTACCGATGATCCAGGTCTACGACGTCGGCTGCCTGCTGAACCTCGACGTCGTGGCCCGTAACGCCACCGCGCCTCCAGGGCTCGCGCTCCAGCTCGATTCGGCGTTCTCCGGCGAGGGGAGCACGTCGATGCACATCGTGCTGCGCTACCCGGGCGGCGTCGAGGTCCAC
Organism: Nonomuraea sp. NPDC052634; assembly: GCF_040678535.1. Classification (NCBI taxonomy): domain Bacteria; kingdom Bacillati; phylum Actinomycetota; class Actinomycetes; order Streptosporangiales; family Streptosporangiaceae; genus Nonomuraea; species Nonomuraea sp. NPDC052634. The sequence goes on along the minus strand of NZ_JBFATY010000007.1, from coordinate 94,910 downwards.
TCCGACCATGACCGCGACTGCGCGCCGCCGAACCTGTCCTGGTTCCCCGGCGGCGTACGCGGCGACGCCGCTCACACGCTCTACCACATGCCGCTGTGGCTGCATCCCGTGCCGCCCGCCGAGGAGCTGCTGCTCACCCTGGAGTGGCCGTGGGCCCGCATCGAGCCCACGGCCGTCACGCTGGACGGCGCCGCCATCGCCCGCGCCGCCAAGCGCTCCTCGCCCTGCTGGCCGCCCTAGACCGCCTCAGTACGACTTCTGCGTCTGGACGTTGAAGTCGTCCATATGGACCTTCGCGGCCGGGTCGGTGAGCGGGTCGTCGATCTTCAGCACGTCCAGGCCCGCCCGGATGTCGCTGGAGTAGATGTAGCCGTTGTAGTAGTACGCCGACCACGAGCCCGCGATGCCCTCACCCGGGTAGGGGCCGCGGTCGAAGAAGCCGATCTCCTTCGGGGCGGACGAGTCGGTGAAGTCCCAGATCGACACCCCGCCCTGGTACCACGACTGCACCATGACGTCCTTGCCGGGCACCGGGATGAGCGAGCCGTTGTGCGCGACGCAGTTCTCGCTGGGCTGCTGCTCGCGAGCGATCTTGAAGTAGCCGCGCCGCTCCAGCCGGCCGTTCACCAGGTCGTACACCGCGTTCGCGCCCTTGGTCGGCGGCGTGTTGCGGTCGCAGGTGGCCTGGTTGCCGCCGCCCAGCTCGTCGCTGAAGACGACCTTCGTCCCGTCGTTGTTGAACGTCGCCGAGTGCCAGATCTGGAAGTTCTCGGTGTCGGTGAGCCGCTGCGTCACGCGCGGATTCACCGGGTCGCTGATGTCGAGCAGCACGCCGTCGCCGAAGCAGGCCGCCGCCGCCACGTTCTTCTCCGGGTAGGCGGTGATGTCGTGGCAGCCGGAGTCGTAGTCGCTGTTCGCGCGGTCGGGGAACAGGTCCGGCTTGGCCACCACCCTGGCCGTCTCCGGCGCGCCCAGCGGGATCTCCACGATCTGCAGCAGCTCGTGCGGGGCCGGGCAGGTCGGCGAGTCCGGCTCGGGGCCGGGGGAGGAGACGTACACGTAGAGCGTCTCGCCCGCCGGGACCATCGTGTGGGTGTGCGAGCCGCACTCGGTCTGGACGGCGCCGATGAAGCGCGGGCTCTTCTTGTCGCTGACGTCGAAGAGCCGCAGGCCCTCCCACGCGCGTGGGCTGTCGGCCGCGTCGCACTCGGGGCCGCTGCGCGGCTCGTCGATCGACAGCACCAGCAGATCGCCGTGGATCGTCACGTCGTTCTGCTGGGCCGGGCAGGAGACCTGGCTGACCACCCGGGGCTGCTCGGGCCGGCTGATGTCGACGATCGAGAAGCCGCCGAAGTTGCCCACGTACGCGTAGTCGCCCTGGAAGGCCAGGTCGGTGTTGAAGTCCTCGTCGCCGTTCAGCGGGGCGGTCCGCGGGATGTTGGCGACATGCCGGACATTGGGGCTCGTCTGCGGGCCGTTCCCGCCTCTCTGCTGCGTCCTGGGCGGGTTGTTCTGCTGCGTGCCCGGCGAGGCGGGCTCGGAGGCGCCGCGCTCCTCGGCGGGCGCCGCGCCGCAGGCGGCGACCAGCGCCAGGACGACGCTCAGCAGCGTGGCCCGCAGGGTGCCGCGCCGCAGCGCCCGCCTACGAGACGCCCCGCCGCGCGATGCGGGCTCGGACGCGGTCGCCCCGCGGCCGCCGGCCGCGCGGCCGGGCGGCCCGTGGTCTGCGGGCCGGCGTTCGCGCCTGGGCGCGGTCGATTCGCCGCTCGCGGACCTGTGCGCCCCGGTCGTGGCACCCGCTATGACCTCGGCCTTACTTGCTGTGGCGTCACTGCGCGTGGCGTCACGCACTTCGGCCTTACCCCCCTTGATTAAGCGCACTTTGGTCTCGCGCGATTCGGCGAAGATCAACGCGCATCCCCTTTGTCTCGTAGCTCACTATGGAAGCTATGTCAGCAGGTTTGGGGACGCGTGCGGTAATCGTCACGCTTATGGTGGCATTCGCCCTTGCAGGCTGCTTGCAATCGCCCGCCGCTCCGGCGGGGCCGTCACCCGTGGGCACGGAGGCGCCGGTGATCGTGCCGGGCCGCCCGGGGGAGCCCGCGCGTACCGCGAGGCCGGGGGAGCGGGTGGGGCGCACGCCGTCCGGGGTGGTCGCCGCCGACGTGCGCTTCGCCGAGGGCATGATCCCGCATCACCGGCAGGCGCTGGAGATGACCGCGCTGGTCGAGGAGCGTACGACGACCGAGAGCATCCGCGCGCTGGCCCGCCAGATCACCGCCGCGCAGACGCCGGAGATCAGGGCCATGACGAACTGGCTCGCCGGACTCGGCCGCCAGGCCCCCGCCGGTCACGACCACGCGCAGGGGGCCGCGTACGGGATGGCCACCCAGGAACAGCTCAACGCACTGCGGGCGGCCAGGGGCGGCGCCTTCGACCGCTTGTTCCTGCAGCTCATGACCCGGCACCACGAGGGCGCGGTCAAGATGGCGGGCGAGCAGCTCGCCGACGGCCGCGACCAGCGCATGCGGATGATGGCCAAGGACGTGTACTCGGGCCAGAGCATCGAGATCGCGCGGATGCGGCGCCTGCTGGAGTCGCTGCCGGCCTGATCGACCTCATGCACGAGCGACGTCCGGCGCTCCCGGGGGAGAGCGCCGGACGTCTCAGGTCTTCGGTATGCGGGGTCAGGACGGCCAGAGCATGTTGGTCAGCTCGGCGTCCAGGTCCATGTAGTCGGTCTCCCGCCCGGCCGGCACCTTCTCGTACGTCCGGTGCAGGAACTCGGTGAGCGGGGCCAGCGGCACCTCGAACAACGCCTGCCCGAAGGGGGACGTCAGGCTGATGTGCAGGGTGCGCTCGCCGTCGGCGCGCGCCGGCCACACCTGCACGTCGCCGTCGCCGACACGCCGCACGATGCCCACGGTCAGCAACTCGCGGGCGAAGATCCACTCGACCGGTTCGTCGTTCCCTACGTGGAAGGCCATGCGGATGGCGTACGGGTCGTCGGCTGTATAGCTCAGCCCGGCGAGCAGGGGGACGGTCGTACGGTCGGGGACCACAAGCCGAAGGCCAAGCTCGGCGGAGACGGTGGTGCTGTTCATCGTCAGCCAAACCTTTTCGTCGTAGGTCCCCTCTTCGGGGCTTTCACTGCTCTGACGGACTTCGTCCTGAGCTATGACGCGGAACGAAGAAACCCGTAGGAAAGATTCCGCCCCAGGGGCCTTCTGTAACGCACATCACAGCTGGACATTTAGGCATCTACCAGGCTAAACGGCATCAATCGGGTCGTATTTACAAGGGTTTTGCGTGCTGTGGAGCCTGCCCCGGACGCACCGTCCATGAACGTCCCAGGACCAAGATCCTGACCCAAGATCGTGGCCGATGCTTCCCGGACAGGACGATGGTATGCCACACGCCCGCCCCGCCGGTGGGCAACCGCCGCGTTTCACCCGAATCCCTCTGGCTCGGCCTCCCCGGGCCGGGCCCCGGGGGGCTATTGGTTCGCTGTAGGTGCCGGAGTGCGGTATGGTTTTCCCCGTCGGAACCGCGAGGGACCGGCAGGGCGGGCGATTAGCTCAGCGGGAGAGCGCTTCGTTCACACCGAAGAGGTCACTGGTTCGATCCCAGTATCGCCCACCAGCTCAGAGGCCACTTCCCGCTTGGGAAGCGGCCTCTCTTGCTTTCTGCGTGACTATCTGAGTGACTACGCCTCCGGATCTTGCTCTGTCGGAGCAGCCTCGAATGGCCGTGTTCGTGATCCCTAGTTGGGGAGGGTCTCGGTTCGAGTCCGGGGCTTCCACAGGCGGGGCCGTCGCTGCTTGTCTTCTCGTCGCTCCAGAGTTCCGCGATCTTTGGAAGAGAGGTAAGCGGATGGTCTCTGAGGTTCTGAAGCGCAAGCGGTACGCGTCTCTTCGGGTCTCCCTGGCGGTTGCTGGTGTAATGGGCAGCACGTCCCCTGGCTAGGGATCACGAGCAACGATGGCGGCTGGCCATAGCGGGCCAGACCGCCATACAGAGGCCTACTCTTCTCGAAATATCCGGTCCATCGCCACCGCACCACTCTGGAGAACAGGGCGGATCTGTTTGCGGTAGACGGTCTCGGTCACGGCCGTGCTGCGATGGCCGACAAGCCTGGAGATCTCCTCCAGCGGAACGCCGTTGTCAGAGAGCAGTGAGACGAAGCTGTGGCGGAGTTCGCGGGGTGTCCACTCCTTCGGGTCCACGCCTTCCGCGTCCTTGATGGCGTTGCGGAAGTCGCGGCGGACGTTGGCGGCGTCCAGCGGCTTACCCGTGGCCGTTGCGAACACCAGCCCGTTCTCCGACCATGCGTCGCCTTGCTCCCGCTGCTGAGTTTCACGGTGCCGGCGCAGCAGCTCCACGCAGCGCTTCGGAAGGGCAAGAGTACGGCGGGACTTGCGGGTCTTGGTGTCGCCTCCGGCACGTACGGAGCGCCAGACGGCGACGTGCGGAGGGACGGGCGGGTCGGCGTCCGGAGCGCCGTCCAGGTCCACGTGATCCCACGTCAGCGCCCGCAGTTCCTCCGTACGGGCACCCGTGAGCAGCGAGAGCACGATGTAGGCGTACATGCGGGAGCATTCAGCCGCTTTGAGAACGGCCTCCGCCTGGGCGAATGTCAGAGCTTTGGACGGGCGACCGGATTTACCCTTAGGCACCGAACATAGGGCTACGACGTTTCGCTTGACCTTGTCCCGCGCCATCGCTCGTTTGATCGCGCGGTTCAAGCAGCTGTAGAGACTCTGCAGGGTCCGAGTGCTGAGCGTCTTCGCCTTCGCCGCGAGCCACTTGTCCACGTCTTCCGCGCTCAGGTCGCGCAGCTTCCGGGCTCCTAGAGCAGGGATGATGTGGTTCCTGCACAGGATTGTGCAGGTCTTCACGGTGGCCGGATCGCGACCGTTCAGGCCGTGGGCAAGCCAGTCGTTGATCGCGCGTTCCACGGTGTAGTCGGCCGGGGCGATGGCCAGGCCGTCCTCGTAGTCTCGGAGGACCTGCTTCAGCTTCTCCTTGGCCTCGGTCTTGGTCTTGCCGCTGCCTCGCTTCACGATGCGCTTGCCGTTGGGTGCGTAGCCCAGGCTGGCGGTGGCGATCCAGCGTTGGCGTTTGGCGTCCCAGTGGAGGCCGCCGTCTCCTCTGCTGCGTCGCTTGGGCATCAGGCTGCCTCCTCTGCTTCCTTCTCCAGGAGTGCGATGTAGTCGCGGATGGCTTGGGCGGTGATGAGGCGAGCACGGCCTTGCTTGACGGAGCGGAGCCGGCCGGTGCGGATCTGCTCGTAGATGACGGTGCGGCTCATGCGGAGCAGGGACATGACGTCGGTGACGCGGTAGAGCTGGGTGTCGGTGAGCCGGACACTGTCCGGCGCTGAGGTGGTCAAAGGTGGTGCTCCTCGTCGGCGGGGACAGTGGTGACGGGCAGGAGGGTCGGTTGTCCCTCCTGAGTGTGGGCGTTGGTGCTGGTCGTGGGCTGCGCTGGGACGTTCGGGACGGCCGGGACGTCCCCACGCGTGCCGGGTAGGCGGTAGTGGCCGGTGGCGTTCACGCAGAGCTGGCCGTCGGCGTTCATTCGCTGGCAGGTCTTGCGGACGTTCTCGTACGACAGGCCGGTGGCCTCGGCGATGGCCTTGGGCGTGCTTCCGGGGTGCCGGCGGACGTGGCGGATGATGGTGGCCCTGGTGTCGGACAGGGCGTGGTCTTCCGGTGGGCCGTCCAGCAGGTGCCAGGTGCCGGTGGCGGGCTGGAAGGCCATGGCGTACTCGGCCTCTTCGACGTCGCGTCCGGTGACGTGCAGGACGCCGTCAGCGGTGCCTCTGGCGCGTTTGAGGACGAGGGTGGCGTCCGCTGCCCCGGCCAGGCCGTTGGTGCCGGAGACTTCGCTCAGGAAGTCTTCTGAGGCCATCTTGCGGACGTGGTGGATCAGGACGACGGCCACGCCGTAGGTGTCGGCCAGGCGCTTGGCGCGGCCCATGGCGGCGTAGTCGGCGTCGTACGCGGACAGGCCGGGCGGTGCGGTGCCCCGGATCTTGGCGAAGACGTCGATGACGACCAGGCGGGCGTTGTCGTTGCGCTCCAGCCAGCGGGCGATGGCCTCCTCCCCGCCCGCAGGCATGGTCGGGCATGTGGTGGCCAGGGTCAGGTCCTTCGGCGCGGGACGGCCGCTCAGGATCTTGCCCATGCGGTTCTGGAGACGGCGGGCGGTGTCCTCCAGGGCGAGGTAGAGGACCGGGCCGGGCTCCACCTCGATGGACTCCAGGGCCTTGGCGCCGCTGGCGACGGCGATGCCCAGGCCGAGGCTGAGCCAGGACTTGCCGACCTTCGGCGGGCCTGCCAGGAGGCTGAGCCCTTCGGCGATGATGCCGGGGACGGCCCAGCGGGGCTCCGGGAAGGTCATGGCCATGAGTTCGTCGGCGGTCCAGGACGTGCGGAACGGCACAGGTCGGCCCGGCGCGTTGACGGCATCACCGTGGACCAGGCGCAGGTGGGTGCTGCGGTCGTTGGTCATGCGGCCACCGTCCGGGGCCGGCGGGCTCCGGCGCGCAGGCCGGAGGCGATGGTGCGCTGGGCCTCGCGCCAGGGCTGGCCGACCTGCGTGGCTGCCTCCGTAAGCCACGAAGTGACGGCGGCGGCGTCTAGCTCGCCTCCGGCGACGAGCTGGCCGAGCGCGACGGATGCCAGGTAGAGCGCGTTGTTGTGGCCGTGCGGCGGCGAGTCGGTCACGCGCCGCAGCTCGCCGAGGACGGCGGCGCGGATGTACGCGCCGTGGCGGTCGGTGGCGAGGGGCACGGTGATGGGCTTCTGGGGTGGCAGCGGGGCCGGGCGCAGGCGTTCGGCCAGCCAGGACGGGAGCGGCGCGGGCGGGATCTGGTGCAGGACCTCGTAGGTGCCGCTGCCGTGTTCGTCGGTGACGTGGCTGCCGGGGCCGACGACGTACCCGCCGTTGGCGCGGGTGTCGATCAGCCAGCCGAGGCCGCCGGTGCCGCCTTGGGTGTTGGTCAGGGTGACTCCCTCGGGTGCGGTGAAGTACAGGTGCAGGCCGCCGCGCCGGGTACGGACCTGGAAGGTCTCCAGCGGGAGCGGCTGCCCGGCCTCGTCGCAGAGCGCGGCGAGGACGTCGGCGCCGTCCCGGATCCCGGGGCGGTTCCACGGCGGAGGTGGTTGCTCGCCGGGCTTGGGCCGGTCCAGGTCGATGACGACCAGGCCGGACGGGCCTGTGGCGATGCCGATGTTGTACGGGCGCTGCCAGATGCGGCGGATGGTGTCCGGGTCGGTGGTGGTGCGGTGTTGCCAGGCGGTGAAGCCGCGGGGCGGGGTCTTGCCGTTCGGCGCGAGCGGGAAGACGTGCCAGCCTCGGGCGGCGGCCGCGAGGGCGTAGCGGGTGAGGTTCGTCATGGTCATAGGCGGCTCCAGTCAGCGGGTTTTGTCGCGGTGCAGGGCGCGGGCGTGGTTCCAGATGTGGCGGCCGAGCCGCAGGCGCAGGCCCGTGGCGCGGCAGTGCCGGCAGTCGTGGGGGCCGCGTCCGATGCGGTTGGGCTTGCGGCCCTTGCCCTGGCAGGCGCGGCAGGGGCGGAAGGGCCGGATGTAGCACTCGGCGGCGTAACGGACGGCGATGAACAGGCTGATGACGATCAACGTGCTAGCGATGGGCACGACAGGGTCCATGAGTGGCCTCCCGGGCCGTTTTCGGGTGTCGTCGGCCGAGGGCGCTAGCGTGCTAACGCCCTGGCCAGGCGGTGTTCTGGTTGCTAGCGGGGGTGCTAGCGATAGCAGGGCTGGCCGCTATCGCTAGCAGCCCCGGCTGGGCTCATTCGGTGCCGGTTCGGCGGTTGCGCTCCGCGATGGCGTCGGTGAGGTCGTCCAGGCGGATGCCGCGCCGGGTGACGGGCTTTCCGTCGATGCGGCGGCCGATGGCCTGGACGGGTACGCCGTGCGGCTTGAGCGCCGAGGTGAGCTGTTCGGAGGCCCAGCCGGTGTAGAAGTCGGGCCGGAGTTCGGCCAGGCGGCTGCACAGGGCCTCGTTCCAGGCGGCCGTCTCACCTGCCGGCCAGATCTCGGCGAGGTCGGACAGCAGGTCGAACGTAGGTGCGTCGGTGCGGGTCTGGGTGCCTTCCTCCGGCAGGGTGCCGGCCAGGCCGCGTAGCCGCATGGCGCGGGCCACGACCTGCTTGGCCTTGTCGGTGTCCACCTCGAACGAGCGGCGGGCGGCGGGCTTGCCCAGGCCGGACAGGATGCCCCATCCGGCGTCCTTGACCGGCTCGAAGATGGTGGCGCGGTAGCCGTTCTTGTACATCGAGGTGCCGAGGATCATGTCGTTGGCGACCTGATCGGCCACGCTCATGCAGTAGCGGGTGTTGACGTTGCGGGTGATGCCGGTCGGCAGGCTGTCCTTGTCCGGGATCTGCGTGCCGATCAGCAGGATCACGCCCAGGGCGCGGCCCAGCTTGATGACCTTCTCCAGGACCTCCCCGGCCTCCCTGCCGTACTGCGGGTGCAGGAACAGCTCCTGGATCTCGTCGATGGCGACGATCAGCGGGTGCAGGCCCGAGTCCTTCAGCGAGGCCAGCTCCGGGGTGACCTTGTTCTCCGGGGCCTTGCCGAGCTGGGCGTAGTGCGCGATGCGCTTGGAGCGGCGCTCGCACTCCTTGTACAGCCAGCGGATCATCCCGGCGCAGCGGGCGATCGTCTCGTCGTCGAAGCCGTTGCCGTACTCGGTGCAGACCGGCTCCAGAACCTTGAAGTCCCCCACTCCCTTCAGCTCGTAGATACGCAGCTCCGCACGCGGGTCCAGGCTGGCGGCGAGTACGGCCAGGCGCAGGGCGAAGGTCTTGCCCGAGCCGGGCTGCCCGCCCACGAGCCAGTTGCGGAACATCAGGGCGGCGTTGACCGTGTCCATGCGGGGCGTGGTGGCGAACGGGAACGGCTTGAACACGTCCACCGTGCCGTCCTTGAGCAGCGGCCAGGCGGGCTGCTTCATCTGGGAGGCGGGCTCGTAGCCGACCCACAGCGCCAGCCGTCCTGGATGGCCGTCGCCGGGCTCGGGCCAGACCTGGTCCAGCGGCAGCCGCATGCCGGAGGCCAGCCGTCCGCGCCGGGCCACTACGTCGGCGGCCTCGACGCCGAACGGCAGGTCCACCACGGCCAGGTGGCCGGGGCCGTCCCGGTGGATCTCCTGCGGGAAGCTGATGGCGTTCGGGTCCTTGCTGACGGCCTGGTTGATGCCGGCGATGCCGCACGACAGCAGCGCGCGGCGCACCAGCTCGGCCGTCAGCTTGCGATAGCGCGGCCCCTCCGAGACGCGATCGGTGATCGGCCGGTCCGAAGGCCGGCCTGCGCGGGCCAGCAGCGGCACGAGCGCGGCCACCGCCAGCACGCGGCCCCACGCCGGGATGTCGGCCAGCAGGAAGACCAGCAGACCGATCATCACGATGACGGTCAGGGCGGTCACGACCGACCAGCGCCACCGGGACTGGCGCTGACGCTGTCGATCCAGCTTCAGCCACATCTCCGGGTCGTTGTGGTCGGCGGCGTACTGCCGCAGCGCCCAGTTGCCCTCTTCGGCCGTGGCCCAGTGCAGCAGCTTGCCGGTGGCGCGGAAGAACCCGACCGGGGCGTACAGCAGGGCCTTGGCGGCGTACTTCGGAGCGCGGATCGCGTGGTAGCCGGCGACGTACCCGGCGTCCTTCGACGCCCAGACCAGCGCCGTGCGCATGCTGTTCCAGGAGCGCAGGGTGTCCGGGATGATCGGGGCGCGACGCCGCTCGTGGCGGGAGCGGCGAGGCACCTCGTCGTCCGGCGGATCGACCGGCGGTCCGAGGACCGTCCCCTCGATCGCGACCGTCTCGCGGTCGAAGAACTCGTCCTCATCGTCCGCGCGGCGGGAGCGGCGGCGCGCCGCGTCCAGCGGGACGACCTCCCCGCCGCCGGCGGGCGGTCCGTCCTCCTCCGCTGGGTCGTGTTCGTGCTCGTGAGGGTGGTGCGTCATGATGTGTGAACCTCGTGTGCGTAACTGCCGGCGGGGTTGCGGGGCGCGGCCGGAGTCTTGGCGGATGAGGCCGCGTCCCGTACTGGTGTGAGCTGGGACGATGTGCGGTCGGACCGTGCCGGGTCCGTGCGGGCGGTCGAGGCGGTCGTCAAGCGGCCTCCTGTTCGGTCGGACCGGGCTCCGTCCGCAGGCGGGCGAGCAGCGCTCCGGCCCGGTCGGTGGAGATGGATCGTCCGGTACGGCGGACGGCGTCCCTGAGGCGGTCCCGGGTGAGCGGTATGCCGCGTGCCTCGTGGTCGGCGGCGATCTCCCGGCCCAGCGGCATGAGGTCGTCCACCTCCACCGGGGCGGGACGCTGCGCCTTTCGCCGCTTCGGCCTGCGAGTGGACACGGCGGTCAGGGCCGGGCGGGCGGCCGGTGCGAGCCGTACCGTCTCGGCGTGGGCCGGTGCCAGCTCGCCGAGCTTGTACAGGGCGCGCTCGCGGCGCGTGGCCTTGAACCGCCAGAGGCGGCCGTACCGGTCCTGCAGGTCGGTCCTGGCCAGGATGCGCTCACGCTCGCGGCGCAGGGCCTCGGGGTACGAGCGCACCTCCCAGAGCACCATCCGCCGCCACAAGGCGAACGTCGGTGCTGGGGACAGCAGCCAGCGCGAGAGTCGGATGCTGTCGAGCCGGCGGGATGGACTGGCCAGGTCGGCGCGCTTGCGTACGGCGTGCGTGCCGACCTCCACGGCCACCACCCACAGGCCGGGCAGGATCGCGTGCGCGACCACGGCGAACCAGTCGGGCCCCGTGATGTAGGAGGCGACGTTCAGGTAGACCGTGGCGGCCGTGAGCGTCCATGGGATGTATCGCATCCAGCGCACCCGCATGTCCATCCGGGCGAGGACGATGTCCAGCGCGGAGAACACGGCGATGCCGAGATCCACCCCGAGGGGCAGCAGGAAGGCGAGCGGTCCGAACGTGGGCTTGGCCGCGTCCATGACGGTGGCGAAGGAGATCACGAACCCGATCAGGCCCAGCGCGCCGACAGCGGCGGCGGTGACCTCGATCAGGGTCCGTTCTCCATCCGACAGCGGGCGAGTGCCGGGATGGTCGTTCACGGTCGTGGCTCCGTTCGAGTTCAACGGCCCCACCGCCGTCCCCAGCAGCGCGGGCAACCGGGCCGGCTGCACCAGTTGCGCGGTGAGGCGGCCCAGCCTCGGGCGACGGTCTCCAGGGAGTCGCCATGGCGGATGGCGGCGCGGGAGACCTGCCAGAGCCGGTAGCGCTCCTGGCCCGCGCGCACCAGCTCGTTGAAGAGGCCCCCTATGAGGAAGACGGCGAGGTAGGAGATGACGGTGATCATGAATGGCTCCAGTGGTGCTGGTCGGTGGTGACGTTCGAGTCGTGGGTCACGAGCGATCTCCGGTCAGTGATCGGATCGGAAGAGGACACGGCAGAGTCGGCAGGAGGGGCGGCAGCGCGCGCCGTGGATGACGCAGCGCTGGGCCGGACGGCCGCCGCCGCAGCGGCAGCCGAACGGGTCGCCGGAACGCCTGCCGCACTCGCGGCACTGGAAGCGGGCGGCCATCACGCCACCTCATCGGCGCGGTGGCCGGCGACGAAGCTGAGGAGCGGACGTACTTCCCGCAGCTCTTCTGCGGTGTAGCCCGCCCAGACGCCCTCCTCAGGTTCGAGCGCCAGCGCGTACGACAGGCAGGCGGCGCGGGCCGGGCAGCGCGTCTGGCAGACGGCCTTGGCGGTCGCCTCCCGCGTCCATCGCTCCTCGTCGGTCTCGTCGTCGGAGCCGGTGAAGAGGACGGCCATCGTGGAGTCGCACGCCGGTTCGGCGTTGATGAGGTCGTCCAGCAGGTCGGCGGCGTCGTACTCGTCGTGGTGGTCGTTCACAGCTCCACCCCCAGCGCGCGCAGGGCCTGGACGAGGGCCAGGCGGATGCAGGCGGGGCAGATCGGCGGCGACGGCGGCTCGGCGTCCGGCGCGGACTCCTCCACGCCGTCGCACATGAGGCACGTCCATCGCGTGGACTCGGCGAGGTCGGCGGTGACGACCCGCATGGATTCGGACCCGTAGGTCATGATGAGAACACCTCTCTTGAAGGGGCGCCGGGGTGCGGGACTGGTTTGGCGACTAGGGACCGCATCCCGGCTTCTTCGTTGTTCGGGCTGGTCAGACGGGCTGATCATCCCCGTGGTGCTGCTTATTTAAACAAGGCGAACAAGCGTGGTCAACGACCACTGGCATACTTGTTTGAACAAGGCGAATGAGAGGGGCTCGAACATGCCCAGCCAGAGGCGGCGCGACGCGCTGCGCGGGGACGTGTCGGCGCGGATCGCCGACGACCTGCGCCAGGCCATCCTCAGCGGCGAATATGCCGAAGGGGACCGGCTGCCCAGCACGTCGGAACTCATGGAGCAGGAGCAGGTGTCGTCGCTGAGCGTGCGACACGCCTACCAGGCGCTGATCAACGAGGGCCTGGTCGTGGCCGTGCCGAAGAAGGGCTTCTACGTCCGCGAGTCGCTGTGCATGACCTGGCACATGACGACCTGGCAGGACCCGAAGCGGCTGGCGACCGTCAAGACCGACGGCTGGACGGCCGACGTCGAGGCCGCCGGCTACTCACACCGGCAGACCATCAGCGTCAGCATCCTGCCGGGCAGCCACCTGGTCGCCGGAACACCCATCGCCAAGCGGCTCGACATCCCCGAGAGCGAGCGTGTCGTCGTACGCAGCCGCGTCCGCTACATCGGCCCTGGGCCGGACCAGCCCGCCAACGAGCCGGAGTCGCTGGCGGACTCCTACTACGCGTACAACCTCGTCAAGGACACCAAGATCATGGAGCCGGACAGCGTGAACACCGCGCAGGTCCTGGCCGAACTCGGGTGTCCGATGCGCGACCACATCGACGAGCTGACCCCCCGCATCGCCTCCCGGCAGGAGACGGAACGGCTGCAACTGGCCGGGGTCATGGCGGTGCTCGAAGTCGTGCGTACGACGCTGACCACGTCAGGCAAGCCGGTGCTGGTGCTGCACCAGATCAGGCCGGGGAACGGGTCGAAGTACATCTACCACGTGGAGGCCCGCGATGACTGACCGTCCCGTCCTCGTCGCCCGGCTCGCCGTCGAGAGCGACACCGAGCGCGTCATCGGCCTGCGGACCGAGTCCGAACGGTGGCTGGCCGAGCGCGGCATCCAGCAGTGGACGGCGAAGTGGGACGAGATCGGGCGGGAGAAGATCCGCCGCAACATCGCCAACCGGGAGACGTGGGTGTTCGAGACCGGGGGCCAGGTGGTGGCGACCGTCACCTTAAACAAGCGGCCGGACCTGGACTTCTGGGACCCCGAAGCCGATGGGCCGGCCCTGTACATGTACAAGCTGCTCGTCGCTCGGAGCCAGGCCGGCCGAGGGCTGGGTGCGGACATCGTGGACTGGTCGGTGGACCAGGCCTCGCAGCGCGGGCTCCCCTGGCTGCGGCTGGACGTCTGGCGCACCAACCATGGCCTACAGCGCTACTACCGGGAGCGCGGGTTCGAGCACGTACGGACCGTCGTGGTCGACGGGCGGGACTCGGGGGCGTGCTTCCAGCGGCGGGCGGTGCCCGTGTCGGTGCCGAACATCGTGCAGGAGCAGCGCTCCGTGACCTGAGGGGACGGTGTCATGGCACTCGTTTGTGCTGGTGAGCCTTCACCAGGGTGTTCCACACCTGGCGGGCTTGGAGGTAGCGGCCTCGGCCGGTCTCCTCGTAGCCGTTGTCGTCGGTATGGCGGAGGACGAAGAACTGGCCGGCCTCGCAGCACCATTCGTACTCGCCGCAGCACGAGGTCTCGGTCACACGGACCGGCCGGTTGCTGCACGGGATGTGCGGTTCCCAGTGGTACATGCGGCGTGCTTCCGGTGGCTCAGACGGCGAGGGCGACGCATGTGCGCGCCGCCCCCGGTGGTGCGTGCTGGTGTGGCGTGGCCGGCGTCAGTCGCACGCGGGGGTTTTCTCCGAGGGGAGGCGCAGCAGGGTCGCGCCGTAGATGTAGGCGGGGTCGGATGCGTAGCGATCGAGGCGTACGTGCTGGACCGCGCCGGTGGCGCCGGGCGCCAGCGACTCCAGGGCCTCGCGCAGGAGCGTCGCGGCACGTTCCAGTTCACCGGTGATGCCGCACGATCCCCGGCCCTTGTCGTCAGCGGCCGTCCACGAGTAGAAGCCATCGCTGTCGAAACGCACGACTACATGACAGCCACCAGCGGTACCACCCCTGTAGAGGACACCCAGAGGCGACCGTGTTGTCCGCCCCTCGTGTCCTCCCGTCCCCGCAGGAGCACCAGATGACCGGCACCACCAAGACCCCCGCCTGGGCCGCCCGTCTGCTCGCCGCCCGCAACGCCCGCGGCTGGTCCCAGCGCGACCTGGCCCGCGAGCTGATCAAAGCCTCCGACAAGCCGCTGACCGAGCTGCCCAACCTCATCCGCCGCATCCGGGGCCACGAGACCGGCGAACACCGCCCCGACGCCTTCTACACCCAGCTCTACTGCAAGGCGTTCGGCCTCACCGAAGACCAGCTCTTCGGCACCGTCACCAAGCCCGTCCCCGCCATCGCCCTGCCCACCCTGGCCCCCGACGCCGACCTGTACGAGCGCATCACCCGCGCCATCGATCAACCCTCCCGCGTGGACGCGGCCACCGTGCAATGGCTGGAACACTGCCTGGCCGAACACCGCCGCGTCGAAGACACCATCGGCAGCCGCCCCCTCCTCCCGCTCATCCACGCCCAGCTGTCCACCGTGGCCGACCTCGCCCGGGGAGCCCGAGGGCCGCTCGCCGACCGGGCCGTGGCCGTGCTGGCGCAGTACGCCCAGTTCATCGCCTGGATGTGCCACGACTCCCACCGCCACGCCGCCGCTTTGGCCTGGTACGACCGCTCCCACGCCTGGGCTCTGGATGCCGGCGACGCCGCCCTGGCCGCCACCACCCTCAACATGCGCGCCCACCAAGCCTGGAGCCTCGGCGACGCACCCCGCTGCGTCCGCCTGGCCGAAGCCTCCCGCTGGCACGACGGCCGCACCACCCCCGGCGTCCAGGGCATGGCCGCTCAGATGGCCGGCCGAGGCCACGCCCAGATGGGCGAGGCGAACCTTGCCCGCACCCGCCTCGCCGAAGCCGAAGAACTCATCCGCACCGCCGCCGAACACCCCGAAGACGAACCACCCTGGATGTACTTCTACGACGAGGGCTGGTTCCTCATGCAACGCGGCATGGCCGAACTCGAACTGGGCGACGGCCGCCGCGCCGCCGACTACCTCGAACGCGGCCTGTCCACCCTGCCCGAGCACTACCGCCGCGACCGCGCCTGGTACGGAGCCTGCCTCGCCCGCGCCCACCTCATGCAAGGCGACGCCGAAGCCGCCATCGCCACCGCCCTGGCCGTCGCCCCGGACGCCAAGGAAGTCAACGCCTACGCCGTGACCGAACTTCACCGCACCGCCCATGACCTCGCTGCAAGAGGCGCTCCTGGTGCCGAGGTGATCAGAAGTTCCTTGGCAGGCTCCAAGTCATAGATCAGTGTCCCCGTTGTCCCTCTGTCCCCGTGCCACTCTCGAAATGCGGTATCAACGGGACCAGGGCGTGGACGGACGGGGGCAGTGCTGATGGTGGTGTCCCCCGTTCACAAACACCAGCTCGAGTGATGCCCCCGGTGTTTCAGCGCATGCAACTAGGGTCAGCATCGGCGCCTATTCGTCTATGGTCTCTATAATTGCCGCCGAGCGAAACGTCGAAGGCAAATAAAGAACTTTGATATCCAGAATCTGACTAGGGGGCTGCTGGCGATAATTCTCGAAAAGTAAGCTTGTGGAGGTGCCTTCTAGTCTATTGCATCGATCACATAGGAGGCCGCGAATCCAGCCAGTTTTGTGATCGTGATCTCGTACAAGGGTGCCGTTCGATGGCCCCTGGCCGCAGACCCCGCACCTGCCGTTGTGCCATAGCTCCAGCATCCTGAAGGCTTCCGCATGTTCCGGCAAGACGCTGGAGGTACTCTGTGGGTGCTGAGCAGCTTGAATTCTCAGTTGCTTCAGAAATGTCTCATCGGCTTCCCATGACCAGCAGGCTGGTTGCAGAGTGGCTGAGGAAGGATCGAGATCGGGGAGCGGTGGCTTGCATGATCCGCACATCTTGGCTTGAGCAGCAGCAGTTCCGCGCCAGATCATTATTTCGCGTACGTAGTCGAGGCCGACTCGTCGTGGGTTGCGAGAGGACTGCTGAATTAAGTCCTCGAAGAAGGCTTCCAGATTTTCGTTGTGATATTCGAACATTATGCCGAAGGTGTGTAGGTCTTCGGGGAACGGTCGAAGGGAAGCCTTGGGCGGGTGTCGACAAGTAAGTGTATGAATCTTTCCCTTATTGAGGATATATGGAAAGTCGTCTGGATCAAGCCGTTCGTGACTTTCTGTCCATTCTCGGGCGATGCTGTGATATATTTCGCGGGCTTCGTCGTAATGCGACATTGCTCGGTCGCAAGATTCGCAGCAGCCACTTTCTCGCGTCGTCGCATCGAGAAGGTATTTTCGTGCCACCCTCGCGTCTATATCTCCGGCTGCAATGCGCTCGAGAATCCAGAGAACCGACGGTATGTCGATCTGCCAGTATTCAACTCGGCCAGAGGTTAAGGATGTCAGCGTCGAATTGTCATAACGATGACCGTTGATTTCGATGTGGAATGAATAGTTTCTACCTTGCACTGCCGCCCTCCGAAGCTCACTGTGCCCCTGGTCAATGGTTGATCGTAGTGACCGAGTGTGACATTTCAGGCCGATGCTGGCGGGAGCGGCGGCATCGCTATGACTTGCCCGAGGGTGCTGTGCAGTGCATGCAGCTGGCTCCGGCTGTCGAAGAGAGGTGATGCCATCGTGCACCTGTCCAGTCAGAACTGGGCTGAGTGACAGGCTGAGTGACAATCGCTGTGGTCGATCACGAACGTTGACAGACGCAGACGCACTCTTTCGGCAGGTCAGAGAGCGTACATCCCCCCATCGCATGCGGTGTTCGATTTGCTTCACACCGAAGAGGTCACTGGTTCGATCCCAGTATCGCCCACCACAAAGACGCGGGTAGACGGGGTTTCGGAGCTGATCCGAGGCC
The DNA here is from genome assembly GCF_040678535.1 of Nonomuraea sp. NPDC052634. Classification (NCBI taxonomy): domain Bacteria; kingdom Bacillati; phylum Actinomycetota; class Actinomycetes; order Streptosporangiales; family Streptosporangiaceae; genus Nonomuraea; species Nonomuraea sp. NPDC052634. The sequence goes on along the minus strand of NZ_JBFATY010000007.1, from coordinate 77,788 downwards.
CCGTTCCTCGTATCTGGGGGCGCTGGGGAGCCGATCGGGGCGCCATCCCACTCCGGCTCCCTGTCGGAGACGGCTTGCGCTGAGCATGGTGTTGATCCTTTGGGCCTCCTCGATGATCCTCGGCTTACGCTCCCAGCGCAGCGCTCAGGCTTCCTCGGTTCGGACGCCCGCGGTGAGGCTTGGCCCATCACGCGGTTAGGTCGAAGCCATCCGGTACTGAACAGGCGCGAGTGGCGAGTGCTCCAGGGGCGGCGGTGAGGATGATCACCTGATGCGTACCCATGGCGACGCCCACCACCACGCTGATGGGAGAGGAACCCGGGTGATGGAGCTTGAGGACTCGTGGGGGCGCTGGGAGGCTGCGCCGCTGGGCGAGGTCGTCGCCCTGATGCGGGGGCTGGCGGCGCCGTGGTGGGTGGGCGGTGGGTATGCGATCCAGCTGGCTGTCGGCCACGCCTATCGCGAGCATGAGGACGTGGACATCGTGCTGCTGCGCCGGGATCAGCTCGAGGTGCGGCGGCTGCTGGACGGCTGGGACTTCCACGTCCCGGGCCTCACCGACGGACTGCGGCCGTGGGCACTGGACGAGGTGCTGCCCGGGCAGGCGCACAACGTCTGGGTGCGCGAGCGCCCCGGCGGACCGTGGCGGTTCGAACTCCTGCTGGAGGACGTCGATGGTCAGGAGTGGATCTACCGGCGCGACCGTCGGATCCGCCGCCCGCTGGCGGAGCTGACCGTCGAGGCGGACGGTCTTCGTCTGGTCGCCCCTGAGGTGCAGTTGCTCTACAAGGCCAAGGGCACGCGGCGAAAGGACGAGGTGGACTTCGAGGCGATTCTCCCCCGGTTGACGCAAGGCCAACGGTGCTGGCTGGAGGCGGCGCTAGAGGTCGGGCACGACGCACATCCCTGGCGCGAGCGCCTGCGCCACATGGCTTGACAGATCGGTCGCCCACGACGCTGCTTGTTCGTCGAGCGGCCTGGCCTGCTCGACGCGGTGTCCGTACCCTTCTCGCCTCTGGCCGCTCCGTTCACTCGAATCACGTCCGCCCGGTACTGGCCGCGATGCGCCGCCGTATGGCGGCCAGCGCACGATCGGCCCGGGAGAAATCGACGCGCGATCCCTGCCCGTCATCCGTGCTGACCTTGGTTGTCACCGTGAAACGGTCTCCTGGTACGACGAGCGTGAACCGTTCGGCCACAGTGTTCTTCTCCGGAGCATCCACAAACGCGTAGGTCGGTTCGGCGTCCTCGGTTTTCTTCGCGTCCGGAGGCAGATCCAGCCGGACCGTCTTCACATTCACCGAGACGATGTCCCGGTAGCGATATTCGCTGGTCTGTTCTTCCCGCTCACGCCTGCCGGTCACCGAGTCCAGCACCGTACGGTATGCGCCGAGTTTCTGATCCGCCATGCACACGACGAAGACCGTGTAGCGGGAGGCGACATACCCGTTGCCAACCCGGTGATGCCGGACCAGTTTTGTTTTCGGAGGATCGGCGGGGCCGACGATCACCAACGGCTCGGTGATGCGTCCGGTGGTGTGCAGCTCCTCCATCACAATGCCCAAGCGGGTGAGCGCGCGATCGACGATCACCTTGACGTCATGCTGCAGCCATCGGCTGATCTGCGCATCAGAAGGGAGAGCGTCCTCATAGACGCGGAGCTTGTCCTGGTAGTCGTTCATGGCACGGTTGAACGCGCGGTTGTTCCTCCAATTGGCGAACGCCGCTCCGCAGGTCAGCCAGCCGCCGAGAATGGTTGTGGCAAGGCCGATGATGCCGATGTACGGAGCCGGCGAAAGCAGCGAGCGGAGGGGATGCGCGTAAACGGTCAGCAGCGTAATGGCCACGCAGATGGTCATGCCGCCGCCCGCCAGCGGGAGAACTCCGTAGAGCGGATTCAGCCGCTGCTCCGGTACGGGCACCGTCGGGGGCGGCGTGAACAGGGTCCTCATGCGATGCTCGCGTTCGGCTTGTTCCTTATCGCTGAGCGCAGGAACACGAAGCGGTACGGTGGCGGTAGGGTTCACCCGCCGTTCGAGCGCCTGCCATGTCGGTGATTCGTGGACTCTGAGCGTCGTGACGATGCGCCGCGCCCACTCCAAGTCCAGGTTCGCGCTCGCCTCCTGAGCCTCCGCCGAAGGGCCGCCCTCGCTCGCGAAAGCGTGATCAAGATCTTCGTCGCAGATGGCCATGAGAACGACGGCCGCAGGTGACTCCGGATCGAGTTCACGTGCCTTGATGAGGAGCGAGTAAATCTCGTCCTGGACTTGATCATGATGGGCGCGAGGGCGTCGTCCTTGTAGTTTCGCGAAAGCCTCCTCCGTGCGGGTCTCGGACATCGTCCTCGGCGTGCCCGGTGGTTCGCGCTCGTGGTACGCGGCGTAATTCTTGCACGCCTGTTTCCATTGGCGTTCGGCCAGCGCCCGCCGAGCCGCGTCCAGATGATCCTGTGGCGTGCGGCTCTCCGCGTAGAAATTGTTGTGCTGATTCTCGACCGGGGCGAAGTTGTTGACATGCATCTCGCCCGGATCGGGAACAGCGGTATCACTGCCGCTGGCGAGATCGGTCATCTCATCCGCCGACGATCCCCGATATCGCGGTGATCGCGGCGGCGATCTTTGCTACTTCGTCGGCGGAGGCTCCTCCGACCGCGAGCATGTCTCGGAGTCTCTGCAGCGACGCTTTGAGTCGGCCGGTAGGTCGCCCGTCCGCACCGTTCAAGCTCTCCTCGGCTTCGGTGACGACCTCCGTCCCGATGACCTGCGGAATAGCCCCGGCGGCGATCAGCTTCCTGAGCTGTGCGATTCCATCCTGAATATCGTCCCTGGGAAAGGAGAAGCTGCGGTCGATGTTGGTCTGGTTGGTCACCGGCCCGAAATTGTTGACCTGCACGACGCCTCCTGTCGGTTCGGCGTGCCCATCTCCTCGTCGAATGAAGAATCAAGGCGGCACCGGCCGTATATCGTTCCAGGGAGCAAGAGCGTTGCGCGCCGCGGCGGAATACCGGGAATCGGGTAAAAGTATCCGGATGGATAGCCGTTCTCGATGAGATGCCGGATTACGCCCGTGCGCCACAGATCGGGCCGGTGGCGCGTCAGGGGACATACGCCAGGACGTGGTCGCGAAGGAGGGCGGGAAGGGCGGGGTCGTCGCGTTCGATCGCCTCCACGAGCGGCTCGTGGTCGCACGCGTTGTCGTACGGCCGCAGCCCCAGCAGGCGGATCGACAGGTGGGTCCAGACCTCGACCCCCAGCGATTCCCACACCGACAGCAATACCTCGTTTCCCGCCGCCGCCACGATCTCGCGGTGGAAGGCCACGCCGTGGCGGACCTGGTCAGTACGGGAGCCGGTGGCGATGGCCCGGCGCAGGTGGCGTAGGTTGTCTCGGAGCGCGTCGGGGGAGGGGCGGCCAAGACGGACGGCCGTCTCCTCGAGGCCGGCTCGCACCTGGTAGACCTCCCGCAGGTCGGCCTCGGTGAAGCCGCGCACCTGCGCGCCCTTGTTAGGGGAGGTTTCGATCAGCCGCAGTGTCTCCAGCTCGCGGAGCGCCTCGCGTACCGGGGCCTGGCTCACGCCGAGCTCAGCAGCCAGCCGGCGCTCGACGATGCGATCGCCGGGCGCCCATCGGCCGTTGATCAGCCCCTCAACGATCGAGGTGCGGATCTGTTCGCGCAACGGGACCCTCACCACCGGTTTCACGCCACGATCCTAGCCGCCTTCGCACATCGGATGATCGATCATAGGATGGATGTATGGAGACAGACTGGGACCCCCAAGAGACGGCGGAATGGCTTGAGTCGCTGGAAGCCGTCCGCCGGGAGGCCGGCCCCGACCGGGCCGAGTTCCTGCTGCGGCGGCTGGCCACGAGCAGCCGCTACGTCAACACGGTGCCGACCGAGGACGAGCCCGAGTACCCGGGCGATCTAGAGCTGGAAGAGCGCATCGCGGCATACGACCGCTGGAACGCCGCCGCGATGATCACCAGGGGCAGCAAGCTGGGGCTCGGCGGCCACCTGTCCACCTACGCCTCTGCCGCCTGGCTCTACGAGGTCGGTTTCAACCACTTCTTCCATGGTGAGCACGACCAGGTGTACTTCCAGGGGCACGCCTCGCCGGGCATCTACGCCCGCGCGTTCCTGGAGGGCCGCCTGAGCGAGCAGCAGCTCGACCTGTTCAGGCGCGAGCCGGAGGGCGGCCTGCCGTCCTACCCGCACCCGCGGGCGATGCCGGGGTTCTGGCAGTTCCCGACCGTGTCGATGGGCCTGGGGCCGCTCAACGCGGTCTATCAGGCACGGTTCAACCGCTATCTGCACAACCGTGGCATCAAGGACACCTCGGCCTCTCACGTATGGGCGTTCCTCGGTGACGGTGAGATGGACGAGCCGGAGGCCACGGCGGCGCTGACGCTGGCCGCGCGCGAGGGTCTCGACAACCTCACCTTCGTGATCAACTGCAACCTGCAGCGGCTCGACGGCCCCGTACGCAGCAACACCCGCATCGTGCAGGAGCTGGAGGGCGTCTTCCGCGGCGCGGGCTGGAACGTCGTCAAGGCGCTGTGGGGCCGCGACTGGGACCTGCTGCTGCAGGACGACGAGCTGGTGGCGCGGCTGGCGGAGGTGCCCGACGGGCAGTTCCAGACGTTCGCCGCCTCCTCCGGCGAGTACATCCGCGAGAAGCTGTTCCACGGCCTGAAGGCGCCGGTCTCGGACGAGGAGCTGCGCCGCATCGTGGGCGGCTCGCGGGCGGGTCACGAGCCGCGCAAGGTGTACGCCGCCTACCGCCGCGCCGTCGACCACAAGGGCGCCCCCACGGTGATCCTGGTCCAGACGGTCAAGGGCTGGACGCTCGGCGCGGGCGTCGAGGCGCGCAACGCCAACCACCAGATGAAGAAGCTCTCCCAGGACGAGTTCCGCGCCCTGCGCGACCGCCTGGGCCTGCCGATCAGCGACGAGGCGCTCTCCGGCGAGCTGCCCCCCTACGCGCACCCCGGCCCCGACTCGCCCGAGGTCCAGTACGTGCTCGAGCGGCGCCGCGCGCTCGGCGGCCCGGTGCCGGCGCGGAAGGTGTCGTACCACCCGCTGCCCGTCCCCGCCGACCGCAACTTCGCCAAGCTGGCCAAGGGCTCGCAGCAGCCGGTCGCGACCACGATGGCGCTCGTGCGGCTGCTGAAGGACCTGATGCGGGAGCCGGAGACGGGCCGCCGCTGGGTGCCGATCGTGCCCGACGAGGCGCGTACGTTCGGCATGGAGTCGCTCTTCCCCTCAGCGAAGATCTACTCGCCGCTCGGCCAGCGCTACGACGCGGTGGACCGCGACCTGCTGCTCGCCTACACCGAGTCCACGGAGGGGCAGATCCTCCTCGAGGGCATCACCGAGGCCGGCTCGATGGCGTCGTTCACCGCCGCGGCCACCAGCTACGCCACCCACGGCGAGCCGATGATCCCGCTCTACATCTTCTACTCGATGTTCGGCTGGCAGCGGACCGGCGACCAGATGTGGGCGCTGGCCGACCAGCTCGGCCGGGGCTTCCTCATCGGCGCCACGGCGGGCCGCACCACCATGACGGGCGAGGGCCTGCAGCACGCCGACGGGCACTCCCAGCTGCTCGCCTCGGCCAACCCGGCCTGCCTGGCGTACGACCCGGCGTTCGCGTACGAGATCGGCGTGATCGTCCGCGAAGGGCTCCGGCGCATGTACGGCGAGCAGGGCGAGGACGTGTTCTACTACCTGACCGTCTACAACGAGCCCAAGCCGCAGCCCGCCATGCCGGAGGGCGTCGAGGAGGGCATCATCAAGGGCATGTACCGCTTCCGCGAGGGCGGCGGGCAGGCCCACCTGCTGGCCAGCGGCACCGCGATCCACTGGGTGCTGGCGGCGCAGGACCTGCTGCGCGAGGAGTACGGCATCGGCGTGGACGTCTGGTCGGTCACCTCGTGGAGCGAGCTGCGCAGGGACGCGATGACGGCGACGGGCGTGCCGTACGTCCAGGAGGCGCTCGCCGGGGCGAACGGGCCGGTGATCGCGGTCAGCGACTGGATGCGGGCGGTGCCCGACCAGATCGCCCCCTGGGTACGCCAGCCGTGGACCTCGCTCGGCACCGACGGCTTCGGCCTGTCGGGCACCCGCGAGTCCGTGCGCGAGCACTTCGGCGTCGACCCCCGCTCGATCGCGGACGCCGTGCTCAAGGCCGTCCAGGGGAACGCCTCCTGAGCCCTCACGCGCGATCGTCAGGCCGTATGTGAACAAGAGCCGGGCGGGGAGTCCCCCGCCCGGCTCTGCGGCGCTCTCACGGCTTCCAGGCCGGTTCCGGGCGGGGCTCGACGGCGGGTCCCGGCGCGTGGGCGGGCAGGCGTACGGTGAAGGTCGCGCCCTCACCGGGCCGCCCGTCCGCGGTGATCGTGCCGTGGTGGCCCTCGACCACCTCGCGCACCAGCGCCAGCCCGAGCCCGAACCCGGTCCCCTCGAACCGGCCGAACAGCCGCTCGGCGTCCCCGGGGTCCAGGCCCACGCCGTCGTCCTCGACGGTGAGCAGCACGACGCCGGGCTCGCCGGACAGCCGCACGCGGATGTGCCCGCCGGGCCCGGTGTGGCCGAGCGCGTTGTCCAGCAGCGCCGAGACGACCCGGCGCAGGGCCGACTCGACCCCGCGTACGACGTGGTCGCCGGGACCGTCGCAGCGGACCTGCAGGTCCACTCCGCGGGCGGCGGCCCTGGGGCTCTCCGCCGCGACCGCCTCGGCGGCCAGCACGGCGAGGTCCACCGGCCCGAACGGCCGCCGCAACTGCTGGAACTGGGCCGAGCGCAGCAGGTCCTCCACCACCTCGCCGAGCTGCCTGGTGCCGGTCACGAGGTGATCGACCTCGTCGATGAGCAGGATCGGGTCGGTGCCGCCGCGCAGCCGCCGCGACAGGAGCTGGGCGCGGGTGTTCAGCCGGGTCAGCGGGGTGCGCAGCTCGTGGCTGACGTCGGCGGCGAAGCGCCGCTGCCTGGCCAGTGCCTCGCCCAGCGGCGCGATGGCCCGCCGGGACACGACGTGGCCGACGACCAGCGCGGCCAGCAGCCCGGCCACCTCGGCCCCGATCAGCGTGTGCAGCAGCCGCTGCCGCTCCGACACTTGGTAGCGCAGGTCGAGCGCGGCCTGCACGACGGTGTCGCCGCGGCGGCGGGTGTGCACGAGGTACTCCTGCCCGGCCACCGTGACCTCGACGGTCTCCTTGCTCTCGCCGCCGCCCGCGACGTGGTTGAGCGAGCTGCGGACGGGCAGCTCGGCGGGCGCGCCGGGCGAGGCGGCGATCGTGCCGTCGGCGCGCAGCTCGTACAGCCAGACGCAGGGCGGCGGGTACGCGACCGGCGAGCGGGCGGCGGTGACGGTCAGGTCGCGCAGGGCGGCGGTGCCCTGGCTGTGCACCATCGCGCACCACACCAGCACGCCGACCAGCGCGAGCACCACCGAGAACGCGCCCGCCACCTGGAAGGTGATGCGCCGCCTGGCGCGGGCCAGCAGGCGGCGGTCGGGATCGGGATCGGGGCCGGGCGGCCTGCCGGGGTCCGCCGGGCGGCGCAGCGGCGCGATGACGCTCACAGCGAGCCCAGGCGGTAGCCCACGCCCCGTACGGTGCTCACCACACCTTGTCCCAGTTTGCTGCGCAGGTAGTACACGTAGGTGTCCACGATCGACTCCTTCTTCGCCCCGTCGAAGACCTGCTGGCGCAGCGCCCTGCGGGTGTGCACCTGCCGCGGGCGCGCGGCCAGCGCGCTGAGCAGCCTGCACTCCTGCCCCGACAGCGTCACCTGCTCGCCGCTGGGCAGCCGGACGATGTGCGCCTCGGCGTCCAGCCAGCCGTCGCCCAGCGGCAGCAGCGTGGCCATGTCGAGATTGCGGCGGTGCAGCGCCCGCACCCTGGCCAGCAGCTCGTCGATGTCGAATGGTTTGACCAGGTAGTCCTCCGCGCCGGCGTCGAGCCCTGTGACCCGGTCGGAGACCGAGCCGAACGCGGTCAGCAGCAGCACCGGAGTGGTGATCGCCTGCCGCCGCAGCCGGCGCAGCAGGTCGATCCCGTCCATCGAGGGCAGCCCGCGGTCGACGATGAGCACGTCGTACGGGCGGCTCAGCCCCAGATGCAGCCCTCGCTGCCCTTCCGGCGCCAGATCGACCGTGTAGCCCTGCTCGGTGAACAGGTCGACCAGCATCTGCCCTAATTCGCGGTCGTCCTCGACGAGCAGCAGCCGGCGGGAGGGCGAGCCGGCCGTGCCTGTAGTCCCAGCCACGGCACCACGGTTACACCACTGTGGCGGAAAAACCAGGTCCACTTCGCCTCCGGAGTCCCAGAAGTCGTGTCTGCAGCGGCCGACCTGGGCGATCATGAGGAATTGGACTGCAACTCCACGGGCTGCGGCGCGGGCGCGCCGGTCTTCCTGGTGCTGAGCTCCAGGCGCTCGGGCAGCGCGAGCTTGTACAGCGGCATCGCGCCCGCGGTGGTGAGCACGGCCACGAGCACCAGCATCGAGAACAGCTCCGTGGTGATCATCTCCTGCGCGAGCCCGATGTTGATGAAGATGAGGATCATCAGGCCGCGGGCGTTCATCAGCCCGCCCACCGCGTACGACTCCCGCCACGAGAACCCGAGCCCTCGCATCGCCAGCGAGCACCCGAAGTACTTGCCGGCGAACCCGGCCGCCAAGATCAGCAGGAACGCCAGCACCATCGAGCCGCCGGCGATGCCGCCGAGCTGGGTGTTCAGGCCGGAGAACGTGAAGAAGACCGGCAGCAGCAGGGTCGAGACGACGTCCATCATGCGGCCGTGCAGCATCTGGCGGAAGGCGGCGTTCCTGGGCATCGCCAGGCCCGCGAAGAAGCCGCCGAAGACGGAGTAGACGCCGATCCAGTCCGTGATCCAGCCGGCGGCCAGCGGGACGAGGATGACGACGTACATGCCGGTCGGGCCGAGCCGCCCCGTGCGTGCGACGCTCTCGCCCAGCGGCCGCAGCAGCGGGGCCACGACCTTCAGCATCACGATCGCGAACACCGCGGTCAGCGCGATGGTGGGCAGCGCGCCCGTCACGCCGTCGCCCAGGTGCATGGCCGTCAGCACGGCCAGCAGGCACCAGGCGAGCGCGTCGTCGATGGAGGCGCCGAGCAGGGAGAGCCGGCCGAGCGGCGAGTTCTCCAGGCCGCGCTCGTACAGGATCCTGGCCAGCATGGGGAAGGCGGTCAGCGAGAGCGCGCCCCCGACGAACAGGGCGAACTGCATCGGCGGCACCTCGGGGCGGGACAGCAGGTCGTACAGGACGAGACCGGCGCCCGCGCCGAGCAGCAGCGACGGCAGGATGCCCGACGCCGCGAGCACCGACGCCTTGCGGGCCTCGCCGGGCGTGCCGGCGCTGTGGTCGAGGCCGGCCCCGACCAGGAACATGTAGAGGGTCAGGCCGATGGTGCTCAGCACGTACAGGACCGGCCGGACGTCGGGCGGGAAGAGAGCCGCCTGCGCCTCGGGGAACAGCCAGCCGAACAGCGTGGGGCCGAGCAGCACGCCGGCGACCATCTCGCCGAGCACGCGCGGCTGCATCACGAGCTGGGCAAGCCGGCCGCAGATCGCCGCCGTGACGAGGATGACGACGAGCGCGGGCAGGACTTTGAGCACCAGGGCGAGGTTGGGGTCAGCGGGTGCGGCGTGAGCCAGGGTGACGACCATGGTGTGCATACCGGTTCTCCGCATCGAAGGCGTCGGAAGCGTCAGGAGCGTCGGTGGTGCGGTCAGGAGCGTCGGTGGCGCGGTCGGGGGCGTCGGTGGTGCGGTCAGGGGCTTCGGCGGCCGTCGGGGCCTCCGTCTCGGCCGGGTCGCCTTCCTCGGCCGGGTGGCGTTCCTCGGCCGGGTCACGGGCGGCGGCCTCGGCGAAGTGGCGCTCGCACAGCCGCAGCCGGTGCGCGTCCCAGACCATGTACGTGCCGAGCACGAGCTGCACGAGGCTGCGCCAGACGTCCTCCCAGCGGTCGCGCACCCGCATGTAGGCGAGCGCGAGACGGGGCCGGTGCGGGGCGCCGCGCGGGGTGAGCAGGCAGGGCCCGCGGCTGGGCAGGGACCTGGTGTGGGAGACGGACGAGTCCAGCACGTAGCGGTCCAGGACCTCCCGCGCCACCACGCGCATGACGATCGGCGCCAGCCGCCAGGCCGGGCAGGGGCGGTTGGCCGCGACGCCGAAGGGGATGTGGTTGAGCTCCTTGGCGGGCCGGTCGAACCGGCCGGGATCGAAGCGATCCGGATCGGCGAACCCCGCCCGGTGGAACTCCGGATAGTTGAAGCAGAGCACCGAGCCGGCCGGGATCGTGGTGTGCTCGTCCAGCGCGATGTCCCCGCTGGTGATCCGGTGGGCGATGCCGAACAGCGGATACAGCCGCAGCGTCTCGTTGATCACCCGGTCGAAGTGGCGGTCGTCGGACGTCCGCGCGCGCTCCTGCTCCTCCGGATGCCGGGCGAGGACGAGCAGCAGGTGCGCCATGCCCTCGGAGAGCTGCACGACGGCGGTGTTGAAGAACGCGCCCTGCAGGTAGTACGCCTGCTCCAGCGGCGTCAGCCCGTCAGGCAACGGCACCCTGACCTTGTCCAGGCGGGGCAGCAGGTAGCGGGTCAGGCGGTCACGGCGGTCCATGTGCCGCAGGCCCGTGCACTTGAGCGAGGTGACGACGTCGTCGGCGTTGGCCGCGATCAGGTCGCGGGCCTCGCGCGGGCAGGGTTCGGCGAAGACCAGCTCGTACGCGAACTCCGCCCACAGCGGCATCATCAGATCCCGCAGCCTGACCATCCCCCGCACGCCCTCGAGACGGCGGGCCGCGCAGCGGCGGGCCAGCTCCTCGGCCTCGGCCTTGGGCACCGCGAGCAGGGAACGGGTGGTGCGGGCCACGGCGTCGTACCGCTCGCCCGGCTCCAGGTGCTCCTGGTGCATCTCAGGGCCGGGGGACAGCCAGTACCAGAACAGGTCGGACAGGGCCGCGCCCCTGCTGCGCCCGTTCGCGGCCGGATGGGAGTACAGCTCGCGGAAGCGGTCCACACCGGCCAGGCCGCCCGGCACCGGGATGCCCTCGTCGCCGTTGATCCTGGCGAACACCCGCTCCCGCAGCGCCACCACCCGGCGCGGCAGCCAGTACGGCAGGCTCACCAGCACAGCCACCACCGCGAGCGCCACGGCGATCGGCACGGCGATCGGCACGGCGATCGGCACGGCGATCGGCACGGCGATCGGCACGGCGACGGTCAGCATGGCGGCACCACGCTCCGCACCATGTCGGGGGTCAGGTCGCCGACGCCGGCGCAGCCGCACAGCGTCATGGCCTGCTCGACCTCCGCCCGCAACAGGCCGAGCACGCCGGCCACGCCCGGCTCGCCGCCCGCGGCCAGGCCCCACAGCACCGGCCTGCCGACCGCGACGGCGGCGGCCCCCAGCGCCAGCGCCTTGACCACGTCGGTGCCGCGCCGCACCCCGCCGTCCACGAGTACCGGTACCGTGCTCCCGTCCGGGCCCGCGACCTCGGCCACGATCTCCGGCAGCAGGTCGATCGCCGTGGGCACGCCGTCGAGCTGCCGGCCGCCGTGGTTGGACACCATGATCGCGGCCGCGCCGTGCTCGATCGCGAGACGGGCGTCGGCCGGGTGCGTGACGCCCTTGACCACGATCGGCAGGTCTGTCATGCGGCGCAGGACGGCCAGGTGCTCCCACGACAGCTCCGGCCACATCGCGATCGGCCGCACCGGGCCGCCGGGGCCGTCGCGCAGGTTCTCGCAGTGCAAGTGCGCGGGCAGGTCGAGGAAGCGGTTGCGGATGTCGCGCCGGCGCACGCCCATGACCGGCGAGTCCGCCGTGACCACCAGCGCCCGGCAGCCCGCCGACTCGGCGCGGCGCACGATGCGCTCGGTGAAGGCCAGGTCGGGCTGCACGTAGAGCTGGAACCACAGCGTCGCCCCCGGCGCGGCGGCGCCCACCTCCTCGACGGCGACCGTGGCGGCCATGCTCACGATCATGATGGTCTCCGCGGCGGCCGCGGCCCGCGCGGTGGCCCGCTCGCCCTGCGGGTCGGCGAGGCGGTGGAACGCCGTCGGGGCGATGAGCACCGGCATCGACGCGCGGCAGCCCAGCAGGGTCACACCGGTCTCCGGGCGGCCCGCGCCGCGCAGGACCCTCGGCACCAGCGCGAGCCGGTCGAAGGCGGCCACGTTCGCGCGCAGCGTGATCTCCTCGCCCGCGCCGCCGGCGAAGTAGTCGTAGTGGGCGGGGGCGAGGCGCTCGCGGGCGGCGGCCTCGTAGTCGCACAGCCGCCAGCCGCTCATGGGGCCGCGCGCCTCGGTGGCCGCCGGGTGCGCCTCGGTGGCCGTCCGGTGCTCCGACGGGCCATGCGGACCGAGCGGACCGGGCTCTCGGTGTGCGGTGGGTTCCGGGCGTGGAGCGGGTTCCTGGTGTGCGGTGGGTTCCCGGTGTGCGGCGGGTTCAGGGCGTGGGACGGGTTCTGGGCGTGCGGCGGGTTCCAGATGTGCGGTGGGTTCAGGGCGTGCGGCGGGTTCCGGGTGCGGGGCGGGGGCCCGGTCGTCGACGGGGGTGGCCATCGTCGTGCGCATCACGCCGGGACCGCGGCCGCGCGCCGGGCGAAGAAGGCCCGCAGCGGCTCGACGTGCACCTCGGGGGAGTCCCACTCGTTCTCCAGGTTCTCCGTCACGTGGTGCACGGCGACGGGCTCGCCGGGGAGGTGATGGCGGACGACCGGATGCAGGTAATGGCCCTCGTGCGCGCGGGCCGCGTCACCTTGGCTCGGCCGGCTCACCTCGATGTCGAACGGGTCCACCTTGTCGTGGTCGGGGCCGTACTCCAGGGTGATCGAGAAATGGCCGTGCGCGCCGATCGGGTCCTCCTGGAGGTCGTACGGCACCTCTTCGAAGTAGCGCGCGGTGCCGCCGTCCACCGTGATCACGTCGGCCAGCAGGCCGAACTGCTGCCACAGGGCCGAGGTGCGGTTGATCCTGGCGATCACCGCGTCGGCCATCGCCGCCGGGTCGGCGGGCAGCTCCCGGCTCGGCCACGGCACCCCGTGGTAGCGCTGCTCCAGCACGCGGTGCAGCGCCCGCGCGCCGTAGCGGAAGCCGTGGATGAAGCCGCTGGTGCCGCACTTGAAGTCGCGCGACTGGGTGAGGGTGCCCGCGAAGTACAGGCCGGGCACGTTCACCGACTCGTACGCGGGCGTCAGCTCAGGGAACCTGCCGTTCGCCGCCGGCATGGGCAGGCAGTCGTCTGCGAAGATCGAGGAGTCGAAGCGGAACCCGGTGCACAGGATGACCTTGTCGTACGGGATGTCCTTGGTGACCTCGTTGACCCGGACGAAGGCGACGGTCACCAGGTAGGTGCCGTCGGGTTGCCGCTGGATGTTCCTGATGTGCCCGTCGAGCACGGCGTTCTGGGACTTGAGCTGGTAGGTGTCCAGCATGCCGTTGTTGATCGCGCGCAGGTGGCCCACGTAGTGGGTGCGCCAGGCCAGGCGCAGCGAACGGGGGCCGGCGATGTGGATGACCGCGGCCGTCTCCATCAGGTTGTCGGCGGTCTCGAACGCGGAGTTGCCCTTGCCGACGATGAGCACCCGCTGGTCGGTGTAGTCGGCGGGGTCGAGGGAGGCGGTGCCGTACAGGTCGGCGGTCTCGATGCCCGGGATGGGCGGGATGTTGGGCTTGCTCACCCCGGTGGCCACGATGACGCGCCGCGCCTCGAACGTACGGCCGTCCTCGGCCGTCACCACGAACGGTCCCGGGCGTTCCACCCTGGCCACGCGGGTGCCGTACGCGATGCGCAGATCGCGCGCCCGCGCGAAATCGCCGAGATAGCGGACCATGTCATCGGCATGCGGGAAATATCGGTCGCTGTAGCGGGTGAACAGCAGCTCCGGATCGTCCGACAGCAGGGAGTTCCAATCCATCCGCAGATTGAGCTCGGGATCGTCCCAGCCGGTGTGCTTCTTGTTGATCGAGATGAGCGTGCGGTGGCGCGGGAACGTGCGGAAGAACTGTCCGGGCTCCGCCCCCGCCTCCAGGATCAGGTAGTCGCGGCCGGCTTGCTGCAGGAAGTGACCGAGCTGCAGGCCCGCGGGGCCGGCGCCGATCACCAGGTAGTCCAGGGATTTGTCCGCCATTGCCGCCTCCGTCAGACAAAGTGCTTGACAGGACGATCGACATTTTTGGCAAGGAAATCTCAGAGAATGCTCAGAGCATCGTCCGCCCGTTCCTTCTCCGGCCCGCCCCGGCGTGCGGGGTTCGATGCGTGAGGGTGCGCGGCCCGCAGCTCGGCGCGGCCGAGGCCGCGCGCCGCGACCCCGGCGCGGCAGCAGGCGTGGCCCCCAGGGCCGGGGCCGCGCGGCCTTCCTGCGGGACTCCGCCGACGATCCCCGTCTGGGACGGGCCGTGTGCGTGTCAGGCGGTTGAGCGCGGGGCGGGCGTCGGGCGAGGGTCCACTCGGCTAGCGCGGGGCGGGCGTCAGGCGAGGGTCCACTCGGCTCTTTGCGAGCCCAGGCCGCCCCTGATCGCGTACTGCAGCTTGGCCGCCCGCGCCGTCTGCGGCACCTCGAACACCACCACGCCCTTGCGCGAGTCGCCGCCGCTGATCGACACCGTGCCGCCGAAGTCCTGGCCCTCGCTGATCTGCTTGAAGCTGGGCGTGTACTGACGGCTCTCGTGGTCGATGAGCCAGACACTCGTCAGCGGCGAGTCGCTGTAGTCGGTCTGGCCGGTGTTGGCGAGGGTGAGCTCCACCGCGATGAGCTTCTTGCCCGCCGCGGGCTTGAGAAAGTCGTTGGCGGGCGTGGCCGGGTCGATGACGCGGCCGACGGTCACGGTGACCTTGAGGCCGGGGTCGGTGGCCTGGAGCGCGATGGAGCCGCCCAGGCCCGCGGTGCCCTGCCCCTGCACCGTCTGCTGAGGCTGAGCGGCCGGGTCCGTGGGCTGGGCCTGCGCGGGGTCGTGGAAGGACTGGGCAGGGCCGGGCTCCTGGGTGCCGGCCAGCGGCTCCCTGGACGGCATGACCATGGTGGCCGACCCGCGCGTGTCCGGGCCGCCGTCCTCCGTCAGCACGATGGCCAAGGACGCGCCGCCGCCGGCGAGCAGCAGCGGAAGCCCGACCACGAGCAGCACGATCAGCGGAAGGTTCTCGTTGCGCGGAGCCGTGGGCGGCCCGTGGTGCGGCTGCCAGTACGGCGGCGGAGGGCCGTAACGCGGCGGCTGCCAGTACGGCGGGGGCGGGTATCCCACGGGTGACTCCTGGTAGGCGACGGGAGAGATGGGACGTTCCACCCGGCCATCCGGTTGTCCTTGATCGGTTTCCGGGGGCGCTGTCCATCCTAGGCCGCCGGACGGCCGCTGCCGAGCGTCCCATATCGTGCGGGGGATGAGCAGACGTGGAGTACTTGTCACAGGGGCGTCGCGAGGCATCGGACGGGCCGTCGCGGCGGCCTTCGCAGAACGTGGCGACCGGGTCGCGATCCACCACCGCGACTCCGCCGAGGCGGCCCAGAGCCTCCTCGAATCGCTGCCGGGCGACGGGCACGTGGTGGTCCAGGCGGACCTGGCCGACCCCGAGGCGGTCAGGACCATGGTGGACGCGGCGGCCGGCGAGCTGGGCGGCCGGATCGACGTCCTGGTCAACAACGCGGGCGTGTTCCTGCACCACCCGATCATCGAGCTGTCGTACGAGGAGTGGCAGGACGCCTGGCGGCGCACCCTCGGCGTCAACCTGATCGGCGCGGCCAACGCCGCCTGGTGCGCGCTGCGGCACATGGGCGAGGGCGGCAGGATCGTCAACGTCTCCTCGCGCGGCGCCTTCCGCGGCGAGCCCGACAGCCCGGCGTACGGCGCGAGCAAGGCCGGTCTGAACGCCCTCGGCCAGTCGCTGGCCGTCGCCCTGGCCCCGCGCGGCATCGCGGTGGCCACAGTCGCCCCCGGGTTCGTCGAGACCGACATGACCAACGAGCACCTCAAGCCCCCGCGCGGCGACGCGATCAAGGCGCAGAGCCCGTTCAACCGGGTGGCGCGCCCCGAGGAGATCGCCGCGGCCATCGTGTACCTGGCCTCGCCGGAGGCCGAGTGGGCCAGCGGGGCAGTCCTGGACCTCAACGGAGCCTCATACCTGCGCTGATGCCCATATGCCGGGGATCTCGTGATCTGTCGGCATTTCAGGGTTATCTTGAGGTTTCAGGACACCTCGGGACCCGGTCGTGAGGGGGTCGGTGTGGCCACTCGCCGCGGCTACGCGTGGTCGTCACTGGCGATCTGCGTGGCGATCGTGCTCTCCGCCTTCCTCCTGCACGGCGTGTTCGGCGAGGTGGGCCTGCTGTACACGGTGCTGCTCATCCCGATGGGCCTGGCCGTGTTCATCGTGGCGCACGACGTGCTCAGCCGAAGGAACACGGCGGCGGCCGAACGGCGGCGGCTGGCCGGGGAGCGCGAGCACGTCCGCCGCACGGTCGACTTCATCGCCGACCCCGACCTGACCGAGCAGCAACGGCTGGCCGTCATCGACGCGCTCATCCCGCGCGTACGTCGCGTGCGGGACCGGCAGAAGGACCGGTACCCGGACCCGCACGAGGACCCGTTCACGGTCCGGTACGTGATCGTCTCCGAGCTGTCACCGCCCGCCCGCGCCCTGCTCGAACGCGCTCGGCGGGCGGTCACCTCCGTCTACGCCTCGCGGGCCATGCGCCTGCGGCTGCTCGACGGGCCGGCCAACGAGATGCTGCTGCCCCGGCAGATCTGGGAGATCGCGCTGCTGCTGCGCGCCCAGACGCGGCTGTGGCAGGAGCAGGAACGGGCCATGAGCGGCGTCGTGACGCCCGAGCTGCGGGCCGTGCTCGAACCGCAGCAGGAGGCGCTGCGCCGCTCGGCGGCGGCCGTGAAGGCCCGGGTGGAACGGCTGGAGCGCTACGCCCGCCGGATCGCCGAGGCCGACGCCGCGCTGCGGGCCCGCGACGCGCTGGCGGCCAACCACAAGTATCGCGCGCTGCTGGCGCGCACCGACGACGCCGAAGGGCCGGCCGTCTTGGAGGCCCAGGCGGAGGCGCTGGAGGAGACGCTGGCCAGGAGCGTCCGCGAGGCCGCCGAAGCCGGCCACACCCTGACCATGCCGGCCGCACCCTGACCATGCCGGCCGCACCCCGCGCGCCGGGCCGCCTGCCAGGCCGTTGCCTAGGGTTCGCCGGGCGCGGCGATCAGACGCGGGCGCGCCGCTCCAGCAGGAGCGCGCCCCGCCCGGCGAGCAGCGTGCGGCACCAGCCGCGCAGGTCCGCCGCCTTCGGCCCGTCCACCTCACCCGTGTCGAGCAGGTCGGCCCAGTCGAGCAGCGACTCGGCCAGCATCAGCGGCACCCCTCGCCGCTCGTGCACCTCGGCCGCCGCCTCGAAGTGCCCGGCGGCCCGCTCCTTGTCGCCCATCGCCACGCACAGGTGCGCGAGGTAGTGGTGCCCGCAGTGGTGGGCGACCGTGCCGTGCCCGAACGTCTCACCACCGCCGGCGAGCCGGTCGTACAGCCGCTCCGCCAGCTCGGCGCGGCCCAGCCGGGCGGCGGCCACGGCGAGGTTGTCCAGCGCGGGCCGGTGGGCCATGTTGCGCGGCGGGGTCTCGCCGCCGCCCGCGAGTATGCGGTCGAGCAGCGGCCCGGCCTCCTCGTCGTCCAGCTCGCACAGGTAGCGCAGCACCGCGTGCACCGGGTCCACGCGGGGGCCCTGCCCGGCCCTGCGCAGCCGGTCGCGCAGCTCCCACAGCCGCCCCTGGAGCCGCCGGATCTCCGCGATCTGCTCGGAGAAGATGGCCACCGCCTCAAGACGGCGGCCGATCTCCGAGCCGAGCCGCAGCGCCGCCTCCGCCTCGGCCTCGGCCTGCGCCAGGTCGCCCTGCATGAGGGTCAGCCCGGCCTTGGAGTAGCCGATCAGCCAGGTGAGGTGCGGCTGGCCCAGGCGGTGTGCCAGCTCGTCGGCCTGGTCGAGCAGCGCCGCCGCCCGCTCCACGTCGCCGCTGTCGAGCACGGGAGGGGTGCGCTGCACGTACGCGTGGAACAGCGCCAGGTCGTCGCCGGTGCGGCGGGCCGCCTCCAGCATCTCGTCGCCGTCGCGGTGGCGCTGATGCAGCGGGTCGGCGGGGATGATGGTGAGGCTGCGCATGCCGAGCACGCTGGCCAGCGTGCGCGGGTCGCCCGACTTGCGGGCCAGCGCCACCGCCTCGTCGCTGAGCGCGAAGCGGCGCTCGCCGTCGGGCGCCCAGATCAGCTCGGAGGCGAGCTGCGCGGCCAGCAGCGCCCTGGTGCTGACGTCGGTGGAGTCGACGACCTTGCGCGCCTCGGTGAGCAGCGCGATGCGCTCCAGGTCGGGGGCCGCCGAGATGCTGCTGCCCCGGTCGCCGCCGAGCGCCGCGGTGACGATGAGGTCGTTGCGCTCGCACTCCCTGGCCAGGTCGGCGGCGTCCAGCAGGGTGCGGCGGGCGTCGGGGTGCCCGGCCAGCCACATCGCCCTGCCGCACTCGACCAGCAGCTCGGCGCGGCGTTCCCGGGTGGCGCCGGGGGAGTCGGCGAGCAGGCCGAGCGCCCGCTGGTACCAGGTGACCGCCTCGCGGTGCGCCAGCCCGGCCAGCGCGTGCTGGGCGGCGTGCACGGCCGCGTCGGCCGCCGCGCTCACCCGGGCCGGGTCGCGGCCCTGCTCGGCGGCGGCCAGCAGATGGGCGGCCACCACGTACGGCCTGGTCCGCATCGCGTCGGGATCGGTGGCGAGCAGCGCGTCGGCCACCCGCCCGTGCAGCAGCGCGGCACGCGGGGCCGAGAACGTGGTGTACAGGGCGGTCCTGGTCAGCTCGTGGGAGAACTGGCAGGACCCGTTGTCCAGCATGGTCACCAGGCCCGTGCCCATGGCCTCCTCGACGGCGGCGACGAAACGCGGCTCGTCCAGGCCGAGACCGCCGCGCAGCTCGGCCGAGTCCATGCGCTCGCCCACCGCGAGCAGGCTCACCAGGTCGCGGGCGTCGGGGTGGAGCTGCGCCAGGCGGGCCGTCACCATCCGGGTGACGGAATCGGGCACGGCCAGCGCGTCGAGGTCCTTGCCCGCGGCCAGCTCCCTGATCACCTCGCTGAGCAGGAACGCGTTCCCGCCGGTGATGCGGTGCAGCCGCTCGGCGTCGGCGCGCGCCCGTGACTGCGTGAGCGCGTCGCTCACCTCGTCGACCCCGAACGCCGGCACCGGGATCACCCGCGCGTCGGCGGTGAGCTTGTGCAGCTCGGGCAGCGTCTGGGAGGGCGCGGAGTCGACCGGCACCGGGCGGGACATGGCGAGGACGAGCAGCGGCAGCGCGTCGGAGTCCCACATCAGGGCGCTGAGCATCTGCAGCGACTCCAGTGTGGCCCACTGCAGGTCGTCGACGATCAGCAGCACCGGGCGCACGGTGGCCAGGCGCTCGATCAGCGTGCGGGCCGCGGCCATGAGCTGGTAGCGCTCGGAGACGGGCTCGGTGGCCGGCGGCACCTGCAGCGACAGCGGCGGCGCGGCCAGCGACGGCGCGAGGCGTACGAGCTGGCCGCACTGCTGGTCGATGCCGGCCCGCAGCAGCAGCGCGGGCGAGGTGCGGGCCAGCCGCTCCACGGCGCCCGCGATCGGCTCGTACGCCTTGCGCGCCGGATCGGTGCACCGCCCGGCCAGCACCGTGAACTGCCGCTTGAGCGCCCGCCGCGCCACCTCGGAGGCCAGGCGGGTCTTGCCCACGCCGGGCTCGCCCTCCAGGATCACCAGCTTGCCGCCGAACTCGGCCGCCGCCAGCTCGCCGTCCAGCGCCCGCAGCTCCTGCTCGCGGCCCACGAACGGCAGCGCGTCGCCGTACTCCAGCCACGGCGCGAGCCCGCCGCCGAGATGGTGGTCGGCGCTCTGCCAGTGCAGCTCGTAGGTGTGCAGCGGCTCGCGCAGGCCCTTGCCGGGCAGCCGCCCGAGGTCCTTGAACTCGTGCCGGCTGCGCCCCTGTGCCAGCCGCCGCACCAGGTCCGTGCAGAGCACCTGGCCGCCTTCGGCCACCGCGACCAGGCGGGCCGCCTCCACCGTCGGCAGCCCGCTCACATCGTCGTGCCCCCAGCACACGTCGCCCGCGGCCAGCGCCGCCCTGATGGAGATCTTCTCCATCGCCCGCTCGTTCTCGTCGGCCACCGCCTGCTGCACCGCGATGATCGCGTCCAGTCCGGCCGTGGCCGAGTCGAACACCGCCATGAGCCCGTCGCCCAGGCTCTTGGTGAACGACGAGCCGCTCGCCGTCACGACCGAGCGCAGCAGCTCGTACAGGCGGCGGAAGACGACGTTGGCGCGCTCCTCGCCGAGCCTGATGCGCAGTGCGGTGGAGCTCACCACGTCGGTGAACAGGATGGTCGCCGTGGTGAGCGTGCCCGGCTCATGTGGGGCTGTCACTGTGCGGCCCTTTCCGCCCGCGGGCGGGCGCTCGTAGCCTCGTGCGTACGTTCCTGCGCATCGCGCGGGCCTTCACCGCGGCGCGCGACTGCCTGATCCGCCAGGCGCGGGCCAGCTCATCCGGGATCCTGAACGCCGCCTGCCCGTCGGAGTGGCGGTCGATCATGGCGACCACGATGTGCCGCCCGGCCTTCCGTACCAGCCAGCGAATCACACCGTCCACCGGCCCGGCCAGCCACGAGGCGCGGTGCGCGGCGCGCGCGGCGGCGAACAGCGCGGTGAACCACCAGGCGGGCGCGGGCACCGCCAGCAGCTCGGGCACCCGGTGCGCGCCGTACGGGGCGTCCCTGAAGATCCAGTGGACCAGGCTGCGCGGCATCTTGCGCCAGCCCAGCGGCATGAACGCCTCCATCTCCCGCAGCATCACCGACATCAGCAGCCGGCCCTCGTCGCTGGCCTCCAGCAGGCGGCCCAGGCGCGCGCTGACCGGCTCGACGTCGTCGAGCGTGAGCGGCCCTTCGCGGCAGACCTCGATGCCCATGAGGTGGCCGAAGACGCTCCAGGTGTAGAGGTTGGCGGCGCGCTCCTCGTCGGTCAGCACCACGCCCATGGTCTCCATGGCCTCCCAGGTCACCACGGAGAAGTCGAAGAGCGTGGCGAGCAGCAGCTCCTGGTTGACCGGCGGCCCGAACCGCTCGGTGTCCCACGTGTCGCCGTACCGCTCGTCGACCAGGGCGCGGACGAACGAGTGCAGGATGCGCAGCCCGATCGCCGTTGTGTGCCCGGGGCCGCCGGGCTGGAGGCTGTCGGACGTCTTCAGCCCCATCACGTCCACCAGCATCTGCCCGGTCTCGGCCACCCTGCGGGTCATGGCGTGCGTGGCGAGGTTCGAGACGCCGGCCAGCACCTTGGCGCTGGACACCTCCGCGTACGCCATGGGCAGGCAGGCGAAGAACAGCGCCGCCGACTGATACAGCCCGTAGTCGGCGAAGACGGCCTGCCCTCTGGCCAGCAGCTCCCGGTCGTTCCCCCACTCCGGCAGCTCCTTGGCGAAGTCGAGCGCGTCGAAGATCTTCGTGGCCGGCGGCTCCGCCTCGGGGTCGCGCGCCGCCCGCTTGGCCGCCCCCAGCTCCGCGACCACCGCCTTGACCAGCTCCAGCGCGTCCCGGCCCGGGGGCTGCGCCTGCAAGTACTCGGCGACCACCTTGTCGACGTCGGGATCGGCCGACTGCCGCAGCCGCCGGAACCGCTCCTGCGGCCAGCGCTCGTCGAGATCGTTCATATGCCCCGTACTCCAGATTCGGTCAGAGGCCGCCCCTTCTCCGCAGGGCGGCGACGTCCAGCAGCCTGATCGTCCGGCCCTCGACGGCGATGAGGTTGCGCGCCACGAGCGACTGCAACGCCCGGTTGACGGCCGGGCGCGAGGCGCCGATCAGCGCGGCGAGGTCGGACTGGGTCAATCCGGGCAGGTCCACCACCTCGCCCGGCTGGCCGTGCTTCTCGGCCAGCTGCAGCAGCAGCTTGGCCAGCCGCCCGCCGAGGTCGAGGAAGGCGAGGTCGGCGGCCTGGTCGGTGAGCCTGCGCACCATGCGGCCGAGCATCCGCAGGAACTCGTCGGCGAGCCCCGGATGCTCGCGCATGAGCTCTAGCAGCCGCGCCCTGGGCAGTGCGAACACCCAGGACGGCCGCGCGGTCACGATGGAGGCCGAGCGCGGCGAGTCGTCCAGCAGCGCCATTTCGCCGAACGTGTCGCCGCGGCCCAGCATGTTGAGGACGATCTCGTCGCCGTGCTCGGTGGTGAACACCACCTTCACCAGACCGTCCAGCAGCACGTAGAGCGACTCTCCCGGGTCGCCCTGATGGAAGATGATCTGGCCCGACCGGTAGCGGCGGGTCAGGCCCGCCCGCGCGGTGTCGCGGATGCCGCTTTCGCCGAGCACCTGGAACAACGGGATCTCCGCCAGCACGGCGACGACCGGCTCGACGTCGTGGGGAAGGCCGCTGCGCCCGCTCATGCAAGAACTCTAGGCCGCATCCGGCCGCCGGGCAGCATGCGGAAAGCGATCTTTGAAATGTGACCAGCGACACACCTAGGTTGTCACGTCCGGAACAGCCATTCCTGATCATCCGGCGCACGGTGGGTGAGCCGGCCGGAGCCGACCCCCCTACTGTCCGGGCCGGCAGGGAGAACGACATGCACGTGGACACCATGGAACGACTCGACACCCGCCCCGTCGCCGGCGCCTGCCCCGACGGCAGATTCGACACGGGCGCGCTGGTGGCGGCCGCCCAGGAGGGCGATGCCGAGGCGTGGGAGCGGCTGGTCGCGGAGTTCAGCCCCATGCTCAAGGCCCGCATCCGCAAGTTCAGGCTCAGCCACGAGGACGCCCAGGACGTGCTCCAGACGACCTGGCTGCTCGCCTGGCAGAACCTCAAGAGCGTCGAGGACGGCCAGCGCATGGCGGGCTGGCTCGCCACGATCGCCTTCCGCGAATGCCTCAAGCTCACCCGCCGTACCAAGGAGATCTGCACCCCTGACCTCGACTCGCTGGGCAGCACCGACGACGTCGACAGGGAACTCGCCAGGATCTGGCTGGCCGGCACCCTCGAAGAGCTGGTCGAGGAGCTGCCCGCCGCCCAGCGGACGCTGTTCAGAGCGCTCACGGAGACCTCCGAGCCCCACTACGTGGACGTGGCGCGCAGGCTGGGCAGGCCGGTCGGGAGCATCGGGCCCACCCGAGCCCGCTGTTTCGCGAAGCTGCGCGGCCTGCTGCAGGCCCGCGAGATCACGCGCGACTTCCTCGACTGAGCCAGTCGCCGCGCTCGCCCGGCGGGTCGAGCGGAATCGCCTCCAGGAACGGCTCGAAGTCGAAGTGCGCCATCTCGTACACGTCGGGGTCGGTCTCCGACGGGTACCGGTAGAGCCTGCGCGGACGCAGCCCGGGACGGTCGGCGAACATCTGGCTGATCGCCTGGGGCACCAGCCCCTTGCGCATCTCCTCGGCCAGCCCGTCCGCCACCTCCGGGTCGAACGGCACCCGGAAGAGGGCGTCCACCTTGTGGTAGACGCGGAAGTAGCTGACGATGAAGCGCATCCTGTCGCGGTAGGACACCCAGTCGCGCACCCCGGCGAGCGACGCGTCGCGGTCCTCGGTGATGAACTCCTCGGCCAGCTTGCGCACCTTCTCGTTCTGGATCGGCACCCACACCTCGTCCAGGCTCACGCCGGGCGGCGGGGTCAGCGGCTTGCCGACCTTGATGTCGCTGAGCGGGGTGGCCACGGCGAACAGGTGGCGGGTGTAGAGCGAGGACCACAGGCTCTCCAGGACGCGGGTCGGCCAGGGCTGGTCTTCGTGCGCGGCGGCGTACAGGCGCAGGCGGGGGAACGGGCGGCGGGTGATCAGGGAGCGCAGCGAGCGCCACGACACCCTCGTCAGCCAGCGCACCGGGCGGTACAGCACCAGCTCAAGCGCCGCCTGGGCGCGCGCCTGCTCGTACGCCGACAGCGCGATGTTGGCACCCAGCAGCAGCTCGGCCCGCTCCTCGGCGTCCTCGGTCCGCGCGGCCTGCACCATGAGCTGCGCCGCGTCCTTCAGGTAGCGCGGGTCGGCCGGCGACAGCAGGCCGGTGAGGAACTCCGGCGGCTGAGGCGTCAGATCCGACTCCGGGCTGACCCTGAGGTAGCGGTCGGGCGTGTCGTTCCACAGGTTGACCGCCAGGCTCGCCGTCTCCAGGAAGATCGCCCGGTTGGCCAGCGACAGCCCGAGCTGGTAGCTCGGCCCGAGCAGCGTCAGCAGCGCGGCCCTGAACAGCCGGCGGAAACGCTGCGGCACGCGCAGGCGGCGGCCGAAGTCCTCGATGAACGGCGAGCCGGGGCCGAGGTCGAGGCTCCTGCCGATGGCCTTGGAGGTCCAGGTGGCGTAGCAGTACCAGTTGTTGGCCGCGCGGCCGAGGCGCACCGCGAGGTCGGAGGCCACGCGATGGTAGCTGTAGGCGATGACCATCGCTTCGAGCGCCGCGCTCCGGTCCTTGTACGCCGCGATGCGCAGCACGTCATCGGCGGTCATCGGAGTGTCGGACATCAAGTCTCCCGTTATGCCGATCCCGTCGCCCCCGGGGCGTGCTCATCGGGTACAGAGTCTTCCCCGGCGGCGTCAGATACAGGACGTCAGTGACAGCCGGCGGCCTGCTTCGCCCCCGAGGCCGCCAGGGCCGGAGCGTAGAAGCGATCGGTTGCGGAGGACTTGCAATCTGACCGCCGTGCTTGTCAGAGGCCATGCCGTTCGTGGTGCTCCGCCCGCTCCGTGCGTGTTGCCCGGGTCGTCCTGTCCGCGCCGCATCGCCCCTGTGCGCGCGCCGGCCCTGAGCCTGCCGTCCTGGCCGCCCCGGGCGCGTCGCCCGGGGCGGGCCGCTCAGTCCTTGACGGTGATCCTGCTGAGCACCACGAAGCCGCCGAGCGCCCCCGCCGTGCCGGCGGCCGTGGTGGTGGTGAGGTTGACCACGAGGTCATAGGTTCCGGGGGCGAGCTGCCCCCGCATCGGGATCGAGGCCGTATATCGCCCGGAGCCCGGGGTGAACGTCATCTCGACAGGCGGCGCGGGGTGCCGCGACTCGCCGCCGCCCATCCGGTCGGCGATGATCTCCAAGCGCCAGCGGCCCGTCAGCCAGTCGACAAGCTCACCGGTGACCTCCCAGCTCACATCCACGGTCCAGCCCTCGTCACGATGGACGACGTTCGTGGGTTGCGCCCCGGGATCGACCACCTGGCCGTGAAGAATGCCGGCAAGCTGCTCGGGCGGCACTTTCATCACCTGGAATTCTCCGGTCGCCATTACGCGCTCCTCTCCGCGGGACGGTCCCCGTGTGAGGAGCAGAGCGACGACGGCGGCGGCGAAATACCCGCATTTCGCAGGGAGGTATGACAGGGTGCGCCCGGCGTACCGATGGCAGTGCCTTCTTAGCCTGACCCCGCGGTGGGGCCGGTGGTCTCCGAGCCGGACCGGGGCCGGAGGCAGCGGTCTCCCAGCCGGACCGGGGGACCGAGAGCTAGCGGTCTCTGAGCCTGACCAGGTCGGGGCCCAGCCCGTCCACGCCGCCCGCGCCGAGCAGTTGCAGCGTCCGTACGAGCCCGGCCCGCAGCAGCTCGAGCACCCGGTCCACGCCCGCCTCGCCGCCGGCCATCAGCCCGTACAGGTAGGCCCTGCCGATGAAGCAGGCGCGGGCGCCCAGCGCGACCGCCGCCGCCACGTCGGCCCCGCTGCGGACGCCGCCGTCGAGGAAGACCTCGCTGCGCCCGTCCACGGCCTCCACGACGGAGGGCAGCAGCTCAAGGGGAGTGGCCGCCCGGTCGAGCTGCCGCCCGCCGTGGTTGGACACCACGACGCCGTCCACGCCCAGCGCGGCCAGCTCCTTGGCGTCGTCGGCCCGCTGCACGCCCTTCACCAGCAGCCGCCCCGGCCACGCCGACCTGATCCACTCCAGGTCGGCGAACGTCACCGACGGGTCGAACATGAGGTTCGTCAGCCCCGCCAGGTCCTCCGGCGCGCCGTCCACCGTGGCGAACCTCAGCGGCTCGCTGGTCAGGAAGTCGAGCCACCACGCCGGATGCCGCACCGCCTCCAGCGCGCCGCGCCAGCGCAGCGTGGGCGGCACCGTCAGCCCGTGGCGCACGTCGCGCAGCCGCGCCCCCGCCACCGGCACGTCCACGGTCACCACCAGCACGTCCATGCCGGCCTCCGACGCCATGGACAGCGTCTCCAGGTTGCGGGCGCGGTCGCGGACCACGTACAGCTGGAACCAGTTCCAGCCCGCCGGGGCGGCCGCGGCCACACCGGCCGGGGCGGTGGTGCCCATCGTGGACAGCGTGTACGGCACGCCCGCGCGCTGCGCCGCCCGCGCCACCGCCCGCTCACCTGCCCGGTGCATCATGCGGGTGAACCCGGTCGGCCCGAGCACGACCGGCATCGAGATACGCCGGCCCAGGATCTCCACCGCCGTCGGCGCCTCCGACACGTCGCGCAGCACCCTGGGCGCGAACTCCACCCGCCGGAACGCCGCCACCGACCTGGCCAGCGACACCTCGCCTTCGGCCGCGCCGTCGACGTAGTCGAACACCATGCGCGGGGCCCGCTTCGCCGCCAGCCGCCGCAGATCCCAGACGTCGGCGGCGGCCGCCACCCGGGCGGCGCGCGACCACCGGGGGCGTTCCGGCATGACGGCTCGCAGCTCCCGCCACCGGGGCAGGCGCCGAGCGTCACCGCCTGTCGTACCGATGCAGGCACGCTACCACTACGGTGTCAGCATGATCGACCGCGCTGCAGGAGATCCGGCGACGGCCTTCGAGCGGTGGGCGGCGCTCGCGGGGGAGTCGCGCGCCTCGCGGGCCGTGCACGCCGAGCTGCTGGCCCGCTGGTCCGAGCCGCACCGCCGTTACCACGACCGCGCTCACCTGGCCGCCGTCCTGTCCGCCATCGACCTGCTGCACGGAGAGGCCGACGACGAGACGGCGGTGCGCCTGGCCGCCTGGTTCCACGACGCCGTCTACGACGGCAGACCGGGATGGGACGAGGAGCGCAGCGCCCAGCTCGCGCAGTCGAGGCTGCCCCGCTGCGGCGTGCCAGGGAGCCGGGTGGCGGAGACGGCCAGGCTGGTACGGCTCACGGCGGCGCACGACGCGCTCGCGCCCGGCGACCGCGACGGCGCCGTGCTCTGCGACGCCGACCTGGCGGTGCTCGCCGGACCCGGCTACGACGACTACGCCCGCGCCGTCCGCCAGGAGTACGTCCACGTACCCGACGACCTCTTCGCCGCCGGCCGCGCCGAGGTGCTGCGCCGGCTGCTCGGCACGCCCGTGCTGTTCCGCACGGCGCGGGGGAGGAAGCTGTGGGAGGAACGCGCGAGGGCCAACATGACCGCCGAGCTAGCGGCGCTTGCGCCGGCGCAGCCCGGCCGCGACGAGACGCCGTAACAGCTCACGCGAGCTGACCGCCTCCGCCCCGAGCGCCACCGCCCGCGCGTGCACGGTCTCCGGCACGTCGTAGTGGTCGCGGTCGAACGCCCGCGCCGGCACCCCCAGCCGCTGCGCGAACTCGTGCAGCTCCTCCAGCGAGCTGTCGCTGACGAGGTGCGACCACATCAAGCCGCGCGGTCCCGGCCAGTTGGGCGGATCGATCAGTACGGTCACCTTCTCAAGGGTAGGACCCGCCCGCGCACCTCCAGCTCGCCCCGCCCGCGCACCTCCTGCTCGCTCAGCTCGCCCACCACACGACCCCGCCCACCACGGCGACCCCGCCCGCCAGGGCGGGCGCGACCGCCGCCCCCGGCGTGCCGCCTGCAGGGCGGCGACCCCGTCCGTGTCGACCTGCTCCAGGGAGGAGCGGTCCTCGGCCAGGCCGAGCCCGTGCACGGTCGGAGCGCACGGCTCGTCGTCGGGCGAGCCCTCGGGCGGGCGGTGATCCCGCGCGCGGCCGGGAAGGTGCGGATGCCGTCGAGCCGCGGGCGGCCGTCCACGTGCCGCAGGTAGTCGTCGCGGATGCCGGACGGCGCCGGGCGGCCGCGCCAGGAACGCGTCGAAGACGTGTTCCCAGGCGGCCGCGTGCACCCGAGCGGTGACGGTGACCACGCCGTCGCTGTCGAAGACGACGGCGCCGATCACGGTCAGGTCGATGACGTGCTCGCCCACATGGCGAACGTGACCGCCCTACCAGGCGACGGGCAGCTCCTTGACGCCGTAGACGATGGCGAGCTCCCTGAACGGCACCTCGCCCGCCACGCGCAGGGTGGGGAAGCGGCGCAGCAGCGCGGGGAAGGCGATGCGCATCTCCATCTGGGCCAGCGGCGCGCCGATGCAGCGGTGGATGCCGTGACCGAAGGCCATGTGGGAGCCCGCGGTCTCGCGGCCAGGGCGCACCTCGTCCATGTTCTCGCCGAGCGCGGGGTCGCGGTTGGCGCCGCTGAGCGAGCATAGCACCATCTCGCCCTTCTTGATCGGCACCCCGTGCAGCTCCATGTCGTCGCGGGCGAAGCGCGGGAAGGCGACCTGCACGACCGTCATGTAGCGCAGGAGCTCCTCGACCACGTCGACGATGTAGCCGTCCACCTCGCGCACCTTCGCGGCCTGCTCCGGGTTCTGCAGCAGCCACAGGGTGCCGAGCGCGAGCATGCTGGTACTGGTGTCGTGGCCGCCGGTGAGCAGGCCGTCGGCCATGCTGGCGAGCGTGCGGTCGTCCAGCTCGTCGCCGTGGTCGCGCAGCAGCTGCCCGAGCAGGCCATCGCCGGGGTTCTGCCGCTCGCGGGCGACCAGGTCGACGAGGTACGTCATCGCGTCGTTGATCGCCTGCAGCGACGCCTCGGGGCCGCTGGTGAAGTCGAACCGGTCCTTGCTGATCTTGACGAAGTCGGCGCGCTCCTCGTACGGGACGCCGAGCAGCTCGCACACCACCAGTGACGGGATCGGCAGGCAGAACTCCTCCATGAGGTCCACCGGCATGCCCTCGGCGCCCTTGGCCTCCACCCGGTCGAGGTACTCCTGGACCATGGCCTCGATGCGCGGCTCGAGGCGGCGCAGGCGGCGCATGGTGAACTCGGGCGTGAGGAACTTGCGCAGCCGCGTGTGCTCGGGCGGGTCGCGGAAGCCCAGGCCGCCCGGATCCTCCTGGTTGGAGCCGAGCCCGATCACGCCGGCGAAGTCGTTGCTGAAGCGCTCGTGGTCGCCGAGCACCGCGCGGACGTCCTCCCAGCGGGTGACGAGGTAGACGGTCTGCCCTCCGGGGATCTCCATCGGGTAGACCGGGTGCTCGTTCCTGATGCGAGCGAGCTCGCCCACCGGGTCGAACCCGTCACGCATGAACTGGACGAGCGGGAACTCTTCTGTCTCTGACATCGATATCCGTCCTGCTGGGATGCATCACACCAAGTCGGGATAAATCCCTCCATCGATGCTCCCATCCATGTGGGTGGATGTTCGCCCTCCGAAAGGAGGAATTTATCCCTCCGACTGACCGGTGACCTCGGCGGGGTCACCTGGCTGAGCTGCCACTTCCCGGCTCTCATTGTGCGTTGACCGACCCCGCCGCTGCCACCCTTGGGGCTCCCGGCCGCCTCTGAACGTGCCCCACCCCTGAGCGCTCGCCCGCCCTTGCGTGTGTCTCCTCATCCCCGGGGAAGCGGGCCAGCGGGGCGGTCGGTCGCGGTCGTGCACGTTGCGTCAAGGTCACAGAACTGCCGTGAAACCTGGGCAAACTGGGGCAGCAGACGGCGTTTGGCGTACAAGATAGCGACATTCTGCAATGATCTCGTCGCATAGAGCCGGAGTTTGAGCCCTCACGGATAGTGACAGATGCCGACATTTGATGAAATAACAGCCTTCATCACCGAGAACCCGCTCGCCACCGCCATCTACGCGCTGCTTGGCCTGGCCGGACTGGGCCTCGCGTTCCTCGCGCTCAGGCTGGTCTGGCGCGTCGTCTCCTGGCTGTGGGCCAGGTACGTCGCCCCGCGCCCCGTCGAGGACGTGCTGACCATCGTGGCGGCCTCCATCGCCACCGGCGTGTCCGCCCAGGGCATGTGGCGCTTCTCCGGTGACGTCCTGGGGCTCGACGGTCCCCTGCGGTTACTGCTGTTCGCGTTCATCGAGGTCGCGATCATCACCAGCGCCGTACGCGCCCGCCGCAACATGCGCGAGAACTACTCCGCCGGCATCGACGGCATCGCCGTGTGGGCCCTGACCTGCCTGACCGCCGTGCTGTCCAGCATGGACGCGCGCAGCCTGCCCGAGGCCGTCTTCCGCCTGGCCGCCCCGCTGGTCGCCGCGTGGCTGTGGGAGCGCGGCATGGCCATCGAGCGCCACCGCATCCGCGGCACCGGCCGCATCAACTGGCGCATCACCCCCGAGCGGATGCTGGTCAGGCTGGGTCTGGCCGAGGTCAGCGACCGCACCGCCAGCGAGGTCGACGCGCACCGCAGGCTGACCAGGGTCGCGCTGGCCGCCAAGAAGGCCAAGGCGCTGCGCGAGGGCGGCGCGTCCGAGCGCAAGATCCGCGCCGCGCTCGCCAAGCTCGACAAGGCGATGGACCAGGCCGTCGAGCACACCGGCCTGGCCGTGGACCCGCAGCGGCAGGAGGCCCTGCTGGCCCAGATCGCCGCGCTCTACAACACCTCCGCGCTCATCGACGCCGACCCCCGCGTGCCCTGGGAGCGCGACGCCGAGCAGCAGCCGGTGCCCGCCCGCCCCGAGCTTCCGCCCGCCATCGCCGAGCTGGTGCGCGAGGAGGACGAGGAGGTCACCGTGCTCGACACCACCCCGCAGGTGCTCAGTGCCGCCGAGCGCGCCGCCCGCATGCGGGCCGCCCGCGAGTACTGGGACCGGCAGATCGCCAAGGGCATCGTGCCCCGCACGATCGACATCGCCCAGGAGATCGGCATCCCGCTGGCCACCGCGCGCGAGTTCCGCGCCCTGTGGAAGCTGGAGCCGCGGGCGCACGCCCTCATCGAGGCGCTCTACCAGCAGCACGGCATCGTCGACACCGGCGCCTTCCCCGCGATCAACGACGACGGGCGGGTCCTGACCACCAAGTCCTAGCCGCCGTTCGCGGCTAGCATCGTGCCCGCAGGTGACCGGGCACGAGAGGGGGCTCGCTTGCGGGAGCGCACGCTCGACCGCGTCAGGAAACTGCTGGCCAAGGCGGAACGCACCGACAACGAGCACGAGCGGGCCACGTTCATGGCCGCCGCGTCGGCGCTGATGGCCAAGTACGGCATCGACTCGCTGCCGCCCGCCGGCACCCGCCAGACCCCCGGCGACCGCATCGTCACCCTGCCGCCCCCGTGGGCGAGGGAGAAGGCCCGGCTGGTGAGCCTGGTGGCGCAGGCCGTGCGGTGCCGGCCGCTGCTCATCGGGCGCGGCGACGGCGGCCAGCGGGTCCACGTCTTCGGCTTCGCCGCCGACCTGGAGCGGGCCGACCTGCTGGCCACCTCGCTGCTGCTGCAGATGGCCTCCGGGCTGGCGAAGGCCGTGCCGCCGCCCGGCGCCGCCGTACGCGCCTACCGGCGTTCGTGGCTGCTCGGCTTCACCGACGAGGTCTACCGGCTGCTGTGCGCGGCCGAGGCCGAGGCCGAGTCCGAGGCCGCCTCGGCCGGCACCGGCACGGCGCTCGTGCTGGCCGACCGCAGGGCCGAGGTCGATCGGGCGGTCGCGGCCCGCTACCCCCGCATCCGCATGAGCGTGCCGAGGACCAGCGGCACCGGCTACCGCGACGGCGTCGCCGCGGGCCGCAAGGCCGACCTCGGACGTACGGAGATGACCACCGCAACGGCCCTGGAGCTCCAGCGGTGAGCCCTTTCCGGCCGGTCCTTTGATCGCCCGGCCGATGGGGCACAAGCGCGCACACGGAACGCAGTCCTGCCGAACCGAGCCAGGCCACCATCGCCGGCCTGCAGGCCACCGGCTCGTCCATCGCGTACGGGGCCGGCAAGGCGGCGCTCATCCACCGCACCCGCGACCCGGCGATAGCGCTCGGCCCCAAGGTGCGGATGAACGCCGTCGCGCCCGGCATCGTCGCCACTCGCTGGCACATCGACCGGGTGGGGGAGCAGGTGTTCTCCGAGATGGCGGCCACGGAGGAACTGAAGGCGCCGCTGCGGCGCACCGCCCGGCCCGAGCACATCGCCCAGATGGTCACGGCGCTGCTGGAGCCGGGCATGGTGACGGGCGCTGCTGGAGCCGGGCATGGTGACGGGCGAGGTGCTGGTCGGCGAGGTGCTGGTCGGCGACGGCGGCCGCGGCCTCGGCTACTGACCCGGCCCCAGGCTTCGCGGAAGGCCCGCGGGTCTCCGGTCCGCCGGTTCACGACCGGCGGGCGTCCGGGTGGCGGGTCTCGGGTGGCGGGTCTCGGGTGGCGGGTCTCGGATGGCGGGTCTCGGATGGCGGGTCTCGGGCGGCGGGTTTCGGGTGGCGGGCGTCCGGCAACGGGCGTCTGACTGGCGGGCGTCTGGGTGGCAGGCCCCAGGCTCGGACCCCGGCGCGGGCCCCAGCCCGCTCCCGGCCCCCGGGGCCCGCCCCGGCCCCGCGCCCCCGGATCGGGGGTAGGGCCGGTCAGCTCAGGGCGGCGGTGACGAGCGAGCGGGCCTCCTCCTGCACCTTGGCCAGGTGGTCGGGCCCCTTGAAGGACTCGGCGTAGATCTTGTAGACGTCCTCGGTGCCGGACGGGCGGGCCGCGAACCAGGCGTTCTCCGTGGAGACCTTCACCCCGCCGAGCGGCGCGTCGTTGCCCGGCGCGGTCGTCTGCACGGCCGTGATCGGCTCGCCGGCCAGCGACGTGGCCGTCACCTGCGCGGCCGACAGCTTGCCGAGCACGGCCTTCTCCTCGCGGGTGGCGGGCGCGTCGACGCGGGCGTACGCGGGCTCGCCGAACCGCTCGGTCAGCTTGCGGTAGCAGGCGCTCGGCGACTCGCCGGTGACGGCCAGGATCTCCGAGGCCAGCAGGGCGAGGATGATGCCGT
The DNA here is from genome assembly GCF_040678535.1 of Nonomuraea sp. NPDC052634. Lineage (NCBI taxonomy): Bacteria > Bacillati > Actinomycetota > Actinomycetes > Streptosporangiales > Streptosporangiaceae > Nonomuraea > Nonomuraea sp. NPDC052634. The sequence goes on along the minus strand of NZ_JBFATY010000007.1, from coordinate 44,847 downwards.
CCTTGTCGGTGGACCACACCGAGCCGTCGCGGCGCAGGAACGACGCGCCCGCGCTCTCCTCGCCGCCGAACCCGAGCGACCCGTCGAGCAGGCCGGGCACGAACCACTTGAAGCCGACCGGCACCTCGTAAAGCCGCCGGCCCAGCGACTGCGCGACGCGGTCGATGATGCCGCTGCTGACCATGGTCTTGCCCACCCCGGCGCCGGCGGGCCAGCCGTCGCGGTGGGCGTAGAGGTAGGAGATGGCGACGGCGAGGTAGTGGTTGGGGTTCATCAGGCCGCCGTCGGGGGTGACGATGCCGTGCCGGTCGGCGTCGGCGTCGTTGCCGGTGGCGATGTCGTACTCGTCGCGCCCGGCGATGAGCGAGGCCATCGCGTACGGCGACGAGCAGTCCATGCGGATCTTGCCGTCCCAGTCGAGCGTCATGAACCGCCAGGTCGGATCGACCTCCGGGTTGACCACGGTGAGCGCCAGCCCGTGCCGCTCGGCGATCTCACCCCAGTAGGCCACGCTCGCGCCGCCGAGGGGGTCGGCCCCGATGCGCACCCCGGCCGACCTGATCGCGTCGAGGTCGACGACGGAGGGCAGGTCGTCGACGTACGTGCCGAGGAAGTCGTAGCGGCCGGCCCGCTCCAGGGCCGTCGTGTAGGGGACCCGGCGCACGCCCTTGAGACCGTCCTGCAGCAGCCGGTTGGCGCGGTCCTGGATCCAGCCGGTGGCCTCGGTGCCGGCGGGGCCGCCGTGCGGCGGGTTGTACTTGAAGCCGCCGTCGGACGGCGGGTTGTGCGACGGCGTCACCACCACGCCGTCGGCCAGGCCGGTGGTGCGGCCGCGGTTGTGGCGCAGGATGGCGTGGGAGACGGCGGGCGTCGGCGTGTAGCCGTCGCGCGAGTCGATCAGCACGTCCACGCCGTTGGCCGCGAACACCTCCAGCGCCGAGACCCGCGCGGGCTCCGACAGCGCATGGGTGTCGATGCCCAGGAACAGCGGACCGTCGGTGCCCTGGTCGCGGCGGTATTCGCAGATCGCCTGGCTGGTGGCCAGGATGTGGTCCTCGTTGAACGCGGCCTTCAGCGACGAGCCGCGATGCCCCGACGTGCCGAACGCGACCCGCTGCCCGGCCTCACCGGCGTCGGGATGCAGCGCGTAGTAGGACGTCACCAGCCTGGCGACGTCGACCAGATCGGAGGGCCTGGCGGGCTGTCCTGCGCGTTCGTGGGTCATGTAGGTCACTTTACAAACGCGGACCGGCCCGGCGGGTGACCGCGCGGCGGCGTGGGGGATACATTCGCCTCAGCCACTAGAACGGAGTTCTGTTTCATGCGATACGGCATCCTGCTCTCCGAGAACGCCAAGGACGGCGACCCCATCACCGGCCTGCGCGACCAGATAGCCGACGCCGCCGATCGCGGCTTCTCCTCGGCCTGGATGTCCAACATCTTCGGGCTCGACGCCATCGCCGCGCTGACCGCCGCGGGCGTGCAGGCGCCGCCCATCGAGCTCGGCACCGCCGTCGTGCCGACCTACCCGCGTCACCCCGCCGCGCTCGCCCAGCAGGCGATGACCGCCAACGCCGCGCTCGGCGGCCGGTTCACGCTCGGCGTCGGCCTGTCGCACAAGGTCGTCATCGAGGACGTCTACGGCTACAGCTTCGAACGTCCCGGCCGGCACATGAAGGAGTACCTGGAGATCCTGGTGCCGCTCACGCGCGGCGAGAAGGTGTCGTACCGGGGCGAGACCCTCCAGGCCGGCCTGCGGCTGACCACGCCCGGAGCGGGCCTGCCCGTGCTCGTGGCCGCGCTCGGCCCCCGCATGCTCAAGCTCGCGGGCACGCTCGCCGCCGGCACCGTGCTCTGGATGACGGGGCCGAAGACGATCGCCGAGCACATCGCGCCCACCATCAAGGCGGCCGCCGCCGAGGCCGGCCGCGAGGCGCCGCGCATCGTCTGCTCGCTGCCCATCTGCGTCACCGACGACCCGGAAGGCGCCGTCGCCCGCGCCAACGAGATCTTCTCCATGTACGGGACGCTGCCGAGCTACCGTGCGATGCTCGACAGGGAGGGCGCGGCGGGGCCCGGCGACGTCGCCGTCGTCGGCGACGAGGAGACCGTGCTCGCCAGGCTCGAAACGCTCAGGCAGGCCGGGGTGACCGACTTCGTCGGCGCGCCGTTCGCCGGCCGGCGGCGCACGCTCGACCTGCTGACCGGCGCGGCGAAGGGCTGAGCGCAGGACGTCCCCATAAGATCCGACAAGGTGAAGCACGTGCTACATGGCATCGATGTGTCCAACTGGCAGGGCACCGTCGACTGGGCCGGACATGCCGAGGCCGGAGTCGCCTTCGCCTTCGCCAAGGCGAGCGAGGGCGGCGACTTCACCGACAAATGGTTCGCCCGCAACTGGAACGGCATGCGGGAGAGCTGGATCGTCTGCGGGGCGTACCACTTCGCCCGGCCCAAAGGCGACCCCATCGAGCAGGCGCGTCACTTCCTGCGGGTGATCGCCTCGGCGGGCGGGCTGCGCCGCGGCGACCTGGTCGCGCTCGACCTGGAGACCAACGACGGCGCGCGGCCCGAGCGGGTGGCCCGCTTCGCGCGCCGCTGGTGCCATTACGTCGAACGGCACGGCGGCGTGCGGCCGTTCATCTACACCTTCAACGCGTTCGCGCGCGGCGGTCACTGCGCGGGCCTGGGCGAATATCCGCTGTGGATCGCCAGCCCGGAGAGCCCGCGCGGCCGTCCGCCGGTGCCCAGGCCATGGCGCGACTGGACCATTCACCAGTACGCCAACAGCCCCGTCGATCGCAACGTCTTCCACGGATCGCGGCAGGAGCTGACAAAGCTGGGGTTTCACCCGCGATAGCATCGGTGTCCATCCACCGAACCCTGCCTCGGTGCCGGGCATCGAGCGCGATCCATGAGGAGACACCGTGTCAGCCGAGCTACGCATCACCCTCGCCGGAGCCGAGCGTGTGGTGGCGGCGGGCACGACGGCCGGTGAGGCGCTCGAGGCCGACGGCCGTACCGTCATCGCCGCCAAGGTCAACGGCGAGGCCCGCGACCTGACCCACCCGCTGTCCGACGGCGACGTGGTCGAGCCGATCGACATCTCCAGCGAAGAGGGCCGGGCCATCGTCCGCCACTCCACCGCCCACGTCATGGCGCAGGCGGTACAGGAGCTGTTCCCCGAGGCCAAGCTGGGCATCGGGCCGCCCGTCGAAAACGGCTTCTACTACGACTTCGACGTCGACCGGGCGTTCAACCCCGACGACCTCAAGCGCATCGAGAAGCGCATGCGCGAGATCGTCAAGCAGGGCCAGCTGTTCTCCCGCCGGCCCGTCTCCGACGACGAGGCGCGGGCCGAGCTGGCGGCGGAGCCGTACAAGCTGGAACTGATCGGGCTCAAGGGCGGCGCCGACCAGGAGGAGTCCGTCGAGGTGGGCGCCGGGCAGCTCACCATCTACGACAACCTCGACCCCAAGACCGGCGAGCTGCGCTGGAAGGACCTGTGCCGCGGGCCCCACGTGCCCTCCACCCGGTCCATCCCGGCGTTCAAGCTCATGCGCTCCGGCGGCGCCTACTGGCGGGGCAGCGAGAAGAACCCGCAGCTCCAGCGCATCTACGGCACCGCCTGGGAGTCCCGCGACAAGCAGGACGAATACCTCAAGCTGCTCGAAGAGGCCGAAAAGCGCGACCACCGCAAGCTGGGCGCCGAGCTCGACCTGTTCAGCTTCCCACCCGAGCTGGGCAGCGGCCTGCCGATCTTCCATCCCAAGGGCGGGATCATCCGCAAGGAGATGGAAGACTACATGCGCAGGCGGCAGGCCGAGGCGGGCTACGAGTTCGTCAACACGCCCCACATCACCAAGTCGTCGCTGTTCGAGACCTCCGGCCACCTGCCGTGGTACGCCGACGACATGTTCCCGGCGTTCGAGCTCGAGGGCACCGAATACCGCGTCAAGCCGATGAACTGCCCGATGCACAACCTGATCTTCAGGGCGCGCGGGCGTTCCTACCGGGAGCTGCCGCTGCGGCTGTGCGAGTTCGGCTCGGTCTACCGCTATGAGAAGTCCGGCGTGGTCCACGGCCTGACCAGGGTGCGCGGCATGACGCAGGACGACGCGCACATCTACACCACCCGCGAGCAGATGGCCGACGAGATCAAGTCGCTGCTCCGGTTCGTGCTCAGCGTGCTGCGCGACTTCGGCCTCAACGACTTCTACCTCGAGCTGTCCACCCGCGACGACTCCGAGAAGTTCATCGGCGACCCGGCCGAGTGGGAGGAGGCCACCGAGGCGCTGCGCCAGGTGGCCACCGAGTCCGGCCTCACGCTCAAGGACGACCCGGGCGGCGCGGCCTTCTACGGCCCCAAGATCTCCGTCCAGGCCAAGGACGCGATCGGCCGCACCTGGCAGCTGTCGACCATCCAGCTCGACCTCAACCAGCCGAAGCGGTTCGGCCTCGAATACCAGGCCGCCGACGGCTCCCGGCAGACCCCGGTGATGATCCACCGGGCGCTGTTCGGCTCCGTCGAGCGCTTCCTGGGCGTGCTCACCGAGCACTACGCCGGCGCCTTCCCGCCCTGGCTCGCCCCGGTGCAGGTCGTCGGCATCCCGATCGCCGACGCCCACGTGCCCTACCTGCAGGACGTCGCCAAGCGGCTGCGGGAGAGCGGCATCCGGGTCGAGGTCGACGCCTCTGACGACCGCATGCAGAAGAAGATCCGCAACGCGCAGAAGGCCAAGGTGCCGTTCATGCTGCTCGCCGGTGACGAGGACATCGCCAACGGCGCCGTGTCGTTCCGCTACCGCAGCGGTGAGCAGAAGAACGGCGTGCCGATCGACGACGCGATCGCCGAAATCGTCAGCGCCGTCGAACGCCGCGTCCAGGTCTGACCCACCCGGCCCCGTCGCCGGGGCCTTCCCGGATGCCCAGCACGCGCCCGCTCCCCGGGCGGCACGCTGGCTGCCAGTGCGGCGGTACGCGCCTGCCTCCCGGGCGGTGCGCTCGTCTTCTGAGACGGCGGCACGCACCCGCGTCCCGAGCGGGGCGCTCCCGTTCCGAGGCGGCGGCACGCGTCCGCTTTCTGCGTGGCGTGCTCGCGTTGCGGGGCGGCGGCGGCACGCGCCTGCTTCCGAGCGGCGTCCACGCCTCCTCGGGCGGCGGTACGCGCTTCGAAAGGCCCGGCCACGCTTCGGACGTGGCCGGGCCTTTCGCGTCTCCCCCTCTCCCCTCGCGACCCCCGTGGGGCGGTGGGCCGGGAGGGGAGAGGAGAACTCGGCGCGCCTATGCAGCAGGCGGGGCGTCGAAGGCGCGCGTGGGTCGACGGGGTGCCGAGGGCGCCGCGTGGGTCGACGGGGTCCCGAGGGTGCGTGGGCTGCGGGGCGCTGAGGTCGTGCGTGGGTCGCCCGAGGGCGCGCGTGGGGTGCCGGGCGCCGAGGGGCGCGCGCGGGTCGGCGGGCGCTGCGGGTGAACGGGGTGGGGGTCAGCGGGGGTAGAGGCGGAAGGAGACGGCCGGGCGGCCGTTGAAGCGCTTGGCCTCCTCGCGGGCGAAGCCCTCGATGAGCTCGCGGGCGTACACCTCCGGGTCCGCGCCGGGCTGCAGCGCCTCGATGTACGCGCGGTGCTCCATGAGGGAGCGCACACCGCGTTCCAGGCCGTCGGTGACGTCCACGGCGTGCGTCGGCGCATTGGAGCCCGCCACGGCGACCCAGCGCACGCCGTTCCAGGGGCCGGGGCCGGCATCGGGGAAGATCCAGCGGTTGCCGGCGTCGCCGACGGCGTCCATGGTGGCCCGGCCGACCGCGCGGTGGTCGGGCGTGTTCCAGTGCGCGCCGCCCCAGGTGTCGTCGAAGTTCAGCGTGATCACGAGTTCCGGCCGGTGGCGGCGGATGGCGGCGGCGAGATCGCGGCGGAGCGCGGTGCCGTACTCGATCACTCCGTCGGTGTGGTCGAGGAACTCCACGGCCGTCACGCCGACGACCGCCGCGCTCGCCAGCTCCTCGCGCTCCCGCACGGGTCCGGCCTCGGCGGGGGAGAGCGTGTCGATGCCCGCCTCACCTCTGGTCACCATCAGGTACGTGACCTCACGCCCGGCATCGGTCCACACGGCGACCGCCGCCCCGCAGCCGTACTCCAGGTCGTCGGGGTGGGCCACGATGGCCAGCGCGCGCTGCCAGTCGTCGGGCATGGGCTCAAGCTGCTCGGTCATGCCTGCCATCCTGACAGCCCGGGACGGCACGGCGCACCGGCGTTTCCCGGGACGGCGCACTGGCGTTTCGCCGGACGGCGTACCGGCGTTTCCCGGGACGGCGTACCGGCGTTTCGCCGGACGGCGCACCGGGGTTCCCGGACACGCCGCCGGACTCGAGGAGCGGTCTGAGGGCTTCTCAGAGCGCTGAAGCGGCCGTTCTCAGGGACGCGGTCGTCCCAGGGACGCGGCCGTGCTCAGGACTCAGGACGCCGACGAGTCCGCGCGGCGGGAGCCGAGCCCGATGCGGTCGCGTACGGACTCGAAGGCCCGCACGAGGTCGCCGCCCAGGTCGGCGACGCCCGGCACCTCCAGGGCGGCCGGCGCGGCCACCTTCTCCACGACCTCGTCGGCGACCTTGATCCGCCCCTTGACGGCGGCACCCTCGGTGGGGGCCTCGATGGAGGACGGCGCGGCCCCAGAGGAGTCCTCAGCGGAGTCCTCCGGCGAGGTGCCGTCGGCGGGTTCTTCGGAGGCGTCGGCGGGCGGGACGGACTGTTCGGCCAGGGCTTCACGCATGGCGTCCTCCTGTCGGGGGCGATCAGGATTGCGCCGGAAGAGGCCCCGGTTTGTCCGGGGTCCTATGCTGCTAGATATGCACGATCAGGCAGGAGCCGGGACCCCCGACAACTTCGAGCGGCTGTGGACCCCGCATCGGATGGCCTACATCAAGGGTGAGAACAAGCCGACAGGCACCGGTCCCGACGACGGGTGCCCGTTCGACGCCATTCCGAAGATGAGCGACGAGGACGGCCTGATCGTCAAGCGCGGGCAGCTGGTGTACGCCGTGCTCAACCTCTACCCGTACAACTCGGGCCACCTGATGGTGGTGCCGTACCGGCACGTGTCCGGCTACGACGAGCTGGACGCGGCGGAGGTGGCGGAGCTGGGCGAGTTCACCCAGCGGGCGCTGCGGGCGCTGCGCAAGGCGAGCGGCGCGCAGGGCTTCAACGTCGGCATGAACCTGGGCCAGGTCGCGGGCGCGGGCATCGCGGCGCACCTGCACCAGCACGTGGTGCCGAGGTGGGGCGGCGACACGAACTTCATGCCGGTCGTGGCGCGGACGAAGGTGCTGCCGCAGCTACTTCGCGACACCCGCCAGCTGCTCGCCGACGCCTGGGACTGACGCGCGCCGCGGCCTGGGCAGCGCGCCGATGCCGGTGGCCAGCAGCAGCGGCACGGCCAGCGCGAGCGCCATCGACAGCACGGCCGCGCCCGAGTCGTTGACGAGCATGCCGATGACGCCGCTGACGAGCGTGCCGATCAGGCCGGCGCGCAGCGCGGGGGAGTGCTCGAACGCGGCCGGCACGACCCCCGCCGACGCCTGCTCGGGCCGCAGGATCGCGTAGACGAGGAACGCCGCGGCGGCGATCACGATGGGCATGAGGTTGGGGCTGAGCAGGGTGGCCAGCATGGCGTGCAGCTTGCGCCAGATGACGTCGAACGCCTCCCCGGTCAGCACCTGCCCCACGAACCTGCCGAGGTGCGACTGCTCTCTCGGCGGGCGCAGGTAGTTGAGCCAGGCGAAGCCCATCACGATCACGCCGCCGGCCGCGCAGAACGCCCCGAGCTTCACCAGCGAGACCCGGCGTCCCGACAGGATGAGGGCGGTCACCGCGATGCCGGGCACGAACGCGATGACGCCGCCGAAGTCGCTGCCCAGCCCGGAGCCGCCCAGCACCATCGCGAACGCGCCCAGCGCGACGATCGCGCCGACGCCGACGCGGCCCGGCCACCGGTGGGCGATCACCGTGGCGGCCAGCAGCGTGCCGGTCGCGAGCAGTGCGAACGGGATGTTGCCCAGCCCGTAGTAGCGGGCTCCGACGTCGGCGCCGTACCCCATGACGCTGTTGAGCTGCAGCGTGGTGCCGGTCAGCAGGTCACCGGCGAGGGTGAGCGCGGTGACCCCGGCCACGACCGCCAGCGGGCCGAGCGGACGGCGCCGCCACGGCCCGGCGAACGCCAGCAAGGTCACCGCGGCCGTCCACGCCAGCACGCCGCCGACGAGCTGCGGCAGGCCGGACCACGGCAGCAGGTTGACCAGGTAGCTGGAGACGGGCAGGGCGGCCAGCGCGACGGCGGCCACGCGTACCGGAGACAAACCCTTGCGGCGGCGCAGCAGCAGGAACGCCACCAGGTAGAACGACACCTGCAGCACCGCCATCACGGTGAAGTAGCCGCCCTTCACCGACCTGATCGCCTGCGCGGTGGCGTCGTCCCTGCGCAGCTCCGCGATCGAGGCCCCGGCGGAGCCGGCCTTCAGCGGCGTGCCCACGACCGTGGCCGGCACCGGCACGCCCAGCTCGCTCAGCACGGTGGCGGTGAAGTCGGTGATGATCGAGATGTCCTCGCGGTGGGTGGAGGCCGCGCCCAGCAGCCGCCCCTGCGCGTCCGGCGCGCGCATGGCGGCCACCCTCAGGTGCGGTACGGAGCCGTGGTCGGACAGCCCGGCGAGCAGCACCGTCGTGTCCGGAGGCAGCACCGACAGCAGCGCTCCCGCCTTGGCGTCGGCCAGCCGCAGCGCGTCGCGGCGCTCGGCGGCGGGCAGCTCGTCGGGCACCCGGGGCAGGCGGCCGCCCGCCCGGGCCAGGTAGGGCTCGATGAGGTCGTCGACGTCCATGGCGACCAGCGGGCAGCGGGCCAGGTCCGTGCTCCTGACGCGCAGCGGCGAGTCGTGGTAGCGGGCCACCGCGCCCTGCCGGTCGGCCAGCGCCAGCGCCGCGCCGGGACCGATCGCGATCGAGCAGCGGCCGGCCGCCTTGAGCGTCTCGCCGAGCGTGCCCGCCTCCTGCTGCCCGGCCACGTCGATGAGGTAGCGGTAGTGGGGGATGACGGCGCCCTCGCCGGCCTGCCGGGGGACGGGGGGAGCGCCGCACGCGTAGCCGACGGCCGACCTGGTGCCCGCCGACACCGTCAGCCAGCCGTCGTACGGGCAGGTGACGCTGCCGACCGTACGGACCGACAGCGAGCCGATCGCGCTCTGCCCGGCCAGCTCCCACAGGTTGGGCGTGTCGCCCGGGGTGAGGTCGTCCCAGTGCAACCCCGGCACCCCGATGAGCGCCACCCGCCCGGCCGGTTCCGCCGCGTCCCTCACGGACGCCCGGCCGGAGGCGGCGGCGGGAGCCGCCAGACCCACCAGCGCGTGAGCGACCACCACGGCCAGCACGACCAACACGCGCCTCACGCCGACGACCTCCCGTGCTCGCTGCCCTCGCGCGGCGCGGCGGCGCCGGAGCCCCAGCCCGGCCCGCCACAGGACGCGACCACCCTCTCATGCGTCAGACCCGTGCGAGGCCGACTCGCCCCGATCGCGGCCCCGGAACGGCGGAGGGCCGGTCTCCTCGGACGGAGACCGGCCCCTGCGCGTTCAGGTCAGGCGGCGGGCGTCAGGGCGCGTCCGCCTTCACCTTGACCGCCTTGCTCTCGTTGTGCAGCCGGTCGAGCGCGGTGACGAGGTAGGTGCCCGGCGACTTCACCGTGTAGGACGGGTCGCTCACCACGGCCACCAGGTTGCGCGCGTCGGTGGTGCGGCAGTCCTTGCCGGACTTCGGCACCTGGTAGATCGCGTACGAACGGGCGCCGTCGGACGGCTTCCACGACAGGCGCGTGCCGTCGGCCTTGGCGCCCGCCGGCATGGCCGGAGCCTTGCCGCCGCGCTCCTCCATCAGCGGCAGCAGCGCCGGACGGCCGTAGTAGGTCTTGGCGACCCGGTCCATCGCGCCGAGCGGGTTGGTCAGCAGCTGCTTGGCGCTGAAGTAGACGGCGCCGTCGATCTCCTTGCTGTCGCGGTTGAGGCCGATCTGCGCGGCCAGCTCGCCGGGCTTGGTCCAGGCCCTGTCGTCCTTGCTGCCGACGCGGTAGAGGCCCTGGCCGATGTAGAGCTGCACGTCGCTGCCCTTGACCGCGTCGGACCACCAGCGCACCAGCGTGCGGTAGTCGGCCGCCTTGTGGCCGCGCGGCCAGTAGAGCTGCGGCAGGACGTAGTCGACGGTGCCGGCCTTGATCCAGGCGCGGGCGTCGGCGTAGATCGAGTCGTAGGCGGACATGCCCGACGTCTTGGACCCGCGCGGGTCGTTGGAGGTGTTACGCCAGATCCCGAACGGGCTGATGCCGAACTTGACGTGGTTCTTCGTGCGGTGCACGGCCTGGTCGACCTGCTCGACCAGCTTGTTGACGTTGGACCTGCGCCAGTCGGCGAGCTTTTGGCCCTTGCCGTACTTCTTGAAGGCCGCGGCGTCGTCGAACGTCGCCCCGGCCTCCGGGTACGGGTAGAAGTAGTCGTCGAAGTGCACGCCGTCGACGTCGTAGCGGCCGACCACGTCGGTGATGACCTTGGTCACGTGGTCGCGCACGGCGGGCAGGCCCGGGTTGTAGTAGAGGCGGCCGCCGTACTTGACCGTCCAGCCCGGGTGCTTCTTCGCCGGGTGCCCCGCGGGCAGCTTGGCGATGTCGTCGCTGTAGGAGGCGCGGTAGGGGTTGAACCAGGCGTGGAACTCCATGCCGCGCTTGTGCGCCTCGTCGATGAGGAACGGCAGCGGGTCCCAGCCCGGGTCCTTGCCCGCCGTGCCGGTCAGATACTGCGACCAGGGCTCCAGCGAGGACTTGTAGAGCGCGTCGGAGGCCGGCCGCACCTGGACGAAGACCGCGTTGAGGTTGCGCTTGGCGGCGCTGTCCAGGATCTTCACGTATTCGGCCTGCTGCTTGGCCTTGCTCAGGCCCGCCTTCGACGGCCAGTCGAGGTTGGTCGTCGTGGCGATCCACACTCCGCGCAGCTCACGCTTGGGATAGCGGGCGTCGGGCTTGCAGGCCGCGGCGGGCGCGGCGGCGGCCGGCTTCTTCGCGCTCGCCGCCTTGCCCGGCTTGGCGTCGGGGCCCCAGACGTAGGCGGCCGACGTGGTCGCGATCGCGAGAGCGGTGGCGGCGAGAAGTGGGCGTGCAGTTCGCATAGTGCCACCCAGTGTGGCAGCTTCTCAGGCATGCTCGCGACGAAAACCGCAATCATACCGTGACGTGTCTGTGACAATTGCCGCGAGCTGTGCCGGGAGGGACAAATGCCCAGGTGGCATGCCCTCCCGGCGCGTCATGTCCGGTCGCGATCGCCGTGCCCGCCGGTCAATCCGCGGCGGTCACCTTGCTCGCGAGGTTCGGCGGCAGCGGCTCGTAGCGCAGGAACGTCCGCGTGAACGTCCCCGTCCCGTGTGACATGGATCTCAGATCGATGGCGTAGCGCGTGATCTCCAGCTGCGGCACCTCCGCCTTGACCAGCGTGCGGCCCTTGCCCACCGGCTCGGTGCCGAGCACGCGCCCGCGCCGCGAGGACAGGTCGGACATCACCGCGCCCACGTAGTCGTCGGCCACCAGCACCGAGATCTCGTCCACCGGTTCGAGCAGCAGCGTCGGCACCTTGGACGCCGCCTCCTTCAGCGCGAGCTGGCCCGCGATCTGGAAGGCCATGTCGGAGGAGTCGACCGAGTGGGCCTTGCCGTCGTACAGGGTGACGCGCAGGTCCACCATCGGGTAGCCGGCCACGACGCCCCGCTCCATCTGGGTGCGCACGCCCTTCTCCACCGACGGGATGAACTGCCGCGGCACCACGCCGCCCACGATCTTGTCGACGAACTCGAAGCCCGAGCCCGACGGCAGCGGCTCGACCTCCAGGTGGCAGATGGCGTACTGGCCGTGTCCGCCGGTCTGCTTGACGTTGCGGCCCATCGCCTGGCACTTGCCGCCGAACGTCTCGCGCAGCGGCACCCGCAGCTCGACCCGCTCGACCTCGACGCCGTGCCGCTTGGCCAGCCGGTCGAGCAGCACGTCGGTGTGGGCCTCGCCCATGCACCACAGCACGAGCTGGCGGGTCTCTGCGTTGTTCTCCAGCCGCAGCGTCGGGTCCTCGGCCACCAGCCTGCCCAGGGCCTGCGACAGCTTGTCCTCGTCGGCCTTCGACTTGGCCTTGATCGCCACCGGCAGCAGCGGCTCGGGCATGCTCCACGCCGTCATCAGCAGCGGGCGGTCCACGTCGGAGAGGGTGTCGCCGGTCTCGGCGCGCGACAGCTTCGCCACCGCCACGATGTCGCCCGCGATCGCCTTGGGCGCGGTGCGCTGCTGCTTGCCCAGCGGGCAGCTCAGGGTGCCGATGCGCTCGTCCACGTCGTGGTCCTCGTGCCCGCGGTCGGCCAGGCCGTGGCCGGAGACGTGCACGCTCATGTCGGGGCGCAGCGTGCCGGAGAAGACGCGTACGAGGCTGATGCGGCCCACGTACGGGTCGCTGGTGGTCTTGATGACCTCGGCCACGAGCGGCCCGTCCGGGTCGCACGCGATGCCCTGCACCGGCTTGCCCGACAGGTCGGTGATCTCCGGCAGCGGGTGTTCGAGCGGGGAGGGGAAGCCCTGCGTCATCAGCTCCAGGATCTCCTGGGCGCCCACGCCCAGCCCGCTGCACAGCACCGGGTAGAAGCTGCCGCGCGCGACGGCCTTCTCCAGGTCCTCGATGAGGACGCCGGTGTCGACCGGCTCGCCCTCGAGGTAGCGCTCCATGAGCGACTCGTCTTCGCTCTCCTGGATGATGCCCTCGATCAGGGCGCCGCGGTACTCCTCGATCTGCGCCTCGTACTCGGCGCCCGGCTCCTTCTCGGTGCGCTCGCCGGTCGCGTAGTTGTAGAACTTCTGCGTCAGCAGCCCGATCAGGCCGTTGACGTGGCCGTTGGTGACGACGGGGAGGTAGAGGGGCGCCACGCCGTCGCCGAACTTGTCCTGGCAGGTGGCGAGCACCTCGTCGAAGTTCGCGCGCTGGTGGTCGAGCTTGGTGATGACGACCGCGCGCGGCATGCCCACCTGGGCGCACTCCTCCCAGAGCATCTGGGTGAGCCCGTCCACGCCGTCGCAGGCCGAGACCACGAACAGCGCCGCGTCGGCCGCGCGCAGCCCGGCGCGCAGGTCGCCCACGAAGTCGGCGTATCCGGGAGTGTCGAGAAGGTTGATCTTGATGCCGTTGTGCACCAGGGGTGCGACGGCGAGGTTGACGGATCTTTGCTGTTTGACCTCGACCTCGTCGAAGTCGGTGACCGTGTTGCCGTCCTCGACGCGTCCCGGGCGCTGGATGGTGCCCGTCGCGGCCAGCAACTGCTCGACGAGGGTCGTCTTGCCTGCTCCTGAGTGGCCGACCAGCACGACATTGCGAATCGCATCCGCCCTGTCGGCCGCGGGTGCCCTGCCCGCGGCTCCTGCGGCGCCGCCAGAGTGCCTTTCCGCCACATCGCCTCCCGCTAATCTTTCGTCTCACCTCGTGAGACGGCTCGGTCGATGGGGGGACGCCGTCCAGCCGCGTCCGGTAGCTCGCTCCCGTCGCTCCTCGGCCCAGGCGGCGTCGCTCCCTTCGCGTTGGTCCGTCTGCCAACGCCGCGCCCGCGCGGAGGGTGCCGGAAACCGCATGGACGCGGTGTGTTCACCAAATACCCGTGTGGCGGATATCACAAGGGGTCCGGGGCAAAGAAAGTTGTCAGCCCCCGCATGGCCTACGATCGGACCGCGATGCTCAAACTCCTGCGCCCGGCCGTGACCCGGATACTCACCCCGCTGGGCAGGGCCCTCGCCGGCCGCGGGATAGGCCCGAACGCCGTCACGGCGGTCGGCACCCTCGGCACGGTCGTGTCCGCCCTGCTCTTCTTCCCCCTTGGCCAGCTCGCCTGGGGGGCGCTCGTGATCACCGTCTTCGTGCTGTTCGACCTGCTCGACGGCGTGGTCGCCCGGCTCGGCGGAAAGGGGGGCAGCACCTGGGGCGCCTTCCTCGACTCGACCTTCGACAGGGTCGCCGACGCCGCCATCTTCGCCGGCCTGATCCTGTATTTCTTCGAGCGCGACGACACTCTGACGGCCTCGGTGACGCTCGCCTGCCTGATCCTGGGCGCCCTGGTCTCCTACGCCAAGGCCAGGGCGGAAGGGCTCGGCCTGACGGCCGACGTCGGGCTGGCCGAGCGGCCGGAGCGGCTGGTGGTGGCGCTGGTCGCGGCGTTCCTCGAAGGGCTCGGCGTCCCGTACGTCCTGCCGGCCGGCATGTGGCTGCTCGCGGTCGCCAGCCTGATCACCGTGGGCCAGCGCGTGATGGCCGTGCACCAGCAGACCAGACAGCAGACTGGGCAGACGAGGGAGAGATGAGCGACAAGGCATCGTTCGGCGACCGCATCGTGGCCGCCGGGTTCGCGGCCGGCTGGACACTCGTGCCGCTGCTGCCCGAGCGCCCGACGGCCGCGGTCTTCCGGTTCCTGGCCGACCGGGTCCACGCCAGGCGCGGCAAGTCGGTGCGCCGCCTGGAGTCGAACCTCGCGCGGGTGACCGGCCTTGAGCCGGGCGGCCGCGAGCTGCGCGAGCTCACCAAGGCGGGCATCCGCTCGTACTTCCGCTACTTCCACGAGATCTTCCGCCTGCCCAGGATGGACCGCGCCGAGCTGGTGCGGCGCACCCACGTCATCGGCGCCGAGCACATCCACGACAACGTCGCGGCCGGGCGCGGCGTGGTGCTGGCGCTGCCGCACATGGGCAACTGGGACCAGGCGGGCGCCTGGCTGGTGAGCGTGGGCCACCCGTTCACCACCGTCGCCGAGCGGCTGCGGCCGGAGTCGCTGTTCCGCCGCTACGTCGCCTTCCGCGAGGGGCTCGGCATGGAGGTGCTGCCGCTGACCGGCGGCGACGGCCACAACTTCGGCATCCTCGCATCGCGGCTGCGCAAGGGCGGCGTGGTCTGCCTGCCCGCCGAGCGCGACCTCACCAAGAACGGCGTGGAGGTGCGCTTCTTCGGCGCGGCCACCAAGATTCCCGCGGGGCCCGCGCTGCTGGCCGTGCAGACCGGGGCCGCGCTGCTGCCCGCCACCGTCTACTTCGTGGGCGACGACTGGGGCATCCACATCCACGAGGAGCTGCCGGTGCCCGCCGAGGGCACCCGGCAGGAGAAGGTCGCGGTGCTGGCGCAGGGCCTCGCCGACGTGTTCGAGAAGGGCATCTCCGAGCATCCGGAGGACTGGCACATGATGCAGCGGCTCTGGCTGGACGACCTGGATCCCCGATGAAAGTCGGCATCGTCTGCCCCTACTCGTGGGACATGCCGGGCGGGGTCAAACAGCACATCGACGACCTGGCGCAGGCGCTGATGGCGCAGGGGCACGAGGTCTCCGTGATCGCCCCGGCGGCCGACGACGACGAGCTGCCTCCCTACGTGACCGGCGCGGGGCGGGCCGTGCCCGTGCCGTACAACGGGTCGGTGGCCAGGATGTCGTTCGGCTTCCTGTCGGCCGCGCGGGTGCGGCGCTGGGTGCGTACGGGCGAGTTCGACGTGCTGCACATCCACGAGCCGCTGATCCCCAGCCTGGGCGTGCTGGCCTGCTGGGCGGCCAAGGGGCCGATCGTGGCCACCTTCCATGCCTCGTTCAACCGCTCGCGCGCGATCGCGGTGGCCGAGCCGCTGCTGCGCAGCGCGCTGGAGAAGCTGAGCGGCCGCATCGCGGTCTCCGACGCGGCGCGCAAGAGCCTGGTCGAGCAGTTCGGCGGCGACACCGTGCTCATCCCCAACGGCGTCACCGTCTCCCGCTACACCGACGCCGAGCCGCTCGACGGCTGGGGCCCCGACGGCGCCACGATCGGCTTCCTCGGCCGCATGGACGAAGAGCGCAAGGGCCTGCCGATCCTGCTCGACGCGTTCGCCATCCTGGCCGAGCGGCGGCCCGACGTGAAGCTGCTCATCGCAGGGCCGGGCGATGAGAAGGACGTCTACGAACGGGTGCCGAAGCGGTTCAGGGACCGGGTGACCGTGCTGGGCATGGTGAGCGAGACCGACAAGATCCGCGCCTACCACTCGGTCGACGTGTTCTGCGCGCCCAACACCCGCGGCGAGAGCTTCGGCATCGTGCTGGCCGAGGCCATGGCGTCGGGGGCGACCGTGCTGGCCAGCGACATCCCGGCGTTCCGCAAGGTGCTGGGCGAGGGCCAGGCGGGCGCGCTGTTCACCAACGGCGACCCGGCCTCGCTGGCGCGCGAGGCCGCCGCGCTGCTCGACGCGCCCGCGCGGCGGGCCAAGCTGGCGGCCGAGGCGCT
The DNA here is from genome assembly GCF_040678535.1 of Nonomuraea sp. NPDC052634. Taxonomy (NCBI): domain Bacteria; kingdom Bacillati; phylum Actinomycetota; class Actinomycetes; order Streptosporangiales; family Streptosporangiaceae; genus Nonomuraea; species Nonomuraea sp. NPDC052634. Next base: position 28,520 of record NZ_JBFATY010000007.1, on the reverse strand, counting down.
GGTGGCGGTGCGCAAGTACGACTGGTCGACGGTGGCGCGCGACGTCGTACGCGTCTACGAGACCGTCACCATGAGCGGCGCCGGCCGCGTGGAGGAGGACCTGTGAGACGCGTCGCGAGCGCGGCGCACACGGCCGCCGCGCCGCCCCGGTTCGCCGAGGAGGACCTGTGACGACCACCATGATCGTGCTGATCGTGGGCATCGTGGTGGTGCTCACGGCGGTGTACATCTCCTGGCGGGCAGGCCGGCTCGACCGCCTGCACCTGCGCCTGGAGCTGGCCCAGCAGGCGCTGGACGCCGCTCTCATGCGGCGCAGGGCGGTGGTGCTGGAGCTGGCGGGCTCCCGCCTGCTCGACCCCGCCACGTCGCTGGTGCTGGCCGCGGCGGCGCACGAGGCGCGCTCCGCGGGCCCCGAGGAGCGCGAGCACGCCGAGAGCGACCTGTCGCGGACGCTGCGCGCGGTGGTGGACCAGGAGCGCTTCAGGGAGAAGCTGTCGGAGTCGCCGGGCGGCCGGGCGCTGCTGGAGGAGCTGGACGCGGCGGTGGCCAAGGTCGTCTACTCGCGCCGGTTCTACAACAACCACGTGGCGGTCACGCGGGCCGCCCAGCGCCGCTGGCTGGCCAGGACGCTCCGGCTGGCCGGGCACACCGAATACCCCCAATTCTTCGAGATTGATGACAATCCGCCGGCAGCTATGGCAACCGAATGACCTAATTTGGGGAAGCCAGTAAGCTTCATCCCGATTTTGGGCTGAAGCGAGGAGATGTACACGTGCGGCTACCCCGGTTGATCACCCTCTGGCTGGCCGGAGCGGCCGTGTTGCTGCCTGTCGCGGCCTGCTCGTCCGAGGAGCCGGCCGCGGGTTCAGCGCCGCAGGCGGCCACGGACGCGCCGAGCGAGACGCCTCAGGAAGAGGAAGAGGTCAAGGCGCATCCGTTCACCGGCAAGCCGTACGACACGCTCAAGCCGGTGCTCGCCGTCAAGATCGAGAACACCGCGGCGGGCAAGCCGCAGCTCGGGCTCAAGAGCGCCGACATCGTCTACATCGAGCAGGTCGAGGCCGGGCTGACCCGGCTCATGGCGATCTTCTCCTCCAAGCTGCCGGCCAAGGTGGGCCCGGTGCGCAGCGCGCGCATCTCCGACCTGCACATCACCCCGCAGTTCGGCAAGCCGGCCTTCTCCTACTCGGGCGCGCAGACCAAGATGCTGCCGCTCATCGCCGAGGCCTCGCTGTACGACGTGGGCGACACGCGCAACCCCGGCGCCTACTACCGCCAGCCGGGCCGCTTCGCCCCGTACAACCTGTTCGCCCACACCAAGAAGCTGCTGGCCGCGGCGCCCAAGGCGAGCAAGGCCAAGGACATCGGCTTCACCTTCGGCGACCCGCCCGCCGAGGGCGGTGTGCCGCGCAAGTCGTACACGGTCAGGTGGCCCGCCGCGCGCTTCACCTTCACCTGGTCCGAGGCCAAGCAGGAGTGGCTGATCTGGCAGGACGGCAAGAAGGACATGGCGGCCGAGGGCGGCCAGCTCAGCGCGCCCACCATCGTCGTGCAGTACACCAAGACCGAGCGCTCGCAGTTCCACGACAAGAACCAGAGCTACACGCCGCTCGTGCACACCACGGGCAAGGGCTCGGCGATCGTGCTGCGCGACGGCAAGGCGTACAAGGCCAGGTGGGAGCGGGAATCAGAGGACAGTGGCACGACGTTCACCACGGAGAGCGGCGAGCCGATGAACTTCGCCCCCGGCCAGGTCTGGGTGGCTCTCGCCAGCCGCAAGCCCGTCATCCCCTAGCCCCACGTCCGCACCACTCTGTAGATGTACGGCGATAAATCCTGACATCTTGGCATGTCGGGGGAGGGGTCGTTCAGGACCTACGATGGGCTTGATAACTTACAGAATCGCCGTTGAGAGCCCGTGAGGATGACCGTGTCCAGCAGCACGCCAGAAAGCACCCCCGTCACCGGAACCGCGCGCGTCAAGCGCGGCATGGCCGAGATGCTCAAGGGCGGCGTCATCATGGACGTCGTCACCCCCGAGCAGGCCAAGATCGCTGAAGACGCCGGCGCGGTGGCCGTCATGGCCCTCGAGCGCGTGCCCGCCGACATCCGCGCGCAGGGCGGCGTGTCGAGGATGAGCGACCCCGACATGATCGAGGGCATCATCAACGCCGTGTCGATCCCCGTCATGGCCAAGGCCCGCATCGGCCACTTCGTCGAGGCCCAGGTCCTGCAGTCGCTGGGCGTCGACTACATCGACGAGTCCGAGGTGCTGACCCCGGCCGACTACGCCAACCACATCGACAAGTGGCAGTTCACCGTGCCGTTCGTGTGCGGCGCCACCAACCTGGGCGAGGCCCTGCGCCGCATCACCGAGGGTGCGGCCATGATCCGCTCCAAGGGCGAGGCCGGCACGGGCGACGTCTCCAACGCCGTCACCCACATGCGCACGATCCGCGCCGAGATCAAGCGGCTCACCTCGCTGCCCGAGGACGAGCTGTACGTCGCGGCCAAGGAGCTGCAGGCCCCGTACGAGCTGGTCGCCGAGGTCGCCAAGACCGGCAAGCTGCCGGTCGTGCTGTTCACCGCGGGCGGCATCGCCACCCCGGCCGACGCCGCGATGATGATGCAGCTCGGCGCCGAGGGCGTGTTCGTGGGCTCCGGCATCTTCAAGTCGGGCGACCCGGCCAAGCGGGCCTCGGCCATCGTCAAGGCCACCACCTTCTACGACGACCCCGACGTCATCGCCAAGGTCTCGCGCGGCCTGGGCGAGGCCATGGTCGGCATCAACGTCGACGAGATCCCGCAGCCGCACCGCCTGGCCGAGCGCGGCTGGTAGACCCCTCGGCGGGTCGCCGCAGGCGTGACCCGCGGGCGTGAGACGATCACCTCCGGGTGACCGGCACGCGCGGCGACGAAGATCTCGGAAAAGGCGGCATCCGCGAAGGATGTCGCCTTTTCTGTTGATCCGTGTTCACCGAACGGTCACGCTGCTCGGTCAAGCTACGGGGGTCCTCACCCTTGATCGTCAAGGAGCCCCCAGTGTCCAAGCTGAACCGCAGGCACTTCCTCGTCACGGGGTTAGCGGCGGGCGCCGCCTCGGCCATCCCCGGCGTCACCCCCGCCGCCGCGCACGCCGGCCCCGGCCCGGCCGCCGAGACCGCTCAGAGCCTGGCCTCGCGCGGGCTGCGCACCGATCCCTTCACCCTCGGCGTCGCGTGCGGCGACCCCGACCACGAGGGCTTCGTGCTGTGGACCAGGCTCGCCCAGGAGCCGCTCGCCGAGGACGGCCTCGGCGGCATGCCGCAGCGGCCCTTCACCGTGCAGTGGCAGATCTACGCCGACGAGCGGGCCCGCCGCGTCGTGCGCTCCGGCGTGGCCGTCGCCGCCCCGGAATGGGGCCACAGCGTGCACGTCGAGGTGCAAGGGCTGAGCTCCGGCCGCGAGTACTGGTACCGCTTCCGCGTCGGGCCGTACGTCTCGCCGCTCGGCCGCGCCCGCACCGCCCCGCACCCCCTGTCGTACGGCGGCGCCCTGGCCATGGCCTTCGTCTCCTGCGCCCAGTACGAGCACGGTTACTTCACCGCGTACCGCCGCCTCGCCGAAGAGCACCCCGACCTGGTGCTGCACCTCGGCGACTACCAGTACGAGTACACCAAGAACTCCTACACGATCCCCGGCGGCAACGTCCGCCACCACGAGGGCCCCGAGACCGAGACCCTGGCCAACTACCGCCAGCGCCACGCCCAGTACAAGACCGACCCCGACCTGCAGGCCGCGCACGCCGCCGCGCCCTGGCTGGTCGTGTGGGACGACCACGAGCTGGACAACAACTGGGCCGGCGAGGTGCCGGAGAAGCCCGAGATCCCCCAGCCGGACTTCATGCAAAGGCGCGCGGCCGCCTTCCGCGCGTACTACGAGAACATGCCGCTGCGCCGCACCTCCATCCCGCGCGGCGTGGACATGCAGCTCTACCGGCGCATCCGCTGGGGCAGGATGGCCACCTTCCACATGCTCGACACCCGCCAGTACCGCGACGACCAGGGCTGCGGCGACGGCTACAAGGAGTGCCCCGACTCGGTCGATCCCGCGCGCTCCATCACCGGCCAGGAGCAGGAGGAGTGGCTGATCGAGGGCTTCCACACGTCGCGGGCGCAGTGGGACATCATCGGCCAGCAGGTCTTCTTCGGCCAGCGCGACAACAACGAGGGGCCCGCCAAGGTCACCTCGCAGGACGCCTGGGACGGCTACGTCGCCTCCCGGCAGCGCATCACCCAGGGCTGGATCGACGCGAAGGTGCGCAACCCCGTCGTGCTCACCGGCGACGTGCACGCCCACTGGGCCGGCGACCTCAAGCTCGACTACGACGACCCGACCGGGCCCAGCGTGGGCTCGGAGCTGGTGACCACGTCGATCACCTCGGGCGGCGACGGCGCCGACTCCGACCCCGCGGCGCACCCGTTCCTGAAGATCAACCCGCACCTGAAGTTCTACAACAACCAGCGCGGCTACGTGCTCACCAAGATCGAGCGCGACCTGCTCACGGCGGACTTCAAGGTCGTGCCGCGCGTCCAGACGCCGGGCGCCGAGGTCTACACCCGCGCCACGTTCGTCATCGAGGACCGGGTGCCGGGGGTGCAGCAGACGTACCTGCGGCCGCTCGACCCGGCGCTGCGGATCCAGCCGCCCACGATCGAGGACACCGTCCGCCTGGAGACCGAGCGCCCCTAACACCACCCCCGATGCCGGGCCGCCTTCCCCGGCTCGGTGCACCCTCGCGGCCCGGCCCCCGACCAGGGGCCGGGCCGCTTTCGTCCGGAATATTAGCCAGGCTAAGTTTGTTCACCGTCCATGCAGGACGATCCCTCTCACCTGGCAGAACAGGTCTCAGCCGTGCTCCGCGACCTGGTGCTCCTGCTCCGGCGCACCGTCGCGGGACAGCCGGTCACCAGCCAGCAGCTCGGCGTGCTCGCCTCGCTCGAACGCGGCCCCAGGCGCATGACCGCGCTGGCCGAAGAGCACGGCGTCCAGCTGCCGACCATGACCGTGCAGATCAACCGGCTCGAAGACGCCGGTCTCGTCGCCCGCGGCACCGCCCCGGACGACGCCCGCGTCAGGACGGTCGAGCTGACCACCGAAGGCCGCGAACGGCTGCACGCCGGACGCCAGGCCAGGATCGCCCGCCTGACCCGTGAACTGGAGGCGCTCACCGACGACGAGCGTTCCGCACTCGCGGCCGCGCTGCCCGTCCTGGGCAGGCTCGGCCGCTCGTAAGCAGCCAAGGAGCAGTATGCAAACCGGCGGCGGCATCCTTCGCCAGCCCATGTCCGTCTGGGCCACCGCGTTCGCCGCGGTCGTGGCCTTCATGGGGATCGGGCTCGTCGATCCCATCCTCCCGTCCATCGCCCAGGGGCTGAACGCCACCCCGAGCCAGGTCTCCCTGCTGTTCACCAGCTACTTCCTGGTCACCGCCGTGGCCATGCTCGTCACCGGCTGGGTCTCCAGCCGCATCGGCGGCAAGCGCACCCTGCTCGCCGGGCTCGCGCTCGTCGTGGTGTTCGCCGCGCTCGCGGGCACCTCCACCAGCGTCGCCGAGCTGGTCGGCTTCCGCGCCGGCTGGGGCCTCGGCAACGCTCTCTTCGTGGCCACCGCGCTCGCCGTCATCGTCGGCGCCGCCAGCGGCGGCGCGGAGTCGGCCATCATCCTGTACGAGGCCGCGCTCGGCCTCGGCATCTCCGCAGGACCTCTGGTGGGCGCCCTGCTCGGCGACTGGAACTGGCGGGCCCCGTTCTTCGGCACGGCCACGCTCATGGCCGCCGGCCTCGTCCTCATCCTCACCCTGCTCAAGGCCACGCCACGGCCGCGGGAGAAGACCCGGCTCAGCGCCCCGATCCGCGCGCTCGCCCACGGCGGGCTGTCCACCACGGCCTTCACCGCGCTGTTCTACAACTTCGCGTTCTTCACCGTGCTCGCCTTCACGCCGTTCATCCTCGGCATGTCGCCGTACGGCATCGGCGCGGTCTTCTTCGGCTGGGGCGTCTGCGTCGCGCTCGCCTCGGTGTTCGGCGCGCCGCCGCTGCAGCGCAGGCTCGGCTCGGTGAAGGTGCTGCACCTGTCGCTCGCCCTGCTCGCCGTCTTCCAGCTCGGCATCGGCCTGTCCGCGTACGAGGGCTCCTGGCAGGCCGGGGTCATCGCCTTCACCGTCCTGACCGGCGTCCCCATCGGGCTCAACAACACGGTCTTCACCGAGTCGGCCATGGAGGTCTCCGACGCGCCCAGGCCCGTCGCCTCCGCCGGATACAACTTCGTGCGCTGGATGGGCGGCGCGCTGGCCCCGTTCATCGCCACCAAGCTCGGCGAGGACGTGGGGGTCGCGGTGCCGTACGCGCTGGGCGCCGCCTGCTGTCTCATCGGCATGGCCGTCCTCTACCTGCGCCGCCACCACCTGCGCTCGCTGATCGAGGTCGACGCCGATCTCGGCGTGCGCGACGCCGCCCCGGTCGCCACGTCCTGACCCCGGGCGCCGCCGCCGCGGCCATTACGGCCTGACCTCCCGTGACGCCGTCATGGCCACTACGGCCTGACCCCGCGCAACGCCTCTCGAACGGCCCCCGTCGGAAGACGGCGGGCCGTTCTGGTGTTGAATTGTCGGAAACCCGTGCCCGGATGAAAGGATCGCCCGTGCCCACGATCGGTGTGCTCGCCCTCCAGGGAGACGTGCGCGAGCATCAGCGCATGCTTCAGGAGGCCGGCGCGACGGCCGTCGCCGTACGCCGCCCCGCCGAGCTGGACGCGGTCGACGCCCTGGTCATCCCCGGCGGCGAGTCGACCACCATGTGGAAGCTCGCCGAGAGCTTCGACCTGCTGCAACCGCTGCGCGTCCGCGTCAAGGAAGGCATGCCCGCCTACGGCTCGTGCGCCGGCATGATCATGCTGGCCGACCGCATCGAGGACGGCGTCGCAGGTCAGCAGACCATCGGCGGCATCGACATGGTGGTCAGGCGCAACGCGTTCGGCCGCCAGGTCGACTCCTTCGAATCCGACCTCGACTTCGCCGGACAGCAGGTGCACGCGGTGTTCATCCGCGCTCCCTGGGTCGAATCCGTCGGCTCGGACGTCGAAGTGCTGGGCAGGTGCGAGCCTGGGGATAGGATCGTCGCGGTCCGTCAAGGTCCGTTGCTCGCTACGTCGTTCCACCCCGAGCTCACCGGGGACGTACGCGTGCACCGTTACTTCGTAGACATGGTGAGGGAGCTCTAGGTAAATGTCCGGCCACTCAAAATGGGCGACGACGAAGCACAAGAAGGCCGCACTCGACGCCAAGCGCGGCAAGCTGTTCGCCAAGCTCATCAAGAACATCGAGGTGGCGGCACGGACCGGTGGCCCTGACCCGGACGCCAACCCCACCCTCTTCGACGCCATCTTCAAGGCGAAGAAGAACTCCGTGCCCAACGACAACATCGAGCGGGCGCGCAAGCGCGGCGGCGGTCTCGAAGCCGGCGGCGCCGACTACCAGACGATCATGTACGAGGGTTACGCGCCCGGCGGCGTCGCGGTGCTCATCGAGTGCCTCACCGACAACCGCAACCGCGCCGCGTCCGAGGTCCGGGTCGCGCTCACCCGCAACGGCGGCTCCCTTGCCGACCCCGGGTCCGTCTCCTACATGTTCAACCGCAAGGGCGTCGTCATCGTCCCCAAGACCGACGGGCTCGACGAGGACACCGTGCTCATGGCCGTCCTCGACGCGGGCGCCGAGGAGGTCAACGACCTCGGCGAGAGCTTCGAGGTGATCTGCGAGGCCGGCGACCTCGTGCCGGTGCGCAAGGCCCTCCAGGACGCCGGCATCGACTACGACTCGGCCGAGTCCAGCTTCGTGCCCTCGATGACCGTGCCGCTCGACGAGGAGGGGGCCAAGAAGGTCTTCCGCCTCATCGAGGCGCTGGAGGACAGCGACGACGTGCAGAACGTCTTCGCCAACTTCGACGTCTCCGACGAGGTGCTCGCCGCCCTCGACTGATCGTCGCGACAGGGCCCGGTGGTGTTTCCGCCGGGCCCTGTTCCGTACGGCGGCAGCGGGCCGCGTTCCGGTCGGGACGCCCTCGAAGAGGTGGGCCGCCTGCAGAGGCGTGCGCATTCCGGTCGGGACGCCCGGAAGGAGCGGGCCGCGTTCCGTACGCGGACGGACGGCGCGCCGCGTTGTTTTCGCTGACGGCCGATGGTCGTTGCCGCATGTGTCGCGTGCGCGGGAGAGGCCCGGCCGCGTAGGGTCGGGCGACGTGAGTTCCCCCATTCCCCCTCGGACCGGCGCCAGGGCGCTCGGCTTGCTGCTCGTCTTACCGGCTCTGGTCGGCACCCTCATCACGCTCGTGCTGCCGACCGCGCAGACGATCTGGCTCAGCTTCCAGAGCGGCGGCGTGCTCCGCGAGATCTCGTACGCGGGGACCGCCAACTACGCCAAGCTGTTCGGCGACGACGCCTCCTGGCGGGCGCTGGGGCTCACGGTGTCCCTGATCGGCTTCCCGCTGCTGGTGGCGCTGGTGGTGGGCCCGCTGCTGGCCCTGGCACTCGACCGGGCGGGCACGTGGGTGCGGCGCGCCGGGCGGGTGCTGCTGTCGCTGGCGGTGGTCACGTTCTCGCCGGTGGCCGTGGCCACGTCCTGGCTGCGCGGGCTGCTGCCCGAGTCGTCCGGCCTGGTCGCCCTGGCTCAGGAGCTGCGCGACCCCGCCACCGCGCCTGGAGCGCTCCGGCTCATCGTGGCCGCCGCCACGTTCGGGCTCGTGTGCGCGCTGGCCGTGATCGCGTTCCTGCCCGCGCTGCGCGGCGGCACCCCGAGAGCGGCGGCGGTCGTGGTGGGCGTCCTCGTCGCGTTGGCCGTCGTCGCGGCCGGGCTGCAGACGTTCGCCCTGGGGCAGGTGCTCACCGGCGCTCAGCGCGCCACACAGACGCTCGCAGGGCTCCAGTACGACTACGCCTTCAGGGAGGCCCAGTTCGGCCTCGGTGCGGCCGTGGCGACGCTCACGGGGGCCGTCCTGGGCGTGCTGGGCATCGCCGCCACGGTGATCGCGGTCGCCTCCGGCCTGCGCATCACGCTGACGCGCAAGGACGCACCGGCCGGCTCCCTCGGCGCGAAGGGCACGGCCGTTCCCATGGCAGTGGGCGCGGCGGCCGGCTACGGACATCAACCGGCCGCCGGTCATGATGGCGGGGCGGGCGCGTACGGCCCCCCGGACGGGCAGCCGTCCCCCTACCTGCAGGGCGGCGGTCAGCCCGCGCGGGCAGGACGGGAACAGGCCGCGTGGACCGGACAGGGACAGGCCGCCTCGCCCGGCGAGCAGGTCGTGGAGGCCGGACAGAAGCGAACGAGTCCGGCGCCGGCGGGCATGGCGATCGGGATCGCCGCGTTAGCGGCGGCCGCGGTGGCCGCGTTCCTGCTCACCTGGCCGTGGATGGACGGCGCGCTCGCCTCCAGGGCGGGCGAGGCCGGCACCTTGCGAACGCAGATCAACACCTGGCTCCCGGCCCTCGTCGGCGCCCTGGTCTCGGTGGGCGTGGCGTACCTCGCGGCGCTCGGCATCGGCGGTCTGCGCCCGCTCGGCCGGGCCAGCGAGTGGCTGCTGCTGATCTTCGCGCCCTGGCTGTTCGTCGGCTCGGGCCCGCTCAGCGTCGCCAACTGGCACAACGCCCGCAGCCTCGGCCTCATCGACACCTTCGCGGCCCTGATACCGCCGCTGCTGGTGAGCGTCCCCGCGCTGCTCGTGCTGACCCTGCTGTGCAAGGGCCTCGCGGAACGCACCGACCGCGACTTCTTCTCCGGCGTGTTCCTGCCCTCGCTGCCCATGGCGGGCATCCTGACCGGCGCCGTCACGCTGGTGAACGCCCACGATGTGCTCTGGCCGCTGCTCGTCGTCCAGAAGCCTGAGCTGCACACCGCCCCGGTCGCCCAGATGATCGAGGCGGGGACCCACGCCCGGGTGGCGGTCGACATCGGGGGCGCGACGCCGCTGCTCGTGGTGGCCGTCGCGCTGGCCGCCCTGGTGGCCGCCCAGCTCCTCTACCTCGACAGGCTCACCGTCACGACGGCCGGTTCGCGCGTACGCAAGGCCGTTCCGTAGGTTGCTGATTGTGGAAATACGCGACATAACGCCCGACGACCTCGACGACGTCATCGACCTGCGCCGCCGGGCGTTCGGTCCGGTGAGCGAGAGCGGCAAGGAGAAGTGGCGCAAATCCGTGCTGCCCGCCCTGGCCGAGCGGCGCTACCTGGGGATGTTCGACGGCGACCGGCTCGCCGCCTCGGCCAGGCTGCGCCGCTTCACCCAGTGGTGGCACGGCAGGCCCCAGCCGATGGCCGCCGTCGCGGGCGTCACCGTCGCCCCCGAGGACCGCGGTCGCGGCGTCGGCACCGGCATCATGCGAGCCGTCATCGAGCGCGCCGCCGCGCTGGGCGACGCGGTCTCCGCGCTCTACCCGGCCACCACCGCCATCTACCGCAAGCTCGGGTACGAACACGCGGGCGCGCGGCACCTCATCCGCCTGCCCGCCGAGGCGCTGCGCGAGATCCGCCCGTCCGGCCACGTCAAGCTGCGCAGGATGGGGCCGGGCGACGCCGCCGAGCTGATCTCGGTGCTGCACCGCGTCCACGGCGCGACCCGCGCCAGCGGCCCCGTCTCCTACGGCGAGGACACCTGGAACCTGTGGCTCGCCAACGAGGACGACTTCCTCTACCTGGCCGACGACGGCTACGCCATCTACCGCTGGAAGGGCGACGACATGGAGGTCGAGAACGTCGTCGCCGGCTCGTCCGGCACCCTGCGCGCGCTGTGGGGGCTGATCGGCAGCGCCTCCTCGGTGGCCCGCGAGGTCGTCGCCGCCGTGGCGCCCGACGACCCGGTGCTGTGGATGCTGCGCGAGCGTTCGAAGGAGCGGGTCACGCAGGTGCGGTGGATGTTCAGGGTGCTCGACGTGGCCGCCGCCGTCGAGCGCAGGGGCTATCCGGCGCACGCGAGCTGCCAGGCCGTGGTGACCGTGGACGACCCGGTGCGCGGCGGAGGCACCTGGCGGCTGGACATCTCCGGCGGAACGGGCACCGCCACTCCGTGCGACGAGCCCGGCGTCACGCTCTCAGTGAACGGCCTGTCCGCGTTGTACGCCGGTGTCCCCTCCTCGACGCTGCGGCTCAGCGGTCTCATGTCCGGAGATGACCGATATGACGAGGCGCTCGACGCGGCCTTCGCCGCCAAGCCGTACATGCTGGACTACTTCTGACTCTCGCTTCCCGGTGCGCGCCCTCTCCGGTCACGGTAAAGTCTCGTGCCGAACAGGTGTTCGGCGGCGCGGTCTCGGGAGGGCATGCCGGTGCGGGTGATGGGCGTCGATCCGGGGCTGACCCGGTGCGGCCTGGGCGCGGTCGAAGGGCGCCCGGGAGCGCCGCTGACGCTCGTGGCCGTGGGTGTGGTCCGCACGGGCGCCGACGAGGAGCTGGGGGCGCGGCTGGTCGGCATCGAGGCCGGCATCGAGCAGTGGCTCGACGACGTACGCCCCGACGCGGTGGCCGTCGAACGCGTCTTCAGCCAGCACAACGTACGCACGGTGATGGGCACCGCGCAGGCCGCCGGCATCGCCGTCCTGTGCGCGGCCCGGCGCGGCCTCCCGGTGGCGCTGCACACGCCGTCCGAGGTCAAGGCCGCCATCACCGGCAGCGGCACGGCCGACAAAAAGCAGATCGGCGCCATGGTCACCCGCCTGCTGCGGCTCACCGAGATGCCCAGGCCCGCCGACGCCGCCGACGCCCTCGCGCTGGCCATCTGCCACGTCTGGCGCGGCGGCGCCCAGCACCGCCTCGCCGACGCCCTGGCCAAGGCCAGAAACCCCCGCCGATGACGACAGGCCGGGCCCGGCGGACCACCGCCCTCTGCGAGGCAGCCGGATCCGCTCCGAGAGGCCACGCCCTCCGGCCGGTCGCAAGCGTCCATGAGACCGCGAGCGAGCGGGCTGCGCGACGAATCGGGTTAGGTCCGCGAGCCGGTTGTGCAACGAGCCGTATCGAGGCCTGCGGGTCGCGATCGGCGTGGCGGGGGCGGGGGAGAGGGCGTATCTGCGCTATGACAGGGGACCAGGCGTGACAGTGCTGACAGTGGCAGTGCTGACAGTGGCAGTGCTGACAGTGGCGGTGCTGACAGTGGCAGTGCTGACAGTGACGGTGCTGACAGTGACGGTGCTGACAGTGGTGACGGAGACGGGAGGCCGAGCGTGATCGCGTCGGTGACGGGCAAGGTGACGGCGATCGCCCCCGACGGGGCCGTGATCGAGGTCGGCGGCGTCGGCATCCTCACCCACTGCACCCCGAGCACGCTCGCCACACTCCGGGTGGGCGAGGAGGCCCGGCTGGCCACGTCGCTCGTGGTGCGCGAGGAGTCGCTCACCCTGTACGGCTTCGCCACCGACGACGAGCGGGCCGTCTTCGAGCTGCTCCAGACGGCCAGCGGCGTCGGTCCCAAGCTGGCGCTGGCGATGCTCGCCGTGCACAGCCCCAACGCGCTCCGGATGGCCGTCGCCAGCGCCGACCTCAAGGCGCTCACCCAGGTGCCGGGCATCGGGCAGAAGGGCGCCCAGCGCATCGTGCTGGAGCTCAAAGACCGCCTCGGCACCCCGGAGGAGACGGTCAACGCCGCGCTCAACGGCGACCGCCGCGCGGCGGTGTGGCGCGAGCAGGTCCACTCGGGTCTGGTGGGGCTCGGCTACTCCAGCAAGGACGCCGACGAGGCCATCGCCGCCATCGAGCCGGAGGCGGAGGCCGACATCGCCGCCGGCCGCCAGCCCCAGATCGCCGCCCTCCTGAAGGCAGCCCTCCGCTCCCTGAGCGTCCGATGACCCACCCGACCGCCCTCTGCCGTCCGCCGATTCGTACGGTGCGGAGCGCGCGTCCGGCCTTCGCAGCGCCGACGGCCGCTGCGCCCCGCCCGGCCCTCGAGACCCGCGCGGGGCCTGCGGCGCCCGTGGCCCGCGTGCAGCCCGAAGCACGTACCGCGGGAACGGCGTCCGCAGCGCCCACAGCCCTTACGGTCCGCTCGGCGCTCGCGCCGTCTGCTGCGTGCTCGGCGTCCGTAACGCCCGCTCCGCGCACTGCCCGTACCGGGTGGTTGCGGGGCACGAGGGAGCGGTTGTCGGTGATACGTGAGATCGTGGCGGTCCGAGGCGATCGCGGAGACGTCCGGTCGGTGGTGAAGGGGCCGCCAATCCAGCGGCCGCACAAGGCCGGGAAGTCGCGAGAGCCCGGGAAAGAGCCGCGGCGGCGACTGGCCGTCGAGTCGGCGCGGCGACCAAGCGCAGGGCCGACTGCACACATGACCGTGAAGCCGATGGAAGAGAGGAGGCGCAGGCATGGGGTACGAGCGGGATGAGATCCTCTCGCCCGCCGCCGGTGGCGACGAGCTGCAGATCGAGGCCGCGCTCAGACCCAAGCGCCTCAGCGAGTTCATCGGCCAGAGCCGCGTACGCGAGCAGCTGTCGCTGGTGCTGGAGAGCGCGCTGCGCAGGCGGCGTCCGCCGGATCACGTGCTGATGAGCGGCTCGCCCGGCCTGGGCAAGACCACGCTGGCCATGATCATCGCGGCCGAGCTGAACGCCCCGCTGCGCATCACCTCGGGCCCGGCGCTGGAGCGGGCGGGCGACCTGGCGGCGATCCTGTCCACGCTGACCGAGGGCGAGGTGCTGTTCATCGACGAGATCCACCGGATGGCCAGGCCCGCCGAAGAGATGCTCTACATGGCGATGGAGGACTTCCGGGTGGACATCGTCGTCGGCAAGGGGCCGGGGGCGACCGCGATCCCGCTGGAGATCGCGCCGTTCACGCTGGTGGGCGCCACGACGAGGGCGGGGCTGCTGCCGGCGCCGCTGCGCGACAGGTTCGGCTTCACCGCCCACATGGACTTCTACGAGGTCGCCGAGCTGGAGCAGGTGCTGCACCGGTCGGCCAAGCTGCTCGGCGTCACGCTGCCGGACGAGGGCGCGCACGAGATCGCCCGCCGCTCGCGGGGCACGCCGCGCATCGCCAACCGGCTGCTGCGCCGGGTGCGCGACTTCGCCGACGTACGGGCGAACGGCGTCATCGACCGCGACGTGGCCTCGGCGGCGCTCAACCTCTACGAGGTGGACGGCGAGGGCCTCGACCGGCTCGACCGGGCGGTGCTTGGCGTGCTGCTGCGCAAGTTCGGCGGCGGACCGGTGGGGCTGTCCACGCTGGCGGTGGCGGTGGGGGAGGAGCCGGAGACGGTCGAGGTGGTGGCCGAGCCGTTCCTCGTACGCCAGGGTCTGCTGGCGAGGACCCCGCGCGGACGGGTGGCGACCGCGGCGGCGTGGGTCCACCTGGGGATGGAGCCTCCGCCCGATGCGTTCGGAGCGTCGCTTTTCGACTGATCACGAATCGGTTGCAACCGTTTCAATATGGGAACTTCCCCGCGTGCCGAAACGCTGCTTCGTTGCCGCCTTTATCAACAAGCGCCTACACTCCGTGGCTTGGCTGGCTGTGTAGGCTGACGGGCTGAGCGGCGCGGCCCGACGCAACGCACGGAATTTCCGGCGCGGGGCCGGTGTCAACTCCTTGTACGACTATGGAAGGTCGCCCCTTATGGAACAACTCGGAAGCATCCTGCCGCTGATTCTTCTGGTGGTGGTGTTCTACTTCCTGCTGATCCGCCCTCAGCGCAAGCGCCAGCAAGAGGCGATCCAGATGCAGAACTCCTTGACGCCCGGCACCCGCGTCATGACCACGACCGGACTGTTCGGGACCGTCACCGCGATAGACAATGAGGACGTCATCCTCGAAGTCGCGCCGGGTGTCGAGACCCGTTGGGTGAAGGCCGCCATCGGCCGTGTCGTCGCCCCCGGTGACGCCCCGGCGGACGAGCAGGCCGCTGACCAGGCCGAGCTCGGCGAGGAAGGCAAGAAGGAGTCCGACGGCACCGCGGAGCCCAACGGTGACCAGGACTCCAGCACCAAGAAGTCCTGACTAAGCTCTGCCTAAACCTCTATCTGAAAGAACTGACGACCAGTGGCCCGACCGACCAGCCGCCACAGCCGACCGGGGCGAACGCTCCTCGTGCTGCTGGCACTCATCCTCGCCCTGGGCGGGACGATGTTCCTGCAGAAGGCGTACACGCCCAAGCTGGGGCTCGACCTAGCGGGCGGCACGACGGTGACCTTGTCCCCGGTGACCCAGAACAACGCGGCGCCGCCCGATGAGATCCTCGACCGGGCGGTCAACATCATCCGCGACCGGGTCAACGGCACAGGCATCTCCGACGCCGAGGTCGCCAAGTCCGGCGACAACATCATCATCTCCATCCCGGGCGTGGGCCAGGACGAGGCCATCAAACTGGTCGCGACGACCGCGGAGCTGCGCTTCCGCCAGGTGCTGGCCATGGAGGCCACGCAGCCGCCCGCCGACCTGGCCACGAACCCGCCGACGCCCAGCCCGTCCGGCAGCCCCTCGGCTCAGCCGAGCGGCAAGCAGTCCGCCAGGCCGTCGCAGTCGGCCGCCACCCCGAGCGCGTCCCCGACCGGCAAGGCGCTTTCGTCCGCACTGCTGTCCCCCACGACGGCCCCGTCGGCGGGTGCGCCACGGGGATCCACGGAGTCCGGTGACGGGCAAAAGGACGGACAGTCGGCCCAAGGCGATGACCAAGCCCGGCAACAGGACCCCGGCGAGCAGGACAACGGCGACGCCAAGGCGCAGAACACCAGGGCGCAGAACACCAGGGGCCAGAACGCCAAGGCCACGCCGTCGGCCTCCCCGACCGCGAGCACGCCGGCCATCACGAACCCGAACATCGACACCACGGGCATCGACCCGCAGGTGCTCGAGCAGTTCAACAAGCTCGACTGCGCCGACCCGGCCAACCGCGGCCAGGGCGTCCAGGACGACCCCAACAAGCAGTACGCCGCGTGTGAGAGCGACGGCAGCTTCAAGTACGTCCTCGACGTCGCCAAGGTCGTCGGCACCGACATCGACACCGCCTCCGCGGGCGTCCGCCAGGGCACCACCGAGTGGGTCGTCCAGCTCGACTTCAAGAGCAAGGGCGCCGGCGAGTGGAGCAAGCTCACCACCGCCGCCTACAACTCGCCCGAGCCGCGCAACAAGGTCGCGGTCGTGCTCGACGGCGTGGTCATCACCGCCCCCAACATCATCAGCCCGATCCCGGGCGGCCGTGCGGAGATCACCGGCGGCTTCGACCAGGCCAGCGCCACCACCCTGGCCGACCAGCTCAAGTACGGCGCGCTGCCGCTGAAGTTCAACCGCAGCTCCGTCGACACCGTCTCCTCGACGCTCGGCCAGGACCAGCTCGAGGGCGGTCTCATCGCCGGCCTCATCGGCCTGGTGCTGGTGGTCATCTACAGCATGCTCTACTACCGGGGCCTGGGCATCGTGGCGGTGCTGAGCCTCGTGGTGGCGACGATCCTGACGTACACGGCGGTGGTCGTGCTCGGCCACAACGCGAACTTCCGGCTCTCCCTGCCGCACATCATCGGTCTGGTGGTCTCCATCGGTATCACCGCCGACTCCTTCATCGTCTACTTCGAGCGCATCCGTGACGAGATGAAGGAGGGCCGGCGCTCGCTGCGGGCGGCCGTCGAGGTGGCCTGGGTCCGCGCCCGCCGCACGATCCTGATCGCCGACGCCGTCATGTTCATCGCCGCGATCGTGCTGTACTTCCTGGCGGTGGGCGGTGTGGCCGGCTTCGCGTTCGCGATGGGCCTGACCACGCTGATCGACATCCTGGTGGTGTTCCTGTTCACCAAGCCGTTCATCGCCCTGCTGGCGCGGCTGAAGTTCTTCGCCAAGGGCCACCCGCTGTCGGGGCTCGACTCCGAGCGCATGAGCGAGGTGCCTTCCACCGGCCACAAGACCACTCCGCAGGAGGCCTGACATGGGACTGGGACGTCGCCTCTATCGCGGCGAGATCGACGTCGACTTCGTCGGCAAGTGGCGCCTGTGGTACAGCCTGTCCGGCCTGCTGCTCGCGGTGTCGCTGGCCGGTCTCATCCTCCACGGCCTCAACCTGGGCGTGGAGTTCAAGGGCGGGACGATCTTCTCGTTCAAGGCCCAGCACGCCACCGTCGAGCAGGTGCGCGCCACCGTCCAGGACCAGGGCGCGCACCAGGTGATCGTCCAGCAGGCCGGTGAGAACGGCTGGCGGGCGACCACCGAAAGCCTGGAGGAGAGCACGCGCTCGCAGGTGCAGAGCGCGATCGCGAAGGACTTCAACGTCCCGACCGATCAGGTCAGCATCCAGGCCATCGGCCCGTCCTGGGGCGGTGAGGTGTCGCAGAAGGCGTGGATCGGCCTGGCCGTGTTCATGCTGGCGATCATCTTGTACCTGTCGATGGCGTTCGAGCCGAAGATGGCCTTCGCCGCGATCGTCGCGCTCTTCCACGACCTCGTCATCACGGCCGGCATCTACGCCTGGTCGGGCTTCGAGGTCACCCCGGCCACTCTGCTGGGCTTCCTGACCATCCTCGGTTACTCGCTCTACGACGCGGTCGTGGTGTTCGACATGATCAAGGAGGTCACGGCCAAGCTGGGCCACACCTCGAAGCAGACGTACTCGATGGCGGCCAACGACGCGCTCAACCACACGCTGATCCGGTCGCTCAACACCTCGCTGGTCGCGATCCTGCCGGTGGCGGCGATCCTGTTCATCGGCACCACGCTGCTCGGCGCGGGCACGCTGAAGGACCTGTCGCTCGCCCTGTTCGTCGGCATGATCGTCGGTACGTACTCCTCGCTGTGCGTCGCCACGCCGCTGCTGGTGACGCTGAAGGAGCGCGAGCCGAAGTACCAGGCCATCGCCAAGCGCCTGGCCTCCACCGGAGGCGGCAAGAAGGGCCACAAAAGCGCGGCCGTAGCCAAGAGCTAGCCGTCCGGCACGACGGGCTCACGAGCGCCCTCGCCCCTTGCAGGGGCGGGGGCGCTTCCGTTCGTCCGGCCGCGGGTCAGGCGGGCTTCTGAGCGCTCCGGGTACGTGTCATGGCCCGATATGCACCATCATGGAGCGCGGCACACGGCCCGGTGAGAAAGGACGACCATGACGGAGCTGCGCACGATGATCCTGGACCGGATCAGGGACGTGCCGGACTACCCCAAGCCGGGGGTCCTGTTCAAGGACATCACCCCGCTGCTCGCCGACCCGGTGGCGATGGCGGCCGTGGTGGACGAGCTCGCCGGGCTGCACCAGGTGGACAAGATCGTGGGCATCGAGGCGCGCGGCTTCATCCTCGCCGCTCCGGTGGCCTACCGGGCGGGCGCCGGGTTCGTGCCGGTGCGCAAGAAGGGGAAACTGCCCGCCGCCACGCTCGAGGAGTCCTACGATCTGGAGTACGGCTCCGCGGTCATCGAGGTGCACCGCGACGCGTTCGCGCCCGGCGACCGGGTGCTCGTGGTCGACGACGTGCTGGCCACGGGCGGCACCGCGAAGGCCACCGTGGAGCTGGTGAGGAGGGCCGGAGCCGACGTCGTCGGCATCGCCGTGCTGATGGAGCTGGCCTTCCTCAAGGGACGCGAACGCCTCCAGGGAGAGCGGTTGCACTCCCTTGTGACCGTCTGAGCCCGCCCGCGCAGGCCCAGGTTCGCTGCCTGGATACACTGGGGGGATCTGGACTCGAACGTGAGGAGCCACTGCGTGAGGAGTCTGTGTGCCCCGTGATGTGGTCGCGCCCGACGTAACCGACTCCGGCAACGCGGAGACGCCCGGTGTGCCGTCGGTGCGCCGCAGGCGATTTGGGGGTGGGGCGATGAACCCGGTGCTGGAGCCGCTGTTCCGTACGGTCCGCGCTACGCACCCCAAGGCGGACCTGCGGTTGATCGAGCGTGCTTACGACGTGGCCGCCTATCACCATCGCGACCAGAAGCGGAAGTCGGGTGACCCCTACATCACCCACCCGCTGGCCGTCGCGACGATCCTGGCCGAGCTCGGCACCGACGACGAGACGCTGTGCGCGGCGCTGCTGCACGACACCGTCGAGGACACCGCCTACTCACTCGACGAGCTGCGGGGCGACTTCGGCGACACGATCGCGTCCCTGGTCGACGGTGTCACCAAGCTCGACAAGGTCAAGTTCGGCGACGCCGCGCAGGCCGAGACCGTGCGCAAGATGGTCGTGGCGATGTCGCGCGACATCCGCGTACTGATCATCAAGCTGGCCGACCGGCTGCACAACATGCGCACGATGCGCTACCTCCCCGAGCACAAGCGCCACCAGAAGTCGCGCGAGACGCTGGAGATCTTCGCCCCGCTCGCCCACCGCCTGGGCATGAACACGATCAAGTGGGAGCTCGAAGACCTGGCCTTCGCCATGCTCTACCCCAAGCGCTACGACGAGATCGCGCGCATGGTGTCGGAGCGGGCGCCGCGCCGCGACCTGTTCTTGCAGGAGGTCATCGAGAAGGTCTCCGGCGACTTGCGCGAGGCGAAGATCCGCGCGGTCGTCAAGGGCCGGCCGAAGCACTACTACTCGGTCTACCAGAAGATGATCGCCCGCGATGTCGCCTTCGACGACATCTACGACCTTGTGGGCATCCGCGTGCTGGTCGACTCCGTACGCGACTGCTATGCCGCGCTCGGCACCATCCACGCCCGGTGGAACCCGGTGCCAGGCCGGTTCAAGGACTACATCGCGATGCCCAAGTTCAACATGTACCAGTCGCTGCACACCACGGTGATCGGTCCCGAGGGCAAGCCGGTGGAGCTGCAGATCCGCACCCACGCGATGCACCACAGGGCCGAGTACGGCGTGGCCGCGCACTGGAAGTACAAGGAGGAGGTCGGCTCCGGGCCCACGGGCAAGGTCAAGCCGGGCAGCGACATGGCCTGGCTGCGCCAGCTCCTCGACTGGCAGAAGGAGACCTCCGACCCGGGCGAGTTCCTGGAGTCGCTGCGCTTCGACCTGTCGGTCTCCGAGGTCTACGTCTTCACCCCCAAGGGCCAGGTCATCGCGCTGCCCGAGGGCGCCACGCCGGTCGACTTCGCCTACGCGGTGCACACCGAGGTGGGCCACCGCTGCATCGGCGCCCGTGTCAACGGGCGGCTGGTGCCGCTGGAGTCGCGGCTCGGCAACGGCGACACCGTCGAGATCTTCACCTCCAAGTCGCCGGATGCGGGGCCGTCGCGCGACTGGCTGAAGTTCGTCAAGTCGGGCCGGGCCCGTAACAAGATCCGGCAGTGGTTCTCGAAGGAGCGCCGCGAGACCGCGATCGAGGCGGGCAAGGAGGCCATCGGCCGGGCCATGCGCAAGCAGGGCCTGCCGCTGCAAAGGCTGATGTCCGGCGAGGCGCTGCTGGCGCTGGCCCGCGACCTGCGCTACCCCGACGTCTCCGCGCTGTATGCGGCGGTGGGGGAGGGCCACATCGCGGCCCAGGCCGTGGTGCAGAAGCTGGTGGCCTCGATCGGCGGCGTCGACAGCGCCGAAGAGGACATCGCCGAGACCTCGCTGCCCACCCGGCTGCGCGGCCGCCCGCGCGGCGGTGGCGGCGCCGGCGTGGTGGTGGCGGGCGACGCCGACGTCTGGGTACGCCTGTCGAAGTGCTGCACGCCCGTGCCCGGCGACGAGATCGTCGGCTTCGTCACCCGCGGCCACGGCGTGTCGGTCCACCGCAGCGACTGCACCAACGTCCAGCAGCTGCGGGCGCAGCCCGACCGGCTGGTCGAGGTGAGCTGGTCGCCGAGCGACGACAGCGTGTTCCTGGTGGCCATCCAGGTCGAGGCGCTCGACCGGCCCCGGCTGCTGTCCGACGTCACCCGCACGCTGTCCGACCAGCACGTCAACATCCTCAGCGCCTCGGTCACGACCTCGCGCGACCGGGTGGCGATCAGCAAGTTCACCTTCGAGATGGGCGACCCCAAGCACCTGGGCCACGTGCTCAAGGCGGTGCGCAGCATCCAGGGCGTCTTCGACGTCTACCGGGTGAGCGGCGCCGGCAACTGACGGCCTCGCCGGGCGGCGTGCCGAGGCGCGCGGCGGCCGGCCGGGCGCGTGGCCTTCGCCGGCGAGCGCGCCGCCTTCCGCCGGGGCCGGCCGTCCAGGGTGCGCGTACCGGGGGTCAGCGGGCGTGCAGGCCGGGCAGGTTGACCACGATCGCCTCCTGCGTGCTGCGCGCGATCACCACCACCGCCTCCTGCGCGGGGTCGGGGTTCTCCTCGCGGTGCGGAACGTACGGCGGCACGAACACGTAGTCGCCGGGCCGCGCGTCGATGCGCCGCTCCCTGCCGTCCTCAAGGAACACGAACGACGGCGTGCCGGAGACGACGTAGATGCCGGTCTCGGAGGCCCCGTGGTGGTGGTCGGAGGAACGGGTGGCGGGCGGGACGTGCGTCTGCCCCATCCACAGCCGCGACGAGCCGGTGGTGGCGCCGCTGACGGCGGCGAGCCTGCGCATGCCCGCGCTCTGCGCCGTCTCGCCCGAGAGCTCTCCTGCGGGCACGTGACGCAGGGTCTGGTGGAACGGGTCACCCTGGGCCCGGTAACCCTCCCAGAGGCGCCCTCCGGCCCGTTCGAGCACGCCTGAGGCGACCGCGGTCAGCTTCTCCGGGTCGTCGTGCACCTTCAGCAGCTCGTCGGCCAGCTCAGGGTCGTGGGCGCGCAGCTCGCGCAGCAGCCACTTGCCGGTGCCCTGCCACCTGCCCGCCAGCCCGAGCGCCGTGACCGCGGTGGCCTGCACGAGCTCCCAGGAGATGAACGCACGCTCGCCGGGATCGGTGGCGCCCGCGAGGTCGTCGAGCAGGTCCGACAGCACGTAGCGGGCCCGCTCCGACTGGTCGGCACGCTGCCCGCCGGGGCCGGCCGAGACCCGCTCGCCCAGCTCCGCCTGCAGGTCGCTGGCCCGGCCGCCGGTCCTGTCGGTCAGCACCGCGCCCTCGGAGCAGATGCGGGCGAGCGTCGGCTTGCGCACCGCGAAGTCCCGCTCGATGTAGGCCGTCAGGCTGGTCTCGCTGTGCACGAACAGCTCGATCGGCCATTCACGCCAGCGCAGGCTCTCGCGATAGGGACGGTCGAGGCCGTCGAGCACCACGATGATGTCCAGATCGGAGGTGCTGGTGCGGCGCTCGGTGAGCACGCTGCCGCCGACGAAGGCGTACAGGGCGCCGGGGAACGTCTCCTCGACGAAGGCGCGCGCGGCGGTCACGGGATCCATGCCGCACAGCCTAGATCGCGGGCCCCGTCGCACGCCGCCCGATTCGGCGACGGCGGCCCGCATGAAGGCCCGCGATGAGGCCTCTCCAAGGCTCGGCGAGATCGGCGATGAGGCCCTCGCCAGGGCCTCGTGCCGGGCTCGGCCAGATCGAGTTCAGCCGGCCCCGCCAGGGCTCCGCGCCGGGATCAGCTGAACTCGGCCAGCGTGCGCTCCGCCTCGGCCAGCCAGGAGCGGCGTGCGGTCAGGGCCTCCTCGGTCTCCTTGATGTCCTTGACCCGGCCCGCCGCCTGCGCCTTGTCCAGGCGCTTCTCCAGCTGCTCGATGGAGGTGCGCAGCTGGTCGACGGCGCTCTGCGCGCGCGCCCTGGCCTCGGGGTTGGAGCGCTTCCACTCCGCTTCCTCGGCCTTGCGCACGGCCTCGTCCACCCGGCGCAGGCCGCCCTCGAGCCGGTCGCGCTGGTCGCGCGGCACGGGGCCGGCGGCCTCCCAGCGCTCCAGGATGCTGCGCAGGGCGGTCCTGGCCGCGCGGACGTCGGTGACCGGGAGGATCTTCTCGGCCTCGGCGAGCAGCTGCTCCTTGACCACCGCGTTGGCGGCCAGGGAGGCGTCGCGCTCGGCGAACACCGCGGAGCGGGCCTGGAAGAACTGGTCCTGGGCGGCCTTGAAGCGCGCCCACAGCTCGTCCTCGGCCTCGCGCGAGGCACGCCCCGCGCTCTTCCACTGCTGCATCAGGTCGCGGTAGATGGCCGCCGTGGGACCCCAGTCGGTGGAGTCGGCCAGCGCCTCGGCCTCGGCGACGATGCGCTCCTTGGCGGCGCGCACCTGCTCGCGCTGCTCGTCGAGCCCCGCGAAGTACGCCTTGCGCCGCTTGGCGAACGCCGTGCGCGCCGCCGACAGCCGCTTCCACAGCACGGCCTCGGTGGCCCGGTCGATGCGGTCGGCGGCCTTCCACTCCTCGACGAGCTGGCGCAGCCGTTCGCCACCCGACTTCCAGTGGGTGGTCTCCTCGGCGATGCGCTCGGCCTCGGCGACGATGCGCTCCTTGACCGCCCTGGCCTCGGCCCGCGCGCGCTCGCGGGCCGCCTTGATCTCCTCGCGGCGCTGGACCACCAGCTCGCTCAACCCGTCGAGCCTGGCCGTCAGGGCATCGAGGTCGCCGACGGCGTGGGCGTCGGCCACGGCCTCGCGCAGCTTGGCGATGCTGGCCTCGGCCTGGGCCGGAGCGAGGTCGGTGCCCCTGACGCGCTGTTCGAGGAGCTGGACCTGGCCGGCCAGCTCGTCGTACTTGCGATGGAAGTAGGCCAGTGCCTCTTCGGGTTCACCGGCCTGCCAGGAGCCGACGGCCCGTTCTCCCTCAGCCGTACGCACGTAGACGGTGCCGTCGTCGTCTACCCGGCCCCACGGGTCGGTGCTCACCGTGTCCTCCCGCACTATCCATCAGACCCTTCGGGACTACTTCGTCCCTAGTTTGTATTACGTCAGCTCTTGCCGGCGATTGTCACGTCTTTGATTTCGACGGTTTGCTTAGGTGCTCCCGTCCCGTCTCCCGAGTCGTTGATCACGCCTGCTTTGTTCACCTTGTCCAGGATGTCCAGACCCTTGGTGATCGTACCCACAGGTGTGTAATCCGGGGTGAGTCCGATGTCGCCGTAAACGAGGAAGAACTGGCTGCCCGTGGTGCCCGGCGCGGAGGTTTTGGCCATCGCCATCACACCGCGCTTGTACTGGGCTCCTTCGAGGTTCTCCTCGGCCATGCGGTAACCGGGACCACCGGATCCGTCCTGGCTCTTGCCGTCGGCCTTGGCGGTCGGGTCACCGCACTGCAACATGGGGAACTGATCGTTGCCGAGCCGGTGGCACTTGCTGCCGTTGTAGTACTTCTTCTTCGCCAGGAACTCCAGCGAGTTGGTCGTGCACGGAGCCTTGGCATTGTTCAGCTCGACCACGATGTCCCCCAAATTTGTGGAGATCGTCATCTTCTTCGTGGCCGGCTCGGTCTTCACCTTCGTCGGCGGCATGCCGACGTCCTTGACCTTCCCGGAAGTGTCCTTGACGTAGTCACACGTGCCCGTGGCCGCGTCGTAAGGCTTCGGCCCCGTGCTCTCCGACGCCTGGGCCGTCTGCCCGGCGGACGCGGAGGGCGAGGCGGCCGCCTCAGTGCCAGGGTCGTTGCCCCCGAGCAACGCGACCGCGGCCACGATGCCGCCGACCACGACCACCACGCCCACCGTGGAGCCGATGATCGCGGTGCGCTTGGCCTTCTGCTCACGCTCCCGGCGGCGCTGCATCTGCCGCTCGTAGTGCTCGCGTGCCAGTTGCCTCTGCCGGTCCTTGCCCGTGGCCACCGCTTTGCCTCCCGTAGTCAATCAACTGAGGTGGGCGAATCGTATCGGCCAACGGGTGATGATTCGCAGCCCGGCGACCCGCACCGGTACCCTTCGGTTACATTCCCATTGGCTTTTCGACGAGATCACCTGAGGCAGATGCTCATCGCCGGCTTCCCCGCAGGGGCCTTCCAGACCAATTGTTACGTAGTCGCGCCCGCGGCCGGTGAGGAGTGCGTCATCGTCGACCCAGGTCAGGACGCCACGGAGGGGGTCGAGGAGCTGCTGCGCGAGCACCGGCTCAAGCCCGTCGCGGTCCTGCTCACCCACGGCCACCTCGACCACGTCTGGTCGGTGGCCCCCGTCTGCGGCGCGCGCGACGTACCCGCGTGGATCCACCCCGACGACCGCCACCTGCTGAGCGACCCGGCCGCCGGCTGGTCGCAGACCAGCGCGAACCTGTTCGGGGGCATCACGCTGAGCGAGCCCGACGACGTGCGCGAGCTGTCCGACGGCGCCGTGCTGCGGCTCGCGGGGCTCGAGCTCGTGGTCGACCACACGCCGGGCCATACCAGGGGGTCGGTGAGCTTCCGGCTGCCCGGTGACCAGATCATGTTCTCGGGCGACCTGTTGTTCGCCGGCTCCATCGGCCGCACCGATCTTCCCGGCGGCGACTACGCCACGATTCTGCGCAGCCTGGCTACCAAGTGCCTGCCGCTGCCTGACGATACGGTCGTTCTGCCGGGCCACGGACCACAAACCACGATCGGCCGCGAGCGCGCGACCAACCCATACCTGAAGGAAGCAGCGCCGCACGCCGGTCCCACACGAGGGATCTGATGAGCTTCCAAGCACCGAAAGGCACGTTCGACTGGTTGCCACCCCGCTCCGAGCGGGTTCTCGCCGTACGCGAGGCGCTGGCCGCGCCGCTGCGACTCGCCGGCTACGGCTACATCGAGACGCCGGTCTTCGAGGACACCCAGCTGTTCGCCAGGGGCGTAGGCGAGTCCACGGACATCGTCACCAAGGAGATGTACACCTTCCCCGACAAGGCGGGCCGCTCGCTGACGCTGCGCCCTGAGGGCACCGCCTCGGTCGTCCGCGCGGTGCTCCAGCACAACCTGCACGCGGGGCAGCTGCCGGTGAAGCTGTGGTACTCCGGCAGCCAGTTCCGCTACGAGCGCGCCCAGAAGGGCCGCTACCGCCACTTCTGGCAGGTCGGCGCCGAGGCGCTGGGCGCCGAGGACCCCGCGCTCGACGCCGAGCTGATCGTCCTCGCCACCCGCGGCTTCGCCTCGCTCGGGCTGAAGAACGTCCGGTTGCTGCTCAACACGCTCGGCGACAAGAACTGCCGGCCCGCCTACCGCGCCGCGCTCCAGGACTTCCTGCGCGGGCTCGACCTCGACGAGGACACGCGGGCGCGCATCGAGATCAACCCGCTGCGCGTGCTGGACGACAAGCGCCCCGAGGTGCAGGCCCAGCTCTCCGATGCCCCGCTGGTGGTCGACCACCTGTGCGAGGCGTGCAAGGCGTACCACGACGAGGTGCGCTCCCTGCTGCGCGAGGCCGGCGTCGCCTTCGAGGACGACCCCAAGCTGGTGCGGGGCCTCGACTACTACACGCGCACCACGTTCGAGTTCGTGCACGGCGGGCTCGGCTCGCAGTCGGCCGTCGGCGGCGGCGGCCGCTACGACGGGCTCAGCGAGATGCTCGGCGGGCCGCCGCTGCCCAGCGTCGGCTGGGCGCTCGGCGTCGATCGCACGTTCCTCGCCATGGAGGCCGAGGGACTGCTCGGCGACGACGCGGCACACGAGCGCGTGCAGGTGTACGGTGTCCCGCTGGGTGACGACGCCCGGCGCCGCATGTTCCTGCTCATCGACGAGCTGCGCGCGGCGGGCCTCAGCGCCGACATGGCCTTCGGCGGCAAGGGACTCAAGGGCGCGATGAAGGGCGCCGGCCGCTCCGGCGCCGCGTTCGCGCTGATCCTGGGCGAGCGTGACCTGGCCGCCGAGGCCGTGCAAGTGAAGGACCTGGCCACCGCCGAGCAGACCGAGGTGCCGCTGGCCAAGGTCGTCGACGTCTTGAAGGGGAAGGTGCAGTGACCGGCGAGCCAGGGCCGCTGCCTCCCCTCACTCATCCGTATGAAGGGAAAGTGCAGTGATCCGCACGCATACCGCCGGGTCGCTCCGCGAGGAGCACGCCGGGCAGAAGGTGACGCTCGCAGGATGGGTGGCGCGCCGCCGTGACCACGGCGGTGTCGTCTTCATCGATCTGCGCGACGCCTCCGGCTCGGCGCAGGTGGTCTTCCGCGAGGAGGACCACGCCCACGACCTGCGCGCCGAATACTGCGTGCAGGTCGTCGGCGAGGTCAGGAAGCGGCCCGAGGGCAACGAGAACCCCGAGCTGCCCACCGGCGCCATCGAGGTCGTGGCCGACAAGGTCGAGGTGCTGAGCGAGTCGGCGCCGCTGCCGTTCCCGATCGAGGGCAACGTGGGCGTGTCGGAGGAGGCGCGGCTGAAGTACCGCTACCTCGACATCCGCCGCCAGCAGGTGGCCGACGCGATGCGCATCCGCTCCAAGGCGACCTACCTCGCCAACGAGGTGATGCACGAGCTCGGGTTCGTCTACGTCGAGACGCCCACCCTGACCCGCTCCACGCCCGAGGGCGCGCGCGACTTCCTGGTGCCGGTGCGCCTGCAGCCGGGCAACTGGTACGCCCTGCCGCAGTCGCCCCAGCTGTTCAAGCAGCTCCTCCAGGTGGCCGGCCTCGAGCGCTACTACCAGCTCGCCAAGTGCTACCGCGACGAGGACCTGCGGGCCGACCGGCAGCCGGAGTTCACCCAGATCGACATCGAGATGTCCTTCGTCGACCAGGAGGACGTCATCGCGGTCGGCGAGAAGCTGATCGGCCGGCTGTGGAAGGAGATCGTCGGCTACGAGCTGCCCAACCCGCTGCCGCGCATGACGTACGCCGACGCGATGGCCCGCTTCGGCTCCGACAAGCCCGACCTGCGCTTCGGCCAGGAGCTCGTCGAGATGACCGACTACTTCGCGGGCACCTCCTTCCGCGTCTTCCAGGCCGACTACGTCGGCGCCGTCGTCATGCCCGGCGGGGCCTCCCAGACCCGCAAGGAGCTCGACGGCTGGCAGGAGTGGGCCCGCTCGCGCGGCGCCAAGGGCCTGGCCTACGTGCTCGTCCAGGAGGACGGCACGCTCGGCGGCCCGGTCGCGAAGAACCTCTCCGAGCAGGAGCTGTCCGGCCTCGCCGCCAAGGTCGGCGCGCAGCCGGGCGACTGCATCTTCTTCGCCGCCGGCGCCAAGAACGCCTCCCGCGAGCTGCTCGGCGCGGCCCGCCTGGAGATCGGCAGGCGCTGCAACCTGATCGACGAGTCCCAGTGGTCGTTCCTGTGGGTCGTCGACGCGCCCATGTTCGAGGAGGACGGCGAGGGCGGCTGGACGGCCGTGCACCACCCGTTCACCGGGCCGAAGCCGGAGTGGGCCGACAACTTCCAGGACCACCCGGGCGAGGCGCTCGCCTACGCCTACGACATGGTCTGCAACGGCATGGAGATCGGCGGCGGCTCGATCCGTATCCACCGGGCCGAGATGCAGCAGCGCGTCTTCGACGTCCTCGGCATCTCCAAGGAGGAGGCGGAGACCAAGTTCGGCTTTCTGCTGGAGGCGTTCAAGTACGGCCCGCCCCCGCACGGCGGCATCGCCTACGGCTGGGACCGCATCTGCATGCTGCTGGCGGGCGGCGAGTCGATCCGCGACGTCATCGCGTTCCCGAAGACGGCCTCCGGCTTCGACCCGCTGACCGGCGCGCCCACGCCGATCACGGCGGAGCAGCGCAAGGAGGCGGGCGTGGACGCCACGCCCAAGCCGTAACCGGCGGGCTCGGCGGCCAGGGCGTCCCTCGTGAGGGGCGCCCGGCCTGCAGAACGGACGACGGCCCGGGTGCCCCGCGCGGGGCACCCGCGCCGGGGGGCGGGCGGGGGCGGGGTGGAGACG
>NZ_JBFATY010000006.1:491789-494117 GCF_040678535.1 Nonomuraea sp. NPDC052634 | reverse complement strand
GGCGTCACACTGTTGTCCGCGGCCATCACGTGTCCTCCTTCGATCTTGGACTAGCTACTCGAAGGATCACGCGATGGCCGTCACCATTTCACGGCACCACGCCAGCTGACCAGGTCAAACTCGTACACCACTCCCGTGGACGCAACCTCGGGATTCTTACCGCGTGCAGCGGAGTGCCTTTTACTTGTGCGGTTGGGCTGGCGCTTTCGCTGTTGCCGGCGCTGCTCAGGGTGTGCTGGGAAAGGGTGGCCTGTTCCGGGTGGTGCAGGTCGGTGCCGGGGGTTAGGCGAGGGAATCGCTTTTCGGGTTTTAGGGCTGTTGGTGGTCGGCTCGGCTGGTGCTTCGGGCTCTGTGCGGTCTGGGCCGGGGGTTTTGCTCACCGGGTGTGTTGGGTGTTCCCGACGTTCGTTCCGGGCGGGTGGTCTGTTCTGCGTGCAGGAGCTCGGCGACCGGGTCGTGGCCTTGGAGCCGTTTTCGCGGCCGGGCGTAGGGCCGTGGCGGTCGCTTTCGCTGGTCGTTCGGAGCTGCATGAGGCTGCTCCGGGGCTTGTCTCGCACGGGCCTACCCCGGAGCCGGATCGGTGGAGTGTCGGTTTTCGCGGGTCTACGGCGGGCTCGTTACCGAGGACAGTGGGAGCTCGCCAACAGAAACCGGCTGCTATCCGAGAGGCGCCTTCTGTCACCGCGCGTGAAAGGCCGCGAGCGCATCGTCAAGCCGGTTGCGGCGCGGATATCTGTAGCTGCTCCTCCGTGGGTTGGCACC
The DNA here is from genome assembly GCF_040678535.1 of Nonomuraea sp. NPDC052634. Classification (NCBI taxonomy): domain Bacteria; kingdom Bacillati; phylum Actinomycetota; class Actinomycetes; order Streptosporangiales; family Streptosporangiaceae; genus Nonomuraea; species Nonomuraea sp. NPDC052634. Next base: position 493,355 of record NZ_JBFATY010000006.1, on the reverse strand, counting down.
ACACCCGGAATTGCTCCTCTACAGCTCCGCACCGGTCGGTTGGAAAGCTCGGCGCGTCGCTGTTCGCCGCCTCGGAAGTGTCTCTGATAGCCCTCGTCATGCGGGCGGAAGGTGTGGTGTCGGCGTGCAACGAGGCTGTTGGCCGGGGCTTACCGCTCAGGCCGTGGTTTCCGTGACGGTTCGGAGGGGGCGGAGGACGAAGACGCCCCAGCCGAGGTAGTCGCGGCCGTACTCCAGGTGCGACCGGCGGGATCGGGTGAGGAAGTCGCGCAGGGCGGGGACGTCCGGGTGGTCGGGGTTGGCGCGGAGCCAGTCGCTGATCGCCCACCATTGGGGGGCCATGTAGCGGTCCCAGCTGTCGGGGTCGGCCAGCACCATTTCCACGAGTTCGAAGCCGGCTTCCTCCGCGCGGTCAGCCGTGCCGATCAATGAGGTGAAGTCGTCCTCTCCGATCTGGAGAGCGGCGAGGGCCTCGGGCGGCGGAGGCGACTGCCAGTAGCACTCGCCGACCAGTACCAGGCCGCCGGGGCGCAGCCAGCGGCGCATCAGCGACAGCGTGCCCTTCAGGCCGCCGCCGATCCAGGTGGCGCCGATGCAGGACACGACGTCGTACGACTCAGGAGCGTCGGTGTACGTGCTCGCGTCGGCCTCCACGAACTCGACGCGATGCGCGACGGCCAGCTCTTCCGCGCGTTTCCTGGCGGCGTCCAGAAACACTTCGCTGACGTCGACGCCCACGCCCTCGATGGCGTATTCGTGCGCCCAGCGGGAAAGGAGTTCGCCCTTTCCGCAGGCCAGGTCGAGGATGCGCGTGCCCGGCGTGAAACCGCAGATCTCGCCCAGGAGGTTGAGCTTGTCGTCCGTCAGGGGGTTCAGAATGCGGTGACGTGACTCGGCGATTTCGTGGAAGCGAAGAGACATGGCAGGCAGTCTCTCGGCCTGGGCGTCCGGGGTCCACTCAATATCGGTTTGCGGCGGGCTCGTGGACGTTCCACGGCTTGCTAGGCTGGGAGCACACCGGGCCACCCCAGGGGTGGCCTTCGTCGCGTAAGGCCCGCAGGCGGGCGGCGACCAGCCTGGTGGACCGTCGTTGTGAGTCCGCTGGGTGAGTCAACGAAATGGACCAGAAGTGAACAGAGATAACGGATCGGACGGCGGACAGCGCGGGCGCGGCGACTACGGGGACAGGCGCTCCGGCGGAGGGGGCAGAAGCGGCGGGTACGGATCCCGCGGGCGTGATTCTGGCGGCGACCGTCCGTTCCGTTCAGACGACAGGTCGCGCTACGGCAACCGGGGAGATAGAGGGCCGCGGCGCGACGACTATCGAGACGACCGTCGTTCCTATAGGGATCGCGACGATCGCGGCCAGCGCCGTGACGGCGGCTACGGTGACCGCCGCGAGGGCGGATACCGCGGCGATCGGGGCGATCGGGGTCCTCGGCGCGAGTGGGACGACCGCCGTCCCTACCGGGATCGCGACGATCGCGGGCCGCGTCGCGACAGCGGCTACGGTGACCGGCGCGAGGGTGGTTACTCGTCGCGTCGCGACGGCGGTTACCGCGATCG
>NZ_JBFATY010000006.1:0-491691 GCF_040678535.1 Nonomuraea sp. NPDC052634 | reverse complement strand
CGGGATGATCGGGGGTCGCGGCGGGAGTATGGGTCGCGGGATGATCGTCCGCGTCGCGATGGTGGGTTCCGGGATGACCGGGGTCCGCGCCGTGAGGGCGGGTTCCGCGACGATCGCGGTCCTCGTCGTGAGGGTGGTTACTCGTCGCGTCGCGAGGGCGGCTATCGCGATCGGGATGATCGGGGGTCGCGGCGGGAGTATGGGTCGCGGGATGATCGTCCGCGTCGCGATGGTGGGTTCCGGGATGACCGGGGTCCGCGCCGTGAAGGTGGGTTCCGCGACGATCGCGGTTCGCGCCGTGACGGCGGGTTCCGGGACGACCGTGGCTCGCGTCGTGAGGGCGGGTTCCGCGACGATCGCGGTCCTCGTCGTGAGGGCGGCTACTCCTCGCGTCGTGACGGCGGTTACCGGGACGAGCGCGGTCCCCGCCGTGACTGGGACGAGCGCCGTCCCTACCGTGATCGGGACGGCAGAAGGCCGGCTCGCGAGGGCGGCCCGCGTGACAGGGGGCGCGGCGAGTCCCGTCCGTTCTCCCGTGACGGCCGCCGCGACGACAGGCCCGCAGGCACCCGCGCCCGCTACGGCAGGAGCGACCGCGACGCCGCCGCCGAGGCGCCGCAGCGGGAGAAGCTGCCCGAGGTGGCGCCCGACATCACCATCGACGAGCTCGACAAGGAGGTGCTGGAGGAGCTGCGTTCGCTCCCCGGCGACCTCGCCGACCTCGTCGGACGGCACCTCGTCGCGGCCGAGCGGGCGCTGGAGGAGGACGACCCCGACCGGGCGCACGAGCACACCAAGGTGGCGCGCAGGTTCGCGGCGCGCATCGGCGTCGTACGCGAGGCCGCCGGCATCGTCGCCTACCGCGCCGGGCACTACTCCGAGGCGCTGAGCGACCTGCGCGCGGCCAGGAGGATGACGGGCTCGGAGGCGTACCTGCCGATCATGGCCGACTGCGAGCGCGGTCTCGGCCGTCCCGAGCGGGCCATCGACCTCATCCGTTCGCCTGAGGCAGAGCGTCTCGACCGGGCCGGACGCATCGAGCTGACCATCGTCGAGTCCGGCGCCCGCCGCGACCTCGGCCAGCACGACGCGGCTGTGATCACGTTGCAGCGCCTGCCGGAGCTGCGCGACCCGAAGCCGCGGCCGTGGTCGGCGCGGCTCGCCTTCGCGTACGCGGACGCGCTGGCCGAAGCCGGGCACCACGAGGCGGCGACCGACTGGTTCGGCCGCGCGATGGCGTTCGACGAGGACGGCGAGACGGACGCGGCCGAGCGGTACGCCGAGCTGACCGGAGCCGTCATCGAGGACGTCGAGGAGGACCTCGACTACGAGGACGACTTCGACGACGCCGGTGTCGCGCCCGAGGCGGATGATGAGCCGGACGACGAGGAGGCGCTCGCCGAGGCGGGTGACCTGCTGAGCGATCGGGACGACGTACCGGGGGATGCCGGGGACGAAGCTCCCGAAGCGGTCGAGCCGGCCGAGGAGCCCGCCGACGGATCCTCGGAGAAGGCGGAGTCCGAGAAGGCTGAGGTCGAGTCCAGTACTGATGCCCGGGCTCAGGCCGAGGAGGCTCCCGGCATCACGCCGGCATTCATCGAACCGCAGTTCGAGGACGTACAGAATGGGCCGGACGAGCCCGGCGACGACAAGAAGCCTGGCAAGTCGGACGGCTGACGGCGCGGCCGTTTGACCTGACGCGGCGGGCACGCGGAATGCGCGTGCCCGCCGCTTGTTCGTTTCCTCGTTCCGCAGCCGGATGCCGGTACGCGGGTCACCGGGGCGCGCGCTGCGTCATCGGGGGGAGACGCGGTCGAGCCAGTGCAGGATGCCCGCGACGTTGGACTGGGCGCCGCTGAGCAGCTCCAACTGCTCGGCTCGCTCGTCGTCGGGCGCCGGCTCGGTGTAGCGCGCCTTCGTACGGTCCCTGACCATGGCGACGGCGTGATCGAGGTCCATGCCCTCGGCGTGGGCCTGCCGGGTCAGATCCACCCATACCCGGAGCTCTTCGGCGGACCGTTCAAGCGTCTCCTTGACCGCGTCGACCGGGCCGTAGTGGCTGAAGAGCAGTCGTTGCGGGTCGAGGGCCCCGAACAGCGCGATCGAGTTGAGCGCGGTCTGCAGGTCGAAGTCCGGCGGCGGGGTGGCGGGGCGCAGATCGCCCGTTTCGGGCAGGTAGACGCCGGCGGCGTCGCCGACGTACAGGTCGCCGGTGGCGGAGTCGACCAGGCCCACGTGGTGCTTGGCGTGGCCGGGGGAGTAGTGGCTGCTCAGCGTGCGGCCGTTGCCGAGGTCGATGGCGCCGGTGTCGCCGAGGGCGACGATGCGTTCGGCCTCGGTCGGGGAGAGCTCGCCGAAGAGCGTGTCGAGCTTGTCGCCCCACACCATGCGGGCGCTGGCCATCAGGCGTGACGGATCGGCGAGGTGGCGCGCGCCTTTCTCGTGTACGACGATCTGCGCGGACGGGAAGAACCTGGCGATGTCCCCCACTCCGCCGGCGTGGTCGAGGTGAATGTGGGTCACCACGACCGTGGCGAGCTCGTCGGGGCCCACGCCGAGCGAGGCGATCGCGTCGCGCACCACGGGGGCGGAGGTCGATGTCCCTGTCTCCACCAGGCATGGGCGGTCGCTGAGGATCAGGTAGCCGGCCGTGATGCCGGAGTATCCGGCCATCTTGGTGTCGATCTCATAGACGTCGCCGCCCAGTGCTTTGATGTTGTCCACAGGCACTCCCGATCGTCCGCCGCTGTCCCCAGAACGGCATTCGAGCCGATCCGGCGTCCTCCTCATCGTAGAGAGTGATCTCCACCAGAGCACCGATGGGAGGACGACCGTGGACCGAAACGAAGTCTTGCTGGTGGGGAGACTGTCCGCGCCCGCCGAGGAGCACCCCTTGCCGAGCGGCGACACCGCGACGAAATGGCGCATCATCGTCCGCCGCCGTCGCCACCGCCGGGGCGCCGCCCTGACCGACAGCATTCCTTGCGTCACGTTCGACCCGGAGACGGCCGCCGTGGTGCGCGCCCTCAAGCCTCGCGAGTACATGGAGGTGACGGGGGCGTTCCGCTGCCGCGTCTTCGGGCCGGCGGCGGCCAAGATCTGGCGGTACGAGGTGGAGGTGAGCAGCGTCAAGCCGTACGAGGTGTCACTTGTGGCCCCGGATGTCGGGGCCCCGGATGATGTGGGCTCGGCGGGGCAGGTGGCGGCTTTGGTGCCGAGACAGGTGCAGTACTTGGCGCCTACGGGGTGAGGGCGGCTTGGCGGGCTGGTGGACGGTCACGGCGCGGGCCGTTCGTGCTCGCCGTGGGCGGCACGCAGATTCCGAGACTGGAGGGACCGACGGCTGGGGCCGGGCAGTCCGGGTGCCGGCCGTCGGCGGTCGCCAGGGTGTTGGCGAGGTGACGCCGCGCCGCAAGCCAAGTGCGAGGGCCATGAGTGCGAAGACCGGCCACGGGGACCACACTCCTCATGCCTTTCCCTTACCTGCGCTTGCAGGCGCCATGGCTCGCCGATCGAGGCGATACCGGTAGGGCGGGCGGTGATGCGGGCCCGCGTGTCTTCCTGCCCACAGCCGGGAGTAGGCACCACTTTCCGTCTGTTCGTCTCGTGGCGATGGCAGAGGACGACAGGAGTGCGTAGCCGGAGAAGGAAGAAGGGGCCTGCCGGTAGGAACGAGCGGCGAAGCCCCTTCTGCCGTGCCTTGTCGCTTTGTCCTGTTGTTTGTCCCGTCCGGGGCTCTGCCGTCGCACCGGCCGTCAAGGCTCGGAAAGGCCGGGGCGGCCGGAGGGCTCCGGATGCTCGTTCTGGGCGCCGATGCCGGGCTGGAACCCAACCTTTGGCGGGCGAAGGTCAGGACCTTATGGCTCCCATGAGGCCCTGACCCCCTTACAGCGGCCCCTCGTCTCCTCCCCAGGTCATGCTTCGCTTGAGCAGCTCGTCGAGTTTGCAGTCCAGCAGGTACACGCCGATGCGGAGATCGTCGAGCTGCTGTTGCAGCTGGGCCTGGCCGGAGGTGAAGTACTCCCGTGCCTGCCAGCGGAGCCCTGTGATCTCCACGTTGAGGGCCTCCAGGTCGTCGGCCAGCCCCTCGGGGTACTGAGCGACGACGGGAGCGCCGGCGGCGACCGGTGTCGCCGGCTCGTCCTCATCGGAGGACGAGCCGGACTCGAGCGCCTGGAGGCGCTGCTTGAGGTTGGTGATCTCTTCTTCGAGGTCCATCCGACCTACCTCAGTAGCAATAGTGCTGTGGCCAGGCCTTATGCCGAGCCAAATGAACTGCGGCCTATGGTGACAGGACTTGGACGTGAGCGTGCGCACGGTTCAAAGCCGTGGTGTGATTTCTTCTCCCGGCCGGGCAGTCCGGGCCGGGTGGAAAAGGCGGGATGAATCATGGCCTGATCTCACTTGCCGGTAGAAGAATTTCTCCCGGCGGCCGAGATTCGATCCGGTGTATGCACGTGGACGGTCCGTAACTCAGCTCACCCGTGCTCGTGATGGTCTGCCCTCCGATGTGTTCCGGATCCGTTCCTGAGGTCCGTCGGGTCCACCGCGGCGTGCTTGTGGCTCTCCACTGTGGTGTGCTGCCGGCTGTCCACCGCGGCGTGCTTGTGGCTCGGGTTGCGCAGTGAGCGTGTGCTTGTGTTCCTGGTCATCGCACGCGCGGGTTCGGTCTTCAGGGTCTGGCCCGGCTCCGACCCGGCGGGGGCCGGAGCGCGGCTCTGTGGCTGTCAGGCATTCTGCGGTGGCTCTTCGGGCCAGAAGGCTCAGCAACCATTCGGGTGGCGGGTGAGGCGGTCCTGAACGATTCTGGGGACGTTGCGCAAGCCGCCCTGTCCGTACGGGGGTTCGGGCATCCCGCCTGCTGCCGGTGGGACCGGCCCGCGGTCAGTCGATGGCGAAGGTGCGGAGGACGAGGCCGGTGCGGGGTTTGGGGCCGAAGGAGGTGGACTTGCGGGGGACGCGTTCGCCGGCCGCGGCGACGGCCAGGACGTCTTCGACGGCGAGCGGCTTCAGCAGGACGGCGGTGCCGCCGATGCGGGCGGCCAGGCCGGCGGCGGCCTGCGCGTCGTGGTGGACGATGCGTACGGCCTGGTCGCTGTCCTGCATGCCCCACACCACGGGGAGGATGAACTCCGAGAGGATGGAGGTGTTGAGCGCGTTCCAGCGGTCGGAATGGTCGGCCGGCATGGCACGGGCCAGCTGTACGGGGTCGGGGCCGGTGAGCAGGTGGGCGGTGTGCCCGTCGGCCAGCAGGAACGCGGGCTCGGGGGCGTCCTGGAGCGCGGCGAGGCCGGCGGCGAGGTCGGCGTAGTCCTGGACCCGCCAGGCGCCCTTGGCCTTGGCGACGGCTTCGGAGAGCGGCAGGCCGGGGATGACGCGGTGGATGGCCTTGAGGTCGGGCGGGTACGCGGCCGAGTCCACGAGCAGGGCCAGGCCGAAGTCCCAGGGGCCGGAGGCGGGCGCGGCGCGGGTGGCGCGTTCCTGCCGCTGCAGGACGCGGTAGGTCGCGTACCGGTGGTGGCCGTCCGCGATGAGGGCCTGGCGAGGGTGGAGGTCGGCGTTGACGGCGGCGATCTCGGACTCGTCGGTGATGGCCCAGAGGCGGTGGGTGAGGCCGTCCTCGGTGTGCGCCGTGACCAGGGGGTCACGGGTGGTGGCCACCCCGTCGACCAGCCGGGTGGCGGCGCCGCCGTCGCCGTCGTACAGGAGGAAGATCGGCTCCAGGTTTGCCTGGGTGGTGCTCATGAGGGCCAGGCGGTCGGCGATCGGGCCGGGCATGACGTCCTCGTGCGGCAGGATGACGCGCCGGCCGGGGTCGGCGAGCGCGACGTCGCCGATGAGGCCGCGCTGCAGGACGCCGGGGCCGCTCTGCTCGTAGACGTAAAGGGCGGGCACCTCGTCGGGGACCAGGACGCCGGAGTCGAGCCAGGCCCGCAACGTCTCCCTGGCCTCGGCGTACCGGCCGGGTGACGGCTGTTCCGCGGCGAGGCTCGTGGTGCCAGAGGAATCACCCGAAGGCGTACAGGGAAGGATGAGACGGACGACGTTGTTCGGGTGAGCGTCAAGGAGGACCTCGACGTCGGCGTCGGAGATGAGGTCGTACGGCGGGGAGGTCACCTTGGCGGGATCTTCGACAGCGAAACGCACGCCGCGGAAGGGCCGTAGCACCAGTCCATCTGGTATCGGCAGTTCAGGAGTCCCCATACCGGGCATGCTGCCATAAATGCCCGTTCCTTCCGAAAACCGGCCCATGGTTGCAGTCGTGCCCGCACCGCGGCAGGCGTGGCGGGGTCACCCGTACAGCGATGAAGGAGTTCTCACCCATGGCTCACGAGGGAAACGTCCATGACCAGAATTCGGGAGCTCCCAGAGGTGGTGTTTACGACTGGTACCAGCGCGGGGTCAAGCTGCTGAACGACGGCAGCCCGGCCGCCGCCGCGGCACTGCTGGAACGGGCCGCCGCCGCGCAGCCGGACTCGCGCAGCATTCTGGAGGCGCTGGCACGGGCCCAGTTCAACTCCCGCCACTATGCCGAGGCCGCCGAGAGTTTCCGGCAGATCGTGGACGCCAACCCGACCGAGGACTACGCGTATTTCGGACTGGGATTGTCATTGTGGCGTACCGGGGATGTGGAAGGAGCTCAGGAACCGCTGGCCATCGCGGTGGCCATGCGTCCCGACGATCGTAATTACGTGTCGGCGTTGCGGAGTGTGCGCGCGACGTTGAAGGCGCGCGAAGAGATGTGATCCGTTCGTCCGCCGTCGGCGTCTCGCCGCGAGCGTTCTGTCCCCCGCGAGTGGCTCCGAGGGCGGTCGGTCTTCCGAGGGTGGTCGGCCTCCCCGCGAGCGGGTACGAGGGCGGCGCTAGAGTCGCACGCGGCGTGACAGGCGAACGGGAAGAGGCACTGTGCTGATCGACGCTTTCGACACCCTGCTGCTCGACCTCGACGGCGTGGTCTACCTGGGCAGGCAGGCGATCCCCGGCGCCCCCGAGTCGCTGGAGGAGGCCAGGCGGCGCGGGGCCCGGCTGGCGTACGTCACCAACAACGCCTCCCGCACCCCCGCCGCGATCGCCGCCCACCTGCGCGGGCTGGGCGCGCCCGCCACCGCCGACGACGTCGTCACCTCCGCCCAGGCCGCCGCCCGCGTGGTCGCCGAGCGGGTGCCGCCGGGGTCGAAGGTGCTGGTGGTCGGCGGTTCCGGGTTGCGGCTCGCGGTACGTGATCGCGGGCTCAGGCCCGTCTCGACGGCCGCCGAGTCGCCTGTGGCGGTGGTGCAGGGGTTCGCGTACGAGCTGTCGTACGGACTGCTCGCAGAAGGGGCGCTGGCGGTGCGGCAGGGGGCGCTGTTCGTGGCCTCCAACGGCGACAGCACGATGCCGAGCCCGCGTGGCGAGCTGCCCGGCAACGGCTCCCTGGTGCGCGTGATCGCCACGGCCACCGGCGTCGAGCCGATCTACGCGGGCAAGCCCGAGCCGCCGCTGCACCGGGAGTCGATGATCAGGACGAACGCGCGCCGCCCGCTGGTCGTGGGCGACCGGCTCGACACCGACATCGAGGGGGCCACGAACGCGGGGGTCGAGAGCCTGCTCGTGCTCACCGGGGTCACGACGCCGGCCGACGTGCTGACGGCCGAGCCGCGCCACCGTCCCACGTACGTGGGCGAGGACCTGCGGACGCTGCTCCAGCCCTGCCCCGAGGTGCGCGACGGCGCCTGCGGGGGATGGCGGGCCCGGTGGCAGGACGGCGCGCTGCGGCTCGAGGGCGAGGGCAGCAGGATCGACGGGCTGAGGGCCGCCTGCGACGTCGCCTGGGCGGTCGCGGGGGAGGGGCGCCTGGAGGAGGACGCCGTGAAGCCCGCACTCGACCGCCTCAGCTGACCACGATGGGGGCCGTTTCCGCAGGTTCGCGCGGCGCGTGAAAAGGGTCTTCCGCGTGAAGGGTGCGCGCGGCGCTCGGCGGGGCTTTCGCCGGCTGGCGGGGGACGTTCACAGCAGGCGGCGCAGCCGCAGCAGGTCGCCGAAGCTCGCGTCCACCTTCACCCGGCCGCCGAGCAGCGCCCGCGCCAGGTCGAGCTCCCCGTTGACCAGCGCCACCAGGTCGTCGCTGACGATCGTCAGCTTGACGTCCGTGGGCCTGCCGTCGCCCGGCGGCGTCTCGACGAACGGATCGAGCCCCTCGTAGTGCAGCCGCCCGTAGAACGTGACGTCGAGGTCGGACACCCGGCAGCTGACCGTGCGCTCGACCACGTGCTTGGCACGGTCGGCCTCGTCGATCTCGTCGAACTGGGTGACGAGCTTGGCCAGTGCCGCCCGGCACTCCTCGACGCTTGCCATGATGCGTATCCTTTCATCCCTTTGCGGACGGTAGCGTTCCACATCAGTAGCACCCTCGTATGGGCTTCAACGTCTGACACGCCTGCCAAGGTCCCGGCCGCTCGCGGGAGGCGTTACGGTCGAGTCATGAGTGAGCTGCCGGAGCAGAGCGGCGACGCGCGCGTCGACGCCATCGTGGCGGGTCTGGCCAGGCTGGGCGAGCTGCCCGTGAGCGAGCACGTCGCGGTCTTCGAAGAGGCGTTCTCCGGGCTGGAGAGCGCGCTCGCCGCCGTTGACGAGCAGGACGCGGGCAGGCCCGCGGTCCCCGTGCCGCCCGCCGTGGGACGCCCGTGAGCCGCAGGATCCGCCTCGACAGCGAGCTGGTCCGCCGCGGCATGGCCAGGTCGCGTGAGCAGGCCGTCCAGCTGATCGAGGCAGGGCGGGTGAGCGTCGGAGGCCAGCGGGCGCGCAAGCCCGCCACCCAGGTCGACACCGCCGCCGCCATCGTCGTCGCGGAGTCGGACGACGGCCCCGACTACGTTTCGCGCGGAGCGCACAAGCTGCTCGGCGCGCTCGACACGTTCACCTCGCTGAAGGTGGAGGGGCGGCGCTGCCTGGACGCGGGCGCCTCCACCGGCGGGTTCACCGACGTGCTGCTGCGGCGCGGCGCCGCCCACGTGGTGGCGGTCGACGTCGGCTACGGCCAGCTCGCCTGGTCGCTGCGCAGCGACGAGCGGGTGACGGTCATGGAGCGGGTGAACGTCCGCGACCTCACCCCCGAGATGGTCGGCGAGCCTCCCACGCTGGTGGTGGGCGACCTGTCGTTCATCTCGCTGCGGCTGGTGCTGCCCGCGCTCGCCGCGGTCGCCGCCCCCGTGGCCGACTTCGTGCTGCTGGTGAAGCCGCAGTTCGAGGTGGGCAAGGAGCGCGTCGGTGCGGGCGGCGTCGTACGCGACCCCGAGCTGCGCGCCGAGTCGGTGCGCGGCGCCGTCGCCAAGGCGAAGGAGCTGGGGCTGAGCGTGCGCGGCGTGACCTACAGCCCGCTGCCCGGCCCGTCGGGCAACGTCGAATACCTGCTGTGGCTCGGCAAGGGGGAGGGCGAGCCGGAGGTCGCCGACCTCGACGCCGAGATCCGGCGTGCCGTCGCGGAAGGGCCGCAATGAACCGCACCGTGCTGGTCGCCGTCCACACCGGGCGCGAGGCCGCCGTCGACAGCGCCCGCCTGGTCATCGAGCGGCTGATCGATGCCGGCATCACCGTCAAGGTGCTCGACACCGAGGCCGACGAGCTGGGCTGCCACGGCATCGAGGCGGTGCACGGCGACCCGGGCGCCGCCAAGGACGCCGAGGTGATGATCGTGCTGGGCGGCGACGGGTCGCTGCTGCGCGCCGCCGAGCTGGCCAAGCCGGCCGGCACGCCGCTGCTCGGCGTCAACCTCGGCCACGTCGGGTTCCTCGCCGAGGCCGAGGTGGCCGACCTGGCCTCCGCCGTCGACGCCGTCGTGGCCGGCCGCTACGACGTCGAGGAGCGGATGACGATCGACGTGATCGCCCGGCAGAACGGCCGGCTGATCGCCGACACCTGGGCGCTCAACGAGGTCACCGTCGAAAAGCAGGAGCGCATGCTGGAGGTGGTCGCCGAGATCGACGGCCGTCCCCTGTCGCGGTGGGGCTGCGACGGCGTGATCTGCGCCACCCCGACGGGCTCGACCGCCTACGCGTTCTCCGCCGGAGGGCCGGTCGTCTGGCCCGAGGTCGAGGCGCTGCTCATGGTGCCCATCAGCGCCCACGCGCTGTTCGCCAAGCCGCTGGTCGTCTCGCCGCGCTCCACGCTGGCCGTGGAGATCCTGCCCGACACCCCGGGCGGCGTCATGTGGTGTGACGGACGCCGCAAGTTCGAGGTGCCGTCGGGCACCCGCGTCGAGGTGCGCAGGGGCGCCGAGCCCGTACGGCTGGCCCGCCTGCACGGGGTGGAGAGCACCGGCGCGCCCTTCACCGATCGGCTGGTCGCCAAGTTCGAGCTGCCGGTCCAGGGGTGGCGCGGAAGGGCTCGACCCTGAGTGAATGGAGTGCGGAGCGCGTAGGATCGCGTGGTCAGCACGATCGACCGCGACAGCGGCGTCAGACACGGCAGTGAACGGGAGTGGGCAGTGCGACCCAGGGTCGAGGAGGTCCGCATCCAGGGGCTCGGCGTCATCGACGAGGCCGTGCTCGAGCTTTCGCCTGGCTTCAACGTGGTCACCGGCGAGACCGGCGCGGGCAAGACGATGGTCGTGACCGGGCTCGGGCTGCTGTTCGGCGGCCGGGCGGACCCGGCGCGGGTGCGGCCTGGAGCCGACCGCGCGACTGTCGAAGGCACGTTGATCATCGAGCCGGGCGGGCGCGTCGCGCAGCAGGTGGAGGACATCGGCGGCCAGGTCGAGGACGGCGAGCTGATCATTTCGCGTACGGTCTCGGCCGAGGGCAGGTCCAGGGCCTGGCTGGGTGGCCGCACGGTGCCGGTGGGCACGCTGACGTACCTGGCCGACGACCTGGTGGCGGTGCACGGGCAGATGGACCAGCAGCGGCTGCTGCAGCCGGCCAGGCAGCGCGCCGCGCTCGACCGCTACGCCGGCGACGAGCTGGTCAAGCCGATGCGCGAGTACGCGCAGACGTACAAGCGGCACAAGCAGGTGGCCGCGCAGCTTGAGGAGCTGACGACCAAGGCGCGCGAGCGGGCGCAGGAGGCCGACCTGCTGCGCTTCGGGCTGGAAGAGATCGAGAAGGTCGATCCGAAGCCGGGCGAGGACGAGGAGCTGCGCGAGGAGGAGGAGCGGCTCTCCCACGCCGACGCGCTGCGCAGCGCCGCGACGACCGCGCACACCGCGCTGCTCGGCGACCCGATGGAGGCGGCGAGCGGCCCGCGCGACGTGATCGGGCTGCTGGGTGAGGCGCGGGCGGCCGTGGAGGCCGTACGCGACTTCGACCCCAGGCTCGCCGGGGTGGCCGACCGGCTGGCCGAGGCCGGATACCTCATCTCCGACGTGGCCACCGACCTCGCGGCCTACGCCGAGTCGGTCGAGGCGGACCCGGCCCGGCTGGCGGCGGTGCAGGAGCGGCGTTCCGTCCTGTCCGGCTTGATCAGGAAGTACGGCGAGGACAGCGCGGCGGTGCTGGCCTGGGCGCAGCAGGCCGCCGCCCGCCTGGCCGAGCTGGAGGGCGACGACGAGCGCATCGACGAGCTGACCCGCGAGTACGACGAGCTGACCGAGCGGCTCACCGAGCTGGCCGACCGGCTCACCGAGGTGCGCAAGGCGGCCGCCGAGCGGTTCGGCAAGGCGGTCACGGAAGAGCTGACCGCGCTCGCCATGCCGCACGCCAGGGTCGTGGTCGAGGTGACGCAGAGCGCGGAGTTCGGCCCCGAGGGCCGCGACGAGGTGGAGCTGCGCATGGCCGCGCACCCGGCCGCGCCGCCGCTGCCGCTCACCAAGGGAGCGTCGGGCGGCGAGCTGAGCCGCGTCATGCTGGCCATCGAAGTGGTGTTCGCGGGCGCCGACCCGGTGCCGACGTTCGTCTTCGACGAGGTCGACGCGGGGGTCGGCGGCAAGGCGGCGGTCGAGATCGGCCGCAGGCTCGCCCGGCTGGCCCGCACCGCGCAGGTCATCGTGGTGACGCACCTGCCGCAGGTCGCCGCGTTCGCCGACCAGCATCTGGTGGTGGAGAAGTCGAGCGACGGCAGCATCGTGCGCAGCGGCGTGGTGACCCTCGACCACGAGGGCCGCGTACGCGAGCTGTCCCGCATGCTCGCGGGCATGGAAGACTCGGAGCTGGGCAGAGCTCACGCGGAGGAGTTGCTCGGCCTGGCCGCGGCGGACAGGTGATGCTGGGTGACATAGCGGACACGCCGCGTCATGCGTGGCCTCCGTGGTGTTTCCCTCTGGCAGGATGGTCTTGATGAAGGTTCCGGGAAGCAAGAGGCCGGGCCTCCGCGGCAGGAAGGTCGGGGACCTTCCCGGTATAACGGCAGTGGCGAGGATCGACCGGCGCACCAAGAGGCTGACGAAACGCCTCCAGCCCGGCGAGATTGCGATCATCGACCATGTCGACGTCGACCGGGTCAGCGCGGAGGCGCTTGTCGCGTGCGGTGCTTCCGCCGTGGTCAACGTCGCGAGCGGCATCAGCGGCCGCTATCCCAACCTGGGTCCGCAGATCCTGCTCGAGGCCGGTGTGCCGTTCATCGACAACGCCAGCCCCGAGCTGTTCGAGCGGGTCAAGGACGGCGACGTCGTACGCGTCTGCGACGGCGTCGTCTATCTGGACGACGACGTGATCGGCAAGGGCGTCGAGCAGACGCTCGAGACCGTCGAGGCGGCCATGGCCGAGGCCCGCGCCGGGCTGGCCGTGCAGATCGAGGCGTTCGCCGTCAACACCATGGAGTACGTGCGCGGCGAGGGCAAGCTGCTCATCGACGGCGTCGGGGTGCCCGAGATCCGCACGTCCATGGAGGGCCGCCACGTCCTCATCGTGGTGCGCGGCTACCACTACAAGGAGGACATCGCCACCCTCCGCCCGTACATCCGCGAATACCGTCCCGTCCTCGTCGGCGTCGACGGCGGCGCGGATGCGCTGCTGGAGGCGGGCTACATGCCCGACGTGATCGTCGGCGACTTCGACTCGGTCTCGACCAAGGCGCTGACCTGCGGCGCGGAGCTGGTCGTGCACGCCTACCGCGACGGCCGGGCCCCCGGCCTTGAGCGCGTGCACCAGCTCGGCAGGGAAGCGGTGATCTTCCCCGCCACCGGCACCAGCGAGGACATCGCCATGCTGCTGGCCGACGACAAGGGCGCCGAGCTGATCGTCGCCGTCGGCACCCACGGCACGCTGGAGGAGTTCCTCGACAAGGGCCGCTCGGGCATGGCCAGCACGTTCCTCACCCGCCTTATCATCGGTAGCAAGCTCATCGACGCCAAGGGCGTCAGCCGGCTCTACCGCAGCCGCATCACCACATCACAACTGCTCCTGCTGGTGATCACAGCGTTGATCACCATGGGGGTCGCGCTCTTCATGTCGCCACTCGGCCAGACCTGGCTGAACGGCCTGCAAGACGTCTGGAACGCGTTCATCTTCTGGCTGGTCGGACTCTTCTCGTGATCGATTTCCGCTATCACCTCGTCTCCATCGTCGCGATCTTCCTGGCGCTCGCGGTGGGCATCGTGCTGGGCACGACGCTGCTGCAGGAGCCCGCGGTCAAGTCCGCCCAGGAGCTCACCGCGCAGCTCACCAAGACGAAGGAGGAGCTGCGCGCCCAGATCGACACGCTCCAGGGCCGCGAGGCCGGCAACGACGCCTTCATCACCGCCGTGACGCCCGAGCTGGTCGCCGGCGACCTGACCGGCCAGCGCGTGCTGCTGATCGAGACGCCGGGCTCCAGCACCGCCTGGCGCGAGGCCGCCCAGCAGGTGCTCGGCCAGGCCGGGGCGGAGATCTCCGGCCGCATCACGTTCACCGAGAAGTTCCTCGACCCCAAGGGCACCGGCGTGCTCGACGGCCTGGTCAACCAGCTCAAGCCGGTCAACATGGTCTTCCCCGCCACCGCCACCGCCTGGGACAGAGCCGCCGCGCTGCTGGCCGCCGCGCTGGTCACCAACGACCCCGCCCAGGCCGGCACGGCCAACACCGCCACCGCCGACGTCGTCGGCGCGTTCGAGGCGGGCGGGCTGCTCACCGTCGACGGCGACCCGGGCAAGCGGGCCACGCTCGCCGTCATGTTCGCGCCCGAGCGGCCGTACGAGGGGGAGAGCGCCGAGACGCAGGCGGGCGCGCTGGTCTCCGTCGCCAACGGCTTCGACGGCGCGGGCAAGGGCGCGGTGCTGGCCGGCACCGTCGCCGCCACGGTCACGCCGGGCGACGTCATCACGGCCCTGCGGGACGAGAGCGAGATCTCCAAGCGGGTGAGCGGCGTCGACACGGCCGACATGCCGCTCGGGCGGGTCGCGATCGTCTACTCTCTGCAGGAACAGCTGTCCGGGCGGGCCGGCCAGTACGGCAACGGCAAGGGGGCCTCTGGCCCCATCCCAGCCGAGGCGGCGGCCCCCACCCCATCCCCCACCACCGAATCAGGGAGCTGACATGCCCAGCCGGGCTCGTGGCCTGCTAGGTGCGCTGGCCGGCGCCGCCATCGGCGCCGTGGCCGCGCGCGTCGCCTACACCGCCTTCACCCGTAACCGGCCCGCCGACCTGACCGGCCGCTGGACCAGGAAGAACCACCGCGGCGAGCCCATCACGCTGCTCGAAGGCCCCGCGTTCGTGGCCGGTGCCGGCGCCGCCGCCGCGCTCACGCCCGGCCTCACCCCGCGCCAGCGCGCCGCCGCGCTGCTCGCGGGCACCGGCAGCGGCGTGCTCGGCGCGTACGACGACCTCTACGGCACCACCGCGTCCAAGGGCTTCAAGGGTCACCTGAGCGCGCTGGCCCGCGGTGAGGTCACCAGTGGCGCGGTCAAGATCCTCGGCATCGGCGCGACCGGGCTGGGCGCCGCCGCGCTCGTCTCCCGCGGCCCGGTCGACACGCTGGTCAACGGCGCGGCCATCGCCGGCTCCGCCAACCTCGCCAACCTCTTCGACCTGCGTCCCGGCCGCGCCATCAAGGTCGGCCTGCTGACCGGCGGCCCGCTGCTGGCCGCCGCGCTCTTCCGCGACCAGCCCGCCGCCGGTGCGCTGGCCGCCGTGCCGCTGGGCGCCGCCGCCGCGCTGCTGCCCGACGACCTCGGCGAGCGCGCCATGCTCGGCGACGCCGGCGCCAACGCCCTCGGCGCGCTGCTCGGCCTCGCCGCCGTCACCAAGCTCGGCAAGCCCGGCCGGTACGTCCTGCTCGGCACCGTCGTCGCCCTGACGGCCGCCGCGGAGAAGGTCAGCTTCACCAAGGTCATAGCCGGCAACCCGGTGCTCAACCGCATCGACATGCTCGGCCGCCGCCCCGTCGACCCCGCCTGAGGTCCCTTCCCTGAAGACGCGATTGTCGGTCCGGCCTGCCAGGATGTCTGCGTACGTTGGTTCGGTTGCGCGTTCGGGGGAGGCCGGGTGGGTCTGGTGACGGCGAGGGGCGTCGCGGGCGGCGCGATGCTCATCGGGGCGATCACCGTGCTGGCGCGCGTCACCGGATTCGCCAAGCAGTACGCCTTCGCCCAGACCGTCGGCACCAACTGCCTGGCCACCGCCTACATGACGGCCAACCAGATCCCCAACATCGTCTTCGAGGTGGTCGTCGGCGGCGCGCTCGCGGGCATGGTGGTGCCCGTGCTCGCCGGGGTGCCGCGCGAGCGGGCCGGCCGCATCGGGTCGGCGCTGCTGACCTGGGTGCTGGTCGTGCTCGTCCCGATCGCGGTGCTCATCGCGCTGCTCGCGGGCCCGGTCGTCGGGCTGTTCCTCGGCGGTGATGTCGACGGCTGCACCGGCCAGCTCGCCGCGCTCGGCGAGGTCGCCACCCGCATGCTGGTCGTCTTCGCACCCCAGATCCCGCTGTACGGCGTGGCCGTGGTGCTCTACGGCGTGCTCCAGGCGAGCGACCGCTTCGCCGGGCCCGCCGTCGCGCCGCTGGTGTCGAGCATCGTCGTCATCGTCGCGTACCTGCTGTTCGTGCCGCTCGGCGGCGGGCACCGCGACCTCGAAGGGCTGCCGATGGCGGGCGAGCTGGTGCTGTCGGTCGGCACCAGCCTCGGCGTGCTGTCGCTGGTGCTGACCGTCATCGGGCCCGTCGGGCGGCTGGGGCTGCGGTGGCGGCCGACGTTACGGTTCCCCGCCGGGGTGGCCGGGCAGGTGCGCAGGCTCGCGCTGGCCGGCATCGCGGGGCTGCTGGCCCAGCAGGCGGCCATGGCCGTGGCGCTGCTGCTGGCCAACAAGGTCGTCGGCGGCGGGGCCATCGCGGCCTACAACTACGCGTGGGCGATCTACCTGGTGCCGTACGCGGTGCTCGCCGTGCCCATCGCCACCAGCGCGTTCCCCCGGCTGTCCGCGCAGGCCGGCGAGCCGGAGGCGTTCGCGGCGCTGGCCGCCCGCACCACCAGGGCCGTCGTGCTGGTCTCCGGGCTGGCGGCCGGCGTGCTCGCGGCGGCGTCGGGGCCCGGCGCGGTCGTGTTCCTCGCCGACAAGAGCGACGTGCCCGCGGGCGAGCTGGCCGCCGCCATCGCGCTGTTCGCGCCCGGCCTCATCGGCTACGGGCTCATCGCCCACCTCAGCCGCGTCCTGTACGCCGCCGGTCAGGGCCGCGCGGTCGCCACCGGCACCGTCGCCGGGTGGCTCGTGGTCATGGTGGCCCAGACCGTGCTCGTGCTCGTGCTGCCCGCCGGGTGGGGCATCGCGGCGATGGCGCTCGGCATGAGCATCGGCATGAGCGTGGGCGGCGGGCTGCTCCTGGCGTTCGTGGTACGCACCAGGGGCGGTGCGGCGGCGGCCGGACTGCCCCGCGCGCTGGGGGCGGCGGTGGCCGGGGGAGTGGCCGGGTTCTTGGCCGGGGCCGCGGTCGCCGGCCTGCTGGGGGCCGTCTCCCTCTGGGCGAACGCTGGGGCCGCCGTGCTCGGGGCGGTGGTGGCGCTGGTGTCCGGGGTGGCGGTCGTGGCCGTCGTCGACCGGCCTGACGCCGCCTCGGTGGCCGGGATGCTGCGGCGCGGCGGGCCCGGCGCGGGCGTGTGAGTTTCGAGGCTCGGGCCTGGCGCGTGAGTGAGGAGTCCGGGCCGGGCGTGTGAGCGACGGCTTCGGGCCTGGGGTGTGAGCGAGGGGTTTGGGCCGGGCGTGTGAGCGAGGGGTCTGGGCCGGGCGTGTGAGTGAGAGGGAGGAGCTTGTCGTGCGGGTGGCTTTCGTGCTGGGCACCACGTCCGGTGGCACCGGGCGGCACGTCCTGATGCTGGTGGAGGGGCTCGTACGGCGGGGGCACCAGGTGCTGGTGATCGGGCCGCGCAGCGTCGAGGAGCAGTTCTCGTTCGGGGCCGCGGGCGCTCGCTTCGCCGAGGTGGCGGTCTCCGACCGGCCGCATCCGCTGAACGACTCGCGTGCCGTGCTCGCCGTCCGGCGGCTGACCAGGGGCGCCGATGTCGTCCACGCCCATGGCCTGCGCGCCGGGGCCCTGGCCGGGCTGCCCGGTGGGCCCGGACGGCTCATCGTGACGTTGCACAACGCGCTGACCGCCGGAGGGTTCGTGGGGCTGGTCTACGGCGTGCTGGAGCGGATCGTCGCGCGGCGCGCCGGGGTGGTGCTGGTGGTCTCGCCCGATCTCGGCGAGCGCATGACCCGGCTGGGCGCCCGTGACGTACGGCCGGCTCTGGTGGCCGCGTCCCCACCCGCTCCGGCCAAGCGGACCGTTCAGGAGATCAAAGACGAATTGGGCGCGGGCGATCGCCCCATCCTGCTCACCGTCGCCCGGCTGGCCCAGCAGAAAGGGCTGGAGACACTGCTCGACGTGGCGGCGGGGCCGTGGGAGGGCGAGCCGCTGTTCGTGGTGGCGGGCGAGGGGCCGCTGCGGGGGGAACTGCAGCGCCGGATCGACGCCGAGAGCCTGCCCGTACGGCTGCTGGGCAACCGCGACGACGTGCCCGACCTGATGCGCGCCGCCACGGCACTGGTGATGCCGAGCCGTTGGGAAGGGCAGCCGCTCACGCTCAGGGAGGCGCTCATGACCGGCACGCCGGCCATCGCCTCCAAGGTCGGCGGCATCCCCGAGATCCTGGGGGACGCGGGGATCCTGGTGCCGTACGGAGACGTGGCCGGTTTCCGCGCCGCCGTGCGGCGGCTGCTCGCCTCGCCGGAGGAGGCGCGGACGCTGGCGGAGGCGGCGCGGCGGCGCGGGGATGAGATGCCGGGTGCGGACGACGTGGTGGAGAGCGTGCTCGCGGTCTACGAGCCCTGAGGGGCGGACCGCTCGCCGAATTCGCTCGCGCTGCGAGCCTGGGCCCGCGCTGCGAGCCTGGGCCCGCGCCCCTGCGGCTCGACACCGCGTCGAAGGAGACGGCCAGTCCGGCTGCGAGGAGTACCTCGTGCTCTCCGCTCCTCCTTCGTGCCGTCGCTCCACTCCGTGTCGTAGGGAGCGGTCTGTGGGGCTCGCCCACGTTAGAGAGGCGGCGGCTGGCGCTGTGGAGCCCGCTTGCGTCGCGGCGCTGGTCTCTGTGGTGAGGCTGAGTGCCCCTGTTGGGCTGTCGGCGTCGGAACCGCGCGCTGTGAGCGTGCCGCGTTGCGCGGCTGGGCTCGCTTGGGCTGCGGCTGTGTGCTGTGGGTCCGGCCCGTCTCGTGCGGGTCGGCCCGCGCTGTGGGATCGCTTGTGTTGCATGGGTCGGTCCCCGCGCCGTGGAATCGGCTTGTGCCTCGGGCTGGGCTCGTGCCCTGGGCCTGCAGGCTGTGTCCGCGTCCGCAACCTGCGTCTGCGTCCGCGGGCTGCGCTCGCGCCCCTGGACGTGACCACCGGCTTCACCCGTGTGCCAACGGTGCCCGTCGCGGCGTGGTGAGAGTCACATGGTCGGAAAATGTGGCCCTCCGTGAAGGGGGCGTCACTCTGGGGGCAGTGGCGGTGCCGTTCGGTGGGAGGTTTGGTGGAGGTGGGGTTCGAGAGGTGCGCTGGTGAGCGGGCGGGGTGGGAGTGGGGGCGGAGGAGGATTAGGTGCGGTCGAGGCGTTCTCGTATACTGCGTGGGTTAGGGAGGGGAGTATCCCTTCGCGACAGCCTCGTCATCACGGTGCAGCCCCACTCCACGGGGCCCCCGGGGCTGCCGGTCCGCAGGCGAACGCGGGCGGGAGAGACCTCCGGCAATGAAGCGTGCATGCCGGAGGGTCTTTGTGACTGAACCTTTGTGGGCCTGGATCGCCGTGATCGGTGGTCTGCTGCTGGTCCTCGCCGTTGACCTGTGGATCGTCGACCGTGGTGAAGCCCGCGAGTTCTCCATGCGCCAAGCCGGCTACTGGGTCACCTTCTATGTGATCCTCGCCGTGTTGTTCGGCGTGTTGCTGTGGTTCACCTCCGGCCCCGATCGCGCGGGTGAGTTCTTCGCCGGTTACATCACCGAGTACAGCCTGAGCGTCGACAACCTGTTCATCTTCTTCATCATCATGAGCCGGTTCGCGGTGCCGAAGGTGTATCAGCACAAGGTGCTGCTCGTCGGCATCCTGCTCGCGCTCGTGATGCGCGGCGTGTTCATCGCGCTCGGTGCCGCCGCGCTCGAGCGGTTCAGCTGGCTGTTCTACGTGTTCGGCGCGTTCCTCATCTACACGGCGGTCAACATCGTCCGCCAGCATCTCAAGGGCGAGGAAGAGGAGTTCAACGAGAACATCCTGCTGCGCTGGGTGCGCCGGGCCTTCCCCACCACCGAGGGCTACGTCGGCTCCAAGATCACCGCCAAGATCGACGGCAAGCGCATGGTCACCCCCATGCTCATCGTCATGGTCGCCATCGGCACCACCGACCTGCTCTTCGCGCTCGACTCGATTCCGGCGATCTTCGGTCTCACGAAGGACGCCTTCATCGTCTTCACCGCCAACGCGTTCGCCCTGATGGGGCTGCGTCAGCTCTACTTCCTCCTGGGCGGTCTGCTGCAGCGGCTCGTCTACATCAGCTACGGTTTGGCGTTCATCCTGGGGTTCATCGGGGTTAAGCTCGTATTGGAGGCGTTGCACTCCAGCGATGTCTCCTGGGCGCCCGAAATTCCCATCTGGGTGTCGCTCTCGGTCATCGGCACCACCATGGTCATTACCACCGTGGCCAGCCTGATCAAAGCCCGTATCGACGCACGAAAGGGCAAGGAGTCGCACCCGGAGCAGGTCTAGCGCGTGGGGCTTCGAGGCGCTTTGCTTGTGTAGTTATGCCGTGTAATAGTTGCTAGTTCTGTAGCATCACGGCAAAGCGCCCAATCCAGTCACCACCAAAGGTTGTACGTGTCAGACGATTCTGCTAAGCCGGGCCGTATGAGGCTCGCGCGCGGGGTCTCCCCGTGGCTCCTCCCGACGGCCGCCACGGCGGCCGCCACCGCTCTGCTGACGCTCCGAGACCGGCGATGGGCGCTCGCGGCGGTGCCGCTGAGCGCGCTCACCGGAGGCATGCTCTGGTTCTTCCGCGACCCGGACCGTACGATCGGCGAGGGTCGCATTCTGTCGCCCGCCGACGGCGTGGTGCAGAGCATCGATCCGTGGCCCGACGGCCGCACCAGGGTCGCCATTTTCATGAACCCGCTGAACGTGCACGTCAATCGTGCCCCTCTTGCGGGAAAAGTCACCTCCGTGCAGCATGTGGCAGGTGGGTTCCTGCCGGCGTTCAACAAGGACAGCGACCAGAACGAGCGCGTGGTGTGGCATTTCGAGACCGCGCTGGGCGACATCGAGATGGTGCAGATCGCGGGCGCCGTTGCGCGCAGGATCGTGCCGTACCTGAGTGCCGGTGCGACGGTCGAGCAGGGCGAGCGGATCGGGCTGATCAGGTTGGGGTCCCGGGTCGACATCTACCTTCCCGAAGGGATTTCTCCCGCGGTGTCCGTGGGCGACAAGACGGTTGCGGGGGTGACCAGAATTGACCACGGCTGACGCCGGTAGCTGGCGAGCTGAAGAGGAAGAACCTCGCGGACCCGTCGGCAAGGCGTTCCGTCTGTCCGCCGCCGACTCCTTGTCGCTGGGCAACGCCGTCTGCGGATTCCTCGCGGTCTGCGTGCTGGCCTACTCCGCCATCCAGCAGCTCCAGGTAGACGGCGGCCGGTTCACGCCCGCGCCGAGCTACTTCGCCACCGCCATCGTGCTGCTGCTCATCGGCGCCACCTGCGACCTGTTCGACGGGCTCGTGGCGCGCCGCTTCCGCGCCTCCGCCATGGGGGCCGAGCTCGACAACCTGGCCGACGTCATCAGCTTCGGCTTCGCGCCCGCCTTCATGGTCGTCATCTGGGGCATCGGCGTACCGGAGTCGGTGCCGTTCACGGCCGTGCTGGCCGCGGCGGCGGCCGTGCTGGTCGCCGGCGTCGTACGCCTGGCCAGGTTCGCCTGCGTCAAGACCAAGAGCGGCGACTTCATGGGGCTGCCCATCCCGATGGGCGCCATGACCGTGATCTCCATCGTGCTGCTGTTCCAGCCGAGCATCTGGTCGCTGCTGGCCGTGCTCGGGGTGGCCTGGCTGATGGTCAGCCGCATCGAGTACCCCAAGCCGAAGGGGCAGCTCGCCGCGGTGGTCCTCGGCTGGATCATGGTGAACGTCGCGTTCCTGACGTTCTGGGTGGCCTGGCCTGAGGGCGGCGACATGCCGATCAAGATCGGGGCCACCATGCAGATCGCGCTCGTCGCGGCGATCCCGCTGCGGGTGCTGTTCTACAAGCGCGAGCAGCGCAAGGAAGCCGCTCGTCTCGGCCGTTCCGGCCTGCAATGAGCGGCTGACGGGATTTTTCGTCTTATTTCGGCTTTGATGGAGCCATGTCGGCTGCGCCGCGCGAGCACACGCGTACGTACTATCTCGGCAAGCTGGCCACGGAGCTGGAACAACGCGGGCTGACGGCCGTGCTGCGGCCGGACCCGCCCGCGTTGCGCGTCAGCCACCCCGACGCGGCGCTGATGGCCGAGACCGTGGACTGCGCGGCCCTGCCGGACGGCTGGTTCTTCCGATGGTCGTGGGGCGAGCTCGTCGGGCTCGCCGACGATCCCGCCCTGGCGGCCGAGCGCATCGCGCACGTGCTGGCCGCCCGCCGCTGATCCCCTGGGAGCCGGGCGCTACCAGCCCCTCGCCTTCCACTCCGGCAGCGCGGGACGCTCGGCGCCGAGCGTGGTGTCCTTGCCGTGGCCCGGGTAGACCCAGGTCTCGTCGGGCAGGCGGTCGAAGATGCGCTCGACCACGTCGGTGAAGAGCTGGTTGAAGCGCTCGGGGTCCTTCTGGGTGTTGCCCACGCCGCCCGGGAACAGCGAGTCGCCGGTGAACAGGTGGTAGCCGTCGGGGCCGCCGTCGTACAGCAGGGCGATCGAGCCGGGCGTGTGGCCGCGCAGATGGATGACCTCCAGCGCGACCTCGCCGAACGTGATGCTGTCGCCGTGCTCGACCGTGCGGTCCGCGGGGACGGGAAGCGCGGGCGCGTCGAGCGGGTGGGCGATCACCTGCGCGCCGGTCACCTTCGTCACCTGCTCGAGCGCCTGCCAGTGGTCGCCGTGCTGGTGGGTGGTGACGATCGCGGCGACGGGCTTGTCGGCCATGAGGGCGAGCAGCCGGTCGGGCTCGGCGGCCGCGTCGATGAGCACCGCCTCGCCGGTCGCGTTGCAGCGCAGCAGGTAGGCGTTGTTGTCGAACGGGCCTACGGCGAGCTTGGAGATCGTGAGCGCGGACAGCTCGCGGACGTCGGCGGGGCCGCCGACCTGGACGTCACCGGTGTAGGTCATGGGTAGTCCTTAGGGGGCGTCGTGGGCAGATCAGCGGGGGCCGGCATCGTGAGCCACGGCGGCGGATCAGGAAGACCCGCGCCTGCGTGGCCGGAAGTGAACAACCGCCCCATGGGCACCAGACTAACCCCCTCGCCACGGGACCTCCCGGTGAGCCAGGCCAGCATGTCGCGCGGCGTGCCGCGGACCGTGGGGCCGTCGCCGAGCACGTGCACGACCTCTGTCTCGCCCGGTTCCACGAGCTCGATGCGGCCCACGGTGCGGTGGTTCCCGGGCCAGGAGGTCAGGCAGTCGTGCAGCTCACGGCGTACGAAGGAGGCCGGCCAGTCGGCGGGGGTGTAACCGGCGTTCAGGTCCACGTGGTGGAAGCCGACCTCGCGCAGCCGGCGTACCAGCAGGTACCAGGCGGGGTGCGGCGGCGGGCGCATGCCCTCCACCAGCGCCGACCAGGCGTGCTGCGGCATGTCGCGGACGGCGGCGGCCAGGCGCGCGGCGCCGTCCTCGATCTCGGCCAGGTGGCGGGCCACCGAATGGGCCGCGGCGGCCTCGATGGCGGCGGACCTGGCGGCGAGCGAGGCGTATTGAGGGGTGCGTACGCCGGTGCGCGCCCACGTCAGCAGGTTGAGGTGGGAATCGGCGTTCTGGGCGATGTGGGCGAGCACATGGCCTCTGGTCCAGCCGGGCAGCAGGGAGGGAGCGGCGAGGCAGGCGTCGGAGAGCGACGCGACCGTGGCCAGCAGCCGGTTCGTGGCCGTGGTCAGCTCGGCCTGCACCGCGGGCAGGATGGTCATGTACGGATATTTCACCATGGGGTGACCTAGCGTGCGGGGGCATAAAACCCCAGGTCAGCCGGTTGCATGTTCGAGGGGTCCTCCCCTGCCGGGAGATGGTCGTAACCTGTGAGGGACGGATTTTCGGGGGCCGCCGGTCGGACCGCCGAAATTGTCGGAGCCGCCCTCTACCATCCCCGTGGACCTATCCGCTTTTCGACATCCGGGATCGCCGTGGCTGACCGCCTGATCGTGCGTGGTGCACGAGAACACAACCTCAAAGACGTCTCGCTCGACCTGCCGCGAGACTCACTGATCGTCTTCACCGGCCTGTCCGGCTCGGGCAAGTCGAGCCTGGCCTTCGACACGATCTTCGCTGAGGGCCAGCGGCGCTACGTCGAGTCGCTGTCGGCTTACGCCCGCCAGTTCCTCGGCCAGATGGACAAGCCCGACGTCGACTTCATCGAGGGCCTGTCGCCCGCGGTCTCCATCGACCAGAAGGCCACCAGTAAGAACCCCCGTTCCACCGTCGGCACCATCACCGAGGTCTACGACTACCTGCGACTGCTGTGGGCCCGCATCGGCAAGCCGCACTGCCCGGTGTGCAGGCGCCCGATCGCCAGGCAGTCGCCGCAGCAGATCGTCGACCGCGTGATGGAGTTCGAGGAGGGCACCAGGTTCCAGGTGCTCGCCCCGGTCATCAGGGGCCGTAAGGGCGAATACGCTGAGCTGTTCCGCGAGCTGCAGACCAAGGGCTTCGCCAGGGCGCGGGTCGACGGCACCGTCGTGCGGCTGGAGGAGCCGCCGACGCTGAAGAAGTACGAAAAGCACGACATCGAGGTCATCGTCGACCGCCTGTCGGTGAAGGAGTCGTCGCGACGGCGGCTCACCGACTCCGTGGAGACGGCGCTGCAGCTGTCCGGCGGCACGATCACGCTCGAGTTCGTCGACCTGCCGGAAGACGACCCCAACCGCGAGCGCTTCTTCTCCGAGCACCTCTACTGCCCCTACGACGACCTGTCGTTCGAGGAGATGGAGCCGCGCTCGTTCTCCTTCAACTCACCGTTCGGCGCCTGCCCCGAGTGCACGGGTCTCGGCACCAAGATGGAGGTCGACCCCGAGCTGGTGGTGCCCGACCCCGAGCGCACCCTGCGCGAAGGCGCCATCCACCCGTGGTCGGGCGGCCACACCAGCGAATACTTCACCAGGCTGATGGAGGCGCTCGGCCACGCGATGGGCTTCGGCCTCGACACGCCGTGGGAGCGCCTGCCCAAGAAGGCGCAGAAGTCGCTGCTGTACGGCCACGACGAGCAGATCCACGTGCGCTACAGCAACCGCTTCGGCCGGCAGCGCGCCTACTACACCACCTACGACGGCGTCATCCCGTGGGTGCAGCGCAGGCACGCCGAGGCCGAGAGCGACACCGCGCGCGAGCGGTTCGAGGGCTACATGCGCGAGATCCCGTGTCCCGCCTGCAAGGGGGCCAGGCTCAAGCCGGTCAGTCTCGCGGTGACGGTGGCCGGGAAGTCGATCGCCGAGGTGTCGTCGATGTCGATCGGCGAGTGCGCGAAGTTCCTCGCCGGGCTCAAGCTCTCCGACCGTGACATGCAGATCGCCGAGCGGGTGGTCAAGGAGATCAACGCCCGCATGGGCTTCCTGCTCGACGTCGGCCTCGACTACCTCACGATGGACCGCGCCGCCGCCACCCTCGCCGGTGGCGAGGCGCAGCGCATCAGGCTCGCCACGCAGATCGGCTCCGGCCTGGTCGGCGTGCTGTACGTGCTCGATGAGCCGTCCATCGGCCTGCACCAGCGCGACAACATGCGGCTGCTCGACACCCTGATCAGGCTGCGCGACATGGGCAACACGCTGATCGTGGTCGAGCACGACGAGGACACCATCGCCGCCGCCGACTGGGTGGTCGACATCGGTCCCGGCGCGGGCGAGCACGGTGGCCAGGTCGTCGTCTCCGGCACCGTACAGGACCTGCTGGCCAGCGAGGAGTCGCTGACCGGTGCGTACCTGTCGGGGCGCAAGAGCATCCCCATCCCCGCCAAGCGCCGCAAGCGCGACAAGAAGCGGCAGATCGTCGTCAAGGGGGCGCGCGAGCACAACCTCAAGGGCGTCGACATCGAGTTCCCGCTCGGCCTGTTCACGGCGGTCACCGGTGTGTCGGGGTCGGGCAAGTCGACGCTGGTCAACGACATCCTCTACAACGCGCTGGCCAAGGAGCTCAACGGCGCCCGCACGGTGCCCGGCCGCCACTCCCGCATCAACGGCATGGACCAGGTCGACAAGGTCGTCCACGTCGACCAGTCGCCGATCGGGCGCACGCCGCGCTCCAACCCGGCCACGTACACCGGGGTCTTCGACCACATCCGCAAGCTGTTCGCGGCCACGACCGAGGCGAAGGTGCGCGGCTACCAGCCGGGGCGCTTCAGCTTCAACGTCAAGGGCGGGCGCTGCGAGGCGTGCTCGGGCGACGGCACCATCAAGATCGAGATGAACTTCCTGCCCGACGTCTACGTCCCCTGCGAGGTCTGCCACGGCGCCCGCTACAACCGGGAGACGCTGGAGGTCCACTACAAGGGCAAGACGATCGCCGAAGTGCTCGACATGCCGATCGAGGAGGCGCTGGATTTCTTCGACGCCATCCCGGCCATCAAGCGGCACCTGCAGACGCTCAACGACGTGGGGCTCGGCTACGTACGCCTCGGGCAGCCGGCCACCACGCTGTCCGGCGGCGAGGCGCAGCGCGTCAAGCTCGCCTCCGAGTTGCAGCGGCGGCAGACCGGGCGGACGATCTACGTCCTCGACGAGCCCACCACCGGCCTGCACTTCGAGGACATCCGGCGGCTGCTGGGCGTCCTCGGCCGGCTGGTCGACGGCGGCAACACGGTGATCGTCATCGAGCACAACCTCGACGTCATCAAGACCGCCGACTGGATCATCGACATGGGGCCCGAGGGCGGCTCGCGCGGCGGCACGCTGGTCGCCGCCGGCACGCCGGAGGAGGTCGCGCTGGTGGACGAGAGCCACACGGGGCGCTTCCTGCGCAAGATCCTCTCGCTCTGACCCTGGTGGTGAGGCCGATCCGCCCCCCGGACTCGGGGGTGGGTCGGCCTCGCTGCGTCTGGGCCGGGCCGGGTGGGCGTTGTGCCAGGTGCCGGGCTGCTCGGGCGTGGCGCTTGGCAGGCCGGTGGGTGTGGTGCCCGGGCCGGTGGGTGTGGTGCCCGGGCCGGTGGGGGCGGTAGCGGAGGGTGCCTCGCCGTCAGGCGGTGCGGCGGGCCAGGGCGCGGGCGCGGCGCTTGGCGGCGTCGCCGCGTTCCAGCCACCACTCGGCCAGCAGCAGCGGCAGCGTCCAGCCCAGCCAGGTGCTCAAGGCCGCGATCGACTGCGCCATCACCTGCTCGTCGCCCTGGAAGAAGGTGTCGATGTACGGGCTCAGCACGATCACGGACACCGCGCCCCAGAGGCGGTTGGTGACAATGGACATCGTCAGGGCGAAGCTGCGCACCATCCACCGGCGGTGATCGACGAAGCGGCGCTGCCTGGCCATCCGCCACCCGGCGAACGCGCAGCCCAGCCAGAGCAGCGCGAGCATCACGTTGCTGACGGACGTGACCGGTCCCCACGGCGTCGCGATGCCCACGGTCAGGCCGAGCAGGCCGCTCGGCAGGCAGCCGGCGAAGACGTACACGCGGCCGATCCCGCGGTGCGCAACGGGGTGGCGTGCGCGAAACCACGGCCAGATCTGCAGGCAGCACGTGATCATCGCGATCGAGCCGAACACCACGTGCAGGGAGAGCACCGCATAGTGCGGCGGGAGGAAGTCCGGCGCGGGCACGCGCGACTGCGCCGGGTCGAACGAGACGTACGGCGGCAGCGAGAACGCCAGGAACGCCGCCGCCACCACGGCCGGCGGCGCCACCCACGGCCGCCGCCACCAGCGTCGCGGCCGTACCGTCACGCCGGACCGCGGCTGTACCGTCACGCCGGACCCGGCCGCGCCGGAGGAAACCGCTCCCGAATCGCCGGGGTCGGGCTGCTCGGCGGTGGTCACGCCGGGGGCGGGCTGTCCGGCGGTGGTCACGCCGGAGGGCACTGCACCCGAGGCGGCCGGGGCGGGGGCGGTGAGGGCGGAGGTGCCGAGGTCGCCGGGGGTGTTCCCGGGGGTGGTCCGGCCCGAGGTGCCAGGGCCGGGGCGGCGGAGTTCTGAGCGCCAGGGGGTGGCCCGTTGGGGTCGGCGGAGGTCGTGGGGTGTGGGTTGGTTCGGGAAGGGTCGGGTGGAGTGGTCGTGGGGTGTGGGTCGGTTCGGGAAGGGTCGGGTGGAGTGGTCGTGGGGTGTGGGTCGGTTCGGGAAGAGTTGGGCGGAAGGGGCATGAGGGCAGCGTGGGCGGGGTCGCTGACCGTCCGCCTACCACCCGCTGACCGGACCGAGGGGTACCGTCAATAAGCTGTTTTCACGACGATGGCCGCAATCGGGGGCGTCACCGGCGGCCGGCGACGTACGGATAACGCGCGGCCGACGCGCGAGATGGAACATCAGGCCTGCGGGGCGAGAACACCGAGGACAGATCGGGGCGGAGCCATGTCCGGAAACGGATTGGGACGGCGGGAGATGCTGGGCGCGGCGGGGGTCGCGGCGTGCGGCCTGGCGCTGGCCGCGTGCGGTTCGGGGGGCGCGCAGGCCCAGCCGAGCCTCAAGGGCAAGGTGCTGGCCAAGACGGCCGAGGTGCCGGTGGGCGGCGGCAAGCTCATCGAGGACCTGAAGGTCGTGGTGACGCAGCCGGAGCCGGGCGTCTTCAAGGCGTTCAGCTCGCTGTGCACGCACAAGGGCTGCCAGGTCGGCACTCCCAAGGACAACGTCATCAGGTGCGCCTGCCACGGCAGCGAGTTCACCGCCGACACCGGCAAGGCGACGAAGGGGCCGGCCACCGCGCCGCTGGCCTCGTTCCAGGTGAAGGTGGAAGGCGACGGCATCGTCGTCGTCTGAGCCCTCCCGTCTGAATTCTCCCTAGGCGGCCGTCTGAGTCCTCCCATGGTGGTCGCCTCAGTCCCACCAGGGCGGGCGTTGCAGCGCGCCTCAGGGGCGGGCCGGGTACGTAAACCGTCATCTCGTCGACCGGCGGGTGGGAGCGGCCGTTTCGTCACGAGCGGTCGTCCCGCCAAGAGCGGTCGTCCCGTCGAGAGCGGCCGTTTCGCGAGAGTCACAAGCGGCGGTTCTCTGAGAACGGCCTTCCACGAACCGGTAATTGTGCGTGGTCGCCCGGATTGGGCTCCGGCAGGCTGAACCCCTGCCAGGGCCCGGGCCGTACCTGCAAGTGAAAGCCGATCTGGGAGGACGCACGATGACGGAAACGACGCGGCGGACGGTTGTCTTCGGTGCCGGAACGGCCGGGCTCGCGGCCGTGCTGACGGCCTGCGCGAGCTACGGCGTACCGGAGACCGAGGCGGACGTGGAGGCTCCCGCTGAGGAGGCGACGTCGTCCCAGCCCGAGGAGGGCGGCGAGGCCAAGCCGAAGGCGGAGGCCAAGGCCGATGCGGCCCTGGCGGACGTCAGCGACATCCCCGAGGGCGGCGGCAAGGTCTTCAAGAACCAGAAGATCGTCGTCACGCAGCCGGCGGCGGGCGAGTTCAAGGCGTTCAGCGCGGTCTGCACCCACGCGGGCTGCACGGTCGCCTCCGTCTCGAACCAGACGATCAACTGCCCCTGTCACGGCAGCAAGTTCAGCATCGCCGACGGTTCGGTGACCGACGGCCCCGCGGGCGGTCCGCTGGAGGAGAAGCAGATCCAAGTGGACGGTCAGAAGATCAGACTCGCCTGAGAAAGCTTTCATGATTTTCTCACCTGAGTGCGCTTGGGTGAGGCGCATGGCAGATGAGCTTCACACCCGCAGAGCGGTGTTCGCCGGCGTCGGCGCAGGCGGCCTGGCGCTGGCGATCAGCGCGTGCAGCGGCGACTCCGGTACCGACACGGCGCAGACGGCGCCTTCCACCGCCGGGTCCGGCGCCCCCGAGGCGAGCGCGACGCAGTCCAGCGCGTCCGGTGGCGGCGCGCTGGCCAAGAAGGCCGACATCCCGGTGGGCGGCGGCACCGTCTTCAAGGACCAGAAGGTCGTCGTGACGCAGCCCACGGAGGGCGAGTTCAAGGCGTTCAGCG
This sequence comes from Nonomuraea sp. NPDC052634, assembly GCF_040678535.1. Taxonomy (NCBI): domain Bacteria; kingdom Bacillati; phylum Actinomycetota; class Actinomycetes; order Streptosporangiales; family Streptosporangiaceae; genus Nonomuraea; species Nonomuraea sp. NPDC052634. Next base: position 462,098 of record NZ_JBFATY010000006.1, on the reverse strand, counting down.
CGATCTGCACGCACAAGGGCTGCCCGGTCTCCAGCGTCGAGGACGGCGCGATCGTGTGCCCGTGCCACAACAGCAGGTTCGCGATCGCGGACGGCTCCGTGACCGGCGGGCCCGCGCAGCAGCCGCTGGCCGCCCAGGAGATCAAGGTCGAGGGCGACGACATCCTGCTGGCGTAGCCGCCCATAGCCGCCGTAGCCGGGTGGGGTGCCCGCCGTACGTGCGCGAAGAGTACGGCGGGCGACTCTGTCGGTGCGGGCCACTAGGCTGACAGGCGTGGCGAGATCAGCGGCTAACACCTTGAGTTTCCGGCCGAGGCCGGGGTCGATCCCGGAGTCCCCGGGTGTCTACAGGTTCAGGGACGCGCACGGCCGGGTGATCTACGTCGGCAAGGCCAAGAGCCTGCGCCAGCGGCTCAACTCGTACTTCGCCGACTTCTCCACGCTGCATCCCCGCACGCAGTCGATGCTGACCACGGCCGCCGACGTCGACTGGACGGTCGTCGGCACCGAGGTGGAGGCGCTGCAGCTCGAATACTCCTGGATCAAGGAGTTCGACCCCCGCTTCAACGTCAAATACCGCGACGACAAGTCCTACCCCTACCTCGCGGTGACGATGAGCGAGGACTTCCCGCGCGTCCAGGTCATGCGCGGGGCCAAGCGCAAGGGCACCCGCTACTTCGGCCCCTACTCCCACGCCTGGGCCATCCGCGAGACCGTCGACCTGCTGCTGCGGGTCTTCCCGGTGCGCACGTGCAGCGCCGGGGTGTTCAAGCGGGCCGGGCAGATCGGGCGGCCGTGCCTGCTCGGCTACATCGACAAGTGCTCGGCGCCGTGCGTCGGCCGGGTCACCCCGGAGGAGCACCGCGAGCTGGCCGAGGACTTCTGCGACTTCATGGCGGGCAACACCAGCCGCTTCATCAAGCGTCTCGAAAAGGAGATGCGCGAGGCCGCCGCCGAGCAGGAGTACGAACGCGCCGCCCGGCTGCGCGACGACATCCAGGCGCTGCAGCGGGCGCTGGAGAAGCAGGCGGTCGTGCTCGGCGAGAGCACCGACGCCGACGTCATCGCCCTGGCCGAAGACCCGCTCGAAGCCGCCGTCCAGGTGTTCTACGTACGCGGGGGGCGCATCCGCGGCCAGCGCGGCTGGGTGGTCGACAAGGTCGAGGAGACCTCGCCCGGCGAGCTGGTCGAGCAGTTCCTGCTGCAGATGTACGCCGAGGCGAACGCCGAGTCCATGCCCCGCGAGGTGCTGGTGCCCGCGCTGCCGCCCGACGTCGAGGCGGTGGCCGAGCTGCTGACCGAGCAGCGCGGCGCCCGCGTCGAGGTGCGGGTGCCGCAGCGCGGCGACAAGAAGTCGCTGCTGGAGACCGTCGAGCGCAACGCCAAGGAGTCGCTGGCCCAGCACAAGATCCGCCGCGCCAGCGACCTGAGCGCGCGCAGCAAGGCGCTGCAGGAGATCGCCGACGCGCTCGACCTCGACCAGGCGCCGCTGCGCATCGAGTGCTACGACGTCTCCCACCTGCAGGGAGAGAACGTCGTGGCGTCCATGGTGGTCTTCGAGGACGGCCTGGCCCGCAAGAGCGAATACCGGCGCTTCTCGGTCAAGACCAAGGAGGGCGACGTCGCCTCGATCTACGAGGTGATCATGCGCAGGTTCCGCCGCTACCTGGAGGAGCGCTCGGCCACCGGCGAGCTGGCGGCCGACGACGACGCGGCCGCGGGCGGCGGGCCCATCGACCCCGACACCGGCAAGCCGCGCAAGTTCGCCTACCCTCCCAACCTCGTCGTGGTCGACGGCGCGGGCCCGCAGGCGGCCGCCGCGCAGCGGGCGCTCGACGAGCTCGGCATCGACGACGTGGCCGTGTGCGGGCTGGCCAAGCGCCTCGAGGAAGTGTGGCTGCCAGGCGACGACCAGCCGGTGATCATGCCTCGTTCAAGTGAAGGTCTCTACCTTCTGCAGCGGGTGCGAGACGAAGCGCACAGGTTCGCCATCACCTACCATCGTTCCAAGAGGTCCAAGACGGTGAAGGAGAGCGCGCTCGACGGCGTGCCCGGCCTGGGGCCGGCGCGAAGGCAGGCGCTGCTCAAACACTTCGGCTCCGTGAAAAAGCTACGCGAGGCCACTGCCGCTGAAATCTGCGAGGTTCCCGGCATCGGCCCGTCCATCGCCGAGGTCATCGTGTCGACGCTGAAGGGAGAGTCACCTTGATCTCGCCAGGATGCCAGGGTGCCCATGCCGCACACTCCTACCGGCCCGCGCTGAGAGGCGGGCCCGCTGCAGAGGTGGGGCGATGAGCACCGAGCCGGCGTTCGTCATCGTCACCGGCATGTCCGGTGCGGGGCGCAGCACCGCCGCCAAGGCGCTGGAGGACCTGGGCTGGTTCGTCATCGACAACCTGCCGCCGGGTCTGCTGTTCGCCATGGCGGAGGAGGCGGGCAAGGTCAAGCTGGCCGCCGACAAGGTGGCCGCCGTCGTCGACGTGCGCAGCCTGGCCTTCACCACCGATCTCAACGCCGCGATCGAGGAGCTCGAAGGGCGCGGCGTACGCGTGCGGGTGGTCTTCCTCGAGGCCAGCGACGAGGAGCTGGTGCGCAGGTTCGAAAACGTCCGCAGGCCGCACCCGCTGCAGGGCGAGGGGCGGCTGGTCGACGGCATCACCCGCGAGCGCGGCATCCTGCGTGAGGTGCGCGCCAACGCCGACCTGGTGATCGACACCTCCACCCACAACGTCCACGACCTGCGCGCCAAGATCGTCGACTTCTTCGGCGGCGAGGACCGCCCCGGCCTGCGGCTCAACGTCGTGTCGTTCGGCTTCAAGTACGGCCTGCCGGTCGACGCCGACCTCGTGGTCGACTGCCGGTTCCTGCCCAACCCGCACTGGGTGCCCGAGCTGCGGCCGCTCAACGGCCTCGACACGGCGGTCAGCGACTACGTGCTCGGCCAGCCGGGCGCCAAGGAGTTCCTCGACGCCTACGAGGAGGTCCTGCAGGTCGTCGCGGCCGGATACGCGCGCGAGGGCAAGAGCTACGCGACGCTCGCGGTGGGCTGCACCGGCGGCAAGCACCGCAGCGTGGCGATGGCCGAGCAGATCGCCGCCCGGCTGCGCGACCGCGGCATGGAAGTCCAGGTGAGCCACCGGGATGTGGGGCGGGAGTGACCGATGACAGTGCCGAAGGGGTCGTGCCGCCACCGATGAACGGCCTGCCCTGCGACAGGCCGGACGTGCTCGGCGTCGGGCGGCCCGGGATCGGGCCCGCCGTCGTGGCGCTGGGCGGCGGCCACGGGCTCTATGCGTCCCTGTCGGCATTACGGATGGTGACCGACCGGTTGACCGCCGTGGTGACGGTGGCCGACGACGGCGGCTCCAGCGGGCGGCTGCGCCGCGAGCTGGGCGTGCTGCCGCCCGGCGACCTGCGCATGGCGCTGGCCGCGCTGTGCGGCGACGACGAGTGGGGCAGCACCTGGAGCGAGGTCGTCCAGCACCGCTTCCGCAGCGAGGGTGAGCTGCACGGCCACGCGGTCGGCAACCTGCTGATCGTGGCGCTGTGGGAGCTGCTCGGCGACTCGGTGGCCGGGCTCGACTGGGTCGGGCGGCTGCTCGGCGCGCACGGGCGCGTGCTGCCGATGGCGTCGGTGCCGCTCGACATCGTGGCCGAGGTGGAGCTCGACGGCGTCATCTCGACCGTACGCGGGCAGGTGGCCTGCGCCTCGACCCCCGGCCGCGTACAGGCGATCTCGCTCGTGCCCGAGGACCCGCCGGCCCGTCCTGAGGCGGTCGCGGCCGTGCGCGACGCCGACTGGGTGGTGTTCGGGCCCGGGTCGTGGTTCACCAGCGTGCTGCCGCACCTCAAGGTGCCCGCGCTGGCCAGGGCCCTGCACGCCACCCGGGCCAAGCGGCTGGTCACGCTCAATCTCGCCCCGCAGCCGGGCGAGACCGACGACTTCTCCCCCCAGCAACATCTGGAGGTGCTTCGCCAACACGCTCCCGACCTGCGGATCGACGTGGTGCTCGCCGACACCGGGGTGGTCGACGATCCCGACGCCCTGGAGAAGGCGGCGGGCGCGCTCGGCGCCCGGCTCGTCATGGACGACGTGGCCGCCGCCGACGGCTCGCCACGGCATGACCCACGACGTCTTGCCTCCGTCCTGGACGAGATTTTCCTCCAGAAGCGTTGATCCTGGTCGGCGTGGCGCGAAGGTGCGAGAGACTCGAAGGAGCCGGTCTGAATGGGGGAGAGGACTAACGCATGGCGATGACAGGTGTGGTGAAGGACGAGCTGAGCCGCCTGCCGGTGCTGAAGCCGTGCTGCCGCAAGGCGGAGGTATCGACGCTGCTGCGGTTCGCCAGCGGCCTGCACCTGGTGGGCGGGCGGATCGTGATCGAGGCCGAGCTCGACACCAACGCCACCGCGCGGCGGCTCATCAAGGACATCGGCGAGGTGTTCGGGCACAAGGCCGAGGTGCTCGTGCTCGCTCCCGCCGGGCTGCGCAAGGGCTCGCGCTACGTCGTACGCGTCTACCGCGACGGTGAGGCGCTGGCCCGTCAGACGGGTCTCATCGACAACCACGGCCGCCCCGTGCGCGGGCTGCCCCGCCAGGTCGTGGCGGGCGCCGCCTGCGACGCCGAGGCCGCATGGCGCGGCGCGTTCCTCGCGCACGGCTCGCTCACCGAGCCGGGCCGGTCGATGTCGCTCGAGGTCACCTGCCCGGGGCCGGAGGCGGCGCTGGCGCTGGTGGGCTCGGCGCGGCGGCTGAAGATCCACGCCAAGGCGCGCGAGGTGCGCGGCGTCGACCGTGTGGTCGTCCGCGACGGCGACGCCATCAGCGCGCTGCTCACCCGGCTCGGCGCGCACGACAGCGTGCTGGCCTGGGAGGAACGCCGGATGCGCCGCGAGGTGCGGGCCACCGCCAACCGCCTGGCCAACTTCGACGACGCCAACCTGCGGCGCTCGGCGCGGGCCGCCGTCGCGGCCGGCGCCCGGGTGCAGCGGGCGCTGGAGATCCTCGGCGACGACGCCCCCGAGCACCTGGTGATCGCCGGGCGGCTGCGGGTCGAGCACAAGCAGGCGTCGCTGGAGGAGCTCGGCCAGATCGCCGACCCGCCGCTGACCAAGGACGCCATCGCCGGGCGCATCAGGCGGCTGCTGGCGATGGCCGACAAGCGGGCGTCCGACCTGGGCATCCCCAACACTGAGGCCAATCTCACCGTGGACATGCTGGCTCCGTGAGGCGGTGCCGGCGCGGCCGGTCGTTGCGGGGACGGGGTCCCGCCCGTCCCCCTGCCGCGGCGGTTCAGGGCGGGTTCCGCCCGCGCGGCGGAGATGCACGGACGGGCGGCTGCTCGGGCGGGCGTCCGTAGGGTGCCGGAAGCCTGTGCGGGCGGGGGTGCTGAAGGGGCGTTCGGGCGGCGGTGCTGGAGACCCGTGCGGGCGGGTGGATGCCTGCGTGGCCGACGGAGCTGGAGGTGCGTGCGGCGGGTGGCGTTGGGAGGGTGCGGCTGCTTGCGCGGCCGGGTGTGTCGAGGTGGTCCGCCGCTCAGTCGCGGGCCGGCTTGCGGGGGGTGAACAGGTCGGTCGTGGGCTTGGGCGTGGGCGGCTGGGCGGGCTCGAAGGGCGCGCGGTACTCCGGCTTGTCCGAGTCCCCGGGCTGCCCCGGCTCGCCGGGCGACTCGGCGGCCTCGGCGCGCTGCGCCCGGCGTACGCGCAGGACCCGCAGCGTGAGCAGGGCGAACGCGGCCAGCGCGGCGACCGCGATGTACAGCCAGGCCGTCGTCTCGGTCAGCGGCTCGCGGTAGACGCGCAGCGCGTGCGGCAGGCCCTCGTTGAAGGTGGGCAGGTCGACATCGGAGAACCCGGCGGGCGCGCGGTCCCCGGGCGCGCGCAGGCCCGCGCCGATCAGCACGGAGGAGCCGGTGATCTGGCCGGCCGCGACGGCGGCGCCGCCGTACAGGAAGGCGAAGGGCAGGAGCAGGAGGCTGCGCGGCCGCCTGGCGCCCATGGCCAGCGCGACGATGACGGCGATGAGCAGCGCCAGCGCCAGCGAGACGGGCACTCCGCCCCCGAAGCCCGTCACCGCCTCCGGCAGGCTCTCCTGGTACAGCACGGCCACCCCCAGGCCCGCCGCGCAGATCAGTGCGGCGAGCAGGCCGAAGAAGAGCCCGGGTAGCAGGCCGGACCGCTTATGTGACATCTCAGCCCCCAGAGAATGCACGAATTTACTCCGACGAGTCGGGCACTTTACTCGAACCTCGCAAAACGTGTCGCAGGAACGCCGATTCACACGCCGGTACCTGCAGTGGTCTAAACCAATTTGGGTCCGATAAGGTTCGTGATTGAGGTTTCCAGCCCGCATCTGTTCGAGGAGATCGGTTCCCGTGAGCATCCGCGTAGGCGTCAACGGCTTCGGCCGCATCGGTCGCAACTTCTGGCGCGCTGTCGCCGCCAGCGGCAAGGACATCGAGATCGTCGCGGTCAACGACCTGACCGACACTGCGACGCTCGCGCACCTGCTGAAGTACGACAGCATCCTCGGCCGCCTGCCCTACGAGGTGAAGGCCACCGCCGACGAGATCACGGTCGACGGCAAGTCGATCAAGGTTTTCGCGGAGCGCGACCCGGCCAAGCTGCCGTGGGGCGACCTCGGTGTGGACGTCGTGGTGGAGTCGACCGGCCTGTTCACCGACGCCACCAAGGCCAAGGTGCACGCCGACAACGGCGCGAAGAAGGTCATCATCTCCGCCCCGGCGAAGAACGAGGACGTCACCGTCGTGCTGGGCGTCAACGACAGCGCGTACGACCCGGCCAAGCACACGATCATCTCCAACGCCTCCTGCACCACCAACTGCCTGGCCCCGATGGCCAAGGTCATCCACGACGCCTTCACCATCGAGAAGGGTCTGATGACCACCATCCACGCCTACACGCAGGACCAGAACCTGCAGGACGGCCCGCACAAGGACCTGCGCCGCGCCCGCGCCGCCGCGCTCAACGTGGTGCCCACGTCCACCGGCGCCGCCAAGGCCATCGGCCTGGTCCTGCCCGAGTTGAAGGGCAAGCTCGACGGCTTCGCCATGCGCGTGCCGATCCCGACCGGCTCGGCCACCGACCTCACCGTCGACGTCAGCCGCGAGGTCACCGTCGAGGAGGTCAACGCCGCGGTCAAGGCCGCCGCCGAGGGCCCGCTCAAGGGCATCCTCAGCTACACCGAGGACCCCATCGTCTCCAGCGACATCGTCACCGACCCGGCCTCCTGCATCTTCGACGCCCAGCTCACCAAGGTGATCGGCAACCAGGTCAAGGTCGTCGGCTGGTACGACAACGAGTGGGGCTACTCCAACCGCCTGGCCGACCTGGTCGAGCTGGTGGGCCGCGGGCTCTGATGCCCGGGCGGACGCGTACACACCGGGGCGCGCCGTCCGCGTGCCCCGCAGGAACGGGAGCATGACATGCGCACGCTCGACGATCTCGACGTGAAGGGGCGGCGCGTGCTTGTGCGCGCCGACCTCAACGTCCCCCTCGACGGGGAGACGATCACCGACGACGGCCGCATCCGCGCGTCGGTCCCGACGATCAAGACCCTGCTGGAGCGGGGCGCCAAGGTCGTCGTCTGCGCCCACCTGGGCAGGCCCAAGGGCAAGGTGGAGCCGAAGTACTCGCTGCGCCCCGTGGCGGCCCGCCTGGGCGAGCTGCTGGGCCAGGACGTCGCCTTCGCCACCGACGTGGTCGGCGACAGCGCCGTGAGCACGGTGGAGTCCCTCCAGGACGGCCAGGTGGCCCTGCTGGAGAACCTCCGCTACGAGCCGGGCGAGGAGTCCAAGGACGACGCCGAGCGCGGCGCGTTCGCGGCCAGGCTCGCGGCACTCGCCGAGCTGTACGTCGGCGACGGCTTCGGCGCCGTCCACCGTAAGCACGCCAGCGTCTACGACGTGCCCAAGCTGCTGCCGCACGCGGCGGGCGGGCTGGTCGAGGCCGAGGTCGGCGTGCTGCGCCGGCTCACCGAGGACACCGAGCGGCCCTACGTGGTCGTGCTCGGCGGCGCCAAGGTCTCCGACAAGCTCGGCGTCATCGCCAACCTGCTGACCAAGGTCGACAGGCTGCTCATCGGCGGCGGCATGGCGTACACGTTCCTCAAGGCCCAGGGCCACGAGGTCGGCAACTCGCTGCTGCAGGAGGACCAGCTCGACCAGGTGCGCGGCTTCCTGGAGGAGGCCGGGCGGCGTGGCGTCGAGCTGGTGCTGCCCGTCGACGTGCTCGCGGCGGTCACCTACGCGCCCGACGCCGAGCACCAGGTGGTCGAGGCCACCGCGATCCCGGCCGACCGCGAGGGGCTCGACATCGGTCCCAAGACCCGCGAGCTGTTCGCGAGCAAGATCGCCGACGCCAAGACCGTGTTCTGGAACGGCCCGATGGGCGTGTTCGAGTTCGACGCGTTCTCCGGCGGCACCAAGGCGGTGGCCGAGGCGCTCATCGCCTCCGAGGCGTTCACCGTGGTGGGCGGCGGCGACTCGGCGGCGGCCGTACGCAGGCTGGGCCTGCCCGAGGACGGCTTCTCGCACATCTCCACGGGTGGCGGCGCCAGCCTCGAATACCTCGAAGGCAAGACCCTTCCCGGACTCGCGGCCCTGGAGGACTGAGAGTTGCAGCGCAAGCCGCTCATCGCCGGCAACTGGAAGATGAACCTCAACCATCTCGAGGCCATCGCGCTGGTCCAGAAGCTGGCCTTCGCGCTCAACGACAAGGACTTCGACAAGGTCGAGGTCGCCGTCCTGCCTCCGTACACCGACCTGCGCAGCGTCCAGACCCTGGTCGACGGCGACAAGCTCAGGATCGTGTACGGCGCCCAGGACCTGTCCAGGCACGACGGCGGCGCCTACACCGGTGAGGTGTCGGGCGCCATGCTCGCCAAGCTCGGCTGCACGTACGTGGTGGTCGGGCATTCCGAGCGCCGCCAGTACCACGGCGAGGACGACGACATCGTCAACGCCAAGGTGCAGGCGGCCTACCGCCACTCGCTGACGCCCATCCTCTGCGTGGGCGAGGGCCTTGAAGTGCGTCAAGAGGGCCGCCACATCGCGCACAGTCTCGGCCAACTCGACGGCGCGCTGCGCAAAATCGATGCCGAACAGGCAAAATCGATAGTGGTGGCCTACGAGCCGGTGTGGGCGATCGGCACCGGCGAGGTGGCCACCCCCGAGGACGCGCAGGAGGTCTGCGGGGCGTTGCGGGCTAGACTCGCTGAGCTCTACGACGCCGAAGTGGCCTCGGGGATCCGTATCCTTTACGGTGGCTCGGTCAAGTCAGGGAACATCGCAGGGATCATGGCTCAGCCGGACGTCGACGGCGCGCTCGTCGGCGGTGCCAGCATCGACGCCGGAGAGTTCGTGAAGATCTGCCGTTTCTCTGATATACCCGGCTAACTCGGCCGTTCTGGGGGTGCGACTTGACATCAGGTCGTACCCTCAAGAGGCAAGTTTGAATCGTCACGCGTAACAGAGCATCGAAGGAACAGGCATACCGTGGAAATCGGAATCTCCATCGCCCTCATCCTGGCGAGCCTTCTCATGATCCTGCTCGTCCTGCTCCACAAGGGCAAGGGTGGTGGTCTGTCTGACATGTTCGGCGGCGGCTTCTCGTCGAACTTCGGTGGTTCCTCGGTGGTGGAGCGCAACCTCGACCGGCTGACCGTCATCACGGGCGTGGTCTGGTTCGTCTGCATCATCGCTCTGGGCCTGCTCCTGCGGTCCTGAGTTGTCGTTGACGCGTGACAGTGATTCTCCCCCCGTGTCCGCACACGGGGCGATCGAGCGAGGAGTTCATCCGTGGGTAGTGGCAACGCGATCCGTGGCAGCCGAGTCGGCGCCGGCCCGATGGGGGAGGCCGAGCGCGGCGAGGCAGCTCCGAGAGTGCGGGTCTCGTTCTGGTGCGCCAACATGCACGAGACGCGCCCCAGTTTCGCCAGCGACGCGGCGGTCCCCGAGCTGTGGGATTGCCCACGTTGTGGTCTCCCAGCCGGCCAGGACGAAAAGGCGCCGCCCGCCCCGCCGAAGAACGAGCCGTACAAGACGCACCTTGCGTACGTGAAGGAGCGCAGGAGCGACAAGGACGGCAAGGCCATCCTCGAAGAGGCACTGGAGCGCCTGCGCAGCAGCAAGTCCTCCTCCTCCTTCTCCTCCTGACGATGGGCGAAGGGGCCCCGGCGAACGCCGGGGCCCCTTCCGCTTGTCCCGGCTTGCGCTTGCCCCGGGGCACGGGCCGGGGTGCGGGCTCAGGCGCGTTCGTAGACCGCCTCGCCGTCCACGAACGTCATCCGCACCCTGGTCGTCCAGATGTCGCCGGGCGGCAGCTCGAACGGGTCGCGGTCGAGCACCACCAGGTCGGCGGGCCGTCCCGGCTCGATGCGCCCGGCCGGTGAGCGGTTGATCCAGGCCGAACCCTCCGTGTACGCCGTCATCACCGTCGCCAGGTCGATGCGCTGCTCGGGCAGGAACGGCGTCTGCGCCGTCGGGTAGCCGGCGTGCACCGAGCCGCCCGGCTCCGTGCGGTTGACCGCCACATGCATCCCCTGCAGCGGGTCTGCGTCGGAGACCGGCCAGTCGCTGCCCGCGCACAGCCGGGTGCCGCAGGCCACCAGGTCCGCGAACGGGTACTGCCACGACGAACGCGGCTCCCCGAGGTAGGGCAGGGTCAGCTCGTCCATCTGCGCGTGATGGGTCGCCCACAGCGGCTGCAGGTTGGCCGTGACGCCGAGCGCGGCGAAGCGCGGCACGTCCGACGGCTCGATGATCTGCAGGTGCGCGATGTGGTGCCGGTTGGCCGGATCGGTGCCCTCCAGGCTGTCCAGCGCCTCGCGCACCGCGCGCTCGCCGATGGCGTGGAAGTGCACCTGGAAGCCGAGGCGGTCCAGCTCGGCGACGTACTCCTTGAGCTTGGCCGGGTCCACGTACGACAGGCCCGTGCCCCCGCACAGGCAGTACGGCTCCAGCGTGGCGGCGGTGAAGTTCTCCGTGATGCCGTCCTGCATGATCTTGACCGAGGTGGCCCTGAACCGCTCCAGCCCCTCCGCCGACGCGCGCCGCGCCACCAGGTCCTCGATCTGCTCCAGGCCGCGCGTGCGGTCCCACCACAGGGCGCCCACCACACGCGCCCGCAGGCGTCCTGAGCGGGCCGCCGCCAGGTAGGTGGGCAGCGGGTCGTCGGAGCCCGCGTACGAGCCCACGATGGCGTCCTGCCAGCCGGTGACGCCCAGCGAGAACAGGTGCCGCTCGGCGTCCGCCAGCGCGTCCTGCAGGTCCTGGGCGGTCGGGCGCGGGGTGAGCAGGCCGACGAGGTCCATCGCGCCCTCGTGCAGGACGCCCGTCGGCTCGCCGTTCGCGTCCCGCTCGATGCGGCCGTCGGCGGGATCGGGGGTGTCGCGGGTGATGCCGGCGCGTTCCAGGGCCCGCGTGTTGACCCAGGCGGCGTGGTGGTCGCGCTGGATCAGGTACGCGGGGCGGTCGAGGAAGCCGAGATGATCGCGGTGGGGGAGACCGCCGGGGAAAGCCGACATGTCCCATCCGCCGCCATCGATCCACTCTTTCTCCGGATTTTTCGCGGCATAGTCGGCGATCTTTTCTTTGTACGCGTCTAGGCCGAAATCTTCGGACAAGTCGCACTTTGCGCGTTCAAGGCCCGCCTGAATCGGGTGCATGTGCGCGTCCGTGAAACCCGGCACCAGCAGACCGCCGTCGAGATCCACCGTCTCGTGCGGCCCGCGCGCCAGCTCCCCCTCCGGCCCCACGGCGGCGATCACGCCGCCCCGCACCAGCACGGCCTCGGCCACGACACCGTCGGGGGTGAAGACCCGGCCGCCTCGGAAGAGGATGTTCATCGAGCGTCGTCCTTTCTCGCAGTCGCTCCATCTTGCCCCCGTCGGCATCGGGAGGAGCGTTTCGTCGGCGTTGCCGGGCCGTTCGGCGCGATCTTGCCCCCGCTCGCAGGGGAGGAGGGCCGCTCTGGGCGACGATCTGAGCGAGGGGGAGCCGGTTGAGGTCTCGCTTCCGGCGTCTGGGATGGGCAGAGGAAGGGCGGTCCGAGTGGGCCCGCGATGCGGGGAGGCGCAGGCTGGAGTGCTGTCAGAGGGGGCTGTACAGCGCAGCATGGGGGAGCGGTGGGGCACGGAATGAGCTCCCGAAGCGCGGTGCGGGGACGGGACTGGAGCGGGGAGACAGGGCTGGAGCGCTGCTAGAGGGAGTGGTGCAGCGCAGCATGGGGGAGTGGTGGGGCACGGAATGAGCTCTGAAGCGTTGGTGCAGGTAGATCCCAGAGGGCCGGCCCGCGACGGTCACGAGGCAAGAGGCGTGGGCGCGGGTGCTGGTCGGGAGTCGGGCGCGGAAGGACAGGCAGGCGGTTGGCGGTGGCTGGGTGCATGGCGACCAGGGGGATCGAGGAGGTGCCTGGTTGCGACGCGGGGCCCCATGCCAGGGATGCTGCACCGGCTGCGGGTGCCGACCGGCTCGCGTGCGGAGGGGGTGGAGTTGCTTCTGGTGCGCGCTTGGCGGCGGTGGCCCAGGGTGGTGGCGCGCCGGCGCAGATGGTCGGCGAGGAGCGGCGGCTGGGGCCGTGCTGCCGACATGTCGGTGACGCCGGTGGTGCCACGGGGGTCGCGAGGTCTGTCGGGGCCCGCCGGTCTGTGGGTGCCGACGGTGGTGTGCGGCCGGCGGGTGGCGCTGGTCCGGAAGCTGGCGCGGGTGGGATAAGGATGACATTGCGCGATATAAGCGGACATCTCGCGATGAATCACGCGATGTAAACACATCGGTAGCGGCCGCGTAACAGCTTCCCGTCATGCTCTGACGCATGGGATTCTTGCGCATTCGCACCACGGTGGACGAGCGGCCCGGACGCCTGGCCTCGCTGGCGGCGGCCCTGGCCGACAGGGGCGGCAACATCCTCGGCCTGAGCGTCCAGTCCGATGCCGAAGGCACCGTCGACGAGTTCGTCACGGACATCCCCGCCGCACCCGAGACCGTGCGCGAGGCGCTGGAGGCGGCCGGTGGCCGCCGCGTCCAGGTGGTGGCCGCCACCGCCCACGAGCTGACCGACGAGCCCACCCGGGCGCTGCTGCTGGCCTCCAGGCTGCGCTCGATGCCGTGGCGGCTGCCGGAGCTGCTGGCCGAGCTGCTGCGCGCGGACGACGCGCGGTGGATCTATGGTGAGGCCGTGAGTGATCTACCCGACCCGACCCAGCTCGTCGTGCCGGTCGCGCCGAAGCGGGCGGTGCGGCTGCGGCGCGCCGAGCTGCCGTTCACGCTGACCGAGGCGGCCAGGGCGGCCGCCTTCGCGAGGCTCGCCCAGCCCGCGCCCGAGCAGACCGCCCCCGAGCGCGCGATCAAGCTGTCCGACGGCGTGGAGGTGACCGTGCGGCCGCTCACCTCCATCTACCGCGAGGCCGTACGCGACCTGCACGACCGCTGCTCGCCCGAATCGCGCAGGTTCCGCTACTTCACCGCCATGCCGACGCTGCCGCCGCGCATGTTCGACCGGCTGTGCGACAGGAGCAAGGGCTACTCGCTGGTCGCCGGGCACGACGGGCAGGTCGTGGGGATGGCCAACCTGCTGTTCACGCCCGACCCGGGCATCGCGGAGATGGCCTTCCTGGTCGAGGACCGCTGGCAGGGGCGCGGCCTGGGGACGGCGATGGCGAGGATGCTCGTACGCGCGGCGGCCGACCTGGGCTACGCCGAGGTCAAGGCCTCGATGCTGTCGGACAACGCGAGGATGCGGCGGCTGATGATCTCGCTGGGCGCGACGCTCGGCTACACCGACGACCCCGGCGTGGTGGAGGCCCGGCTTCCTGTGGGCGCGGTGGTGCCCGTCTGACACCCGGGCCGCCGGACTCCGTCCCGCTGGGCGCGGGCGAGGACAGGTTCTAAGCTGGCGAGGGTGACGGCGACGACGACGGCGGGCGCGCGGACACAGGAGCAGCTGCGGCAGCGCAACCTGAGCGAGGTGCTGCGGCGCGTGCACAAAGAGGGAGCGGTGTCGCGGGCCGCGCTGAGCCGCTGGATGGGCCTCAACCGCAGCACCATCATGGACCTGACCGCCGAACTCGCCGCTGCCGGGCTCGTCCGCGAGGGCGTCCCCGACCGCAGGGGCCGCGCGGGGCGGCCGTCCATCGTCGTCATGCCCGAGCAGGAGAGCCTGTACGGTCTCGCGTTCGACGTCGCCGTGGACCGGCTGATCGCGGCCCGCGTGGGGCTCGGCGGACGGGTGCTCGCCCGGCGCGAGGCCGTACGCGCCCGCGCGGGCGTGGACCTGGAGGATGTCGTCGGCGTCCTCGCCGCGTTCGGCCGCGAGCTGGTGGCGGAGGCAGGTCCCGACGCGTTGTGCGTGGGCATCGGGGCGTCGTACTGCGGGCTGATCAGGCGAGCCGACGGCACGGTCCGCTACGGGCCGCACCTCGGCTGGGTGGACCAGGCGTTCGGGCCGGAGCTCGCCGCCGGGCTCGGGCTCGGGCTGCCGGTCGAGGTGGGCAACGAGGCGCACCTGGGCGCGGTCGCCGAGCACGTACGCGGTGCGGGCAGGGACGTCGACAACCTCATCTACCTGCACGGCGACGTCGGCGTCGGCGGCGGGATCATCGTCGGCGGCAGGCTGCTCGACGGCGACGGCGGCTACGGCTGCGAGCTCGGGCACATGCTGGTCAACCCCTTCGACGGGCGCCCCTGCCTGTGCGGGTCGCGCGGCTGCCTGGAGGCGGAGGTGGGCGAGGAGGCGCTGCTCGGGTACGCCGGACGCGCCGGCGAGCTGTTCGGCCGCGAGGGTATCAGAGCCGTCGTCGCCCTGGCCGCCACCGGTGACGCACGGGCGCAGGACGCGCTCGACCGGGTCGGCGACTGGCTCGGCGTCGGCATCGTCAACCTCATCAACCTGTTCAACCCGGCGCTGGTGGTCTTCGGCGGCATGCTGCGCGACGTCTATCCGGGCGCCGCGCCCCGGGTCAGGGAGCGCGTGGACGCCCACGTGCTGCCGGTGTCGCGCGAACGCGTCCGCCTGGCGGTGACCGCGCTCGGCGACGACACCACGCTCGCCGGGGCCGCCGAGCTGGCCTTCGCCAACCTCCTGGAGAACCCACTCGACACCTTGGCCGCCCTCCGCTGACCTTCGGGGCGTCGATGTTCGGTTCCCGTGGTGGCGTGATGGGGGTCGCCGGTCGTGGCTGGATGGCGCCTTACGGTCGCGGGAGGTGCCGGCTGTCCGGTGGCGGGCCGGCAGCCGGTGCTCGGCCGGATGGGCGTCAGCCGGTGCTCGGCCGGATGGGCGTCAGCCGGTGCCGGTGGCGTCCTCGCCGTTCGCGTCGTCCCGGTTCTCGTCGTCCCTCGCCGTGCCCTCCCGGCTCGCTGGTGCGGGCGGCTCGTCGCGTTTGATGCCGAGGTGGCGTTCGATCCGATCGAGGCTCTCCTGGATCTGGGTGAGCTGCTCCTGCAGCGTCGAGCCGCCTGCGGCGAAGATCTCGGACGGACGTTCCCTGGAGCCGCGGCTGAGCCGGTCGAGGACGCGCCGGCGTACGTCCGCGGGCTCCACGCCCGCGTCGGCGAGCGCCTGGGCGGCCGGGCCCTCGCCCTCCCTGATCAGGCCCAGCAGGATGTGCTCGGTACCGATGTAGTTGTGGCGTAGCTGCAGGGCCTCGCGCAGCGACAGCTCCAGGACCTTCTTCGCGCGCTGCGTGAAGGGGATGTGCCCGTGGGGCTCCTTGGCACCGTGGCCCATCTCCTGCTCCACGAACGCGCGTACGCGCTCCAGCTGCACGCCGCACTCGGTGAGCACGAGGGACGCGAGCCCTTCGCCCTCGTGGATGAGACCGAGCAATATGTGTTCAGTGCCGATGTAGTCGTGGTTCATCATCCGCGCCTCCTCCTGGGCGAGGACGACGACCCTGCGCGCACGGTCGGTGAATCGCTCGAACACCGGGGCCTCCGTTCGGCTGGGGCTGTCTCCACTATGCGCTAGAAAATCGGCGGCGGAGGGTATTTGTCCTGTGTGGATCTCGATGAGGTGGCCGATCGCCTGTACGGGGTGCCGCCGCCGGAGTTCACCGCCGCCCGCGCGGAGGAGGCCCGCGCGGCGAAGGAGGCGGGCGACGTACGGCTCTCCCGCGAGATCGCGAAGCTGCGCAAGCCCACGGTGTCGGCGTGGGCGGTGAACCGGCTCTCCCGCGAGCATCCCGACGAGCTCCGCGAGCTGCTGGAGGTGGGGGAGCGGCTGCGCGCGGCCTGGCGGGAGCAGGACGCGGACGCGCTGGCCGAGCTGGCCCGGCTCAGGGGTGAGGTGACCGCCAAGGTGGGCCGGCTGGCCAGGCGGGCGGGTGACCTGTCGGCCGCCGCCGCCACCGAGGTGGACCAGACCCTGGACGCCGCCCTGGTGGACGGGGAGGCGGCCGAGGAGGTACGGCGGGGGCGGCTGGCCAAGCCCCTGCGGTACAGCGGCTTCGCCCCCGCGCCCGTCACCCGCGAGCGTCCGCCGCGAAGGAAGAAGAGCGGCGGAGACGAGGCGGACACGGCCGAGGAGGCGCGCAGGCGGGAGGAGGAGACCGCCAGGAAGGCCAAGGAGCGCGAGGAGGCCGAGGCGGCGCACCGGGAGTGGGCGGCGCAGCTGGAGACCGCCCAGAAGGAGCACGACGAGCGCGCGGGGAAGGTGGCTCGGCTGGAGAGGAAGCTGGCCAAGGCGCGTAAGAAACTCGAGGACGCCAGGCAGCGGCTCGAAGTCGCGCGCCGCGAGGAACGCCACGCCCGGCAACGGCTGGAGCGGTGAGCGGGCGGCGCGGCGGCCCGCGATCATGCACGTCGGTGCTGGTCACCGCCTCAGCGCGACTCGGCCCGATAATCTGACAAACTTGTGTGAGATTCGGCGCTGAAACCTGTCTTTTCGGGATACGCCGGTCTTATGGTCGTCCGCATGACCCTCGACGACTTCATCGACGCCCTGCCCAAGGTCGAGCTGCACGTTCACCACGTCGGCTCCGCCTCGGTCCCCACCGTGCTGGAGCTGGCGCGCCGCCACCCGGGCAGCGGCGTCCCCACCACGGAGGAGGAGCTGCGCCGCTTCTACACCTTCCGGGACTTTCCGCACTTCGCCCGCGTGTACGCGGCCGTCAACGCGCTCATACGCGAGCCCGAGGACGTCGCCACGCTCGTGCTCGGCCTGGCCCGCGACCTCGCCTCCCAAGGCGGGCGGTACGCGGAGCTGCAGGTCACGCCGTACGCCCAGCACGTGGTCGGCCTGCCGATGCGCGCGGTCACCGAGGCGCTCGACCTGGCCGCCCGCGACGCGCTCGCCGAGCACGGCGTCGAGATCGCCTACATCTTCGACATCCCCGGCGAGTACGGCGAAGAGGCCGCCAAGGTGACGCTCAAGCACGCGCTCGAAGAACCTCCCACCGCGTTGGTAGGTTTCGGCATCGGCGGGATCGAACAGGAACGCCCGAAGTACCGCGACGCCTACCGCGCCGCGTTCGCCGCCGCGCGGGCGGCCGGGCTGCACAGCGTCCCGCACGGCGGGGAGATGACCGGGCCGGAGACGATCTGGGAGGTCGTGGAGCACTACGGCGCCGAGCGCATCGGCCACGGCATCAACTGCCTGGCCGACCCCCGGCTGGTGGCGCATCTGCGGGAGACGCAGATCCCGCTCGATGTCTGCCCGACGTCCAACCTGTGCACGGGACAGATCGCCCGTATCGAGGACCACCCGCTGCCCCGGCTGCTGGAAGAGGGGCTGTACGTGACGCTGAACAGCGACGATCCGCCCATGTTCGGCACCACGCTGGCCGACGAGTACCGGGTCGCGGCCCGGGTGTTCGGCTTCGGCCGGGAGCAGCTCGCCGAGCTGGCACGGAACGGGGTGCGGGCGTCGTACCTGGCGGAGGAGCGCAAGCAGGCACTGCTCACCGAGATCGACACCCTCGCGGCCGCACCCGGCTGAGCGTGCACCACGTCGGCCGCCCGGCGTCCGGCGCCACGGGGAGTGAGCCACACGTCGCCCGGGCGGAGCAGGGAGCTCCCCGCGAGGGGAGCGAGCCGCGGAAGCCCTCCACAAGGCTCTCAGGGACGCTCGAAGGCTCTGGCGGCAAAGCCGAGGCCCCCAAGGCCGCACCTCGCGCAAGGTGGGCTCTGGGGGCCTCTGAAAGGGTCTGACCGGGTCTCAGGAAGCCGCCGGGCACGAGGCTTCCCGGACGCGGCGGATCACGGGGATGCGAGGCGGCCGAGACCCGGCGGGATCTTGGCCGCCGCCGCGCGGTCGAGCAGGAACAGCGTCCGCCCGCGCCCCCGCGCCCCCGCCGCCGGCACCTGCACGGGCCCGGAATCGGACAGCGCCATGCGCACCGCGCCCGCCTTCTCCTCGCCCGCCGCGACCACCCACACCTCGCGCGAGGCCTGGATGGCGGGCAGGGTCAGGGAGATACGGGTGGGCGGCGGCTTGGGCGAGCCGTGCACGGCCACCACCGGGCGGGTGTCGTACAGGGCCGGCATGCCGGGGAACAGCGACGCCACGTGGGTGTCCGGCCCCATGCCGAGCAGCATCACGTCGAAGGCGGGCACCGGCCCGTGATCCTCGGGCCTGGCGGCCTTGCGCAGCTCGGCGGCGTAGGCGTCGGCGGACTCCTCGGCCGTCATCCCCGAGTCGGGGCCGCGCATGACGTGCACCCGCTCGGGATCGACGTCGACGTGGTCGAGCAGCGCCTGGCGGGCGCCGGTCTCGTTGCGCTCCTTGTCGCCGTCGGGCAGGAACCGCTCGTCGCCCCACCAGATGTCCAGGCGCCGCCAGTCGACGGCGTCCCTGGCCGGCGTGGCCGCGATGGCGGCCAGCGTGGCGGTGCCGATCGTGCCGCCGGTCAGCACGATCGACGCAGAGCCCTTGGCCGCCTGCGCGTCGACCAGCCGCGTGATGATGCGCGCCGCCACGGCGTTGGCCAGGACTTCGGCGTCACGGTGCACGACGATGGTGGGCACGCTCACTTTGCTCATCCCTTGAACGTCCTCGCGAAACGCTTGACCGCGGCCTCGTAGATCTCGTCGCTGTCGAGCCTGCGCAGCTCCTCGGCCATCAGCTCCGAGGTCTGCCGGCGGGCCAGCGCCACGGTCCTGTCCGGCTGGCCGGGACGCGAGAGCGTGGCCACGCGGGCGTCGTTGCGCACGACCGACAGCTCACCGCCCGCGGCGAGCTGCAGGCGCACGGCGGTCAGGCCGGGACCCGCCGAGTCGACGACCTTGACGGAGCAGCCCAGCCGCTCCGACAGCCAGGCCGCGAGCAGCGGCGCGCTCGGGTGGCCGGCCGCGGCCTCGACCGTGCCCTTGCGCACCTTGCCCACCGGCTGGTCGAACGCGGCCGCCAGCAGGCTGCGCCACGGCGTGATCCGAGCCCAGGCCAGGTCGGTGTCGCCGCGGGCGTACCCCTTGGCGCGGGTCACCAGCGACTTGACGCCGCCGTCGTCGAAGCCCTTGGCGTCGGTGATGCGCCGCTGCGCCAGCGCCCCGATGGCGTCCTTGGACGGCACGTCGGGCGCCGCGCCCGGCCACCAGGCCACCACGGGCGTGTCGGGCAGCAGCAGCGGGCTGACGACGGAGTCGGCGTGCTCGGTCAGCTCGCCGTACAGGCGCAGCACCACGACCTCGCCGGGCGTGTTCTCGCCGATGCGCAGCTCGGCGTCCAGCCTGATCGGCTCGTCCTCCTCGCGCTTGATCACCACGATGATGCGCGACGGGTGCTCGCGGGCCGCCTCGGTGGCCGCCCGCAGCGCGTCGTACTGGTGGCGCTCCTCGCAGACCACGACGAGCGTGAGCACCATGCCGATGGCCGGCGCGCCCATCTGGTGACGCAGGTGCGTGAACTGGGCGGCGATCTTGCCTGCCGTGGTGTCGGTCAGCATGAAGGTCGTCATGTCAGAGCCTCCTCCACACGCGGCCGTCGCGGGCCATCATCGCATCGGCCGACGTGGGACCCCACGAGCCCGACTCGTACGGCTCCGGCTGGCCCTGCGTGGCCCAGAACTCCTCGATCGGGTCGAGGATCTTCCACGACAGCTCCACCTCCCGCTGGTGCGGGAAGAGCGGCGGATCGCCGATCATCACGTCGAGCAGCAGCCGCTCGTACGCCTCGGGCGACGACTCCAGGAACGACTCGCCGTAGGCGAAGTCCATGGACACATCGCGCACCTCCATCGCCGTGCCCGGCACCTTCGAGCCGAAGCGCACGGTGATGCCCTCGTCCGGCTGCACCCGGATGACCAGGGCGTTCTGGCCGAGGATCTCGGTGTCGTCGGCGCTGAACGGCAGGTGCGGCGCCCGCTGGAACACCACGGCCACCTCGGTCACCCGGCGGCCGAGCCGCTTGCCGGTGCGCAGGTAGAACGGCACCCCGGCCCAGCGCCTGTTGGCGATCTCCAGCTTGATCGCCGCGTACGTCTCGGTCGTGGAGTCGGGCGAGATGCCCTCCTCCTGGAGGTAGCCGACGACCTTCTCGCCGCCCTGCCAGCCGGCGGCGTACTGGCCGCGCGCGGTGTTGAGCGCCAGGTTGGCCGGCAGCCGCACGGCCTTGAGCACCTTCTCCTTCTCCCGGCGCAGCGAGGCCGCCTCGAACGAGGTCGGGTCCTCCATCGCGACGAGCGCGAGAAGCTGGAGCAGGTGGTTCTGGATCACGTCGCGGGCGGCGCCGATGCCGTCGTAGTAGCCGGCCCGGCCGCCGATGCCGATGTCCTCGGCCATCGTGATCTGCACGTGGTCGACGAAGCTGCGGTTCCAGATCGGCTCGTAGAGGTTGTTGGCGAACCTCAGCGCCATGATGTTCTGGACCGTCTCCTTGCCGAGGTAGTGGTCGATCCGGAAGATCGAGCTCTCGGGGAAAGCCGAGGTGGTGATCTCGTTCAGCTCGTGTGCCGACTTCAGGTCGTGGCCGAACGGCTTCTCGATCACCACGCGCCGCCAGGAACCCTCGGGCGCGTCGGACAGGCCGGTGCGCTTGAGCTGCTCCACCACCACGGGGAAGAACTTCGGCGGCACCGACAGGTAGAAAGCGTAGTTTCCGCCGGTGCCCCGGGTCTCGTCGATCTCGGCCAACGCCATGGCGAGCGCATCGAAGGCGCCGTCGTCGGAGAACTCGCCGGGCACGAAGTGGATGCCCTCGCGAAGCTGCTTCCAGACCTCCTCACGGAACGGCGTCCTGGCGTGCGCCTTGACGGCCTCGTACGTCAACTGGGCGAAATCCTGGTCCTTCCAATCGCGCCGGGCGAAGCCGACCAGCGAGAAGCCGGGTGGCAGCAGCCCCCGGTTGCCCAGGTCGTAAATCGCCGGCAGCAGTTTGCGCTTGGCCAGGTCACCCGTCACACCGAACAACACCATCACGCACGGCCCCGCCACTCTGGGCAGCCGCTTGTCGCGCGGGTCGCGCAGCGGATTGGCCGCGGCCACCGCCTCGGTGGTGGACGTGCCGGCGACGGCGGACGCCACGGTGAGGGCCTCCTCCGCGGGCGCGCCCGGCGCCGCGGGTTCTTCAGGTGCCGCGGGGTCAGCGCGGTCAGTCATCTCAAGCCTCCTGTGCGGCTGCGAGCAAACGCGCGACTCCCGCCGCGCGGTCGGTCAGATGCAGGCGTACGGCAGGGCGGCCGCGGGTCTCCAGCGCCCCCAGGTCGCCCAGCGCCTGCGCGAGCTGAAGCCGGCCCAGCGTGTAGGGCCGGCCGGGAACGGCGACGTCTTCCTCCACTGCCCCCGTGATCTGCAGAAACACCCCGTTCTGCGGCCCGCCCTTGTGGTACTGCCCGGTCGAGTGCAGGAAGCGCGGCCCCCATCCGAACGTGACCGGCCGGTCGGTGCGCTGCGCGAGCAGCGCGCGCAGCGTCAGCGGGTCGGCCATCATCCAGGCGTCGGTCATCTGGTCGAAGTCGGCGCCCTCGGGCACCGGCGCGTCGAAGGCGGCCAGCCGGTCGAGATACGCCATGATCGCGAGGTAGCCGTCGCGGGGGATGGTGTGCAGCAGCTCGGCGAACAGCCCGGGCAGGTCCCTGGCCGTCGCCGCGCCGTACGCCTCGACCGGGCCGTCCACGAACGACGGCGCGCCGGTCGGCAGGTCGGGCAGGGACAGCAGGGTGTCGGTGTTGGCGGCGGACTCGGCGACGTTGGGCTCGTCGAACGGGTTGACCCGCAGCACCGCGCAGGCGAGCGCGGTCGCGTACTCCCAGACGAGGAACTGCGCGCCCAGCGGGCCGTCGACCCGCACGTCGCCGTCGTCGGAGTCGATGGCGACGACCAGCTCGTCGGAGGCGCCGTTGGGGTCGGCGCCCACCACGGGAAGGATGCCCTTGCCCTGCTTGCCGGTGGACTCGGCGACCAGCTCCTCGATCCAGTCGGGCAGCCCGTTGATGGCCGTCAGCCGGTCTTCGAGCACCAGCTTGTCGCGGCCGGCCAGCGCCGAGGCGGCGAGCGCGGCGCCCAGGTCGAGCCCGGGGTTGCCGTCCTCGCGCGACAGCAGCGGCAGCACCTCGCCGGCGTCGTCGAGCAGCCGCTCCACGTCGGCACCCGCCAGGGCGGCGGGCACCAGCCCGAACGCCGACAGCGCCGAGTAGCGGCCGCCCACGCTGGGCGAGGCGGGCACGAGCTGATAGCCGGCCCGCACGGCGTGCCGCTCCAGCGGGGACCCTGGAGCGGTGACGACCACGATGTGGCCGGCCGGGTCGAGGCCGGCGTCGGCGAAGCGCTGCTCGTAGACGCGCAGCAGGCAGTCGGTCTCGACCGTCGAGCCGCTGCGCCCCGCCACCACCACGACCGTGGAGGAAAGCCCTTCGGCCAGGGCCCTGCGCACCTGGCCTGGGTCGGTGGTGTCGAGCACGGTGAGCGGCACGTCCGCGGTGTCGCAGATGACCTGCGCCGCGAGCGACGAGCCGCCCATGCCGGCCAGCACCACGTTGGTCAGGCCCGCGGCGCGGGCCCGGTCCGCGAGCCTGCCCAGCACGGGCAGCAGCTCGCGGGAGTGGCGGGGCAGCGACAGCCAGCCGAGCCGGGCCGCCGCCTCCGCCTCGGCGTCCTCACCCCACAGCGTGGGGTCGCCGTCGGCGAGCCGCGCGGGCACGCCGTCGGCGACGAGGCGCCCCGCGACGGAGGAGGCGGCAGCGGCCACCCCCTCCTCGCGGTAAGAGACGTACATCACGGAACCAGGTTCTTGCTGACGCTTTCCAGCAGCTCGTTCCAGGACGCCTCGAACTTCTCCACGCCCTCGTCCTCCAGCACCTTCACGACGTCGTCGTAGTCGATGCCGGCGTCCTTGAGCGCGGCCATGGTGTTCCACGCCTGCTCGTAGAACGGGCGCACGGTGTCGCCCGTGATGGTGGCGTGGTCGGCCACGGCGTCGAGCGTCTTCTCCGGCATCGTGTTGACGGTGCCGGGGGCGACGAGCTGGTCGACGTAGAGCGTGTCGGGGTACTCGGGGTTCTTGACGCCCGTGGAGGCCCACAGCGGCCGCTGCGGACGCGCGCCGGCCTCGCGCAGGCGCTGCCAGCGCTCGGAGTTCATGACCTCCTCGAACGCCGCGTACGCCAGGCGCGCGTTGGCCACGCCCGCCTTGCCCTTCAGCTCCGGCTTGCCCAGCTTGTCGAGCCGCTTGTCGATCTCGGTGTCGACGCGGCTGACGAAGAACGAGGCCACCGACTCGATCGTGGCGAGGTTGATGCCCTTGGCCTGCGCGGCCTCCAGCCCGGCGAGCCAGGCGTCCATGACCGCGCGGTAGCGCTCGAGGGAGAAGATCAGCGTGACGTTGACGCTGATGCCCTCCGACAGCGCCTGCGTGATCGCGGGCAGGCCCTCCAGCGTGGCCGGGATCTTGATGAACAGGTTGGGCCGGTCGACCAGCCACCACAGCGCCCTGGCCTCGGCGATCGTCCGCTCGCCGTCGCGGGCGAGGCGCGGGTCCACCTCGATCGACACGCGGCCGTCGACGCCTCCGCTGGAGTCGTAGATCGGGCGCAGCACGTCGGCCGCCCACCGGATGTCGTAGGTGGTGATGGCGCGCACGGCCTCGCCGACGTCGACGCCGCGGACCGCCAGGTCGTGCATCTGGGAGTCGTAGGCGTCGCCCTTGCTGAGCGCGTTCGCGAAGATCGTCGGGTTGGACGTCACGCCGACGACGTTCTTCTCGCGGATCAGCTGCTCGAGGTTGCCGCTGCGCAGCCGCTCACGGCTGATGTCGTCGAGCCAGATGGCCACGCCCTGGCCGGACAGTTTGTTGAGGATCTCGCTCATTCTTCTTCAGTTTCCCGTCGTCTCGCCCTTGTCCTGACCGAGCTTGGCCAGGCTCGCCCTGGCCGCCGCCGCGACGCGCTCCGCCGTCAGCCCGAACTGCTCGTACAGCGTCTTGTACGGGGCCGACGCGCCGAAGTGTTCGAGGCTGACCACTTCGCCGTGCTCGCCGACGTACTCGTGCCAGCCGAGCGCGACGCCCGCCTCGACCGCGACCCGAGCCTTGATCGACGAGGGCAGAACCGTCTGCTTATATGCCGGATCCTGCCCGTTGAACCATTCGACACACGGCATGGAGACCACCCGCGTCGGGATGCCCTGCGACTCCAGGAGTTCGCGGCCCTCGATGGCGATCTGCACCTCACTGCCGGTGGCGATGAGGATGACCCGCGGCTGGCCGTCGGATGCCTCGCGCAGCACGTAACCGCCGCGGGCCACGCCGTCGGCGCTGGTGCCCTCGTAGACCGGGAGGTTCTGGCGGGTCAGCGCCAGCGCGGCCGGCCGGTCGGTGTGCTCAAGCACGGCCTTCCACGCGTAGGCCGTCTCGTTGGCGTCGGCCGGGCGCACCACGTCGAGGCCCGGGATCGCGCGCAGCGACCACAGGTGCTCGATCGGCTGGTGGGTGGGGCCGTCCTCGCCGAGACCGATGGAGTCGTGCGTCCAGACGTAGACGACCGGCAGCTTCATCAGCGCGGCCAGCCGCACCGCCGGGCGCATGTAGTCGGAGAACACCAGGAACGTGCCGCCGTACGGGCGGGTGCCGCCGTGCAGCGCGATGCCGTTGAGAATGGCGCCCATGGCGTGCTCGCGGATGCCGAAGTGCAGCGTGCGGCCGTAGCGGTTACCGGGGAACTCCTTGGTCTGGTACTCCTCCGGGATGAAGGACGGCTCGCCCTTCATCGTGGTGTTGTTGGACTCCGCCAGGTCGGCCGAGCCGCCCCACAGCTCGGGCAGCACCGGCGCGAGCGCGCTCAGCACCTCGCCGGAGGCCTTGCGGGTGGCCATGGAGGCGCCCGTCTCGAACGACGGCAGCGCCGTCGCCCAGCCGGCCGGCAGCTCGCGGTGCGAGATGCGGTCGAGCTCGGCGGCCCGCTCGGGGTTGGCCAGGCGCCACTCGCTGTAGCTCTTCTCCCATTCGGCGTGGTCGGCGCGGCCCCGCTGGACGATGCCGCGGGCGTGCTCCAGCACCTCGTCCGGCACGTCGAAGGTCTTGCTCGGGTCCATGCCCAGCACCTGCTTGGTGGCGGCGACCTCCGCCTCGCCCAGGGCCGAGCCGTGGATCTTGCCGGTGTTCTGCTTGTTGGGCGCCGGCCAGCCGATGATGGTGCGCAGCCGGATGAACGACGGGCGGTCGGTCTCGGCCTTGGCCTTCTGCAGCGCCTCGTACAGGGCCTGGATGTCCTCGACGTACTCGCCGCCGGCGGTCCAGTCGACGCTCTCGGTGTGCCAGCCGTAGGCCTGGTAGCGGGCGACGACGTCCTCCGACTTGGCGATCTGGGTGTCGTCCTCGATGGAGATGTGGTTGTCGTCGTAGATGACGATGAGGTTGCCCAGCTTCTGGTGGCCGGCGATGGCGCTGGCCTCGTGGCTGATGCCCTCCTCGATGTCGCCGTCGCTGACCAGGCACCAGATGTGGTGGTCGAACGGCGAGGCGCCGGGCGCGGCGTCGGGGTCGAACAGGCCGCGCTCACGGCGGGCGGCCATCGCCATGCCCACCGCGTTGCCCAGGCCCTGGCCCAGCGGGCCCGTCGTGGTCTCGACGCCCGCCGTGTGGCCGTGCTCGGGGTGGCCGGGAGTGAGGCTGTCCCACTGCCGCAGCCGCTTGAGGTCGTCAAGCGTCAGTCCGTAGCCCGACAGGAAGAGCTGGATGTAGAGCGTCAGGCTGGTGTGGCCGCACGACAGCACGAAGCGGTCACGACCGATCCAGCCGGGGTCGGTGGGGTCGTGACGCATCACGCGCTGGAACAACAGATAGGCGGCGGGGGCCAGGCTCATGGCGGTGCCGGGGTGACCCGAGCCCGCCTTCTCCACTGCGTCCATCGCCAGTGCCCGGACGACATCGACCGCCTTCTTGTCGAGGTCGGTCCACTCAAGGGCTGGCACGAGTTCGGTGCTCAAGTGCTCGATCTCCGGAATCTAGTTGTCATTGGTTGTGGCTTGTCCCGCCCGCGGCCGGTCACCTGGCGCCGTCCGGCGCCCGGCCTGCCGGCCGGTCGCAGGTCGCGCGCGCGGTGGTGCGTAGGGCCGGCCGCGAGATCGCGTGGCCCGCGCCTACACGGGACACTAACCGAGTAGGGACGGCGATCGATTCCCATTCCACCCTCGCGTGTCCATGTACGGCTCAAGCCCCCCATTGGCCGGACCGGCTCACCCTGCGACTACAGTTTGTTTGTTCGCAGGGGCGTTCCGGCGCCCGCCCAAGGATCCGCTCTAATCAGAGGTTACGCGTTGACTTCCGACAGGCTGGAAGCGCCTTGACGGTGCTGACCAACAGGCAGGCGACGGCCCCGTCACCGAAGGTGGAGGCGCCGCGCACGTTCGGCGTGGTCGTCAAGGCCTACATCGCACTCACCAAGCCGCGGATCATCGAGCTGCTGCTGATCACGACGCTGCCGGTGATGTTCCTCGCAGCGGGCGGCCTTCCGCCGCTGTGGACGTCGATCTCGGTCATGGTGTTCGGCACCCTATCGGCGGGCAGCGCCAACGCGCTCAACTGCTATGTGGATCGCGACATCGACCAGAAGATGCGCCGCACCCGCAAGCGCCCGCTGGCCAGGCACCAGGTTTCGCCGCGCAACGCGCTGATCTTCGGCATCGTGCTCGGCGTGGTGTCCACGGCCGGGCTCTGGCTGACCACCAACTGGCTGGCCGCGCTGCTGTCGCTCGGCGCGATCCTGTTCTACGTGCTGGTCTACTCGATGATCCTCAAGCGGCGCACGGCCCAGAACATCGTGTGGGGCGGCATCGCCGGCTGCATGCCGGTGATGATCGGCTGGGCGGGCATCACCGAGCGGCTCGACTGGGCGCCGCTGGTGCTGTTCGGGGTGGTGTTCTTCTGGACGCCGCCGCACACCTGGACGCTGGCCATGCGCTACAAGGAGGACTACGCGGCGGCCAACGTGCCGATGCTGCCGGTGGTGGCCACCGAGCGGCGCGTGGTGCTGGAGTCCATCGCCTACACCTGGGCGACCGTGCTGTGCTCGCTGGCGCTGTGGCCGGTGGCGGGCACCACGCTGTTCTACCCGATCGTGGCGGCCGTGCTGGGCGTGATGTGCCTGTGGGAGGTGCACCGCCTGCTGTCCAGGCTCAACGCCGGCAAGACGGGCGTGCATCTGCGGCCCATGCGCTTCTTCCACTGGTCGAACGCCTATCTGGCGCTGCTCTTCCTCGCCGTGGCGATCGACCCGCTGTTGTCCTGACTTTTCTGGCCCGGCCGTTGCGCCGGGCTTTTTCACGTTCGTACCATGCACATATGAACACCTCTTCAGATGTTGTCACGGGCCTGGACGGATGCGCGGTGCCGGAGACCGACGCCGCGCGGGTCGCGGCCACCCGCGACCGGCTCGTGACACCTGAGGAGGCGACCCGGCTGGCCGAGCTGTTCCGCCTGCTCGGCGACCCGACCAGGGCCCGCCTGCTGTACGCGCTGCTGGAGGCGGGCGAGCTGTGCGTGTGCGACCTGGCGGACGCCGTCGAGGTGTCCGACACCGCCGTCTCCCACGCGCTGCGCCTGCTGCGCACGGCCGGGATCGTGGCCAGCCGCAGGGCGGGCAGGACGGTCTACTACCGGCTGGCCGACGCCCACGTCCGCATGCTGCTCGACCTGAGCCGGGAGCATCTGAAGGAGACGGGATGAGCGGTGTGCAGCACGGCCGCACCCATGCTGACGGACATGCCCGCGCTCATGGGCACGGGCACGGGCACGGGCACGCGCTGAGCCCCGACGCCGACAGGCGGTACCTGTGGGGCGCGCTCGCGCTCATCTGCGGCTTCATGGTGGCCGAGGTGGTCGCGGGCGTGGTCGCGAACTCGATCGCGCTGATCTCCGACGCCGCCCACATGCTGACCGACGCGAGCGCGATCGCGCTGGCGCTGCTCGCCATGCGCATCGCCGCCCGCCCGGCCAAGGGCGCCTACACCTTCGGCTACAAGCGGGCCGAGATACTCTCCGCGCAGATCAACGGGGTGACGCTGCTCCTGCTCGTGGCGTACTTCGCCTACGAAGGCGTGCAGCGCATCCTGCAGCCGCCCGACGTGCACGGCCCGGTCGTGCTGGTCACCGCCGTGGCCGGCATCGCGGTCAACGCGGGCGCCGCCTGGCTGCTGTCGAAGGCGAACCGGCGCAGCCTCAACGTCGAGGGCGCCTTCCAGCACGTGCTCAACGACATGTACGCCTTCGTCGCCACCGCGGTCTCCGGCCTCGTGGTCTGGCTGACCGGCTTCCGCCAGGCCGACGCCATCGCCGCGCTCGTGGTCGCCGCGCTCATGCTCAAGGCCGGCTGGGGGCTGCTGCGCGACTCCTGCCGGGTGCTGCTGCAGGCCGCGCCCAGCGACCTCGACCCCGACGAGATCGGCCGGCTGCTGGCCTCGGACGCCGACGTCGAGGAGGTGCACGACCTGCATGTCTGGACGGTGACGAGTGGCTATCCCACGCTCTCGGCCCACGTACTCGTCAGCCGCGGCTCGGATTGTCACAAAGTGCGCACGCGCCTTGCCGACCTGCTGCACGAGCGGTTCGCGATCGGCCACACGACGCTGCAGGTCGATCATGGGGTGCCGGGGCTCGACCGGCACTGCGCCGACCCACACGGACCCCGGCACTGCGATCCGTTAAAGTCACCGTATGGCGACCCGTGATCCACGCTGGGTGTTGAAGGACCGCCCGTCGTTCGCGTTGATCATCGGGCTGGTCATCACCGGCATCTGCGCCTTCGTCTCGTTCTCCTTCGACCTGATCAACGGCGCTCCGGTGCAGTTCTTCATCGCGCTCATGCTGGCCCTGGCGCCGGTGCCGCTGCTGCTCGCCGCGGTGCTGGCGCTCGACCGCATGGAGCCGGAGCCGCGCAGCAACCTCATCTTCGCCTTCGCGTGGGGCGCGGGCATCGCCGTCCTCGTCGCCGGCGTGATCAACTCGCTCAACCTGCACTACATCATCGACACCGCCAAGCTGTCGGAGGCCAGCGCCCGCAACATCGCGGCCACGTTCGGCGCGCCGGTGGTGGAGGAGACGATGAAAGGGCTGGTGCTGCTGGGACTGCTGCGCTTCCGCAGAGCCGAGCTCGACGGGCCCACCGACGGCGTCATCTACGCCAGCATGGTCGGTCTCGGCTTCGCCATGAGCGAGAACGTCAGCTACTACCTCGGCGCGCTGTCCACCTCGGGCGTCAAGGGGCTGGCCGTGACCGTGGTGCTGCGCGGGGTGCTCTCGCCGCTGGCCCACCCGCTGTTCAGCTCCATGATCGGGGTCGCGGTCGCGTACGCGGCGCAGCGCAGCGGGCCCGAGCGCACCACGTACGTGCTGGCGGGCTGGGCCGGCGCGATGATCCTGCACGGCCTGTGGAACGGCCTGGCCTCCTACGGCGGCTTCCCTGGGCTCGTGGTGGCCTACCTGGCGCTGCTGGTCGTGCTGGTGGTGCTCATCGGCGTGGTGTTCAGGGACCGGCGGCGCATCGTGGCGCTCATCCAGCGCTACCTGCCGCCGTACGAGCCGACCAAGCTCGTCACCCCGGCCGACATCTACATGCTCTCGACGTTCTCCCGCCGCCGCCAGGCGCGCCAGTGGGCCCGCGCCCACGGCGGCAAGGCCGGCGTGCGCGCGATGCGCGACTACCAGCTCGCCGCCACCGAGCTGGGCCTGCTGCACGAGCGTGCCGCCCGCCACATGGTCGACGAGCACACCTTCCACGAGGAGCAGCGGGCGCTGCTCGAATGCATGAGCACGGCCAGGGCCGACTTCCCGGTGCCGTCGATGCACGCGCGCTCGGTGGCGAGGGGGTCGCCGCCGCCCGGCTACGCGCCGGGCGCCCCCACCTGAGCGCCGCCGGGCCGGGCCAGGATCTCGGTGAGCGAGACCTCGCGCGGCCCCGGGTAGACGGGGTCGGAGTGCAGGACCACGGCGTCGACGAACGCCTTGCCCGCGGCGAACACCTCGCGGGCGGCGCTCGCGTAGGTGGTGACGGCGTAACGCCTGACCGAGTCGTCACCCACCCCGAACGCCTCCAGCCCCGCCGCCCTGCACAGCGTCACCGCACGGGGAATGTGGAACTCCTGGGTCACCACGGTCACCTTCTCGGCGCCGAACACCCGGCGCGCCCGCACGCACGAGTCCCACGTGTCGAACCCGGCGTAGTCGAGCACCATCACGGCGTCCGGCACGCCCCTGGCGCGCAGGTAGTCGCGCATCGCCGTCGGCTCGTCATAGTCCGCGCGGCTGTTGTCGCCCGACAGCAGCAGCGCCCGCACCTTGCCCGCCCGGTACAGCTCGGCGGCGATGTCGAGCCTGCGGGCCAGCATCGGGCTGGGGTGGACGCCGTCGTACAGGCCCGCGCCCAGCACGAGCGCGGCCTGCGCCTGCGGCACCCGCGCCTGCCAGCCCGGCTCCTCCGCCGTCGCGCGATGTCCCGAACTGCTCAGCCAGGCCCACGTCATGGGCGCCAGGGCGAGCACGCTGGCCAGGACCAGCCCCTGGTACGCCCGGCGCAGCGTCTTCCGAGAGAGGCGGACTTTTCCCAGCAAATCGCACCCTTCCAGGACCGGGGGAGTGGCGGACATCTCCCATAAACCCTGGCATATCCGATCAGAGGGCGTCGGTCTTTCCGGTGGGGGAGTGGGTTCCGGTCAGAGGGCGTCGGTCTTTCCGGTGGGGGAGTGGGTTCCGGTCAGAGGGTGGTGGTCGTTCCGGTGGGAGTGGGTCGCGGTCAGAGGGTGGCGGCTGCTTCGGTGGGGGAGCGGGTCGCGGGGGCGGGCTCGCGGTCGCGGGCGCGCAGCGAGGTGACGACCCGCAGCGTGGCGGTCCACACCAGGGTCGAGCCGAGCACGTGCAGCAGCACCAGCAGGGCCGGCACGGCGAGGAACCACTGCGTGTAACCGATCAGGCCCTGCAGCAGCTCGGCTCCGAAGAGCGCGAGCGCGGCACGGCGGGCGGGCCGGGGCCCGTTGGTCACGTGGAGGGCGAACAGCAGCGCGAACGTCAGCCCGACCACGACGTAGGCGATGTCGGCGTGCAGCCGGGCGATGACCTCGATGTCGAAGTCGAAGCGCGAGGCCAGCTCGTCGCCCGAGTGCGGGCCGGTGCCGCTGACCCCGACGCCCACCACCAGCAGCACGAACACGGCGGCGAGCAGCACGTGGCCGAGCCTTCTGACGTCGCGGTGCGTGATGCGCCGCATGGGGGCGTCGCCCTCGCCCGAGCGCGCGTACAGCAGCCAGCAGGCCGCGATGAGGCCGCTGGAGATCAGGTAGTGCATGCCCACCGTGAACGGGTTGAGCATGGTGCCCACCACCAGCCCGCCCCACAGCGCCTGGGCGACGATGCCGACCGGCTGCAGCCAGGCCAGCCGCACCAGCGAGGAGCGCCGGGGCGACAGCCGCAGCGCCGCGAGCACGCACGCCACGCCCACCGCCAGCACCAGGAACGTCAGCAGCCGGTTGCCGAACTCCACCGCCATGTTGAGCGGGTCGACATCGGCGTGCACGACCGGGACGAAGCTGTCGGGAGTGCATCGCGGCCAGGTCGGGCAGCCCAGCCCCGACTCGGTCACGCGCACGCCGGCCCCGGTGACCGTGATGCCGGCGTTGACCACCACGGACGCCAGCGCCCAGGCCCGCATCGACCGCTCGGTCGGGGCGAGGAAGGAGCGCAGCAGCCGGACGAAGGGGTTGGTGCTGTCGGCGGGTAGCTTCACGCCATCGATGGTAGGGGCCGTGACAGGCGGTCCCGCCACCGGCCACCGGGCGGCTCGCCGTCCCGGTCTTTCACCATTACAAGGTATGTGACATATTACTGGAAGGAGGTGGTGATGTCCGACGTCATCGTCGTCGGCGCCGGAGTCGTGGGCGCGGCCTGCGCCTACTACGCCGCGCGCGCGGGCCTCGACGTGACCGTGATCGACCGCGGCTCCGTGGCCGCGGGCACGACCGGCTCGGGCGAGGGCAACGTGCTGGTCTCCGACAAGGAGCCGGGGCCGGAGCTGGAGCTCGCCGTGCTGTCCAACGGGCTGTGGCGCGAGCTGGCCGGGTACGGCGGCTTCGAGTTCGAACCGAAGGGCGGGCTCGTCGTCGCCGAGACCGGCAAGGTCATGGCGGCGCTCACCGAGCTGGCCGCCGAGCAGGGCGTGGAGCACACCCTCGTCCAGGCGTCCGAGCTGCGCGACTACGAGCCGCACCTGACGCCGGAGCTGGCCGGCGGGGTCTTCTACCCGCAGGACGCGCAGGTCCAGCCCATGCTCGCCGCCGCACGCCTGCTCAGGCACGCCGCCGAGAGCTTCGGCGAGGGCACGCTACGGCTGCACCTCGGCGCCGAGGTCACCGGCTTCCTGCGCTCCGGCGACCGGCTCACCGGCGTGCGCACCACCAAGGGCGACGTGCTCGGCGACGCCGTCGTCAACGCGGCGGGCACCTGGGGCGGCGAGATCGCCGCGCTGGCCGGCGTCGAGCTGCCGATCCTGCCCAGGCGCGGCTTCATCCTCGTCACCGAGCCGCTGCGCGAGCCGCTCATCAGGCACAAGGTCTACACCGCGGCCTACGTCACCAACGTCGCCAGCGACAACGCGGGCCTGGAGACCTCGGCCGTCATCGAGGGCACCCCCGCCGGGACCGTGCTCATCGGCGCCAGCAGGGAGCGCGTCGGCTTCGACCGCACCACCTCCGTGCCCGTGCTCGCCAAGCTGGCGCGGCAGGCCGTCGAGCTGTTCCCCGCGCTGCGCGGGATCCGGGCCATCAGGTCCTACTGCGGGTTCCGGCCGTACTGCCCCGACCACCTGCCCGTCATCGGCGCGGACCCGCGGGTCCCAGGGCTCTACCACGCGTGCGGGCACGAGGGCGCCGGCATCGGGCTCGCACCCGCCACCGGGCACCTGCTCGCCCAGCTTCTCACCGGCGACAAGCCCGCGCTCGACCTCCACCCCTTCCGCCCCGACCGTTTCGCGAAGGAGGCCGCATGACGTTCCACATCACCGTGGGCGGCCGGCAGGTGCCGGTCGTGCCCGGCCAGACCATCGGCGCGGCCCTGCACGCGGCCGGCGTGCGGTCGTGGCGCAGCACCAGGTTCGGCGGGCGGCCGCGCGGGCTGTTCTGCGGCATCGGGGTCTGCTTCGACTGCCTGATCTCGGTCAACGGGCGGCCGCCCGAGCGGGCGTGCCTGCTGGAGGCGGCGCCGGGAGACGAGGTGACGACGGCGTGACGTACGACCTCCTCGTGGCCGGCGGCGGGCCCGCCGGCGTGGCGGGCGCGCTGACGGCGGCCCTGGCCGGGCTGCGGGTGGCCCTGGTGGACTCCGGTCAGCGGCTCGGCGGCCAGTACTTCCGCCACACCGCCGCGGACGAGACAGGGCCGGGCGCGAAGCCGGATCTCGCGAGGTTCCTGCGCCAGGCGCGGGCCCTGGAGGCGCGCGCCGACGTGCTGCTGCGCCACCAGGCGTGGAACGTCTCCCGCGAGCCGGACGGCGACCTCGTCCTGCGCTGCGTCACGCGCAACGGGGACGGCGAGCGCGTCGCCGAGCTGCGCGGCCGCAGGCTGCTGATCGCGACCGGCGCGCACGACAGGCCGCTGCCGTTCCCCGGCTGGGACCTGCCCGGCGTGCTCACGGCCGGAGGCGCGCAGGCGCTGCTCAAGGGCTCGGGCGTGGTGGCCGGACGGCGCGTCGTGGTCTCCGGCACCGGGCCGTTCCTGCTGCCGGTCGCCGCCGGGCTGGCCGCCGCCGGAGCGCGGGTGCTCGGCGTGCACGAGGCGAACGGCGGGCTCGGTCTGGCCAGGCACCCCTTGCACGCGCTGTCCA
Source organism: Nonomuraea sp. NPDC052634 (assembly GCF_040678535.1). Lineage (NCBI taxonomy): Bacteria > Bacillati > Actinomycetota > Actinomycetes > Streptosporangiales > Streptosporangiaceae > Nonomuraea > Nonomuraea sp. NPDC052634. Next base: position 427,851 of record NZ_JBFATY010000006.1, on the reverse strand, counting down.
AGGCGGGCGAGGCCGCCGGGTACGCCGCCGCGCTGGCCCGCCACCGGGTGCCGTACCGCACCCGCCAGGCCGTCGTCGCCGCGCACGGCGATCGCGAGGTCGAGGCCGTCACCCTGGCCAGGCTCGACGCCGCGTGGAACGTGCTCGCCACCCGCGTCGTCGAGTGCGACACCGTGGCCGTCGGCTACGGGTTCGTCCCGCAGATCGAGCTGGGCACCCAGCTCGGCTGCGCCACCAGGCACGACGCCGACGGCAGCCCGGTGCTCGCCGTGGACGCCGCCCTGCGCACCAGCGTGCCCGGCGTCTGGGCGGCCGGCGAGCCCACCGGCGTGGCCGGATGGCGGCCCGCCGAGACCGAGGGCCGCGTCGCCGGGTACGCCATCGCCGCCGACGCGGGCCGCCCTGCCACGGCGGGGCCCGACGGCGTGCCCGCGGTGCTCGCCAGGCGGCGCGAGCGCGGGCGTGCCTTCGGGGCTGCGCTGCAGCGGGCGTACCCCGTCATGCCGGGCTGGCGCACGTGGCTGCGCGACGACACGCTCGTGTGCCGCTGCGAGGAGGTGCCGCTGGCGCGTGTACGCGAAGCGCAGGCACTGGGCGCCACCGGCGCCCGCGCCGTCAAGCTCCTGGCCCGCCCCGGCATGGGCTGGTGCCAGGGCCGCATCTGCGGCTACGCCGTCTCCTGCCTGGCCGGGGAGCCGCCGCAGCCGCCGCGCCGCCCGATCGCCCAGCCGGTGACGCTGGGCGCGCTGGCCGAGCTCACCACCGACCAAGACGAGAGCACCGCTCGCCGACCCTCTGGAGGACTGCCCTGATGGACAACCGCAGCAAGCCCTGGCACGGCGTCATGGTCGCCACCGCGCTGCCCCTGCGCGAGGACCTGTCGGTCGACTACGACCGCTACGCCGAGCACTGCCGCTGGCTGATCGAGAACGGCTGCGACGGCGTCGTGCCGAACGGCTCGCTCGGCGAGTACCAGACGCTCACCCCCGGCGAGCGGATCAAGGTGATCGAGACCGCGGTCGAGGCCGTGGGCGGCGCCAACGTCATGGCGGGGGCGGGCGCGTACGGCGCGGCCGAGTCCCGCCGCTGGGCCGAGCAGGCGGCCGCGGCGGGCTGCGGATCGGTGCTGCTGCTGCCGCCCAACGCCTACCGGGCCGACGAGCGGGCCGTCCTGCAGCACTACCGCGAGGTCGCCCGGGCGGGCGTGCCGATCGTGGCCTACAACAACCCCTACGACACCAAGGTCGACCTCACCCCCGCGCTGCTGGCCAGGCTGCACGAGGAGGGGCTGATCGTGGCGGTCAAGGAGTTCACCGGGGACGTGCGGCGCGCGTACGAGATCGCCGAGCTGGCCCCCGAGCTCGACCTGCTGATCGGCTCCGACGACGTGCTGCTCGAACTCGCGATCGCCGGCGCGAAGGGGTGGATCGCCGGCTACCCCAACGCGCTGCCGCAGTCCAGCTCCGCCCTCTACCGCGCGGCGGTGGCCCGTGACCTCGACACGGCGTTGCCCCTTTACCGGAGCCTGCACCCGCTGCTTCGCTGGGACTCCAAGACGGAGTTCGTCCAGGCCATCAAGCTGTCGATGGACCTGGCGGGCCGTCACGGCGGTCCGTGCCGGCCGCCCAGGCAGCCGCTCACCGAGGAGCAGGCCGCCGTGGTGCGCGCGGCGACGGAGAAGGCACTGGCAGAAGGGCTGCGATGAGGACAAAGCGCGTTTTCCACGCCGTCGACTCCCACACCGAGGGCATGCCGACCCGGGTCATCACCGGCGGCATCGGCGTCATCCCGGGTGCGAGCATGGCCGAGCGGCGCGTCTACTTCCGCGACAACCTCGACCACATCAGGACCCTGCTGATGACCGAGCCGCGCGGTCACTCGGCCATGAGCGGCGCCATCCTCCAGCCGCCCACCAGGCCGGACGCGGACTTCGGCGTGCTGTTCATCGAGGTGTCCGGGCTGCTGCCGATGTGCGGCCACGGCACCATCGGCGTGGCGACCGTACTGGTCGAGACCGGCATGGTCGAGGTGGTCGAGCCCGTCACGACCGTGCGTCTGGAGGTGCCCGCCGGGCTCGTCGAGGTGGACGTCGCCGTCGAGGACGGTATGGCCATGTCGGTGACGCTGCGCAACGTGCCCTCCTACTGCGACCGGCTGGACGCCAAGGTGAGCGTGCCGGGCTTCGGGGAGATCCCGTACGACCTGGCCTACGGCGGCAACTTCTACGCCATCGTCAACCTCGACGACTACGGCCTGCCGTTCGACCGCGCCGCCAAGAACGAGATCATCGCCGCCGGCCTGAAGACCATGGAGGCGATCAACGCCGCCGACGAGCCGGTGCACCGCGAGGACGACCGCATCCGCGGCTGCCACCACGTGTACTTCGCCGCGCCCGGCTCCGACGCCGTGCACTCCCGCCATGCCATGGCCATCTACCCGGGCTGGTTCGACCGCTCGCCCTGCGGCACCGGCACCAGCGCCCGCATGGCGCAGCTCCACGCGCGCGGCGAGCTGGAGGTGGGCAAGGACTTCGTCAACGAGTCGTTCATCGGCACCCGCTTCATCGGCCGCGTGCTGGAGGAGACCGAGGTGGGCGGACGGCCCGCCGTCCTGCCGTCGATCACCGGGCGGGCCTGGATCACCGGCACCGCCCAGTACTTCCTCGACCCCCGCGACCCGTTCCCGGCCGGTTTCGAGCTGTGAGGCGGCCGCTGTGATCACGACGATCGACTACCACACGGCCGGCGAGCCGTTCCGCATCGTCACCGGCGGCGTGCCGGAGATCGCCGGGTCCTGCGTGCTCGACCGGCGCACCACCGCGATGGCCGAGTTCGACGACGTGCGGCGGCTGCTGTGCCTCGAGCCGCGCGGCCACGCCGACATGTACGGCTGCTTCCCGGTGCCGCCCGACGACGACGGCGCGCACCTGGGCGCGCTGTTCTGGCATAAGGACGGCTTCTCCACCGCGTGCGGGCACGGCACGATCGCGCTCGGCGCGTACGCGGTGCACGAGGGCCTGGTGGCGGCGCCGCCCGACGGGGTGACCGACGTGGTGGTCGACGTGCCGTCGGGGCGGGTCACCGCCCGCGTGCGCACCGTCGCGGGCCGCGTGGACGCGGTGACGTTCGTCAACGTCCCCTCCTTCGTCCTGGACCGCGGCGTGCAGGCGGGCGACGTCCGCGTGGACCTCGCCTACGGCGGCGCCGTCTACGCCTCGCTGCCCGCCGCCGGCCTCGGGCTGACCGTCGAGCCGCGGCACCTGGACGCGCTCATCGGGCACGCCCGCCGCATCAAGGCCGCGCTGGCCGGGCACCCCGCCACCAGGCACCCGTCCGACGAGCGGCTCTCCGGCGTGTACGGCGTGATCTTCCACGAGGAGCTGCCGGACGTGGACGGCGTCAGGCACCAGCGCAATGTCACCGTCTTCGCCGACGGCGAGGTGGACCGCTCGCCCTGCGGCTCCGGCACGGCGGCCAGGATGGCGCTGCTGCACGACGCCGACGGCACCGCGACGCTGGTGCACGAGAGCGTCGTCGGCAGCGTCTTCACCGCCCGCGTGGCCGCGCGGACGGCCGGCGGCGTGGTGGTGGAGATCGACGGCACCGCGTACCGGACGGGACGGCACACCTTCGAGCTCGACCCGGCCGACCCGTTCCCGACCGGGTTCACGCTCCGATGAGCGGCCCGGCCGGCGACCCGGTGGGCGCCGCCATGGGCGGGCTGCCCTACCTCGACGCGGCCGCCGTCGAGCGGCTGGTGCCGATGGGGCGGGCCGTGGACGTGCTGGAGGAGGCGCTGCGGGCGGGCCTCGACCCCGAGGACACCCCGCAGCGGCCGATCGTGGACGTGGCCGCGGGCCAGCTGCTGCTCATGCCCGCCGCGACCCGCACGTACGCGGGCGTCAAGGTCGTCTCCATCGCCCCGGCCAACCCCGGGCGCGGGCTGCCCCGGATCCAGGGGACGTACCTGCTGTTCGACGGCGACACCCTGGCGCCGCTCGCGGCCATGGACGGGATCGCGCTCACCTCGCTGCGCACGCCCGCCGTCTCCGCCCTGGCCGTGCGGCACCTGGCGGAGCAGGACGCGCGGCGGCTGGTGGTGTTCGGCAGCGGGCCGCAGGCGTACGGGCACGTGCTGGCGCTGCGCGCGGTACGGCCGGTCGAGGAGGTCACGGTGATCGGCCGCGACGCCGGGCGCGCGGAGGCGCTCGCGGGCCGCTGCCGCGAGCTGGGCCTGAAGGCCCGCGCATTGACCGGCCGCGACCCCGCCGTCACGGCCGGTCAGGCGGCGGATGCCGCGCCGGAGCCGGCGGCGGCTTCCGCCGCGGATCGGGCGGCGGGTCCGGCGGACGACGGCGAGATCGCGGTGGAAGCCGCCGTGGCCGAGGCGGTCGCGGCGGCCGACCTCGTCGCGTGCTGCACCACCGCCAGGACCCCGCTGTTCCCCGGTAAGCTCGCCCGCGACGGCGTGACCGTCGTCGCCGTCGGCTCCCACGAGCCGGACGCCCGCGAGCTCGACGGCGACCTCGTCGCGCGCGCCACCGTGGTCGTCGAGGCGAGGGCGGCGGCCCTGGAAGAAGCGGGAGATCTGCTCGTCCCGATCGGCCGGGGTACCATCACCTCTCGTCATCTCGCCGGTAACCTCGCCGACCTGATCGCCGGAAGGGTCGTCGCGGGCCCGGGGCCGCGCGTGTTCAAGAGCACCGGCATGGCGTGGGAGGACCTCGTGGTCGCGGCTGCCGCTTACGAGGCGTGGACATAGAAGGGATGGGCGGATGGCTGCCGAGGACCGGCTGGATCTGCCGATGGTGGGAGAGCGCCAGAGCCTGCGCGAGCAGGTCGCGCACGCGTTGCGGGCCGCGCTGATCACGGGTGAGATGCGGCCAGGGGTGGTCTACTCCGCCCCGGTGCTGGCCGCCCAGTTCGGCGTCTCCGCGACGCCCGTCCGCGAGGCGATGCTCGACCTGGCCAAGGAGGGCCTGGTCGAGGCGGTGCGCAACAAGGGCTTCCGGGTGACCGAGCTGTCCGACCGCGACCTCGACGAGCTGACGGAGATCCGCCAGCTCATCGAGGTGCCGACGGTCGCGCGGCTGGCCGACAGCTCCCGGGCCGAGGAGTTCGAGCGGCTGCGGCCGATCGCCGAGGAGATCGTCTCGGCCAGCGAGCGCGGCGACCTGCTCGCGTACGTGGACGCCGACCTGCGCTTCCACGTGGAACTGCTGTCGCTGAGCGGCAACTCCCACCTGGTGTCGGTGGTGCGCGACCTGCGCAACAGGGCCAGGCTGTACGGCCTGTCGCAGCTCTCGGAGCGCGGCACGCTGACCGACTCGGCCAGGGAGCACCTCCAGCTGCTCGACGCGCTCAGCAGCGGCGACAGCGAGGCGGTGAAACGCCTGATGGCCGAGCACATCGGCCACGTGCGCGGCATCTGGGCGGAGCACTGACCCGGGCGAATCCGTACGAGCGGGAAATCACCCCCGAACGCTGCACTGGCCGCAAGTTCTGACATTCGGGGATCGAGCACTCCCCGATCGAGGTAATCTCGATGCGGGCCGCCCGAGCGGTGCACGCCGGTGGTCCCATCATTCTCACCACGACGGATCGGCCGTGCCCGCATCCGCCGGTGGCGCATGCCTGGTCAAGCGGACTCCCGCACTCCGCTGACCTTCGCGGGCTCGGCGCACCCCGCCCACCGAGCCGAGCCCTCCGCCGCGCGCCCGAGAGACCCCATCCCACGGGCGCGCGGCGGCCCCATCATCCGATCCGTCAGCCGCTCGTCCTGCCCGTCCTGGTGGAGCCGAGGCTGGCGGCGACGATGCACACGATCGCGGCCCACTGCTGCACGTGCAGGATCTCGCCCAGCAGCAGCACGCCGATCAGCGCCGCGGCGGCGGGCTCCAGGCTCATCAGGATGCCGAAGACGTGCTTGGGCATCCGCCGCAGCGCCTGCAGCTCCAGCGAGTAGGGGATCACCGACGACAGCAGCCCCACGCCGAGCCCGATCAGCAGCAGCTCGGGCTGCAGCAGGTCGGCGCCGCCGGTGGTGACGCCGACCGGCGCGATCACCACGGTCGAGACGATCATGGCGAACGCGAGCCCGGTCGTGCCGGGGAAGCGCCGCCCGGCCGCCGACGACAGCAGGATGTAAGCCGCCCAGAACACGCCCGCCATGAGCGCGAACCCGATGCCGGCCCAGCTCACGGTCTCGGACTCGCCCCAGGGCGCGAGCAGCACCACGCCGGCCCCGGCGAGCGCGACCCACAGCAGGTCGATGCGCCGCCGGGAGGCCGCCACCGCGACGCCGAGCGGCCCGAGGAACTCGATCGCCACCGCGATGCCCATCGGCAGCCGCGCCAGCGCCTCGTAGAAGACGAGGTTCATCAGCGCGAGGGTGACGCCGAAGCCGGCGCCCACGGCCCAATCGCGCGCGCTCAGCCCCTTCAGCCTCGGCCGGACGAACGCCCCCAGGATGAGCGCACCGGCCGCGATGCGCAGGAACACCACCGCGCTCGGCGGCAGCGACGCGAACAGCTCCTTGGCGAACGCCGCGCCCAGCTGCACCGAGAAGATGCCGAGCAGCACCAGCCCCGATGGCGGGATGGCGTCGGCGGCGGTGCGCAGCAGGTTGCCGGGGCCGGGCAGGCGGCGTCCGCGGTCGAGCGGGTCGTCGAGGGCGAAGTCGGTCACGGAACTCCTCGGGATCCTAACGGGACAACCGTCAGAGCTTACCCAGGTCAGACGACATGTCCCTGCGTGAGGTGGTACTACTGACGGTTGGCTGCAATTTCCGGACAGAACACCAAGGACCGATGAAAGCCCCCACCACGCCGGCGAAGCCCGCCCGGCCGCCGCTGGCACTGTCCGTCTCCTCGTTCGTCAGCAGCTTCGACAGGTTCGCGGTGAGCCCCATGCTCGTGCTCATCGCCGCCGACCTGGACGTCCCGCTGTCGGCCTCGGTCGCCGCCGCCAGCGGCTACTACCTGGCGTACGGGCTGACGCAGCCGCTGTGGGGGCTGCTGTCCGACCGGTTCGGGCGGGTGCGGGTGATGCGCTGGGCGCTGTCCGGCGCCGCCGCCGCGGGCGCGGTCTCCGCGCTGATGCCGGTGCTGTGGGCGCTGGTGCTGGCCAGGGTCGTCACCGGCGCCTGCTTCGGCGCGGTCATCCCCACGAGCCTGACGTACGTGGGCGACACCGTCGCGCCCGACGTGCGCCAGCGCGCGCTCACCGATCTCATGGCCGCGGCCGCGCTCGGCACCGCGCTGGCCACCGGCCTCGGCGGGGCCGTCGCGGGCCTGGTGGACTGGCGGGTGGCCTTCACCGTGCCCGCCGCGTGCGCGCTGGCCTGCGCGCTGTCGCTGCGCGCGCTGCCGGAGCCGCCCGCGCACGCCGGGGCGGGCCGGGGCGTCGCCGGGCACCTGCGGGCGGTGCTCGGGCAGCCGTGGGCGCTGCTGGTGTTCGGGCTGGCCTTCGCCGAGGGGGCCATCATGCTGGGCGCGATGCCGTTCCTCGCCACCGCGCTCCAGCACACCGGGCTCGCCGCCGCCGTGGCCGGGCTGGCCATCACCGCGTACGGGCTGGGCCTGTGGGGCTTTTCCCGGCTGGTCAAGACGCTGGCGGGACGCTGGCCCGCGCCCGCGCTCATGCTGACCGGCGGCGCGCAGCTCTGCGCCGGCTTCGCCCTGGTGAGCGTGCACGTCAGCGTGCCGCTGGTGGCCGCCACCGCGCTGCTGCTCGGCGGCGGCTGGTCGTTCCTGCACTCCTCGCTGCAGACCTGGGCCACCGCCGTGGTGCCCGAGGCCAGGGGGACCACCATCGCGTTCTTCGCCTGCGCGCTGTTCGTCGGCAGCGCGGTCGCCTCGTGGGCGGGCGGCCCGCTGGCCGAGGACGGCAGGTACGCGCTGCTGTTCGGCCTGGCCGCGGCCGCCGCGGTGCCGCTGACGGCGGTGGCCGCGCTCAGCCGCCGCCGCTACGGCGCCCTGCGCGCCGCCGCGCCGGAGTGACCACCGGGCGGCCTCTCACTCCCAGCGGAACGTCCGCGAGACCAGCGCCAGCGACAGCACCGCCCACGCGGCGAGCACGGCGAGCGGCCCCAGGGGGAGCGCGGCGCCCTCGGCGAGCACCGCGCGCAGGCCGCCGGTCAGCGCCCCGATGGGCAGCGCCTCCAGTACCGGCCGCACCCCTTCGGGGAACACGCTGAGCGGGAACATCACCCCGCCGACCCCCAGCAGCACCAGGTAGACCAGGTTGGCGGCGGCCAGCGTGGCCTCGGCCCGCAGCGTGCCCGCCATGAGCAGGCCCAGCCCGCTGAAGGCCGCCGTGCCCACCACGACGAGCAGCAGCGCGCTCAGGAACGACCCGTGCGGCCGCCAGCCGAGCGCCAGCCCCACCGCCACGATCACCACCGCCTGGACGACCTCCACGCCCACCACGGCCGCCGTCTTGGCCAGCATCAGCCCGCTCCTGGACAGCGGGGTCGCGCCCAGCCGCTTGAGCACGCCGTAGCGGCGCTCGAAGCCGGTCGCGATGGCCTGGCCGGTGAAGGCGGTGGACATCACCGCGAGCGCCAGCACGCCGGGCACCAGGAAGTCGACCCGCCGTCCGCCGCCCACGTCGATCAGCGGGGCGAGGGAGAAGCCGATCAGCAGCAGCACCGGGATGATCAGCGTGAGCAGCAGCTGCTCACCGTTGCGCAGCGTCGCCCGCAGCTCCGCGCCGGCCTGCGCCAGCACCATGCGCGGGAACGGCGCGGCCCCGGGCGCGGGCGTGAAGTCGAGCGGTCCCCGGCTCGGAGTGTGGGCGGTCATCGCAGCTCCTTGCCGGTCAGCTCCAGGAAGACGTCTTCGAGCGTGCGCCGCTCGATGCGCAGGTCGTCGGCCGTGACGCCCTCGGCCGCGCACCAGGCCGTGACCGTCGCCAGCAGCTCGGGCCCGACCAGGCCCTCGATGATGTAGTGGCCGGCCGGCGACTCCTTGGCGGCGCTGCCCGCGGGCAGCGCGTTGAGCAGCTCCTCCAGCGCCAGCCCTGGCCGCGCCCTGAACCGCAGCTGCCGCTCGGCCCCGGTCAGCGAGGCGGGGGTGCCCTCGGCCACCACGCGGCCCCTGTCGATGATGACGACGTGGTCGGCCAGCCGCTCGGCCTCGTCCATGTGGTGGGTGGTGAGCACCACCGACACCCCGGCCGCGCGCAGCTCGCCGACGAGGTCCCAGCAGGCGTGGCGGGCCTGCGGGTCGAGCCCGGCCGTCGGCTCGTCGAGGAAGACCAGCTCGGGACGCCCGATGACGGCCGCGGCCAGCGACAGCCGCTGCTGCTGCCCGCCCGACAGCCGCCGGAACGGGGTGCGGGCGTGCTCGCTCAGCCCGAGCCTGGCCAGCAGCGCGCCGGGGTCGAGCGGATGGGCGTAGAACCGGGAGACCAGCCGCAGCCACTCGCCGCAGCGCACGGCCGGAGGAACCCCGCCCGCCTGCGGCATGATGCCGACGCGGGCGCGCAGCTCGGGCCGCGTGGGAGCCAGGCCGAGCACCTTGACCGTGCCGCCGTCGGCGGTGCGGAACCCCTCGCAGATCTCGACCGTGGACGTCTTGCCCGCGCCGTTGGGGCCGAGGACCGCGGTGACCTGGCCGCGCCCCGCCTTGAACGTGAGGCCGTCGATCGCCGTGGTGGCGCCGTAGCGCTTGACCAGCCCGGCGATCTCGACGGCCGGCTCCGGCACCTGCCCTGGGGCCGGCTCGGCGGCTCGGGATTCCATGGCCACGAGTTTAGGGACTCCCCGGGGCGGTTCGCCGCGCAGGTGAGCGCGCAGGTGAAAGGGACGGTCGCGGCCTCGCGGGCGCCTCATTGTGCCGCGTCCCGGCCAGGTGCGCGCGGCGGTTCGACGTGACGTTCGCCGCAAAAGCCGTCAGGCCCTGGAATACCGCGGAAAACATGTAATTATCAGATGACCGGGAATTCGGAGGATCAGAACCCCGTTGCTAGTCCTCGGTTCTCTTGGGCCAGCCGCCACAGCCACCACCGCAGGAGAAGGGGAACACGCATGTCCGTGGCCGAAGCCGCCGCGTCAGCCGTCACCGCACCACCCACACTCGTACGGCAGGAGCGTAAAAGCCGCCGCGGGCTGCTGCTGCTGATCCTCGGCGCGCTGTCGGCCATCGGCCCGCTGTCGATCGACATGTACCTCCCGGCGCTGCCCGCCATCACCTCCGAGATGCTGAGCGCCCCCGCGCAGGTGCAGCTCACCCTGACCGCCTGTCTCATCGGCGTCTCCGTCGGCCAGGTGATCGCCGGCCCGGTGAGCGACGTACGCGGGCGGCGGGTGCCGCTCCTGATCGGCGTCGCCGGGTTCATGGCCGCCTCGCTGCTGTGCGCGTTCGCCCCCTCCGTGCCCGCCCTCATCGCCTTCCGGCTGATGCAGGGCATGCTGGGCGGCACCGCGCTGGTCATCGTGCGCGCCATCGTCCGCGACCTGTACGACGGCGCCGCCATCGCCCGCATCTTCGCCACGCTCATGCTGGTCAGCGGCCTCGCCCCGATCCTGGCCCCGATCGCGGGCGCGCAGCTGCTCGCCTTCACCTCCTGGCGCGGAGTCTTCGTGGCGCTCAGCATCATGGGCCTGGTGCTGCTGCTGGCCGTGCTGGCCGGCGTACGCGAGACGCTGCCCGCCGAGCGGCGCGAGTCCGGCGGGCTCAAGCACACCCTGCGCACGTTCTGGCAGCTCCTGCGCGACCGCAGGTTCATGGGCTTCGCCCTGACCGGCGGCCTGGCCTTCGGTGCGATGTTCGGCTACATCTCCGGTTCGCCGTTCGTCCTCCAGGAGGTCTACGGCGCCACGCCCGCGCAGTACTCGCTCATCTTCGGCGGCAACGCCCTCGCGCTGGTCGCCGCCTCGCAGGTCGGCGGCCGTCTGGCCGGCCGCGTGCCTCCCGTGCTGCTGGTGAGCATCGGCCTCGGCACCTCGCTGACGGGCGCCGCGGTGCTGCTGGCCGCCGCGCTGGCCGGGTTCGGCCTGCCCGGCATCGTGGCCGGTCTGTTCATCATCATGCTCGGCCAGGGCCTGACCATGCCCGGCACCGGCGCGCTGGCGCTCGGCTCCCAGCCCGCCCAGGTGGCCGGCAGCGCCTCGGCGCTGATGGGCGTCCTGCAGTTCGCGCTCGGCGCGGCCGCCGCCCCGCTGGTCGGGCTGGCCGGTTCCGCTACCGCGGTGCCCATGGCATGTGTCATGCTCGGGCTCTTCCTGTGCGCCGGGCTGGCGTTCACGATCCTGGGCCGGGCAAAGACGGACAAAGTTAGGTAAGCCTACCCTGCGTGACCCATTCCATTCCCGTCCCTGGTCAGATCCGTTTGTGCAGCGGGAAGGAATTACGGCACACTGATGTTGTGAAAAACATGCCCACGATGGAGCCCGGCAGCGAGCGCGGCACGCGCGCCCGCGTCGCCAGGCTGATCCTGGAGCATGGTCCCATCGCGGCCGCCGCCCTGGGCGAGCGGCTCGGGCTCACGCCCGCCGCCGTCCGGCGTCACCTCGACGCCCTGGTGGCCGAGGGGATGATCGAGCCTCGCACGATCCGCCCGCGCGGTCAGCGCGGGCGCGGACGGCCGGCCAAGCTGTTCGCGATCACCGATGCGGGGCGCAGTGCTTTCGAGCACGCCTATGACGACCTGGCCGGGAGCGCGCTGCGCTACCTGGCCCGGCGCATGGGAGACGAAGCCGTGGCCGATTTCGCCCGCGAGCAGGTCGCGAGCCTGCTTCACCGGTTGGAGCCGGTCATGCGGACGGTGCCCGCGGACCAGCGCGTGCAGGTGCTGGCGCAGGCTCTGTCGGCGGAGGGGTACGCCGCCTCGGCCAGCAAGGCCAAGTCCGGCGGCGACCAGCTCTGCCAGCACCACTGCCCGGTGGCTCACGCGGCCGCGGAGTTCCCGCAGCTGTGCGAGGCCGAGACGGAGGCGTTCGCGCAGCTGCTCGGCACGCCGGTGCAGCGCCTGGCCACGATCGCCCACGGCGACGGGGTGTGCACCACCCACGTGTCCCCCCAGTCCCTGGCCGATTCCGCACATAAAGACAAGAGCAAGGAGACCGGAAGGTGACTGTCACCGACCGCCCGGAGCTGGAAGGCCTCGGGAATTACAAGTTCGGCTGGGCCGACCCGGATGCCGCGGGTGCGGCGGCCAAGCGAGGCCTGTCCGAGGAGGTCGTCCGCAACATCTCCGCTCTGAAGAACGAGCCGGAGTGGATGCTCGACCTTCGCCTGAAGGGCCTCCGCCTGTTCGAGAAGAAGCCGCTGCCGACGTGGGGCTCCGACCTCAGCGGCATCGACTTCGACAACATCAAATATTTCGTGCGCTCGACCGAGAAGCAGGCCGCTTCCTGGGACGAGCTGCCCCCCGACATCAAGAACACCTACGACAAGCTCGGCATCCCCGAGGCTGAGAAGCAGCGTCTCATCGCCGGCGTCGCGGCCCAGTACGAGTCCGAGGTCGTCTACCACAAGATCCGCGAGGACCTTGAGCAGAAGGGTGTCATCTTCGTCGACACCGACACGGGCCTGCGCGAGCACGAGGACATCTTCAAGGAGTACTTCGGCTCGGTGATCCCGGTCGGCGACAACAAGTTCGCCGCGCTCAACACCGCCGTGTGGTCCGGTGGCTCGTTCATCTACGTGCCGCCGAACGTCGAGGTGGAGATCCCGCTGCAGGCCTACTTCCGGATCAACACCGAGAACATGGGCCAGTTCGAGCGGACCCTGATCATCGTGGACGAGAACAGCTACGTCCACTACGTCGAGGGCTGCACCGCGCCGATCTACTCCTCCGACTCGCTGCACAGCGCGGTCGTCGAGATCGTGGTGAAGAAGAACGCCCGCTGCCGTTACACGACCATCCAGAACTGGTCCAACAACGTCTACAACCTGGTCACCAAGCGCGCCGTCGCCTACGAGGGCGCGACCATGGAGTGGATCGACGGCAACATCGGCTCCAAGGTCACCATGAAGTACCCGGCCGTCTACCTCATGGGCGAGCACGCCAAGGGCGAGACGCTGAGCGTCGCGTTCGCCGGTGAGGGCCAGCACCAGGACGCCGGCTCGAAGATGGTGCACCTGGCTCCCAACACCAGCTCCAGCGTCATCTCCAAGTCGGTGGCGCGCGGCGGCGGCCGCACCTCCTACCGTGGTCTTGTGCAGATCGAGGAGGGCGCCCACGGCAGCGCCAGCACCGTCAAGTGCGACGCCCTGCTGGTCGACCAGATCAGCCGCTCCGACACCTACCCCTACGTCGACGTCCGCGAGGACGACGTCTCGATGGGCCACGAGGCCACGGTCTCCAAGGTCAGCGAGGACCAGCTGTTCTACCTCATGAGCCGCGGGCTCGACGAGGACGAGGCGATGGCGATGATCGTGCGCGGCTTCGTGGAGCCGATCGCGCGTGAGCTGCCCATGGAGTACGCGCTCGAGCTCAACCGGCTGATCGAGCTGCAGATGGAAGGAGCCGTCGGCTGATGGGCCTGAACGAGAAGCCCGTGTCGACCCTGCACGAGAAGTCGTCCTTCGACCTGGCCGACTTCGACGTCCCGACGGGTCGCGAGGAGGCGTGGCGCTTCACGCCGCTCTCCCGCCTCAAGGGCCTGCACAACGGCAAGGCCGAGCCGGCCGGTCACGTCCGCGTCGACGTCGATGCGGCCCCCGAGGTCACCGTCGAGACGGTCGGCCGCGACGACGCCAGGCTCGGCACCTCGTTCGTGCCGTCCGACCGGGTCAGCGCCCAGGCGTGGAACAGCTTCGAGAAGGCCACCGTCATCACGGTGCCGCGCGAGGCCGTCACCTCCAGGCCCACCGTGCTGACGCTGACCGGCGAGCAGGCCGGCGGCGCCGCCTACGGCCACATTGTGGTCAAGGTCGAGCCGCTGGCCGAGGCCGTGCTCGTGCTCGACCACAAGGGCAGCGCCGTCTACGCCGACAACATCGAGTTCGTCGTCGGCGAGGGCGCCAGCCTCAAGGTGGTCAGCCTGCAGGACTGGGACGACGACGCCGTCCACGTCTCCGCCCACCACGCCCAGCTCGCCAAGGACGCGGTGTTCCGCAGCTTCGTGGTGACGCTCGGCGGCGACCTCGTACGCCTGTCGCCCAGCGTCAGCTACACCGCCCCGGGCGGTGACGCCGACATGACGGGCGTCTACTTCGTCGACGCCGGCCAGCACCTGGAGCACCGCCTGCTGGTCGACCACTCGCAGCCCAACTGCAAGAGCAACGTCGACTACCGCGGCGCGCTGCAGGGCCAGGACGCCCACGCCGTCTGGATCGGCGACGTCATCATCAGGGTCGAGGCCGAGGGCACCGACACCTACGAGCTCAACCGCAACCTCATCCTCACCGACGGCGCCCGCGCCGACTCGGTCCCCAACCTCGAGATCCTCACCGGCGAGGTCGCCGGGGCGGGCCACGCCTCCGCCTCCGGCCGTCTCGACGACGAGCACATCTTCTACCTCCAGGCCCGCGGCATCCCGCACGACGAGGCCCGCCGCCTGGTCGTGCGCGGCTTCCTCGGCCAGCTCGTCGAGAAGATCGAGGTGGCGGAGATCCGCGAGCGCGTGCTGAACGCCCTGGAGGCGGAGCTCTCGCGATGAGCGCTTTCGAGAAGGTGTGCAAGCTCGCCGACATCCCCGACGAGGGGGTCATCGGCGTCGAGGTGGGGGAGACCCCGGTCGCACTCGTGCGCAAGGGCGACGAGGTCTTCGCCCTGCACGACATCTGCTCCCACGCCGAGGTCAAGCTCAGCGAGGGCGAGGTCTACGACGGCACGCTGGAGTGCTGGCTGCACGGCTCGTGCTTCGACATCCACACGGGCAAGCCGACCGGACCTCCCGCGACCCAGCCAGTGAACGTCTACACAGTGAAGATCGACGGCGATGACGTCCTCGTCTCGCTCTCGAAGGAGTCCTAAGCACATGTCCACCCTTGAGATCCGTGACCTGCAGGTCGCCGTCGAGGACAAGGAAATCCTGCGCGGCGTCAACCTGACCGTGAAGGCCGGCGAGACCCACGCCATCATGGGCCCCAACGGCTCGGGCAAGTCGACGCTCGCCTACGCGATCGCCGGTCACCCCAAATACACGATCACCGGCGGCCAGGTGCTGCTCGACGGCGTGGACCTGCTGGAGCTGTCGGTCGACGAGCGGGCCCGCGCCGGCCTGTTCCTCGCCATGCAGTACCCGGTCGAGGTTCCCGGCGTGTCGGTGTCGAACTTCCTGCGTTCGGCCGTCACCGCGATCCGCGGCGAGGCGCCGAAGCTGCGCGAGTTCTCCAAGGACCTGAAGAACGGCATGGACGCGCTGTCCATCGACCCGGCCTTCGCGCAGCGCAACCTCAACGAGGGCTTCTCCGGCGGTGAGAAGAAGCGCCACGAGATCCTTCAGCTGGAGCTGCTCAAGCCGAAGATCGCGGTGCTCGACGAGACCGACTCCGGCCTCGACGTCGACGCGCTGCGCGTGGTGTCGGAGGGCATCAACCGCTTCCGCTCCTCGGGCGACACCGGCGTGCTCCTCATCACCCACTACACCCGCATCCTGCGCTACGTGAAGCCGGACTTCGTGCACGTGTTCGCGGCCGGCCGGATCGTCGAGGCGGGCGGACCCGAACTGGCCGAGAAGCTCGAGGCCGAGGGCTACGAGCAGTACACGAAGGCATCTGCATGACTTCCACCGGCCTCGATGTGGAGAAGATCAGGAAGGACTTCCCGATCTTCTCCCGCGAGCTGCCCGACGGGCGCCCGCTCGTCTACCTCGACTCGGGCAACTCCTCACAGAAGCCCAACCAGGTCATCGAGACCATGCGGGAGCATCTGGCGCTGCACTACAGCAACGTCGGGCGCGCCATGCACGTGCTGGGCGCCGAGTCCACCGACGCCTACGAGAGCGCCCGCGACAAGGTCGCGGGCTTCATCGGGGCGCCGGCGCGCGAAGAGGTGATCTTCACCAAGAACGCCTCCGAGGCGCTCAACCTGCTGGCCTACTCCTTCGGGAACCCGGCCACCACCGACCCCCGCTTCGCGCTGGGGCCCGGCGACGAGATCGTGATCTCCGAGATGGAGCACCACTCCAACATCGTGCCGTGGCAGCTGCTCGCGCAGCGCACCGGCGCGACGCTGAAGTGGTTCGGCGTCACCGACGAAGGCCGGCTCGCCTACGATCCTTCGCTCATCACCGAGCGCACGAAGATCGTCTCCATCGCCCACCAGTCCAACGTGCTGGGCACGATCAACCCGGTGGCCCAGGTGGCCGCCAGGGCCCACGAGGTGGGCGCGCTGATCGCGCTCGACGCCTCGCAGTCCGTGCCGCACCACCGCACCGACGTCACCGCGCTGGGCGCCGACTTCGTGGCCTTCACCGGCCACAAGATGGTCGGCCCCTCCGGCATCGGCGTGCTGTGGGGTCGCTCGGAGCTGCTCGAGGCCATGCCTCCGTTCCTGGGCGGCGGCGAGATGATCGAGGCGGTCTGGATGGACCACTCGACGTACGCGCCGATCCCGCACAAGTTCGAGGCGGGCACGCCGCCCATCGTCGAGGCCATCGGGCTCGGCGCGGCGGTCGACTACCTCACCGAGGTCGGCATGGACGCCATCGAGGCGCACGAGCGCGCCCTGACGGACTACGCGCTGCAGGCGCTGCGCGAGGTGCCGGGGCTGCGCGTCATCGGCCCCGAGTCGCTGGAGGAGCGCGGCGGCACGGTGTCGTTCACGCTGGAGGGCATCCATCCGCATGACGTGGGGCAGATCCTCGACGACCAGTTCGGGGTGGCCGTCCGCGTCGGGCACCACTGCGCGCGTCCGCTGCACCTGCGCTTCGGAATACCGGCGACCACGCGGGCGTCTTTCTACCTGTACAACACCACGGGCGAGATCGACGCCCTGGTGCGCGGCCTCCATCACGTTCAGAAGGTGTTCGCATAGCCATGATCGGCGAGTCGATGTACCAGGAGCTGATCCTGGAGCACTACAAGCACCCGCAGGGGCGGGGGCTGCGCGAGCCGTACGACGCCGAGGTTCACCACGTGAACCCGACGTGCGGCGACGAGATCACGCTCAGGGTCAAGGTGGGCGACGCCGGCAAGATCCTCGACGTCTCCTACGAGGGTCAGGGCTGCTCGATCAGCCAGGCCGCCGCCTCGGTGCTGCACGAGCTGGCCACCGGCTCGACGGTCGACGAGACGCTGTCCGTGGTCGACGAGTTCACCCGGCTGATGCAGGGCAGGGGGCAGGTGGAGGCCGACGAGGAGATCCTCGGCGACGCGGTCGCGTTCGCGGGCGTGGCCAAGTTCCCGGCGCGCGTTAAATGCGCGTTGCTTTCTTGGATGGCCTATAAGGATGCGGTTGTGAGGAGCGCTGCCCAATGAGCAAGCCAGTGGAGACGCCGACCGATTTCGACGGTGAGACGAGTTCCGAAGAGGTCATGGAGGCACTCAAGGACGTCGTCGACCCCGAGCTCGGCATCAACGTCGTCGACCTCGGCCTGGTCTACGGGCTCAACCTCGACCCCGGTGAGAACGGCGGCAAGCCCGTGGCCACCATCGACATGACCCTGACCAGCGCCGCCTGCCCGCTGACCGACGTCATCGAGGACCAGGCGCACTCCGCACTCGACGGCATGGTCTCCGACGTGAAGATCAACTGGGTCTGGCTGCCGCCATGGGGCCCGGACAAGATCACGGACGAGGGGCGCGAGCAGCTTCGTATGCTAGGCTTCAACGTCTGACCTTTTCCGCTGTCACGGCTGGCGTAAATCGTCAGCCGTTTCAGCGTGTTCGGCGCATTTTCCGGAAAGTCCGGACGCGCGCCGGGGGAATATCCGATAACATCCCCGGCGTTGGTAACAGATGTACCTGACGTCTCATTGCGCGTAACGCACCGCCTGCGGCCGGTGCCAGGTGCGTCTCCCCCTTTTTCTTCCCGCCCCCATGACGGCGGGTGCCCTTACCCTGTGCGGCCCCGCCGCATGCCTTGGCTCGTCCTTTCGCAGAAGTGACGTGCCACTTCGACGGAAAGGCACGACTTTCGTGACCATGCTTGACGCTGTCATGCCCACGCTCGACGACACCTCGTCAGAGCCGGGCCCGTCCGAGTTCGAGCTGCTCGGCCTGCCGAAGCCGCTCGTCTCCGGACTGGCCAGACTGGGCTTCGACAGCCCGTTCCCCATCCAGAGGGCGACGATCCCCGACGTGCTCGCCGGCCACGACGTGCTCGGCCGCGGGCAGACCGGATCCGGAAAGACGCTCGCCTTCGGCCTGCCCACCATGGCCCGCATCGCCGGCGTGAAGCCCGCCCCAGGGCGGCCCCGCGCGATGATCCTCGTCCCCACCCGCGAGCTCGCACTCCAGGTGCACGACGCCCTCGAACCCCTCGGCCGCGGCCTCGGCCTGCGCATGAAGGTGGTCGTCGGCGGCATGTCCATGGGCAAGCAGATCGAGGCGCTGCGGCGCGGCGTCGACCTCGTCATCGCCACCCCCGGCCGGCTCGGCGACCTCATCAGGCAGGGCGAGTGCTCGCTCGCCGACATCGAGGTCAGCGTCCTCGACGAGGCCGACCACATGTGCGACCTCGGCTTCTTCCCCGTCGTCACCGAGCTGCTCGCGCAGACCCCGGCCGACGGGCAGCGGCTGCTGTTCTCCGCCACGCTCGACGGCGACGTCGACAAGCTGGTGCAGCGCTTCCTGAAGGACCCCATCACCCACTCCGTGGCGCCCGCGACCTCGCCGGTCGACACCATGGAGCACCACGTCATGCAGGTGACGCGGGACGACAAGTTCGACGTCACGGCCGAGATCGCCAACCGCGAGGGCCGTACGATCATCTTCGTCCGCACCCAGCACGGCGTCGACCGGCTGTGCAAGCAGCTCGCCAGGGTCGGCGTCAAGGCCGGCGGACTGCACGGCGGCAAGCGCCAGAACCAGCGCACCCGCATCCTGTCGGAGTTCCGCGAGGGCGCCATCAACGTGCTGGTCTGCACCGACGTCGCCGCGCGCGGCATCCACGTCGACAACATCAGCCTGGTGCTGCACGTCGACCCGCCGCAGGACCACAAGAGCTACCTGCACCGGGGCGGCCGCACGGCGCGCGCCGGCGAGAAGGGCACCGTGGTCACGCTGGTGCTGCCCAACGAGCGCCGCTCGACCGAGGCGCTCACCCGCCGGGCCGGTATCCACCCGTTCCGGCTCAAGGCCACGCCGGGCCACCCCAGGGTCGCCGAGGTGACCGGGGCGCGCGCGCCGAGCGGCGAGGCCATCCCCGTGTGGGAGCCCGACGTCCGCAAGCCGCTGCGCCCGCGTCGCGACGGCGGCACCTCCGAGCGCCGTGGCCGCAGGCGCCGCGACTTCGACGGTGAGCGCCGCCCGCGCCGCGACTTCGACGGTGAGCGCCGCCCGCGCCGCCACGAGGACGGCGAGGAGCGGCGGCCGCGCCGCGAGTTCGACGGCGAGCGCAGGCCGCGCCGCGAGTTCGACGGTGAACGCCGTCCGCGCCGGCACGACGACGGCGCCCGCGCGTTCGACGACCGGCGTCCGCGCCGCCACGAGGAGGGCGAGCGGCCCTTCAGCGCGCCGTCCGGCGAGGGCCGCCCGCACCGCCACGGTGAGGGCGAGCGGCCGTTCGGGCGCTCGCAGGAGCCGAGGACGTTCGGCGACGACCGCCGCCGCGAGGGACGCGGCCGGGGCGGCCACCGCTCCGACGACCGCCCGCTGCGCTCGGACGAGCGCGGCCCCCGCCACGGCTCCGACCGCGGCCGTCCGTACTCGGGTGACCGCGACCGCGGCTACCGTTCCGACGACCGCCCTGCGGGTCACCGCTCCGGGCGCTCGGACGAGCGCGGCCGCCGGAGCTCCGGCCGCCGCTACGAGCGCTGACCGGCCGCTCGGACACTCGTCTCAGTGAGTGCCGACCGGCCGCTCGGGCGCATATTCGCTCCGCGAGCGCTGACCGGTCGCTAGGTTCGCGCTCGCACCGCGAGCGCTGACCGTCGCCTGAGCTGAACACGGAACCGCCCGCCGCACCCCCGAGATGCGGCGGGCGGTTCGCGTTTCCAGGTCAGCCCCTCAGCCCGCTGAGCGCGATGCCGCGGACGAAGTACCGCTGGAAGAACAGGAAGAACAGGAAGAACACGGTCGTCGGCAGCGAGGCGAGCAGCCCGCCCGCCATGATGGCGCCCTGGTGGTCGGGTCCGGCGTAGTAGGAGTCGAGCCGGGCCGGCGCGACCGGCAGGTTGGCCATCTCGTCGCTGCACGATGATGAGCGGCCACGGGGAGTTGTTCCACTCGGCGAGCACGATGAAGATCGACATCGCCGCGCGGCGGTGGCCGGCCGGCGCGGTGCGGGGCCGTTCCGGCGCGGCCTGGGCGAGCGTGTCCACCGGGGCGGCCATCACAACTCCTTCAACGCGCGGCCAGGCGAAGGTGAGGAACGCGAGCAGATCGCGCTGCCCGCAGCCGTCGTTCGTCGTCGCGTCAAGGACGTCCGATCTCTCGCCCGCTTGATGGGCGGATCTCTGCACTTAAACGGTAAGTGGCAACTTTTGTCATGAAAGTTTCACGTGGCCGCTTGAGCTACATCGATGACCAGTTGACGTGCTGCTTTGGCACATTACGGTTTCGGACGCCTGGCTTTTCCGGTTCATCCATGTGGGGAGGCGCGAAAGCAGCCATCCGATGTGTACGCTGACGCTGCCCGTACATGAACTGTTGATGACGCTCGTCTCGCGTGGCGGACGCAGGGCGGCGTCACCCCGTGACGCAGACTAGGCTTAACAGGCACGCCAGCCGACCGACGAGAGAGACCATGAAGACCTTCGAAGAGCTGTTCGCCGAGCTGTCAGAGAAGGCCAGGACCCGGCCCGCGGGCTCGGGCACCGTGGCCGCGCTCGACGCCGGCGTCCATGCCATCGGCAAGAAGGTCGTCGAGGAGGCCGCCGAGAGCTGGATGGCGGCCGAATACGAGTCAGACGACAGGGCAGCGGAGGAGATCTCGCAACTCCTCTACCACGTGCAGGTGCTCATGATCGCCCGGGGCATCGGCCTCGACCAGGTCTACAAGCATCTCTAGGGCGCTCCGGCGCCCGGCCACCGAGGAGAGACAGCGAGAGCGAGACACGTAAGGACCTGACATGCTGCGCCTGGCAGTACCGAACAAGGGCGCGCTCAGCGAGGGCGCCCAGAGCATGCTCAAAGAGGCCGGCTACCGGCCCCGCAGGGACAGCAAGGAGCTCGTCGTCGTCGACGAGGCCAACGGCTGCGAACTGTTCTTCCTGCGGCCCAGGGACATCGCCGTCTACGTCGGCGAGGGCACCCTCGACGTCGGCATCACCGGCCGCGACATGCTGATCGACTCCGGCGCGCCGGTCGAGGAGATCATGCCGCTCGGCTTCGGCAACTCGACCTTCCGGCTGGCCGCCCCGGCCGGCGCGATGTCCTCGGTCGCCGACCTCGACGGCCGCCGCATCGCCACGGCCTACCCCGGCCTGCTCGACAAATACCTGTCCGACCAGGGCGTCGACGCGCGCGTGATCAAGCTCGACGGTGCCGTCGAGACCGCCATAAGGCTCGGCGTGGCCGACGCCATCGCCGACGTCGTCGAGACCGGCACCACGCTGCGCAACGTCGGCCTCGAAGTCTTCGGCGAGCCGATCATGCGCTCGGAGGCGGTGCTCATCAAGCGGCAGGGCGCGGGGGAGACGCCGGGCGAAGGCCAGCTCGTCCGCCGCTTCCAGGGCGTCGTGCACGCCCGCGACTTCGTCATGATGGACTACGACATCCGCGCCGAGCGCATCGAAGAGGCCATCGCGCTCACCCCGGGCATGGAGGGGCCGACGGTCTCGCCGCTGCACCGCGAGGGCTGGGTCGCCGTGCGGGCCATGGTCCGCCGCCAGGGGCACCAGCAGGTGATGGACCAGCTCTGGGACATCGGGGCGCGCGCCATCCTGGTCACCGACATCTACGCCTGCCGGCTGTGAGCCTCGGGGCGCGCCCGGCCGGTCATGGGGCGGGCGCGCCCGTCTGACCCCGGGCGCGCCGGCCCGCCTGGTCTCGGGCCGCGCCTTTCTGGTCCTGGCCGCGCCGTCCGGTTGATTACGGGGGCGCCGGCCCGCCTGGTCCCGGGCGTGCCGCCCGTCTTGGTTCCCCGTACGGTGCGTCCGTACTGACAAATGTCATGGCGAAGGCCGGAGGGAACGCACTGCCGCCGCCCACCGGCCCGCACCTAGCGTTCACGTCATGAACGCCATCGTGTTCGACCACGTCAGCAAGCACTACGGGGACGTGCTCGCCGTCGACGACCTGTCGCTGTCCGTCGCGCCCGGCTCGACGGTCGCGCTGCTCGGCCCCAACGGGGCCGGCAAGTCCACCTCCATCAACCTGCTGCTCGGCCTCCTGCAGCCCACCAAGGGCACGGTGGCCGTGCACGGGCGCACCCCCGCCGAGGCGGTCAGGGCCGGGGAGATGGGCGCCATGCTCCAGCACGGCGCGCTCATCCCCGAGCTGACCGTCAAGGAGCTCGTCGACTGCGTCCGCCGCCTCTACCCCCGCCCCCTGGCCCTGGACGAGGTCCTGGAGCTGGCCGACCTGACCGGCCTGGCCGGGCGGCGGGCGGACAAGCTGTCCGGCGGGCAGGCGCAGCGGGTCAGGTTCGCCCTGGCCATCGCGGGGGCGCCGAAGATCCTGCTGCTCGACGAGCCCACCGCCGCCATGGACGTCGAGTCCAGGCTGCGCTTCTGGGCGGGCATGCACGACTACGCGGCGGGCGGGCGTACCGTCGTCTTCGCCACCCACTACCTGGAGGAGGCCGACGAGCACTCCGACCGGGTGATCGTCATCGCGCGGGGCCGGCTGGCCGCCGACGGCACCGCCGCCGAGATCAAGGCCGCCGCCGGCGGCAGCGCCGTCAGCTTCGACCTCGGCGCCCAGCCCACGGCCGGGCTCGACCGGCTGCCCGGCGTCCGCGCCGTCGAGGTCGTCGCCGGCACGGCCACCCTGCACACCTCCGACCCCGACGCCACCCTCGACGCGCTCTACCGCGGCACCACCCTCGACGTGCGCGGCCTCCGGCTCACCGGGGCCGGCCTCGAAGCCGCGTTCCTCCAGCTGACCAGGGAGTCCTGATGCTCGCCTTCGCCAAGATCGACATTCTGCGCATGCTGCGGAACCGGCGCTACCTCGTGTTCGTGGTGACCTTTCCCGTGCTGCTGTACGCGATCAACGCCAACATCTACGGCCAGGACACCTCCCCGGACGGTGTCGGCTACAGCGTCGTGCTCATGGTGTCGATGGCCGCCTACGGGGCGCTGGCGGCGTCCATGATGAGCTCCGCCGTGCCGCTGGCCAGCGAGCGGCAGTCCGGCTGGCTGCGCCAGCTCCAGATCACCCCGCTGCCCGGCTCCGCCGTCATCGCCGTCAAGCTCGTCACCGCGATGACCCTCGTGCTGCCGTCGCTGGCGCTGGTCAGCCTGGTCGCGATCGTGCAGCAGGGCGTGTCGCTGCCGCCGGGCAGATGGGCGGCGCTGCTGGTGGCGCTGTGGCTGGGCGTGGCGCCGTTCGTGGCGCTCGGACTGGCCATCGGCTCGGCGCTGACCGCCGACGCCGCCCAGCCGGTCGCCATGATCTGCATGTTCGCCCTGGCCATCGCGGGCGGCCTGTGGTTCCCGCCCGAGGTCTTCGGCGCGACCATGAAGGCCGTGGCCGAGCTGACGCCCTCCTACCACTACGCCGGGCTCGGCTGGAGCCTCGCCGCGGGACACGGCCTGGCCATGGCGGACGTGCTGGCCGTCGCCGGGTGGACGGTCGTGCTGGGCGGGCTGGCGGCCTTCCTCTACCGGCGGGCTACGGTACGTGCATGAGCTTCGCCGACCGGATCAGCTTCGGTGGCCCCGACGAGAGCGGGAGGCCCGCCAGGAGACTGGTGGGCGTCTCCATCGGGATGGTCTACCTCCTCTTCCCGGTCACCGACATCGTGACCGGCGCCTTCACCGGAGCCAAGGCCGTCTGGGCGGCGCTGTTGCTGGTGGCGTACATCGGCGCCTACATCGCCACCGTCGTCAGCCCGCCGAACATGGTCAAGGCGGGCCGCTTCACCTACCCGCTGCTCGCGCTGGTCACCCTGCTCGGCGTGACCGGCGCGCTCGCCTTCGGCGGGTCCTGGCTGTCGCTGCCGGTCTACACCGTCGTCCTGTACGCCTTCGTGCTGCGGCCCGCCCACGCCCTGGCCGGCATGGCGCTCAGCCTGCTCGTCGTCATCGGCGGCGGCGTCCTGCACCGCGACGACTGGGACACCCTCGCCGTGCTCTCCATCCAGGTGGTGACGCTCGGCGTGCTGTTCATCAGCGTCCGCAACACCCGCGCGCTGAGCCACCAGCTCCGCATCGCCCAGGACGAGGTGGCCAGGCTCGCCGTCACCGAGGAACGCCTGCGCATCGCCCGCGACCTGCACGACCTGCTCGGCCACAGCCTGTCGCTGATCGTGCTCAAGAGCGAGCTGGCCGGGCGGCTGGCCGAGGAGTCGCCCCGGGTGCGCCAGGAGATCGCCGACATCGAGTCCGTCGCCAGGAAGGCGCTGACCGAGGTGCGCGAGGCGGTCGCCGGCTACCGGCAGCGCAGCCTGGCCGAGGAGCTCGACAGTGCCCGCGCGGTGCTGGCCGCCGCCGGGGTCGCCGCCGAGGTGCGCGTCACCGGGGGACCGCCGCCCGCCGCGCTCGACGAGCTGTTCGGGTGGAGCGTGCGCGAGGGCGTCACCAACGTCGTACGCCACGCGCACGCCACACGGTGCGAGATCACGGTGACCGTCGAGGGTGACACTGCCATGCTGGAGATCGTGGACGACGGAGACGGCGGCGACGGGCCGTACGAGCTGGGCAACGGCCTGCGCGGGCTGACCGAACGGGTGACCGGCGCCGGCGGCACGGTCACCGCCGGTCCCGACGGACACGGGCACGGGCACCGGCTCAGGGTGCGGGTGCCCGCAGTGGAGTACGCATGATCACGGCGCCGGCGCCTGCGGTGGAGTACGCATGATCAGGGTGATGCTGGCCGAGGACCAGGCCATGGTGCGCGGGGCGCTGGCCTCCCTGCTGGGCCTCGAAAGCGACATCGAGGTCGTCGGCGAGGCCGCCGACGGCGACGAGGCGCTCGCCGTCGCCGCCGCCACCCGGCCCGACGTGGCGCTGCTCGACATCGAGATGCCCGGCACCGGCGGGCTCGCCGCCTGCCGGAACATCGTCCGCGACGTGCCGGGATGCCGGGTGATGATCCTCACCACCTTCGGCCGTCCCGGCTACCTGCGCACCGCCATGGAGGCGGGGGCGGTGGCCTTCCTCGTCAAGGACAGCCCGGCCAGGGAGCTGGCGGCGGCCATCCGGCGGGTGCACGCGGGGGAGCGGGTCATCGACCCCGCCCTTGCGGCCGCCGCGCTGAGCGCCGGTCCCAACCCGCTGTCGGGGCGCGAGCGCGACGTGCTCGCGGCGGCGGCCGACGGATCCACGATCGGGGACATCGCGGCGCGGCTGCACCTGTCCGAGGGCACCGTGCGCAACTACCTGTCGTCGGCCATCCAGAAGACGCACGCACGCAACCGCATCGAGGCGGTGCAGCGGGCCAAGGCGCAGGGCTGGGTCTGACCCGGCCTCGTGCGCGCCCGGTCAGGCCCGGGCCGTGACCTGCCTGATCAGATCAGCGACGCGGACGATGCCGAGGCAGCGGTTCAGCTCGTCGGTGACCACCAGGTCGTCGTCGACGCGGGCCGCGTCCCGGCCGGCGGCCTGCATGGCGGCGATGGCGGGGGTCGTGCGGGGCACCGTACGCGGCGGGTCGGCCAGGCGGCGGGCCGGCTTCGTGCTGTGCAGGGCATGGCCGTAACGGGCCGCCAGCGACAGCAGGAACCGGCTGCGGTCCAGGCTGCCCGTCGGCCGCTGGAACTCGTCCACCAGGATCACGCTCGTGACCGTCGGCTCCTGGCCGAAGGCCGCCACCGCCTCCTCCGCCTTGGCGTCGGCGGGCAGCGTCACGGCGGGCAGCAGCAGCTCCTGCACGCGGGGGCCGAGCATGGCCGATTCCGGCGGCTCGTCGGCCACCGGCAGCGGCACCCGTACCTTGCCGTCGGGGCCGCGCCCGCCATCAGGTCCAGGCCCGGGCTCGCGATGCCGACGTCCGCGAAGCCCAGCAGGTAGCCGATCGTCCGCAGCCCGTCGATGCCCACCTTCAGCAGCGGGCGGTCCTGCTCGCCGCAGGTGCCCGTGAGCAGCAGTATCGCCTCGCGCGGGTGCCGTCCGGCCCGCCGCAGCGCCTCGTGCAGCGGGGCCAGCGCGCCCGCGCCCGACAGCACCACCCTGATCGGCAGCTCCAGCACCATGGGCAGCGGTGTGGCGCGCAGGACGCCCGAGGGGTCCACGACGGCGGGATGCGCGATGACGGCCCCGGTGTCGAGATCCACCAAGGGGCTGGCGAGCAGGGCGGACACGTAAGGAGATGGTGCTCCTGAGACGGCTGCCATCAGAAGGGCCGCAAGGGAGAATTCACCGGCATTTCGGTGAGGGTTCCCGGTTTCGGGGCAACCCTCGCCGTTCCGCCCCCTCCCCGCGCCCGGCCCCGGCCCTCACCCCGTCGCGCCCCGGGCTCCGGGCCGCCGCGGACGACGACCGCCGCGCCGCCGTTCACCGTGATCGGCTGGAACGCGGAGTCCCGGACGGCGAACGCCGCCACGCGCCTCGCCACGTTCCGCGGCCCGCGGATCCGGGCGGTCGCGGCGGGCCTGGTGTCACCGTCGTCGGCGTGGAAGGTGATCTCGGGATGCGGCAGAGCGAGCAGGGTGCCGAGATCGCCGTCGCGGGGGCGTCAGGCCCTCCAGGACGATGCGCAGTGCCAGGCTGACCGGCTCGGCGAGGAGCGCCTGATCCTCAGGCTCCACGGCGTCGGCCGGCCGGAGACGCGGCCATTCGAAGCGGGCTACCACGTCGCCCCCGGCTTCTGCGCCGCGAGCCCGCTGGCCGCCGTGTGGCTGCCGCTGCGGGCGTTCCGGGGGACGGCCGGCGGTAGGCGGGCGGCGGGGCGGCGGAGTTCGGTAGGGTTCGCCGCATGGGCGGGCGTCCGGCGAAGGGCGGCGGCCGGTGGGTCTGCGTGCCGCCGGAGCGCCTGCATCCGTGGATCGACGGGTTCGCCGGGCGCCACGGCCCCTTCTCGGCGTCCGGCGACGAGCGGGTGGTGCGGCTGGTGGCCGGCGACGGGGCGGTGGCCGAGCTGCACGTGCCCTTTCCGCCCATGACGCCGCCGGGCCCGCCGCACGTCACCCGGCTGGTCACGCACGCGCGGGCGGCGCGGCGGGTGGGGGTGTTCCTGGTACGGCTCGGCGGCTACGCGGCCGGGGTGTTCCACGGGACGGAACTGGTGGCGTCGAAGGTGGGCTCGCGGCTGGTGCAGGGGCGCACGGCGGCCGGCGGCTGGTCGCAGCAGCGCTACGCCAGGCGGCGGGCGAACCAGGCGGCGCGGGTGTTCGAGGACGCGGTGGCGACGGCCGTACGGGTGCTGACGCCGCACCTGGGCGACCTGGACGCGGTGGTGCTCGGCGGGGACCGGCGCGCCGTGGACGCCCTGCGGCAGGACCGCCGCCTCGCCCCGCTGCTCGCGCTGGAGCGCGAGCCGTTCCTCACGGTGCCCGACCCGCGGCTGGTGGTGCTGCGGGAGACGCCCGCACAGTTCAGAGCGGTACGGATCCGGGTCGTCGATCCGGCGTGAGCCCTCGACGGGGGCGGGCCCGAGCCTCCGATCGGATCCGCGTGAGCCCCCGGCGGGGCCGGCCCGAGCCTCCGATCGGGTCCGGTGGGAGCTGCGAGCCCGACCGGCGCCGATCAACCCATGTGCCGTTCGTTCAGGAGAAGGCGTCCTTGTGGTCGGTCAGGAAGGCGGACAGGGGGCGGGGCGGGCGGCCGGTCAGGTCCTCCACCGTCGTCGTGGTCGAAGCCCAGCGGCCGTCGCCGATCTCGGCCATGAGGGCCGCCAGCTCGGCGGCCTGCGGGCGCGGCATGCCGCGGCGTTCGAGGTGGGCGGTCATCTCGGGGACGGGCAGATCCACGTAGCGGGCGGGGCGGCCGAGCACGCGGCCGATCTCCTCGGCGATCCGGTCGTGCGGCAGCGACTCGGGTCCGGTCAGTACGTGATCGCCGCTGGGCCCGGCGGGGCCGGTCAGCAGGGCGGCGGCCGCGGCGGCGATGTCGCGGGCGTCGATGTAGTTGACGGGGGCGGTGCCGTACGAGCCGTACATGACGCCGCCCGCGAAGTCGTGCGGCAGGTTCTGCATGAAGCCGGTCGGCTGCAGGATCGCGTACGGCACGCCGGAGGCCCGCAGGTGGGCGTCCACGACGCCGTGCAGGCCGGTGGCGAGCCTGCCACCGGGAGCGGCGCCGCGTACCGACACCGTGACGATCTGCGCGACCCCGGCGCGCGCCGCCTGGTCGATGACGGCGCGGTGGGCGTCCGCGAAACCGGGCCAGATCGAGCTGTTGAGGAAGAGCCGGTCGCCGGGGGAGAGCAGCGCGCCGATCGTCTCGGGGCGCTCGAGGTCGGCGATCCGGTGCGGGATGCCGAGGTCGCCGGCGGGACGGCGGACGGCGGCCAGGGCGTCGCGGCCGCGCAGCAGTGCGGCGAGTTCGCGGCCGATGGAGCCGGTGGCGCCGGTCACCACGATCATGAGCGTACCTCCATAAGCGGACAGTAAGGTTCCGGTTAGCCGGACGGTACACTAGACGGAATCGGATCGTCCACTTAGGAGCCGGGACGTGCGTGCGGACGCCAGGCGAAACCTCACCAAGATCGTCGCAGCCGCGGCGGAGGCCATCGCCGAACGCGGGGTCAACGTTCCCATGGAGGTCATCGCGCGGCGCGCGGGCGTCGGCGTCGGCACCCTCTACCGCCGCTTCCCCGACCGCAACGCGCTGATCGCGGCCATCGGCGAGCACTACGTCCACACGATGACCGAGGCGCTCGACGACGCCGCGGCCGAGAGCGACGCGTGGAGCGCCATCCGGAGCTTCGTCTCCTGGGCCGCCGAGCCGGGCCGCACCGCGCTGTCCACGGCGCTCGCCGAGCTGCCGGACGAGGTGGTCGTGGGGCGGGCCGAGTTCGCGCGGGCGCGGCAGGAGTGGGTCGAGCGGCTCGACCGGCTCGTACGCCAGGCGCAGGCCGACGGCTCCATGCGCGAGGACGTCGGCACGGACGACCTCGTCCACCTCCTCAACGTCTTCACCTGCCACCCCGACCGGCTCCCCGCGCCGGTGGCCGCCGATCCGGGGCGGTATCTGCGGTTGATGCTGGACGGCATGAGCGCCGAAGTCGCGACCTCGCTCACATAGTGCGCAGCAGGCTCTTGAGACGATTCAATAGTTTGCCGCTATGATGAGCCGAGTTCTCGGTGGACCGCGCTAAGCGGCACACCGTACGACATCGGGTCACGCCTCTCGCCGGTGCGCCGTGTCCGGCGCGCACCCAGGGCGGCGCTCCCGCACCTTCAGCAGCACGGCCTCGTGAGGATCGATGGCGACCACGAACATCAAAGAGGTCGCGCAGCTGGCGCGCGTCTCGGTCGGCACGGTGAGCAATGTGCTCAACCGTCCCGAGATCGTGTCTCCGGCCACCCGCGAACGCGTCTTCGAAGCGATCAAGAAACTGGGGTTCGTCCGCAACGAGGTGGCTCGCCACCTGCGGGCGGGCCGCAGCCGCACGGTCGGTCTCGTCGTGCTCGACGTCGCCAACCCGTTCTTCGTGGACGTGGCCACGGGCGCCGAAGCCGTCGCCGACGACCACGACACCATGGTGGTGCTCTGCAACAGCGCCGGAGACCCCGGCCGCGAGCGCCGCCACCTCGACCAGCTCGAACAGCAGCGGGTGATGGGCATCCTCATCACCCCGGTCGAGGCCGAGACCCCCTGGCTCGAGGAGCTCGTCGCCCGCGGCACCCCCGTCGTGCTGGTCGACAGCCCCGCCACGGGGTTGCAGTGCTCGGTGGCCGTGGACGACCGGCTCGGCGGCCAGATCGCCGGCGCGCACCTCATCGAACGCGGACACCGCCGCATCGTCTTCGTCGGCGGGCCGCCGAGCATCAAACAGGTGGCCGACCGGCAGGCCGGCGTGACCAGCGCCGTCGCCGCCTCAGGGGGCGCCGTCGAGCTGCTCACCGCCACCGCGCCCGCGCTCACCGTGGCCGAAGGACGGGCCATCGGCGAACGCGTCGCCGCCCTGCCGCCCGCCGAGCGGCCGACCGCCGCCTTCTGCGCGAACGACATGATGGCGCTCGGGTTTTTGCAGGCCATGGCCTCGCACGGGCTGCGGGTGCCCGCCGACATGGCCATCATCGGCTACGACGACATCGACTTCGCCGCCGCCGCGGCGGTGCCGCTGTCGTCGGTGCGGCAGCCTCGCGAGCTGCTCGGCCGTACGGCCATCGACCTGCTGCTCGAGGAGGTGAGCGACCCCGAGCAGCACCGCCACCGCCAGGTCATCTTCCAGCCCGACCTGGTCGTCCGCGACTCCAGCGCCCCATACCGCTCCTCCTGACCCGGCTTGTTCCGCTTGGGCGCTGACCCGGCTGGCTCCTGGCCCGGCTTGTGTCGCTTTGAGCTGCCGGAGCGCCGTGAGCCACCGCGTGGGGCTCGCGCGCCCTCGTCCGTACCCGCTGGTGACGGCGCGGTCGGTCGCTCCGGTGCGGGCGCTACCGCACGCTCCCGGCGGCCGTGTCGTGGCCGCTCACGGCGGTGCGGGTGCTACCGCGGCGCTCATGCCTGTCGTGTCGTGTCCGGTGGCACTGGTGTGGGTGCTCTCGCCCGCTCACGCCGGTCGTGACCGGTCGGACGGCTGCGGGGTGTCCTCGCCCGGCTCCTGCCGCTGCGTCGTGGCTGGTCACAGCGGTCCGGGTGTCGCAGTGCGGGGCAGGGCGGCCGGTGCCTGGTGTCGCGCCTGAACGTTTGCGCTTTGCCGTGGTGGCGCGATACCCGCCTGGGGCCCGCCTACCTGCCCGCCGGCCTGCCCGCTCGCTCGCCCGCCGGCCTGCCCGATCGCCCGCGCGCCTGACTGTGCGCAGGCCTGCCTGCGCGGCCGGATGCGCCGTCCCACCCCCAAGCCGGGTGTGCCGTTTGGGGTGGTCTGGTGTTTCTTGAGGGAAAAGTCGCTGGATGCGTGGCCTGTCCGGGGGTCTTCCCTGTACGTTGCTGGTGAGCCTCTCGGAACCAACGATTTGGTCTCGGGGGCCCGGCCGGAAGGGGGTTCTCGCTGGTCGGGCGGCCGGGGCGAGGCCGGGCGGCGAAATCTCCGTCGTCCGCATCATTGACTTTGAGTCGATTCAACACTACTTTCGCACCAACCGCCGTTCACTACCTTGTAACTGGGCAGGAACCACGGTGCAACACTCCACCCCCGCATTCGTGCACGTGCCACGAGAAGGTGGTGCCGGATGAATCATCCCGCCATGTCGATCAGGATCCAAGCTGCCTGCTCAGAGGTCATCTGGGTGGTCCAGCTCAACCTGATGTGGCTCGTCTTCACCCTCGCGGGAGGCGTGATACTCGGGCTCGGGCCCGCCACTGTGGCCGCGTACACGCTGGCCCGGCGGCACGCCAGGAATGAATCGTTTCAGGCGTGGGGCGAATTCTGGACCGCCTACCGGCGGGAGTTCGTCCGCGGCTCGCTGCTCGTCCTGCCGCCGGTGGTGCTCGGCACCGTACTGGTCGGCAACTACCTGTACTTCTCCGTGCTCGGCCAGGACGCGGGCGGGCTGCGGATCGCGACGTTCGTGGCGCTGCTGGCGCTGGCGGCCGTCGGGTCCTACATCGGCCCGCTCTACACGCACTACGAGCTGCCGCTGTGGGCGTACATCCCGAAGGCGTCGCTGCTCGCGCTGACCCGGCCGGCCTCCACCGTGCTGCTGATGTTCACGCTCTGGGCGATCGTCTACGCGACGTCGGAGATGCCCGTCCTGGCGCCACTGGTCAGCATCGGTGCGTGGATCTCTGTCAACACCTGGCTCTGCCTGCGCTTCTTTGAGGAGAACGAGGCGCGCCTGCATTCGGAAGGAAACCCATGAGCGCATCCCGTAGTCGCTTCCTCGCCGGAGCGTTAGCGCTGACAACCGCCCTGGTGGCCTCCGCGTGCTCCGGCACCGGCGCCGGCGGCGACTCAGGCCAGGCGGACGACAACACGATCACGTTCATGACGCAGCTGTTCGGCACCGCGCCCGACCCTCAGGGCGAGCTGCACCAGGCGATCGAGAAGTTCCTCGGCAAGAAGATCAAGGTCACCTGGGTGCCGAACGCCGAGTACCAGGAGAAGGTCAACGTCACCCTGGCCTCGGACAACATCCCCGACGTCATGGTGGTGGACCCGAAGTCGCCCGCGTTCGGCAAGGCGGCCGAGGCCGGGGCGTTCTGGGACCTCACCGACAAGATCAAGAAGTACCCGAATCTCGTCGGTGACGAACAGGTCCTGCTGAACTCCTCGATCAACGGCAAGATCTACGGCATCTACCGGATCAGGCCGCAGCTCCGCTCGGCCATCCAGATCCGGAAGGACTGGCTGAAGAAGGTCGGCCTGGAGCCGCCGAAGACGACCGACGACCTCTACAAGATCGCCAAGGCGTTCACCGAGGACGACCCGGACGGCAACGGCAAGGACGACACCTACGGCCTCATCATCCCGAAGTGGCCGGGCACGGTGTTCGCCGCCTCCAGCCCGTTCAACGCGATCGACGTGTGGTTCGGCGCGCCGAACAACTGGGGCGTCCGCGACGGCAAGATGGTGCCGGAGTTCGACACGCCCGAGTTCTTCGAGGCGCAGCGCTACATCAAGAAGATGATCGACGAGGGCCTGGTCAACCCCGACTGGAACACCCTCGACACCGCCAAGTGGAACGACCCGTTCGTCCAGGGCAAGGGCGGCATCATCATCGACGTCGACGTGCGCACCACGCAGCTGCTCGACCTGTTCAGGGAGCAGGACCCGAAGAACTACGGCGACAAGGTTCTGACGGTCGGCAACCTGGCCAGGCCCGACGGCAAGAAGTTCTCGCTGCCGTTCACCGGTTACAAGGACGTGCTCGCCATCTCCAAGCAGCGCATCCGCACCGAGGAGCAGCTGGACGACCTGCTGGCCACGCTCAACAAGCTGGCAAGCAAGGAAGGCCAGGTGCTGCTGGCCAACGGCATCGAGGGCCGCAACTTCAAGGTCGAGGACGGCGTGGCCGTGCTCATCAACCAGGACGACCCGAAGGTCAAGCAGCTCCAGGACGACGTCGACAAGGCGTTCATCCAGCTCGGCACGCGGGCCAGCACCGGTACGGGCGGCGTCGCGTACGAGCGGGTGCCTCCGGAGGAGCCGTACCGCAAGGACCTGGAGGAGCGCAAGAAGCGGGTCGAGGAGGACCTGAAGACGGCCGTGTGGGACGTCAGCGCTCCGGTGGTCTCGCCGACGGCGGTGGCCAAGGGCGCGACGCTCAACCCGATCGTCACCGACGCGCGGGTCAAGTACCTCGCGGGTCAGATCACGGAAGAGCAGCTGAAGGCCGAGATCAAGCGCTGGTATGACAGCGGCGGCCGGCAGATCGCCCAAGAGATCCAGGACCTGGTCTCCAAGCTCGGCCAGTGACGCAAGCAGGGAGGGGCCCGTCCGGGCCCCTCCCATGGAAAGGAGGCCGAGTGGCCACCGACCTGGCGACGCCACCGGTCAAGACGGTCACGTCGCACGGGCGCAAGCCCGGTAAGGCCCGCAATCTGTGGCGCTTCCGATGGCTGTACCTCATGCTCGTTCCCGGGCTGGTGTACTTCATCGTCTTCAAGTACGTGCCCATGCGCGGCCTGCAGATCGCCTTCCAGGACTTCGTGCCGTTCCTGGGCTACAACGGCAGCGAGTGGGTGGGCTTCAAGCACTTCGTGGACCTGTTCACGGGGCCCGACTTCGGCCGGCTGATGTACAACACGCTGGTCCTGGCGCTGCTGAACATCATCTTCGTCTTCCCCGCGCCGATCATCGTCGCGCTGATGCTGAACGAGCTGCGGATCAACATACTCAAGCGCTCGGTCCAGTCGCTGATCTACATCCCGCACTTCCTGTCGTGGACGATCGTCGCGTCGCTGACGTACATCCTGTTCTCGGTCGACTACGGCGTGCTGGCCGGGTGGATCCACGACATCGTCGGCGGGCCCAAGGTCGACTACGTGGCGCAGCCCGAGTGGTTCAGGCCGGTCATCGTCCTGCAGACGCTGTGGAAGACCACCGGGTGGTCCACGATCATCTACCTGGCGGCACTGGCGGGCGTGAACCACGACCTGTACGAGGCGGCGCGGATGGACGGCGCCGGCCGCTGGCGCCAGCTCTGGCACGTCACGCTGCCCGCGATCCGCCCGACGATCGTCGTCATGGCCATCCTCATGTCCGGCAACCTGCTCGACATGAGCTTCGAGCAGATCTGGCTCATGACCAACAGCCTCAACCGCGCCACCGCCGACGTCTTCGACACCTTCGTCTACTACGTGGGCATCAACCAGGGCGCGTTCAGCTACGCCACGGCCGTCGGCCTGTTCAAGGGCGTGGCGGGAGTCCTGCTGATCTTCGGTTCCAACTGGCTGGCCAAGCGCCTCGGCCAGCGGGGTCTGTTCTAGGAGCGCCGCATGTCCGTCAACCAGTACCGCTCCGTGGGCAGCCGGATCTTCGACACGATCAACATCATCGTGCTGATCGGGCTGGGCCTGATCACGCTTCTGCCGCTGCTGTACGTCCTCGCGGGCTCGTTCGCCTCGGAGTCGGAGATCGCCTCGCGGTCGTTCTTCCTGTGGCCGCACAAGTTCGTCACCAGCACCTACGAGTACATCTTCGCCACCGATGTGTTCATCAGGGCGCTGCTGACCACGGTCGGGGTGACGGCCGTCGGCACGGTCATCCAGCTCATGCTGACGCTGACCATGGCGTACCCGCTGGCCAAGCGCTACCTGCCGGGCCGGACGCTGGCGCTCAACATGGTCATCTTCACGGTGGTGTTCAGCGGCGGGATCATCCCGACGTACCTGGTGGTGCGCGACCTGGGGCTGCTCAACAGCTACTGGGCGCTGATCCTGCCGCTCGCGATCAACCCGTTCTACCTGCTCATCGTCAAGAGCTTCTTCCAGGAACTGCCCGAGGCGCTGGAGGAGGCGGCCCGCATCGACGGCTGCACGGAGATGGGCGTCTTCTTCAAGATCGTGCTGCCGCTGTCGAAGCCGATCATCGCGACGTTCTCGCTGTTCTACGCCGTGGGCATCTGGAACGACTACATGTCGCCGCTGCTCTACATCGACGACAGCAGCAAGTGGACGCTCCAGGTGCTGGTGCGCCAGCTCACCGGCGCGGACGCGCAGAACGCGCTGTCGGCCCTGGAGACGGTGTTCTTCCCGACGCAGGGGCTGAAGTTCGCCGTCGTGGTCATCGCCACGCTGCCGATCCTGTGCTTCTACCCGTTCCTGCAGAAGCACTTCGTCAAGGGCGTCCTCATCGGGTCGGTCAAGGAATAACGCGAACACATCGTGAAGGAGAGGTACATGGCCGAGCTGCGCTGGCTGGATCGGCCCGCCGAGCAGGGGACGACCTGGGGCGTGCCGTGGCCGCGCGGCGCGGTCGAGCGCGGCACGCCGTTCGCGCTGGCCGACGCCGAAGGACGGCAGGTGCCGGTGCAGAGCTGGGTGACCGCGACCTGGCCGGACGGCTCGGTCAAGTGGTCGGCGCACGCGATCGGGGCGGGACCGCACGCGGAGGCGTACCGGCTGGAGCCGGGACGCGAACCGGCCGCCACGCAGACGCCCGTCACGGTCGCCCGCGAGCGCGGCGAGCTGGTGGTGAGCACCGGCGTCATCACCTGGCACATCGGCGGCGGCACGCTGGCCAAGTCGGTCCGGCGCGCGGGCCGTGAGATCGCCAGGGACGTGCGCCTGGTCAGCCTGCGCCAGCGCGAGCCCGCACCCGACGAGGGCGGGCACGTGGTGCGCGAGCGGGCGGCCGGCGTCGTCGAGAGCGTCGCCGTGGAGCAGGAGGGCCCGGTGCGCGCGGTGGTGCGGCTGGAGGGCAGGCACGGCGACTGGCTGCCGTTCACCGTGCGCCTGTACTTCTACGCCGGGGCCGAGCACGTACGGGTGATGCACACCTTCATCTGGGACGGCGACCCCGAGCACGACTTCCTCGCCGGGCTGGGGCTGCGCGCCGACGTGGTCATGCGCGACGAGCCGCACGACCGGCACATCCGCCTGGCCGGGGAGACCGGCTTCCTCACCGAGGCGGTACGCGGGCTCACCGGCCTGCGCATCGACCCCGGCGAATCGCCCCGCCGCAACCAGATCGAGGGCCGCCCCGCGGGACCGCTCGCCGAAGGGGTGGCCTCCCGGCTCCACCTCATCCCCACCTGGAGCGACTACACGCTCGACCAGACCTCGGCCGACGGCTACACGCTGCGCAAGCGCACCAAGGACGGCCACGCCTGGGTGACGATCCCGTCGGGCACCCGCTCGGCCGGATACGGCTACGTCGGCGGGACGAGCGGCGGCCTCGGCTTCGGGCTGCGCGACTTCTGGCGCCTGCACCCCACCCGCCTCGACATCAGGAACGCCGCCACCGGCCTCGCCACCGCCACCGTCTGGCTCTGGTCGCCCTCGGCCCCGGCCATGGACCTGCGCTTCTACCACGACGGCATGGGCCAGGACACCTTCGCCGAGCAGCTCGAAGGGCTGGAGATCACCTACGAGGACTACGAGCCGGGATACGGGGACCCGCGGGGCATCGCGCGTACGCACGAGCTGAGCCTGCGCTTCCACGAGACCACGCCGAGCGCGCAGGAGCTGGCCGGGCACGCCGCCGCGATGAACGAGCCGGGCCTGCTGGTCGCGAGCCCCGAGCGGGTGCATGAGGCGGGTGTGTTCGGCGTCTGGTCGCTGCCCGACCGCTCGACCCCGGCCCGCGCCGACATCGAGGACCGGCTGGACTTCCTGTTCGACCACTACGTACGGGAACGCGAGCAGCGCCGCTGGTACGGCTTCTGGGACTACGGCGACGTCATGCACACCTACGACGGCGACCGGCACACCTGGCGCTACGACGTGGGCGGCTACGCCTGGGACAACTCCGAGCTCTCGCCCGACCTGTGGCTCTGGCTGCAGTATCTGCGCACCGGCAGGGCCGACGTCTTCCGCTTCGCCGAGGCCATGACCCGCCACACCGGCGAGGTGGACGTCTACCACCTGGGCCGGTGGAAGGGACTGGGCAGCCGGCACAACGTGCAGCACTGGGGGTGCAGCTGCAAGCAGGTGCGCATCTCCAACGCCGCCTACCGGCGCTTCTACTACTACCTGACCGCCGACGAGCGCACCGGCGACCTGATGGACGAGCTGAGCGCGCCCGAGGAGACGTTCCTCGCCATCGACCCGCTGCGCAAGGTGCGCGACGACGTCTACACGCCCGACCCGTCGGCGCTGTCGGTCGGGCTCGGCACCGACTGGGGTGCGCTGGCCGCCGCCTGGCTCACCCGCTGGGAGCGGCACGGCGACGAGCGGGCCCGCGACCGGCTGCTCGGCACGATGGCCGACATCGCCGCGATGCCGCGCCGCTTCCTGACCGGCGAGGGCCGGCTCGACCTGGAGACCGGCCGCTTCGACACCTCACGCGACCGGATCTCCGTCTCGCACCTGTCGTCGCTGTTCGGGCTGCCGGAGATCTGCGCCGAGCTGATCGGGCTCGGCCTGGACGTGCCCGGCTTCGAGGAGGCCTGGCTGGAGTACTGCCGCCTCTACCTGGCCACGCCCGAGCAGCAGAAGGCCGAGGTGGGCGTGGCGCTGAGCGGGATCTCGCTGATCCAGGCGCACAGCAGGCTCACCGCGTACGCGGCGGCGCGCACCGGCGACGCCGGGCTCGCGGCCTGGGCCTGGCACAAGTTCTTCACCGGCGAGGGCGACCAGCTCAACCGCAACCCGCTGCAGGAGCAGGACGAGTGGGAGCTCACCACGGTGGACGGCCCCGAAGTGCCGCACGCGGTGCGCGAGGCGGCCTACGTCAGCACCAACAGCGCGGCGCAGTACGGCCTTGCGGCCATTCACAATCTGGCCCTGATAGGGGAGCACCTGCCGGAGAAATAGCGAAGGTGGAGCCCCTGCTCGGGGCTCTACACTGATCGGTATGCATGCTCCCGATTGACCGGCGTTCCACGCCCAATCCTCGTTTCCTAGCTCGGGAGTGTCCGGTCACATGATCATTGCCAATGATATCGAGCTGCGCGCGGGCGCGCGCCTGCTCATCGAAAAAGCCTCGTTCCGCGTCAACCCGGGTGACAAGATCGGTCTCGTCGGCCGCAACGGCGCCGGTAAGACCACGCTCACCAAGGTGCTGGCGGGCGAGGCCCTGCCCGCGGCCGGCACGGTCACCCGCGCCGGCAGCGTGGGATATCTCCCTCAGGACCCGCGCACCGGCGACCTTCAGGTGCTGGCGCGCGACCGCATTCTGTCGGCGCGCGGGCTCGACGAGGTCTTCCGCGAGCTGCGCGAGGCGGAGCTGGCCATGTCCTCCGCCGACGACCGCACCCGGGAGAAGGCCGTGCGCCGTTACGGCCGGCTCGAAGATCAAATGCACGTGCTGGGCGGTTATGCGGCCGAGTCGGAGGCGGCCTCCATCGCCTCCAGCCTCGGTCTGCCCGACCGGGTGCTCGGCCAGCCGCTGCAAACGCTTTCCGGCGGCCAGCGCCGCCGGGTGGAATTGGCGCGAATTCTTTTCAGCGGGGCTGAAACTCTCCTTCTTGACGAGCCGACAAACCACCTAGATGCCGACTCAATCGGGTGGCTTCGTGATTTTTTGCGCAGCCATCAAGGCGGCTTGGTGATCATCAGCCACGACGTCGGGCTTCTTGAAGCGACGGTCAACAAGGTCCTGCACCTCGACGCCAACCGGGCCACGATCGATCACTACAACGTCGGCTGGAAGGCGTACCTCGCCCAGCGCGAGACCGACGAGAAGCGCAGGAAGCGCGAGCGCGCCAACGCCGAGAAACAAGCCGGAGCGCTGCTCGCGCAGGCCGACAAGATGCGCGCCAAGGCCACCAAGGCCAAGGCCGCCCAGGACATGATGCGCCGCGCGCACCGCCTGCTCGCCGGCACCGAGGAGGAGCGCAAGAGTGACAAGGTGGCGCGGCTGCGCTTCCCCGATCCGCAGCCGTGCGGGCGCACTCCGCTGATGGCGCGCGGGCTGTCGAAGTCGTACGGGTCGCTGGAGGTCTTCACCGACGTCGATGTGGCCATCGACCGAGGTCACAGGGTCGTCATCCTCGGTCTGAACGGCGCCGGCAAGACCACGCTGCTGCGCCTGCTGGCCGGTCTGGAAAAGCCCGACACCGGCGAGATCGTGGCGGGACACGGGCTCAAGATCGGTTATTACGCCCAGGAACACGAGACTCTTGACGCCGACCGTACGCTATTGGAGAACATGCGATCGGCCGGCGGCGGCGACTTCACCGACACCGAGTTGCGCAAGGTGCTCGGCTCGTTCCTGTTCACCGGAGACGACGTCGACAAGCCCGCGGGAGTCTTGTCCGGTGGCGAGAAGACCCGTCTCGCACTTGCGATCTTGGTGCTCTCCAGCGCTAATGTTCTTCTTCTCGACGAGCCTACGAACAACCTTGATCCTGTCAGCCGAGAGCAGGTTCTCAATGCTCTGAGGTCGTATTCAGGAGCTATCGTCCTAGTGACGCACGACGAGGGTGCCGTTGACGCCCTGTCACCGGATAGGGTGATCTTGCTACCGGACGGAACTGAAGACGCATGGAGCGACGAATTTTCCGATCTTGTGGCACTCGCCTGATCTTAATTTGAGTGGGTACGGATCTTTTCCCGTGGAGTAGGTAGCCGATCCCGCTGAAATGACTGATCATGGCGGAGTAACGCTGCGGAAGTCCGGCACTACAGGAGGTACTCGTGGCCGAGACACTGAAGAAGGGCACCCGGGTCACCGGGGCCGACCGGGAAAAACTGGCCGGCGATCTCAAGAAGCGCTACGCCGCGGGTGAGAGCATCCGCGCCCTGGCCGCTTCGACCGGTCGGTCCTACGGGTTCATCCACCGCATCCTGAGCGAGTCCGGTGTGACTCTGCGCGGGCGCGGCGGTGCGACCCGGGGCAAGTCCAAGCGCTGACCGGCGTCTCGGAACGTGCGACCGCAGCCGCTCGTCCCAAGCAGGCCGGCGTCGCGCCCGAGCCAGAACCATATTCTGTAGGCTCGGGCGCGACGGTCAGCACTCCTGACATTCCGGAAGCGGAGGGAGCGGGCGATGGCGGAAGCGCAGGCGCAACAGCGCGGGGGGATCGCGGACGACGGCTTCGCCGAGGCGGAGAGCGGAGTCCGCTACGAGGTGGACGGTGAGATAGCGACGATCACGCTGGCCCGGCCGGAAAAGCGCAACGCGCAGACGTTCGCGACATGGTCGGCCCTGGCTCGCATCGGCGAGAGCCTGCCCGAGCAGGTCCGCGTCGTCGTCGTGAAAGGTGAGGGACCGTCCTTCTCGGCAGGTATCGACCTGCGAATGTTCACATCTGAGGGGGTGCCAGGACAGGGCTCCTTCAGTACGGCGGCCAAGATCGGCGACGCCGGCTTCGAGCAGCGCATCAGACAGGCCCAAGCGGGGTTCCTGTGGCTGCGCCGCCCGGAGATCGTCTCCATCGCGGCGGTTCAGGGGCACGCGATCGGCGCGGGGTTCCAGCTCGCGCTCTCCTGCGACCTCCGCATCGTGGCCGAGGATGTCGCGTTCTGCATGAAAGAGCCCGCACTGGGCCTGGTGCCCGACCTGACCGGGACGAAGCCCCTGGTCGAGCTGGTCGGCCTGGCCAAGGCCATCGACATCTGCCTGACCGCCAGGACCGTGCACGCCGACGAGGCCATGCGCATCGGCCTCGCGGAGCAAGTGGTCGCCCGTGGCGACCTGGAGCAAGCGGTAAGTGACAAGGTCGCTGCGCTGCTGTCCGTCAACAGGGACGCGGCCGTGGCGACCAAGCGGCTCCTCCAGGGGGCGCGGCAACGCACCTTGGAGGAGCAGAGTGTGGCCGAGGGCATCGAACAGGCCGCACGGATCAAGGCGCTCTTCGGCTGATCCGGCTCGGGGGCCGGGCGAGGTCGTGATCCGATCGGGGCGGATCGTGACCCGAGGGTGTTCCGGCTGATTCGGGGATCAGTGGCGGCTGAGCCGGAGATCAGGAGCCGTCCCGCTGACGTGCGCCGCTCGGCGGGACGGCGGCGCCGCGGCGCGCTCTGAGGCATCGTGACGCGCGTTGAGCGGCGGGGGTGCCCCATGGGTCCAGGCGGGCCCTCACAGGCTCTCAGCGGCGCG
This sequence comes from Nonomuraea sp. NPDC052634, assembly GCF_040678535.1. NCBI lineage: Bacteria > Bacillati > Actinomycetota > Actinomycetes > Streptosporangiales > Streptosporangiaceae > Nonomuraea > Nonomuraea sp. NPDC052634. Next base: position 386,493 of record NZ_JBFATY010000006.1, on the reverse strand, counting down.
TTCAGCGGCGATCAGCACCGGTTCAGGGTGACGCGTCCGGGTTTGGGGCTGCCCGTGCCGGGGTTTGAGGCGTGGGTTTCGCGGTGAGCTGATCGGGGAATCTCCCCGCGCCGCCCGAGCGCTGTCTCCGGCGGAGGAAGGGAATGCCGGATGGCGATGATGGGCGGCGGCTTCGGGCCGCACGTATGGGCGTCACTGCGACGCGACGGCTCGGTCCTGCAGCAGCGGCTGCGACCCGGCACCGTGCGGCGCATCGCGCGCTACGCCCGCCCCTACACCCGGCAGATCATCGCGTTCCTGCTGCTCGTGGTGGCCGGCGCGGTGATCGTGGTGGCCAACCCGCTGCTGATGAAGGCCATCATCGACGACGGCATCCTGCTCAAGCGCACCGGCGTGGTGATCGGCCTCGCCGTGGCGATCGCCGCGCTCGCGCTGGTCGACGCCGGGCTGACGCTGGTGCAGCGGTGGTTCTCCGCCCGCATCGGCGAGGGCCTCATCTACGACCTGCGCACCGAGGTGTTCGACCACGTCCAGCGCATGCCGGTGGCGTTCTTCATGCGCGCGCAGACCGGCGCGCTGGTCAGCCGGCTCAACACCGACGTGATCGGCGCTCAGCGGGCGCTCACCAGCACGTTGTCGTCGGTCGTCTCCAACGTCGTCAGCCTGGTCCTGGTGCTCGGCGCGATGCTGGCGCTGTCGTGGCAGGTGACGCTGGTCGCCCTGGTGCTGCTGCCGATCTTCATCGTGCCCGCGAAATACGTCGGCCGCCGCATGTCGGCGCTGACCCGCGAGCAGATGCAGCTCGACGCCGAGATGAGCTCGGTCACCACCGAGCGCTTCAACGTCGCGGGCGCGATGGTCGCCAAGCTCTACGGCCGCCCCGAGGACGACGCCGCCATGTTCGGCGCCCGCGCCGCGCGGGTGCGCGACGTCGGCGTGACCGTCGCGATGTACGGCACCGTCTTCCGCGTCGCGCTCGGCCTCATCGCCGCCCTGGCCACGGCCATGGTCTACGGCATCGGCGGCGTACTGTCCGTCTCGGGCGCGTTCGAGCTCGGCACCCTCGTCGCGCTGGCCGCGCTGCTCATGCGCCTGTACGGCCCGCTCACCTCGCTGTCCAACGTCCACGTCGACGTGATGACCGCGCTGGTCAGCTTCGACCGCGTCTTCGAGATCCTCGACCTGAAGCCCATGGTGGCCGAGCGGCCCGGCGCGGTGCCGGTGCCGGAAGGGCCGGTCACGATCGAGTTCGACGACGTGCACTTCCGCTACCCGGCCGCTGAGGAGGTCTCGCTGGCCTCGCTGGAGTCGGTGGCCAGGCAGGACACCGGTCCTTCGCACCCGGTGCTCAAGGGCGTGTCGTTCACCGCCGAGCCGGGCAGGCTCGTCGCGCTCGTCGGCCCGAGCGGCGCCGGCAAGACCACGATCACATCGCTGGTGTCCCGGCTCTACGACGTCGACCAGGGCGCGGTGCGCATCAACGGCCTCGACGTGCGCGACGCCACGCTGGCCTCCCTGCGCGACACCGTGGGCGTGGTCATGCAGGACCCTCACCTCTTCCACGACACGATCGCGGCCAACCTCCGCTACGCCAGGCCGGGGGCGAGCGAAGAGGAGATGTGGGAGGCGCTGCGGGCGGCGCAGATCGCCGACCTGGTCGCCGGCCTGCCCGAAGGGCTGGAGACCGTGGTGGGCGATCGCGGCTACCGGCTGTCGGGCGGCGAGAAGCAGCGGCTCGCGCTGGCCAGGCTGCTGCTCAAGGCGCCACGGGTGGTCGTGCTCGACGAGGCCACCGCCCACCTCGACTCCGAGTCGGAGGCGGCGGTGCAGGTGGCGCTCAAGACCGCCCTGGAGGGCCGCACCTCGCTGGTGATCGCGCACCGGCTCTCCACGATCAGGGAGGCCGACGAGATCCTCGTCGTCCAGGACGGCCGCATCGCCGAGCGGGGGCGGCACGAGGAGCTGCTGGCCCGCGGCGGGCTGTACGCCGAGCTGTACCGCACGCAGTTCAGCTCGTCGGACGGCAGCCCGGCCACCACCTGACCCGGGCGGGCGGGTCAGCTCTTCAGGTAGCCGAGCCGGTTCAGCTCCTGCCTGGCGACCTTCTCCACCAGCTCCAGGTCGTCGCGGCCCAGCGCGGTACGCCACGCGCCCACCTTCGGCACGGCGGGGTCGTACATGACGACCTTGGACACCCGCGTCTCCAGGAACTCCGAGAGCCCGGCCACCGCCTGCTGCGGCCTGCTCACCAGCTCCTCGTAGCGCAACGTCAGCAGCTGCCGTTCGGGCAGCGTGCGGCGCAGCTCGGCGCTGAGCCGCACGGCGCTGCGCCACCGCAGCGCGCTCTTGCCCGCCGCGGGCATGGCCTTCCATCGCTCCAGGTGCTCCTCCTTGTTGACGCCGAGGAACGCGCTGGGGAACTCGGTGTGCTCGGCCACCATGGCCGGCTTGAACCAGGCCAGGCAGGCGGGGTCGGCGAGCATGCCGGCGACGACGTCCCTGCCGTCGCGGATGAGCTGCACGAAGCGGGCGTCGGGGAACGCCTGGAGCAGCACGGGCGCGCTGTAGAGCAGGTCGGGGCTGCCGTCGCCGAAGCGGGTGACGTCGGCGGCGCTGACGCACGGGCCGGTGCCGGTCACCCCGCCGGCGTCCCGGCACGACTCGGCGCAGTCGCCGCAGGAGCGGGGGAGCACCTGCCACGATTCGGCGAGCGCGTCGCGCATCACCTGGACGGCGCCGGTCGTACGGGAGAGCGACGGTTTGCGGGCGAAGGCCTGGACCACGTGCGCCACGCTCGCGCGGCCCATCGTCACGTGGAAGCCGGGTGATCGTTTGAGGGCGCGGGCCAAGAGGTCCACTCCGGAATGCGGCGCTCCGAGCAGGAAGACCGGACGGCGGACCTTGATGCCGTTGACCACGAGGATGTGGGGCGGAAGTCGCATACAGCAGCCAAGTGTGACACCGTTTGGCAGGTGAACGCGCCAACCTCAGTGTCGGTCCTCACCGGAGCGGGTGTGTCCACCGATTCCGGCATTCCCGACTATCGGGGGCCTCAAGGCGTGTGGACGAAGAACCCGCGCGCCGAGGCCGACGCGACGATCGACCGCTACCTCGCCGATCCCGAGGTCAGGCGGGCCGCCTGGCAGGCCCGGCTGCATTCGCCCGCCTGGCAGGCCGAGCCCAACGCCGCCCATCTGGCGCTGGTCGAGCTGGAGCGAGCCGGGCTGCTGCGCGCGCTCATCACCCAGAACATCGACGAGCTGCACCAGCGCGCCGGGTCGTCGCCGGAGAAGGTCATCGAGCTGCACGGCACCATGCGCCGCGCCGAGTGCCTGTCCTGCGACCTGATCACGCCCATGGAGGAGGTGCTGGCCAGGGTCGCCGCGGGCGAGGACGACCCGCCGTGCCCGCGCTGCGGCGGCATCCAGAAGGCCAACACGATCTCGTTCGGGCAGTCGCTGAGGCCGGAGGTGCTGACCGCGGCGCTCGACGCGGCCCGCTCGTGCGAGCTGTTCCTGGCGGTGGGCACGTCGCTGACCGTGCACCCGGCCGCCGGGCTATGCGGCGAGGCGCTCGACGCGGGCGCCCGGCTGGTGATCGTGAACGCCCAGCCGACCCCCTACGACCCTTACGCCGATCGGGTCGTCAACGAGCCGATCGGCCAGGCACTACCCGCGCTCGTCAAGGAGTTGATCGATGCGGCAAGGTGACACCGTCGCCATCGTCTCGCCGTCCGGACCGCCCAATCCCGAGCTGCTGCGCCGCGGCGTCCAGCGGCTGGAGAGCCTCGGGCTGAAGGTGGTGACCGGGGCGCACGCGCTCGACCGGCAGAACCTCGAGTACCTGGCGGGCGAGGACGCCGCCCGGGCGGCCGACCTCCAGGACGCCTGGTGCGACCCGGCCGTCTCCGGCGTCTTCTGCTGCCGTGGCGGCTACGGCGCGGCCCGGCTGCTCGACCTGCTCGACTGGGACGCGATGCGGGCCGCGGGGCCGAAGGTGCTGCTCGGGTCGAGCGACATCACGGCGCTGCACAACGCGTTCGGCATCGAGCTGGGCGTGCCGACGCTGCACGGGCCGATGGCCGCCTGCGACGTGATCGCGGGGGATGAGGCCGGTCCCGAGCCGCGCACGTGGGAGAGCCTGCGCGAGGCGCTGTTCGAGACGGGCGCGCCGGTGCCGGTCACCGGTGACCGGGTGCTGGCGCCCGGCCGGGCGGAGGGCGAGGTGCGCGGGGGTAACCTGTCGTTGCTCGCCTCCATGTGCGGCACGAGGTGGCAGCCGTCGTTCGACGGTTGCATCGCGTTCCTCGAGGACATCGGCGAGGAGCCCTATCGCGTCGACCGGATGCTCACCCAGCTTCTGCAGGCGGGCGTCTTCGACGGCGTACGAGGTGTCGCGCTGGGCTCGTGGGTGGGCTGCGGAGATCCGTACCCGGTGCTGGAAGACCGGCTGCGCCCGCTGGGGGTGCCCATCGTGGCCGGGTTGCCGGTGGGACACGGGACACCCCAGATGAGCATGTGGCTTGGGGCACTTGGTGTTATCGATACCGAATCGTGTTCGCTGACTGGCTCGACGGGGGTCTGGGACCAGGCAAGGTAGAGGGACAAATCCGGCAGAAAGGGACACAGCACGTGAATGGGTTCGAACGTGACCGCGAGCCCTCGGGCCGTACGGTCGAGGACGTCGATCTCGATTCGCTGCTGGCGCTCGTCGCGGAGTCCCTCGGATACTCCTTCTCGTTCTCCGGCGACGGCTCCCGCCTCACCCTCACCAGCGCGGCGGGGCCGGACGCCGGGCTGGTCGTCAAGCTGACCGGGCTGCGGCGCGAGGCCGCGCGGCGGGCCAGGGAGGACTGGCCGGTGCTGGTCTCCGAGCACCTCGCGCACGCCGTCGCCACCGTCGGCGAGCGCGTGGACGTGTGCGACCTGGAGCAGGCCGGGCCGCTGCTGCGGATCAGGGTCGAGTCGGTGGACGAGGTGCCCGACCTCACCCGCGTCGTCGGCCGCCACCTCAACGCCGACCTGGTCGAGCTGCTCACCGTGGGCGCGCGGCTGGTCCGCCCCGAGGAGTCGGGCTGCTGGCCGGTCTCCGGCGGGCAGGCGCTCGACCGGGCGGTGGCCAACGTCCGCAGGCACGGCTCGCTGACCACCGAGCACATCGAGCTGTCCGGCACCCCGGTCATCCGGCTGACCGCCGAGAGCCCGTCGGCCGCCGTCCACCTGCGCTGGCTGGACGAGCACGTGGCCGTGCCCGGCGACGGGGTGCTCGTGGTGCTGCCCGACCCGTACACGCTGCTCGTGCACCCGGTGGACGGCATCGGCGTGGTACGCGCGCTCGAACGGCTGCGCGTGCACGCCGTGCGCACCGACGGGCTCAGCCCCCAGGTCTACTGGTGGCACGACGGGCGGCTGACGCTGATCAGGGCCGACATCGTCGCCCAGGACGGGCAGACCAGGCTCGTCGTGGCGCCGCCGCCCGAGTTCGCGCGCGTCCTGGCCCGCCTCGCGGTCTGACCCTCGCCGTTCGCGGGCGTCCCGCCTCGCCGTCGGAGGCCCGCTGCGTGTGCCCGCCTCGCCGCCTGACCCTCGCCGTCTGATCTCGCGCTCAGCGGGTGCGGCCGACGTAGTCGCGCAGGTGGACGGCCGTCAGCGAGGTGCCGGTGGCGACCAGCTCGCCCGGCGTGCCGGTGAAGACCACCTGACCGCCGTCGTGACCGGCGCCGGGGCCGAGGTCGATGATCCAGTCGGCGTGCGCCATGACGGCCTGGTGGTGCTCGATCACGATGACCGTGTTGCCGTCGTCCACCAGGCGGTCGAGCAGCGACAGGAGCTGATCGACGTCGGCGAGGTGCAGGCCGGTGGTGGGCTCGTCCAGGACGTACGTGGTGCCGGTCTTCGCCATGTTGATGGCCAGCTTGAGCCGCTGCCGCTCGCCGCCCGAGAGCGTCGTGAGCGGCTGCCCGAGCCCGAGGTAGCCGAGGCCGACGGCCATCAGCCGGTCGAGGATGACGCCCGCCTGCCCGTCGGGGAAGAACTCCCTGGCCTCGGCCACCGGCATCTCCAGCACCTCGCTGATGTTCTTGCCGCGCAGCCGGTACGTCAGCACCTCGGGCGTGAACCGCTTGCCCTCGCACTGCTCGCACACCGAGGCCACCCCGGCCATCATCGCGAGGTCGGTGTAGATGAGGCCGATGCCCTTGCAGGCCGGGCAGGCGCCTTCGGAGTTGGCGCTGAACAGGCCCGGCTTGACGCCGTTGGCCTTGGCGAACGCCGTACGGATCGGGTCGAGCACGCCGGTGTAGGTGGCCGGGTTGCTGCGGCGCGAGCCGCGGATCGGCGACTGGTCGGCCACGACCACGCCCTCGCGGCCCGCCACGTACCCGTGGATCAGCGAGCTCTTGCCCGAGCCCGCCACTCCGGTGACCACGGTGAGCACCCCGAGCGGGATGTCCACGCTCACGTCGCGCAGGTTGTGCGAGGTGGCGTTCCTGATCGGGAGCCGCCCGGTGGGCTTGCGCACCTCCTCGCGCAGGCTCACCCGGTGGTCGAGGTAGCGGCCGGTGAGCGTGCCGGAGGCGCGCAGGCCCGCCAGGTCGCCCTGGTAGCAGATCTCGCCGCCGGCGGTGCCCGCGCCGGGGCCGAGGTCCACCACGTGGTCGGCGATCGCGATCAGCTCGGGCTTGTGCTCGACGACGAGCACCGTGTTGCCCTTGTCGCGCAGCCGCAGCAGCAGGGTGTTCATGCGCTGGATGTCGTGCGGGTGCAGCCCCGCGGTCGGCTCGTCGAAGACGTACGTGACGTCGGTGAGGCTGGAGTTGAGATGGCGGACCATCTTGACCCGCTGGGCCTCGCCGCCCGACAGCGTGGCGGACTCGCGGTCGAGGCTGAGGTAGCCGAGGCCGATGCCGACCAGGGAGTCGAGCGTGGACAGCAGCCCCTCGAGCACCGGGCCGACCGACGGGTCGTCGATGCCGCGGATGAACGCCGCCAGGTCGTCGATCTGCATGGCCGCGCATTCGGCGATGCTCCTGCCCTGGACGCGGGCCGAGCGCGCGGCCTCGTTGAGCCGGCTGCCGCCGCACGAGGGGCAGGTCGCGAGCTTGATCGCCCGGTCGGCGAACGCGCGTGCCGCCGGCTGCATCGACTCGCGGTCCTTGCCCAGGTACGACTTGCGCACCTTGAGCACGAGCCCCTCGTAGGTGAAGTTGCCCGCGCTGTACTTGAGCTTGACCGCGGGCTTGTAGAGCAGGTCCTGCCACTGCTGCTCGGTGAAGTCCTTCAGCTTCACGCCCGGATCGAACAGGCCGGAGCCCGCCACGACCTGCCACTGCCAGCTCCCGACCGCGAAGCCCGGGATCTTGATGGCGCCGTCGTCCAGCGACAGCTCCCGGTCCACCAGCGCGTCCACGTCGATCTCCGACGCCTTGCCGAGGCCCTCGCACTCGGGGCACATGCCCTCGGCCCGGTTGAAGCTGAAGGCGTAGGCGGGGCCGACGTAGGGGCGGCCGATGCGGCTGAACAGGATGCGCAGCATCGTGTGGGCGTCGGTCACGGTGCCGACGGTGGAGCGCGGGTTGGCGCCCAGGCGCTCCTGGTCCACGATGATCGCCGCACTGAGGTTGTGCAGCGCGTCGACGTCGGGACGGCTGAGGCTCGGCATGAACGACTGGATGAACGCGGTGTAGGTCTCGTCGATCAGCCGGCGCGACTCGGCGGCGATCGTGTCGAAGACGAGCGAGGACTTGCCGGAGCCGGACACCCCGGTGAACACGGTGAGCCGCCGCTTGGGGACGTCGAGGGAGACGCCCTTGAGGTTGTTCTCCCTGGCGCCGCGGACCTGGATGTGGTCGTGGCTGTCCGCCAGAGCGTGATGAGCGTGATCGGTGCTTGCCTCGGGGCTGGTGAGCACGGGATCCTTCCGTCGTCGGCCGAATTGTTTATGCTGTAAGGAGATACGGCCGGGGCAGCGTACACCGGCTTCGCGATGATTGTGTCGCGAGGCTCTGACAGAAATGAGGAGTCATGACGATGGAGGACGTCCGGGAGCGCGCCGCCCGGCCCGAGGACCTTAGCCGTTTCGTCGTCGAGCGGCTCAACGCGGGTGACGTCGAGGGGCTGGTGGCGCTGTACGAGCCGGACGCGGTGCTGGCGCTGCCGGACGGCGGGGTCGCCAGGGGGACCGACGAGATCCGCCGGGCGTACGCGGCCCTGGTCGCCGACCGGCCGGTCTTCACCCCGGGGAAGCAGCAGCCCACGCTGGTCAGCGGCGACCTGGCGCTCACCTCCGTACGCCTGCCCGGCGGCGGCGTCACCGTCGAGGTGGCCCGCCGCCAGGAGGACGGCACGTGGCTGTGGGTGATCGACCAGCCGAGCCTGCCGATCTAGGCCGGGCGTCCCGCCAGGCCGAGAGCGGGCCGGCCTGGCGGTGGTGCAGCGCGATCACGGGGACCTCGTGCAGGCTGCCGGAGCACAGGAACCGCGTCACGCGGGGAAGCACGGGTTGCCGGGGATGCGGAAGTCCACCGGGGCGCGCTCCCCTCACGAGCCGCGCAGGAGTGAGAAGTGCGACGGGCTGTGCGCTTGAGGGTGGCTCACGGGGGGATGGTCGGCGGGCCCATGCGGCGCAGCGTCAGGATCGCGATGTCGTCTCGGGCGTCGGAGCCCGTGAACGCCCGCAGATCCGCGCCCAGCGCGCGGGCGAGCGGCACCGGCGGCTGCGGCGCCCACTGCCGCAGCCGCTGCTCCAGCGGGTAGAAGGCGCCGCGCGGGTCGCGCGCATCGGTCACCCCGTCGGTGCACAGCAGCAGCGTCGCGCCCAGCGGGAACGGGAACCGTGCGGAGCGGCGCGGCTCCGGCCACAGCGACGCGAGCCCCAGCGGCAGGGCGGGCTCGCCCAGGTTCACCTGGTACGCCGTGCCGTTGAACATCACGAACGGGGCGATGTGGCCGCAGTTGACCGCCTCCACGTCCGTGTCTCCGGCGATGTCCAGCACGAGGGCCGTGACCAGCCGCTCGGGCTCGCCCGTCATGGCGGCGAACACGTTCTGCCGCACCACCGTCGTCTCCAGGGCCGTCACCACGCCGGTCAGCGTGTGCTCGCGGTAGGCGGCCTCGCGGAACGAGCCCAGCACGGCCAGCGCCATGCCGATCGCGGGCAGGCCCTTGCCCTGGACGTCCGCGATCAGCACCCGCGTGCCGTGCCGGGAGACCGCCACGTCGTACATGTCGCCGCCGACCAGGGCGTCCTCCTCCACCGGGTGGTAGAGGCCGTCCACGGCGACCTCCGCCGTACGGAGGGGGAGCGGGCGCACGATGAGCCGCTGCAGCGCCGAGGCCGCCGAGCGCAGCCGGTGCACCTCCTCCTCCCGGCACACCCGGTACCGGCAGCTCAGCACGCTCACCACGCCGAACACCGTCGTGAACGAGGCCGCGAGCAGCAGGTCGTCGACCTCCGCACCCAGGAAGAAGCCGATGCCGACCTCCACCAGCACCACCCACACCGAGGCGGCGATCGTCTGCTTGACGTCGCCGAGACCCGAGACGATGGCGGGGAGGAAGATCAGCAACGGGTACAGCCGGATGGCCGTGCCCGTGGTCAGGTCGAGCGCGAGCACGACGGCCGTGACGACGAGCAGCCCCGCCACGAACAACGGCGTCCACAGGTAGCGACCGCCGCCGGACCCGCCGCTCGACCTGCCGCCCGGCCACCTCGCCGGCCCGCCGCCGCCCGACCAGCCGCCCGCAGCGCCACCGGCCCGGCGTCCCCCGCCCGGCTCGGCGCCCCGGCGCCCTCCGCCCCGATCGGCACCCCCGCGTCCTGCCGCCTGGTTACCGGCTCTACGCCCGCCGGCGCGGTCGGCTCGCCTCCTGCTGGTCCCGCTGCTCGGCTCGGCGCCCGCTCCGCTGTCGGCTCGGTCGGCTCGCCCGCTGCTCGGCTCGGCGCCGGCTCCGCTGTCGGTGTGGTCGGCTCGCCTCCTGCTGGTCCCGCTGCTCGGCTCGGCGCCCGCTCCGCTGTCGGCTCGGTCGGCTCGCCTGCCGTTCGCCGCATCGCCCGGCTCATGGCCCACTCCGCCGCCGGCCCGGTGGGCGCGCTTGCCGTTCGCATCGCCGCGCGGCTCGCTGTGTGGCCCGCCGTCCGAAAGGGCCGTATCCCCTGGACGGCCGATCGGGACGTTCGCATGGCCATCCGGGGGAACGCTCGCATGGCCGTCGGCCGGGCCGCTCGCATGCCCATCCGTGGAAACGCTCGCGTGGCCGCCAGCCGGGCCGTCCGCGTGGTCGTAGGCCGGGGCGGACGCCTGGGCGTCCGCTGGGCCGCCCTCGTGGCCCTCGGCCGGAGCCGCGATGTGGCCGTTCGCCGGAGCGGCCGCCTGGCCGTCACTCGGACCGGTTGCGTGGCCGTCGTTGGCCGGGCCTTCGGCGGCCGGTCCCTTCCCGCGCCCCCGTCGCGCGTCTTCCGTCACTGTCTCCCGCACCCCCATGTCACCTTCTATCAGGCCGTTTCGCCTATCCGGCCCGCGGCGCGCGTCCTTGACCCCACCTTGCCCCGGCAAGTAAATGAGAATCTTTCGCGCGGACGTATTCACGCGTTTATCCGAGCGGCCGGATAAGTAGTCGCGCGCCGCTCGTAAGCGTTTTCAAAGGCGAGAAAACGACGGCCCCGAGAGGCCGCCGTTGATGCGTTTTCGGCTCGATTCAGGTGCTGGGTGGATACGGAGCGTTGACTCTGTGTGCGGGAAGGATAGGCCAGTCGGCTACGGAAAGTAAACAGTCGCGTCCCTTTTATAGGGGTTTGCTGGAGTTGCTAGGTAAATGTGGTAAAGGCGGGAGAGGGTGGCCTCGATTCTTGTTTTTCTTTTCCTCGCCAAACGCATTGACAGAAATAAATGATCTTGTAAGCATCTGAGTTGAGACGCGGTGCGGCGGCGAATTCTTGTCAGGAAAGGGAGCGGTCCATATGGACATCGAGCACGACTGGACCCTGCTGCCGGCCGTGGTCGTCCGCAGCGCCGGGTTTCCATGGGAACTGGTGCTGTCACTCGCCTACCTCAGGGCGGCGGAGGCGGCCGCGGTCGTCGTACACCTGGAGCGCAAGGCACTCGACCTGCTCGCCGACGCTCCCGCCGCCGACCCGCGCCCGGCCGGCACAGCCAACGGCCGGGCGGGCACGGGTCCGAGCACGGACACGGGGACGGGACGGCCGTCGCGCGGGCTGCGGGGGCGCCTGCGCGATCTGCGGCCGCTGCCGTCGGGGGCCGTCGTGTCCGGGGCCGGCGACGCGGGCAACTGGGTGCTCGCCTGGAACGAGGTCACCGGCCTCCTGGAGCGTGCCAGGCTCACGCTCACCGCGCTCGTCGGCGGGGACGCCGCTCTCACCAGGGGCGCCGTGGCGGAGCTGACCGCCGACGAACGCTTCCTCGACGCTCTCGTGTGCTCCGCGCCCGGCCTCTACCGCGACCTGCGACACGGCGCCAAGGGCGGCAGGACCCGCCGCGAGCTCGCCGCCCACCTGCAGCGGCTGACCACCTCGTGCGAGACCGACGGCTGCTACGGGCCGCTCAATTACGGCACCGTACGGCCAGGCCCCTCCGGCCACACCTGGCAGGGGCACCGCGTGTACGCCGAGCGGCTGGCCTACCCGGCCGGCCGGGTGAACGAGGCGCTGCAGCAGCGCATCCTGGCCGATCCCACGCTGGTGGCCGGGCTGGTGCCGCGCCGCAGGACCCTGGTGGGCGAGGTACGCGACGGTGCGGCCTTCACCGGTCACTGCGACGGCCGCCGCACGCTCGCCGAGATCGCCGCCGAGACCGGCATCGGCATGGAACGCGCCGCGGCGGCACTGACCGTGGCCGTACGGCGCGGGCTGCTCACCCACGACCTGTGCCCGCCCGCCGGTGCGTGCGACCCGCTCGCCTGGCTGCGCGACCGCCTGACCGCCCGCGGCGTCCCGATCCACGAGGGCGACGACCCCACCCCGGGCCTGCCGGGGCCGGGCGGGCCCGCACCGCACCGGGGGAGCGTCCAGCCGATCGCTCCCTGTGAGTGCCGGCTGCCGCCGCACCCCGCGCACGCGGGCTTCCCTCCTCCCGGCGGCACCGGGCTCCGGCCCGCCGCCGAGCGCGACGACCTCACCGGGCACGGGGGCTCTGGTGCGGCCGGGGGCGCGCTCAACGGCGGGCCGGGGTCCGGGCGGTCCGGGTCCGGTTCCGATGGCAAGCCGGGCAACGGCTCCGTTGGCAAGCCGGGCAACGGCTCCGTTGGCAAGCCGGGCAACGGCTCCGTTGGCGCGCCAGGAAGCGGGAGCGGGTCCGCGAACGGTCTCGCGGGCGAGCCGGGGTCCGGGCTCGGGAGCGGGTCCGGCAGGCGGTCCGGGGCCGGGGCGGGGGAGAAGGGCGTCCCCGGTGAGCGACCGGTGGGGCAGTCCACCGGAGCTCCGGGCCGGGGGCAGGTGGGGGCGTCGGGGACGTCCGGACGGGGGTTCGTGGCTCCCGCGGGCGTGCCCGTGCAGCGCGGGCTGAGCGGCGCCGGCCAGGCGTCCGGGTCCGAGCTGCCGGTGGGGCGGCGGGTCGGGGAGATCAGCGAGTTGCTCGCGAGGTATCCCGCCGCCTCACCCGACGTGAAGCTGGCCGTGCAGCGGCGGATCGAGGCGCTGGCCGGACTCGGCGGGCACCGCGACGACCAGGCGGTGGTGCACGAGGCCGCCGCGGGCACGCTGCGGGTCGGCATCGGCGACGCGCTCGCCGCCGACCTGCGGGAACGTGTGCCGAGGGTGCTCGACCTGCTGGCCGAGGAGGCCGAGCTGACCCGGCTGCGCACCAACCGGCTGCTGGCGGGACGGCTCGGGCCCGGCACGTACGCGCTGGCCGACGCCCTGCGCATGACCGGCGACCTGGAGATCGACCACGGCGACCGGCTGTCCGCCCGCATCGCGGAGCTCGTCCGCGCGGCCCCTCCGGGCGCCACCGTGCTGAACCTCGCGGGCCTGCTCGACGAACCCGCCCCGCCGGCCGCGCCCGTGCTGTGCTCGGCGGATGTGATGGTGGCCGCGCCGGAGCTGGAGGCGTACGAGCCGGGCGTCACCCCGCTGGTCCTGACCGGCCTGCACGACGGGGTGCTGCTCACGCCGTGGGCGCTGCAGTTCCACGACGAGAGCGACGCCTGCCTCGCCGAGCGCGACGAGCAGGTGCGGCGGGCGCTGGCCGGGTTCACGGTGCTGAACGTCGTCTCCAGGCCCGAGCACGGCGTGCCCCGGCCCGACCTGCCAGGGCCTGTGCTGGAGCTCAACGGGGGGACCGCCGACCCCGGCCGCCGCAGGATCGGCCTCGACGAGCTGTACGTGCACAGCGACGGCCGCCGCGCCGTCCTGCACGCCAAGGGCTTCGAGGAGCCGCTGCTGTTCAACGACGGCGAGCACGACACCGCGCTGCACACGGCGCTCGCCCTGCCGAGGCTCCGGCTGCCCCGCTTCCACGACCTGCCCCGCATGCCCAGGCTGACCTGGGACAACGTCGTGCTGGCCGGGCGGCGCCGGCATCTCGAGGCGGACGCGTTCGAGGCGCTCGGACAGGCGGGCGGCGACGGCGACCTGCTGGTGAGCATGGCCCGGCTGCGGGAGACGTACGAGCTGCCCGTCGTGTTCTACGCCGCCACCGCCCGCGAGCGCATCTACGTCGACACCCGCTCGCCCGCCCTGCTCGAAGGGCTCGCCCGGCTCGCCGCCGGAGGCGAGGGCATCACGGTGAGCGAGGTGCTGCCGGGGCCCGAAGGGTGCTGGCTGCGCGACGGGGAGCACCGGTTCGCGGCCGAGCTGCGCTGCGTCTACCTGCGCCCGGCCGGCCCGAGCCGCCGCGAGGAGACCGGCCCGGCCGTCCGGGCACCGGTCTCGAAGCCCGCCGCCCGCCTGTTCGGCCGGTCCGCGGTCCACCCCTACCCGTGGCCCGGCGAGACCACCCGCTACAGCCGGTGACCCCGCCTTTCTCGCGGACGGCGGACGGCGGACGGCGCGGGGGTGCGGGACGGAAGGCACCATAGAGAGGTGACACCGAGCACCACGAAGGTGGCCGAGCTTGCCGAACTCGTCGCCAAGGGCGGGGTGGCCGTGCTCAGCGGGGCGGGGCTGTCCACCGAGTCCGGCATCCCCGACTACCGGGGGCCGACAGGGCGGTCCAGGCGGGCCGAGCCGATGACGTACCAGAAGTTCGTCGGCAGCGCGCAGGCCCGGCAGCGCTACTGGGCGCGCAGCCACGTCGGTTGGCGGCACATCGGCTCGGCCCGCCCCAACGCCGGGCATCGCGCCGTGGCCGAGCTGGAGCGGCGCGGCCTGCTGGCCGGGATCGTCACCCAGAACGTCGACGGCCTGCACCAGGCGGCCGGTGCGCGGGAGGTGATCGAGCTGCACGGCGGGCTCGACCGCGTGGTCTGCCTGGCGTGCCGCGAGCGCACCCCGCGCACCGAGCTGGAGCGCCGCCTCAACGAGGCGAACCCCGGCTGGGAGGCGGGCGGCGCGATCAACCCCGACGGCGACGCCGTGCTCACCGACGAGCAGATCGCCGGGTTCAAGGTCGTCGACTGCGAGGGCTGCGGCGGCGTGCTCAAGCCTGACGTGGTGTTCTTCGGCGAGAACGTGCCGAAACCGCGGGTGGAGCAGTGCTTCGCGGTGGTCGAGCGGGCGAGGACGCTGCTCGTGCTCGGGTCGTCGCTGGCGATCAGGTCGGGGCTGCGCTTCGTCACCAGGGCGGCCGAGCTCGGCATCCCCATCGCGATCGTCAACCAGGGCCCCACCGGCGGCGACGGCGACGCCTCGCTCACCCTCGACGCCCCGCTCGGGCCGACGCTGACCGACCTCACCGCCCGGCTCGGGGCACAATAGGGCCCATGCCTCCTCGCATGTGTCCCTGCGGCCTGCCCGCCTCCTACCACGACTGCTGCGGCAGGCTGCACCGGGGCGAGGCCACGGCCACCACCGCCGAGCAGCTCATGCGCTCCCGCTTCAGCGCCTTCAGCGTGGGCGACGAGGCGTACCTGCTGCGCACCTGGCACCCGTCCGACCGGCCGCGGCGGCTCGGGCTCGACAAGCGCGTCACGTGGGTGCGCCTCGAGGTGCTGGAGACCAGCGGGGGCAGCGTCGTGCACACCGAGGGCACCGTCCGCTTCCGCGCCCACTACACCGAGCGTGGGCGGCCCGGGCACATGGAGGAGCACAGCCGCTTCGTCCGCCTCGACGGCCGCTGGGTCTACGCGGGCGTCGTCTGACCCCGCCGCGCCCGGCCCCATCGCCCCCCGGACGCGCCCGCCCGCGACCCGCCCCCCGGACGCGCCCGCCCGCGACCCGCCGCCCGGGCCGCCCGCCGGACCCTACGCCGACTCGCGGATGATCAGTTCGGTGGGCAGGACCACCGGCTCGACGTGCTCGGCGCCGTCGATGAGGGCGAGCAGCAGGCGTACGGTCTCCTTCGCCGTCTCCGCAAGCGGCTGGCGGATCGTGGTCAGCGGCGGGTGCGTCGAGACCGCCACCGAGGAGTCGTCGAAGCCGCCCACCGCGACGTCGTCGGGCACCCGCCGACCGGCCGCGCGCAGCGCCGCGAGCGCGCCCGCCGCCATCAGGTCGGAGGCCACGAACACCGCGTCGATGTCGGGGGTGCGCTCCAGCAGCTCCTTCATGGCCCGCTCGCCGCTCGCCTGGGTCCAGTCGCCGTGGGCGATGAGCCGCTTGGTGGCCCTGCGGCCCAGCACGTCGGCGAAGCCCTCCAGGCGCTGGATGCCGCCCGGCGTGTCCATCGGCCCGGTGATCATCGCGATGCGCTTGCGGCCGAGCCGCACGAAGTATTCGGTCATCTGGCGGGCGCCGAGCCGGTCGTCGGCGGCGGCGTACGGGATGACGGTCTCGCGGCCGATGACCGGGCCGCACGAGACCGCGGGCGGGCCGTCCTTCAGCGCGTCGAGCAGCGGGTCGCCGGCGTGCGTCGAGACCAGCAGCACGCCGTCGGCGTGGCCGCCGCGCACGTAGCGGACCACGCGCTCGCGGTCGCCCTCGTTCCCGGCCAGCATCATCACCAGCGACAGGTCGCGCTCGGCCAGCATGCGGATGGCGACCCGGATGAGCGTGCTGTAGTTGGGGTCCTCGAACAGCTTCTCGTGCGGCTCGGACAGCACCATGACGACCGACCCCGTACGCTGCGTGACCAGGCTGCGCGCGGCCCTGTTGACGACGTAGCCGGTCTCGGAGATCGCCCTTTCGATGGCCACGCGCGCCGCCGGGCTCACGTATTTGTCCCCGTTGAGCAGGCGGGAGACCGTTCCACGGGAGACCCCCGCGGCGGCGGCGACGTCGTGGATCGTAGGGCGTTTCATTTCACGGCTCCGGAGGACAGGTCGGTCTTCCAGTATCGCTGCATGGTGAGGAAGAGCGCGATCAACGGCAGGATCGACAGGAACGCGCCCGTGAGGATCAGGTTGTACAGGGAGGGCTGGTTCGCGCCGGCCGCGAGCAGCGTGTACAGGCCCACCGTGAGCGGGAACTTGCCGTCGTCGCCGAGCATGATGAACGGCAGCAGGAAGTTGTTCCAGATCGCTACGAACTGGAACAGGAAGATCGTCACCATGCCCGGCACCATCAGCGGCAGCGCCACCCGCCGCATCAGCAGCCACTCGCTCGCCCCGTCGATGCGGCCCGCCTCCAGCAGCGAGTCCGGCACGGCCGCGGTGGCGTAGACGCGGGCCAGATAGATGCCGTACGGGTTGAGGATCTGCGGCAGCAGCACCGCCCAGTGGCTGTCGGCCAGCCCGACCTTCGAGAACAGCAGGTACTGCGGCACCGCGAGCACCACCGACGGCACGAGGATGCCGCCGATCAGCAGGTTGAAGATCGCGCTGCGGCCGGGGAAGCGGTACTTCGCCAGCGCGTACCCGGAGACCGCCGAGACGGCGGTGGACAGCAGCGAGCCGCCGCCCGCGTAGATGAGCGTGTTGAGCGCCCACAGCCAGAACACGCCGTCGCGGTAGGCGAACAGCTCGGCCACGTTGGCGAAGAAGCCGGTGCCGAAGGAGAGCGTGGCGGTGCTGAACAGCTCGGCGGGCGACTTGGTCGCCGCGATCAGCACCCACACCACGGGGAACAGGCAGTAGATCGCGCCGATCAGCAGCAGCGCCGTCGGCACCAGGCCGGTCATGCCGGCGGCGCGGGGCCGGCGGTGCGCGGCGGTGGCGGCCGCGGTGGTGAGCGTGGTCATCGGCCCTCTCCGAAGGCGCGGTCGCGGACGATGCGCAGGAACCCGAAGGACAGCACGAGCGCGATCGCCGCGATGACGATCGAGGTGGCGGCGGCCGAGTACAGGTCGCCGGTGACGAACGCGTCGCGGTAGACCTTCATCAGCGGGCTCCACGTGGAGCTGATCGTGTTGGTCAGCGGACGCAGCGCGGTGGGCTCGGTGAACACCTGGACCGTCGCGATGATCGAGAACACCGTGGTCAGAATGATCGCCGGGGCCAGCATGGGGATCTTGACGCGGAGCGCGATCTGCAGCTCGGAGGCGCCGTCGAGGCGGGCGGCCTCGTACAGGTCGCGGGGGATCGCGCGCAGCGCGGTGTAGAGCGCCAGCATGTTGAAGCCGGTGCCGCCCCACACCGCCACGTTCGCCATCGAGTACGTGACCGTGGTGGCGCTCAGGAAGTCCACGTCCAGCACCTGGCGGATGGGGCTGAGCGAGGGCAGGTAGAGAAAGCCCCACAGCAGCGTGGCGGCCACGCCCGGCACCGCGTACGGCAGGAAGATCGCGATCCTGGAGAAGCGGGCGAGCCGCACCCGCGCCGTGTCGAGCAGCAGCGCGAACAGCAGCGCCAGCCCCAGCATCACGACCAGCACCAGCGTGCCGTAGCCGAGCACGCGCAGCCATCCGGCCCACAGCTCGGCGTCGCTCAGCGCGGCGGCGAAGTTGTCGAACCCGGCGAACACCTCCCTGCGCGCGCCCTTGCCCAGGCCGAGCCCGGACACCTTGGTGCGGTGCAGCGCCAGGTAGACGGTGTAGCCGATGGGCACCGCGAGGAAGAGCGTGAACAGCACGATCGCGGGGGCCAGGAACAGGTACGGCCACGGCCCCCGCTCGGGCCGGCTCATCGAGGGACGCTTCATGACGCGAGCTGGAAGCCGGCCTTGCGCATGTCGGCGACCGTGGCCTCCTGCATGCCGCGCACCGCGTCGGAGAACGGGGTGCCGTTCTGCAGCGCCTTGCCGAAGCCGTCCCTGAACGCGTTGTACGCCACGCCCACGTTGGGCCCGAAGGTGAAGCCGCGCGCTCCCTTCGAGACCTCGGCGGCCTGCTGCCAGAAGTCGGCCTGGCCGGAGAAGTACTCGGGTGCCTCGCCGAGCGCCGACTGCGCCTTGGTGGCCGCCGGGTAGATCGCGGCCTCCTTGACCAGCAGGTCGATGGCCTGCGGGTCGGTGTTGAGCCAGGTGGCGAAGCGGGTGGCGGCCGCCTTGTGCGGCGACTTGGCCGCCACGGCGGTGGACGAGCCGCCCCAGAAACCGCTGTAGCTCTCACCCGCGTTCCACTGCGGCAGCGGCGCGACCGCCCACTTGCCCTTGCCCTTGGGGGCGTTGCTGGACAGCACGCCCGGCGCCCACACGGCCGACGGCCAGGTGAGCAGCTTGCCGTCGTTGAGCGCCTTGTTCCACTCGGGGGTGAAGTACGGCATGTCGTCGATGACGCCCTCCTTCACCAGGCCGCCCCAGTAGTCGGCGACCTTGACGGTGGCCTCGTCGGCGATGTTCACCTTCCACGACTCGCCGCTGATCGACCACCACTGGGCGCCCGCCTGCTGCGCCAGACCTGTGAACGCTCCCGGATCGTTGCTGGAGAAGGTGCCCAGGTACACCTTGGAGTCCTTCTTCCTGACCGTGCGCGCCGCCTCGGCGTACTCCTGCCAGGTCTTCGGGACGTCGATGCCGTACTTGTCGAAGAGGTCCTTGCGGTAGAAGAGCATCATCGGGCCGCTGTCCTGCGGGATGCCGTAGACGCCCTCGGTGCCCAGCGTCACCAGGCCCCACAGCCCGTCGGTGAACTCGCCCTTGATCGCGGCGGTCTCGGCCTTGATGTCGGCCACCGCGTCGGCCGCGATGAACGACGGCAGGTGCTGGTACTCGGCCTGCACCAGGTCGGGAGGGTTGCCGGCCTTCGCCGCCGTGAGGAACTTGGCCGCCGCGTCGTCGCCGCCGGCCTGCTTGCTGACCGTCACCTGGATGTCCGGGTTGGCCTTGTTCCAGACCTCGACGATCTTGTCCATGTTGGGGGCCCACGTCCAGTACGTGAGCTTGACGGGCCCCTGGGCGGCGGTCGCCGGGCTCTGCGCCGCCTCGGGCGCTTCGGCGGGTTCGCCGGACGCGCAGCTCGCGAGTGTGGCCGTGAGCGCGACGGCCAGTGCTGCTCCAAGGCGGTGGGCGCGCATGCGTACCTCCAGAAGGTTCTGTGAACGTGCACAGAGTGAAACAGCCCACATTCGAGCGTCAAGGGTTGTTACGTTCTCGTTGCGCGCCTGGAGAAAGTAAGTCCGGGCGGTGACTGTTCTTCCCCGGGCGGATCGGCTTTACTGTGCACGTTCACAGAAAGATGGTGCGGGGGGACGGATGTATCCGGAGCGACCGGCCGGGATCGCCTTCGGCGGCGACTACAACCCGGAGCAGTGGCCGCGCGAGGTGCTGGAAGAGGACGTCGAGCTCATGCGCGAGGCCGGGGTCAACCTGGTGAGCCTGGGCATGTTCTCGTGGGCGCTGATGGAGCCCGAGGAGGGGCGTTTCGACTTCGGCTGGCTCGACGAGATCCTCGACCGGCTGCACGCGGCCGGGGTGGCGGTCGACCTCGCCACGCCCACCGCCGCGCCGCCCGCCTGGTTCGTCGCCCGCCACCCCGACGTGCTGCCGGTCAACAGGGAGGGCGTGCGGATCGGGTTCGGCGGTCGGCAGAGCGCCTGCTCCAGCGCGCCCGCGTTCCGCGCGGCCACCGCCCGGCTGGTGCGCGCGCTGGCCGGGCACTACCGCGACCACCCCGCCGTGGTCATGTGGCACGTGCACAACGAGTACGGCGCCCCGCTCGGCGAGTGCTACTGCGAGCACAGCGTGGCCGCCTGGCGAGAGTGGCTGCGGCACACCTACCGCGACATCTCCGCGCTCAACGACGCCTGGGGCACCACGTTCTGGGGACAGACCTACACCGACTGGTCGCAGATCGACGCCCCGCGCGCCAACCACACGGCGGTCAATCCGGCCCAGCGGCTCGACTACGCCCGCTTCAGCGACGGCGAGCACCGCGCGCACTACGCGCTGCAGCGCGACATCCTGCGCGAGGCGACCCCGCACCTGCCGGTCACCACGAACTTCGCCGGCACGGTCAACTGCAAGTCGACGGACCTGTGGCAGTGGGCCCGCGAGCTGGACGTCGTCGCCAACGACCACTACCTGCAGGCCGAGCGGCCCGACAACCACATCGACCTCGCCATGTCGGCCGACCTCGCCCGCTCGGTGGCCGGCGGCGAGCCGTGGATGCTCATGGAGCACTCGGCGGGCGCGGTCAACTGGCAGCCGCGCAACCTCGCCAAGCGGCCGGGGGAGATGCGCCGCAACAGCCTCGCGCACGTCGCGCGCGGCTCGGACAGCGTGCTGTTCTTCCAGTTCAGGGCCTCGCGCTTCGGCGCGGAGAAGTTCCACTCCGGGATGGTGCCGCACGCCGGGACCGACTCCGAGCAGTGGCGGGAGATCGTGCGGCTGGGCGCGGACCTCAGGCGGCTGGCCGGGGTGCGCGGCAGCCGGGTGCGGGCCGAGGTGGCGCTGGTGTGGGACTGGGAGTCGTACTGGGCGCTGGAGCTCGACTGGCGGCCGTCGGTGGACCTGACGTTCCGCGAGCGGATGGACGCCTTCTACGAGGCGCTGTGGCGCGAGCACGTGACGGTGGACTTCGTCCACCCCTCCGCCGACCTGTCGCGGTACCGGCTGGTGGTGGCGCCCAGCTCGTACCTGCTGACCGAGGCGTCCGCCAAGAACCTCCACCGGTACGTCGAGTCCGGCGGGAACCTCCTCGTGTCCTACTTCTCCGGCATCGTGGACGAGCACGACACCATCCACCCCGGCGCCCACCCCGGCGCGCTGCGCGAGCTGCTCGGCCTGTCGATCGAGGAGTTCCACCCGCTGCGCGAGCACGAGACGGTGGCGCTCACCGCGGACGGTGAGGCCCGCATCTGGTCGGAACGGGTCCGCCTGGCCGGCGCCACCGCCGTGCGCGGCTTCGCCACCGGCCCCGACGCGGGGCACCCCGCCTTCACCCGTCACGACCTCGGCGCCGGCACCGCCTGGTACCTCGCCACCGCGCCCGTCACCGGCCTGCCCGGCCTGCTCGGCCAGGTGCTCGACCACGCCGGGGTGACCAGGCCGCGCGGCCTGCCCGACACCCTCGAACTCGTGCGCAGAGGCCGCCACCTGTTCCTGATCAACCACGGCGACCAGGCCGTGACGGTCGAGGGGGTGAGCGGCGTGAGCGTGTTCGACGGCGTGCGGCATGACGGGCCGGTCACCGTCGCGGCCGGGGCGGTCACGGTCATCGAGGAAACCCCCGACCCTAGGAGAGCGCCATGAGAGGCATCCTCACCGCACTGCTGTTATTCGCCGCCCTTCTCATCGCCCCACCGGCTCAGGCGCGGCAGGCCGCCACCCTCGCGATCAGAGGCGCGGACGTCTCCAGCCTGGCCAAGTCGGAGGCGCTCGGCGGCGTCTACCGCGACGCGAACGGCACCACCGGCGACGCCCTGCGCATCCTGGCGCAGAACGGGGTCAACTCCATCAGGCTCAAGGTCTGGGTGAACCCGGCCGACGGCTACAACACCAAGACGCAGGTCCTCGCGGTCGCCAGGCGCGCCAAGGCGCTCGGCATGAGCCTGCTCGTCGACTTCCACTACTCCGACAGCTGGGCCGACCCCGGCAAGCAGACCAAGCCCGCCGCCTGGCAGTCGCTGCCGTTCGACCGGCTCAAGCAGGCCGTCTACGACCACACCTACGACGTGCTCGACGCCCTGCGCCGCCAGGGCACCACCGCCGACCTCGTGCAGGTCGGCAACGAGATCAACGGCGGCCTGCTGTGGCCCGACGGCGCCAACTCCACCTGGCCGAACACGGCCGCGCTGCTGAACGCCGGCTACGACGCCGTCAAGGCGGTCTCCCCGAGCACCAGGGTCGTGCTGCACCTGGCCGACGGCGGTGACAACGGGCTGTATCGGTGGTGGTTCGACAACGCCGCATCCCACGGCATCCGCTACGACGTGATCGGGCTGTCGTACTACCCGTACTGGCACGGCACGCTGGAGACCTTCCAGGCCAACATCAACGACGTGGCCGCCCGGTACGGCAAGCCGGTGCTGGTCGCCGAGACCGCCTACCCGTTCACCACCGGCGACGCCGACGGCTGGCCCAACATCATCACCGGCGCCGAGCCGTACCCCGGCTACCGCGCCACGCCGCAGGGCCAGTCGGCGATGCTGGCCAAGGTCGCCGACATCGTCCGCGCCGTCCCGGACGGCCGCGGCCTCGGCCTCTACAGCTGGGAGGCCACCTGGACCGCCGTGCCCGGCAACGGCTGGGACCCGGCGGACCCGTCGTCCGGCAACGCCTGGGAGAACCAGGCGCTGTTCGGCTACGACGGCCGCGCGCTGCCCGCGCTCGCGGTGCTCGGCAGCGTCTGATCTCTCAGGGTCTGAGGGCCCGAGCCGGGCGGGGCCGGGCGGGGGATGACGCGCCGAGATGGGCATGATGAAGCGCATGACGATCTCAGCAGACGAGCTGCTCACCACGACCCGCAGCGTCCGCAAGCGCCTCGACCTCACCCGCCCGGTCCCCTTGGAGCTGGTCAAGGAGTGCCTGGACATCGCGCTCCAGGCGCCGTCCGGCAGCAACGTGCAGAACTGGCACTGGGTGGTGGTCACCGACCCGGACAAGCGCAAGGCCATCGGCGGCTACTACGAGCGCGCGTGGCGCCGCTACCGCGAGTCGGCGGCGTCGGCAGGGCGGCTGTTCGCCGACGACCCCGACAGGGCCGCCGTCCAGCAGCGGGTCTCGGAAAGCGCCGCCTACCTCGCCGAGCACATGGGCGAGGTGCCGGTGCTGGTGATCGGCTGCCTGACCGTGCCGGCCCTGCCCGAGGGCAACCAGGCCGGGCTGTGGGGCTCGCTGCTGCCCGCCGCCTGGAGCTACATGCTCGCCGCCCGCGCCCGCGGCCTGGGCACCGCGTGGACATCGCTGCACCTGGCGTACGAGCACGAGATCGCCGAGCTGCTCGGCATCCCGGGCGACGTGCGCCAGGGGGTGCTCATCCCGACCGCCTACTACACGGGCGAGACGTTCGGGCGGGCCAAGCGGCAGCCGCTGGACACGGTGCTGCACATCGACCAGTGGTGACCTTTCACCGCAAATCCCGATATTTCAAGATTCGCTGCTCGATGCCGGGCTTCTCGACTTAGGATCTTCGCCAGACCCCTGATCCAGAGGAGCCGACAGTGCCCGAGAGTGAGCAGGAGAGCGCGCCCAGCGGGATCGACACGAGCAAGCCCAGCGTCGCCCGCGTCTACGACTACATGCTCGGCGGCAAGGACAACTACGAGGTCGACCGGCAGGTGGCCGCCGCCGCTCTGAAGATCGCGCCGGACGCGCCGCAGGCGGCGATGGCCAACCGGGAGTTCCTGCGGCGCACCGTCCGCTACCTGGCGGGCGAGGCAGGACTGCGGCAGTTCCTGGACATCGGCTCGGGGCTGCCCACGCAGGGCAACGTGCACGAGGTGGCCCAGTCCGTACGCCCCGGCGCCCACGTCGTCTACGTCGACCACGACCCGATCGTGCTCGCCCACGGCCGCGCGCTGCTGGCCGTGGACGAGACCACCACGTTCGTCGACGCCGACGCCCGCGAGGCCGAGAAGGTCATGGACGACCCGAGGACGCGGGCCCTCATCGACTTCTCCGAGCCGGTCGGGCTGCTGCTCTTCGGCATCCTGCACCACCTCAGGGACGAGGACGACCCGAAGGGCGTCGCCGCCCGCTACATCGGCAGGCTCGCGCCGGGCAGCCACGTGGTGATCTCCCACTTCCACAACCCGGGCCCGGCCCTGGCCGAGGTGTCCGAGCAGGCGGCCACCGCGGAGCGGCTGTTCAACGAGCACCTCGGCACCGGCCGCTGGCGCACCCGGGAGGAGATCCTGGCCTACTTCGAGGGCCTCGAACTGCTGGAGCCCGGCCTGGTGCCGCTGCCCGAGTGGCGGCCGGAGACCGGTGACCACCAGGCGGCGCCGGGGATCACGTACCACACCTTCGTGGGCGGCGTGGCACGCAAGCCCTGATCCCCGGACGGCCACCGGGCGCGCGGCTCAGCCGACCGGCAGCTTGCCGGAGGTGACCACGTCGCGGTACCAGAAGGCGCTGTCCTTCCAGGTGCGCTCCATCGTCTCGCGGTCCACCCGGACGATGCCGAACCGCTTGGCGTAGCCGTGCGCCCACTCGAAGTTGTCCATCAGCGACCAGACGAAGTAGCCGCGCACGTCCACGCCCTGCGCGATGGCCTCGCCGACCGCCGTCAGGTGGCGGTGCAGGTAGTCGACGCGGTCGCTGTCGTGCACGCGCCCGTCGGGGGAGACCGGGTCGGGGAAGGCCGCGCCGTTCTCGGTGATCATGACGGGCAGGCCCGGATAGTCGCGGTGCAGCCGCAGCAGCAGCTCGGTCAGGCCGGTCTCGTCGATGTTCCAGCCCATCTCCGTGTACGGGCCGGGCTGGCGCACGAACTCCACGCTGTCGCAGGCGATCCACGGCGAGGCCGCGCCGTCCTGGTGGCCGTCGGCGGTCTCCTTGGGGCCCTTGCCGTCCCAGTGCCGCACCAGCGTCGGGTTGTAGTAGTTGACGCCGAGCACGTCCAGCGGCTGGTTGGCGATCGCGGTGTCGCCGTCGCGCACGAACGACCAGTCGGTCACCCCGGCGGTGTCGGCGAGCAGGTCGGCCGGGTAGGCGCCCTCCAGCATCGGGCCGAGGAAGGCCCGGTTGGCCAGCGCGTCCGTGCGCCGCACCGCGTCCGCGTCGGCCTCGGACACGCCGCGGATGTGGTGCAGGTTGAGCGTGACCGACATCTGCGCGTCCTTGGCCGCGGTCGAGCGCAGCGCCTGCACGGCCAGGCCGTGGCCCAGGTTGAGGTGGTGCACGGCGGCCAGCGCGGCGGCCGGCTCGGTGCGCGCCGGGGCGTGCACGCCAGAGGCGTAGCCCAGGTAGGCCGAGCACCACGGCTCGTTCAGCGTGATCCAGGTCCGTACGCGGTCGCCGAGCGCCTCGCCCATGATCCTGGCGTACTCGGCGAAGCGCTGCGCGGTGTCGCGGTTCGGCCAGCCGCCCGCGTCCTCCAGCTCCTGCGGCAGGTCCCAGTGGTAGAGGGTGGCGACCGGCGCGATGCCCCGGCTCAGCAGGCCGTCCACGAGCCGCTGGTAGAAGTCGAGCCCGGCGGCGTTGACCGGACCGCTGCCGCCCGGCTGCACGCGCGGCCAGGAGATGGAGAAGCGGTAGGCGCCGACGCGCAGCTCGGCCAGCAGGTCGAGGTCCTCCTCCAGCCGGTGGTAGTGGTCGCAGGCCACGTCGCCGGTGTCGCCGTTGGCGACCAGGCCGGGCGTGTGGGAGAAGGTGTCCCAGATGGACGGGCCGCGGCCGTCCTCGTTCCAGGCGCCTTCCACCTGGTAGGCGGCGGTGGCGGTGCCCCAGACGAAATTGTCGGGAAAGGCGGACATGTCACTCCTTGTGGGCAAAAGGTGATCTCAGGAAGAGGGAGGTTCAGGGGGCGGCGGCCCGGCGGCTTCCGCCGGGACCTGTGCGGCGGGTGATCATCCTGCGGCGCCGCCCGTGGGGACCAGCGCGGCGACCTCGCGGGGCGCCAGCGTCACGGAGCCCTCGGCGGTGGCGCCGGTGAGCAGGTCGTCGGCGCGTTCCGGCAGGTCCACCCGTACGGTGTCCGTCCCGTGGTTGAGCACGAACAGCACCTCGCCGCGGCGCACCGCCTCCACGCCGGGCGGCAGCGCGGGCAGCACGCCCGTCACGCCCGCGTCGGCCAGCACCCGCTCGGCCAGCGCGGCGAGCGCGGCCGGCTCGGGCATGGTGCCGACGTACCAGGCCAGGCCGTCGCCGTGCCGGTGGCGGGTGACGGCGGGCAGCCCGGCCAGGCCGCCTGAGGCGTACTCGGCCACCACCTCGGCGCCTTCGGCCGCCAGCAGCTCGGTCCAGGTGTCGGCGGTGAACTCCGCGCCGCCCTGCCAGCGGCACCGTACGGGCTCGCCCACGGGCTGCCACTCCTCGCCGGAGGCGCCGAGCACCTCGCGCAGCGGCGCGGGGAAGCGCCCGATGCGGATGTGCGCGCGCGGGTCCGCCACCCCGGAGAACGGGCCCACCACGAGCACCCCGCCGCGCCGGACGTAGGCGTCGAGACCGGCCGCCTGCTCGTCGCTGACGAGGAACAGGTTCGGCACCACGACCAGCGCGTACGCGTCCAGGTCCGCCCCCGGCGGCACCACGTCAACGGCGACGCCGCGCTCGAAGAACGGCACGTAGTAGCGCAGCAGCTGCTCGTCGGCGTTGAGCCGGTCGCTGGGCCGCCCGCGCTCCTCCAGCGCCCACCAGCTCTCCCAGCCGAACATCATCGCCACCCGCGCCGGCACCTCCGTGCCCGCCACGCCCGACAGCCTGCGCAGCTCCCGGCCGTGCTCGCGCACCGCGCGGTGCAGCCGCGTCTCGGGGCCGGCGTGCGGCACCATCGCGGCGTGGAAGCGCTCGGCGCCGAAGCGGGAGGCCCGCCACTGGAAGTAGCAGAGCCCGTCCGCGCCGCGCGCCAGCGCCTGCAGCGACTCCAGGCGGAACTGTCCCGGCGGCTTGGGCAGGTTGTGCGGGCGCCAGTTGACGGCGCTGGTGGCCTGCTCCATCAGCAGCCACGGCCGGCCCTTGGCCAGGCCGCGCATGAGGTCGTGGGTGAGCGCGGTCCTGGCCGGGGTGAGCGGGTCGCCGGGCTCGGGGTAGCAGTCGTTGGCGACCACGTCCTCCTCCTCGGCCCACGCCCAGGAGTCGATGCCCTTGAACAGGCCCATGAAGTTCGTGGTGACCGGCACGCCGGGGGTGCGGGCGCGCAGCACGTCCCGCTGGGCGCGGAAGTGCGCGAGCATCTGGTCGGAGCAGAAGCGCCGCCAGTCCAGCCGCTGGCTCGGGTTGACGATGTAGGGGGCGGCGCGCGGCGGCAGCACCTCCGCCCAGTCGGAGTAGCCCTGGCTCCAGAACGTCGTGCCCCACGCCTCGTTGAGCCCGTCGAGGCCGCCGTACCGCTCGCGCAGCCAGCTCCGGAACGCGGCGGCCGAGGCGTCGCAGAAGCAGACCTGGCCGTACTCGTTGCCGACGTGCCACATCGCCAGCGCCGGATGACCGGCGTAGCGGTCGGCCAGCGAGGTCACAAGATCGAGGGAGCGCTCCCAATAAACGGACGAAGAAGGACAAAACTGGTTGCGCGCGCCGTACCAGAGCGTGTGGCCGTGCTCGTCCACGGGCAGCGTCTCCGGCCAGCGGTGGCCCAGCCACGGCGGCGGCGAGGCCGTCGGCGTGGCCAGGTCCACGCCGATGTCATGCGCGGCCATCAGGTCGAGCAGCCGGTCCAGCCAGCCGAAGTCGCGCTTGCCCGGCTCGGGCTCCAGCCGCGCCCAGCTGAACACGCCGACCGTGACCAGGTTGACCCCGGCGTCGCGCATCAGCGCGGCGTCCTGTGCCCACACCTCCTCAGGCCACTGCTCGGGGTTGTAATCCCCGCCGAACAGCAGTCCCCGTCTCTGGGTGAGGGTGTGCATACCGAGCTTCACGAAGCGGCTCCCGTACGAGGTGGTGCGGAACTGTCGCCGGTCACCAGCCGGCAGGGCACCAGGCGCTGCCGGGGCGGCCCGCCGCCGCCCAACCGGTCGATGAGCATGCGGGCGCCCAGCCTGCCCAGCTCCGCGCTGGGCGGCTCGAGCGTGGTCAGCCTGGGATGGAAGATCTCCGCGACCCGCGCCGACGCCAGCACGAGCAGCAGCGTCAGGTCGTCGGGCACGCGCAGGCCGCGCCGCGCCGCGGCGGCGAGCACGCCGGCCGCCGCCCGGTCGCCCATCACGGCCAGCGCCGTGACGTCGGGGCGGACGTCGAGCAGCGCGTCCAGCGCCCGCGCGCCCTCCTCGCGGGAGCCCGCGTGGCCGCCGTCCACGTAGTCGAGCCCGGCTTCGCGGGCGGCCGTGGCGAGCGCGGCGGAGGAGCGGACGGCCGGGCCGTACCCGGCCTCGAACGCGGCGGCGGGCGAGTTGACGAAGGCCAGCACCCGGTGGCCGAGCCCGGCCACGTGCGCCACGGCCTGCCGCGCCGTGGCGGCGAAGTCGATGTCGGCGTAGTCGATGCCCTCGGGGTCGCGGGTGCGCCCGATCATCGCGAACGGCACCCCGGCGCGCGCCAGGAACGCCGGCCGCTCGTCGTCGAGCCGCACCTCCATCAGCAGCACGCCGTCCACCAGCCCGAGCCCGGTCAGGTGGCGCAGCTCCTCGACCGGGGCGGCGCTCTCCGGGGAGAGCAGCACGTGGTAGCCGAGCTCCTTGGCGGCCTCGGCCGCGGCGGTGGCGAAGCCCATCCCCGTCGGGCCGAAGCCGCCGGCCGGCGGCGGGAACAGCAGCGCGAGGATCCTCGTGCGCTTGCTCTGCAGGCCCCTGGCCAGCAGGTTCGGCCGGTAGCCGAGCTCGCGGGCGGCCTGCTCGATGCGCAGCTTGGTGGCCGCCGCCACCGGACGGGTGCCGTTGAGCGCGGCCGAGACGGTGCTGACGGCCACCTGCGCGCGTGCTGCCACGTCGCGCAATGAGGTCATGGCGCTCCAACGGTCGATATGAGAAATCGAAACGTTTCGACAACCTAAAGTCCGATTTGCGGCGTTGTCAATGGTGGAGCGCGGCCATCTCGAACGCTGGACGGGCGGCGGGCGCCATCGCGCCCGCCGCCCGCCGGTGTGCGCGGGTCAGTACACGTACGGCCAGCCGGCCGAGTCCCAGCCGATGAGGTTGATCCCGAGCTTCGGCGTGCCGTTGTCGTTGCGGTCGTAGTAGTGGTAGACGAGCAGGTCGCCGTCCACGTCCGACATCAGGCTCTGCCCGCCTGGGCCGACGACCTGATCGTGCGTCTCCAGCACCATCGTGCCGCCGCCGTCCAGCATCCGGCGGCCCGAGCGGTCCACGTACGGGCCGGTGGGGCTGGTCGAGCGGCCCACCTTGATCTTGTACGTGCTGTCCAGCCCGGCGCAGCACCGGTCGTAGGAGGCGAACAGGTAGTAGTAGTTCCCGTGCCGGATGATCGCGGGCGCCTCCACCGCGTACGGCGCGTCAGGCCGGGTGGCCAGGTGGTAGAGCGTGCGGTCGGAGGAGTGGCGCTTGCCGGTCGCCGGGTCGAGCCTGATCATCCTGATGCCCGTCCAGTACGACCCGAAGCTCAGCCACCACCGGCCCTGGGCGTCCACCAGCAGGTTGGGGTCGATCGCGTTGTGGTCGGAGCCGGTGGTCGTGGAGTAGACGATGCCCTGGTCGGTCCAGGTGCCCGGCTGGCCGGTCGAGCTGGTGGCCAGGCCGATCGCCGAGTTGTTCGATCCGAAGCTGGAGACCGCGTAGTACATCAGGTATCTTCCGCCCTGCTGGGAGATGTCGGGCGCCCACGGGTCGTTGCCCGACGAGTACGTACGCCACCACGACGGCGGCGTGCCGAAGGCGTTGCCCGCCCTGGTGAAGTGGATGCGGTCGGTCGAGGTCCGGGCCTCCAGGTAGCCGTGGGTGGAGTAGAGCACGTAGCCGGACGGGGTGCGGATCATCGTGGGGTCGTGCACGACCACGTCACCGGTGACCCGGCCGGGGCCGGGATAGGCGAGCGCGGCCGCGGTGAGCGTGAGCGCCGCCGCGGCGGCGGCGACGAGACGGGACAGGCGGCGCAAGGGTCCTCCTTCGAACGGGAAAGGTGACCGCTTCGCCTGCCGGACGCTGCGCCGGTTGCGTCGCAGGCAATGTAGGCGCGGTTTTCCGCGAGCGTCAACCCTGGGGTGCGCGGGCGTGAAAGTTACATGGCACCGGCTCCCGTCGCTTGCTCCTGAGCTGCGGCGATGCGGTGCGGCGCGGGGGCGGGTCTTGACGCGGCGGCTTGACGTTCGTAGGTTCGGGCCGCTTTCGAACCGTGATGTTAGCGCTAACATCAGCGCTCGGCATCAGCGCCGCCGGAAGCTGCGCCGCGTCACCCGCACCGGCCGGACGGCCCCGCGTCCGGCCGGGCTCCGCCGTGGCCGTGATCCGGCCTGACAGTCTCAGCGCGGTGCCCCATGGCCTGGCCCGCTGCGCCTGGCCCGCTGCGGCCGGCTCCGGGCGGCGGGCTCAGCTCGGTGGGGGCAGGAGAGCGGCGGCGGGCTCAGCTCGGTGGGGGCAGGGGAGCGGCGGCGGGCTCAGCTCGGTGGGGGAGCGGTGGAGCGGCGCTGGATCAGCTCGATCGGCCCGGCCAGCACCTCGGCCACCGTCGCGTCCGGGTCGAGGCCGCCCAGCAGCGTCACCCCGCGCCGGCCCAGCTCGGCCAGCGGCATCCGGACGGTGGTGAGCGCCGGGTTGAGATAGCCGGCCAGGTCGAGATCGTGCACCGCGACGATCGACAGGTCGCGCGGGATCTCCAGCCCGGCCGCCCGCGCGGCGTCCATCGCCCCGATCGCCGAGGCCACGTTCGCGACGAACACCGCCGTCGGCCGCTCGCCCTCGGGGGCGTTCGCGAGCAGCCTGGCCATCGCCGCCGCCCCGCCCGCGGGCGTGTAGTCGGCCGCCGTGATCGGCCCCTCCGGCAGGCCGGCGTCGCGCATGGCCGCCGAGTAGCCCGCCGACCTGCGCGCGGCCGTGTCGGCGCGGGACGGGCCCGCCAGATGCGCGATGCGGCGGTGGCCGAGGCGTACCAGGTGCTCGACGGCGAGCGCGGCGGCCCGCTGGTCGTCGAGGATGACGTAGCGCTTGACGCCCCTGCTGCGGTTGTTGAGCATCAGCCACGGGATCGCCGCCCGGTCGAGCTGCGCGGTCAGGCCGGAGTCGTCGCCGGTCCCGGCCAGCAGCAGCCCGTCGATGCGGCCCTGCCCGATGCGGTCCATGTACTCGCCGAGCCCGGCCCCGATCGCGCTGCCGGTGACCAGCACGTAGCCCTGCGCGGCCGCCTCCGCCTCCGCGCCCTTGATGATCTCGGCGTAGACGGGGTTGGCGAAGTCGGGGATGAACAGCCCGAACATGTGCGCCCGCGAGGTGCGCAGGCTGCGCGCGGCCACGTTCGGCCGGTAGCCCAGCTCCTCGATGGCGGCGAGCACGCGCTCGCGCGTCTCCTGCCGGATGTTGAGCGTCGGGTCCTTGTTGACGACCCGCGAGACCACGGCCCTGTCGACCTTCGCGACCGCGGCGACGTCGGCGAGCGTCACGCGGGCGCGCTTCATGACGGCGATCCCGGGCGTACGCTCTGGCCGCTGTCCATCGACCGGTAGAGCGCGTCGAGCAGGCGCAGCGTTCCGAGGTTGTCGGCGCCCGAGGTCTCCGGCTCGCCGCCCTCGGCGATCGCCCGCAGCAGCGACCCCATCGGCCCGGCCACCGCGTCGGGCAGCCAGCGCCGGGTCACCGGGTACGGCAGCCAGCCGTCCGTCGGCAGCACCCGGCTGTTCACCTCCAGGGTGTCGGGGCGGCCGTGCGGATAGTCGTACAGCAGGCCGAGCGTGCCCTTGATCGCGCCCTCGGTGCCGTCGATGCGGAAGGTCGCCTCGCCGTCGCCGGTGCGGTTCTCGTGGGTGGCGTGCACCAGCGCCCGCACCTCGCCCGGATAGACCAGCGTGCTCATCGTGCGCGTCTCGCCCTTGGCGACCTGCCCCGGCGTGCGGCTGCCGGTGCAGAAGACCAGCTCGGGGTCGCCCAGCACGGATCTGATCGCGTCGAGGTAGTGGATCGAGTGGTAGACGATCTCCAGCCGGTCGGTGGTGACCAGCCAGTCCCAGGCGCTCCAGTCGGTGAAGATGTCGACGGTGAACGTCATCGCCGTCGGCGCGCCGATCCACCCCTGACGCACCATGGCGCGGGCGGCCGCGATGCCCTCGTCGAAGCGGAGCTGCTGGTTGACCGCGATCTTGCGGCCGGCCTTGCCCGCCAGCTCCACCAGCTCCCGCCCGGTGGCCACGTCGGGCGCGAACGGCTTCTGGCACAGCAGGTGCTTGCCCGCCTCCAGGGCCTGCCGCGCGATGCCGGGCTGCGCGGCCGGCGCGACCGCGATGTCCACGACCTCGGCCCGCTCGTCGGCCAGCAGCTCCTCCAGCGACCCGTACACGCGCGGCACCCCGTGCCGGGCGGCCACCTCGGCGGCGCGTTCCGCGTTCAGGTCGTACAGGCCGGTCACCTCCAGCCCGGCCTGCCGGTAGGCGGGCAGGTGGGCCACGTCCACGATGGCCCCGGCGCCCACGATCGCGACCGGCCGGCGGTGCCCGGCCGGGATCGTCAGATCGGCGGCGGCCGCGATGGGCGCGAAAACGTCGATCACTGCTCCTCCATCCCGTAGAAGCGGGCCGCGGTGCCGCCGAGCACCTGCGCGCGGCCGGCCTCGTCCAGGCCCGACAGCGCGACCAGCGTCTCCCGCCACACCTTGGCGTAGTCGCCGGCGAGCGTGGCGACCGGCCAGTCGCTGCCGAACATCAGCCGCTCGGGGCCGAACAGCTCGATCGCGTGCTCGACGTACGGCCGCAGGTCCTCACCCGTCCACGTCTCGGCGTCGGCCGCGGTGTTGAGCCCCGACACCTTGGCGTACACGTCCGGGCACTCCGCCGCCCTGGCCAGCAGCGACGCCCAGGGCTCCCAGCCCTTCTCCTTGATCGGCGGCTTGGCCAGGTGGTCGATCACCATGCGCAGCCCCGGCACCCGCTCGGCCAGCACCGGCACGTGCTCCAGGTGGCGCGGCAGCACCGCCACCACGTCGAACGGCACCCCGGCCGCCGCCAGCAGCTTCAACCCTTCGATCACCGGCTCCTGCAGCACCCAGTCGGGGTCGGGCTCGTCGTGGATGAGGTGCCGGACGCCCGCGAACTTCGGATGCCGCCGGTACCGCTCCAGCGCCTCGGCCGCCTCCTCGGGCCGCAGCAGCGGCACCCAGCCGACCACCGCGCCGATGACGTCGTAGGCGTCGGCCTGGGCGAGCATCGCGCCGGTGTCCTCATAGGAGTCCATCGCCTGCACCAGGACCGTGCGGTCCACCCCGGCCGCGGTGAGCTGGGGCAGCAGCTCCGGCGGCTCGAACGTACGGAAGATCGGCCCCGACTCCGGCGTCAGCCAGGGGTACGAACCCGTCTCCAGGTTCCAGAAGTGCTGGTGGGCGTCGATGACGGTCATCCAGCTCCCCTTCCCATGATCAATCGTTTGAGCGTCACAAGGTAGCAGGAGGTTGGACGAGCTCCAGCGTGATCTCGTCCGGGTCGAGGAAGTAGCAGGCGTAACCGCCCTTGTTCACGCCCGCGGTGATCTCGGCGGGCGGGTTGACGAAGCGCACTCCCGCGGCCGACAGCCTGGCGTGCTCGGCGCGGGCGTCCTCGACGGTGAGCGCCAGGTGGGCGGCGCCGGGCAGGTGGCGGGCCGGGTCGCGGGGCGCACCGCGCGGCCGGACGTACTCGACCAGCTCCAGGTCGTGGGTGGAGACGCCGCGCGGCTGTCCCGGCACCGCGAGCTGGGCCACCCGCAGCACCGCGTCGGGGTAGCCGACCAGGCGGCGGGTGTAGTCGTTGTCCTGCACCTGCGTGTGCACGAGCGTGAAGCCGAGCAGGTCGCGGTAGAAGGCCACGCTCCTGTCCAGGTCGGCCACCGTGAACGAGAAATGCCAGACGCCTCTCATCGCATCGCCTCCTGTCCGGCGGCCGGCCGCGCCGCCGTCAGCCCTTGACCAGTCCCCGTACCTCCGCCGCGATCCTGGCGGCGTCCGGCACCAGCGCCCCGGCCAGCACCGGCGCGGCCGGGATCCGCACGTCCGGCGTGCCGATCCTGATCGGCGGCGCGAGCAGGGGCGCCCCCGCCTCCGTGACCCGGGCGACGACCTCGGCGCCGAAGCCGCCGGTGACGTTCGCCTCGTGGACGACCGCGAGCCGGCCCGTGCGCGACACCCCCGCGAGCACCGCGTCGAGGTCGAACGGGTTCAGCCACGGCGTCTCCAGCACCTGCGCCTCGATGCCCTCCCCGGCCAGCCGTCCCGCCGCATCCAGCACCCGGTGCGTCATCGCGCCCCAGGTCACGATCGTCACGTCCGAGCCGTCGCGGCGGGTGCGCGCCCCGCCCACCGGCCTGACCGCGCCGCCCGTCTCGACCGGCTCCTTGGGGCCGAAGTAGAGCGTGCGGTTCTCGATCACCAGCACCGGGTCGTCGCAGTGCACCGCCGTCACCAGCAGGTCGTAGGCGTCCTGCGGGGTGCTCGGCATGCACACCCGCAGCCCCGGCACGTGCAGGAACAGCGCCTCCAGCGACTGCGAGTGCTGCGCGCACGCGCCCGGCGCGTTGCCCTGCTGCGTACGGATCGTCAGCGGCGCCGCCAGCCGGCCGCCCGACACGTAGCGCACGTTGGCCGCCTGGTTGACGATCTGGTCCAGCGCCACCAGCGAGAAGTCGGCCCACATGATCTCCACGATCGGGCGGCGGCCGAACATCGCCGCGCCCACCGCGCTGCCCAGGATCGCCGACTCGCTGATCGGGGTGTCGAAGACCCGCTCGCCGTACCGCCCGCGCAGCCCCCGCGTCACCCCGAACACGCCGCCCGGCACGGCCACGTCCTCGCCGTAGACCAGCGTCTCCGGCAGCTCCTCCATCACCCGGTGCAGGGCCGCGTTCACGGCCTCACCGTAGGTCAGCTCACGCATACAGGTGCTCCCTCGCTGTGGCGGGGTCGGCGAGCGGCTCCGCCTGCGCGGCCGCCGCCGCGGCCGCCATCTCCTCGCGGGCCCGCCGCTCCACCGCGTCGATCTCCGCCTCCGGCACGCCGTCGGCCAGCAGGCCCGCGCGCAGCCGCGCGATCGGCTCCCTGCTCCTGATCCGGTCCAGCTCGCCCGGCTGCCGGTAGGTCTCGGCGTCGCCGATGTAGTGGCCGACCAGCCGGTCCGTCATGCACTCCAGCAGCGTCGGCCCGCCGCCCTCCCGGGCCACCTCGATCGCGTCGCGCACGTGGAAGCGCACCGCCTCGGCGTCGTTGCCGTCCACGCGCCGGCCCGGCATCCCGTATCCGGCGGCGCGCTCGGACAGGCGCGGGTTGCCCACCATGCCGGAGATCGGCGTCAGCTCCGAGTAGCGGTTGTTCTCGCAGATGAACACCACCGGCAGCCGGAAAGCGGCGGCGAAGTTCAGCGCCTCGTGCACCGCGCCCTGGTTCATCGCGCCGTCGCCGAACACGCTCACCGCGACCCGGCCGGAGCCGTCGTACCGGCCCGCCAGCGCCGCGCCGCAGGCCAGCGGCGCGCCCGCGCCGACGATCGAGTTCTCGCCGTGAAAGCCGTAGTCGGCCGCGGTGAAGTACGCAGAACCGCCGCGCCCGCCGTTGACCCCGCCCGCCCGGCCCATCAGCTCCGCGAACAGCGGCTGCGCGGGAACCCCACGGGCCAGCGCCCAGCCGTGCCCCCGGTAGGTCGCGAACAGCGCGTCCTGCGGATCCAGCTCGCCGCACGCGCCGACCGGGATCGCCTCCTGCCCGATGCACAGGTGCACCGACCCGACGATGGGGCCCTGCGCCCGCAGCTCCCGCACCTGCTCCTCGAACGCGCGGATCCGCCACATGGCCAGCAGGTCCGCCAGCCGTCTCTCACTCATGCTCGTGCCTCCAGGCCTTCAGGGCCGCGGCGCAGATGGCCCCGGCGTCGCCGATGTAGGACTCCGGCGGGATGGGCAGCGGGCCCAGGCTCTCCAGGTCGCCCGGCCCGGCCGTCTCGCGCAGCGCGTCGGCCAGCGCCCTGCCGTGCTCGCGCGCCTCGTGCGCCGCCCGGTAGACCAGGTCGTGCGCGCGCTCGCGGCCCAGCGCGGGCGCCAGGCGCATCATGTACGCCTCCGCCATGATCAGGCCGCCCTCCGCGTCCAGGTTGGCGCGCATCGCCTCCGGATAGACGCGCAGGCCGCCCGCCACGTCGGCGGCCGTGGCCAGCGCGCCCGCGGCCAGCTCGGCCAGCAGCGGCACCACGTACCACTCGACCTGCCACTCGCCGGCCGCCCGCTCGTGCCCGGCCTCCATCGCGCGGAACAGGCCCGAGCTGAGCGCGCCCGCCGTGCCCGACATGCCGATCACCGCCTCGCAGCCGATCGGGTTGGCCTTCTGCGGCATCGTCGACGAGGCGCCCCGGTGATGGCCGCCCGCCTCGCGCACCTCGCCCACCTCGGTCCGCGACAGGTCCACGACCTCGCGGGCGAAGCGGGCCGCCGTCGCCGCCAGCGACGCGCACGTCACGCCGAACTCCGCCACGCCGTCCCTGGCCACGTGCCAGGGCACCTCGGTCGTGCGCAGGCCCAGCTCGCGCGCCATCGCCGCGCGCACCTGCGACGAGCGCCCGCCCATGGCGGCCGAGGTGCCGCCCGCGCCGAACAGCGACACCACCCGCACCTGCCGCGCCGCCGCCGCCACCCGTTCGCGCTGCCTGGTCACCTCCGCGAGCAGCACCGCCATCTTCGCCCCGAACGTCGTCGGCACCGCCTGCTGGGCGTGCGTGCGGGCGGCGATCACCGTGCCGGCGTGCTCCTCCACCAGCCGCGCCACCGCGTCACCGAACGCGCCGAGCAGCTCCGCCAGCCGGTCGAGCGCCTCGCCGAGCTGTAGCGCCAGACCGGTGTCCATGATGTCCTGGGTGGTCGCGCCGTAGTGCACGCGGCCGTCGGGACCCTCCGGCAGCGCCGCGGAGATCATCCGTACGAGGGGGAGTATCGGGTAGCCCACGTTGACCGCCTCCGACCACAGGCGGGGCATGTCCACCGTCGCCGGCACGCACGCCGCGGCGATGGCCGCCGCGTCCCCGTGGCCGATCACGCCCGCTTCGGCCTGCGCCCTGGCCAGCGCCGCCTCGGTGCGCAGCCAGGCCAGCACCGTGCGCTCGGCGGAGAAGATCTCGGCCATCGCGGCGTCGCCGAACAGCTCGGGCAGCAGTTTGAACGTCTGCTTGCTCAAGGTCAGTTCATCTCCAGTCCGCCGTCGACGTTCAGGGCCTGGCCGGTCACGAACGACGCCAGGTCGCTGGCCAGGAACAGCACCGCCGACGCCACCTCCTCGGGCCGCCCGGGGCGCTTGAGCGGCGTGCGCCCGCTGACCTCCTTCAGGTGGCTCTCGCCGGCCCGCGGGCCGAAGCGGCGGTCGCGGTCGCTGAGGATCTCCTCCCACATGGGGGTGAGGAAGACGCCGGGGCAGACCGCGTTCACCCGGACGGGGGCCAGCGCTTCCGCCGCCGACTTGGTCAGCGACAGCAGCGCCGTCTTGGCCGCCGAGTAGTGGGCCGCGTTCGGCCGTCCCGAGCGGGCGGCCACCGAGGCCAGCGTCACGATCGAGCCGCCGCCCTGCCCGGCCATCCTGCGGCCGGCCGCCTGCGTCAGCCAGAAGGTGGCGTTGAGGTTGACGTCCACGACGCGCAGCCACTCATCGGGCTCGATGTCGAGCAGCGGCGTGGTGCGCATGATCCCGGCGCAGTTGACCAGCACGTCGATGCGGTCGAGATCGGCGACCAGGGAGACGGCCTGGGTGCGGTCGGTCAGGTCGGCGGGCCGCGCCGCGACGCCGAGCTCGGCCGCCGCCTCGGTCAGGCGCGGGCCCTCCAGGTCGGAGAGCACGACGTCGGCTCCCGCGTCGGCCAGGGCGCGGGCGCAGGCGAACCCGAGGCCGCCCGCGCCGCCGGTGACGAGCGCGGTGCGGCCGGTCAGGTCGATCGTGACAGGCATCCCCTCTCCCTCTGCCTTGGTCAAACGATTGACCGCACGATAACAGCGCGGCTGGAAATGGAACAAGGGGGCGTTCAATCGTTTTTATCGGGATATTTCGCTGAATGGGCGGTTTGACGGCGCGCGGTGGTGGCCGCGGTCAGCGGTCACGGCGGCGGGGCGGGCCGGTGACCGCGGCGGCTTCGTCGCGCGTCCCGTGGCCGCTGCGGCGGCGGGGCTCAGTGTCGCGCCGCCGCCGCGGCGCGCCTCGTCACGAGCCGTCTTTCCAGCCCAGCTCCTCGTAGAAGGCGCGGCGCGCCCGCGCGAACGCCTCCCGGTCGAGCACGGCGCCCTCGTACGGGCCCTCCGCGATGGGCTCGTCGTGCAGCCGCGCCGGCAGCTCCTCGCTCAGCCGGTCGGGGAAGTCCTGCGCGTCCGCCCCGGCGTCGCGGCCCTCGCGCAGGGCGTACGCGCGCATCCCGTCCAGCCTCGCCTGGCCGGCCGCGAGCAGGTCCTTGAGCGTGAACTTCTCCCCGAGCACGGCCGTCACCAGCGAGATCAGGTGATCGACGGTGAGCGGGCGGGTCGGCGTCGAGGCGAACACGCACAGGTTCAGCGCGTCCAGCGCGCTCCACAGCCGCAGCAACCGGGCGCTGCGCCGGCCCCGCTCCTCGTTCAGCCGCCCGGCCGGCGCGGGTGCCGCGCCGACCCTGGCGGCCTCGGGGAAGCTGTAGCCGAGCCCGGCGACCGGGTCGAAGTCGAGGTCGTGCTCAAGGGCGTCGTAGCGCGGGCCGCCGGGTGCCAGGGCGTACCCGAGCCCGAGCCCCGGCTGCGGGCGCGGGTCGAAGCACGGCAGCTCGGCGCCCTTGGCCGTCATCGCGTACGGCACCGCCTCGGGGCCGATGCGCCGCGCCGCCCTGGCCGAACCCTCCGCCAGCAGGTCGCCGAGGGCGCCCGAGCGGGTGGCGACGTCCTCGATCAGGCTCTTGAGCGCCGCCGTGTCACCGAACGCGGGACCGTCCGGCAGCAGCCCGCGCTGCGCGCACTCCATCGCGAACGCGAGCGTGCCGCCCAGCGAGACCACGTCGAGGCCGAGGTCGTTGCAGCGGGCGTTGGCGGCGAGCACGGCGTCGAGGTCGTCGATGCCGAGGTTCCAGCCGAGCGACAGGAACGCCTCCTGGCCCAGCCCGCCGGTCCGCCGCTCGCCGCCGCCGGGCGGGGCGAAGATCTTGATGCAGTCGTTCGGGCAGCCGGGGCAGCAGCCGGAGGTGGACACCGCGCGGCCGTCGTAGTCCTCGGTGGCAGGGACGCGCAGGCCGGGCTCGCCGGTCTCGGAGAAGTTGCGGACCGAGGCGTAGCCGGGGGCGAGCGGATCGATCCAGCCCGCGAACCCCGGCACGCTCGCCTGGAGCGCGGCGAGCGGGTTCGTGGCCAGCGCGCCGCGGTAGTAGGTGTCCAGCGCGGCGATCTTGCCCGGGTCGGCCACCTCGGCGGGCGCGCCGCCGCCCGCGCACACGATGGCCTTGAGGTTCTTGGACCCGAACACCGCGCCGAGCCCGTACCGGCCCGCCGCGAAGGCGTGATCGGTCACCACGGAGGCGTACCGCACCAGGTGCTCGCCCGCCGGGCCTATCGCCGCCACGTGCGCCTCGCCGCCGTGCTTCGCGCGCAGCGCGTCCGTGGTCTCGGCCACTCCCAGCCCCCGCAGCTCGGGACACGCGTGCACGCTCACCCGGCCGTCCTCGACCAGCACGTACGACAACCGCTCCGCACGCCCCGTCACCGCCAGCGCCCGCGCACCGGACGCCCGCATCCCCGCCGCGAACGGTCCAAGCGCGTGCGCCTCACCGGCCACACCCGTCAACGGCGACTTCGCCAGGAACACCGCCTTGGCCAGCCCCGGCGCCAACGTCCCGCCGAGCATTCCCGCGGCGACGTACAGCAGAGTGCGCGGGTCGTACGGGTCGAGCCCCGGCACCGTCCGCTCGTTCAGCAACCGCAGGCCGAGCAGGGTCCCGCCGTAATGTCCCTTCTCCGAAGTCCGGTCTTCCTTCTCGACGTCTCCGCTGGTCACATCAACGATGAACGGCATTCGCCCGGCCTCCTGGAGTCAAACGAGGGGATCGGGCGGCACAACATCACATGACGCGGAAAAAGCGCAACCCTTCACTCCGAAACCCCGTCTCGGCAGGCTGTCCCGCGCCCCGCCTCGGCAGGCGGCGCCCGCCGGAACTCCCTGAGTGCGCTCGCCGGCTCGCCTCCCGGTACATCCGCCACCACCCGGGACACCGCACCCTCGCCCGCCGCCACCGGGCGGGACATTCGCCCCGGCCTGCCGTTCCTTCACCCGAAGCCGGTCCGCGCCACCGGCGGGACCGCCCCGGCCTGCTGTTCCTTCACCCGAAGCCGGTCTGCGCCACCGGCGGGACCGCCCCGGCCTGCTGTTCCTTCACCCGAAGCCGGTGCCCTCCGGTTCTCGCCCGAGCTCCCAGCGCGCGTGCTCGGCCGTTCGGCGCGCCGTCGCTCGCCTGGCCGTGGCGCGCGCGAGGCACCCTGCGCCGAGCCGTCCGGGCCGCGGCCTCTCCGACGGGCGAAAGTGGAGCGGACATAGGTGATAAGTCAGTGATCTTCCGGGCAGTGTCCGGGGTGATGCCCACCCTTGACCTCATGCTGGCCCTCGGCGGCGCGGCCGCGCTGCTCGCCGCCATCCTGCCCGACGTGCTGGCCCGCCGCCCCGTCTCCCTGCCGCTGGTCTACCTGGTGGCAGGCGTGCTGCTGTTCGCGTTACCCATCGGCCTGCCCGACCCCGACCCGATCGTCCACCGTACGGCGCTCGAGCACATCGCCGAGCTGTGCGTCGTGATCTCCCTCATGGGCGCGGGCCTGGCCATCAACCGGCCGGTCGGCGCGCGCCGCTGGTCCACGACCTGGCGGCTGCTCGGCCTCGCCATGCCGATCACCGTGCTCATGGTGGCCGCGGCGGCTGTCGCGCTGCCCGGCTGGCCGTTCGCGGCGGCGCTGCTGCTCGGTGCCGTACTCGCGCCCACCGACCCGGTGCTCGCCTCCGACGTGCAGGTCGGCGAGCCCGTGGACGCCGAGAACGCCGACGACGAGGTCCGCTTCGCCCTCACCTCCGAGGCGGGGCTCAACGACGGGCTCGCCTTCCCCTTCGTGTACGCCGCCATCGCCGTCGCCGTGTCCACCGGCGCCGGCCGCCTGGGGGAGTGGGCGCTGACCGACGTGCTCCACCGCACCGTCGCCGGCCTGGCGTCGGGCCTGCTGATCGGGTACCTGCTCGGGAGGCTGTTCTTCCACGGCGCGGCGGGCGGGCGGCCCCTGTCGGAGCGCCGTGACGGGTTCGTCGCGCTGGCGGCCACCTTCCTGGCGTACGGGGTGACGGAGCTGATCCACGGCTACGGCTTCATCGCCGTGTTCGTCACCGCCTGCGCCATCAGGAACGCCGAGCGCGGGCATGGCTACAACAACGTGCTGCACGGGTTCGTCGAGCAGCTCGAACGGCTGTTCACCGCCTGGCTGCTGCTCCTGCTCGGCGGGTTCGTCGCCACCGGCGGGCTGGCGGCGCTCACCTGGCGCGGCGCGGCCGTCGGGCTGCTGCTCGTGCTGGTGATCCGGCCGCTGGCGGGCTGGCTGAGCCAGTGGCGCGGCCGCGCGGGGCCCAGGGAGCGGCTGGCCGTCTCGTTCTTCGGCATCCGGGGGATCGGGTCGCTGTTCTATCTGGCGTACGCGCTGGGCGAGGCGGACTTCGGCGTACCCGCCGAGGAGCTGTGGGCGGTGACCGGGTTCACGATCGTCGTCTCGGTGGTGCTGCACGGCGTGACGGCCACGCCGGTGATGCGGCGCGTGGACGCCATCCGCGACCGCCGCGCCGCCGCGTCAGAGGGCTGACGCCGGCCGGGACCTCGCGCCTGGTCGCCAAGGGTGCTCAAGGCGGGCCGAGGCTCCAGACGTGCAACCTGCCCCGCTCGTCCGCCCCGGCGACGACGGGCCGGCCGTCCAGCTCGGCGATCGCCACGTGGTAGACGGCGCTTTCGTCACGGAGACCGAGATGGCCGATGACCTCGCCGTCGTCCAGGTTCCAGACCCGTACGGTCACCTTGCCGCCGGGAGCGTGCGCCGCCACCGCGATCGGCGTGTCGCCCAGCAGGCCCGCGACCAGCGCCGTCACGCCCCGGTCGTCGGGGCTCCAAGAGCTGAAGTTCCACTTGCCGATGCGTTCGCCGGTCGCCAGATCGTGCACGCGCAGGGTGGCGTCGAAATGCGTGGAGACCAGCGCCGGCGCGCCCTTGACCCGCGCGCACGCCACCAGCTCGATGCCGCCCTCCTCGCCCGTCGTGAACGAGCGCAGCAACGTCCCCGACGACAGCCGCCAGAGCCGCACCCGGTTCGCGCCGTCACCCGTCACCAGGAGGTCCTCGCCGTCCAGGTGGCCGAACGTCAGGCACTTGACGCCCCCGAAGTGGTCGGTGAGGCCGGGGCCGATCTGCTCGCCGGTGGCGACGTCCCACAGGCGGACCAGGCTGTACTGGTCTTGGACGAGGTCGTGCCGCTCCGACACCGCCACCGCGCGGCCCGCCACGGTGACGCCCCTGATCCGGTCCTTCGCCCGGTGATCGGCCAACCGCTTGCCGGAGGCGTCCCACAGGCGCATCCGGCCGTCCTCATGCCCGGACACCACGACCGTCCGGCCGTCCAGGGCGCCCGCCGCCACCGACGTCACCCCGTCACCGCCGTCGCCCAGCCGCGCCGCGGGGCTGCGCATGTCCCAGCCGAACAGGACGCCCTTGCCGGTGCCGCACACCACCGTGCCCCCGGCCGCGGCCAGCGCCGTCGGGTCCCCGTC
This sequence comes from Nonomuraea sp. NPDC052634, assembly GCF_040678535.1. Taxonomy (NCBI): domain Bacteria; kingdom Bacillati; phylum Actinomycetota; class Actinomycetes; order Streptosporangiales; family Streptosporangiaceae; genus Nonomuraea; species Nonomuraea sp. NPDC052634. The sequence continues at coordinate 343,656 of NZ_JBFATY010000006.1, read as the reverse complement.
CTTACCGCGCGGCAGCGCCGCCGGGCCGGCGATCTCCGCCCCGAACGGCTCCACCGTCGTCTCGGCCGACGGGGTTCCGGTTTCTGCACGCCCGTCCGCCGCCTGACTCGGCGACATCTCGCCGCCCGGCCGCCCGTCGTCCTGACCCGCGGGACCGCCGTCCGGCCGCAGCAGCAGGAACGCCGACCCGCCGAGGGCCGCCGCCACCACCCCGCCGATCAGCACCCGCCGACTGACCCCACCCTCCCGGCTCTCCTCGCCGTCGATCCCCGGGGCCTCGCCGGGCGCTTCGGGGGAGAGGCGACCGGGTGCTTCGGGCGAGGGCCGGCCGGGTCGCGGCGGGCGCGAACCAGGCGCATCCGGCCCGTGCGGCGCCGGCGCTGGCGTCGGTGCCGGTGCCGGTGCCGCGCCAGGGGTCGAGCCAGGTCCGTACGCGACCGGCCGCGCTCCTGACCCGCCGGCCCCGTGCCCGGAAGACGGCGCGACAGGGGACGCTCCTGAGAAGCCCGGCTCGCGTGCGGGCGGCGGAACGGCGGGAGACACACCTGAGCCGTCGGGTGGCGCGGCGGGGCGTGAGCCCGAGGCGGCCGCACCCTTTGCGGGCCGTCCTGAAGGGCCGGTGCCGGGCGCTGGCGGGGCGGCGTCCGGAGCGGAGGCGGAGAGCGAGGAGACCGGGGATGAGATGGCCGGGCGGATCAGGGTGTTGAGCAGGTCGGCGGGGGAGGGGCGGTGAGCGGGGTCCTTGGCGAGGCAGGCTTCTACCAGGCCGCGCAGGGACGCGGGCACGCCGTCCAGGTCGGGCGCACCGCTCAGGATCCTGTTCATGATCACGGCCATCGCCTCGCCGCGGAACGGCGGGTGCCCCGTGGCCGCGAACACCATCGTCCCTGCCCAGCTGAACATGTCCGACGCAGGCCCCACCCGCTCGCCGCGGAACTGCTCGGGCGACATGTACGCCGGCGTCCCCACCGCCCCCGACGTCGCGGAGGTCGCGTCGAGAGCCTTGGCGATGCCGAAGTCGATGACGACGGGCCCGTCCGGCCCCATGAGGACGTTGCCCGGCTTGAAGTCCCGGTGCACGATCCCCGCCTGGTGGATGGCGGCCAGCGCGGTGAGCGTCGCGATCGCCAGCCGGTGCAGCGCACCGCCGGTGCGGGGCCCCGAGGTCCGTACGACGGTCAGGAGCGTGTCGCCGGGGACGTACTCGCTGACGATGTACGGCCGGTCGTCCAGCACGCCGACGTCCAGCACCGCCGCCGTGCAGAACGCGGCGACCCGCCGCGCCGCCTCCACCTCCCGCAGGAACCCGCGCTTGACGTCGCCGTCCTGGGCGAGATGGCTGTGCAGCAGCTTGACGGCGACCTCGCGCCCCTCGTCGCCGACGCCGCGATAGACGGTGCCCTGCCCGCCGGAGCCGAGCACGCCGAGGAGCCGGTAGCCGCCGACACGGTCGGGGTCGGTGGGACGGAGCGGGCGCATGTCCGGCATCCCGCTCCTTTCACGACCTTTGTTGGCGACCAATACGATAAGCCCGCCCGCGCCGCTTCCTCCCGAACCCCCGCCTGTCAGACACGGTCAGACAACCTCATGACCGCAGGGGGAGAAGACGTCCTCAGCCGCCATCGCGACCGATGCACCGGAGGCCAAGGGGCCGATGCCACGCCTCACGGCGACCGGCACCCCACCGCCTGACCACCTGATCCGGCTCTCGCCGCTCAAGCGGGCTCCCCGCTGCGCGGGAGGTCAGGCACTGGACGGGAGCGCCCGGGCACCGAACGGTCGCCGCGCATCGAGCAGGGGAGCCGCCTTGATGGCGAGCCGGCGGCGGGTCGCGGCCGATGCCCGGTCGCCGCTCACCGTCGGGCTGCCGGCCGGGGTCGCGACCCGGGAGCGCTGTTGCGGGCGCGGGCGTGCGTCGGGCAGGGGAGGCGAGGCCGCGCGTCGAAGGAGATCGCGCGCCGAGGAGGGCCGTGCGGCCGGGCGCGAGGGCATGCCGGGCGGGAGGTCGCGTCCCCGGCAGCACCGATGCGGCGCTTGCCCACGACCGGTGTCTGGAAGGGGCGGTTACCGACCTGTCTCGGCTGCGCCAGGAGTGGACCAAGACGTGGCCGGACGGTGTCCCGGTCACCCGGCCGCGGTTCTGGCCATGTCGGGTGTCTGGCTCTTTCCGAAGACCGGTAGCTCCAGCACCGTGCCATCGAAAGCGGGCAGGCGCTCCCTCAGCCCGTCGGGCACGAGTACGGTTCTGGCCCCCGAGTCGCGCAGGACCAGCTCGAGTCTGGAGGCCGGATATTCCGGATCCAGCGGGAGGTAGGCGGCGCCGGCCTTCATCGCGGCGAGCATCCCGGCCATGGTCCCGGCCGTACGTCCCGCGAGGATCGCCACCACCTCACCGGCCGCGCCCCCGTGGCCGCCGGTGCTCATCTCGCTGGACTTCGGTGCGAACGTGGTGCCGGCCGCGCCGTCCGCAACCGCCTCGCCGTTCTGACCGGTCGTGCCGTCGGTCACCGGCGCGGCGCGGTGACCGGTCGTGCCGTCGGTCACCGGCGCGGCGCGATGATCGGTCGCGCTGCCGCTCACCGGCTCAGCACGGTGACCGGTCGCGCCGCTGGTCACCGGCTCAGCGCGATGACCGGTCGCGCTGCCGGTCACCGAACCGCCGGTGCCGTAGGTCACCTCGTCAGCGGCGGTGCCACCCGTCACCGTGGCGCCGGCGTGGTAGCCGGCGTCACCGGCCGGCCACCCAGCGGTCGCATCGCCGGGTGCCGGCGCGCCTGCAGGGCTGCCCGTGCCGTTCGCCCTCTGGCCGGGGGTGGTGCCGTCGGTGCGTCCGGCCACCGACGCGCCGCCGGCACCACCGGTGGCGCGATCCGCGCCACCCGCCGCAGGCGAACCGATGGCGCGGGCGGTCCGGTCCGCCGCCCGACCGTTCACCGTCGCGTGGGTCGCCGCTCCGCGGTCCCGCGCGTGGCGGCTCCCCGCGCCGGCCTCGATGAGGCGGCGGGCGAGCAGGTCGGCGGCGGCGTTGAGCTCGCCATACGAGACGGTGCCCTCGCGGTCCACCACGGCCGCCCGGTCCGGGGCCTTGGCCGCCCACTCCTCGAACAGCAGCACCATCCCGGACCTGCCGGGCAGTGGCCGGGCGGGACCGTCGGGCTCGCCGTCGTCCCTGTGCCGGATCGGAATCTCCACCTGCGGCATTTCGCGCATCGCGCCATCCTTCGTACGGACAGGCATGGTGGTCTCGACGCGGAGACCGGACCGAACGCCCGCTACGAACACCCGCGAACAGAAGTCGTGGGAACGCTCCCAACAACTTCCAGGGTAGGGACGCGAAAGCGCCGCGGTCAACGAAACCGGCGACTCCACGGGCCCGCCTCCGGAGAACGGCTGAAAAGAACGCTCCTACCTGGAATTTCGCTAAACAACGTTTTGGCAACATCACGGAGAGGAGTGCGGGAGCGCTCACATGTGGGTCCCCTTTGTTGGGAGCGCTCCCACTTCTGTAACGGGGTTCGGTGACGGCCGGACAGGGGGGGCGCCGCCTCGCCGGGTCGCTGCATACGGCCCTGACCGGGTCGGCGCTTGATCGGTGCGTCAGCGGCTCCCGGCCCCGTACGGGTGACACGGGCGTGGCCTCAGCCGCCGCCGGGGCCGTACCGGGTAGGTTGCCTCTCCATGGAGGCACGCCACACGCAGTTCCGCCGGGCGCCCGCGCTCGCCACCGCCGCCGCGATCCTGTTCACGGCGGCCTGCGGCACCCCGGCGCAGAGCGCGGACGCGGGCAGCGCCCCACCGGCCACGCCGACCGTTCCAAAGCGGGCCCCCGCGCAGACCCCGGACGTCGAACGGCTGCCGGAACCCGGCACAAAAATCCCCAAAAATGCTGACAAACTGGCCGCCGCCCTCCGCGACACCACCACCAGGCTCAACAAGGCGATCGACGCCTGGACGAAGGGCGGCGAGCCCGACCCTGAGGAGCTGCCGGAGGACGTCGAGCTGCTCGCCCTCTACCAGCAGCGCCTCTACCGCTACGCCGCCCGCCACCCCGGCCTGGCCTCCAAGGCGTTCGCCCGCCTGCCCGCCAAGCTCAGGTCGCAGGCCGAGGACAACACCGAGGCGCTGCGCGAGCTGTTCGCGCTGACCCGGCCGATCGAGCCGTCCAAGGTGTTCAAGGTCCGCGACCCCCGCCCGGCCGGCGAGCTGCTCGGCTACTTCAAGAAGGCCGAGCGCCGCTTCGGGGTCGAGTGGGAGGTGCTGGCGGCGGTGATGTTCGCCGAGACGAAGTTCGGGCGGGTCAGGTCGGACAGCCACGCGGGCGCGCAGGGGCCGATGCAGTTCATGCCGGCCACCTGGAAGGCGTACGGGCTGGGCGGCGACGTGCAGGACCCGCACGACGCCGTCATGGGGGCCGCCAACTACCTCAAGGCCACCGGCGCGCCGCGCGACTACCGGCGGGCCCTGCACGCCTACAACCCCTCGCAGGCGTACGTGGACGCGATCCTGCTGCACGCCCGCCAGATCAAGCGCGACCCGCGCGCCTACTACGCCTATTACGCCTGGCAGGTCTTCGTGCTCACGACGGAAGGCGAGCGCCGCCTCACCGGGCCCTGAAGCTCAGGACAGCGCGCGGGCCGCGTGCACCAAGGGCACGTGGCTGAACGCCTGCGGGAAGTTCCCGACGAGCCGCCCGTAGCGGGGGTCGTACTCCTCGGCCAGCAGCCCCACGTCGTTACGGAGGGCCAGCAGCCGTTCGAACAGCTCCTTGGCCTCCTCCTTGCGCCCCTGCATGGCCATCACCTCGACCAGCCAGAAGCTGCACGCAAGGAACGCGCCCTCGCCGCCGGGCAGGCCGTCCACGTCGTTGTCGGCGGCCAGCGGATAGCGCAGCACGAACCCGTCGGACATCAGCTCCTTCTCGATGGCCGCGACCGTGCCGGTCACGCGCGGGTCGTCGATGGGCAGGAAGCCCACGAGGGGGATCATCAGCAGCGCGGCGTCCAGCTCGGACGAGCCGTACGACTGGGTGAAGGTGTTGCGCCGGGCGTCGAAGCCCTTGTCGCAGACCTCGGCGTGGATGGCGTCGCGCAGCCTGCGCCACTTGTCGACCGGCCCGACGCGGCCGAACTGCTCGACGTACTTGACGGCCCGGTCGAGCGCCACCCAGCACATCACCTTGGAGTGCACGAAGTGGCGGCGCGGCCCGCGCACCTCCCACAGGCCCTCGTCGGGCTCGTCCCAGTGGTCCTCCACGTAGTCGAGGAGCTGGCGCTGAATCGTCCAGGCGCGGTCGTCCGGCCACAGGCCGCGGCTGCGGGAGGTGAACAGGCAGTTCATCACCTCGCCGTACACGTCGAGCTGGAGCTGCTTGACGGCCTCGTTGCCGATGCGGACCGGGCGGGAACCCTCGTAGCCGTCGAGCCAGTCGAGCATCAGCTCGGGCAGGCGGCGTTCGCCCGCGACGCCGTACATGATCTGCAGGTCCTGGGGGCGGCCGGCGATGGCGCGCAGCAGCCAGCCGCGCCAGTCGGCGGCCTCCTCCAGGTAGCCGGAGCTGATGAGCGCGTCCAGCGTGAGGGTCGCATCGCGCAGCCAGCAGAAGCGGTAGTCCCAGTTGCGCACCCCGCCGAGGTCCTCGGGCAGCGACGTGGTGGCGGCGGCGACGATGCCACCGGTCGGCGCGTACGTGAGCCCCTTCAGCGTGATCAGCGACCGCACCACGGCGTCGCGGTACGGCCCCGAGTAGGTGCACTTGGCCACCCACTCGGCCCAGAACGACTCGGTCTCGTCGAGCTGGTTCTCGCACTCGATCTGCGGCGGCATCGGCTCGTGCGACGGGTGCCAGGTGAACACGAACGGCAGCCGCTCGCCCTCGCTGACCTTGAACGTGGCCCGGTGCGCGTAGTCGCCGCCCTTGAGCGGCACGGGGGAGTGCAGCCACACCGAGTCGGGGCCGCCGATGGCCTGCAGGTGGCCGTTGTGGCGGCGCACCCAGGGCACGATGCGGCCGTAGTCGAAGCGCACGCGCAGCTGGGTGGACATCTCGACGGTGCCGGAGACGCCTTCGACGATGCGGACGACGTCGGGGTTGCGGTCGCGGGGCGGCATGAAGTCGATCACGCGGACGGTGCCCGTCGGAGTGTCCCACTCGCTCTCCAGGATGAGCGTGTCGGGACGGTAGCGGCGCCGGGTGGCCGGCTTGCGGCCCGTCGGCCCGAGCCACCAGTGCCCGTTGCGCTCGTTGCCGAGCAGCGCCGCAAAGCACGCGGGTGAGTCGAACCTGGGCAGGCAGAGCCAGTCGATCGAGCCGTCCCGCGCCACGAGCGCGGCTGACTGCATGTCTCCGATCAGGGCGTAATCCTCGATCCGCATGCCTAGACGGTACTCGGCGCGGGGTGATCCCGGGCCCGGGCCGATCATGTCGCGTCATGTCCGGCCCGGACGGCCCGGGATCACGTCAGGGGGAACCAGCGGGTGAACAGCTGCGTCAGCGGTCCGATGGCCAGCGCGAACACGACGGTGCCGACGCCGACCTGCCCGCCGAGCAGCCAGCCCGCGGCCAGCATGGTGGCCTCGATGAGGAAGCGGGACAGGCGTACGGACATGCCGAGGCGCACCAGCCCGGTCATGATGCCGTCGCGCGGCCCCGCGCCCATGCCGGCCCCGATGTAGAACAGGGTGGCGAGGGCGACCGTCACGACCGCGAGGCCCACGTAGACCGCCTGGACGGCGAGGTCGCCGGGGGTGGGCAGCAGGTACAGGCCGAGGTCGGCGAACACGCCCACGAGCAGCACGTTGCTGATCGTCCCCAGCCCCGGTTTCTGTTTCAGCGGGATCCACAGCAGCATGACCAGGGCGCCCGTCAGGGTGATGACGGTGCCGATGGTCAGGCCGAGCCGCAGGGCGACGCCCTGGTGGAAGACGTCCCATGGACCGTTGCCGAGGCCCGACTCGACCTGGAAGGCGAGGCCGAAGCCGTACAGGGCGAGCCCGCCGAAGAGGCGGAGGAGGCGCACCGGGAAGGAGTGCGGCCGCGCGACGGTGGTTTCACTCATGATGGCTTCACAGTGGCAGGCCATGACTTGCCAAGAACAGGGCCAATAGCGAAAAGTGGCCTCATGCGGCACTTGTCAGCCACGCAGGTGGCCCGGCTCGTCGGCCTCGACCCCGGCGCCCGGCCCTACTATCGCGCGCTCGCCGACGCGGTGCGCGCGCTCATCCTGGACGGGCAGATCCCCGTACGCGTCCGCATGCCCGCCGAGCGCCACCTCGCCCAGACGCTCAAGGTCAGCCGCACCACCGTCACCGCCGCCTACGACCTGCTGCGCGAGCGCGGCTACCTGGAGAGCCGGCAGGGCTCGGGAAGCTGGACCGCCCTGCCCGACCCGGCCGCCACCGCCGACAACCCGTGGCTCGGCACCGACGGCGACGGTCTCGTCCAGCTCCACGCCGCCGCGCCGCCCGCGCCCTGCGGGCTCGCCGAGGTCATGGCGGAGGCGGTGGCCGACCTGCCCCGCTACGGCATGGGCAACGGCTACGACCCCATGGGCCTGCCCGCGCTCAGGGAGCGCATCGCCGCCCGCTACACCGCCAGGGGAGCGGCCACCAGGCCCGAGCAGATCCTCGTCACCACCGGCTCCCAGCACGCGCTCCAGCTCGTCTTCGGCCTGCTCACCGGCCCCGGCGACCCGGTGCTGATCGAGTCGCCCACCTACCCGCACGCCATCGGCGCCGCCCGCAGGCGCGGCGCCCGCATCGTCCCTGTCGGCGTCTCCTCCGAGGGCTGGCAGCAGGACCTGGTGGCGGGGGCGATGTGCCAGTCGTCGGTGCGGCTGGCGTACCTGATGCCCGACTTCCAGAACCCGACGGGCGCGCTCATGGAGGACTCCGTGCGCGCCGCGCTCGCCGGCGCCGCCCGCCGCGCGGGGACCACGCTGCTGGTGGACGAGACCTGGGCCGAGCTGGCGCTGGACGAGGTGCCGCGGACCTCGCCGATGGCCGCCTTCGACACCGACGGCCGGGTGATCAGCGTCGGGTCGGCGTCCAAGCTGTGGTGGGGCGGGCTGCGCATCGGCTGGATCCGCGCGGGGGCGGCGCTGATCCGCCGGCTGGCCACGTTCCGCGCCTCGGCCGACCTGGCCAGCCCCGTGCTGGAGCAGCTCGTCGTGGCGCGGCTGTTCGACCGGCTGGAGGAGACGCGCGCCGAGCGCCGCCGCGGGCTGCGCGCCTCACGCGCGGCGCTGCTCGCGGGGCTGCGCGAGCATCTGCCCGAGTGGACGTACGTGCCGCCCAAGGGCGGCGGCACCCTCTGGGTACGCCTGGGGCAGGGCACCAGCTCGGCCGTGCTCGCCGAGGCGGCCGCCTGCCAGGGGCTGCGCCTGGCCCCCGGCCCGTGGTTCGGCCTGGACGGCACGCTGGAGAACTACCTGCGGCTGCCGTTCACCCAGCCGCCCCAGGTGCTCGCCGACGCGGTCGTCCGGCTGCGCGCCGCACTCGACCAGGGCCCGTCGGCCGTGCCGAGGCCCCGCGAGTCGCTCATCGGGATGGTCTGAGGCGTGGTCCGACGGGCGTCCGATGGGCCCGATCAGTCGCCGACGCCCCTGGCCAGCGGCGCCCGCCAGTTGCGCCGCATCGCGGCGATGCGCAGCCCGAAGGCCAGCACCGCCGCCGCCAACGTGGCCGGCCAGCCGTGCAGCCCGTACGCCGACAGCCCCGCCATCGCCGCCGACCCCACCAGGGCGGGCACCGCGTAGAGCTGCCGGTCGTACAGCAGGGTCGGGATCTCCCCGGCCAGCACGTCGCGCAGCATGCCGCCGCCGACCGCCGAGGTGACGCCCAGCAGCGAGGCGTGCAGGGGGCTGAGGCCGTACTCCATGGCCTTGGCCGTGCCGACCGCGCAGAACAGCCCGAGCCCGGCCGCGTCCAGTACCAGGATCGCCGGCATCACCCTGGCGACGTGGGGATGCCAGAAGAACACGATCACGGTGGCGGCCAGCGGCACCAGCACGTAGCCGAGGCTCTGGAAGGCCGCGGGCCGCACGTTGAGGATGAGGTCGCGGACGAGACCGCCGCCGAGCGCGGTGATCTCGGCGAGCACCGCCATGCCGACCACGTCGAGGCGCTTGCGCACGCCCATGAGCGCGCCCGACAGCGCGAAGACGAAGATTCCGGCCAGGTCAAGAAGTTCGGACACGTTGGGAATGTCTACCGCATGGCAGGTTCGTGGTGTTCGGCCATCATGATCCGCAGCTTGCGGGTGAACATGAACAGCGCCGCACCCGCCACGATCGCCAACGCCGCCAGCACCAGGTAGTACGCCGGATCCGACAGCACCCGGCTCAGCCGCCCGGTCTGCCCGCCGACCGCGTCGCCCACCGACGTGGCGATGAACCACAGGCCCAGCATCTGCCCCTTGAACGCCTCGGGCGCCAGTTTCGTCGTCACCGACAGTCCGACCGGGCTCAGCGACAGCTCGCCGAACACCTGGATCAGGTAGACCAGCACCAGCCACCACACCGACACCCGGCCGCTGCCGGCCAGCGAGGCCGCCAGCGCCATGACCACGAAGCTCAGCCCCACCATGACCAGCGCGAAGGCGAACTTCTGCGGCGTGCTCACCCGCGTGCCGAGCCGCACCCACAGCGCCGCGAACACCGGCACGAAGATCATGATGAACAGCGGGTTGAACGACTGCGTGGTGGCCGCCTGGATCGGCAGCCCGAACAGCGACAGGTCCGTATGGTCGGCGGCGAAGAACAGCAGCTTGCTCGGCGCCAGGTCGTAGATCATCCAGAACACCGCCGCCGCCACGAACAGCCAGATGTAGGCCTTCATCCTGATCCGCTCGTCCTCGGTCAGGTCGTGGCTGCCCAGCAGGATGTAGCCGAAGTAGGCGATCGGCACGATGAGGATGATCACGGTGATCGCCACGGTGAGCCCGTCGATCGTCAGCGTGCCCGTCGCCGCCCACACTCCCAGCGCGATCGCCACGATCGCCACGCCGAGCAGCGCCAGCCGCAGGAAGTGGTGCCGCTCGCGGCGGGTCAGGCGCAGGCCGGGACGCTCGCCGACGCCGCGCAGGCTGTGCCGCCCCCACACGTACTGCACCAGGCCGAGCGCCATGCCGACCGCCGCCGCGCCGAACCCGAGATGCCAGCGGTCGTCCGCGGCCAGCCAGCCCACCACGATCGGCGCGAAGAACGCCCCCAGGTTGATGCCGAGGTAGAACAGCGAGAACCCGGCGTCCCTGCGCCCGTCGTCGCCCTCGGGATAGAGCCGGCCCACCATGACCGAGATGTTCGGCTTCAGCAGGCCCGTGCCGGAGATGATCAGCAGCAGCCCGAGCCAGACGAAGAACGGCGTCGTCACCGGGATCGCCATGCTGATGTGCCCCAGCATGATGATGAACCCGCCCCACAGCACCGACCTGCGCGCACCCAGGATGCGGTCGGCGATCCACCCGCCCGGCAGCGCCACCAGGTAGATCAGCGCCCCGTAGACGCCGACCACCGCCTGCGCCGTCTCCTGAGACAGGCCGAGCCCCTGGTGTGCGGGCGAGGCGGCCATGAACGTGGCCAGGATGGCCCGCAGGCCGTACCACGAGAACCGCTCCCACATCTCGGTGGTGAACAGGGTGGCCAGCCCCCACGGATGCCCGAAGAACGTCCTGCCGCCGTGTTCGCTCATGCGCGCCCCCAGCACACTCCACGCATTGTCTCGATCACTGTACGTGAACAACATGGATCTTTCTCCGCAAGCTCTTGTCGCCTCCGGCGTGCTGTGGTGCGATGCATGCCACTCACATAAGTGATTACTGACAGGAGGCGGGTGCCATGGCCGATGTCCTCGAAGTCCGGGCGGAGATCCTGCGGGAGAGCGCCGGCCGTACCGTCTGCGAGCGGCTCGCGAACGCGGCGGAGCAGCATGGCGACGCGCCCGCGTACTCCGATCCGGACGGCGACGGATGGACCACGCTCACCTACCGCGAAGCCCGCACGCGGGTCCTGGAGATCGCCGCCGGCTACACCGCGCTCGGGCTCCGGCCGGGGGAGCCGGTGGCGATCATGATGGTCAACCGCAGCGAGCACGTGCTCGCCGACCTCGGCGCCGTGCACGCAGGAGGGGTGGGCTGCACGATCTACTCGACGTTCGCGCCCGACCAGATCGCCTTCGTGGCCGGCGACGTCGGCGCCCGCATCGCGGTGCTCGGCGGCCCCGCCGAGCTGGTCCGCTGGGCGCCCGTCCTGGACCGCCTCGACGGCCTGCGCAAGATCATCATGCTGGACGGCGCTCCCGCCGGCGACCGCTTCATGACCTGGCGGGCGTTCCTGGAGCTGGGCCGCGAGCGCCTGGCCGCCGACCCGGCCGCCGTCGAGGCCCGCCACCGCGCGGTCACCTCCGACGACGTGGCCACCGTCCTGTACACCTCCGGCACCACCGGCACGCCCAAGGGCGTGCCGCTCACCCACACCAACATCTTCTACGAGGTCGCCGCCACCGACCGGCTGACCAGGCTGCCCGAGAAGGGCACCCAGGTCTCCTACCTCACCTACGCCCACATCGCCGAGCGCATCCTGAGCCTCTACCTGCCGCTGGTGAAGGCCTCCCACGTGCACTTCTGCACCGACCTCGCCGGCCTCGGCGCCACGCTGGGCAAGGTCAGGCCGATGTCGTTCTTCGGCGTGCCGCGGGTGTGGGAGAAGATGATGGCCCGCCTGCGGGCCGTGCTCGCCACCCAGCCGGAGGAGCAGCAGGCCGCCGTACGCGCCGCGATGGCCGCCGGGGCCGCGTACGTCGAGGCCGGCCAGTACGGCCGCACCGTCACGCCCGAGATCAAGGCCGCGTACGAGAAGGCCGACGCGGCCGTGCTCTCCACCATCCGCGGCTTGATAGGCTTCGATCGCGCCGAGTGGACCGCCACCGGCGCCGCCCCGCTCTCCGACGAGGTGCGCCACTTCTTCGCCGGACTCGGGATCAAGGTCATCGACGTGTACGGCATGACCGAGACCGCCGGCGCCTGCACCGGCAACAGCCCCACCTGCTACCGCCTGGGCAGCGTCGGCAGGGCCGAGCCCGGCGTCGAGATGCGCATCGCCGAGGACGGCGAGATCCTCACCCGCAGCCCGCTCAACACCGCCGGCTACCTCAACAGGCCCGAGGCCACCGCCGAGCTGATCGACGCCGACGGCTGGCTGCACACCGGCGACATCGGCACCGTGGACGAGGACGGCTTCTTCCGCGTCGTCGACCGTAAGAAGGAGCTGATCATCACCGCGGGCGGCGAGAACATCTCACCCGCCGAGATCGAGAACCACCTCAAGCAGCACATCCTCATCGGCCAGGCGCTCGCCTACGGCGACCGGCGCCCCCACCCCGTCGCCGTCCTCACCCTCGACGCCGAGACCGCGCCCGGCTGGGCGCAGGCGCGCGGCATCTCCTTCGGCTCGCTCGCCGAGCTGGCCCAGCACCCCGAGGTGCTCAAGGAGGTCGAGGAGGCGGTACGCGCGGCCAACGCCAAGCTCGCCCGCGTGCAGCAGGTCAAGAAGTGGGCCTTACTCGGCGTGGAGTGGACCGCCGAGACCGAGGAGCTCACCCCGAGCCTCAAGCTGAAGAGGCGGATCATCCACTCGAAGTACGCCGACGTCATCGAAGGGCTCTATTCAGGCTGATCCCGGCTTTGCCATTCGGGGCGTGTGTTGTGGCCGTGCCCATTACCGGCCGGTTCCTACCGTCTTGATCATGAGCAGAAGCCTTCTTCTCGCCTCGCTCGCGGCGGGAGCGCTCACGGTGCCCGCACCGCCCGCCTCCGCCGCGACCGAGCCCGCCATCCGTTCCATCACCGTACGACCCGCGCAGCCGGTGGTCGGCGCGCACGGTTCCGTCCGTCTGGTGATCGACGTGATCGCCAGAGGGGTGAAGGGCAAGGACGGCGTCACCGTCAAAGTCGAACCCGGCGCCCCGCCCGCCGACGCCCCGCAACCCCGTCCCGCCACCCCACCCGTCACCGGACCCCAGAACCCCCCACCAGGACAGAACGGCACCCCGGGCACGCCTGAGCAGGACCAGAACCCCGGTGCGCCCGACACCGCCCAGGACCCCGCGACACCCGACGACGCCCGGAAGCCGAACACGCCACCCGCCCAGACGCCCGTCAAGGACGAACCCCAGGAGAACGCGGAGCCCGCACCGCAGGGGACGGCTGATGAGGCGACTCAGGAAGGGGCGACTCAGGAGGGGACGTCCCAGCAGGGGGCGACTCAGGAGGGGACGGTTCAGGAACCGGCGGCTCAGGGCACGGCCGGTGAGTCGGCTCAGGCCGGCGCTCCCGTCACCGTCCTCGCGCCCGGCCGGGAACCCGCCCGCCCGCACCACATCCTCACCCAGGCCCGCGCCGGCGAGCAGCAGCCCCAGAACACGCAGTGGGGCGTTCCCCAGCAGCCGGGACAGAACGCGCAATCAATACAGGACGGTGCTGTCACCGCGCCGAAGGTGGGCGTGCCGCCCCGGAACGCGGAAGCCATCCTGCCCCGGCTGGTGTGGCGCCGCATCCCCGTGCCGCCCGCCAGGATGGCCGACGGCTGGGAGACCTGGCGCTTCCTGCCGGACAAGCGCCTGAACCGCTACTACCCGGCAGGCACCTGGACGATCACCGCCACCGCCAAGGGCAGGGACGGCAAGACCGTCACCCAGTACGCATCGTTCCAGCTCAGGAGGGAGAGCAGGCTGTCCTCCGTGCGCGTGGAGAAGGCGGCCAAGGGCGACGGCGTACGCCTGCGCGGCTCGCTCACCCGCGTCGATCCACGCGGCCTGACCGACTTCGGCCCGTTCGCCAAGCAGCGCCTGGACATCCTCTGGCGTCCCGACACCAGTTCGGCCTGGGAGAAGGTGGGGCAGGCCACCACCGACGCGTCCGGCGCGTTCGTCCAGACCGTGCAGGGACGTACGGGCGGTTACTGGCGCGTCCGCTTCGCCGGAACTGGACATTACGCACCAGACAATTCAAAAGTGCAACAAATCCCGCAATAGGCCATTCTGCTAATGGCCGCGAACAATGGCGTCGTTGCCCTTTTGTGATCGGTCTGACGGCAACTTTTCCTTCCCCGGGCGCGTCTATTGGCGTTGACGTGCCCCGCTACGTGGGCCGTCTCGCAAACGGGGAAGGATTTCTCTCTTGAAGATGCGACGTCTAGCCGCCGGCCTGGCGGCTGCCGCCATGGGCGCGACGGTGGTGGCCACCACCGCCGCCACGCCCGCGCTCGCGGACCCGGGCCTCGACCCGGATGTCGCGGGTGGCCAGACCAGCCTCCAGCTCGACGTGAACCCTGAGCCCGCGTTCCGCGGCCGGCCTCTCCACATCGGGGGCAAGCTCTCCGTGAAGTGCGAAGAGGACTACATCCGCGGCCTGGTGTCGGTGACCCACTCCGACCGCTGCAAGAAGCAGGAGACCTGGCACCGCCTGGCCTGGAAGCGGATCGTCATCCTCTTCCAGCCCGCCGGCAGCGGCCGCTGGGAGCACGTGGACACCGTCCGTACGCGCGGCAACGGCAACTTCGCCCTGAAGGTGCCGGCCCGCACGTCGGGCACGTGGCGCGCGGTGTTCGAGGGCAGCCGGCACCTCGCCCCGTCCGAGGGCAAGGACTGGGTGAAGGTCATCGGCCATCGCCACCGTCACCACCACTGATCACCTTCGCGAACGCCCGGCCCCAGCGGCCGGGCGTTCGCCGTTCCCAACCCTCTGCCCAACACCCCGCCCGTCCTCTGCCCAACACCCCCGCCCGGCTCTATGCCACCGGTCGGCCGTTTACCCGTCCGGCTCTGTGCCACCGCCCGGCCGTTTACCCGCCCGGCTCTATGCCACACCGGCTTGCCGTTTACCCGTCCGGCTCCATGCCACCGGCCGGCCGTCTACGGCGAACACCCCGCCGAACCCCGCCGCCTGGTGAGCCCCGTGCGGACCTGCCGCCTGCGCGGTCATGCCGCCCCTTCGACCCGCATTCGCCGCGTGCGCGGCCGGCTCCCGCGCGAACCCGCCTTCTGCGTGGTCCTGCCCTCTCGTACGCGTCGCTTGCAGGGCGGCGTCCCGTGCGAATCGGCTCTTGGGACTGTGCCCCGTGCGGACCTGCCACCCGCGCTGCCATGCCTTGCCCGCGAATTCCGCCCGTACGGTCCTGCCGCGTCCGGTTCGCCGCCTGCGAGGGCGATGCTCATCGCGGGCGGGCCGCCACCTGCGCCGCCGTCCTACGCGCGCCCCGGCACTACCCCAGCCTCTGCTCAACCTGCGCCCGCGCTCCCTGTACCCGCGCGGCCCGTCCGGGCTTCCTGCGCCCGCGTGGCCCGTCCGGGCTTCCCGCGCCCGCGCGGCCCGTCCGCGCTTCCCGCGCCTCTGTTCTACTCGCACTTCGGCTTTACCACGCTCCCGCTGTGAAGCCGCATCCCGGGCGAGACCGCCGTGAGCAGGGCATCGTGAGCAGGGCATACGGCCTCGGCCGGACCGCCACGGACAGGGCGCTGCTGGTGGGGCGCAGGACGGGAGCGGTGGCCGGTCCTTGGCGGCGGGTCCTGGGATCAAGGGCCCCTACACCGGCGTGAGCTCGGAATCGATCTAGGGAACAATGTGTTCTCGAGGCGTGAACCAGAGGATTTCCGGCCCGGCGCAAACCCGACGTAGGCTGGCGATCTGGCACACGAACAGGAGGTGACGCCCCGTGTTGCGAGACTCGTTCGGACGGGTGGCGACAGATCTGAGGGTGTCCCTCACCGACAAATGCAACCTGCGCTGCACGTACTGCATGCCCCCTGAGGGGCTCGACTGGCTGCCGAAGCCCGAGCTGCTCACCGCCGACGAGATCGTCCGCCTGGTCACGATCGGCGTCGAACGCCTCGGCATCACCGAGGTCCGCTACACCGGCGGCGAACCCCTCCTGCGCCGTGAGCTGGTCGACATCGTCGCCCGCACGGCCGCGCTCAAGCCCCGCCCGCAGATCTCGCTGACCAGCAACGGCATCGGCCTTGCCCGCCTGGCCGAGCCGCTGGCCGCCGCCGGGCTCGACCGGGTCAACGTCTCGCTCGACACGCTCGACCCCGACACGTTCAAGCGGCTCGCCCACCGCGACCGGCATGCCGACGTCATCGCAGGCCTGGCCGCCGCCGACGCCGCAGGGCTGCGCCCTGTCAAGATCAATGCCGTGCTGATGCGCGGCATCAACGACCATGAGGCCGTGCCGCTGCTGCGCTGGGCCCTCGACCAGGGTTACGAGCTGCGCTTCATCGAGCAGATGCCGCTCGACGCCCAGCACGGCTGGAGCCGCGCCGACATGGTGACCGCCGACGAGATCCTGCATCTGCTGTCCACCGACTTCGACCTCGCGCCCGACGACCGGGAAGAGCGCGGCAGCGCCCCCGCCGAGCGGTTCCTCGTGAACGGCGGCCCGGCCAGGGTCGGCGTGATCGGCTCGGTGACGCGGCCGTTCTGCGGCGCCTGCGACCGGGTGAGGCTCACCGCCGACGGTCAGGTGCGCAACTGCCTGTTCGCCACCGAGGAGTCCGACCTGAAGACCGCTATGCGGGCCGGGGCCTCCGATGACGAGCTGGCCGAGCGCTGGGTGGCCGCCGTCGCCAGCAAGCGCGCCGGACACGGCATCGACGACCCGTCGTTCCTCCAGCCGGCCCGCCCGATGTCCGCCATCGGCGGCTGACGGTCCGCGACCGGCATGCCCGCCGCCTCCGACCCCGCCCCCGTCGACGAACGCCTCCATCCACCCGAAGAGCCATCCCCCGCCCCGCCCCAACTCCCGTCCCGCCCCCGGACGTTTCCGCCCACCCGGCGAACCGTCCCTCATCCCGCGTCCCACTTCCGGTCCCGCCTCCAGCGCCGGGACAGCTCCCGGTGCTCGGCCGTCCTCATGCGCCGAGACGGTCCGGAAATCGGAGCGTCCGCCGCAAAAGCAGCAGCGCCTGGCGCGTCCTCCGTTGCGGTGGTGACGCCTGGCGCATTCTCCGCCACGGTGGCGGTGTGCGGGGCGCCCTCCACCATGGCGGCGGCGCCTGGCGCGTCCTCCGCTGCGGCGGCGGCGCCTGGCGCATTCTCCGCCACGGTGGCGGTGTGCGGGGCGCCCTCCACCATGGCGGCGGCGCCTGGCGCACCCTCCACCACAGTCACAGCGTCCGGCGCGCAGGCGTCTGCCGCCATCGGGCCGACGGCGGGTGACGGTGTCAGGTGCCCTCCGGCTCCGGGTGCCCGGTACTCAAGGCGGGCGCCCCGGACGTGGGCGTCGCGGGAGAGCCTGAGGTGCAGGCCGCCTTCGTATCCGAGGCGGCGGTGAGCGACGCGCGGGGCGTCCTCCGAGCGCATGGCGCTGGTGCCTGACGCGCGTAGTGCCTTTCGCGCTGCGAGGGAGCTTTTGCGCTGCGAGGGAGACTGACGTTCCGATGGCCTTCGCGAGCGCGGCGGCGAGGCCCGGCGGTCAGGCGCTCTTCGGTCCTGGGCCGGCCTCCGACGATCACGGGGCCATCCCGTGCGATGCTGGGGCGGCTTCCCAGAGCACGAAACCGGGCAGGGAGGGGCTGTGAGCGAGGGGTTCGATGCGGTGATCCTGGCCGGTGGGCGGGCCAGGCGGCTGGGTGGCGCGGACAAGCCGGCGCTCACCGTGGGCGGCAGGTCCCTCATCGAGCACGTCATCGCGGCGGTCGAAGGCGCCCGCACCGTCGTCGTGGCAGGCCCGGAGCGCCGTCCCGTCCCCGGCGTCGTGTACGTCCGTGAGAACCCGCCGGGCAGCGGCCCGGTCCCGGCGCTCGCCGCCGCGCTGCCCCACGTGACGTCCCGATGGCTGGTCCTGCTGGCCGGAGATCTCCCGTTCATGGGGCCTGGCCACGTGGCGGCGCTGCTCGAAGCGGCCCGGGAGGCGGGCGGCGGCGCCATCCTGCTCGACGACGGCGGACGGGAGCAGTGGCTGGCGGGCGCGTGGCCGGCGGCCGGGCTGAAGGCGGGCATGGCCGCCTACGACGGACGTTCGCTCAGGGGCGTGCTGGCCCCGCTCGTACGCGCCCGGCTCACCTTGCCCGGGCGCCCCTGGTTCGACTGCGACACAATGGACGACCTGGAGGAGGCTCGCATGAACGTGCTGCACGAATGGACCGTCCTGGCCTGCAAGGAGCTGGGCATCGACCCGGCCAGGGTGGACCGCGACCAGATCCTCGACCTCACCAAGGAGGTCGCCCACGGCGTGGCGAGGCCCGCCGCGCCGCTTACCGCCTACCTGCTCGGGCTCGCTCAAGGCGCGGGCACCGCCCCGGAAGACGCCGTCGCCCGATTGACCACATTGGCGAAGAACTGGAGCCGCGCCACCCAAGAGACCCTGACAGACGACTGACACTCGAACGAACTCTTGAAGTCAAGCTCGCCCCAAACCTGAAGATTTCCTGTGAATAACGGGGGAGGGGCGAGTGTAAACGATTTCGGGAAAGCCGCCCTATCGAACCGGGGCCGATGGCGCGCGTTGATCGAAACGCGACCCGGGAAAAGGGCGACGCCGGGTGGTTACGGGGGCAAACCACCCGGCGTCGCATCATCGGCGTTCCGACGGGGGCCCGGAACGCCGGCACCAGCACTCCGACGGGGGACCGGAGCGCTTGGCTAAAGCGTACACCTACAACCCATGGGATGCGTCAAGAGTTAGTCACGACCCGATCTCGCGTCGATGCAGCGGTATCTCGGTTTGGTTAGCCTCCGGGCTCTGAAAGGTAGGCGGCGGACCAGGGTTCCCCCTCTCATTGGCCCCGATTACGGCTATGTATGGCAAAAAGACCGCGCCGGCGATGAACAGCAGCCGGTACGGCCACGGGACCGGCACCACGACCGCCAGGATCAGGCAGATCGTGCGGATCCCCATCTTGATCAGATAGCTGATCTCCCGCTTGTGGATGTCCGCCGACAGCGACGGCTTGGCGTCCGTGACCTGGTGGACTTCCGGCTTCCTGCGCCACCCCTTCATGCTTTCCACGGTAGTCCCGCCATGCCGAGCTCCTGACCGTGCCCCGGCGGGGACAGGGGGTCATGCGACCATGGCCTTCTAGTAAGGAGGATGTGGAGATGACGGATCGCACGTACCGGGTGACCGAGATCGTCGGAACCTCTGGGGAGAGTGTCGACCAGGCCATCCGCAACGGCCTCAAGAGGGCCTCCGAGACGCTGCGGCACCTCGACTGGTTCGAGGTCACGGAGATCAGGGGTCACCTCGACGCGGGCGAGGTCGCCCACTTCCAGGTCGGCATGAAGGTCGGCTTCCGCCTCGAAGACGCCTGAGCCCGTCTGCGTGAGCCCCCCTCACGCCCTCTCGCGCCCACGTGTCCCGCTCCGGCGCCCAAGACCGTACGAGAGCCTCGTGAAGGCCGGAGCAGGCCGCCCAGAGCCCCGAGAAGCCGCGCGGGCGCGGGGTGAGGCCTTCCGGAGGCGGGGGAGAGGGCGTGGACGCGCCAGAGGCGTACGGGGCGACAGGGGAGGCGTGCGGGCGGCCGGGAAGGCCTGCGGGCGCAGGAGAGGCGTACAGCGTTACAGGCAACGTCCCGCGGCCGCGCCGCGCCCCATATGCGACACGATCCGCACCTGAGCCCCAAGCGATCCGCGCCTGCGGCCGGCGCAAGCGCGGCCGCGCCTCAAGCGATCCCGCGCCTGAGGTTTGCGCGAACGCGGCTGAGGCCTGAGCCCTCCCGCGCCTAACCTGCGTAAGCGCACTGAGGCCTGAGCGAGCGCGCCTGAGGCGCGAGGAACGGCGCCGCCAGCCCGGCTGAGCCGCGCGCGGAGTCGAACGGGCCCGTGCCGCGAACAAGCCCTTGCGCCGAACAGCCCCGTGCAGTGTACGTGGGGCCCAAGCGGGGCTCGAACAAGCCGCGTAAGGCCCGAGCAGGCCCGAGCAGGCCCGAGCAGGCCCAGGCAAGCCGCGCCGCGAGCCTCGACCGAACCCGAGCCCTCGATCGAACTTGCTCCCTCGACGGAGCCTGAGCCCTCGGCCGAACGCGAGCGAAGACGGCCCGCGCTCGGGCGGGCGTAGCAGACCCGTCCGAGCGCGAGAACCACAAGGCCGAAAGGCCCGTCTGAAACGCGTGTCAGCTCGCCTGGCTGACCGTGGACATGTTGAAGTCGGGCACCCGCACCGCCGGCATGATCGCCCGCTGGAAGTAGTCGCTCCACTCCCGGGGCAGCGTGCGGCTCCCCTCGCCCACCTCGGTCATCCGCCCCAGCAGGCCGACGGGGCTTTCGTTGAAGCGGAAGTTGTTCACCTCGCCGACGACCTCGCCGTGCTCGACGAGGTAGACGCCGTCGCGGGTCAGCCCGGTGAGGAGCAGCGTCTGGGGGTCGACCTCGCGGATGTACCACAGGCAGGTGAGCAGCAGCCCGCGCCGGGTCGAGGCGATCATGTCGTCGAGCGAGGCCGCGTCGTCCGGCCCGGCCATGATGAGGTTGTCGATGGCGGGCGTCACGGGCAGCCCGCTCAGCTCGGCCGAGTGGCGGGTCTGCAGCAGCGCCTCAAGCCGGCCGTCCTTGATCCAGTCGGTACGCGACAGCGGCAGCCCGTTGTCGAACACCGAGCTCTCCCGGCTGGAGGCGTGGGCCGTCACGAACGGCGCGCAGCCGATGCCGGGCGCCGCCGGGTCGCTCGTCAGCGTGACCGGCAGCCTGGCGAGCTGCTCGCCGACGCGGGTGCCGCCGCCCGGCTTGGAGAAGACCGTACGGCCGTCGAGCGCGTCACGCGCGCCCGCCGACCAGAACATGTAGATCATCAGGTCGGCCACGGCGCTCGGCGGCAGCAGCGTCTCGTAGCGGCCCGCGGGCAGCTCGATGCGGTTCTTCGCCCATTCGAGCCGCTGCGCCAGCGACGAGCCGAGCGCGGAGACGTCGACGTCGGTGAAGTCCTCGGTGGACACGCCCGCCCACGCCGACCGCTTGAGGTCGGCGGACTTGGCGTTGACCTCAAGCCGCCCGGTCGGCTGGTCGTGGCGCAGCCGCACGCCGGCCGACGTGCCGAGGAACGTGGAGGTCAGCGAGTGCTCGGCGAACCCGTACAGCTTCCTGCCGCCGGCCTCCGCCGCCGCGAACGCCTCCCCCAGAGCGGGCGCGAAGCGCCCGAACGCCTCGATGTCGGTCGGCACCACCTCGTCGGCCCAGTGGGGTGAGGCGGGGCCGGCCTCGACGAGCGGCCGGGCGTCCTCGGCGGGCTGGGCCTCGCGCGCCGCCGCGTCGGCCGCCGCCACCACGTCGGCGAGCTGGTCGTCGCGTACGGCCGAGCGCGACACCACGCCGGCCTTGTCGCCCGCGATCGAGATGACGGTCAGCCGGGACGAGCGCGCGACGCCGTTCGTGGTCAGCGTGTTGCCCGCGAAGCGCAGGTTGGCGGTGGAGCCCTCGTCCACCAGCACCACGCAGCCGTCGTTAGAGGAGAGCTCCAGCGCCCTCTCCACCATCTCCTGAGGCGTCACTTGCCGCCCTCCTGCACCGTGTTGAGGATCCGTACGCCGCGGAACAGCGCCGACGGGCACCCGTGGCTGACCGGCGCGACCTGTCCAGGCTGGCCCTTGCCGCAGTTGAAGGCGCCGCCGAGCACGTACGTGCCGGGCCCGCCGACCGCCTCCATCGACTGCCAGAAGTCGGTGGTCGTGGCCTGGTAGGCGAAGTCCCTGATCTGCCCGTCCAGCCGGCCGCCGGTGATGCGGTAGGCCCGCTGGGCGGTGAACTGGAAGTTGTAGCGCTGCATGTCGATCGACCAGCTCTTGTCGCCGACGAGGTAGATGCCCCGCTCGACGCCCGCGATCAGGTCGTCGGTGGACGGCCCGTCGGGGGCCGGTGCGAGCGAGACGTTCGCCATGCGCTGGATCGGCATGTGGCCGGGCGAGTCGGCGAACGCGCAGCCGTTGGAGCGGCCGAGCCCCTTCATCAGCGCCATGCGCCGGTCGAGCTGGTAGCCGACCAGGACGCCGTCCTTGATGATGTCGAAGCTCTGCGTCTGGACGCCCTCGTCGTCGTAGCCGATGGTGGCCAGGCCGTGGGTGACGGTGCGGTCGCCGGTGACGTTCATGATGGGCGAGCCGTAGACCAGCTCGCCGAGCTGGTCGAAGGTGGCGAAGCTGGTGCCGGCGTAGGCGGCCTCGTAGCCGAGCGCGCGGTCCAGCTCGGTGGCGTGGCCGATCGACTCGTGGATCGTCAGCCACAGGTTGGACGGGTCGATGACCAGGTCGTACTCGCCGGCCTCCACGGAGGGCGCGGCCAGCTTCTCCGCCAGCAGCTCGGGCAGCCTGGCCAGCTCGCCCTGCCAGTCCCAGTGGCCGCCGGTCAGGTACTCATAGCCGCGGCCGGCCGGAGGCGCCAGCGTGGACATGTCGTCGAAGCCGTTCTCGGCCGCCTTCATGGCGTTGAGCGTGGGGTGCACCCGCACCCGCTGCTGGGTGGTCACGGTGCCGGCCGTGTCGGCGTAGAACTTCTGCTCCTTGACCTGCAGCAGCCGGGCCGAGACGTGGTCGGCGCCCTTGAGCAGCCCGGCCGACCAGTCGGCGAGCAGGCTCACCTTGTCGGATGCGGCCACCTCGAACGGGTCGATCTCGTAGTCGGACACCCACACCGCCTCGGCGTGGACCGGCTCGGGCGCCAGCTCGATGCGCTCCCTGTTGATGGGGGCGCTCACCTCCGCCACGCGTACGGCCTGCTCGGCCACCTTGGCGGCGGCCTCGGGCGTCAGGTGGATGCCGGAGGCGAAGCCCCAGGTGCCGTTCTTGACCACGCGCACCGCGTAGCCCAGATCGTCGGCGTCCATGGAACCTTCGAGCCGGGCGTCGTAGAGGCTGAGGGACTCGGCCCTGATGCGTTCGAGCCGGAAGTCCGCGTGCTCGGCGCCGAGGTCGCGAGCGCGTTGCAGAGCGGCGTCCGCGAGCTGCCGCAGCGGCAGCTCCAGGAAGTCGGAATCGATCTGGCGCATGTCCACGATCCTAACCCTGTGATCTTGTGCCACCCGGACAAGCGGATACCCGCCGGTAGGAGATACCGTCAGGTGTCATGGCACGCTCTGTACTCGTCACCGGGGGCAATCGCGGCATAGGCCTCGCGATCGCCCGAGAACTCGCCGCGGCAGGCGACGCCGTCGCGGTCACGTACCGATCGGGTGAGCCGCCCGAGGGCCTGTTCGGCGTGCGCTGCGACGTCACCAGCACCGCCGACGTCGAGGCCGCCTTCGACAAGGTCGAGGCCGAGCAGGGTCCCGTCGAGGTGCTGGTCTCCAACGCCGGCATCACCAAGGACACGCTGCTGGCGATGATGAAGGAAGAGACCTTCACCGACGTCATCGACACCAACCTCACCGGCGCCTACCGCGTCGCCAAGCGGGCCATCAGGCCCATGATGCGGCTCAAGCGCGGCCGGATCATCCTCATCTCCTCCGTCATCGGCCTCACCGGCCAGGCCGGTCAGGCCAACTACGCCGCCTCCAAGGCGGGCCTGGTCGGTTTCGCCCGCTCGCTGGCGCGCGAGTACGGCTCGCGCAACATCACCGTCAACGTCGTCTTGCCCGGCTTCGTCAACACCGACATGACCGCCGGGCTCGACCACGACGCCATCGTGTCCAACATCCCGCTCGGGCGGCAGGCGGCCCCCGAGGAGATCGCGCGCGTCGTGCGCTTTCTGGCCGGCGACGACGCCTCCTACATCACCGGGGCCGTGATCCCGGTCGACGGCGGACTCGGAATGGGGCACTGACATGGGCATTCTCGACGGCAAGCGGATCCTCGTCACCGGGGTGCTGACCGACGCGTCGATCGCGTTCGCGGTGGCCAAGCTGGCCCAGGAGGAGGGCGCGACGGTCGTGCTGACCGGCTTCGGCCGGCTCAGCCTCGTCGAGCGCATCGCCAAGCGGCTGCCCGAGCCCGCGCCGGTGCTGGAGCTCGACGTCCAGAACACCGAACACCTCGACACGCTGGCCGACCGCGTGGGCGAGCACGTCGACGGGCTCGACGGCGTCGTCCACTCCATCGGCTTCGCCCCGCAGTCCGCGCTCGGCGGCAACTTCCTCAACACCTCCTGGGAGGACGTCGCCACGGCGCTGCAGGTCTCCACGTACTCCTACAAGTCGCTGGCCGTGGCCTGCCTGCCGCTGATGAAGGAGGGCGGCGCGGTGGTCGGCCTCGACTTCGACGCCTCCAAGGCGTGGCCGGTCTACGACTGGATGGGCGTGGCCAAGGCCGGGCTCGAGTCCTGCAACCGCTACCTCGCCCGCGACCTCGGCAAGCACAACATCCGCGTCAACCTCGTGGCGGCCGGGCCGCTGCGCACGATGGCGGCCAAGTCGATCCCCGGCTTCAAGGAGTTCGAGGACAGCTGGCCGGAGAAGGCGCCGCTCGGCTGGGACCTCGCCGACACCACGCCCACCGCGCGGGCGTGCGTGGCGCTGCTGTCCGACTGGTTCCCGGCGACGACCGGCGAGATCGTGCACGTCGACGGCGGCGTCCACGCCATCGGCGGCTGACCGCCCCTGCCACCGTCCGAACCCCTGGCCCGCCCGTCGGGCCGGGGGTTCGCACGTTTCAGGGCCGGGGTTCGCACGTTTCAGGGCCGCGCGGGGCGACCCGAGCCGGGCGGCGGCAGGCGGTCCCAGGGACAGGCGGAGGCGGCGCAGGGCCCGCGCCAGAGCGGCGTGAGGAGGCTGCGGGGCACTTGGTGGACGCGGCGGCCGGCTGCGCGAGCACGCTCCGGCCCGGCTGGGCGCGGCCCGCTGGAGCGGCCGTTCACGCGAAGCGACCGGGGCGGGCTGGGGCCCAGGGGTGACCGTGCGAGGGGACGTTCAGGCGAGGCGGTGGCGGCCGTTTCCGGCGCGGGCCGGCTCGAAGGGGATCGACTCCGTGGACTCGCCCTGGTGCCGCCGCTGCTGAACGATCCGCGTGGCCAGCACCGCAGACCCGAGCAGCGCGATGGTCAGCACCGTGCCGATCACGTCGGAGGCCGGCGGGCTGGGCCGCACCACCCGGCGGTCCTGCATCGGCACGGCCAGCTCGTGCGAGAACGGGTTGGGCCAGAGCAGATCGACCCGGGGCTCCTCGGCGTGCGCGGTCTTCTTCTGCGTCACCGGCCGCTGCGTGTCAGGACGCTGCTGGGTCCTGGACGGCTCCGGCCTGGAGGGAAGGGGCTGGGGGAGGGCGGTGGCGGTGGCGGAGATGAGGCCGTCCGGGGGCTCGGGGGTGGGGGAGGGGACCGATGAGATGTCGGGCCGCGGGGTGAGCCGGTCGACGCTGCCGCGGTCGGAGCAGGACGGCGCCGTCAGGCAGTCGTCATCGCCGCCCTCGGGCGGGCCGGCCGTCTCCGGCGTGTCCGGCCTGCGGGACGGCGGTCCGTCCTCATCCTCGTCCTCGTCGGTGGCCGCCTTCGGCCGCCCTGTGGGCAGCACCTCGCCCACGCGCCCGAGCACCTCATCGGTGGTCTTGTCGAGCCCTTCCGTCACCTTGCGGGTCGTGCCGCCCGTCAGTGTGTCGACCGTGCCGGTGACCGCCTGGACGACGTCGCACAGCGTGTTGGTCACCCCCGAGAGCAGGCCACCGTCGCGCGTGCAGTCCTGGGCGGTGGCCGATGCGGCGGGAGCCCCCACCGGGACGGCCACCAGCGCCACCGCGAGAACTCCAGCCGAGATCGCGGTTCTGGTCCCCATCCGTCCCCTCCTGCGTCGCTTCCGGGAGAAATCTTGCTGGACATCAGGCGGAAGACGCAGGCTTTTGGCGGCCGAAGTTGCGTTTCGGTATCGACTAGTGATACGCGAGGGAGGCTTACGTTCCTCCCGGCGGTGACGGCGCGCCGTCCTAGTCGATCGACGACACGTCATCGAGTGCCTCTCGGATCTCTATCGGCAGCACGACGTCCTCGGCGGGCAGGATGCCTTTGAGCTGCGCATGCGTACGGGCGCCGACGATGGCCGAGGCGACGCCGGGCTGGTCGCGCACCCACGACAGGGCCACGGCCAGCGGCGACACGCCGAGGCCGTCGGCCGCGGTCATGACGGACTCGACGACCCGCCGGCAGCGCTCGTCCAGATAGGGGCGGACGAAGTCCGCGAAGTGGGGTGTCGCGGCCCGCGAGTCGGCGGGGATGCCGGTGCGGTATTTGCCGGTCAGCACCCCGCGGCCGAGCGGCGACCAGGCCAGCACGCCGACGCCGAGGTGGGCGGCGGCGGGCAGCAGCTCCCGCTCGGGCTCGCGGGCCAGCAGCGAGTACTCGGTCTGCGCGGCGGTGATCGGGATGCGGCCGGGCACCATCTTCTGGGTGACGGCCGCGGCGGCGAGCTGCCAGCCGGTGTAGTCGCAGACGCCGGCGTAGACGGCGCGGCCGGAGGAGACGATCGCGTCGAGCGCGGCCAGGGTCTCCTCCAGCGGCACCTCATCGTCATAGGTGTGCAACTGCCACAGATCGACGTAATCGAGCCCAAGGCGGTTGAGCGACTCGTCGACGGCGGCGATGAGATGGCGCCTGGAGGCGTCGCGCGGGCGGCGGCCCTGCGGCGTCACCACGGCCTTGGTGGAGATCACCAGCTCCGAGCGCGGCACCGTGTCGCGCAGCATCCGGCCGAGCAGCCGCTCGGAGTCGCCGCCGGTATAGACGTCGGCCGTGTCGACGAGGTTACCACCCGCGTCGAGGAACGTGCGGAGCTGGGCCGCGGCCTCGTCCGCGTCGGTGTCACGCCCCCAGGTCATCGTGCCGAGCCCCAACCGGGACACCGACAGGCCGCTGTGGCCGACATAGCGCTGCTCCATGATCCCGCCAGGTTACCGTTCAGGCCGATGAAACGTCGTGATCGACGCCTGCGACACTTGCTGGATGACCACGTTGCTTCTGGTCCGGCACGGGCTGACGGACCTCACGGGGCCGGTGCTGGCCGGCCGCACCCCAGGGGTGCATCTGAGCGAGGCGGGCAGGGCGCAGGCCGCCGCGCTCGCCGGGCGCGTCGCGGGCGTCAGGCTCGACGCCATTGTCTCCAGCCCGCTCGAGCGCTGCTTGGAAACGGCGGAAGCCGTCGCAGAAGGTCGCGGACTCGAGGTGACCGTCGATGAGCGGTTCATCGAGTGCGGCTACGGGGATTGGACGGGCCGGCCGCTCAAAGAGCTGGCCGAGGAGCCGTTGTGGCCGGTCGTGCAGGCGCATCCGAGCGCGGCGACGTTCCCCGGCGGGGAAGCGGTGGCGGACATGCAGCATCGCGCCGTCGCCGCGGTCCGGGACTGGAATGAACGTCTCGGGGAGAAGGCTATATACCTCGTGTGCAGTCACGGCGATGTGATCAAGTCCATCGTGGCCGACGCGCTGGGGCTCCACCTCGATAACTTTCAGCGGATAACAGCCGATCCGGCCGCCGTCACCGTCATTCGCTATGCCCCCTTGCGTCCCTTTGTCCACAGGATTAACGATATGGGGGAATTGAAGCTGTCCGAGGATTCGGAGGAGAAAGACGGGGGAGAAAACATCACCGGGAGCGATGCCGCCGTCGGCGGCGGGTCCGGAACCACGTAAGGTCAGGCTATGCCGGTCTTCGACTACGACCCACCGGAGAGGTTCGTCGCCGGTGCCCTGGGGCGGCCGGGCGCGCGGGTCTTCTTCCTGCAGGCCAGGGCCGAGGGCAGACTGACCACGGTGGCACTGGAGAAACTGCAGGTGGCGGCGCTGGCGGGCAGGCTCGACGAGCTGCTCGACGAGGTCCTGCGGCTCAGCGGCGGCACCGCCCAGGTGCCCGCGCTCGCGCCCGCCGACCTGGCCGACGACGGTCCTCTCGACACGCCGGTCGCGGAGGACTTCCGCGTCGGAACCATGGCGCTGACCTGGGATGCGGAGAAGTCACAGGTGGTGATCGAGGCGCAGGAGGTCATCGACGAAGACGATCTCGACAAGTCCGAGCCCTCGGTGCTGCGCGTGCGCATCAGCGCCGGGGCCGCGCGGGCCTTCACCCAGCGAGCGCTCCAGATCGTCGCGGCGGGCCGTCCCCCGTGCCCGCTGTGCGGCCAGCCCCTCGACGCCACGGGGCACGTATGCGTCCGACTCAACGGCTACCGCGGGGGTGAGGCGGCTTCATGACCGCTCCCGAGAGCGAACCGGCCGTCAAGCCCGCCCCGCCGCCCCCGGTGCATGACGAGGAAGCCCTCACGCTGCTGCGCGAAGGGACGCTGGAGGTCGCGGGCCGCCTCGTCGAGGCGACCAACATGACGCTCTACTGCTCGGTCAGGCTGGGCGACCGCCAGGCCGCCTGCGTCTACAAGCCCGTACGCGGCGAGCGCCCCCTGTGGGACTTCCCCGACGGCACCCTCGCCGCCCGCGAGGTCGCCGCCTTCGAGGTCTCCCAGGCCACCGGCTGGCGCATCGTGCCGCCCACGGTCTACCGCGACGGGCCCTTCGGCCCCGGCATGTGCCAGCTGTGGATCGACACCGAGCGCGAGATCGACCTCATGCGGCTGGTCAAGAGCCGTAACCCGGTCGTACGCCGGATGGCGGTCTTCGACGCGGTGGTCAACAACGCCGACCGCAAGGGCGGCCACCTGCTGCCGCTGCCCACCGGGCACGTCTACGGGGTCGACCACGGCGTGTGCTTCTCCGTCGAGGACAAGCTCCGCACGGTCCTGTGGCAGTGGCGGGGCAAGCCGCTCTCCCGCGAGGCGGTGGCGGTGCTGGCCAAGCTCGAACGCGACATCGAGTCAGGCCCGCTCGGCCGCCGGCTGCGCGAGCTGCTGTCGCTGGCCGAGGTCGAGGCCACCTGGCAGCGGGTGCGGCGGCTGCTCGACACCGGCGTGCACCCCTACCCGTCGGAGGGCTGGCCCGCAATACCCTGGCCCCCGATCTAGGGCGATCCTCGCCGGTTTATTACTCTTTGCCCATGTGCACGCTGATCGTGAGGACCGGCCGGGAGCTGACGCTCATGGGCGTCAGGGACGAGTTCGCCGACCGGCCCTGGGAGGGGCCCGGCGAGCACTGGCCCGACTATCCCGGAGTGATCGGCGGGCGCGACCTCAAGGCGGGCGGCACCTGGCTGGCCGTCAACCCGGCGGCCCGCCGTGCCGCCGCCCTGCTCAACGGGCACGGCAAGCCCGCCGATGAGACCACCAAGGTCTCGCGGGGCGACCTCGCGCTGCGCGCGGCGTACACGGGGGAGGGGCCCGGCGCCGGCCTGAGCCGCTACGACCCCTTCCACCTCGTGCTCGCCGACCTCGGCCAGGTGCGGATGTGGAGCTGGAACGGCGAGCGGCTCACCACCTCACCGCTGCCCGCGGGCACCAGCATGGTCGTCAACTCTGGCCTCGACCCGGAAAGCGAGCGGGTGGCCGCGTACCTGCCGCGCTTCCGCGCCGCCGAGGACTGGAGCGAGTTCACCGCCGAGCCGCCGTCCGACGACCGCGGCGCGCTCATCATCAGGCACGAGCTGCCGGACGGCCGCGTCTTCGCCTCCCTGTCGGTGATGCGGGTCTCCATCGCGCCTGAGGGTGTGACGTACGACTTCACCGACCTGACCGCCGATCAGGACAGATAGGCTCAAAGGCATGAGATCGTGGTCTGCCCAGAACGTTCCAAAACTCCCAGGTAACAGCATTCCGCTGAGTCTCTACGACACGTCGGCCAGGCAGGTGCGGCAGACCGATCCAGGGCCGACGGCCAGGATGTACGTCTGCGGCATCACCCCGTACGACGCCACCCACCTCGGCCACGCCAACACCTACCTCGCCTTCGACCTCGTCGGCCGCATGTGGCGCGACGCCGGCCACGAGGTCCACTACACCCAGAACGCCACCGACGTGGACGATCCGCTGCTGGAGCGGGCCGAGCAGACCGGCGTCGACTGGCAGGAGCTGGCCGAGCGGGAGATCCAGCTGTTCCGCGGCGACATGGAGGCGCTGCGCATCCTGCCGCCCCGCGAGTACGTCGGCGTCACCGAGATCATCGACCGCGTGGCCGACCTGATCATCCGGCTGTCGGCCAAGGGCGTCACCTACACCCTCGACGGCGACGTCTACTTCAGCGTCGCCGACGCCCCCAAGTTCGGCCAGGTGTCCGGCTACGACGAGCAGCAGATGCTGACCCTGTTCGCCGAGCGCGGCGGCGACCCCGACCGCCCCGGCAAGCGCCACCCGCTCGACTGGCTGATGTGGCGGGCCGAGCGCCCCGGAGAGCCGGCCTGGGACTCGCCGCTCGGCCGCGGCAGGCCCGGCTGGCACATCGAATGCACCACGATCGCCCTCGACAACCTGGGAGCCGGATACGACGTCGCCGGCGGCGGATCGGACTTGATCTTCCCGCACCACGAGTGCGGCGCCTCCGAGGGGCACGCGGCCACCGGCGAGTGGCCGTTCGCCAAGTTCTACACCCACGCCGGCATGGTGGGTCTCGACGGCGAGAAGATGTCGAAGTCGAGGGGCAACCTCGTCTTCGTCTCCAAGCTGCGGCAGACCCACGACCCGATGGCGATCAGGCTCGTCCTGCTCGCCCACCACTACCGCACCGACTGGGAGTACACACCGGACCAGATCGAGGCGGCCGAGCGGCGGCTGGCCCGCTGGCGCTCCGCCGTCGCGCTGCCCGGCGGCCCCCCGGTCGGCGACCTGCTGGCCACGGTCCGCAAGCGGCTCGCCGCGGACCTCGACGCGCCCGGCGCGCTGGCCGCCATCGACGCCTGGGCCGACGACGCGCTCGCCCGCCCCGGCTCCGACCCCTCCGCCCCCGCCCTCGTCAAGGACCTCACCGACGCCCTGCTCGGCGTCGCACTCTGACGAACCCGCACCGCCCGGGCCACCCCGGCCCGGGCTTCCGCGATCTCCCACACCGGACATCGCCGCCCGATCCAGGTGCCGTCTTCAGGTCGGGCAGTGGACTGGGGATCCTTGATGAAGAGGGTCAGACCCGGACGCGTTGTGTGCCCGGTCTTCCCCTCGGACGGCCGGGCACGAGCGTGTCAGACCTGGACGCGTTCGAGCCGGGTGATCGCGGCCAGCTCCGCGGAGAACCACTCGATCGTGCGGCGCAGCCCCTCCTCGGCCGGCACCTGAGCCCGCCAGCCCAGCCGCTCCCGGGCGAGCGTGGTGTCGGGCCTGCGCACCTTCGGGTCGTCGGCGGGCCGGTCGATGAAGCGGATCTCCGACGACGACCCGGTCAGCTTCTTGATCAGGGTGGCCAGTTCCAGCATGGTCAGCTCGTCGGGGTTGCCGATGTTGACCGGCCCGGCGAAGTCACTGGCGGCCATGGCCAGGATGCCCGAGACCGTGTCGTCCACGTAGCAGATGGAGCGGGTCTGCGAGCCGTCGCCGGTGACCGTGATCGGCTCGCCGGTCAGCGCCTGCCGGATGAACGTCGGGATCGCCCGCCCGTCGAACGGCCGCATGCGGGGCCCGTAGGTGTTGAAGATCCGCACGATGCCGGTGTTCGTCCCGCGCGCGTGACGGTAGGCGGTGGTCAGCGACTCGGCGAAGCGCTTGGCCTCGTCGTACACGCTGCGCGGGCCCACCGGGTTGACGTTGCCCCAGTACGTCTCCTTCTGCGGATGCTCCAGCGGGTCGCCGTACACCTCGCTGGTGGAGGCCAGGATGAACCGGGAGCCCTTCTCCCTGGCCAGGCCGAGCGCGTGCAGCGTGCCGACGCTCCCCACCCGCAGGGTCTCGATGGGGTAGCGCAGGTAGTCGGCGGGCGAGGCGGCCGAGGCGAAGTGCAGGACGAGGTCGAGCCGGTCGGGCACGTGCACGTACCCGGTCAGGTCGCACTCGATGAGCCGGAACTCCGGCCGCTCCAGCAGGTGCTCGACGTTGCGCGGCCCGCCGGTCAGGAAGCTGTCCATGCAGATGACGTCGGCGCCTTCGTCCAGCAGCCGTTCGCACAGGTACGAGCCCAGGAACCCCGCGCCCCCCGTGACCAGAGCCCTCATGACGTTACCTCCATGGCCGCTTCGACGACTTCGGACACCTCGATTTCGAGCAGGCCGGGGTCCGGCCGCTCGCCGTGCGGGTCGCCGTGGTGCCCGGTCCACAGCGCGATGTGCCGCCAGCCCGGCGGCGGGCCCCACAGCATGGGGGAGACGGGGCCGAACAGCACCACCGACGGCACGCAGAACGCCGTCGCCAGATGGGCGACGCCGGTGTCGCCGCACACCACCAGCCGGGCCCGGCTGACCAGGTCGATCAGGTCGGCCAGGCGGGTGCGCCCGGCCAGCATGCGTTCGGGCGGCAGCCCCGCGAGCTCGGCGACGCGGGTGGCGATCGGCACCTCGGCCGCGTTGCCGGTGACGACGACGTCGTCCAGCGCGGCCGCCACCTCGGCGAACCGCTCGGGCGGCCAGCGCCGCGCCGGGTAGGCGGCGCCGGGATGCACGATCGCCGGCCCCGT
This sequence comes from Nonomuraea sp. NPDC052634, assembly GCF_040678535.1. Taxonomy (NCBI): domain Bacteria; kingdom Bacillati; phylum Actinomycetota; class Actinomycetes; order Streptosporangiales; family Streptosporangiaceae; genus Nonomuraea; species Nonomuraea sp. NPDC052634. The sequence goes on along the minus strand of NZ_JBFATY010000006.1, from coordinate 311,297 downwards.
ACGGTCGGAGATGCCCAAAGTCAGGTCCGCCGGGTCGGCCGGGATGCCGTACCACTCCAGCAGCCCGCACCAGCGCCGCACCTCGTGCACGCCGTCCTGCCATTCGGGACCGGCACCGAAGCCGAGCAGCCGCCCCGGGCGGGTGCGCCGCAGCGCCTCGGTGCTCTGCGGGCCCTTGCCGTGCAGGTTGACCGCGACGTCCGGCCGCTCGAACGGCACCGGTCCCGGCCCCGCCACGTCCACCTGGTCGTCCACCGCGCCGATGAGCGGCAGCAGCGCGCCGAGCGCCCGCGGCGCCGCCAGCGTGATGCGGTGATCGGGGAACGCCTGGCGCAGCGCCCGCAGCGCGGGCACGGCCGTGAGCAGGTCGCCCAGGCCGAGCCCGCGCAGCGCCACCAGCTCTAGGGCCATGACGTCTCCGTGGACGGGCAGACGACGAGCTCTCTCACCTCGCATCCGGCCGGCTGCCGCAGCGCGAACACGATGGCCTGGGCGACGTCCGCCGGGTCGTTCAGCCCGGCCTCCGGCCCCGGCTTGTACTGCTCGGGACGGCCGTCGAAGAAGCTCGTCCGCATGCCGCCGGGGATGAGCAGGGTCACCCCCACCTCCCCGCGCAGCTCGATCGCCAGCGCCCGGGTGAAGCCGACGACGCCGAACTTCGACGCCGAGTAGGCGGAGGCGTCGCTGAGCGGCCGCAGGCCCAGCGTGGACGCGCAGGTGACCACCGTGCCCCTGGTGTGCTTCAGGTACGGCAGCGCCGCCCGCACCACCGAGGCGGTCCCCAGCAGGTTGACCTTGATGACCCGCTCCCAGTCGTCGGCGGGCACGTCCTCCAGCCGCCCGCAGGCGTCGATGCCCGCGGCGGTGACGACGCCGTCGAGGCCGCCCGCCCGCTCGGCCAGCTCGCGCACCGCGCGCTCGGCCTCGCCCCGGTCGGCCAGGTCCGCGATCACGTGCTCGAAGCGCTGGCCGGGCGCGCGTACGTCGATGACGAGCGCCTTCCAGCCCTCCTTCTCCACCGCCTCGGCGGTGGCCAGGCCGAGCCCGGACGCGCCCCCCGTAATGAGAATGTTCACTGGATCTCCCTGATCAGATTGGTTGTGGACCGCCCCGGCAGCGTGCTCAGCACGACGATCTCCGCGCCGAGCCTGCCGAGGACCTCGGATTCGGGCAGCGTCTCCCCCTCGTAGTCGCCGCCCTTCACCCACACGTCGGGCCTGAGCAGCTCGATGGCGGCCGCCGGGGTGTCCTCGTCGAACACCAGCACGGCGTCCACACAGCCCAGGGCCCGCAGCACCTCCACCCGGTCGCGCACGTCCACGATGGGCCTGGACGGGCCCTTGAGCCGGCGCACCGAATCGTCGGAGTTGACGCAGACGACGAGCGCGTCGCCGAGCGCCCGAGCCCGCCGCAGCAGGCTCACGTGGCCCGCGTGCAGCAGGTCGAAGCAGCCGCCGGTGGCGATCAGCCGTCCGCCCTGGGCGCGGACCAGCGCGGCCACCTCCAGCGCGGTGCGCGGCCGGTCGCCGAGCCGCTGCTCCTGCACCTTCACCGAGGCGGCGCCGCCGCGCTCGACGAAGCGAGACGCCTCGCCGACGCCCACCGTGATCGCCTCCTCGGCGTCCGCGCCGTCACGCATGGCCAGCGCCGCCGCCCCCGCCAGCCGGTCGCCGGCGCCGCACGCGTCCTGGCCGCCCGCCCGCACCGGCGGCGGCACCGTGACCAGCGGGCCGCCCGCCACGGCCAGCGCGGCGCCGCGCTCACCGGTGGTGACCGCCACCGCCTCGGCGCGCAGCGCCCGCACCAGCCGGCGGGCCGCCTGATCGGGCCCCTGATAGCCGGACGGGCACATCAGCCGCGCCTCGGCCTCACTCGGCGTCAGCAGCGCGCAGCCCGGCATCGGCTGCTCGCCGCGCGGATGCGGGTCCCACACCACCGGTACGGAGACCTCGCGCAGCAGCTCGCGGGCCATCCTGGCGACGCCCCTGCCGTAGTCGGACACCAGCACCGCGCCCGCCCGCAGGACCGCCTGCGCCGCCTCCTCGGTGGGGGAGAACCGGGCCGTGCCGTCGCCGGTGTCCAGCCTGACGAGCGTCTGGCCGCGCGACCTGATCCGGGTCTTGCGCACGGTGCCGCCGCGCAGCGGCAGCCGCAGCAGGTCGAGCTCCTCCGACAGCAGCCCGCACAGGCGGCGGCCGTCCTCGTCGTCGCCGACCGCCGTGACCAGCACCACGTCGGCGCCGTCGCGGGCGGCCAGCAGCGCCGCCAGCCCCGCGCCGCCCGGCCTGGCCCGCTCCGACGAGACGTCCACCACGGGGACCGGGGCGTCCGGGCAGAGCCGGTCGGCCACGCCCTCGACGTCCACGTCGAGCAGCGTGTCGCCGATGACGACCAGCGGCCCCGCCTTCACAGCGTCTCCTCCAGCGCCCCCTCAAGGGCGTCCTCGAGCGCGTCGCACAGCAGGTGGATCAGCGCCAGGTGCACCTCCTGCACGGTGGCCGTCTCACCCGGTACGGCGACCGCCTCTTCGCACAGCTCGCCCAGCGCGTTCGGCCCCGGCCCCGTCAGCGCCCAGGCCGTCACCCCGCACTCGCGCGCCGCCGCCGCGGCGGCCAGCACGTTCGGGCTGCCGCCGCTGGTCGACAGGCACACCAGCACGTCGCCGGGGCGTCCGTGGGCGCGCACCTGGCGGGCGTAGACCTGCTCGGCGCCGAAGTCGTTCGCGATCGCCGTCACCGAGGAGCCGTCGGCGTGCAGCGGGATCGCCGCGTACGGCCGCCGGTCGTCCCTGAACCTGCCGACCAGCTCGGCCGTCAGATGCTGGGCCTCCGCCGCCGACCCGCCGTTGCCGCAGGCCAGCAGCCGGCCGCCGGACGACAGCACGCCGGCCAGCCGCCCGCCCCACGACCGGACGGCGGCCGCCTGGTCATCAAGCTTCTCCAGGGCGTTCCAGAGCTTTTCCAGATGAGCATCCATGATCAACCCCCCAGGGCGGCCAGCCGGCCGACCTTGCCGTCGATGACCTGCGCGTACACGGCCTCGGTGAGCTCGGCGACGCGCGGCCAGCCGTAGCGCTCGCGGGCCCGCCTGGCGCCGGCCGCGCCGATCTCCGCGCGCCGCCGCGGGTCGCCCAGCACGTCCTTGAGCGCTCTGGCCAGGGCGCGCGGCCTGCGCGGCGGCACCAGCACGCCGCAGCCCGCCACCGTGTCGAGGTGGCCGCCGACCGCCGAGGCCACGACGGGCACCCCGCACGCCATCGCCTCGACCGGCACCATGCCGAACGGCTCGTACCAGGGCACGGTCACCACGACGTCGGCCGCCCGCATCAGCGCGGGCACGTGCCGCCTGGGCACGCTGCCGATGACGTGGACGCGGTGGCCCATGCCGTAGCCCTCGGCCAGCTTCCTGAGCCGGATCGCCTCCTCGTCCTCCCGCCCGCCGCCGGCGATCACCAGCTCCGCGCCGGGAAGCTGGCGCATCGCCCTGATCAGGGTGTCCACGCCCTTGCGCGGCACCATGCGGCCGATGCTCAGCACCATCGGCCCGTCCGTACGCGGTGCCACCGGCCCGTCCGGGCGGAACTCCGCCAGGTCCACCCCGCACGGGACGACCGAGATGCGCTGCCGGGGAACGCCCATCGCGAGCAGCTCGCCCACCTCGTCGCTGCAGGTGGCGAGCACCGCGTCGGCGCGCTTGCCGATCTCCCGCTCGGTGTCGATGCGGTGCGCGGGGCTGGTGTCGGCCTCGCCCTGCCAGCGCCGCTTGACCGTGCCGAGCGCGTGGAAGGTCTGCACCACCGGGATCCCGCCGGCCGCCTCCAGCGCCGCCTGCCCGCTCATCCAGAAGTGCGCGTGCGCCACGTCGGGCGGGTGTGCGGCCCAGCGCTCGGCCAGCCGTTCGGCGAACTCCGGCATGTACGGGGGCAGCTCGTCCTTGGGCACGGGGGCCGGGGGACCCGCGGTGACGTACTCGACCGTGACGCCCGGCGCCAGGCGCACGGACGCGGGCTGCGACTCGCAGGAGCGCCGCGTGTGAACGGCGACCGTGTGCCCGCGCTCGGCGAGCGCGACGGCCAGCGCGGCGACGTAGACGTTCTGGCCGCCGGAGTCGACCCCGCCGACCGCCGCCAGCGGGTCCGCGTGCTCCGAGATGAGATCGACCTTCACTGCGTCAGCTCCCTCACTGCCTTGACCACCTGCTCACTCGTCACCTGCGACAGGCACGGGTGCCCGGACACCGGGCAGACGCGCGCCCTGCTCCCCCGGCAGGGCGCGTGCTGGTCGCCCAGCACCACCGTGGGCACGCCGTACGGGGCCCACCGCTCCAGCGGCACCACGGGGGCGAACAGGCTCACGACCGGCGTGCCGACGGCGGCGGCCAGGTGCGCGGGGCCCGTGTTGCCCGCCACCAGCACGCCGGCGCCCTCGATGACGGCGGCGAGCTCGGCGAACGTGGTGGCGCCGCCCAGGTCGGCCGCGACGCCGCCGGCCACGTAGGCGGTGAGGTCGCGTTCGGTGCCGGTCACGACGACGCGGTGCCCGTCCTCGGCCAGCTCCCGCACCGTCTCCCGGTGCCGGTCCGCCGGCCAGGTGCGGGCGGGCGCCGAGGTGCCTGGGTGCACGACGACGTACGAGCCGGGGCCGAGCGCGCGCCCGAACGTCCGGCGGACGTCCGGCAGCGGCCGGCGGACCGCGAGCCCGCCCTCGTCGCCCGGCGGCAGCTCGAACCCGGCCGCCCGCGCGAGCGCGAGCATCCGCTCCGCCTCCGGCACGTCCACGCTCTCGTCCACCACGTGCCGCACGTCGAGCAGCGAGCCCGGATAGTCGTTGCTGATCGCGCTGATCCGCGCCACCCCGGCCAGCCTGAGCAGCAGCGCCAGCGGCAGCGCCGACTGGTGGAACGAGGTGAGCAGCACCGCCTCGTCGACCCCGCGCACCAGGCCGATCAGCTCCTCGGCCCCGGCCCTGGAGGCGGGCGGCGGCGTGTGGTCGATCCACGGGGCGTGCCAGGTCACCACCCGGTCCACGCCCGGCAGCAGCTCGGCCGCCGCCCTGCCGTTCGGTCCCGACAGGAAGACGACCTCGGCGGCCCGCGTGCGCACCGCGCGCACGGCGGGACCGGCGAGCAGCACGTCGCCGGCGTCGTCGAGCCGCGCCACCAGCACGCGCCCCCGGTCTGCAGCAGCCGTCATCGCCGCACTCTCCATTCCCCGCGCAACCGGTGCGCGCAGGCGACCGGCGGGATCAGCACGCTGGTGACGGCCATCCGCAGCACCTCGTCCGGCGTGCGCGGGCCCGGGGCGATGCGCCGCCAGGCGAACTGCGCCGTCAGCGCCGCCCAGACCGCGCCCGCCGCCAGCGCCGCCGTCCTCTGGCGGCCCGTCGCGAGCAGCGCGGCCGCCAGGCCCGCGGCCGTCGTGGCGGCGTGCAGCCGCAGCTGTCCGGGCGCGCCGCCGATGGCCGCCCGCCAGCCGGGACCGTGCAGGCGCCGCATGAGCGCGTCGTCGGCGTTGCCCCGCTGGTGGCGCACGCTCGCCCAGAAGCCGTCGTCGCGGACCGGATGCACGGTCACCCGCTCGCCCTTGACCAGCCGGTGCCCGGCCCGCGTCACCCGCAGCGCCAGGTCGGCGTCCTCCCGGTAGGCGCGCGGGAACCGCTCGTCGAAACCGCCGAGCGCCTGCAGCACCTCGCGCCGGTAGGCCATGTCGGCCGTCACCCAGAGCGCGCCCGCCAGCCCGGCGGTGTGCCGCTCGGCGTCGGTGGGCCTGCGCCCCTCCGGCCTGGGCACCCGGATCCTGCCCTGGCTGCCCGCCACCTCGGGCGGCAGGTCCACCAGGTCCTTCCAGACGGCCTGCGCCCACCCGGGGGCGGGGACCACGTCGTCGTCGAGGAAGACCACCCAGGGCGTGTCGGCGGCCCGCCAGCCGGCGTTGCGCGCCGCCGCGGGACCGCGCCCGCCCGAGCGCACCACCCGTACGTGCGGAGGCACGCGCAGCGCCGCCAGCGAGGCGGGATGGCCCCGGCGGTCGTCCACCACGATCACCGGCACGTCCGGGCCCACGGCGGCCAGCGTGTCGTGCAGCGTCGGCCGCCCGACGGTGGGGATCACCACGGTGATCATGAGGCGAACACCTCCCGCCGCCGCACCAGGTAAGGACCCAGCGCCAGCACGTCCACCGGCGCCGAGCCGAAGCACTCCAGCGCGTCACGCGGGTCGTCCACCATGGGACGCCCCGCCGTGTTGAGGCTCGTATTGACCACCACCGGCAGCCCCGTGCGCGCCTCGAACTCGCTCAGCACCCGCGCCATCAGCGGCTGACGCTCCGGCGAGACGGTCTGGATGCGGGCGGTGCCGTCCACGTGCACCACCGCGGGGATGCGCGGCGCCCAGTCCGGGTGCACGTCGTGCACGAACAGCATGTACGGCGACGGCACCGGCCCCCGCGCGAAGATCTCCCGCGCTCGCGACTCCAGCACCATCGGCGCGACCGGCCGGAACTGCTCGCGCCCCTTGACGTCGTTGAGCCGCTCGGTGTTACGCGGATTGCCGGGGTGGGCCAGCAGCGACCGGTGGCCCAGCGCCCGCGGCCCGTACTCGGCGCGGCCCTGGAACCAGGCCACGATCCGGTCGGCGGCCAGCTCCGCCGCCACCGCCGCCGCCAGGTCGGCGGGCCGCGTGTACGGCACGCGCGCCACGTCCAGCCACGCGCCCAGCTCCTCGTCGGTGAAACCGCGGCCGAGCGCCGGGCAGGTCATCGGCGCGGCCGGCTCGCCGTACACCTGCGCCAGGTGCAGCGCCCCGCCCAGCGCGGTGCCGGAGTCGCCGGCGGCCGGCTGCACCCACACCTCGTCGAACGGCCCCTCGTCCAGCAGCCGCGTGTTGGCCACGCAGTTCAGCGCCACCCCGCCGGCCAGCGCCAGCCGCCGCTCCCCGGTGCGCTCGTGCAGCCAGCGCGCCAGCTCCAGCAGCACCTCCTCCAGCCGGGCCTGCACGCTGGCGGCCAGGTCGGCGTGGTCGGAGGTCCACGGTGCGCCCTTCTTCAGCGCCTTGGCGTAGACGTTCCAGTCGACCGGCTCGACGCGGAACCCGCCGTCGCCGGTGGTGTAGATCACCTCGCGCAGCGCCTCCAGGTGGCGGGGACTGCCGTAGGAGGCCATCGCCATCACCTTGTACTCGTCGCTGGAGCGCAGGAAGCCGAGATGCTGGGTGACGTCCTCGTACATCAGGCCGAGCGAGTGCGGCAGCTCCTGGGCGGCGAGGATCTCCAGCTCGCCGCCCCGGTAGCGGCCCGCCAGGTGGGAGACGTTCTCGCCGCGCCCGTCGCACACCAGCACCGCGCAGTCGCGCCACGGCGAGGCCAGCCCGGCCGATGCCGCGTGCGCCACGTGGTGCGGCACGTAGGTGACCTGCCCGGGGTCGAGCCCCGGCAGCGCCGTGGCGAGGAAGGCGGGGGCGCGCACCGCGTACCGGGTGCGCAGGTCCTCCCAGTCGCCCTCAGGCCGCTGGAGCACCAGCGACGGGTCGTAGGAGTAGGCGACGGCGTCGATGTCCTCCGGCGCGAGCCCCGCCTCGCTCAGGCACCAGGCGGCCGCCAGCTCGGGCAGCTCCCAGGCGGAGAAGGCCAAGGGCCGCTTGCCGTGTTTGCGCCGGCTGAAGCGTTCCTCTTCGGCCGCGGCCACGATCCTGCCGTCGGCCACGAGCGCCGCGGCCGGGTCGTGGAAGATCGCGTTGATGCCGAGAAATCTCATGCTTCCTCCCCCTGGGGATGTCGAGAACCGCTACCGAGAGAAGCGGCTCTCAAACCTGACGCAACCGCGAGCGCCTTCGTGAGCTGCGAAAACGCCTGCGGCCACCTGGGGTTGCTCACGCTGCGTAGTTGTTTGTCCCGGCAGGCCACGGGTAGCTGCCGCTCACGCGCGACGGAGGTGGATGGTGTTCGAAAAGCGGCGTCCCGGGGCCGTGCTCTTCGACCGGGACGGAACCTTGATCAAGGACGTGCCCTACAACGGCGACCCCGCCCTCGTCGAGCCCATGCCGGGCGCGGTCGAGGCGCTGTGCCGGCTCAGACGCGCCGACGTGCCGGTGGCCGTGGTCACCAACCAGTCGGGCGTGGCCAAGGGCCTGCTGTCGCCGGACGACATGGACCAGGTGAACGCCAGGGTGGAGGAACTGCTCGGCCCGTTCGACGCATGGGCGATCTGCGTGCACGGCGACGCCGACGGCTGCACCTGCCGCAAACCGGCGCCCGGCCTGGTCATCAGGGCCGCGGCCGTGCTCGACGTCAGCCCCCGCGACTGCGTCGTGGTGGGCGACATCGGCCGCGACATGGAGGCCGCGAGGGCGGCCGGCGCGCGGGGCATCCTCGTGCCCACGGAACAGACACGTCAGGAGGAGATCGACCAGGCCCCCGAGGTCGCCGGCGACCTGACCGACGTCGTCGAGCGCGTGCTGAACGGCGCCGACGACCCGGTGCCCGCCGTCTCGGCGCCCTGGGCCCGCGCGATGGGCTGGAGCCGCTGGTGAGGATCCTGCTCTGGCACGTGCACGGATCCTGGACCAGCGCGTTCATCAGGGGGCCGCACGACTATCTGCTGCCGCTCGTTCCCGGCCGCGGACCCGACGGCCGGGGGCGGGCGGCCACCTACGACTGGCCGGACAGCGCCCGCGAGGTGCCCTGGGACCGCCTGCGCGACGAGCCCGTGGACGTCATCGTCTACCAGCGCCCGCACGAGATCGACCTGGCCCGCGAATGGCTCGGGCCGCGCGCCTCCCGCCTGCCCGCCGTGTACGTCGAGCACAACACGCCCGCGGGCGACGTGCCCCGCACCCGCCACCCGCTGGCCGGGCAGAGCGGCATCACGCTCGTGCACGTCACCCACTTCAACGAGCTGTACTGGGACAACGGCCGCGCCCCCACCCGCGTCATCGAGCACGGCGTCCCCGACCCCGGCCACCTCTACAGCGGCGAACTCGCCAGGGCCGGCGTCGTCGTCAACGAGCCCGTGCGCCGCACCCGCGTCGCCGGCACCGACCTGCTGCCCCGCTTCGCCGAACGGGTGCCGCTCGACGTGTTCGGCATGAAGGTGGACGGCCTGCCGTACGGCACGTACGAGGACCTGCCTCAGCACGCCATGCACGCCGAGCTGGCCAGAAGGCGCGTCTACCTGCACCCGTACCGGTGGACCTCGCTCGGCCTGGCCCTCATCGAGGCCATGACGCTCGGCATGCCCGTCGTCGCGCTCGCCGCCACCGAGGCGATCGAGGCGGTGCCGCCCGAGGCCGGCGTGCTGTCGACCAAGGTGCACGTGCTGGCCGACGCGCTGGCGGAGTTCGCCGCCGACCCCGAGCGCGCGAGCCAGGCCGGCAAGGCCGCCAGGGCCGCCGCGCTGGCCCGCTACGGGCTGAGCCGCTTCCTCGCCGACTGGGACCTGCTGCTCGACCAGGTATGACGCCTCGCGCCATGGGTAGGCGCGGACAGCATGATGATGCTCGACTGGACACGCAGGGCCGCCTGCCTGGACCTCGACCCCGAGCTGTTCTTCCCGATCTCGATGGAGGGGCCGAGCCAGTCGCAGGCGGACAGGGCCAAGCAGGTGTGCGCAGGATGCCCTGTGCGCGAGCCGTGTTTGGAATACGCGCTGAGCACCAGGCAGGCGCACGGGGTGTGGGGCGGCACCGACCCCGGGCAGCGGCGCGAGCTCAGCCTGGCAGGGCCGCGCGGAAACGCTCCCGCTCGGCCTCTTCGAGGTGGTCGCTGAACAGCACGCCGTCGAGGTGGTCGGTCTCGTGCTGGAGCACCCGCGCCAGCGTGCCGAGCGCCCTGACGGTCACCGGTTTGCCGAACATGTCACGGCCACGCGCGGTGACCATGTAGGAACGTTCCAGTGGCCACCACACGCCGGGCGCCGACAGGCACGCCTCGTCGGCCGTCACCCGCCGCTCCGACAGCTCCAGCCGCGGATTGACCAGGTGGCCCGACTTGCCGTCGTAGTCGTAGACCACCACCCGCACCGGCTCGCCCAGCTGCGGAGCCGCCAGGCCGGCGCGCCCAGGGCCCGCCCGCAACGTCGCCGTGAGCGACTTCACCAGCCGGCGCAGCTCCCGATCGAAATCCCGGACCGGCTCCGCGACCGTGCGCAGCACCGGATCGCCGAACATGCGAATGGGCAGGACCGACACCCGTGACTCCCCGATAGGCGGCCATATCACGGACAACGTTTCCCCCGCCCGCGCCGGGCCAATCCAGCGGGCGCGGCCTTGTAGCACAGCGGTAACAGAAGAGACCCGTGGGCGAAACCACCCGAAAGCAGTATCGGAGGGTGATCTCACTTGCGTCACAAGCACCTGTGATGCCTGGCCGGGTGCTCGGGGTCCGGCCAGGCGTCCCCGACTACCTGGAGGTGCACGCATGAGCGCGCTTTCCCTGGAGGCCGGAACCTCCCCGGAGACGGCCCCCGACGCGCTGGCGGGCTTCACCGTCGGCGTGACCGCGACCAGGCGGCGCGAGGAGTTCGGCGCCCTCCTGGAACGCCGCGGCGCCCGCGTGGTCAGCGCCCCCGCCATCCGCCTCGTCCCCCTCGCCGAGGACGCCGACCTGCTCGCCGCCACCCGGCAGAGCCTGGAGGCGCCGCTCGACGACGTGGTCGTCACCACCGGCGTCGGCTTCCGCGGCTGGATGGCCGCCGCCGAGGGCTGGGGCCTGTCCACCGAGCTGAGCGAGCACCTGTCACGGGCCCGCCTGCTCACCCGCGGACCCAAGGCCAGGGGAGCGGTGCGCGCCGCCGGGCTCAACGACCACTGGACGCCCTCCACCGAGTCGTGCAAAGAGGTCAAGGAGTACCTCCTCGCCCAGGACCTGCGCGGCCGGCGCATCGCCGTCCAGCAGCACGGCGAGCCGCTGCGCGACTTCGTGGCCGACCTGCGCGCCGCCGGCGCCGAGGTGATCGAGATACCGGTCTACCGGTGGCTGCCGTACCGCGACATCTCGCCGCTGCGCCGCCTCATCAGCCAGACCGTCTCCGGCGCGATCGACGCGGTCGCCTTCACCAGCGCGCCCGCCGTGCACGCCATGCTGAACACCGCCCGCGCGGACGGCCTGGAAGAGGCGCTGCTCGCCGCGTTCGGCGGCTCCGTCGTGGCCGCCTGCGTCGGGCCGGTCACCGCCGACCCGCTGACCTCGCGCGGCGTGCCCACACTCCAGCCCGACCGCTCCAGGCTCGGCGCGCTCGCCCGCGCCCTGGCCAGGCACCTGCCGGAACACGGCGTCACCCGGGTCACCGCCGGTGGACACCGCCTGGAGATCCGCGGCCACGCCGTGGTCGTGGACGGCGAGCTGCGTCCGCTGCCGCCGGCGCCGATGGCCGTGCTCAAGCGCCTGGCCGACAAGCCGGGCCACGTGGTGTCGCGGGCCGACCTGCGTACGGTGCTGCCGGGCAGCGTCGCCCGCGACTCGGCCGAGCACGCCGTGGAGATGGCCATCACCCGGCTGCGCCGAGCCCTCGGCCCGAGCGGCATCGTCGAGACCGTCGTCAAACGCGGCTACCGGCTCGCCTGCCTGTACGAGGACGGCCTTTGAGCCTCCTCGCACCACCGACCGTCACATCAGCCCACACCGAGGAGTTTCCGCATGCCCGGGCCCGTTCCCGCAGGAGCCGGCCGATGACCCCCACCCTCGTCCTGGCCGCGCACGGCACCCGCAGCCAGGCCGGTCAGCGCACGCTCGCCGCGCTGGCCGAGACGGTCAGGGCCGCGCGGCCGGGAGGCCGGGTCGAGCTCAGCTACCTGGAGCTGGCCTCGCCGCTGCTCCGGGAGGTCCTGCCCGCCGTACGCGGCCCGGTGGTCGTCGTCCCGCTGCTGCTGGCCGGCGGCTACCACGCGCACATCGACCTGCCCCAGGTCGTGGCCGAGCACCGGCCCGACGCGATCGTGGCCGGCTGGCTGGGGCCGCACCGGCTGCTGACCTCGGCGCTGGCGCGCAAGCTGGCACGGGCGGGCCTGCGCGCCACGGACGCGGTGCTGCTCGGCGCGGCGGGATCGTCCGACCCGTCGGCGCTGGCCGACGTGCGCGCGGCGGCGCACCAGCTCGCCGTGCGGCTGGCCAGGCCGGTGACCGCCGCGTTCGCATCGGCGGGCGCGCCGTCGCTGGATGAGGCCATGGAACGGCTCGGCGCGACCCCGGCGTCCCGGGTGGCGATCGCCTCGTACGTGCTGGCCCCCGGCTTCTTCCACGACCGGCTGGTCGCGGCGGCCGCGGGCCGGACCGCGGTGGTCAGCGAGCCCCTGGGCGCCGACCCCGACGTGGCGGCCCTCATCTGGCGCCGCTTCGACGAGGCCCTGCGCCGCCCGGCCGCCCGGCCGCGCACCCTCCGCAGGGCATGACGCACCGCACAGGGGAGGGGCCTGCCGCGATCAGGCGTGACGCCGGCGGCAGCGGGGGATCAGGCCGCGCCGGGCATCGGACGCCGCGGATCGGGCGGTGCCGGGAGCCGCCGCCGGGCTCGGCCGCCGATGGCCGGGTGCCAGGGATCAGGCGGGGTCGAGGCGCAGTTCGCGGACGATCTCGCGGGCGCTCGCGTCCCGTGACGGCGCGTCGTCGCAGCCGACGAACATCTCGATGAAGGCCCGGTGGAAGCAGCCCGCGACCATCAGGCGTGCGCTGGCCTCCGGGTCGGCGTCGGCCCTGACCCGGCCCAGCCGCTGTTCGTCCGCCAGATAGCCGGCCAGCGGTGCGATCTCGGTGCGCGGCCCGAGCCCCGCCTCCTTGATGGCCCGGCGGAAGCGTACGGTGACGTCGGGGGAGGTGAAGGCGGGCAGCGCCGCGCCCTGGACATCGATGTAGTAGTCGATGCCCGCACGCGCGACCGGGTGGAGGTTGTCCGACACGGACCCCTTCCCTGCGCGGTGCGTCAGGTTGTGCAGGATGCTCAGCCAGAGCGGGAGCCGGTCCTGGAGCAGCGCCAGGAAGTAATCCACCGAGCCGCCGGCACGGTCCTCCCTGAGCGAGACGGCCATCTCGAGGACGCGCCGCCTGGTGTCCTGACTCCTATGGTGCGGGTCTACGTGGGATGTCGCCATGGCATGCCTAACGTGCGCGGTCGGTGGATGTAGGCATCACGTGCGAAGCCGGACGGTCTCCGTCCGGCGTGAATCTGGAGTCCCGGCCTGTCGGGATCTGGTGAACCCCGATTATTACTCGAAACCGCGAAAAATTGGCGGATTTAATACGTCAGGGTTAGCTGTCCGTGTCGCGATCTCTACGTCGCAGGTAGCGCTCGAACTCGGCCGCGATCGCATCGCCGCTGGCCTCGGGCAGCTCCGCGGCGTCCTTGCGCTCCTCCAGCTCCTTGACGTATTCGGCGACCTCGCTGTCCTGCGCGGCCAGCTCGTCCACGCCGCGCTCCCACGCCCTGGCCTCCTCGTCGAGGTCGCCGAGCGGCATGGGGATGTCGAGGACGTCCTCGAGACGGCGCAGCAGCGCCAGCGTCGCCTTCGGGTTGGGCGGCTGCGCGACGTAGTGGGGCACCGACGCCCACAGCGAGATCGCATCGAGCCCGGCCTTGCCGAACGCGTGCTGCAGCACGCCCACGATGCCGGTCGGGCCCTCGTAGCGGCTCAGCTCCAGGCCGGTCGAGCGGGCCAGCCCCTCGCTGGTCGCGCCGCCGAGAATCGGCACGGGGCGGGTGTGCGGGGAGTCGTTGAGCAGGGCGCCGAGCATGACCGCCAGCTCGATGCCCAGCTCACGGCAGACGTAGATGATGTCGTCGCAGAACGAGCGCCAGCGCATGTTGGGCTCGATGCCGCGCAGCAGCACGACGTCGCGCTCGACGCCCGGCGGCCTGGCGCGCAGCAGCCGCGTCGTGGGCCACACGATGGACTGCGTGAGCCCGTCGCTCATCTCCACCACGGGCCTGGTCACCTGGAAGTCGTAGTAGTCGTCCGGGTCGAGCGCGACCAGCGGCTCGGCCTTCCAGGCGGACTCGAGATGGGCGATCACGCCGCTGGAAGCCTCACCCGCGTCGTTCCAGCCCTCGAACGCGGCAATGAGCACCGGGTCGACGAGCTCGGGGAGCCCTTCGAGCTCTATCACGTGTCGCCTCCACTCTCCTTCGTCCCGCTAAGCCTATGCCGTGAGGAGGCATCGCCGTCACCGATCTCCCCCCGAATGCCGCGCTGCCCCGTTCGCCCACGTGACGGCCGGGTGGCGGGCGCGTGCCGGGTCCGGCGGCGCCACGGGCCGGATCGGCACGCGCAACCCCAGGTCGAAGGCCCTTCCGCCGGGCGCGGGACGCTCGCGCGCGGCCCGCGTGCGGCCTCGCGCGCGGGCGTGCGGAGCGCGCGGGCGGGCGCCGCACGTTCGCGACCCGCGAACTCGACGGGCGCACCCCATCCCCATTCACCCGAAATCGGGAATAAAACCGAGCGCATCGCAAACACCCCGAAAACCCCGAGTTCAGGCCGCTTACGACGCGCGGAAACGGCGCACGACCGGCGCTCGAGGCGCACCCGATAAGCTGAACCTCATGAGCATCTCCCCGTCCTTTCGAGAAGTGTTGTCCCAGCGCGTCATCGTGGCCGACGGGGCTATGGGCACGATGCTCCAGGCGCAGGACCCCACGCTCGACGACTTCCATGGTCACGAGGGCTGCAACGAGGTGCTCAACGTCACCCGGCCCGACATCGTGCGCGGCGTCCACGACGCCTACTTCGCCGTCGGTGTCGACTGCGTCGAGACCAACACCTTCGGCGCCAACCTCGCCGCGCTCGGCGAATACGACATCGCCGACCGCGTCTACGAGCTCTCCGAGGCCGGCGCCCGCATCGCCCGCGAGGCCGCCGACCACTGGTCCACGCCCGACCAGCCGCGTTTCGTGCTCGGCTCCATGGGCCCAGGCACCAAGCTGCCGACGCTCGGCCACCTGCCGTACGCGAGCCTGCGCGACGCCTACCGCGACAACGCCGCCGGCCTGATCGCGGGCGGCGCCGACGCGCTGATCATCGAGACCTGCCAGGACCTGCTCCAGGTCAAGGCCGCCGTCGTCGGCGCCAAGCGGGCCATCGAGGCGGCGGGCCGCGACATCCCGATCATCGCCCAGGTCACCATCGAGACCAACGGCGCCATGCTGCTCGGCTCCGAGATCGGCGCGGCGCTCACCGCCATCGAGCCGCTCGGCGTCGACGTCGTGGGCCTCAACTGCGCGACCGGTCCCGCCGAGATGAGCGAGCACCTGCGCTACCTCGCCCGCCACTCGCGGCTCAAGCTGTCCTGCATGCCCAACGCCGGCCTGCCCGTGCTGACCGCCGACGGCGCCCACTACCCGCTGACGGCGCAGGAGCTGGCCGACGCCCACGACTCCTTCACCCGCGACTACGGCCTGTCCCTGGTCGGCGGCTGCTGCGGCACCACGCCCGAGCACCTGCGCCAGGTGGTCGAGAAGGTGCGCGGCAGGCAGCCCGTCGCCCGCCGCCCCCGCCCCGAGCCGGGCGCCTCCTCGCTCTACCAGACCGTCCCGTTCCGGCAGGACACCTCCTACCTCGCCATCGGCGAGCGCTGCAACACCAACGGCTCCAAGGCGTTCCGCGAGGCCATGCTGGAGGGCCGCTGGGACGACTGCGTCGAGATGGCGCGCGAGCAGGCGCGCGGCGGCGCCCACATGCTCGACCTGTGCGTCGACTACGTCGGCCGCGACGGCGTCGCCGACATGAAGGAGCTCGCCTTCCGCTTCGCCACCGCCTCCACACTGCCGATCATGCTCGACTCCACCGAGCCGGCGGTGCTGCAGGCCGGCCTGGAGATGCTGGGCGGGCGCGCCGCCGTCAACTCCGTCAACTACGAGGACGGCGACGGCCCCGACTCCCGCTTCCAGAAGATCATGCGCCTGGTGCGCGAGCACGGCGCCGCCGTGGTCGCCCTCACCATCGACGAGGAGGGCCAGGCCCGCACCGCCGAGCACAAGCTGCGCGTGGCCACCCGGCTGATCGAAGACCTCACCACCAACTGGGGCATGCGGGTCGAAGACGTCATCGTCGACTGCCTGACCTTCCCCATCGCCACCGGCCAGGAGGAGACCAGGCGCGACGGCCTGGAGACCATCGAGGCGATCCGCGAGCTCAAACGCCGCTACCCCGGCGTGCAGACCACGCTCGGCGTCTCCAACATCAGCTTCGGCCTCAACCCGGCCGCCCGCATGGTGCTCAACTCGGTGTTCCTCAACGAGTGCGTCAACGCGGGCCTCGACTCGGCCATCGTCCACGCCTCGAAGATCCTGCCGATGGCGCGCATCCCCGACGAGCAGCGCCAGGTCGCGCTCGACATGGTCTACGACCGCCGCCGCGAGGGCTACGACCCGCTGCAGCGGTTCATGGAGCTGTTCGAGGGCGTCGACGCCGCCGCCATGCGCGCGGGCAAGGCCGAGGAGCTGGCCGCGCTGCCGCTGTGGGAGCGGCTCAAGCGCCGCATCATCGACGGCGAGCGCAAGGGACTGGAGGCCGACCTCGACGACGCGCTCGGCCAGCGGCCCGCCCTGGAGATCATCAACGACGTGCTGCTCGACGGCATGAAGACGGTCGGCGACCTGTTCGGCTCCGGGCAGATGCAGCTGCCGTTCGTGCTCCAGTCGGCCGAGGTGATGAAGGCCGCCGTCGCCTACCTCGAGCCTCACATGGACCGCGTCGAGGGCGAGACCAAGGGCCGCATCGTGCTCGCCACCGTCAAGGGCGACGTGCACGACATCGGCAAGAACCTCGTCGACATCATCCTGTCCAACAACGGCTACCACGTGGTCAACCTCGGCATCAAACAGCCGGTCTCGGCCATCCTCGAGGCCGCCGACGAGCACAAGGCCGACGTCATCGGCATGTCCGGCCTGCTGGTCAAGTCGACGGTCATCATGAAGGAGAACCTGGAGGAGATGAACTCCAGGGGCCTCGCCCAGCGCTACCCCGTGCTGCTCGGCGGCGCCGCCCTGACCCGCGCCTACGTCGAGCAGGACCTCGCCGAGCTGTTCGAGGGCGAGGTGCGCTACGCCCGCGACGCGTTCGAGGGGCTGCGGCTGATGGACGCGTTCATGGCGGTCAAGCGCGGCGAGGAGGGCGCGACGCTGCCGCCGCTGCGCGAGCGGCGCGTCAAGACCGGCGCCACGCTCGTCCGCACGCCCGTCGAGGAGCTGCCGGCCCGCTCCGACGTCGCCACCGACAACCGGGTGCCGAAGGCGCCCTTCCACGGCGACCGCGTCGTCAAGGGCATCTCGCTGGCCGACTACGCCGCCTTCCTCGACGAGCGCGCCCTGTTCCTCGGCCAGTGGGGGCTCAAGCCCACCAGGGGCGGCGAAGGGCCCGGCTACGAGGAGCTGGTCGAGACCGAGGGCCGGCCGCGGCTGCGCATGTGGCTCGACCGCATCCAGACCGAGGGGCTGCTGGAGGCGGCCGTCGTCTAC
The DNA here is from genome assembly GCF_040678535.1 of Nonomuraea sp. NPDC052634. NCBI lineage: Bacteria > Bacillati > Actinomycetota > Actinomycetes > Streptosporangiales > Streptosporangiaceae > Nonomuraea > Nonomuraea sp. NPDC052634. Next base: position 293,865 of record NZ_JBFATY010000006.1, on the reverse strand, counting down.
GGCTACTTCCCGTGCGTCTCCGAGGGCGACTCGCTGATCATCCTCGACGAGTCCGGCGGCGAGCGCACCCGCTTCACGTTCCCGCGCCAGCGCCGCGACCGCCACCTGTGCCTGTCCGACTTCTTCCGCCCCAAGGACAGCGGCGAGACCGACGTCGTCGGCTTCCAGGTCGTCACCATGGGCGCGAAGATCAGCCAGGCCACGGCCGAGCTGTTCGCCAAAGACGCCTACCGCGACTACCTCGAGCTGCACGGCCTGTCGGTGCAGCTCACCGAGGCGCTGGCCGAATACTGGCACGCCCGGGTGCGCGCCGAGCTCGGCATCGGCGGCGACGAGTCGCTCGACGACATGCTCAAGGTCAACATCCAGGGCTGCCGCTACTCGTTCGGCTACCCGGCCTGCCCGAACCTGGAGGACCAGAAGCAGCTGTTCGAGCTGCTCGGCCCCGAGCGCATCGGCGTGACGCTGTCGGAGGAGTTCCAGCTCCACCCCGAGCAGGCCACCTCGGCGCTCGTCGCCCACCACCCTGAGGCGAAATACTTCAACGTCTGACCGCCCGGTCCCGCCCCGCGCCGGCATCGGGCGGTTCGCCGTGCGCGCAGGGCGGCAGGTCAGCGACGTCACGGCACGAACCGCCAACCGATCGGGGAGCGATACATGGACGCCGTCTTCTTCGACATGGACGGCCTGCTGGTGGACAGCGAACGCGTCTGGCTGGAGATCGAGACCGGGGTGATGGCCAGGCTCGGCGCCGCCTGGACGCCCGAGCACCAGGCCAACCTGGTGGGCGGCTCCATGGAGCGCACCGTCGACTACATGCTGGCCGTCTCGGGCGCCGACGTGCCGCCGGAGAGCATCCGCGCGTGGATGACCGACGGCATGGTGGCCAGGCTCCAGGACGGCGTCCCCGTCATGCCCGGCGCCTCCGAGCTGCTCGACGCGCTGCGCGACGAGGGCGTGCCGGTGGGACTGGTCACCTCGTCGGTCCGGCCGATCGCCGACGCCGTGCTCAAGAGCGTGGGCAGGGAACGCTTCGACCTCGTCGTGACCGCCGACGACGTCACCCGTACCAAGCCGGACCCCGAGCCCTACCTGACGGCGGCCCGGCGGCTCGGCGTCGAGCCGGCGCGCTGCGTCGTGCTGGAGGACTCGCCCAACGGCGTGGCCGCGGCCACGGCCGCCGGCTGCGCCGTGGTGGCCGTGCCGAGCCTGGTGCCCGTCGAGGAGGCCCCCGGGCGGCTCGTCGTGCCGTCCCTGACCCGCGTCGGGGTCGCGGACCTCAGGGCACTTCTGGGGTCATAGGGACGTTCCCCTAGGGGAGAAGTGGTTCTCGCGGAGGAGGCGGGAACGCCTCCGCGTGCCAGGATGGAAAGCACGAGCCACGGACTAGGGGACGTCTGACATGGAGACCTTCAACGCGATCGCCTGGCTGCCGCTGTGCGCAGGAGTGACCATCGCCGGGCTGGTGCTGGCCTTCCTGGCGTTCCGCCGCAGAGGCGCGGCCGCCGGCCTGCGCGTGACGGCGTGGGCGCTGCTGCCGATGGCCGCCTACCTCACCGACGCGTTGCAGTCCCTGTGGACGATCGGCACCACCGCGGTGCGCTTCGTGACCGGCCTGGTGTTCAACCCCTCGGTGTGGGCGGGCGTGGCGCTGGCCGGGCTGTCGGCGGTGCTGTTCGTGGTGTCGGGCGTGATGCGCGGCAGGAAGCTGGCAGGGGCCCGCAAGAAGCAGGGCGGCGAGTCTCCGCAGGCAGGAGCCGCCGCGACGGCCACGCGGCCCGCCCAGCAGGCCACCGCGGCCGCCAAGCCGCAGCCCGCCGTGAGCCCCAAGAAGACGAGCTCCGCCGACGACGACTTCTCCGACATCGAGGAGCTGCTGAAGCGGCGCGGAATCAGCTGAAGCCGGCGCGCCGCGCGGCTATGTCACGGTTCCGAGACTTAACCGGAACGCGCTCTAGACATTCGGTTCAAGATCGATACGAATGAGTTTCGCAACAATCACAGATTAGCCACATCGCGTCTGGAGGGACTAGTCAGCGCAGCTCAGGCCATAGATTCTGCCTCCTGAGGTCGCGTCATGCGGTCTGTAGTTCACTACGCAGAGACTGCGTCGTCTTGTCAGCAGGGGGCATTACGGAATGACCGCACCGCTTGACGTTCCCGGTTCCACAGCCGAGGCGAACCCGGAGGCTGTGCTCACCGGAGCGGGCAAGTCCATCCAGGGCCGTTCTCTCACCCGGATCGCCTGGATGCGGCTGCGCCGTGACAAGGTCGCGCTCGGCGGCGGCATCGTCGTCATCCTGCTGATCCTTGTCGCGATCTTCCAAGGGCCGATCATCAGCGCGTTCGGCCACCCGCCCCTGGAGTTCCACCAGGACCAGATCGACCCCAACACGCTCCTGCCCAAGGGCGCGTTCGGCGGCATGAGCAGCGAATACCTGCTCGGCGTCGAGCCGGTCAACGGCCGCGACATCTTCAGCCGCATCGTCGCAGGCGCCTGGATCTCGCTGCTCATCGGCTTCCTCGCCACCATGCTGTCGGTGATCATCGGCACCACGCTCGGCGTCATCGCCGGATACTTCGGCGGCTGGGTCGACCAGATCATCGGCCGTCTCATGGACGTCTTCCTCGCCTTCCCGCTGCTGGTCTTCGCCATCGCGCTGGCCGGCGTCATCCCCGACAAGGGATTCGGACTGGAGGGCAACGGGCTGCGCATCGCCATGCTGATCTTCATCATCGGCTTCTTCAGCTGGCCCAGCATCGGCCGCATCGTCCGCGGCCAGACGCTGTCACTGCGCGAGCGGGAGTTCGTCGACGCGGCCAAGAGCCTCGGCGCGCGCCACGGCTACATCCTCTTCCGCGAGGTGCTGCCGAACCTGATGGCGCCCATCCTGGTCTACGCGACCCTGCTCATCCCGACCAACATCCTCTTCGAGGCCGCGCTGTCGTTCCTGGGCGTCGGCATCAACCCGCCCACCCCGACGTGGGGTGGCATGCTCTCCGAGGCGGTCCGCTTCTACACACTGCCCCACTTCGTGCTCTTCCCGGGGCTGGCGATCTTCATTACGGTCTTGGCGTTCAACCTGTTCGGCGACGGGCTGCGGGACGCCTTCGACCCTCGGGCGCACTGAGTTCCGCCAACGCTTCATCCCCCGCATCTCACTCACCAAGGGGTTAGTCAATGAGAAGGAAACACGCACTGGCCGGAGCCGCGACAGCGGCCGCCCTGGTGCTCTCCGCCTGCGGCGGCGGAGGTGGCAACGCCTCCCAGCCCGCCCAGTCGGCCTCTGGCGGTGCCGCGCAACCCGCGTTCAACGCCGCTCTGACCCAGGTCTACAACCCGTCCACCAAGAAGGGCGGGACGCTCAAGGCGGCCCACTCATCCGACTGGGACAGCCTCGACCCGGGCGACACCTACTACGGCTACTCGTTCAACTTCGGCCGCTTCTACTGGCGGACGCTGACGACGTACAAGCCGGGCCCCGGCCCCGAGGGCAACACCGTCGTCCCCGACCTGGCCGAAGGGCTCGGCCAGCCCAGCGACGACGGCAAGACCTGGACGTACAAGCTCAGGAGCGGGCTGAAGTTCGAGGACGGCACGCCGATCACCGCCAAGGACGTGGCCTACGCGGTGGCGCGCTCCTTCGACAAGGAGACCTTCCCGCACGGCCCCTCCTACCTCAACGAGCTGCTCGACTGGCCGAAGGACTTCAAGGGCGTCTACAAGACCCCCGACGTCGACTACAGCTCCGCCGTCGAGGCGCCCGACGACACCACGGTCGTCTTCCACCTGAAGAAGCCGTTCGCGTCGATGGACTACATCGTCCAGATGCCGATGACGGCTCCGGTGCCGAAGGACAAGGACACGGGCGCCAAGTACAAGGAGCACGTGATCTCCTCGGGCCCGTACAAGTTCGAGACCAACGAGATCGGCAAGCGCTTCACCCTGGTCCGCAACGACCAGTGGGACCCGGCGACCGACCCGATCAGGCCCGCCCTGCCGGACCGCATCGAGGTGCAGCTCAACGTCAACGCCGACGACCTGGACAACCAGCTCATCGCCGGTGACATCCACCTCGACATCCCCGGCACCGGCCTGCAGCCCGCCGCGCTCGGCAAGGTGCTGCCGGACCCGCAGCTCAAGGCCCGTACGGACAACCCGACGATCCCCAGGCTCTGGTACGTCTCGGTCATCCCCGACACGGCGCCGCTCGACAACGTCGAGTGCCGCAAGGCCGTCATGTTCGCCGCCGACCGCGTCGCCAACCAGACCGCCTACGGCGGCCCGCTCGCCGGTGGCGACATCGCCACCAACGTGATGCCGCCGCCCATCGTCGGCCAGGAGAAGTTCGACCTGTACGCCAGCCCCGACAACAAGGGCGACGTCGAGAAGGCCAAGCAGGCCCTCGCCGCCTGCGGCCAGCCGAACGGCTTCTCCACCACCATGACGTACCGCTCGGACCGCCCGCGTGAGAAGGCGCTCGCCGAGGCCATGCAGCAGGCCCTGGCCCGGGTCGGCATCAAGCTCACCCTCAAGGGCTTCCCGGCCTCCAGCTACTTCTCCGACTACGCAGGCAACGTCGACTACGTCAAGAAGAACGGCATCGGCCTGGCCACCCACGGCTGGGGTGCCGACTGGCCCGACGGCTACGGCTTCATGCAGGCGATCGTCGACAGCCGCACCATTCGCAAGGCCGGCAACTATAACCTCAGCGTCAAGAACGAGGAGGTCGACAAGCTGATCGACCAGGCCTCCGCGGAGCTGGACGCGACCGCCCGCGGCAAGCTGTGGGTCGAGGTGGACAAGAAGGTCATGGAGGACGCGTCCATCCTGCCCGTGGTGTGGGCCAAGTCCCTGCTCCTGCGCGGTGAAGGCGTGACGAACATCGCCTACAACGAAGGCCAGAGCATGTACGACTACATCTTGCTCGGCGTCGAGTGACCAGGCGAGGTTCGGGGATCTAACGAAGGCAGGTGAAGGCAGGAGTGGCCCGCCCGCCAGCGCGGGCGGGCCACTCGGCCGGTAGCGGTGGTCACATACATCATCAGGCGTCTGATCGGCGCGATCGCCATGCTCATCCTGATCAGCATGGTCACGTTCGGCATCTTCTTCGTCGTGCCGCAGTGGGCCGGGGCGACACCCGAGGCCCTCGCGTCGCGGTACGTCGGGCGGGCGGCCACGCCGGAGACCGTCCACCTGGTGGCCGAGCGGCTCGGCTTCTACGACCCGGTGGTCGTGCAGTACGGCAGGTTCGTCAAGGGCCTGGTCGCCGGTGCCGAGTACGACTACGGTGCGGGCGTCGAGCAGTGCCCCGCGCCCTGCTTCGGCTACTCCTTCATCAGCGGCCAGCCGGTCTGGCCCGACCTGCTCGACCGCATGCCGGTCACCTTCTCGCTGGCCATCGGCGCGGCCCTGCTGTGGGTCGTGGGCGGCGTCAGCGTCGGCGTGCTGTCGGCGCTGCGCAGAGGCAGCTTCTTCGACCGGCTCTCCATGGGCACCGCCCTGGCGGGCGTCTCGCTGCCCATCTTCTTCACCGGCATGATCTCCCTGGTCGTCTTCAGCTACGGCCTCGGCTGGACGCCGCCGGGCGGCGCGTGGACGGACTTCACCGAGAACCCGGCGCAGTGGGCCTACAACCTGCTGCTTCCGTGGATCACGCTGGCGTTCCTGTTCGCCGCCACGTACGCGCGGCTGACCCGGGCGGGCATGCTGGAGACGATGGGCGAGGACTACATCCGCACCGCGAGAGCCAAGGGCCTGCGGGAGAACCAGGTGGTGGTCAAGCACGGCCTGCGCGCCGCGCTCACCCCGATCCTGACCCTCTTCGGCATCGACTTCGGCCTGCTCATCGGCGGCGCCGTCCTCACCGAGACCACCTATACTCTGCCCGGGCTCGGCCAGTTCGCCATCCTGGCGATCAGGAACCAGGACCTGCCGCAGGTCATGGGTGTCGTGCTCGTCGCCGCGGGTTTCGTGGTGGTCGCGAGCTTGGTCGTCGACCTGCTGTACGCCGTGGTCGACCCGAGGGTGAGGTTGGCATGAGCTTCCTTGACGTCAAGGATCTGAAGATCCACTTCCCGACCGACGACGGTCTCGTCCGCTCCGTCGACGGGCTGTCGTTCAGCGTCGAGCGGGGCAAGACCCTCGGCATCGTCGGCGAGTCCGGCTCCGGCAAGAGCGTGACCAGCCTCGGCATCCTCGGCCTGCACAAGGGCGGCAGGGCCCGCATCTCCGGCGAGATCTGGCTCGACGGCGAGGAGCTGATCGGCGCCTCCGCCGAGCACGTGCGCCGGCTGCGCGGCAAGAAGATGGCGATGATCTTCCAGGATCCGCTGTCGTCGATGCACCCCTTCTACACCGTCGGCGACCAGATCATCGAGGCGTACCGGATCCACAACGACGTCTCCAAGCAGGTCGCCCGCAAGCACGCCATCGACATGCTCGGCCGCGTCGGCATCCCCGAGCCGGCCAAGCGCGTCGACAGCTACCCGCACGAGTTCTCCGGCGGCATGCGCCAGCGCGCCATGATCGCCATGGCGCTGTCGTGCGACCCCGAGCTGCTCATCGCCGACGAGCCGACCACCGCGCTCGACGTGACCGTCCAGGCGCAGATCCTCGACCTGATGCGCGACCTGCAGCGCGAGTTCAACTCCGCGCTCATCGTCATCACCCACGACCTGGGCGTGGTCGCCGAGCTGTCGGACGACATCCTCGTCATGTACGCCGGCAAGTGCGTCGAGTACGGCAGCACCGAAGACATCTTCTACCGCCCCGAGCACCCCTACACCTGGGGCCTGCTGGGCTCCATGCCGCGTCTCGACCGCGAGCCCACCGAGCGGCTGCTGCCGATCAAGGGCTCGCCGCCGTCCCTGATCAACGTGCCGCCGGGCTGCGCCTTCCACCCGCGCTGCCCGTACGCCGAGCGCACCAAGGGCAAGGCCACGACCGAGGTGCCGGCCCTCGCCGAGACCGAGGGCGGCCACCTGGTGCGCTGCCACATGAGCAGGGACGAGCGGCAGAGCCTGTGGGCCAACGAGATCAAGCCAGTGCTGGAGACCCAGTGAGCGACAACGAGCTGCTTCTTTCCGTGCAGAACATGGAGAAGCACTTCCCCGTGACCAAGGGCCTGTTCAAAAGGCAGGTCGGCGCCGTCAAGGCGGTCGACGGCATCAGCTTCGACGTGTACAAGGGCGAGACGCTCGGCCTGGTGGGGGAGTCCGGCTGCGGCAAGTCCACCACGGGACGCCTGGTCACCCGCCTGCTGGAACCCACCGGCGGCAAGGTGATCTTCGAGGGCCAGGACATCACGCACATGAGCCAGAGCAAGCTCCGGCCGCTCCGGCGCGACATGCAGATGATCTTCCAGGACCCGTACTCGTCGCTCAACCCCCGCCACACGGTCGGCGCCATCGTCGGCGCGCCGTTCCGCATCCAGGGCGTGCGCACCGAGAACGGCATCAAGAAGGCCGTCCAGGAGATCCTGGAGATGGTCGGGCTCAACCCCGAGCACTACAACCGCTACCCGCACGAGTTCTCCGGCGGCCAGCGTCAGCGCATCGGCATCGCCCGTACGCTCGCGCTCAAGCCCAAGCTGATCATCGCCGACGAGCCGGTCTCCGCGCTCGACGTGTCCATCCAGGCCCAGGTCGTCAACCTGCTCGAAGACCTCCAGCGCGAGCTGGACCTCACCTATGTCGTCATCGCCCACGACCTGTCGGTCGTGCGGCACATCAGCGACCGCGTCGCCGTCATGTACTTGGGCAAGATCGTCGAGGTGGCCGACCGCAAGCGGCTGTACAACTCGCCGATGCACCCGTACACCAACGCCCTGCTGTCGGCCGTGCCCGTGCCCGACCCCAAGGCGCGCAAGGAGCGCGAGCGCATCCGGCTCACCGGCGACGTGCCGAGCCCGCTCAACCCGCCGCCCGCCTGCCGCTTCCACACCCGCTGCTGGAAGGCGCAGGAGATCTGCAAGAAGGTCGAGCCGCCGCTGCAGGAGCTGGCCGGCGGCCACCAGGTGGCCTGCCACTTCCCGGAGAACGCCCCCGAGGAGTCCGGCGCCTCGGCGCCCGCCGCCGGCTGACGACGGCCTCCACGCACGCGCCGGGCGCCGCTCAGCTCAGGAGCCGGCGCCCGGCGTGATCAGGCCCGTCTCGTACGCCAGCACGACGGCCTGCACCCGGTCGCGCAGCCCCAGCTTCGTCAGCACGTTGCCGACGTGCGTCTTGACCGTCGTCTCGCTCACCACGAGCTTGGCCGCGATCTCGGCGTTGGACATGCCCCTGGCGATGAGCCGCATCACCTCGAGCTCCCGCTCGGTCAGCCGGTCCAGCCGCGCCGGGGCGGCCTGCTCGTACGCGGGCGGCAGCTTCGTGGCGAACCTGTCGAGCAGCCGCCGCGTCACGCTCGGCGCCACGATGGCGTCGCCCGCCGCCACCACCCGGATCGCCTGCACCAGCTCGTCGGGCGGCACGTCCTTCAGCAGGAACCCCGACGCTCCCGCCCGCAGCGCCTCCACGATGTACTCGTCGAGGTCGAACGTGGTCAGCACCAGCACCTTCGGCACGTGCGCGGCCGGCGCCGCCTCCCGCACGATCCTGCGGGTCGCCTCGATGCCGTCGACCCCCGGCATCCGGATGTCCATCAGCACCACGTCGGGCAGCAGCGCGCGGCACTGCTCCTGCGCGTCCTTGCCGTCGCCCGCCTGCCCCACCACCGTGATGTCGGGCTCGGCCTCGAGGATCAGGCGGAAGCCTGTGCGCAGCAGCGGCTGGTCGTCCACCAGCAGCACTCTGATCGTCATTGGCCGTCCTTCAACGGGAACCTCGCCCGCACTTCGAAACCGCCCCCCGGCAGCGGACCGATGTTGAGGATTCCACCATAGAGCGTGACACGTTCGCGAATGCCCACCAAGCCGTGCCCCGGAGGCTCCGTCTGGTCCTCCTTGACGCCCACGCCGTCGTCCTCCACGCTCACGTCCAGCTCGCCCGGCAGGTAGCGGACCGTCACCACCGCCTTGGCCCCCGGGCCCGCGTGCCGCAGGCTGTTGGTGAGCCCCTCCTGGACCAGCCGGTACGCCGCCAGGTCCACCCCCGCGGGCAGCGGCACCTCCGTGCCCTCCACCTGCAGCCGCACCGGCAGCCCCGCCTCGCGCATCTGCTCGACCAGCGCAGGCAGGTCCTTCACGGCCGGTTGCGGCCCCAGCTCGGCCTGCCCGTCGGTGCGCAGCACGCCCACGATGTTGCGCATCTCCGTCATCGCCAGCCGCCCGGTGTGCTCCACCGCCGACAGCGCCTCGCGGGCCAGCTCGGGATCGGTCTCCAGCACCCGCCGCGCCGCCGCGGCCTGCACCGTCATCACGCTCACGTGGTGAGCCACCACGTCGTGCAGCTCGCGGGCGATCCGCGAGCGCTCCTCGGCCCGCGCCGCCCTGGTGTCGGCCGCGTGCGCGCGCTCCAGCCGCGCCGCCCGGTCCTTCAGCTCCTCCATGTACGCCCGGCGCAGCCGCAGGCTCCTGCCCGCGCCCCAGACCGCCACCAGCACCACGACGACGATCACGTACTCGTTCCAGCCCACCGGGCCGACCGGGCCCGCCGCCGCCCCCGTCAGGTACGCGGTCAGCGCCACCGCCAGCGCCACCAGCGAGATCGCCAGGCCACGATGCGAGGCCACCGAGTACAGCAGCACCATCCCCGACAGGCTCGCCGTGCCCGTGCCGTAGCCGAGCCCGCTCAGCAGCGCCTCGGGCGCCAGCCCCGCCCACAGGGCGCTCAGCGGCCAGCGCCGCCGCACCACGATGGGCGCGCACGACAGCACCACCAGCGCCACCCCGAACGCGTCGGGCGGCCGCATGCCGTGCACCGGCAGCCCCTCGGCCTGCAGCCGCTCGGGCCCGTACAGCACGAACAGCGAAACGGATGCCGCGGCCACCACCCCGGCCAGCACCGCGTCGTGGAGCCTGCTCCGATCCATCCGCACCGCTTCACTGTAAGACCAGGTGAGAGCCCGCAACCTCCTACCTCGGGAGGATTGCACCGTCATCCGGGCCGGTGCGGCGGGGCCGGCGCTCAGTCAGAGCTCGTCGGTCGCCGACCGCCGGGTGCTGCGCACGGTGTCGCCGGGCTGCCGGTCGGGCACCGGGGGAGGGGTGCCGCCGAACTCCGGGCACAGCGCCTGATGGTCGCACCAGTCGCACAGCCGGCTGCGGCGCGCCCGCCACTCGCCGGTCTCCAGCGCCCGCTCGATCGCCGCCCACAGTGCCGTCACCTTGCGCTCGGTGGCCAGCAGGTCGGCCTCGTCGGGCGCGTACCGCAGCACCTCGCCCTGACCGCCCAGATAGACCAGCTGCAGCAGCCGCGGCACCTGGCCGCGCAGCCGCCACAGCACCAGCGCGTAGAACTTCATCTGGAACAGCGCCTTGGCCTCGAACTCCGGGCCCGGCGCGCTGCCCGTCTTGTAGTCGACGACCCGGATCTCGCCGGTCGGCGCCACGTCGAGCCGGTCGACGTAGCCTCGCAGCATCAGCCCGCCGTCGAGCACCGCCTCCACGTACAGCTCCCGCTCGGCCGGCTCCAGCCGCGTCGGGTCCTCCAGCGTGAAGTAGCGCTCCAGCATGCCGCGCGCCTGCGCCAGCCACTCCGCCTGCTCCGCCTCGTCGGCGAACATCTCGGCGTATTGAGGCTCCTCATCCAGCAGCCGCCGCCACTGCGGCTCCAGCAGCTCCAGCGCCGCCTGAACCGAACGCCGCGGCGCGGGAAGGTCGTACAGACGCTCCAGCACCGCGTGGACCACCGTGCCGCGCACCGCCGCCTGCGACGGCTTCTCGGGGAGCTGATCGATCACCCGGAAGCGATAGAGCAGGGGGCAGGTCATGAAATCGCCCGCCCGGGACGGGGAGAGAGCTCCGATGATCACCGGCTCGGTCAAGGTCATGCACCGCACTCTAGGTCAAGACGCCGACAGAATAACCTTCGCGCAACGAGGATCACGTGATCCGGCGCGTAGCATCAAGGCAGCAACAGCACGTTTGGGACGAGGAGTGCGGTGAGCGAGCAGAGGCCGCGACAGGAGTTCTCCGGTCTACGCATGGGCAGACCCTTCGGCATTCCGGTGTACGTCTCCTGGACCTGGTTCCTGGTGGCGGGCTTCATCACCATGATGTTCGGCCCGCAGATGCGGCAGATGCTGCCGCAGCTCGACGAGTTCGCCGCCTACGGCGTCGCCTTCCTCTTCGCGGTCCTGCTGTACGTCTCGGTGCTGCTGCACGAGCTGGCGCACAGCGTGCTCGCCAAGGCGTACGGGCTGCCGGTGCGCCGCATCACGCTCTACCTCCTCGGCGGCGTCTCCGAGATCGAGAAGGAGCCGCCCACGCCCGGCAAGGAGTTCATGGTGGCCGCCGCGGGCCCCATGCTCTCGCTCGGGCTGGCCGGGCTCGGCCTGCTCGCCGACGTCTTCCTGATCAACGGCGGCGGCATTCTTGAGGTGCTCACCTGGCAGCTGTGGTTCGCCAACCTCATCGTCGGCGTCTTCAACCTGCTGCCCGGGCTGCCGCTCGACGGCGGCAGGATGCTGCGCGCCGGCGTGTGGAAGGTGGCGGGCAGCCCCGGCTCCGGCACCGTCGTGGCCGCCTGGGGCGGGCGGGTGCTGGCCGTGCTGCTCATCGCCTTCCCCCTGGTGACCGCGCTGACCAGCGAGCGCGAGTTCGACCCCGTCGACCTGCTGTGGCCGATGGTGCTCGCCTCGTTCATCTGGATGGGCGCCACCCAGTCGCTGCGCGTCGCCAAGATCAAGGAGAGGATTCCGCAGGTCAACGCCCGTACGCTGGCGCGCAGGGCGATCCCCGTCACCGCCGAGACGCCGCTGTCGGAGGCGCTGCGCCAGGCCGCCGAGGCGCGCGCCGGCGCGCTGGTCGTGGTCGATCACGAGGGCAAGCCGCTGGCGATCGTGAGCGAGGCCGCCGTCCAGGCCACCCCGGAGCACCGCCGCCCCTGGGTGAACGTCGCCTCGCTGGCCAAGACGCTCGAACCCACCATGATCTTGAACGCCGACCTGGCGGGCGAGGCCCTCATCGAGGCCATGCGCGACGCCCCGGGCAGCGAGTACCTGCTGGTCGAGCGCACCGGAGAGATCTACGGCGTGCTCGCCACGTCCGATGTGAACAGGGTTTTCATCGGCGTCTGATATGTCCCACTCGTTTAACCGGCTGCCCATGGATAGGGTCGTGCCCAGCAGTTTCGCACCGGCTCACCGCCGGTCCCCGTGCGATTACTGCGATGTGACGACTGGCCGATAGTGTTCTGTTTGGCCAAACTTGCACAGTTAAGAGGTTTGTTGCGGCCCACCGGTTCATCGAATCGAGACGACGGGGCCGCGACACGGCCTCTGCGTCTGGGTATGCGTATGGCTGGTGGCCAGCACGGCAGTGCGGGGTGCCGTAACATCGCCGGCTTCCGGGGAGGAGAGTTGAGTGACCGAGCGCAGCGAGGGCACCAATGAGCGCAGCACGGTCGTCTTGAGGGAGGACGCATGACCGACCATGGATTCGGAGTGGTGCGTCCGCTTCCTGGAAACGGGCTCGTCGCCTACATGGGCGGGCTGCTGCTGGTGTGCGACTCGGGAGAATCCGCCGCCGACGCGCTGATCGAAGCGCTTCGCGAGACCGCCGAGTCCGGCGGCGACGGCCGCGCGCTGGCGCGCCGCGCCGCGCAGGTCCTGGCGGCCGACATGGCGGGCGACCCCGCCACCTGCGCGGTCGCGGGACCGGTCGGCGACGGCGTCGCCGTCCTCGTCAGCGGATCCGCATCCGCCACCGTCACCACCCAGGCAGGCGAGACGCGCCTGGCCGGCAGCGACAGCCTGACCTGGGCCGACCGCCTCGTCAACGGCCCGGTCGAGCGCGTCGAGCTCAGCCTGCCCGGCGCGGGCGGTCCTCACCCCGCCGTCCGCTTCGACGGCGGTGTCGTCCACGGCGGCGGCATCATCGGCGACCTCACCGACCAGCCGCGGCAGGCCGCCCCGGCCAGGATGCTGACCAGCGAGATGCCCGCCACCGGCCTCCACATGGAGCCCGACCTCATTCAGCCGCCCGCCCAGCCGCCCGCCCAGCAGCCGGCCGAGCAGCCCCAGCCGCAGCCTGCCGAGCAGCGGCCCCCCTACCCGCTGGCCGACCAGCCGCCGGTCACGCCCGGCCCGCCGTCGGGCCCGCAGCCCGCGCCCGCCGAGCAGCCCCCGTTCCAGCCCGAGCCCGCCTACCAGCAGCAGGACTCCGGCTACCAGCAGGAGCAGCCGGCCTACCTCACGCCGCCCGAGCCGCCTTTCCAGCCGGCTCAGGAGCAGCAGCCGCCCCAGCCCGAGCAGCAGCAGTTCCCCACCTTCGACGAACCGCAGCCCGCCTCGGGCAACGGCTCAGGCGACCACCCGGTGCCCCAGCCCATGGGCCCGCCCGACCACTTCGACCAGCCGGCGCCGCCCGTGCTGGGCACCCCCGACCCCTACGACCAGCCCGGCCAGCCTCCGCAGCAGCAGGAGCAGCCCGAGCACGGCGACCGGCCCATGGTCTACGGCGTCGACTGCAAGAACGACCACTTCAACGACCCGCGCTCGCCCTACTGCGCGGTCTGCGGCATCGCCCTCGTGCAGCGCACGCTCGTCCCCTATAAGGGCCCGCGCCCCTCGCTCGGCGTCCTCATCCTCGACGACGGCACCACGCTGCCCCTCGAGACCGACTACCTGCTCGGCCGCGACCCCGAGCGCGCGCCCGAGGTGGCCGGCGGCAGCGCCAGGCCCGCCAAGGTGACCAGCCCCGACGGCTCGGTCTCCCGGCGCCACCTGCGCGTCGCCCTCGACGGCTGGGACGTCAACCTGGTGGACCTGGGCTCCGTCAACGGCACCCAGATCCAGCCGCCCGGCGACCCCAACTTCTACGACATCCCGCCGAACGAGCCCGTTACCATCGCCCCCGGCACCACCGTGCGGGTGGGCGTCTCCCGGACGCTCCGCTTCGAGGCGCACCGGGGCTAGCTCTCGTCGCGAACGCCCGCGTCCAGCGCACTGAGCGCTGAACGCCCGCGTCCAGCGCACTGAGCGCCGGACGCGGGCGTCCGCGCTCTGCACGGGGTCTTAGGTTTGCGCAGGGCACGAGGTCACCCGGCGTCGCCCGGCGCATCGAACGTCGCCCTTCGGCCGCGGAGGGACGTGAGGCGGCTCTTCGAGCAGCAAGATCGAGCAGGCCCGCACCCGCGCGGCACACGGACGCCCACGCCCGCGGGGCCGCCGCGCTGATCTTGAATGGTCTCGGGGGTGGCCGGCGCGGACGCCCACGTCCGCGGGGCCGCCGCTGCAGACCCGGCACCCCGTGACGCGCCGCACCCTCGAATGTGTGCGGTGTGCAGGGTCCCGCTCTCCGGGAAGACCGCACGGACGCTCGCGCCCCGTGACACGAAATCCAGGGCTTTCGCCGGCGGCATCTGCGACGGACCGGACGCCGGTTAGCGGAGGCCGGAGCGTCGTGCTGCGGATGAGAGGAGCGGGCGGTGTGCCCGGCACCCGGCCATGAGGGCATCCCCCAGGCCCTGTGCACGTGCCTGGGCGGGCGATGGCGACGGGTCAGGAGTGGCCGGGGGCCAGGAACTCGGAGGCGGGGCGGAGGCGGGTGTGGAGCCTGCGGCGGGTCGCCGAGCAGTCCAGGCGGACCTCCAGCGGCCCGCGCACTCCGCCGGCGGCGCGTAGCCCCGGGCGCAGGCGCTTCTCGTCGAGGCCGTCCCTGCGGGCGATGAGCAGGCCCAGCTCGTAGCGGCTCAGAGCCTGGTCCCCGGCCGCGTGGTGCACGCCGGGCAGGCCCCGCTCGGCGATCTCCAGCAGCGCCGCCGCCAGGTCCGAGACGTGGACGGGACACCGTACGTCGTCCGTGAACAGCACGCCCGTGGCCGAGCCGGTCGCCAGCGAGCGTACGAAGGCCTCGTGCGCCGAGGCGCCGTGACCGACGATCAGGGACGTCCTGACGATCGCCGCCCCGGGCACCAGGGCCCGCACGGCCGTCTCGGCCGCCGCCTTGGCCGCCCCGTACGGGTTGACCGGGTCGGGCAGGCACGTCTCGTCGTAGGAGGGCGCGTCGCCCGAGAAGACGGCGTCACTGGAGACGTGCACCAAGCGGCCACCCGAGGCGGCGACGGCGGCCGCCACGTTCGCCGCGCCGTCCGCCGTGGTCGCCCAGTCGCCCGACCGGTACGCCACATTGATCGTCACATCGGGACGGAAGCCACCGATCACGGCCGGCACAGCCGCCCGCGACCGCACGTCCAGCCGAAACCACTCACACGTCCCGCATCCGCTTGCCGCTCCCGGCGCCGGGCTCGGCCCACCGGCCACGGTCGTCGGGCTCGGCCGCGTCCGCAGGTCAGGCCCGAGCCGCTCACCCGGCGCAGGTCCGCCTGTCGCTGCCGCTCCCGGCGCCGGGCTCGGCCCGCCGGTCACCGGGCGCCCGTCCGCCGTGACCGGCTCTGGGCCCGGGCCGTCGCTTCCCGGGCGTACGTCCTGCGCGGGCCCGTTCGTGCGGGGCGTGCCGGGGCCGGGTGGCGATGAGAAGCGGGTCGCGGCCACCGTGTGGCCCTGGGCGGCGCAGAGCCGTACCAGCTCGCCGCCGAGAAGACCGCTGCCACCCACGATGAGCACCCTCATGGACGGCCACGCTACAGCCGCTCAAGTGCCCAGCAGGCTCTCGGGGCGGCGCGCGTCCCTCCGGCGGAGCCGTGCCCTTGCGAGGGGCGGGCCGGGAGGGCCGGATCCCCGGGCGCGGACGGGGATCCGGCGGTCGCGGGGGGAGGGAAGAATCGGCCGCCGAATTCCGCGCTCCCGGCAATTCACATGTATCTGCGTGCCCGGTAGAAATCGAAGATCTTTCGTCGGCTGAATGCGATTGACGACTGCTTTTCCGGGGAAAAGCGCCTGAGAACCGGCCGTCCGCATCCGGTGATCCGGCCTGTCCCCAAGAGCGCCGCCGGGATCAGCGCGGAGACGGCCGGAAGGCCCGTACGCCGCGTAACAGCCGCACCGCCGCCTCCATCCCGCTGGCCGCCTCCAGAGCCCTCCCGGCGGCGGTGGCGTACCGGCTCAGCAGGTGCTCGTCCGCGTCGGAGAACTCCCGTCCCGCGACCCACACGAAGGCGTGATCGCACGCCGACGCCGGCACGGACGCGGCCAGGAAACCGGGCTCGCCCACCGACCGGTCCGCAGAGAGCCGGAGGGCCGCCGCCGAGACGGCCAGCTCCTTCAGCACCCCCGACTCGTGCAGCCACGGCCGCAGGCGCAGCGGATCGCCGGGCGGGCCGTGCACGTGGACGCAGCACGCCTCCTCCCGCAGCGGGTCCACGCGGACGAACCCGGCGTACGCGGCGCCCGCGACCGCGGCGGCGGCGCGCGCCAGCCGATCGATCAGGTCGGTGAGCTCCACGCCGGAGAACACGGTGATGAGCTCACGCACGGCGATATCGACACGGTTGTATGGCATCGCGGTGCTCCCTCGAGGCGGGGAGTGGGCGAGATCGCGCAGCCCGTTCGCGAAACTCGCCCGCGGGGTTCCCTGACTATCGCCCTCGATGCGGCACTTGGCCAGCCCTCAAGAGGAAATCGGGATTTTTGCCCGCTCTTAACGCCTTTCCTGCCGCAACTGCACCATACGTCCCCAAAACGGAAAGGCCCTCAGGCCGCCCCGGCCTCGCCGCTATCCCTCCGGCCGGCTCCGAACTCCTCTTCCGGCCCCTGGGAGGGCAGGCAAGACCCCTCAGGAGGAGCGCAGGACCGCCCAGTGCACGTCGTCGCCCCGCGTGCCGTCCGGGCGCGGCAGCAGCTCCCGGTGCAGCCCCTCCCGCTGGAACCCGGCACGTTCCAGCACCGCCTGCGAGGCGAGGTTGCCGGCGTCGGTCCCGGCCACGATCCGGTGCAGCGGCGTGGCGGCGAACGCCCAGTCCACCAGCAGCCGTACGGCCCGTGTCATGAACCCGCGCCCGCGGAAGCCCGGCAGCAGCGAGTAGCCGATCATCGCCTGTCCCAAAGGAGGCGCGACCTCCATGAGCTGCAGATGCCCCGCGAAGGCGTCGGAGGCGGCGTCCCTGATCGCCAGCTCGATGCGCTGCCCCGACACCCACCAGTAGCCGGTGTAGCGGCAGCGCCGCTCGTCGTCCTCCAGCGACCGGGGCGGGCTCACCGAGTACGCGGCCACGCTCGGCTCGGCCATCATCCGGTGGAAGTCGCCCGCGTCCTCGACGGTCAGCGGCGCGAGCCGCACCACGCCGTCGCTCAGCTCGCCGCCGGGGAAGAACGGCAGGTACGGCTCCGTGCGCGCGCCCGCCTCGCCCCGGAGCCTGGCGAACGTCACCAGGTCGGCCCAGCGGCCGTCGCGCAGCCGCACGGCGTCGCGCCGCCGCCCCTCCTCGACGAACCCGGCACGGCAGGCCGCCAGCAGCGCCGCGACGTTCTCCACCTCGGCCTGCAGCTCGACCCTGCGCACCCAGCGGTCGAACAGCCAGTCGGTCACCGCCCGCGCCGCCGTCGCCGCCACGCCCTCACCGCGCGCCCACGGCGCCACCAGGAAGCCCAGCTCGGCCGTCTCCCAGTGGTCGGGCGGGCTCACCCAGACGGCGCCCGCGTACCGGCCGTCGCGCGTGATCGCGAAGGCGGCGCCGCCGTCCTCCCAGCGCATCGCCGCCCGCTTGATCTCCTCGCGGGCCTCCTCCACCGAGTACGGCCACGGCAGCCCCGGCAGGAACCGCGCGGTGACCGCGTCGCCGCAGGCCTCGGCGATCGCGGGCGCGTCCGCCTCCACGGGAGGACGCAGGATCAGCGGGCCGGCGGAGATCACATCGCGAGGGAGCATCCCCCATAGATATCGTGCGTCCTGACGCCCCCGAAAGCCCTATAACCTTGCCGCCATGGGTTTCCGCAGGCATGGGCCTTTCCAGGTGGGGGATCAGGTGCAGCTCACCGACCCCAAGAACAAGCGCCACACGATCACGCTCAAAGAGGACGGCGTCTTCCACACGCACAAGGGCGCCATCCCGCACAGCGATCTGATCGGACAGCCGGAAGGCTCCGTGGTGCGTTCCTCCGGCGGCACCCAATACCTCGCCTTCCGCCACCTGCTGCAGGACTACACGCTCGCCATGCCGCGCGGCGCGGCCGTGATCTACCCCAAGGACGCCTCGATGATCGTCGGCATGGCCGACATCTTCCCCGGCGCCAGGGTCATCGAGGCCGGCGTCGGCTCGGGCGCGCTGACATGCTTCCTGCTGCGCGCGGTCGGCCCCGAGGGCCGCGTCACCTCGTACGAGCGGCGCGAGGACTTCGCCGGCGTGGCGCGCAAGAACGTCGAGAAGTTCTTCGGCGGCCCCATGGAGGACAACTGGCGCCTGGTGGTGGGCGACCTGGCGGACTCCATCGACGAGGCCGACGTCGACCGCGTCATCCTCGACATGCTCGCCCCGTGGGAGTGCCTCGACGCCGCCGCCAAGGCGCTCACGCCGGGCGGCGTGATCTGCTGCTACGTCGCCACGACCACGCAGATGTCCAAAGTGGTCGAGGCCATTCGCGATCACGGGTGTTTCACCGAGCCGCATGCGTGGGAGACCCTGGTTCGCGACTGGCACGTCGAAGGACTCGCCGTACGACCCGATCACCGCATGATCGGACACACCGGGTTCCTCGTCACCGCCCGCCGCATGGCCGACGGCGTGACCCCGCCGCCGCGCCGCCGCCGACCGAAGGGGACGACCGAGGAACTATGACAATTTGGCCACGAGGGTGCGCCGGTGCGTGACACGGGAACAGATCGCCGTGTTCCTATGCTGGGAGTATTAAACGCCCTATTGGGGATTATTCACCGAATACTGATTGTCACTCTACGAACACTGCCCGGCCAGGTTACGGAGGGGCCCGAGATAGGTAAGGTCCTAAGTAGTCGCCCTCGACTGGGAAGGAGGTGACGGGGCGTGGCAGCTCGCGATGATGCTGAGGCTCGAGCCGCGCAGCGCGAACGGGAGGTCGCTGATCTTTCAACACAGGTCTCCTTCCTCCAAGAGGAGATCGCCGCGCTGAGGCGGAAGCTGGCCGAGTCACCCCGTCAGGCCAGGGTCCTCGAAGAGCGTCTCCATGAGGCACAGGCGAATCTCGCGGCCGTGACAGGCCAGAACGAGCGCCTGGTCGCCACACTCAAGGAGGCCCGGGACCAGATCGTCGCTCTCAAGGAGGAGGTCGACCGGCTGGCGCAGCCGCCATCCGGCTTCGGCACCTTCCTCGAGGCCAGAGAAGACGGCACGATCGAGGTGTTCACCGGGGGCCGCAAGCTCCGGGTGAACGTCAGCCCGTCCGTCGACATCAGCCAGCTGCGGCGTGGCCAGGAGGTCATGCTCAACGAGGCGCTCAACGTGGTCGAAGCACTCGGCTACGAAGAGGTCGGCGAGATCGTGATGCTCAAAGAACTGCTCGACGAGGGCAAGCGGGCCCTGGTCATCTCGCACGCCGACGAAGAGCGCGTCGTGCGGCTGGCCGACTCGCTCATCGGCCAGCCCATCAGGGCCGGCGACTCGCTCCTGCTGGAGCCTCGCTCGGGTTACGTCTACGAGCGCATACCCAAGTCCGAAGTCGAAGAGCTCGTGCTCGAAGAGGTCCCCGACATCTCCTACGAGGAGATCGGCGGCCTCGGCCGGCAGATCGAGCAGATCAGGGACGCCATCGAGCTGCCCTACCTGCACTCCGAGCTGTTCCGCGAGCACAAGCTCCGTCCCCCGAAGGGCGTGCTGCTGTACGGCCCGCCCGGATGCGGCAAGACGCTCATCGCCAAGGCCGTCGCCAACTCCCTGGCCAAGCAGGTCGCGGAGAAGACCGGCCAGTCCGGCAAGAGCTTCTTCCTCAACATCAAGGGCCCGGAGCTGCTCAACAAGTACGTCGGCGAGACCGAGCGGCACATCCGCCTGGTCTTCCAGCGGGCACGTGAGAAGGCCTCAGAGGGCACCCCGGTGATCGTGTTCTTCGACGAGATGGACTCGATCTTCCGCACCCGAGGCTCCGGCGTGTCGTCCGACGTCGAGAACACCATCGTTCCCCAGTTGCTGTCGGAGATCGACGGCGTCGAGGGCCTGGAGAACGTCATCGTCATCGGCGCGTCCAACCGCGAGGACATGATCGACCCGGCGATCCTGCGGCCCGGCCGCCTGGACGTCAAGATCAAGATCGAGCGGCCGGACGCCGAGGCCGCCAAGGACATCTTCTCGAAGTACCTCGTCCCCGACCTGCCGCTGCACCCCGACGACCTGGCCGAGCACGGCGGTTCCCGCGAGGCCACCATCCAGGGGATGATCCAGAGCGTCGTCGAGCGCATGTACGCCGAGAGCGAGGAGAACCGCTTCCTCGAGGTGACCTACGCCAACGGCGACAAGGAAGTCCTCTACTTCAAGGACTTCAACTCCGGCGCGATGATCCAGAACATCGTCGACCGGGGCAAGAAGATGGCCATCAAGCAGTACCTCGAGACCGGCCAGAAGGGCCTGCGCGTGCAGCACCTGCTCACGGCCTGCGTGGACGAATTCTCCGAGAACGAGGACCTGCCCAACACCACCAACCCCGACGACTGGGCCCGCATCTCCGGCAAGAAGGGCGAGCGGATCGTCTACATCCGCACGCTGGTCTCCGGCAAGCAGGGCACCGAAGCCGGCCGGTCCATCGACACCGTCGCCAACACCGGCCAGTACCTGTAGAAGTCTCCAGACGGCAGGGCCGCGCGGACACCACCGCGCGGCCCTGCCGCGTTCCCCTACGTCCCGTAAAGACGTGATGCGTCCCCCGCGCGGCGCGCCGAGGACGCCCGATCACATGCACGGCACCCCCTGCAGGCGCACACTGGCCGTGTGACCACGCTCAAACGCGTCGACGTGCACGTCGAAGGCATCGTCCAAGGAGTGGGCTTCCGCCCCTTCGTGTGCTCGCTGGCCGGCCGCCTCGGCCTGTCCGGCCGGGTCCGCAACGACGTGAACGGTGTGCACATCGAGATCGAGGGCGCCCGTACCGGCGTCGAGGAGTTCCTCACCGCGCTCGAACGCGACGCGCCCGCCCTGTCGGAGATCGAACGGGTCACCGTCGTCAGCGGCGAACCCGCAGGACACCGCGGCTTCACCATCGCCACCGCCGACCCCGGAGCCCTCCGGACCGCCGCCGCGCTCGCCGACCTCGCCCCCTGCGACGACTGCCTGCGCGAGCTGGCCGACCCGGCGAGCCGCCGCCACCGCTACCCCTTCACCGGCTGTGCGAACTGCGGCCCCCGGCTGGGCATCACCCGCGCCCGCCCCCGCAAACGGCCGCACACCACCATGGCCCCCTTCGCCATGTGCGCCGACTGCGCCCGCGAGCACGACGACCCCGACAGCCGCCGCTTCGGCGACCCCGCCACCTGCTGCCCCGCCTGCGGCCCCGCGCTCAAGCTGCGCGACGCCCGCGGCACCGAGCTGTGCGGCGACCCCGTCACCTGCGCCGCCGCGCTGCTGCGCACCGGCCGCGTCATCGCCGTCAAAGGCCCCGGCGGCTACCACCTCGCCTGCGCCGCCGCCTGCGAACCCGCCGTCGCCGCCCTGCGCGGCCGCAAGCACCGCGCCGAGCAGCCGTTCACCGTCATGGCCGCCGGCCTCGCCCAGGCCCGCCGCTGCTGCGAGATCGACGACACCGCCGCGGCCCTCCTCACCGGCCCCGCCAGGCCCGTCGTGCTGCTGCCCCGCCGCCCCGGAGCGCCCGTCGCGCCCTCCGTCGCGCCCGGCCACCGCATCCTCGGCATCGCGCTGCCCGCCACGCCGCTGCACCACCTCCTGCTCGCCGAGCTCGGCGAGCCCCTCGCGCTTACCGGCGGCGACGTCGCGGGAGAGCCCATCGCGTACGAGGACGCCGACGCCCTCACCCGCCTGTCCGGCATCGCCGACGCCTTCCTCACCCACGACCGCGCCATCTGCACCCGCGCCGACGACACCGTCCTGCGCCCCCTCGCCGGCGAGATCACCGTGCTGCGCCGCGGCCGCGGCCACGCCCCCGACCCCATCGCGCTGCGCCGCCCCGCACCCCGCGCCGTCCTCGCCTGCGGCGCCACCATCGACAGCACCTTCTGCCTGCTCGACGGCCGCCGTGCCCACCTGTCCCAGCGCCTCGGCCACCTCGACGACCACGACACCCTGCGCGCCTTCGCCAGTGCCGTCGGCCACTACTGCGACCTGCTCGGCATCCGGCCCGAGATCGTCGCCCACGACGCGCACCCCGGCCACCTCGCCACCCGCCACGCGCTCCAGCTCACCGCCGCGGGCCACGTCGCCGTCCAGCACCACCACGCCCACGTCGCCGCCTGCCTGGCCGACAACGGCGACCTCGGCCCCGTCATCGGCGTCGTGCTCGACGGGATCGGCCACGGCCCCGACGGCACCATCTGGGGCGGCGAGTTCCTGCGCGCCGACCTCACCGGCTACCAGCGCCTGGCCCACCTCGCCCAGGTCCCCATGCCCGGCGGGCCCGCCGCCGCCCGCCGCCCCCTGCGCATGGCCGCCGCCTACCTGGGCGACCACCCCTGCGACCCGGGCCTGCGCGACCGGCTCGCCGGAGCGCTCCAGCAGGCCGGCACCGGCCGCGAGACGCCGCTCACCTCCAGCGCGGGCCACCTGTTCGACGCGCTCGCCGCGCTGCTCGGCCTGCGCGACACCATCACCTACGAGGGGCAGGCCGCCGCCGAGCTCGAACAGCACGCCGATCCGGCCGAAACCGCCGCCTATCCCGCGGCGCTCACCACCGGTGAGGGACCGCTCGTCGTCGAGACCGCCGACCTCGTCCGCGCCGCCGCCGACGACCTCGCCGCCGGCACCGCCACCGCCGCCATCGCCGGCCGCTTCCACAACGGACTCGCCGCCGCCGTCACCCGCACCTGCGTCGCGCTCAGGCAGGCCACCGGGCTCACCGCCGTCGCACTCACCGGCGCGCTCTTCCAGAACGCGCTGCTCCTCGACCGCACCCTTCAGCGGCTGCGCGCGGCCGGGTTCCGCGTCCTGCGGCACGTCCGCGTGCCGCCGGGAGACGGCGGGCTCAGCCTCGGCCAGGCCGCCGTCGCCGCCGCCCGAGACCACCCGGCCGCCCCCGCCTAGCATGGCGATCATGGAATTCGCCAACCCCGCCCGCGCCCCGTACACCGCGCACGACCGCGCGCTCATCGGGGCCGGGCACGCCCGGCAGGCCCGCGCCCGCATCGCCCGCCACCCCCGCTACCGGCCCACACCCCTGCGCGCCATCCCCGGCCTCGCCGGCGCCCTCGCCGCCGACATCAAGGACGAGAGCGGACGGATGGGGCTCGGCAGCTTCAAAGCGCTCGGCGGCGCGTACGCGGTGCACCTGCTCGCCGAGCGCGAACCCGGCGGCGCCCCGTTCGTCTGCGCCAGCGCCGGCAACCACGGCATCTCCGTCGCCTCCGGCGCCGCCGAAGCAGGCGTCCCCTGCGTCGTCCACCTCAGCGAGAGCGTGCCCGAGACGTTCGCTGACCGGCTGCGCGGCCTCGGCGCCGAGGTGCGCCGCAGCGGCCGTGACTACGACGACAGCATGGCCGCCGCCCGCCGGGACGCCGAGCGGCACGGCCTGCGGCTGGTGTCCGACAGCTCATGGCCCGGCTACACCGAGATCCCCCTGGAGGTCATGCGCGGCTACAGCGTGCTCTTCGACGAGGCCGCCGACGCCGGCGGGCCGTACACGCACGTGTTCGTCCAGGCCGGCGTGGGCGGGCTGGCCGCCGCCGCGGCCGGATACGTACGCGACCGGTGGGGCGAGCAGCCCAAGATCGTCGTCGTCGAGCCCGAGAGCGCGGCCTGCCTGCTCGAAAGCGCCCGCGCGGGCGAACCCGTCCGGCTGCCCCCAAGCCGCACCGCGCTCGGGCGGCTCGACTGCCGCGAACCCTCGCTCATCGCCCACCACCTCCTGCGCACCCTCGCCGACCTCTACATCACCGTCACCGACGAGCAGGCCGAACAGGCCGCACGACTGCTCGCCGGCCACGGCGTCCACCTGTCCGGCTGCGGCGCCGCAGGAGCCGCCGGTCTGCTCCATCTCAGCTCTGCCGCCCGCGCCGCGCTCGCCCTCGACGGCACGTCACGCGTGTTGCTGGTGGGAACAGAGGGACGGATGGAACCAGAGTGATCAATGTGACGTCCAAGGGGCGTGCACGCACCCAATCGGTCACGACACGCACGGGGGAACGGCCGGTTGGCCGAACTCGACCTGCTGCGCTTCCTCGCCGCCCTGGCCGTCGTCGCCTTCCACTACCTCGTCGCCTACGCGAGCGTCTGGGGAGACCGCCCCGCCGAGCTGTTCCCCGCGCTCGCCCCCTTCGCGGGCTTAGGCATCCTCGGTGTCGAGCTGTTCTTCGTCATCAGCGGATTCGTCATCCTCATGAGCGTCTGGGGACGCGGGCTCGGCGCGTTCGCCCGCTCCCGGCT
The DNA here is from genome assembly GCF_040678535.1 of Nonomuraea sp. NPDC052634. Lineage (NCBI taxonomy): Bacteria > Bacillati > Actinomycetota > Actinomycetes > Streptosporangiales > Streptosporangiaceae > Nonomuraea > Nonomuraea sp. NPDC052634. Next base: position 269,373 of record NZ_JBFATY010000006.1, on the reverse strand, counting down.
CGTGCGGCTCTACCCCGCGTACTGGCTCAGCCTCGCCGCCATCGCCGCCCTGTACGCCCTCACCGGCGCCAAGCCGCTGAACCCAAAACTTTCCCCAGGCGAGTACCTGGTGAACGCCACCATGTTCCAGCGCCTGTTCAAGATCACAGATGCCAGCGGCGTCTACTGGTCGCTCTGGGCCGAGCTGCGCTTCTACCTCCTCATCGCCATCCTCGTCATCGCCGGCGTCACCTACGGCCGCGTCCTGATCTTCGCCGGCCTCTGGCTGGCCGCCACCGTCGCCGCCAGGCTCCTCGAGAACCCCGTGCTCGACGAGATCGTCATGCCGAAGTACGCCCCCTACTTCATCGCCGGCATGGCCCTCTACCTCATCCACAAACACGGCAGCGCCTGGCTCCCGTGGCTCTACGTACTCGCCGGATACGGCCTGTCACTGCCCGCCGCGCTCGGCCGCGTGCACAGCAGGATCGACCTCGCCGGGTTCAAGAACATGCCCGTCACCGACACGAGCGTCATCGTCACCATCACCCTCATCTACCTCGCGATGGCCCTCGTCGCGCTCGGCCTCCTCCGGCTGCGGCCCTCCAAGATCCTCACCGCGCTCGGCGGCACGACATACCCGCTTTACCTCTTCCATAGCGTCATCGCGGTGGCCCTCATCCCCGTGCTCACCGGGGACCTGCCGCCCTGGGCCGTCGCCACGGTGACGACCCTGGCCGCCGTCGTGCTGTCGTATCTCGTCTACTCCTTTGCCGAACGCCCCATCCAGCGGCTACTCAAGCCCCGCAGAACCCCACAAACCCCAGCAGCTCCGGCCGTACAGGTAGAAAAGGCGTCGGTGCCATAACTCTGTGACCCTGGGGCACTGTGAAGGGCATAGGCTCGGGCATATAAACGGCGGATAGACAGACCCGGACGAACAGAGGGTGTTGCATGACGGTGCGTCGGGTGATGGGCATCGAGACCGAGTACGGCATCTCCGTACCCGGCCAGCCAGGCGCCAACGCGATGGTGACCTCCTCACAGGTCGTGAACGCCTACCTGGCCGCCTCGGCGGCCCGCGCGCGCAGGGCACGATGGGACTTCGAGGAGGAGAACCCGCTGCGCGACGCGCGCGGCTTCGACCTGGCCAGGGAGGTGGCCGACCCCACCCAGCTCACCGACGAGGACCTCGGGCTGGCCAACGTCATCCTCACCAACGGCGCCAGGCTCTACGTCGACCACGCCCACCCCGAGTACAGCTCGCCCGAATGCACCAACCCCAGGGCCGCCGTCATCTGGGACAAGGCGGGGGAGAGGGTGATGTACGACGCCGCCACCCGCGCGTCCGCCATCCCCTCCAACGCGCCCATCCAGCTCTACAAGAACAACACCGACGCCAAAGGCGCCTCCTACGGCTGCCACGAGAACTACCTCATGCGGCGCGCCACCCCGTTCGCCGACATCGTCCGCCACCTCACCCCCTTCTTCGTCTCCCGCCAGGTCGTCACCGGCGCCGGCAAAGTCGGCATCGGCCAGGACTCCCGCGGCGAAGGCTTCCAGATCAGCCAGCGCGCCGACTTCTTCGAAGTCGAAGTCGGCCTGGAGACCACGCTCAAGCGGCCCATCATCAACACCCGCGACGAACCCCACGCCGACCCCGAGAAATACCGGCGGCTCCACGTCATCATCGGCGACGCCAACATGTCCGAGATCAGCACCTACCTGAAACTCGGCACCACCGCCCTCGTCCTCGCCATGATCGAAGAGGGCTTCCTCACCCGCGACCTCGCCGTCGAAAACCCCGTCCAGGCACTCCGCGCCGTCTCACACGACCCCACCTGCCGCTACGAGATCCCCATGCGCGACGGCCGCAAGCTCACCGCCGTCCAGCTCCAGATGGAATACCTTGAGCAGGCACGCAAATACGTCGAAGAGCGCGGCACCGCCCAGGACGAGATGAACAAGGACGTCCTCGACCGCTGGGAGTCCGTGCTCACCCGCCTCGCCGAAGACCCCATGCAGCTCTCCCGCGAGCTCGACTGGGTCGCCAAACTCGAACTCCTCGAGGGCTACCGCAGCCGCGACGGCCTCCCCTGGTCGCACCCCAGGCTCCAGCTCGTCGACCTGCAGTACAGCGACATCCGCCCCGACCGCGGCCTCTACAACCGCCTCGTCGCCCGCGGACGCATGCAGCGCCTCGTCACCGAGGAAGAGGTCCAGCGCGCCGTCGAACACCCGCCCACCGACACCCGCGCCTACTTCCGCGGCCGCTGCCTCAGCCAATACAGCGAATCCGTGGCCGCCGCCTCCTGGGACTCCGTCATCTTCGACATCCCCGGCCGCGAATCGCTCCAGCGCGTACCCACCCTCGAACCGCTGCGCGGCACCAAGGCCCACGTCGGCGAGCTCTTCGACCGCTGCCGCACCGCCGCCGACCTCGTCTCGGCGCTCACCGGCGGCGAGTGACGCACCCCGGGGCCGGCCGCCCCTCATGATCGCTGCGGCCTGTGCCGCTTCTTCGGGCTGCGGCGTCCGCCGCTTCACCGGGTTGCGGCGTGCGCCGCTTCACCGGGCTGCGGCCCGCCCCGCTCTGCCGGGCTGCGGCCCGCCCCGCTCCACTGGGGGGCTCACAGCCGTCCGCTCTTCCCCGAGCGGGGGATCGTCGGCGTGCCGCGCTGGCCGTGCTCGCGGCAGGCCGGTTCCGGCGTGACCGTGCCCTGCTCTGGGCGTACCTCTCGCTCGGCCTCTGTGTTGCCCAGCCGCGTGTCGCGTTCCGCCCCTGCACCCGCTCGGCCCGTACCTCGTGCCCGGCCTCTGCAGGCGCGTGTGCGCTTCCTGCCGTCTCTCGATCGCCCCGTGCAGGCGCGCCTGCGCCCGCCCAGACGGTCACAAGCGCACCAGCGGTACTGTGATGAGGAGCACATCAGTCCTGATCGGCGACATGTCGGACATCTCCCATAGCCTGTGGATATGGGGATCCGGGCCCGGACGACCGGGCCGGCCGATCATGAAAACAAGATCGCGGGGCGATCGGCGCGAAATGTCGGCCCGTTCGGGGAAGATATCCCTAGAGGCAGTCCCCCACTGGAGGTAGGACATGGCAACCAAGGACACCGGTGGTCAGAAGCAGGCCGGACGGCGCGAGACCGAGGTCGAGGAGACCGAGGCGGCCGTGTCGCCGGACGTCCAGGAGCGCCAGGAGAAGCTCACGGACGATGTCGACTCCATTCTGGACGAAATAGACGAAGTTCTCGAAGAGAACGCAGAGGAGTTCGTGCGCTCGTACGTGCAAAAGGGCGGACAGTAGGGCAAAACGGACAGGCAAAAGGGACAAGTCAGGTGGAAGCGCCGGACGGATTCAAGCGGTGCCCCGACTGCCGGGAGGTCAAAGAGCTCTCGGAGTTCGGGGCCAACAAGCGCATGCCCGACGGGCGGGCACGCTACTGCAGGGTCTGTTTCCGGCGGCGTTCCACCGCGAGTTACCGCAAGCGCAGAGCCGAGCAGGGCAAGACCGTGCGCGAGCGGGTCGAGGTCCCCGAAGGGTGCAAGTACTGCCCTCGATGCTCGACCGTCAAGGCGAAGGAAGAGTTCGGCCGTAATCGCGCCGCGCGAGACGGCCTCACGAGTTACTGCAAGTCCTGTCACAAGCAGGTGACGCTGGAAAACCGGATCAAGAACCACGGGAGCGATCGCAACTACAAGCTGAAGCTCCGCTACGGGATCACCGAGGACGACTTCGAGCGCATGCTCGCCCGCCAGGGCGGGCTCTGCGCCATCTGCCGGGTCGTTCCCGGGACGTTCGTCGACCACTGTCACACGACCGGCCGGGTTCGGGGCGTGCTCTGCTTCAACTGCAACAACGGGCTGGGGCATTTCGCCGACAACCTGGTGTTGCTGGAGCTGGCCGCGCTCTACCTGGAAGGTGAGGTGCTGTGGCCGGAGTTCGTGGTCCTTCCTGAGGGGCGTGGCGATTCTCCGGTGGCGCGGACGCGGACGTATCACTTGTCACGGCGTTATCGGGTGCGGCATGAGGACGTCGAGCGGATGATCTCGGATCAGCACGGGTTGTGCGTGGTGTGCTGGGATCGGCCGCCGGAGCACGTGGATCATTGCCACCGGTCCGGTGCGGTGCGGCATGTGCTGTGCCTGCCGTGCAATACCGGGATCGGGCAGTTCCGTGATGATCCGGAGGTGGTGCGCCGTGCGCTCTCCTATGTGGAGGCGGCGGCGGAGTATGGGTTCGATGAGGTGGTGGTCTCTGATGAAGAGCTGGAGGAGCTGATCAGAGCCGAGGAAGAGGCGCGGTCGGAGTTCTACTCGCGGGTGACGCGGGTGGGGTGAGGGCCGCGGTTCAGGGGCCGGGGGTGGGGCCCGGCTCCGTTTCCGTCTCGCGGGCGGGCATGGTGTAGTCGACGGCCACGCCGATGAGACGGATGGGGCGGGTGAGGTCGTGGCGGGCGAGTATGGCGCGGGCCGTGTCGGTGATGACGGCGGCGTCGGTGGTGGGGGCGGGGAGCGTGGACTGGCGGGTACGGGTCAGGAACGGCGTTGAGCGGATCTTCACGGTGACGCGGATGATCTCGCGGCCGGCTTCGGTGGCGTCGCGGGCGACCTGCTGGGCGAGGGCGGTGACGTGGGCGGCGACGTCGGCCGCGTCGGTGAGGTCGCGGGTGAAGGTGGTCTCGCGGCTGTGGCCGCGGGCGATCCATGGGGTGGTGACGACTTCGGCTTCGCCTCTGCCGAGTGCGAGGTAGCGGTACCAGGGGCCGTTGGTGGGGCCGAAGTGGCGGGCCAGGTCGGCGGGGTCGGCGGCGGCGAGCTGGGCGACGGTGTGCAGGCCGTGTGCGGCGAGTTTCCTGGCGGTTTTGGCGCCGATGCCCCAGAGTGCGTCGGTGGGGCGGTCGTTCATGACCCCGGCCCAGTTGTCGCTGGTGAGGCGGTAGATCCCGGCGGGTTTGGCGAAGGCTGAGGCGAGTTTGGCCTGGTGCTTGTTGTCGCCGATGCCGATGGAGCAGTCGAGGCGGGTGCGTTCGCGTACGGCGTGCTGGAGGGCGGCGGCGAGTGCCTCGGGGTCGGCGGTGGCGGCGCCGATGAAGGCTTCGTCCCAGCCCCAGACCTCGACGCGGACGGGGTGCTCGCGCAGGACGTCCATGACGCGTTGTGAGGCGGCCTCGTAGGCGGGCGGGTCGGTGGGGAGGAAGACGGCGTCGGGGCAGCGTCTGAGCGCGGTGCGCAGGGGCATGCCGGAGTGGACGCCGTATGCGCGGGCCTCGTAGGTGGCGGTGGCGGCGACGGTGCGCGGCTGGGTGGGGTCGCCGGTGCCGCCGACGACGACGGGTTTGCCGCGGAGCTCGGGGTGGCGCAGGAGTTCGACCGCGGCGATGAACTGGTCGAGGTCGAGGTGCAGGATCCAGTCCCTGGGGCGGGCCCCAGGTGACGGGGTGGACGTGCTGCCCATGCCGCCAGTATGACGGCCGGGCGGGGGAGCGGGGCGGGCCGGGATGCGGTTACGGAAGGGGGGCTGGAGGGGCGGTTGCTTACGTCTCGGGCGTACAACATCTTTCGGGCGGGACGGGGAGCCTGGTTCGCCGTGAGCTGATCGTGGGAAGTGCAGACAGCAACCCAACATGAGTAGGGTCGCCCTAGGAACACTGAACGTTTGGAGGGAGTCGCGTGGCATCGCACAGGGATCTGCCCGTCGGCTTGGTGAATCAGCTTTTCCAGAACACCGGGAGTTCCTCGTTCACGGAGTTCGTCAGCTCGTACGCGCCGGAGCTGCTGCCACGTCGCGACGAGATGCTGGCCACCCCGATCGGCGACCAGGTTCCGCACGCGACCACGATCGTGGCCGCCACCTTCGCCGGTGGCGTGGTCATGGCGGGCGACCGGCGGGCCACGTCCGGCAACATCATCTCGCAGCGTGACGTGGAGAAGGTGTTTCGCGCCGACGACTACTCGTGCATGGGCATCGCGGGCACGGCCAGCACGGGTCTTGAGTTCGCCCGCCTCTACCGGGTGGAGCTGGAGCACTACGAGAAGCTCGAGGGCCGCACGATGTCGGTCCAGGGCAAGGCCAACAGGCTCGCCACGATGATCAGGGGCAACCTGGGCATGGCGATGCAGGGCCTGGTGGTGGTGCCGCTGTTCGCCGCCTACGACCCCGACAAGGACGAGGGCCGCATCTTCAGCTACGACGTGGCGGGCGGGCCTTATGAGCGTGACAGGTTCGACGCGATCGGCTCCGGTTCGATCTTCGCGCGCGGGTCGCTGAAGAAGCTCTACCGCGACGGCGCGACGGCCGACGACACGGTGATGACGCTGATCCAGGCGCTCTACGACGCCGCCGACGACGACTCGGCGACCGGTGGGCCCGACGTTGCGAGGAAGATCTGGCCGGTGGTGGCCGTGATCGACGCCGACGGTTTCCGCCGCCTGTCCGACGACGAGGTCAGCGGCTACGTCCAGCAGATGCTCGACGCCCGCCTGATCGCGCCCGACGGTCCCATCGCCCCGCTGCGCTAGCAAAGGATCATGACTGTGTCCATGCCATTCGGATATGCGTCCCCCGAGCAGATCATGCGGGACAAGGCCGACTACGCGCGCAAGGGCATCGCGCGGGGCCGTTCCGTGGTCGTGCTCCAATACGTCGACGGCATCCTGTTCGTCGCCCCCAACCCGTCCAGGGCGCTGCACAAGATCAGCGAGATCTACGACCGCATCGGGTTCGCGGCCGTGGGCCGCTACAACGAGTTCGAAGAGCTGCGGCTCGGCGGCATCCGGTACGCCGACATCAACGGCTACACCTACGACCGGTCCGACGTCACCGGGCGCGGCCTGGCCAACCTGTACGCCTCCAACCTGGGCCGCATCTTCACCGAGTCGATCAAGTCGCTCGAGGTCGAGGTGGTCGTCGCCGAGGTGGGCGACACCAAGGACGGCGACGCCATCTACCGGCTGACCTTCGACGGCTCGGTCTTCGACGAGCACGGCTTCGCGGCCATGGGCGGGCAGGCGGAGGCGGTCGCCTCGCGGCTGAAGGAGCGTTACCGCGAGGACATGACGCTGGCCGAGGCGCTGGAGGTGGCGCTGGCCGCGCTGACCGAGCCGGGCGGGGAGCGTCCGCCGGTGAACCAGCTCGAGGTGGCGGTGCTCGACCGTAACCGCGAGCACCGCAAGTTCCAGCGGCTGACCGGGGCGCGGCTCGAGCGGCTGCTCGCGCAGTCCGCCACGCCGCCCGCGGAGTCGTCCGACTCCGGCTCCGGTTCCGGCTCCGGCGGCGAGGGTGCTGCGTCGTCGGGTGACAAGCCCTCCACGCCGCCGCCCACGGGTCCTGAGGGTCCGGTGGACGACGGGTCGTCTCCGCTGTAAGCGATCAGGTGTTCCGCTCCGGTGGGGCCGCCGTCCTTCGGCGGCCCCACCGGCGTGTCCGGCCATGTGCGGGCCGTCCGGCCCCGTAGGGGTGTCGTTCAACCACGTGCGGGTCGTCCGGGGGTGCGGGCGTCTAGGGGGCGGGTGCGGGTCGTCTAGGCCGTCGGGGTACCTGCGGGCCGTTCGAGTGTGCGGATCGTCCGGGCTTGTGCGGATGGTTCGGGCTTGTGCGGGCCGTTCGGCTGTGCGGGCTGTCCCGGCCGTCGGGTAGCTGTGGGCCGTTCGGGCGTGCGGGTCGCTCGGGCTTGTGCCGGCCGTGAGCGGCCCGCTACGGGCCTCTGGGAGGCGTCGTGTCCTCGTGGCGCTGATCACCCCGCCGTGGGGCGGGAGGGGGCTCAGGGGCGCGGACAGGTCCCGTTACGCGGACAGGCGCCGGCCGCCGGGGGATCAAGCCGGGGCAGTCCCGATCGGTGGGGGAGGGTTCTGCCTGGCGCGGGGCCGATCGGCGAGGGGTTCCACGTGGCGCGGACTAAGTAGCTGGCCGGGGTTGCGTGGAGCGGCCGGGTAATTGGCGGACGCGGCCGGGTAGTCGGCGGGGTTGCCTGGCGCGGCCGGGTAGTCAGGAGGGCTGCGTGGCGCGGGCCGAGCTATCGCCTCGGGGGTTTCGTGTGTGGGGGCTGAGCGATGGGCGGGGAGGGGACTGTTCGGAGAGGCCCGCGCCGCGAGGGACGGACCCCGTCACGGGTGAGCCGGGCGGTGGGGGAGCGGTTCCGTTCGGGGGCTCCGCGCCGGTAGGGGAGGGCGGAAGGGCTTGCTGCGCAGGGCGAAATGGAGGTTGGCAAGGGGCGGGGCCTGTCCGTGGGGAAGGGCGGGGAGTGTGACCTGTTTCACTCTGATACGTCCGAACTTGCCAGGCCGCCCCGGGATCTTAAAAGCCGTGAGAACTCCACTACGTGGCCTGGTGGCGTTAGGAGCCGCCACGGCCGTGATGCTGGCCTCGGGCGCGCCCGCTGAAGCGGCCCCGAAGATTCCGAAGTTCAAGGCGCCGAAGATTTTCGGCACCACCTTCCAGTCCGACCCGAAGCACGACTTCACCAAGGGCATCCACTCCCGCCGCAACGGCATCCTGCGCGGCCGGATCACCCACATCCGCGGCAACGTCGCCGAGTACGAACCCGTCAAGTGGAAGCCCGCCAAGCACACCGAGGGCTACTTCGTGGGCCCGCCCGAGGGCAACGTGATGGCCTACGCCTCGCCCATCGCCAAGGACGTGATCTACCTGTCGGCCTTCGGCTGCAAATCCTGGATGGGCGAGCTGACCACCACCCGCAACAGCAGCCTGGGCAGCAAGCGGTGCTCCAGGTCCACGCTGATCAAACGGCACCGCAGGACGCCGATCCCCTCGCTCATCACCGTCTACAAGGGCAAGATCGTCAAGGTTCAGGAGATCTTCACTCCCTGACCTGCGTCGTGGCGGAACCCGCGCCCCGTGGGGGCGGGCGCGGGGATACGAACCCAGGCGCTCCGCAGGCCCGGCAGGGGAAGGCATCGACGTCCGGCGGGAAATGCCTGCGGGCAGGGTCCGGCGAGGAACAGTCTCGGGGTCCGGTCGCAACGCCCGCAGCGCACCGGCGGGAACAGCCTCGAAGCGCCGTCAGGGAGGCGTTCAGCGACAGTTTTGACATCCGGTCGGGAGACCTCCAGGCCCGGCCTGGACAGGCTTGCGGGCCCGGTCGGGGAGTCGTTCGGGGCCCGAACCGGAAAACACATGGGAAAGATCTCTCCCGCTCGCCGATCCGTGGGCATAGTGTGAGGTGATGGATCGTCGCATCTTCGGGCTGGAGAACGAGTACGGCGTGACCTGCACGTTCAGGGGCCAGCGCAGGCTGTCCCCCGACGAGGTCGCGCGGTACCTGTTCCGGCGGGTCGTGTCCTGGGGCCGATCGAGCAACGTCTTTCTCCGCAACGGCGCACGTCTGTACCTCGACGTGGGCAGCCATCCTGAGTACGCAACACCCGAGTGTGACAACGTCATCGAGCTCGTCACCCACGACAAGGCCGGGGAGCGCATCCTCGAGGGCCTGCTCGTGGATGCCGAGAAGCGGTTGCGCGAAGAGGGCATCGCCGGTGACATCTACTTGTTCAAGAACAACACCGACTCGGCCGGCAACTCCTACGGCTGCCACGAGAACTATCTGGTGGGCAGGCATGGCGAGTTCGGCCGGCTGGCGGATGTGCTGATTCCGTTCCTGGTGACGCGGCAGATCGTGTGCGGCGCGGGCAAGGTGCTGCAGACGCCGCGCGGCGCGGTCTACTGCGTGTCCCAGCGGGCCGAGCACATATGGGAGGGCGTCTCCAGCGCCACGACCCGTTCGCGGCCGATCATCAACACGCGTGACGAGCCGCACGCGGACGCCGAGCGGTTCCGCCGCCTGCACGTCATCGTGGGCGACTCGAACATGAGCGAGACCACGATGCTGCTCAAGGTGGGCGCCACCGACCTGGTGCTGCGCATGATCGAGTCGGGTACGGTGATGCGCGACCTGTCGCTGGAGAACCCGATCAGGGCCATCCGCGAGGTCTCCCACGACATGACGGGCCGGCGCAGGGTGCGGCTGGCGAACGGGCGCGAGGCGTCGAGCCTGGAGATCCAGCAGGAGTACCTGTCGAAGGCGAAGGACTTCGTCGACCGGCGCGGCGGCGACGCCATCACCCATCGGGTGCTTGAGCTGTGGGAGCGCACGCTGACCGCGGTCGACACCGGCAACCTCGATCTGGTGGCGCGCGAGATCGACTGGGTGACGAAGTACCAGCTGATCGAGCGGTATCGCCGCAAGTACGACCTGCCGCTGTCGTCGCCGCGGGTGGCCCAGCTCGACCTGGCCTACCACGACGTCCACCGCAAGCGCGGCCTGTACTACCTGCTGCAGAAGCGCGGCTCGGTGGAGCGGGTGGCGTCCGACCTGAAGATCTTCGAGGCCAAGTCGGTGCCGCCGCAGACCACGCGGGCCCGGCTGCGGGGCGAGTTCATCCGCAAGGCGCAGGAGAAGCGGCGTGACTTCACCGTCGACTGGGTGCATCTCAAGCTGAACGATCAGGCGCAGCGGACCGTGCTGTGCAAGGACCCGTTCAGGAGCGTGGACGAGCGGGTCGACAAGCTGATCGCCGGCATGTGAGCGCAGGGCGCCGGCGCGGCCCGTGTCCCTGTGTGAGGGGCCGGGGCCGCGCCGGTCGTGCGCGGGCGCCGGGCCAGGGCGGGATGTGGGGTGCCGTTTACCACGGCCCTACTGCGAAGTCGGGTAGTGTGACGCGAATCTGACGTCTCTTCCGAGGGAAATTCATGCGCCGCGCTCTGGCCGTACTGGCCGCCGTGCCATTGATCTTGTTTGCCGCCGCCTGCGGCTCCGACGACGGTTCCGGCACGACCGCCTCCACTGGCGGATCGTCCGGGCTCAAGGTCGAGGGGAACGTCGGGGCCAAGCCCAACGTGACGTTCCCGTCCGGTTCGCCCGCGACCACCTCGTCGTACGAGGTGATCGAGCCAGGGAACGGCGAGGGCGTCAAGGCGGGCGACCGCGTGATCGTGAACCTGACCGTCTACAACTGGGACGGCAAGGACAACGCGGTCCAGGGGTCGTCGTACGACACGAAGGCGCCGGAGACGATCCCGGTGACCGAGCAGCTGCCGAAGGTGCTGCAGGAGGGCTTCACCAAGGTCAAGAGCGGCGGGCGGCTGCTGGCCGTGCTGGCCAACGACTCGGTGCAGGGCCAGCAGCAGGCCGCGCAGACCGAGCCGACGAAGGTGTTCGTGTTCGACGTGGTCGGTACGCGGCCCGCGCCGCTGAAGGCCGCCACCGGCGAGGAGACCAGCGAGTCGATCAAGGGTGTGAAGGTCGAGAACCCGGGCGGTGACAAGGCGCCGACGCTGACCACGAAGACCAAGGAGAAGGCTCCCAAGGACCTCGTGGTCAAGACGCTGATCAAGGGCACCGGCGAGAAGGTGACCGCGAACCAGACGCTCACCGTGCACTACACGGGCAAGATCTGGGGGACGGACAAGCAGTTCGACTCCAGCTGGGAGCGTGGCGAGCCGGCCGAGTTCCCGCTCGCTCAGGTGATCCAGGGCTGGCAGAAGGGTCTGGCCGGGGTTCCGGTCGGCAGCCGGGTCGTGATGAGCATTCCGCCGGAGATGGGCTACGGCAGCCAGGAGCAGCAGGGCATCCCGGCCAACAGCACGCTGGTGTTCGTCGTGGACGTCCTCGGCGCTTACTGAGTCGCTGAACGGGCCCATCAGGTCTGAGGGCCCGCCAGGCGGCCCCTGGGACGCCAGATCGGCGTTCCGCCGGTTCGCCCGCGGGCGGCCCGGTAACATCGCGAGGCCCGGTGGCATGGCGCCGCCGGGCCGTTTCGCGTGGGAGGGCCGATGCGCCGCCGTGCCGCCACCCATACACCGTGCACACCAGGAAGGCCGTGGACACCACGGACACCAGGGACGCTGTGGACACCGTGGACGCCGTGGACGCCGCGAGGGCCGGTGCCGGCTCTCCGGGCCTTGCGGATCCGGTTCGTGAGCGCGCCTGTGCGGATGCTGGTGGCGGCCGTGCTGGCGCTGCCGGCGGCCGCCGGGTGCACGGGTGACGACGCCGAGCGTGAGCCGCAGGTGGGCGGGCCGTTCGGGGCGCGTCCGACGATCGTCTTCCCCGCCGCCAGGCCGGCCGCAGAGCTGCGGGTGGGCGAGCCGGTCGCCGGCAGGGGCGAGCCGCTGAAGACCGGCGATCTGGCGATCGTGCAGTACACCGCGCACGTCTGGGACGGCGCGGCCAACCGCCTTGCCGACTCCAGCTTCACCCGGGGCACCCCGGCCGCGTTCCCGGTGGGCGAGCTGCTGCCGGGGCTGGAGCGGGCGCTGCGGGGCCGCAGGGTGGGCAGCAGGGTGACCGTGGCGATCCCGCCTGAGGAGGGGTTCGGCGCGGCCCCGCCGCGCGGCCTGAAGGCGGGGGAGGAGCTGTTCTACGTCGTGGACGTCCTCGGCGCACATCACCGGGACGACGCGGTGGCGGCGGGTCCCGGCGAGCTGGCGGGCGTGCGGATCGGCGGCGGCCCCAGGCCCTCGCTGAGCGTGCCGCGCGGCGCGCCGCCGCGCGCGTTCGCCTCCACGGTGCTGCGCAGGGGAGAAGGCCCGCCGGTGCGGCCGGGGATGCTCGTGGTGACCCAGTACGCGGGCGCCGTCTGGAGCACCCGCAGGGTGTTCGACGCGACGTGGACGTCCGGCGGGCCGAAGGCGTTCAAGCTGGGCGACGGCGGCGTGATCAGCGGATGGGAGAAGGGGCTGGCGGGCGTGCCGGTGGGCAGCAGGGTCGCGATGGTGGTGCCGCCCGCGTACGGGTACGGCCCGGCCGGCCGCCCCGAGTACGGGATCAAAGGGTCCGACACGCTGGTCTTCGTCGTGGACGTCATCGGGGCCTACTAAGGCAGGATATTTCCCATGATCCGTTCACTTGTCGTGATGGTTGCGGCCTTAGCCGTTCTGCTGGGTTTGGCACCGGCCGCGAGCGCCACCGCGAACCCGCCGTTCTGCAAGGGCGTCAGACACTGCCACTTCGGCGGCGACCCCGGCGTGACCTGGGTGACCGCCTTCGCCTCGTCCCGCGCCAAGGCGAACAAGGCGGCCGCGCGCCTGCTGCGCAACGCCAAGGCCGTGCACCGCCGTTACGGCGCGCCCCGCTACATCGACATCCGCGTGCTGAAGAAGGGCGGATGCTGGAAGAAGTACGGTTCGGGCACCCGCGAGCCCAGCCGCGTCTGCGTGCTGAAGCGGGTGGAGCGGCGGCTTTAGACTCCGCGTGTGAGTAGCGAGCCCCTGAGCGGCGGCGACCTCGAGGCGCTGGCCCTGTTGCACGACCCCGTCCGCCGCAGCCTGTACGACGTCGTCGCCTCGCACGGCGGTGAGGTGGGCCGCGGCGAGGCGGCGGAGGCGGCGGGCGTGTCCAGGACGCTGGCCGGTCACCACCTCGACAAGCTGGTGGAGGCGGGCCTGCTGGAGAGCGGGTTCCGCCGGCCGGAGAAGAAGGGCCCGGGCAGCGGCCGTCCCGCCAAGGTCTATCGCAGGGCGAGCAGCGAGCGTTCTGTGAGCCTGCCGCCGCGCGACTACCTGACGCTCGCCTCCGTCCTGGCCGAGGCGGTCGACGGGCTGGGCGCGGAGGAGCGGGCGGAGGCGGCGGCGCGGGCGGCGGGCGCGCGGCTGGCCGGGAAGCGGCGGGGCGAGCCGGTGGAGCGGGTGCTGCGCGAGCGCGGCTACGAGCCGTACGAGGAGGGCGGGCGGCTGCGGCTGCGCAACTGCCCGTTCCACGTGCTGGCTCGGGAGCAGCCGCTGCTGGTGTGCTCGATGAATCTGGCGCTGTGCCAGGGCCTGCTGGAAGGGCTGGGCGACGATCCGGCCAGAGCGGAGCTGGATCCGCGCCCCGGCGAGTGCTGTGTCGCGTTCAAGCAGGTCAAGCGGTTCGAGCAACCCGATTCCCCGGTACGGCAGGACGGGGCCGGCGCTGAGTGACCGGCCCCGGGCTTCTAAAACAAATCCATATTGACATAGAAGTGTCCCCGATGGTGAGCTGAGCCCATGCATCTCGCCCAGCTCAACATCGCCCATCTGCGCGCACCCGTCGACAGCCCCGAGATCGCCGAGTTCGTCGCCCTGCTCGAACCGATCAACGCCATCGCCGACGAGGCCCCCGGCTTCGTGTGGCGGCTGAAGGAGAGCGAGACCGACCCCACGGCCACCGTCAAGCACGACTACGGCGACCTGCTGCTGGTCAACTTCTCGGTGTGGGAGTCGATGGAGTCGCTGTGGGACTACGTCTACCGCAGCCCTCATCTGGGCGTGCTGCGCCGGCGCAGGGAGTGGTTCCTGCGCATGGCGGAGCCGTACATGGTGATGTGGTGGGTGCCCGAGGGCACGATCCCGTCCCTGGCCGAGGCCATGGAACGGCTGGAACGCCTCAGGACCGAAGGGCCCGGCCCCGAGGCGTTCACGTTCAAGGACCCCTACCCGGAGCCCAGCAGCGAGGCCGCGTGCCTGCCCGCCGCCGCCGAGGCGAGGAAGTAGGCCAGGTCCTCCTCCAGCCCCCGGCCCATCGTCGACAGCCGCACCGGCGACTCGCGCAGCGCCTCGTGCAGGCCGTCCACGGGGACGGGCACCAGGCGGTGCCGTACGGCCAGCAGCTCCGCCTGATCCCTGACCCGCTCGCCGAACTCGCCGGGCAGCTCGGGCACCGGCACGTCGGCGGGCGTCAGCGCCACCCGGCCGTAGGCGGTCAGCGAGTGGTGGGAGACGCCGTAGTGGCGCTCGCGCTTGTCGCCCTCGCTGACCCGCAGTGCCGCCACGGGCCGCCCGAGCAGCACGCCCGCCGCGTTCACCGCCTCGCCGGCCGACACCCCGGAAAAGCCCCACCGGGTGCCCGTGCCCAGGTTGCCGGGCCCCTGCGCGACGATCGCCAGGTCGGCCTCCAGCACATACTTCGCCGCGAGCAGCCCGGTGTGCACGGTGACCGCCTCGACGTCGCCGCCGAACGCCTGACCCACCGTCACCACCCCGGCCAGCCAGCCGGTCTCGCGCAGCCGGGCCGCCGACATCGAGAACCACGACGGCAGCGCGCCGCCGTCCTGCATCACGTACGCCACCCGCACGCCCTGCCTGGCCTCGTACAGGCCGCACAGGATCGGCGCCAGGGCCGAGTGCAGGTCGGCCACGATCACCGGCATGCCGTCGATGGAGTCCGCCTCGCGCAGCCTGTCGTGATGCGGGGAGTCCTGCTCGTCGGCGCCCAGCACCGTGGCCTGCAGCGGCGTGTACCGGGCCTTCACCAGGTGCCCGGGGCCGGAGGGATCTTCCGGCAAACGGTTAGGGACGGCCACCACCATGGCGTAACCTCCCGTACCGAGACCCATCGCGAGCGCGGTCGTGTTGAGCAGCACCTCGTCGCCGGGTTGCGGGCGGCCCACCAACGGCGGGTACGCCAGCGCCTTGCACTCACCCTCGGGCACGGTGACGTCCAGCTCCACCGCTCCCGGCCACTCGCGTCGGATCCGTACGACCTCGCCCTTGCGCCATCTGATCACGGGGGCAGGGTAGCGTCGATGAAGGAGGAGTGAGGCAGATGTCGCGCCGGAAGACGGAACGGTTGCTCAACCTCGTGATCTGCCTGCTCGCCACCCGGCGCCCGCTGTCGGCCGAGCAGATCCGCCAGGCCGTCCCCGGCTACGACCGCGAGAGCGACGAGGCGTTCCAGCGCATGTTCGAGCGCGACAAGAACGAGCTGCGCGAGATCGGCATCCCCATCGACGTGGTGCGCGACCCGTGGGAGGACGAGCCGGGCTACCGCATCGAGCGGGAGGCGTACGAGCTGCCCGAGATCACGCTGGAACCCGACGAGGCGGCGGTGCTGGGCCTGGCGGCGCAGGTGTGGCAGCGCGCCAGCCTGGCCGAGGCGGCCTCGGGCGCGCTGCTGAAGCTGCGCGCGGGCGGCGTGGCCACCGATCAGCCGGTCGGCGGCTCGATGGGCGGCAGCGCGCTGGAGCTGCGCGTCGACACCCGCGACCCGGCCTTCCCCGCGCTGTGGAACGCGGTGCGCGACCGGCGGGTGGTCCGCTTCGACTACCGGGCGTCGGGCAGCGAGACCGTGCGCAGCCGCACCGTCGAGCCGTGGGGCGTGGTCAGCAGGCGCGGCCGCTGGTATCTCGCGGGCTTCGACCGCGACCGCAACGCGCCGCGCGCCTTCCGGCTCAGCCGGATCAGCGGCGCGGTGACCGCGGTCGGCAAGCCGGGCGCGGTCGAGGTGCCGCACGATGTCGATCTGCGGGCCATGGTGGGCTTCCCCGACGAGCCGAGCGAGGAGCGGACGGCCGTGGTGCGGGTCAGGCAGGGCGCGTGCGAGGGGCTGCGCCGCCTGGCCAGGTCCGTACGCGAGGGCCGCGACGGCTGGGACGAGGCGGAGCTGTCGTTCTCCGACGCCGAGCGGCTGGCGGGATGGATGGCCAGCCTGGGCGCCGACGTCGAGGTGGTGGAGCCGCCGGACGCCCGCGAGGCCGTCATCCGCCGCCTGAAGGGGGCGCTGGCGTGAGCACGGCGGGTCACGGGGGTCGTCGCGAGGTGAACGGGCGTCTAGGCGAGGGGGAACGGAAGTGAGCGGGTCCGCCGATCGGCTGCCGCGGCTGCTTGCGCTGGTGCCGTACCTGATGTCCCATCCGGGGGCCACGGTCGGCGAGGTCGCGGCGGTGTTCGGGCTGAGCGAGAAGCAGCTCATCGACGACCTGCAGCTCGTGTGGATGTGCGGGCTGCCCGGCCACACCCCCGGCGACCTCATCGACGTGTCGTGGGACGGCGGCGAGATCCTCATCGACAACGCCGACACCATCGCCAGGCCGCTGCGGCTCGGCATCGACGAGGCGAGCGCGCTGCTGGTGGCGCTGCGCACGCTGGCCGCCACCCCCGAGCTGGCGCTGCCCGAAGGCGGGGTGCCCGACGCGCTGCCGCGGGTGATGGCCAAGCTGGAGCGGGCCGCCGGAGAGGGCGCGGCCACCGTCAGCAGCCAGGTCGCCGTGGACGTCGACGCCGCCCCCGACGCGCTGCCGCGGGTGCGCGAGGGGCTCACCAAGGGCCGCCGCCTGTCGCTGCGCTACTACGTGCCGGGCCGCGACGAGGTGACGCCGCGCGAGGTCGACCCGATGCGGGTGCTGGTCGTGGACGGCCGCGCCTACCTGGAGGGCTGGTGCTACCGGGCCGAGGCGATGCGGCTGTTCCGGCTGGACCGGGTGCTCGGCGTGGAGGTGCTGGACGTGCCCGCCGACCCGCCGGCCGAGGCCGAGCCGCGCGACGTGACCGACGGGGTGTTCCGTCCGTCGCCCACCGACGAGCTGGTGGAGCTGGAGCTGAGCGCCGCCGGGCGGTGGGTGGCCGAGTACTACCCGTGCGAGCAGGTCACCGAGCTGGGCGAGGGGCGGCTGCGGGTGGCGCTGCGGGCCCGCGACGAGGACTGGATTCTCAAGCTGGCGCTGCGGCTCGGCGACACCGGCAAGGTCGTCTCGCCTCCTGAGATGGCCGAGGCCGTGCGCCGCGAGGCCGAACGCGCCCTGGCCCTGTACGCTCACCGGTCATGACTTTGCTGTTCGTGTCCGTGGGGATCGGCGTCGCCGGGCTGATCGTGCTGGTGGTGGCCGGTGCTCGCGTCGTGGTGGCGGCACGTACTCTGAGAAGGGAAGTGGCCGAGGCGCAGGCCCAGCTTGAGCCCCGGCGGGCCAGATTGACCGGCCAGGGGGGGTGAGACCACGCCCCCGGCAGCGTACGATCGTGGCTGAAAGAGGCAAGTGTCGCTAGAAAGGGCGTTCTCATGCCGAACCTCGGAGTGCCCGAACTCCTCATCATTCTGCTGGCGCTGGTGCTGCTGTTCGGTGCGAAGAAGCTGCCCGACATGGCCCGCGGCGTCGGCCGTTCCCTGCGCATCTTCAAGGCCGAGACCGCGAAGCTGCGCGATGACGACGACGACGTCCAGCACACCGTCCAGCAGGCGCCCGCGCAGCAGGCCCAGCCTCAGCCCCAGCCCGTCCAGCCGCAGCCGCTGCCGGCCTCCACCCCGCCGGCCCCCACGCCCGGGCTGTCGCTGGAGGAGCAGGCCCGCCAGCTGGAGGAGCAGGCCGCCAAGCTGCGCGCCAGTGCCGCCCAGACCGACAACAAGCACGCCTGATCTCCGCCCTTCCTCCTCTTCCTGATCTGGACTGCTAGATGGCGCTGCTCAAACGATCGAGCAATTCGAGGCGAGAACGCGACCCCGAAGGTCGCATGCCCCTCATGGAGCACCTGCGGGAGCTGCGCAACCGCCTGCTCATCGCGCTGGCCGCCGTGGTCGTGGGCATCATCATCGGCTTCTTCTTCTTCGATCCGGTGTGGGCGTACATCAAGGCGCCGTTCTGTGACACGCCGCAGGCGCAGCAGCTGCGCGTCGGCCAGTGCACGCTCACCTACGGCGGCATCTTCCAGTCGTTCTTCCTGACGCTGAAGGTGTCGGCGCTGGTCGGCCTGGTGGTGTCCTCACCCGTCTGGCTCTACCAGATCTGGGCGTTCGTCACGCCCGCCCTCTACCGCAACGAGAAGCGGTATTCGATCACGTTCATGTCGATCGCGGTCCCGCTGTTCCTCATCGGCGCCGCGCTCGCCTACATCATCATGGACACCAGCCTGGCGATCCTGCTGGGCTTCGCGCCGAGCGACACCGTCGCGACCATCCAGATCGATGAGTACCTCAACTACGTGCTCATCATGCTGGTGATCTTCGGTGTGTCGTTCGAGCTGCCACTGCTGCTGGTGTTCCTCAACATCATCGGCGTCCTGTCGCACGCCACGGTCAAGAAGCACCGGCGCACGGTCGTCTTCATCATGTTCGTCTTCGGCGCGGTCATCACGCCCGGCGGCGATCCGCTGACGATGATGGCGCTCGCCATGCCGATGATCGTGCTGTACTTCATCGCCGAGGGCGTCATCTTCCTGCGCGAGAGGCGCGCGCCGGCCGAGGGGGACTTCTCCCACCTGTCCGACGACGAGGCCTCGCCGCTGCCCGAGGAGAGCACGCCGGTCGAGCCCTCCGGGTTGACCGATGAGGAGCCGCCGGGCACCGACAAGCGCTGAGGCATTCCCGTGCCGCCCCGGAAACGATAGGTTCCGGGCGTGTCCCCCCATATCGCCCTGCTCGTCAACCCCGCCGCCCGCGGCGGGCGTACGCTGCGCCTGCTCGAGCCCGTGGCGCGCCGGCTGCGCGCCGGAGGGGCCGAGCTGTCGGTGATCGTCGGTGACGACGCCGCCGACGCGCTCGCCCGCGCCTGCACGGCCGTCTCCGAACGTCCCGACGCGCTCGTCGCCTTCGGCGGCGACGGGCTGGTCCACCTGGCGGTGCAGGCGGTCGCCGGCACCGACGTGCCGCTCGGCATCATCCCGGCGGGCACCGGCAACGACATCGCCGCCGCGCTCGGCGTGCCGCGCAAGGATCCGCTCGCGGCGGCCAGGGCCGTGCTGCGGATGAAGACCCGGCCGGTGGACGCCGCCCGCATCGCGGCGGGCGGTGCCGAGGAGCTGTTCGCCGGGGTGGCGTGCTGCGGGTTCGACTCCCGCGTCAACGAGCGGGCCAACACCCTCACCTGGCCGCCCGGCATGGCCCGCTACCTGGTGGCGACCGCGCGGGAGCTGCGCGCGTTCCGGCCGATCCCGTACCGCGTCACCTTCGACGACGGCGAGCCGGTCGAGCGGGAGGCGATGCTGGTCGCGGTGGCCAACACCACCTCCTACGGCGCGGGGATGCGGGTCTGCCCGGACGCCAGGCCCGACGACGGGCTGCTGGACGTCGTGATGGTGGGCGCGCTGTCCACGGGGGAGTTCGTGCGGGTCTTCCCGAGCGTCTACCGGGGCACCCACGTCACGCACCCGGCGGTGTCGGTGCGGCGGGTGCGCAGCGTCCGGGTGGAGGCACCCGAGGTGATCGCCTACGCCGACGGCGAACGCATCGGGCCGGCCCCGCTGCACTGCGAGGTGCTGCCGGGCGCGTTGCGCGTCATCGTATGAGATCTACTTTGTAAAGGCGCCGGGTCGGAAGGCCCGGCGCGGGCGGCTCCCTGGACGGACCGGAATGGCGGTTTCGGTAGGCTGGCGATTATGACAACGCCAGCGGAACGCTATGCGGCCTTCCGTCAGAAGTTCGGGGACGACGGGGCCGCGCTGAGATCGTTCCGAGGTCTCTACGACTTCCCGCTGGACGACTTCCAGATCGACGCCTGCCGCGCCCTGGAGGCCGGCGACGGCGTGCTGGTGGCGGCGCCCACGGGGTCGGGCAAGACGGTGGTCGGCGAGTTCGCCGTCCACCTCGCCTTGGAGCAGGGCCTGAAGTGCTTCTACACCACCCCCATCAAGGCGCTGTCCAACCAGAAGTACAACGACCTGGTCAAGCGCTACGGCACGGGCAAGGTCGGGCTGCTGACCGGCGACAACAGCATCAACGGCGAGGCGCCGATCGTCGTCATGACGACCGAGGTGCTGCGCAACATGCTCTACGCGGGCTCGGCGACGCTGTCCGGGCTCGGGTTCGTGGTGATGGACGAGGTCCACTACCTCGCCGACCGGTTCCGCGGCGCGGTCTGGGAAGAGGTGATCATCCACCTGCCGGAGTCGGTGCGGCTGGTGGCGCTGTCGGCGACGGTGAGCAACGCCGAGGAGTTCGGCGAGTGGCTGGGCGCGGTGCGCGGCGACACCACGGTGATCGTGGACGAGCACCGTCCCGTGCCGTTGTGGCAGCACATGATGGTCGGCAAGCGCATCTACGACATGTTCATCACCGACGATCTGACGCCGCGGATCAACCCGACGCTGATGCGGGTGACGCGGGATGCGGAGCGGCTGATGGCGGGTCGTGGCCGGCGCGGCTACGGCCGGGTGCCGCGCTCGCGCCCGCCGGACCGGGTGCAGGTCATCGAGAAGCTCGACGCCGAGGGGCTGCTGCCGGCGATCACGTTCATCTTCTCCCGCGCGGGCTGCGACGCGGCGGTGCAGCAGTGCCTGTACGCCGGCATCCGGCTGACGAGCGACCGCGAGCGGCACGAGATCCGGCAGATCGTCGACGAGCGCACGGCGCACCTGCCCGATGAGGATCTGGCGGTGCTGGGCTACCTGGAGTGGCGCGAGGGCCTGGAGCGGGGCCTTGCGGCGCATCACGCGGGCATGCTGCCGGCGTTCAAGGAGGTCGTGGAGGAGCTGTTCACCCGCGGCCTGGTCAAGGCGGTGTTCGCCACGGAGACGCTGGCGCTGGGCATCAACATGCCGGCGCGCACCGTGGTGATCGAGAAGCTGGACAAGTGGAACGGCGAGACGCACGCCGACCTGACGCCGGGGGAGTACACCCAGCTCACCGGCCGGGCGGGGCGGCGCGGCATCGACGTCGAGGGCCACGCGGTGGTGCTGTGGCAGCCGGGCATGGATCCGCTGTCGGTGGCGGGCCTTGCGGGCACCCGTACGTATCCGCTGCGGTCGAGCTTCCAGCCGTCGTACAACATGGCGGTCAACCTGGTCGGGCAGTTCGGCCGCGAGCGGGCCAGGGCGCTGCTGGAGGAGTCGTTCGCGCAGTTCCAGGCGGACCGTGCGGTTGTGGGGCTGGCCAAGCAGCTGCGCAAGCACGAGGAGGCGCTGGAGGGCTACCAGGAGGCGATGACCTGCCACCTGGGTGACTTCGCCGAGTACGCGGCGCTGCGGCGGCGGCTGTCCGACCGCGAGGCGGAGCTGTCGCGGCAGCGCGGTGCGGCGCGGCGGGCGGCGGCGGCGCGGTCGCTGGAGGCGCTGCAGCCGGGCGACGTGATCCGGGTGCCGGGCGGCCGGCGCGCGGGCCTTGCGATCGTGCTGGACGTGAGCCGCAATCCGCGCGGTCACGGGCCGAGCCCGCTGGTGCTGACCATCGGCAAGCAGGTGAAGAAGCTGGATCCGTCCGACTTCCCGGTGCCGGTGGAGCCGCTGGAGAAGGTGCGCATCCCGAAGAACTTCAACTCCCGCTCGCCGAAGGAGCGGGCGAACCTGGTCTCGACGCTGATGGCGAAGATCGGCGACCGGGACCTCGGCAAGCCGCCGCGGGTGCGCGACCACACGGTGGAGGACCCCGAGGTCAACGACCTGCGGCGGCAGATCAGGCAGCATCCGTGCCACGGCTGCGACGAGCGCGAGGACCACGCCCGCTGGGCCGAGCGCTACTACAAGCTGCTGCGCGAGACCGAGGGGCTGCGGCGGCGGGTCGAGGGGCGTTCCCACGTGATCTCGCGGACGTTCGACCGGATCTGCTCGGTGCTGCAGCAGCTCGGCTACCTGCGCGGCGAGACGGTGACCGACGAGGGGCGGCGGCTCGGCCGCCTCTACACCGAGCTCGACCTGCTGACCGCCGAGTGCCTGCGCAACGGGCTGTGGGAGGATCTCGATCCGGCGGAGCTGGCGGCGTGCGTGTCGGCGCTGGTGTTCGAGTCGCGGGCGTCCGACGACACGCGGCGGCCGAAGATCCCGGCGGGTAAGGCGCAGGACGCGCTGTCGGCGATGATCCGGCTGTGGGGCGAGCTTGAGGGCATCGAGTCGGACCACGGGCTGTCCACGATCAGGGAGCCGGATCTGGGGTTCGCGTGGGCGGCGTACCGGTGGACGAAGGGGCACAGCCTCGACGCGGTGCTGATGGACGGCGTGGGCGGCAACGAGCTGGCGGCCGGTGACTTCGTGCGGTGGATCAAGCAGCTGATGGACCTGCTGGGCCAGCTGGGGAACGCGGCGCCGGAGGGCAGCAAGATCCGGCAGACGTCGGTGAAGGCGATGGACGCGATGCGGCGGGGTGTGGTGGCGTACTCGTCGCTGAACTGACCCCCGGCCGGGCGTTGTGGCCCGGCGTGGCCGGTGTGGTCGGCGCGCTGATGTCGGCTCGGTAACCCGCTGCGGGCCGGTGTGGCCCGTGTCGGTCGCGTGTGGCCGGCTCGGTACCCGCCGCGGGCCGGTGCGGTCGCGTCGTCACGTGAGGTCGGCCCTGCGGCGTGAGGCCGCTTGACGGCCGTTGGCGGACGGTCTGAGGGCGCTCCGGAAGCGCGGCTTCTGGGGCGCCTTTTGGCGTTATATGACGCTGGTTTTACGTTTTTACTGGTGGGCGGGCGCCTTTACTTCTTCGCCGGAAACGCCTTTCCGCTCGGGTTTTACCGGTCAAGCCTTCCTGAAATCAACGATTATCTGCTGATTTATCGCATTTCGGGTGCTAGCGTCCGATTTGTCAGTGTTCAGCCAACGGGGGAGGAATCATGGCGAACACGCAACTGTCCGCGGTCGGCTTCAAGCAAGGATGGGGATGCCGCAGGCGCCGCCGCTGGCGCCGGTGGGGCTGGGGCTGGTGCGCCCGTCGTAGGTGGTGGGGGTGCTAGACACCCCCGATGAGGGCCGGCGGCCAGGCCGCCGGCCCCCTTTGAGCGCCTCCGGCCGTGAACTCGCGCCGGCGATCACCATTCGCCGCACGTTCCGCGAGTTCTGGCCGGACACCCGCGGGTTGCGGCGCCATTTCGCGGCCGGGGTGGTTTTCGCCATCCTCGCCGCGCTCTGTGAGGTCGCCGCGATCCGCCTGTTCGGGCACATCACCGACGAGGTGCTGACGACCCGGAACCTTGACGCTTTCTGGTCTCCCGCGGCCATCTGGCTCGGGCTCGCCGTCGGTGCCGGCGCGCTGTCCTTCGCGGGGGCCTACCTCACCGCGCTGGGCGCGGAGCGGTTCCTGCTGGCCCTGCGCGACCGCGTGTACGCGCACGTACAGACGCTCGCCCCCGACTTCTCCGAGAAGCGGCGGCTGGGCGACCTGATGGCGCGCATGACGGACGACGTGGAGGCCATCGAGGAACTGGTCGGCTCAGGACTGGTCAAGGCCGTCACCACCGTGGCCGGCATCGTCTTCTTCGCCGGGGCGGCGTTCTTCATCCGCTGGGACCTGGCACTGCTGACGATGGCGTTGATCCCGCTGTTCGTGATCACCTCGAAGGTGTTCGCCTCGAAGTTCAGGACGGCGGCGGCGCGCGAGCGGGCCAGCAACGGGGCGATGAACAGCGTCCTGGAGGAAGGGCTGGCCAACCAGCCGCTCGTGCAGTCGTACAACCGGCAGGACGAGGAGTCCCGCAGGCTGCACAGCGAGGGGCGCACCTGGCTGCGGGCCAACATGTCGCAGGCCTGGCTGTCGGGTCTGTACAACCCGGCGGTGCAGGTCATCGAGACGATCTGCCTGATCGCCATCCTCGGGTTCGGCGCGTGGGAGATCGCGGCCGGGCGGCTGACGATCGGCGGGCTGCTGTCGTTCGCGGCGTACCTGGCCCTGCTCTACCCGGCCGTGCAGAGCCTGGGCGAGCTGGCCCTGACGGTGTCGGAGGCGGCGGCGGGATCGGACCGCGTGATCGAGATCCTGCACACCAAGCCCGCCGTACGCGACGCCCCGGACGCCGTCGCGATGGGCCGCTGCAGCGGCCGGATCGTCTTCGACCGGGTGAGCTTCACTTATCCGGGACGGAGCCGTCAGGTGCTGCGCGACCTGTCGTTCACCGCAGAGCCCGGCGAGGTCGTCGTGATCACCGGGCCCAGCGGGGCGGGCAAGTCCACGATCGCCAAGCTGCTGCTGCGCTTCTACGACCCGGACTCCGGGCGCATCCTGCTGGACGACACCGACGTCCAGGGCATCACACGGCAGTCGCTGCGCGACAACATCACCGTCCTGCACCAGGAGACGCTGCTGTTCTCCGGCACCGTACGCGACAACATCGCCTACGGGCGTCCCGGCGCCTCGTTCGACGAGGTGGTCAGGGCGGCCGAGGTGGCCGGGGCGCACGACTTCATCAAGCTGCTGCCCCAGGGGTACGACTCGCCGGTCGGTCAGCGCGGCCGGCTGCTGTCCGGCGGGCAGCGGCAGCGCATCGCGATCGCCAGGGCCATCCTGCGCGACACGCCGGTGCTGGTGCTCGACGAGCCCGTCACCGGACTGGACGTCGCCACCGCCGCCCACGTCATGCGGCCGCTGCGGCGGCTCATGGCCGGGCGTACCACGCTGCTCATCACGCACGACCTGCGGCAGGTGCCGGAGGGGGCGCGGGTGATCGAGATCGAGCCGGCTCCGCGGGAGGAGCGGATCCGGCTCAAGCGGGTCGGCGCGCGGTCCGGCTGGGGAACGTCCACGTGACCCCGGTCTCGCCGGCCCGGCACCCGTCCCGACGCTCCGGGGCGGGTGCCGGGCTTTCGGCGACCGTTCGCCCTCGGCCGCCGGTCGCCGCTGTGCCGGCGGGTCGTTGTCGTGGCGCTGACTGCTGCGACGCTCGGGAGGATTTCGGAGTTTCGCGTACGGCGCCGCGAAGGTCCCTGGCGGCTCCGGCGCGACGCCCCCGGAACAACAACCACCACCACCGCCGCGCATCCCCGGAAAGCCATCACTTTCATCCCCGGAACGCCATCGCGGCGGAATCTCTGAACGCCGCCATCACTGCGTGAGCCACGGACGCTGCCGCCGCCGCGGAACCCCCTGAACGCCGTACTGCCGTGGAATCGTCGCCCCATCCACCTGGTGTTGGGTTTTAGCGGGATATTGCGGGATCGGCGGCGGTCGGCTGCTGGGGTGTTTCAGGGGTTGCGGTGGGATTTTGGGGGTGTATGTCGGGGAATCTCCCGGGATAGAATCGGAGAGCATTCTCCGTTTGTCGCCGCGGGCCCGCTTTCCGCCTGCCGGCAGGCCGAAGGCAGGTGGAGATCATGGGCGACGATCACGGCGCCGCCAGGCCGCTGCGGGCCGACGCCCGGCGTAACAGGGAGCGGGTGCTGCAGATCGCCCAGCAGGCCCTGGCCAGCGACGGCCTGACCATCTCCTTCGATGAGATCGCCCGGCGTGCCGGGTTCGGGGTCGGCACCGTCTACCGGCACTTTCCCACCAAAGAGGCGCTGTTCGAGGCGGTGCTGCTCGGGCGGATCGAACGGTTCGTGGCCGACGCCCGCGCGCTGGCCACCGCCGAGGACGCCGGTCGGGCGTTCTTCGGCTGGTTCGCCGCAGTGGTCGAGCAGGCGTCGGGCAACCAGGCGCTGTGCGACATGCTGGACAGCGGCACGGCCATGCCGGTACGGCCCGGCTCCACGCTGGCCAGGGACTTCGCCGCGGCGCTCGGCCGATTGCTGGCGCGGGCCCAGCGGGTGGGGGCCGTGCGCGCCGACCTCACCGCCGAGGACGCCCTCGACCTGCTGCGCGGCTGCCTGGTCGCCGAGCGCGGAGCCCGGGCCAGGGGAGGGGCGGTGCGGATGGCGGACGTGGTCTGCGACGGGATGCGGCCCCGGTCGCTCTGACGCTCCTGACGGTCAGGGGCCTGGTGCGTGCGGCCTGACGGTCCCTGACGGTCAGGTGCCTGGTGCGTGCGGCCTGATCGTCCCTGACGGTCAGGCGCCTGGTGCGTGCGGCCTGACCGTCCCTGACAGGTGGGCGCGTGGTGCGTGCGGACCTCGCGACAAATAATGTCGATTACCAAATGGGAGAAACCTCATCTTGGTCGTCGTATGCCGCGCTGCGCCCGCTGATCGCTATTTGCGGAAATTCCAGTGTTTGTGGGGATTGATCACACTACGCTGCTACCGCTTGCCAAGTACGAGGGGAAAGCGGGCAACAACGTGTTCATCGCAGTCACAGTGCTGGCCGCCGCTGTTGTCGGCGCGGTGGTCTGGTGGCTCCGCCGGGGGACGGGGGAAGGTGCCGCCGACGACAGGTTCGAGGTGGACCGTTCGTGGGGGTTGCTGCCACCTGATGTGGAGGCGGCCTTCGTGGAGGGGCTGCGGGCGTACCACGATTCCGGCAGCGCGCTGCGGGTCCACGAGGAGCTGGAGGTGCTGGTCGCCTACGACCCGCCGCGGTCGATCTCCCTGCGCCTGCTCGCCGACGCCTTCGCCGCCCGCGGGGACGCCGCCCTGCACGACCCGCAGGGCACGGTCACGGAGCTGATGGCCGAGCTGGCGACGGCCGAGCGCCCCGGCGTCCTGCACCTGCGCGGCGAGTGGCCGCCGGCCGAGCCGGAAGGGGTGCGCGGCCCTAAGGTTGCGGATGGCCCGGAGATCGCGGACGGCATGGACGCCGAACGCTTCGCCACCGCCGTGGCCGAGACCGTGACGGAGCTGGTGAGGGGACCGGCGGGGGCAGCGGCCTCTGCGGCGGTCGCGGACGCGGCCGCCGAAGCGGTGGTAACGGACACGGCGGCCGAAGCCGCGGTAACGGGCACAGCGGCCGAAGCCGTGGTAGCGGGCACAGCGGCCGAAGCCGTGGTAGCGGGCACAGCGGCCGAAGCCGCGGTGATGGGTACAGCGGTAGCAGATGCGGCAGTAGGCGTAACGGCCGCACCGGACGGGGCGGCGACGACCGAAGCGTCTGCGGGCGGAACGGCGGTGGCGGATGTGATCGGGGATGTGCCGGTCGTGCAGGTCTCCGAGGGACGAGGGCTGTGGGCCGTGGAGGCGAAGCTCGGCGCGCTGCATGTCCGCGTGCCCGCGCAGCCCCGCGCCGGAGAAGCCGCTCTGCCCAGCACAGGAGAAGCCGCCCCGCTCCGCGCCGGAGAGGCCGCCCTCCCGGGCGCCGGAGAGGCCGCCCCGCTTCGTGGGGAGGCCGCCCTTCCCGGCACCGGAGAGGCCGCCCTGCCCGGCGCCGGAGGAACCGCACCGCTCCGAGATGGGGACGCGGCACGGCCCGAGCTCGAGGAGGCGGCGCTCTACGGGACGGGGGAGGCGACCTCGGCCGGAGCCGGAGGGGCGCTGTCAGCCGGACCCGGGGAGGCGGGCTCGGCTGCCGGAGGGCCGGGCGAGCGGACGCACGTCAACGGCACGCCCATCAAGCCGCTGCCCGCCATCCGGGACGGCGTCCAGGACGTGCAAGCCGCTGCGGAGGCGGAGGCCGAGGAGGAAGCGGACCGGCCGAACACGCTCATGCTGGACCTCGCCTACGTGCTCGACCGCTATCGGGAGGCGCGCGAGCTGCGTCCGGACGCGCCGGCCGGGGAGGTTCTGCGCGAGGCCGTCACGGGCCTGATCGCCGACGACGGCCCAGGCGTGACGTGGGCCCGCCCGCCGACCCCGGCCCAGCGCCGCCTGGTCCACGACGGCCCACCCGAGCTCCACTGATCGCCCCGCACCCGGCCAGGGCCTGCGGGGGCTGATTCGCACGTCCCGCGCCCCCGGCACAGCCGCGTCGCCCGCCCCGCGCGCAGCCGCGTCGCGCGTCCCGTGTCGCGCGTCCCGTGTCGCGCGTCCCGTGTCGCGCATCCCGCGCGTAGCCACGGCCCCGCGGCCGGGCCTCGATCGAGCCTCCCTGACTGCCCCGGCGCAGCGCAGCTGCGGCCGACGGCCTCGCCAGTTGCTCCAACGGCCCCGGGGCGCGACTCGCTCATCGCCGCCCAGGGGCGGGTCGTGGTCGAACACGTCGGCGTGCACCGCTACTCAAACACGTGAAGCTGAGGGGAGGGATGGCAGCGCGTGGGGGCGGTCGGTCGGTGGCGGGGCTCGCCCATGCTGCATCGGCCGCCCGGTGCTCGGTTCAGCGGAGCCTGCTGGAGAGGCGGCTCGCCCGGTGCGCGGCTCGCTCATCGCCGCCCAGGGGCGAGTCGTGGTCGGAGTCGTGGGGCGGAATGGCAGCGTGGGGGCGGGCGGTCGGTGGCGGGGCTCGCCCATGCTGCATCGGCCGCCCGGCGCTCGGTTCAGCGGAGGTTGCTGGAGGGGTGGCTCGCGCGGACTCCGCCGGCCGTCAGGTGCGCGACTCGCTCACTGGCGCGCTGGGGGCGAGTCGCGGGTGGGGCCGGGGGGAGGCATCGTCGCGCAGGGGGCGGTAGGCCGGTGGTCTGGCTCGCGCGAAAAACGCCGACGGTGCTCGTGCTCATTTAGGCCAGGCGAAGGGATGGCTCGGCAGAGGGGAGCCGGTGGGCGGGCACCGGGGGAGGTCCGATGCCTGAGGAGGTCAGCCGGTGTTCTCTGCGCGGCCGAGGCGCCAGTAGCCCATGAAGGCGACCGCGCGGCGGTCCATGCCGCGTTCGGCCACCAGGTGGCGGCGGAGGATCTTGATGACGCCGGCCTCGCCGGCCAGCCACGCGTACAAGGGACCATGCTCGGGCGCCTCCTGCGGGACCTCCCACAGCTCCTCGGCGTCGACGTCCACGTCCTCCAAGGAGCCGGGTGCGGCGGCCGGAGTGGGCAGCAGGCGGGCGGCGGCGGCCTGGACGGCGGGGATGAGCTCGGCGCCGCGCTCGCCGCCGTTGCGGGCGAGCCAGGTGACCTTGACGTTGGCGGGCGCCTCGATGGGCAGGGCGTCGGCGTCGAAGGGCACCTCCATGAGCACCTCGCCGGCCAGGTGGGCGGGGAGGCGTTCGAGGATGGCGCAGATGGCGGGGACGGCGGTCTCGTCACCGGCGATGAGTACGCAGCCGGTGCCGGCGGGCGGCCGGAACTCCAGGCCGCCGTGCGGGCCCTCGTGGTCGGCGTTGGGGCCGAGGAGCGCGGCGACGTCGCCGGGCTGCACCTGTTCGGCCCAGCGGGCGACGGGGCCGCCGTCGGGGTGCATGACGACGTCCACATCGACCTCGCCGGCCTCCCGGCGGACCGTCCTCGCGGTGTACGTGCGCATCACGTTGCGCTTGCCGGGGTCGAGCGTCCGCCAGCGCTGGTACCAGTCGGGCCCCTTCGGCAGGTACGCCATGCCGTGCTCGGGGGTCGGGAGGAAGAGCTTGACCCGCTGGTCGAAGCCGTTGTCGGCGAAGTGGCGCAGGTCGTCGCCGGCGAAGGTGACGCGCAGGAAGGACGGGCTGAGGCGGTCGAGCCGGTCTACTCGTACGTCGAACATGCGAAAGGGCTCGGTCATCCCCGGAATCCTCCAACGGCGATTTATTAGGTGAGCCTAACCTAAACGATCGCGGGGATTTAAGCGAGCCGGGGTTAGTGCATCGGCCCCACTCGGGACGATAGCGTCGTGAAGCATCGTGAACGGTGAAAACCGGGCCACCGTGCCCGCCCCCCAGATTGGAGTCCCGAACTTGTCTTCCGTGATCCTCTCCGCGGCGGGTGCCGCGCTGGTGCTCGACACCTCCGGCCCGGGGCTGCCCCGGGTACGGCACTTCGGCGCGGACCTCGGAGCCGGCGGACAGGACCTGGCAGCGGTGCTGCCGCCGTCGCCGGGCGCGCCCGCGCCGTCGCTGCTGCCCGCCCAGGCGGAGTCCTGGTACGGCAGGCCCGGCCTGTCCGGCGTGCGGGACGGCGAGCACTGGCCGGTGCGCTGGAGCGTGGAGAACGTGGAGGTGTCCGCCGAGCCGGGCGGCGGCGGCACGGTGACCGTGACGGCCGCCGACGAGCGTGCCGGGCTGCGGCTGGTGTGCGAGCTGGTCATGGAGGGCAGCGGCCTGGTACGGATGCGGCACGCGGTGATGAACACGGCCGCCTCGCCGTACCGGCTGGAAGGGCTGGTGTGCACGCTGCCGGTGCCCGCCCGCGCGGCCGAGCTGCTCGACTTCACCGGCCGGTGGGCGCTGGAGAAGGTGCCGCAGCGCAGGGAGTTCACCCGCGGGGTGTGGTCGCGGGAGAACCGCAGGGGACGCACCGGGCATGACGGCACCGGGCTGCTGATCGCCGGGACCGGTGGGTTCGGGTTCAGGAGCGGCGAGGTGTGGGCCGTGCACGCCGGCTGGAGCGGCGACCACGTGCACTACGCCGAGCGGCTGCCCGAGGGCGTGTCGCTGCTGGGGGCGGGCGAGCTGCTCGAGCCCGGCGAGGTCGTGCTGGCCCAGGACGCCACGTACCGTACGCCGTGGGTGTTCTTCACCTGGTCGGGCAGCGGCCTCGACGACGCCTCGCACCGGCTGCACGAGCACCTGCGCGCCCGCCCGCTCCCGGTGCGGCCGGTCACGCTGAACAACTGGGAGGCCACCTACTTCGACCATGGCCTCGACCGGCTGCTCGAACTCGCCGAGCGGGCCGCCGCGGCCGGCATCGAGCGGTTCGTGCTCGACGACGGCTGGTTCCGGCACCGCCGCCACGACCGGGCCGGGCTCGGTGACTGGTACGTGGACGAGGGCGTCTGGCCCGACGGCCTGCACCCGCTCGCCGATCGGGTGCGCGAGCTGGGCATGCAGTTCGGGCTGTGGTTCGAGCCCGAGATGGTCAACCCCGACTCCGACCTCGCCCGCGAGCACCCCGACTGGATCCTCGCCAGGCCGGAGCGCATGCCGCCGCCCCAGCGCAACCAGCAGGTGCTCGACCTGGCCAGGCCCGAGGCGTACGCGTACCTGCTGGAGCGGATCGACGCTCTGGTGCGCGAATACCGGCTCGACTACATCAAGTGGGACCACAACCGCGACATCGCCGAGCCCGTGCACGACGGCGCGCCCGGCGTGCACGCGCAGACGCTCGCCACCTATCGGCTGCTTGACGAGCTGCGCGAGCGCCACCCCGGCCTGGAGATCGAGTCGTGCTCGTCCGGCGGCGCGCGTATCGACTACGGCATCCTGGCGCGCACCGACCGGGTGTGGACCTCCGACTGCAACGACGCGCTCGACCGGCAGTCCATCCAGCGCTGGACCGGGCTGCTGGTGCCGCCGGAGCGGATGGGCGCCCACGTCGGCGCGAACCGCGACCACAGCACCGGGCGGATGCTGCCGCTGGCGTTCCGGGCCGCGACCGCGCTGTTCGGGCACATGGGCGTGGAGTGGGACATCACCTCCGCCACCGCCGAAGAACTGGAGGAGCTGGCCACCTGGATCGCGCTGCACAAGCGGCTGCGGCCGGTGCTGCACTCCGGCCGGGTCGTGCGGGCCGACCACCCCGACCCGACCGCGTTCCTGCACGGCGTGGTGCTGCCCGAGCGGGGCGTGTTCGCGTACGTGCAGCTCACCTCGCGGCTGGACGTCGGGCCGGCGCCGCTGCGGCTGCCCGGGCTCGACCCGGAGGCCACCTACGAGGTGCGCCTGGCCGGGCCCGTCCCCGAGCGGACCGTGCTGCCCGAGTGGGCCGCCGAGCCCGTCCGGCTGCGCGGTTCCGTGCTGGGCGAGCTGGGGCTGCCCGCGCCCGCCATGCGTCCCGCCTCCGCGCTCGTCATCGAGGTCGAGCGGGTCTGAGCCGGTGCCCGCGGAGTGCGGGTCGGTGAACGGGGTTTAATCCGGCCGCAACGCGGACACCCGTGGCCAGGTAACACGGGTGCCGCAGACTGTCGGTCATGGATGATGCACCCAAAGTGACGCAGGCCCGCCCCGAGCCCGCCACGACGCCCCGGACCGGTGACGGAGACGTGCCCGGTCTGGTCGACGCGGCCGGGCTCGGGGCCGGGCCACGCGCCGTTCCGGCCGCCGGGCCCGGGGCGGCGACGCGTGCCGTCTCCGCCGGCGGGCACGGGCGGGCCTGGTGGCGGGAGCTCGTCGAGATCGCCGCGCTGTTCGTCGCGGTCGGGCTGGCGCACCTGCTCGCCACCCTGCTCGGCCACCACGAGCCGGGGCCGGTCGTGCTCATCGGGCTGGGCGTGGCGTTGATCGCGGGATCGGCGGTCCACCGGTGGCTCGCCCATCACCGCCCGGTGGCGTCCGTACGGCGGCGGGCGCGGCGCAGGGCACGGGAGACGCCCGAGGCCCTGATAGAAGAGAGCGGGCGCGTCATGACGCTGTGGCGGATCCGGATGCGGGTGGTGGAGCGGCCGGGGCGGCTGGCCACCGTGGCGGGCGCGTTCGGACGGCTCGGCTGCAACATCCTGGCCCTGCACATCGCGCCGACCGGCGGCGGTGCGATCACACCGGCCGGGTGCGACGCGCTGGACGAGTTCGTCATCGAGGCGCCGCGCGACCTCGCGCCCGCCGTGCTCGCCGAAGCCCTGCAGGAGGCGGGCGGGCAGGACGTGGTGATCGTGCCCGCCAGGGTCACCGACCTGACCGACCCGGGCGTGCACGCGCTGGTGCTGGCGCAGCGCGTCGGCGACGACCCGGCGCGGCTGCCGGAGGCGCTGGGCGAGCTGCTGCGCGCCCCCGACGTGGAGTGGCGGCGGCCGGGCGACACCGCCGACGACGACGCCGACCCGGCCACCACCATGGTGGTCGCGGTGAACCCGGACAGGGCGCTGCTCGTCCGGCGGCCCGAGCTGCCGTTCACGCCGACCGAGGCGGCCCGCGCCTCCGCGCTCGCCGCCGCGGCCGCCCACGCCCGCTACCACTCCGGATGACACCGGGGGCGGTCCAGTCCGCTCGCGCCCGCTACCACGCCGGCGACATCCGCTACACGCCCGGTGAAACTCGACGGTAGCCCCGCCGCCCAGCAGGTTCAGCTGGCCCGGCGCCAGGTATGGAACCGTGCCAGGCGTCAGCGGTAGCCCTTGGCGAGTACCTCGCGGGTCTGCCTGGTGATCTGGGCCTCCTGCTCGGTGGTGAGGGCGACGCGGGGCGGGCGGCAGGGCCCGCCCTTGCGTCCCGCCAGGTCCATCGACAGCTTGATCGACTGGACGAACTCCGTTTTGGAGTCCCACCGCAGTAGCGGGTGCAGGTCGCGGTAGATCGGCAGCGCCTTCTCGACGTCCCCGGCGACCGCGAGCCGGTAGAGCTCGACGGTGGCGCGGGGGATCATGTTGGGGTATCCGGCGATCCAGCCGACCGCGCCGGCGATGGCCAGTTCGAGCAGCACGTCGTCGGAGCCGATCAGCAAATCGAGGCCGGGCGCGCGCTCGGCCAGCTCGTACGCCCTGCGCACGTCCCCGCTGAACTCCTTGACGGCCACGATGAGCCCTTCGTGGTGCAGCTCGGCCAGCAGCTCAGGGGTGAGGTCGACCTTGGTGTCCAACGGGTTGTTGTAGGCGACGATCGGCAGCCCCACCTTGGCGACCTCGCGGTAGTGGGCGACGACGGCCCGCCGGTCGGCGCGGTAGGCGTTGGGCGGCAGCAGCAGCACGGAGGAGGCGCCGGCCTCGGCGGCCTGCTCGGCCCAGCGCCGCGACTCGGCGGCCCCGTACGCGGCCACGCCCGGCATCACGTGGAAACCGCCGGGGGCGGCCTCGACGGCGGTGCGGACGACGCGGGCCCGCTCGTCGGCGGTGAGCGTCTGGTACTCGCCGAGCGACCCGTTGGGGCAGACGCCGTCGCAGCCGCCGTCGGCGAGGAAACGGACGTGCTCGGCGTAGGCGTCGTAGTCGATGGTCAGGTCGTCGTGGAAGGGCAGCGCGGTGGCGACGTGCACGCCGTGCCAGACCGGAGCGTTCGCCTGGGCGGTCATGATGTCCTCTCTTTGGTCCAGATCTCCAGGCCGCTCGCGGTGATGGGCAGCGCGGCCGACAGGTTCTCGGCGCCGTCGGCGGTCACCAGCAGGTCGTCCTCGATGCGGACGCCGATGCCGCGCAGCTCGGGCGGGACGGTGGTGTCGTGGGCGTGGAAGTACAGGCCGGGCTCGACGGTGAGCACCATGCCGGGCGCCATGTCGGCGCCGTGGTAGGCCTCGGGCCTGGACTGGGCGCAGTCGTGCACGTCGAGCCCGAGGTGGTGGCCGATGCCGCAGACGAGGTAGCGGCGGTGGTGCTGGCCCTGATCCGACAGGGCCTCGTCCACGGAGACGGGCAGCAGGCCCCAGTCGTGCAGGCCGCGCGCGATGACCTCCATCGCGGCGTGGTGGAAGGCGGTGAACGGCTTGCCCGGCCCCACCTGAGCGAGCCCGGCCCGGTGGGCCTGCTCGACGAGGTCGTGCACCTGCCGCTGTGCGGGGGTGAAGGCGCCGGATGCGGGGATGGTGCGGGTGACGTCGGCGGTGTAGTGAGAGCGGGTCTCGACGCCCATGTCGAGCAGCAGCAGCTCGCCGGGCAGGACGGGGCCGTCGCAGCGCACCCAGTGCAGGGTGGGGGCGTGCGGGCCGCTGCCGACGATGGAGGCGTAGCCGGGGCCGTTGCCGTAGGTGCGGGCGTAGCGGTCGAAGGTGCCCTGCAGCCAGCGTTCGCCGCCGGCGCGGATGGCGGCGGGCACCTCGGCGGCGACGGCGGCGAAGCCTTCGACGGTGCGGTCCACGGCCTCGCGGAGCTGGGCGATCTCCCACTCGTCCTTGATCATGCGGAGTTCGGCGAGCACCTGCCGCAGCTCGTCGGCGTCGGCGGTGAGCGCGCCGTCGGGGGTGCCCGGGTAGTCGGGCAGCGGCAGCACCGTCACGCCGAGCGCGGCCGACCACTCGGCGAGCGAGGGGGACGGGCCGACCCACAGCTCGCCGTAGGCGGCGTCGGCGAAGAAGCCGGTCTCGCCGGGGCGGGCGGGCGGCGGCAGGTAGAGGGTGGCGTCGCCGTCGCGGACGACGGCGATCGCGTTCTCGGCGGCGCAGCCGGTCAGCCAGTAGAAGTCGCTGTCGACGCGGAAGCCGTAGGCGGTGTCGTTGGAGCGGGTGGGCGCGCGGCCCGCGGCCACCACGACGGTGCGGCCGGGCAGCGCGGCGGCCAGGCGGGCGCGGTGGGCGGCGGCCGCTTCCGCGGCCCCCGGCACCAGGTCGGGGGTGCGGGCGGGGGACTCCCAGCCCTGGGCGATGTACTCGGCGAACGCGGGGATCTCCGACAGCCGGGGCAGCCTGCGGTCACTCATCGGTGATTCCTCCTCCCATCTGGCGGACGAGCTCGGTGAGGCGGGCGAAGACGCGTTCGTCGCCGATGCCGTCGTGCTCGTACTCGTTGGTGACCCAAGCCTGGGTGTTGCCGACCCGGGCGGCGGTCTGCAGTTGCAGGCCGGAGTCGACGTACATGTCGTCGAAGTAGACGGCGGCGGCCACGGGCACCTCGTTGGCGGCCAGCCGGTCGGTGTCGTAGAGGGGCGGCCAGTCGTCGCGGGCGGCCAGCAGCTCGACGGCGCCGCGGAAGGGCCGCAGCGCGCGGATCTCCTCGAACATCCAGGGGTACATCATCTCGCCGGTGAACAGCAGCGGCCTGGCGTCCTCGGCGAAGGCCGGGTGGCGCTCGCGCTCGCGCTGCGCGGCCCAGGCGGTGGCGCCGGGGCCCGAGCCGTAGATGCTCTCCTGAAGCGCGGCGAACAGCGGGTTGTCGGCGTAGGAGGAGCGGGCGAGCACCTGGTGCAGGAACGTCTCGGGCAGCCCGTCGGACTCGTCCAGCAGCCAGTGCATGCGCTCGTAGCCGGGTTTCATGCCGAAGTCGATGCCGAGCGACTGCAGCCGCCGTACGGTGAGGACGTCGCCGTCGGGCAGCAGCACGTCGCCTGCGGCGAGCCGGTCGGCCAGGCGGGCGGTGGTCTCGACGTGGTGCGGGTAGCGGCGGTAGAACTCGGCGTTCTTGGCGGCCACCCGCGGATAGGTGCGGCGGTAGACCTCGGCGGCGTCGGGGTCGAGCGAGGGCAGGCCGCCGGTGACGTAGCAGGCGCTCAGGCCCTGCGGCGCGCGCGACAGGTAGGTGAGGGTGAGGAAGCCGCCGTAGCTCTGGCCGAGCGTGGACCAGCGGCGGCCGCCGAAGACGGCGGTGCGCAGGTGCTCGGCGTCGGCCACGATGGAGTCGGCGCGGAAGTGGGCGAGGTAGGCGGCGCCCTGCTCGGCGGTGAGCGTGCTCATCAGCCGGCCGTCGACGCGGGAGCTGCGGCCGGTGCCGCGCTGGTCGAGCAGGATGACCCGGTACGTCCGCAGCGCGTGCCCGAGCCAGCCGGACGTGCCGACGGGCCGGGGCGCCTTGCCGCCCGGGCCGCCCTGGAGGAAGAGCAGGCAGGGCAGCTCCTCGCGGTCGCGGGCCGGGTCCACCAGCTCGCGGGCGAAGACCTCGATCGTGCGGCCGCCGGGGTCGGACCAGTCGAGCGGGACGCGTTCGACGTGGTCGCGCACCCGCATGCCGGGGATGGTGTAGGTGGCGGTGATCAACTGTTCTCCCTCCTGCGGCGGTCCCACTCGGGGTTGATGCGGGGGATGGCCGCAAGCAGCGTGCGCGTGTACTCGTCCTGGGGATCGCCGAAGACCTGCTCGGTGGTGCCGAGCTCGACGATGCGGCCCTTGCTCATCACGGCGACGCGCTGGGCGATCTGGCGCACCACGGCCAGGTCGTGGGCGATGAACACGTAGCTGAAGCCGCTCTCGCGCTGCAGCCGCCGTAGCAGCTCGATGATCTGCGCCTGGACCGAGACGTCCAGCGCGGAGACGGCCTCGTCGCAGATCACCAGCTTGGGGTTGACGGCCAGGGCGCGGGCGATGCCGATGCGCTGGGCCTGGCCGCCGGAGAATTGGGCCGGGTAGCGCAGCGAGTGGTCGGGGTTGAGCCCGACGCGTTCCATGAGTTCCTTGGCGTACGCCCGCCGGCCGCCCTTGGGGGTGCGGCCCTGGTAGATGAGGGGCGCGTTGATGATGCGTTCGACGGTGTGGCGGGGGTTGAGCGAGGAGAACGGGTCCTGGAAGACGACCTGGACGTTGCCGCGGAAGCGGGTCAGCGCCTCGCCCTTGGCGTGGGTGACGTCCTCGCCGTCGAACTCCAGGGTGCCGGAGGTCGGGTCCATCAGCTTGGCGATCATGCGGGCGGTGGTGGACTTGCCACTGCCCGACTCGCCGACCACGGCGAGCGTCTCGCCGAGCCGTACGTCGAAGCTGACCCGGTCCACGGCGGTGAACTCGGCTTTGGAGCCGAGCGGGCCGCGGGTGACGAACCTCTTGGTGAGGTCCTTGGCGCGCAGCAGCGTCATGGGGCCACCTCGTCGTCGATGCGGGGGATGCTCTCCAGCAGCATGCGGGTGTAGGCGTGGCGGGGCTCGGCGAAGATCTGCTCGGCGGTGCCGTACTCGACCTGCTCGCCGCGGCGCATCACCAGCACGCGGGTCGCGATCGAGCTGATCACGGCCAGGTCGTGGGTGATGAACACCATGCCGGTGCCGCTCTGGCTGCGCAGGTCGGCCAGCAGGCGCAGGATCTGCGCCTGCACGGTGACGTCCAGGGCGGTCGTGGGCTCGTCGGCGATGAGCAGCTTGGGCCGGCACACCAGCGCCATCGCGATCATGATGCGTTGCCGCTGACCGCCGGAGAACTGATGCGGGTAGTGGTTGACGCGCCGCTCGGGGTCGGGCAGGCCGACCTGGGCGAGCGCCTCGATGGCGACCTTTCTGGCGGCCTTTCTCGACCGGTCCCGGTGCGCGCGGTACATCTCCTCGATCTGCAGCCCGACCGTGTAGTACGGGTTGAGCGACGACAGCGGGTCCTGGAAGATCATCGACATCTGGTCGCCGCGGAGCCTGCGCAGCTCGCGCTCGGGGCGGCCGAGCAGCTCGGTGCCGTCGAGCCTGATGCTGCCGCTGGTTATGGCGCCCTTGGGCAGCAGGCCCATGACGGCCAGGCTGGTCATCGACTTGCCGGAGCCCGACTCGCCGACGATGCCGACGGTCTCGTCCCTGCCGACGGTGAAGGAGACGTTCTTGACCACGTCCACGGGGCCGCGCGTGGTGGGGAACGTGACGGTGAGGTCTTCCACCTCCAGCAGCTCGCTCATGGCGACGTGATCCTCACTCTCGGGTCGAGCCGGGTGTAGACGAGGTCGACCACGACGTTGCCGACCACCACGAAGAACGCCGCCAGCAGGGTGACCGCCATGATGACGGGCTGGTCGTTCTTGGCGATGGAGTCGGCGGCCATCTTGCCGACGCCGTTCAGCCCGAAGACGGTCTCGGTGATGAGCGCGCCGCCCAGCAGGCCGGCGAAGTCCATGCCGAAGATCGTGGCGATCGGGGTGAGCGCGGGCCGCAGCGCGTGCCTGCGCATGGTGAGCAGCGGCGGCAGGCCCTTGCTCCTGGCGGTGCGCATGAAGTTCTCGGCCAGGGTGTCGATGACGTTGGCGCGGGTGAGCCGGGCGTACAGGCAGGCGTAGCCGGTGGCCAGCACGATCCACGGCATCAGGTACGACTGGAACCACGTCAGCGGGTCGTCGGAGAACGCCACCGCCTGCGGGAACGGCAGCACCTGGAGCTGGACGACGAGCACGTACTGCAGGGCGAGCGCCAGCACGTAGTTGGGGATGCTGGAGCCGCCGAGCGCCAGGCCCATCGCGGTGCGGTCGATCCAGGTGCCCTCCTTGACGGCGCTGAGCAGGCCGGCGGCGATGCCGACGAGCAGCCACAG
Organism: Nonomuraea sp. NPDC052634; assembly: GCF_040678535.1. Taxonomy (NCBI): domain Bacteria; kingdom Bacillati; phylum Actinomycetota; class Actinomycetes; order Streptosporangiales; family Streptosporangiaceae; genus Nonomuraea; species Nonomuraea sp. NPDC052634. The sequence goes on along the minus strand of NZ_JBFATY010000006.1, from coordinate 230,381 downwards.
CACGGCGGCGCCGATGGCGACGGTGGCGCTGACCGGCAGCCGCTCCACCACCATCTCCATGACGGACTGGTTGGTCTGGAAGCTGTAGCCGAGGCAGGGCGCGGGGCAGTGGACGAGGTTGGCGCCCTCGCCGTAGTCGCGCCCGGCGAAGATGCCGGCGAGGAAGCCGAAGAACTGGGTGAAGAACGGCCGGTCCAGGCCGAGCACGCCGCGGATCTGGTCGATGCGCTCCGGTGTGCAGGTCTTGCCGCAGATCATCACGGCCGGGTCGGGCTGCAGGGTGAAGAACAGCACGAACGTGAACAGGCACACCAGGAACAGGATGACCACGACGCCGGCCAGCCGGCCGGCCACGTAACGGGCCATCATGCGGCCTCCCCCGCGTCGTAGGCGGCTCTGATCCGGTCGCCGAGCACGGTCAGCGACAGCACGGTGAGGAACAGGAAGCCGCCGGGGATGACGAAGTACATCGGATCGACGGCGTACCAGCCGACCGAACTGGAGATCATCTGGCCCCACGACGGGGTGGGCGGGGTGACGCCGACGCCGAGGAACGACAGCCCGGCCTCGGTGCCGACGTACCCGGGCACGGCCAGGGTGGTCATGACGATGAGGGAGCTGCGCAGGTTGGGCAGGATCTCCTTGAACACCAGCGCTCCGGTGGAGGCGCCGCAGGCCCGCGCGGCCTCCACGAACTCCCGGTTGACCAGCGTCAGCGTCTGCCCGCGCACCACCCGCGCCAGGTACGGCCAGCCGAACACGCTGATCACCACGACCAGCAGCACCGGCCGGTTGCCCTGGGGCAGCGCCGACAGGATGGCGATCATGAAGATCAGCGCGGGGAAGGCCATGAGGAAGTCCATGACCCGGCAGATCACCTGGTCCACCCAGCCCTGGTAGAACCCGGCCAGCATGCCGAGCACGACGCCGAGCAGCGTGGTCAGGGCGGTGGCCGAGGCGGCGATGATGAGGGAGACGCGGGCGCCGTAGGCGATGCGGGCGAGGATGTCGCGGCCGTTCTGGGGTTCGACGCCCAGCGGGTGCTCGGCGCTGATGCCGCCGAGCGTGCCGTACGGGACGCCGCCCAGGTCGGTGTCGACGGCGGCGGTGTCGAAGTCGTTGGGGCCGTGGCCGGTGATCGCGGTGATGAGCGGGGCGCAGATCGCCATCAGCACGATCAGCGCGAGGTAGGCGCCGCTGAGCACGGCGCCTCGATCGCGCAGCAGCACGCGCAGGACGCGCCGGCCCGAGGTGGCGGGCGCGCCGCCCGCCACCTGTTGCTCTGGATGCGCTGCGACCGTCATCTACTTCGTCGGGTCCGCAAGGCCGACGGAGACGAGGTCGACGCCGCCGGAGTAGGAGTTGTGCTGGTAGGCGCCGGCGATGTTGGCGCCGTTGACGAGGATGAGCTTCTCGTAGGCCAGCGGCACGACCGGGGCCAGCTCCATGATCTGCTTGTCCAGCTCGCCGTAGGCGGCGTTGGCCTCGTTGACGTCGGTCATCTCGGCGATCTCGTCGATCCTGGCGTTGATGGCCTTGTCGTTGATCTGGGCGATGTTGGAGTTGCCCTTGGCGGTGATGTTGCGGCCGTCGAACAGCGGCGGCAGGAACGTCGCGCCGGACGCCCAGTCGGGGCACCAGCCGGTGACGGCCATGTCGTTCTGCTTGGCGGGGGTGCCGATGACCTCGTAGAAGGTGGACGCGTCGATGTTGTTGATCTTGACGTCGATGCCGATCTTCTTCAGCGACTCCTGCACGGCGACCGAGACGGCGGCCATCTTCGGCTGCGCCCTGGTGTCGAGGGTGAGCGAGAAGCCGCCGGACAGGCCGGCCTCGGCCAGGAGCTGCTTGGCCTTCTCCACGTCGTACGGGTAGGGGTCGTAGTCGACGCGCCCGGCGACGGTGGGCGGCTGGATCGAGGTGCCCTTCTCGGCCAGCGTGGAGCCGCCCAGGGCGGCGACGATGGTGTCCTTATCGATGGCGTGGTTGATGGCCTGCCGGACGCGGACGTCCTTGAGGTACTTCTTGGTGGTGTTCAGCCCCATATAAGTGGTGCAGCCGTTGAGGCCGGACAGCGTGCGCGCCTTGATCTGCGGCGCCTGCACGCGGGCGACGGTGGCGGCCTGGATGCTGGGGCCGATCGCGTCGGCGTCGGTGCCCTGACCGGCGAGCATGCGCTCGTCGATGGTGGCCGGGTCGAGGCCGAAGGTCCACTCGAAGCCGTCCGGCCTGGCCGAGCGCACGGTGTCGGTCTCGGGTTTCCAGTGCGGGTTGCGCTCCAGCTTCAGCGACACGTTGCGCTGGTAGGAGGCCACCTTGTACGGCCCGCTCGCGATGGGCTTGCTGTCGAAGGCGCCGCCCGCGCCGGTGCCCTTGGGGAAGGGGGTGAAGTTGGGCAGCGCCAGCGCGCTGGGGAAGTCGGCGTACGGCTTCTTGAGGTGGATGACGACGGTCTTGTCGTCGGGGGTCTCGATGGTGTCGAGGTCGCCGGACAGGTAGGGGCCCTTGTAGTCCTTGGGGGCGTCCAGCAGCAGCCTGCCGTACGGGGAGCCGATGCCGGCCTCGGGGTCGAAGGCGCGGGAGAAGCCGAACTTGACGGCCTCGCTGGTGATGGGGGTGCCGTCTTCGAAGAAGATGTCGTCCTTGAGGGTGAAGGTCCAGGTCTTGGCGTCGTCGGACGGCGTGCCGGTGTCGGTGGCGAGGTCGGGGACGATCTTCGTGCCCTCCTCGCCGGGCCCGGCGCCGAACGTGGTCAGGCCCCGGTAGATGAGCCGGTAGAAGTTGTTGACACCGCCGTCGAAGCCGCGCGCCGGGTCCAGGTGGGAGAAGTCCGCGTTGGCCAGCACGTGCACGATGCCGCCCGTGGCGGGGGTGGCGGACGTGCCGGTAGCGCCGGTGCCGCCGGGGCCCTGGGCCGCTCCGCCGCCGCATGCCGACAGTGCCAGCACGACGGTCATCGTGGCGCTCGCGAGCGCCGCCGGTCGTCTCATGTCGCCTTCTTTCCGTTGGTCGTGTTCGGGGTCCTGACCCAGACCCGCATCGCCGCGGGGCCGCGGTTGCCCCACAGGAAGTAGGGGACGAAGGTCACGGGAACCTGCGTCTCGGGCTGAGAAGTGTCGGGGGCCGGCAGCTCGGGGTAGAGCTCGGGCGGGGGAGGGGGAGCGGTGCGCGCGGTGACGTTCAGCACGACCGCGCCGGGCGCGAGGTCGTCACGCCGCCCGATCTCGGCTTCGAGGGCCTCCGGTACGCCGACCAGCAGGTCGTCCACGGCCGCCTGCGGGCTGTCGTGCTGCTCGACGCAGTAGACGATCGGGCCGCGGGCCAGCGCGATGGCGCCTCTGGTGGCGTCCAGGTAAGGGTGTGAGCCGTGCGCCCTGACCGGCATCGGCAGGGTGAGCCGCACCTCGTCGCCCGGCGACCAGAAGCGCTCGACGGTGAGCCAGCCGCCGTCCGGCTCGCCGGTCCACGTCTCGCCGTTGACGGTGGCGGTGGCGCCGCGGGCCCAGCCGGGCACGCGCAGCGCCAGCGCGTACCGGCCGGTGGGGGCGCGGCGGACGGTGAGCCGCACGTCGCCGTCCCACGGGTAGCCGGTCGCCATGTCCAGGTCCAGCTCGGCCGTCTCGACGCGGGCGGTGGCGTACTGGGCGATGAGCACCGCGCCGTCGCGCTCGGCCGCCACGTAGTCGGCGAGCTGCGCCATCCAGCGCACGATGTTGGGCGGGCAGCACGGGCAGCCGAACCAGGCGCGGCGCAGCGGCTCGCCGTCCGCCTCCGCGCCGCTGCGCTGGGCGTGGTCGGGGCGGCGCTGCAGCGGGTTGTCGTAGAAGAACGCGCGGCCGTCGGCGGACAGGCCGACCGCGTAGGCGTTGTAGAGCACCCGCTCGAACACGTCGAGGTAGGAGGCGCCGCCGGTGGCCAGGAACATGCGCCAGGCCCACTGCATGAGGGCGATGGCGGCACAGGTCTCGGCGTAGGCGCGCTCGGACGGCAGCTCGTAGCGGTCGCCGATGGCCTCGTCGGAGTGGCGGCTGCCGAGCCCGCCGGTGATGTAGAGCTTGGTGGCGACCATGTCGTCCCACAGCCGCGTGAGCGCCTTCTCCAGCGTGCGGTCGCCGGTCTCCAGCAGCACGTCCGCGGCGCCGGCCGCCAGGTACGCCATCCGCACCGCGTGACCGGTCACAGACGGCAGCTCGCGGAAGGGCACGTGATCCTGGAAGTAGTCGCCGGGAAAGATGCTGTGCGTGAGCTGGCCGGAGCCGCGCCGGTCGATGAACGCGGCGGCCAGGTCGAGGTAGGCGCGCTCGCCGGTCTCCCGGTAGAGCTCGACCAGCGCCATCTCCACCTCGGGGTGCCCGTCGATACCGCCGCCGGCGAAGCGCTCGGTCACCAGGTCGGCGAAGCGGCGGGCGACGCGCAGCAGCCGGTCGTCGCCCATGCGCCGGCTGGCGGCCACGGCGGCCTGGATGAGGTGGCCCAGCGTGTACAGCTCATGACCCCAGGCCAGGTCCTCCCACGGCTTCTTGGCGGCGGCCGGGTCCTGGAAGAACGAGTTGAGGTAGCCGTCGCCGGCCTGCACGCGTTCCAGCAGGCAGACGACCTCCTCGTAGAAGTCGCGCACCCCTTCCTCCGCGGTGCCGTCGCCGAGGTCGTAGGCGAGCCCCTCCAGGGTCTTGTAGAGGTCGGTGTCCAGGAAGGGGTAGCGGCCCCGGTACGGCGGAGGGTCCTGCTCCAGAAGCCGGCTCAGGTTGGCCACGTTGCCCGCCGCGCGGAGCTGCTCGATGGTGTGCGGGATCGTGGCCGTGCTGTTGCGGACCCGGAAGTGGTGGAGCAGGCCGCCGGTGATGCGCACTCCGGGAAGCGGGCGTACCGCCCCGGAGGCGGCCCCGGGAGTGAGACGCACGGCACCGGCCGGCGGCGTGACCTGCTTAGACGTCATGAACCATCCCAGTAATGTGTGGCATTGCACTGAACCATAGAAGTCGGGACGGTTCCTTGCCAAGGGTTACGGGCCCACTGAAACGAACGTAATCACCCCGGAACCTCCGGTTCATGCGGACGGTCCGAGCAGCACCCGGACGGCGCTAGGGTTTTCGAGATGCACATCGATGACTGGCTGCAGGCGATCCCCGCCGGCTGGCTGTACGCCACCGTCGCCCTCGTCATCGGCCTGGAGAGCCTCGGCATCCCGCTGCCCGGCGAGATCGTGCTGGTGAGCTCCGCCATCCTGGCCTCCAAGGGCGTCGTGCACCCGGCCTGGGTGGCGGCCTGCGCGGGCACCGGCGCCATCGTCGGCGACACGGCCGGCTACGCCATCGGCCGCAGAGGCGGCGCCGCCCTGTTCGCCCGGCTCGGCCGCCGCTTCCCCCGCCACTTCGGGCCCCGCCACATCAGCAAGGCCGAGCACTACTTCACCCGCTTCGGCATGTGGGCGGTCTTCTTCGGACGGTTCGTGGCGCTGCTGCGCATCCTGGCCGGGCCGCTCGCGGGGGCGCTGCGCATGCCGTACTGGCGCTTCGCCGTCGCCAACGTGCTCGGCGGCATCGTGTGGGCGGCCGGCACCACCACGGTCGTCTACTACCTCGGGCTGGTCGCCGAGAAGTGGCTCAAAGGTTTCTCCTGGGCAGGGCTCGGCGCGGCCGTCGTCATCGGCGTGTGCACCACGCTCTACCTGCGCCGCCGCGCCGCCTCAGCGCTCGATGAGGGTGACCTCTAGCGAGTAGTGGGAGGCCCGGTAGACGTGCGAGCCGTGCTCGACCGCCCGGCCCTGGTCGTCGTAGGTGGTGCGGACCATCGTCAGCAGCGGCGCGCCCCTGCGCTCCTGCAGCAGCCTGGCCTCGGCCTGCCCGGCGGCCCGCGCGCCGATGCGCTGGTTGGCCACCCGCATGCGCACGCCCGCGCCGCGCAGCAGCTCGTACAGGCCGCGGCTCTCCAGATCGGCCGCGGTGAGCTGGGCCAGGCCCAGCGGCAGCCAGTTGTGCAGCACCGCCAGCGGCTCGCCGGCCGCGAAGCGCAGCCGCTCCAGATAGAGGATCTGCGAGCCCGGCTCCACGCCCAGGATGGCGGCGATCTCCTCATCCACCGGGCGCGGCTCCAGCGCCAGCACCTGCGTGGCCGGCTCCTGGCCCGCCCTGCGCAGGTCGTCGTAGAGGCTGGTCAGCTCGACCGAGCGCTTGACCTGGCCGTGCACCACCTGCGTGCCGACGCCGCGCTTGCGCACCAGCAGGCCCTTGTCCACCAGATATTGGATGGCCTGGCGAATGGTGGGCCGCGACAGGCCGAGCTTGTCGGCCAGCAAGATCTCGTTGTCCAGCCGCGAGCCCGGGGGCAGGTCGCCACGCCGGATCGCCTCGGCGATCTGCTCGGCCACCTGGAAATACAGCGGCACGGGGCTTGACCGGTCGAGGTCGATGGCCAGGTTGGCGGTCATGCTGATCAGCTTAACCCAGGTCAGAATGTCCTGACAAATGAGTCAAGCTGTCGTGGCGGCCCGGTCAGGACCGCAGCAGCGGCGCCAGCCCGGCCAGCGAGGTGATCCTCGGGAACCCCTCGGGGCCGCCGCCGGCGTTCAGCCGGTCGAGCCAGACCGAGCGCATGCCCGTCGCGGCCGGGGCCGTCACGTCCTTGACGACGTCGTCGCCCACCAGCAGCACCTCCTGCGGCGCCAGCCCCAGAGCCGCCGCGGCCCGCGCGTACGCCTCCGGCTTCGGCTTGAAGCAGCCGGCCAGCACCTCGCCGGTCAGCACCGGGCCGACCTTGCCCTCCAGCCCGATCGCGCGGACCTTCGCCTCCTGCACGCGCTGCCCGCCGTTGGTCAGCACGCCGAGCGTGAACCCGGCGAGCTCCGCCACCGCGTCCGCCGCGTCGGGGAAGGCCCGCCAGGAACGCCGGTAGCGGACGACGAACTCCTCGTAGGCGGCGTCGAGATCGCCGGGGGCGGGCACGTCCAGCTCGGCGCAGAGCGCGGAGAGCCGCAGCCGCCGCTGCTCGTCCATGGTGCAGCGGCCCGCGTGCCACATCGCCAGGTACGGCTCCTCCAGCGCCGCCCACAACGCCGGCACCTCCGCCAGCCGCGGATGCCCGGGATAACGCTCGGCCGCCCAGGAGGCGATGGCCGCATCGGCCGCGCCGCGATGGTCCAGCAGCGTCCCGTCCAGGTCGAACAGCACGCCCTTGATCGCCGGCCCGGTCATGCGGCGGCGCTCGCGACGATCCTGGCCGCCGTCTCGCGCGGCGGGTAGCCCAGCGTCAGCCCGCGCACCGACAGCGCCGCCTGCGCGAAGCGCTCCTCGGCCGGCTCGGTCAGCACGTACGACAGCGCCGGCGACAGCGCGCGATGCTCCTCCAGCGCCGCCGCCTCCCGGTCGGCCAGGTCCTCCGGCAGCGCCTCGCGGTAGTCGGCGATCAGCGCGTCGAGGTCGAAGAGCTGCCCGTAGCGCTCGGAGGTGCCCGCCACCACGCGCACCAGGTCGCCCTCGGCCCGCGCCTGGTAGACCAGGTTCGTGCCGCCGCTCTTGGCGAACCAGCGCATCGCCTCGTCCACCGGCAGCGCGAACGCGCCGTACGGCTTGCGCCCGTACAGCAGGGCCTCGGCGATCCACCGGTCGCACCACAGCTCGTCGCGGTAGGGCGCGGGCGCGCCGGGATCGACGGCCATGCCCTGGGCCAGCACCGGGTTCCAGGCCGACACCATCGGGCTGGAGAAGCGCGGCATGCGGGGGCCGCGCCAGTGGCTCAGCGCGTAGCCGTACCAGACGGTCACCACCTCCATCTGGCGCTTGGGCAGCGGCCGCTCGTAGGTGCCGTTCATGATCTGGCCGCCGTCGGGGTGGCGCCACGGGCCCGGCGGGACGTCCGTCTCCGTGGGGACCGGGGGAGTCCGGTAGTCGGGATGGAGTGTCCAGGCGTCCGCCAACAGTCCCTGCCTTTCGGATCGGCGTATGCATTCGGTGTCGGGCCACTAGAGTGGCCATCGTGCATCACCCGTCACCCTGTTGCAATAGACCTGGTGTAAACGCTGATTTTTGTCATCGGTGGTTGTGACAGACGTATGCAGTTGAGCGTTGTGGCGGCCCGTCTCTCCGCGTTGCGCGTCGGGGCCGGGCTGTCGATGAAGTCCGCGGCCGACGCCGCCGGGCTCAACACCTCCACCATCTTCCGCATCGAGCACGGGCTGGTCGCGCCCCGCGAGGCCACCGTGCGCACGCTGCTGGAGCTGTACGGCGAGGGCGAGCACGTCTCCCGCGTGCTGTCGCTGCTGCGCGAGGAGCGCGCGCCCGGCTGGTACGACGCCCCCGGCGTGCCGCTGCGGCTGTCGGCGTTCCTGGAGCTGGAGGACCGGGCGCAGATCATCTACACCTACTGCCCCCACCAGATCCCGGCTCTGCTGCAGACCCCCGCCTACGCGCTGTCGGCCGCGCTCGCCGGGCTGCTGCCCGGCGCCACCTACGAGCAGGCCGCCGCCTGGGCCGGGCTGATCGCGGCCCGGCAGCGGCTGCTCGACCGGCAGCACGGGCCGCGCCTGTGGGCGGTCATCGACCGTACGGCGCTGCTCGACCCGCCGCTCAGCCGGCCCGAGGACCGCCGCGCCCAGCTCGACGCGCTCACCGCGGCCACCAAGCAGCAGCACATCGCGCTGCAGGTGGCCCGGCCGGTCGCCGAGAGCGGCTACCTCTACCAGGGGCCGCCGTTCACGCTGCTGCGCTTCGCCGAGCCCGACAGGCCCGACGCGCTGGTGCTGCACCTGCTGCACGCGCCGGTCGTCATCGAGGACCGGCGCCGGGTCGAGGAGCACCAGCAGGCGTTCGCCCGGCTGTCGCTGTCGGCGCTGCCGGTCGACGCGACCGCCGACGTGCTCGACGAGATCAGGAACGCCCTGCCCGGCTGATTCCAGGATCGACCCCGTTTCCGTGCGCGCGCCGCTCGCCCGGCCGTGGCGGCTCCGGCCCGGCCGGAAGGCGCGGTGGGGGCCCGGGGCGTGCGGGGCGGTCGTGAGGAACGGTCGGGGCTCGGCCGGATGGCGCGGTGGGGGCCTGGGTCGGCCGGTGCGGCCGTGGGGATCGGCCGGGGAGCGGTCAGCGGTGCTGGCGGTAGGAGCCGGCGGCCTGGACATGGTCGATCATGATGCGTTCGGCGGCCGCGCCGTCGCCGGACTCCAGCGCAGCCAGGATGCCCTCGTGCGCGTCGAGCTGCGCCCGCACCTGCGTCTCGTCCAGCCACAGCGACGCCTCGGCGGGCACGGGGAAGCTGTTGCGCACCGACCTGGCGTGCCCGCCGAGGAAGGCGGGCCCGCCGATGTCCACGATGCGCAGGTGGAAGCGCCGGCTCTGCTCGCCGAGCCGGTCGTTCCTGCCCTCGGCGGCGTCGCGTTCCATCGCGGCGTGCAGCTCGCGCAGCTCGGCCAGCTCATCGGCGGTGATCCTGGCCGCCGCGAGCCGCGCGCCCAGCCCTTCGACGACCGCGCGCAGCCCGTAGTACTCGGCCAGCGCCTCGTCGCCCAGGTCCACCACGGTCGCGCCGTGGTGCGGCTCGTAGCTGATCAGCCGGTCCTTCTCCAGCCTGCGCAGCGCCTCGCGCACCGGCGTGACCGACACCCCGAGCCGCTTGGCCACCTCCGCGGCCCTGACCGCGGTCCCTCCGGGGATCCGCGCCGAACGGATCTCCTCCAGCAGCACGGCGTAGACGTAGTCGGCCTTGCTCATCGGCGGCCGCGGCTCGGTGGCTGACATGTCCCCAAGTGTCTCGCAAAATGGTCACATGGTTGACCTATGACTTATTTCTTATAAGTTACATGCCCATGACGAGCCTCGACGACCTGCGGGTCATCGACGCGGCGACCCTGTTCGCCGGTCCCTCCGCCGCCATGATGCTCGGCGACTTCGGCGCCGACGTGATCAAGATCGAGCACCCGAAGCGGGGCGACCCCTCGCGCGGGCACGGCGCCTCGGTCGACGGCGTGGGCCTGTGGTGGAAGACCCTGTCGCGCAACAAGCGCACCGCCGCCGTCGACCTGTCGCGCCCCGAGGGGCAGGAGATCCTGCGCCGCCTCGTGGAACGCTCCGACGTGCTGATCGAGAACTTCCGTCCCGGCACGCTCGAACGCTGGAACCTCTCGCCCGACGACCTCCTCGAGCTCAATCCCCGGCTCATCGTCGCCAGGATGACCGGGTTCGGGCAGTTCGGTCCGATGGCCAAGCGGCCCGGCTTCGGCACGCTCGCCGAGGCCATGAGCGGCTTCGCCGCCATGACGGGACAGCCCGACGGGCCGCCCACCCTGCCGCCGCTCGCCCTGGCCGACGGCATCGCCGGCCTGGCCATGTCGTACGCGATCATGGTCGCGCTGCACGCCCGCGAGCGCACCGGGCGCGGCCAGGTCATCGACATGGCCATCATCGAGCCGATCCTGGGGCTGCTCGGGCCGCAGATGACCGCGTACAAGGCGCTCGGGGTCGTGCCGAAGCGCACCGGCAACCGCTCCAGCAGCAACGCCCCGCGCAACACCTACCGCACCCGCGACGGCCGCTGGCTGGCCATCTCCACCAGCGCCCAGCCCATCGCCGAGCGCGTGATGACCCTCGTCGGGCGGCCCGACCTGGTCGAGCAGCCGTGGTTCGCCACCGGGCACGGCCGGGTGCAGCACGTGGACGAGCTGGACGAGGCCGTCGCCTCCTGGATCGCCGAGCGCGACGCCGACGAGGTCATCGCCGCCTTCGAGGAGGTGCAGGCCGCCGTCGCCCCCATCTACGACGTCAGGGACATCGCCGAGGACCCCCAGTACGCCGCGCTCGGCACGTTCGTCGAGGTGCCGGACGAGGAGCTGGGCTCGCTCACCATGCAGAACGTGCTGTTCCGCCTGTCGGACACCCCCGGCGAGATCCGCTGGCCGGGCCGCCCGCTCGGCCACGACACCGACGAGGTGCTCGGCGAGCTCGACTACCCCGAAGACCGCATCGCGCGGCTGCGCGAGGACGGGGTGATCGCGTGAGCGCGCCCGCCCACCCGCCGGTGACCTGGCTGTACGTGCCGGGCGACCGCCCCGAGCGGTTCGGCAAGGCCGTCGCCTCCGGCGCGGACGTCGTCATCATCGACCTGGAGGACGCGGTCGCCCCGGCCCGCAAGGACGAGGCCAGGGAGAACGCCGTCGCCTACCTGCGGGCCAGGCCCGACGGCGGCGTGCTGCACGTGCGGGTCAACGACCCCGCCACCGCGCGCGGCCGCGACGACCTGGCCGCCGTCGCCGGCCTGGCCGACGCCGTGCGGCTGCCGAAGGTCGAGTCCACCGGCGTGCTCGACGCGCTGACCGGCGCGCCCGCGTACGCGCTGCTCGAATCCGCGGCCGGGATCGTCAACGCCCGAGAGATCGCCGCGCACCCGAGCGTGGCCGGCGTGGCGCTCGGCGAGCAGGACCTCGCCAGCGAGCTCGGCATCACCGACGAGCAGGCCATGAACCACCTGCGGCTACAGGTCGTGCTCGCCGCCGCCGCTGCCGGGCTGCCCCCGGTGCCGATGTCGGTCTACCCGGACGTCAAGGACGAGGCGGGCCTGCTCGCCTCCTGCCGGGCCGGACGCGCGATCGGCATGTTCGGCAGGACCGCCATCCACCCGCGCCAGATCCCCGCGATCAGGCGGGCCTTCCGCCCCGGCGAGGAGGAGACGGCCAGGGCCGCCGAGATCGTCGCCGCGGCCGAGCGGGCCGAGCAGGCCGGGCTCGGCGCGGTCGCGCTGCCCGACGGCCGCTTCGTGGACGCTCCCATCGTCGCCAGGGCCCGCCGCACGCTCGCGCTCGCCCGCCATCTCGCCGAGCCTCCCGCGCAGGCCCCGCCGACCGGCACCTGAACCCCCAGGCGCCGCACCACCCCACCCCCAACGCCCCTGGAGGACTTCACGCCATGGGAATCGCCGTATGGGCGCTCATCGCCTACATCGTCATCATCGTCGTCTGGAACGGCGTGCTGAAACGCAACATCGGTGAGGCGATGCTCATCGGATTCGCCGGCGTGTGCCTCTTCGGCGGCGGGCGCTTCTTCGAGCTGGCCTGGGCGGGCATCGCCGACGCCATGGCCGAGGAGGTCGTCTTCGCCGCCCTGGCGTTCGTCTTCATGGGCTACCTGCTGACCCGGCTCGGGCTCATCCAGGAGCAGGTCACGGTGCTCAACTCGGTGTTCGGCCGGCTGCGCGGCGGCGCGGGATACGTCTCGACCGCGGCCGCCGCGCTGCTCGGCGGCCCCTCGGGATCCGGCTCCGGCATCTCGGCCTCCGTCGGCTCGGTCACCATCCCCTGGATGATCCGCTCGAACTGGCGGCCCGACCTCGCCGCCTCGCTGGTCGCCGGCAACGCCGGGCTCGGCATCTCGATCCCGCCGAGCTCGTCGATGTTCCTGCTGCTCGGCTCGGCCGCCGTCGCGCCGGTGCTGAGCGCCGACCAGCTCTTCGTGCCCGCCCTCGTGGGCGGCCTGTGGACGGTGGCGCACCGGTTCGTGGTGGTGTTCCTGTGGGTGCGCAGGAACCGCATCGCCGCCACCGACGCCTCCGACATCCTCCCGCTGCGGGAGGCGCTGCGCGCCGGATGGGCCTCGCTGCTGGTCTACGCTGGCATCCTCATCCCGGTGCTGATGACGCTGGACTTCGGCAAGGCGCTGATGGAGTCGCGGGTCGGTGAGGCGGCCGACGGCATCAGCATCGTCGTGTGGATCCCGGTGCTGACCGTGCTGGCCACGTTCGCGGTGGCCTGGCGGCGGCTGCCGCGCACCGCGAGCGCCTGGAGCGAGCTGCTCGGCGAGATGGCGCCCCGCTACGCCGTCATCGGCGCCACCCTGTTCTTCGCCTTCGCCGCCGCGGCCGCCCTGGGCGAGCTGGGCCTGGTCGAGCAGCTCACCACGATCATGGAGGGCGTGGACGCGCCCGCCGTCGTCATCGCCGCCATCGTCGGCCTGCTGCTCGTCGTCATCGCCGCGCCGCTGACCGGCACCGCCACGATCGCCGCCGTCGGCGGCGTCGCCTTCAGCGCGCTCACCGCCGCGGGAGTCGCGCCCGCCGCCGCGGCCACCGCCATCCTCATCTTCGCCTCGACCGAGGGCGCGTCCCCGCCGGGAGCCGCCCCCATCTACATCGCCAGCGGCATCGCCCAGGTGGACCCGGCCAGGACGTTCGGCCGGCTCATCCTGTGGTTCGTCATCCCGACCCTGGTCATCGGCGTGCTCATCGCCACCGGCGTGCTGCCGATCTGAGAGGAGCCCCCGTCATGCGACAGCTCACCATGATCCTGTTCAAGATCGGCCTCGTGCTGTTCCTCGCGCTCGGCGTCGTGCTCGTGCTGGCGCAGGCCGTCGGCCTCATCGCCGGCAGCCCCGGCCTGGTGTCGGGCGCGGTCGCGGCGCTCGGCCTGCCCATGACCGTCGCGGCCGGGGTGACCGGCCTGCTCGGGTTCGTGATGTCGTACGTCTTCCACTGGAAGACCGGCGAGGACTGAACCGCGCCCCGCATGGACGGCGACGGCCTGGGTAGTCGTGCCGCCGAACACGCGGGGGGAAGCATGAAGACGCAGCTGCGGAGCAGGAAGCGCGGCATGGACCGGGCCGTCATGCTGGCGAGGACGGCCGCATCGCCCAAGCCCGGCATGGGCGCGCGGGTCAAGAAGCGGGTCACGAAGGCCGTGACCCGGCCCAAGACAGTCCTGCTCGGCTCGGCGCTGCTGGCGGCGTTCCTCGCCGGCCGGGCCTCGCGCCGGCAGCGCAGGCCGGGTCACCTCATTCCGATATCCGGGGGCGCCGCCCGGGGATGAGCTTCGCGGCCAGCAGCGACAGGTTCTCGGCCGACTGGCCGAGGAAGTAGTACAGGCGCGGCGGCAGCAGCGGCAGCAGCCGCGAATGCCGCTCGTTGAGCAGCGCGACCATCTGCTTCGGCGGCAGGTCGATGTAGCGCGGCACGTTCTCGTACCAGCGGGAGCTGTTGCGCGCCGCCCGCTGCGAGACGCGGATCGCCGCGCGGCGCTCGCGCTCGTAGCGGGCCAGCGCGCGGCTCAGCTCGGGCTCGGCGTGCAGCGCCTCCACCAGGTACGCGGCGTCGCCCAGCGCCAGCGCGGTGCCCGCGCCGATGGAGTAGTGCGTGGTGTGCGCGGCGTCGCCGAGCAGCACCACGTTGTCGCGGTACCACCTGCGGTTGGTCAGCGTACGGAAGTTCAGCCAGCGCGCGCTGCCGCCGCCCTCCGTGCTGGTGAGCAGCGGGTGGCCGTCGAGCACCTCGGCGAACAGTTTCTCCAGCTGGGCCAGCCCGTCGGCCTCGCTCGCCGTGTCCAGCCCCAGGCCCCGCCAGGTGTCGGGGGCGCACTCGACGATGAACGTGCTGTGGCCGGGGTCGTAGCCGTAGCCGTACCCCCAGATCCAGCCGTGCGGCGTCTCGGTGAAGGCGAAGGTGAACGCGTCGAGCGCCTTGGTGGTGCCGAGCCACATGTACATGTTGCGGCCGACCGACACCTCGGTGCCGTAATGCCCGGCGTCCCGCTCGCGCAGCACGCTGTTGATGCCGTCGGCGGCCACCACCAGGTCGGCGTCAGGGAATTCCGCCTCGGCGGTGATCTCGCGCTCGTACTCGATGCGCACGCCGAGCTCCGTGGCCCGCGCGGCGAGGATGTCGAGCATGCGCTGCCGCCCGACGCCGAACCCCTCGTCGCCGTGCTCGACGACGACGGTCGCGCGGTCCTGCACGTGCACGACCCAGCTGTCCCACCGCACGGACGACTCGCCGATGGCGCGCGCGGACTCGGGATCGACCTCGTGCAGGTAGTCGAACAGCTCCTCCCAGTACGTCACCCCCCACCCGTAGGTGGCGCCGGCCGGGTAACGCTCGTAGACGGTGATCTCGTGGGAGGGGTCCACCCGCTTCATCAGGATGGAGAAATACAGGCTGGCGGGTCCGCCGCCGACGCAGGCGACCTTCACAACGAGCTCCTCACCGTACTAAACGTCACCATTCAGGTGCAGAGAGTAGCAAGAGGTGGGCGGTGTGGCCGGACGCCGCGCCGCCCACCAGGACGAACGCGTACCTTTTCTGGACCTTCCGCTTTTTTGGGTCAGGCGGTGACCGTGGCGCGCACGAGGCGGCACACGTCCGACGGGCGCAGCGCGTCGCCGCGCTGCCAGAGCGCCGGATCGACGCAGTCCGCCTGCCGCACGTGCTCGGCCACCTCCAGGCCATGCCGCTTGAGCAGGGCCGTCAGGTCGTCGGGGGCGAAGAACGACAGCCACGGCTCGCCGCGCTCGGCGGCCGCCCCGGCCGCGTGGCCGGCGTACGAGGCGCCGCGCGCGTCGCGCAGCTCGGGCGGCAGGGCGTACTCCATGACCAGCTCGCTGCCCGCGGGCAGGCGGCCGAGCGCGGCGAGGGTGGCGGCGACGGCCTCCTCGGTGAGGTACATGGTGACGCCGAGCCAGCTCACGAACGTGGGCTCGCCGTCGCTGAGCCCGGCCTCGCGCAGCGCCTGCGGCAGGTCGCCGGATTCGAAGTCGAGCGGCGCGAACGTCAGGCCGGACGGCTGATCGAGGCCCGCCGCGGCGATCAGCTCGCGCTTCCACCGCTGGGTGTCCGGGTGGTCCACCTCGATCACCCTGACGTCCGGCCGCGCCCGCCAGGCGTAGGTGTCGAGCCCCGCGCCCAGCAGCACGTGGTGGCGTACGCCCGCCTCGGCCGCCTCCGCCGCGCGCCGCTCGGTGTAGGCGCTGCGGGTGGTCACCTGGGCGCGGGTGCCCGCCAGGATGGGGTGCTCGCCGAAGCGGCGGTGGTAGCCGATCGGCTCGTCGGCCAGGGCGCCGAGCAGCCGGGCGGCCAGGGTGTCGCAGAAGAGGAACGGCTCGGCGTCCACGATGAGGTGGGCGGCGCGGGCGGCGGCGGCCATGAACGCGGTCTGGCTTGGTTGCGCGTCTCGCATGTACGGTGCGTTCCTTTCAGGAAATGCTCGGGAACGCTGATGTTAAGCGCGCAAATCACCACTCCAAAACCATCATAGCAGCCTAAAATAAATTGTTTATTGTGTGCTTGTTGCGGGCGAATAACGAATCCTTTCTGGTATTTGTCCGCCGCTGCGGTGATGCTCGGGGAGCGCGGGTCCGGGCGCGCGTGACGCGAGGGCCGCGTGGCGCGAGGGCTGCGTGAGGCGAGGGCTGCGTGGCGCGAGGGCTGCGCGTGACGCGGGGCGCGAGGGCCGCGAGGGGTGCGGGCGCAAGGGGCGTGGGATGCGGAGTGGCTGTCGGGGTGATCGAAACCGGTGGGCCGTTCAAGGAGGGGCGCGGGGAGGTGCCGCGCCCGCGTTCCAGTGAGATGGGGTGCGGGGGCGCCCGCCGCGCCGGTCAGGCGCCGGAGCGGCGGGCGGCCCCTTGCCGGGGGTCAGGTGGTGCGGGTCAGGTCGAGGCGGACCCTGGCCAGCCAGGAGCCCCAGCCGTCCTCCGGGCGGCTGTCGCCGATCCGCAGGTAGAAGGTGTGGCCGTCGCCCAGCAGCTCGCCCAGGTCGAGCGTGCGAGGCGAGCGGTTGGACAGGTCGCGCACGTTCTCGCTCTCCCGGAGCACCGTCCGCCAGTTCTCGCCGTCGGTGGAGACGTCCACCAGGAACTGGTTGCCGATGTCCAGCGTGAGCGTGCCGCCGCGCACGTCGGACGGCGGCGCGAAGCGGTAGACGGCGTGGCTGTCGCCGTCGGTGAAGCGGGCCCGCCCGTCGAAGACCTCGCCGTCGAGCTGCGAGCCGTCCTCGTCGAGCAGCCACGGCTCCTCCGCCGCGGTGCCGGGCGTGAACTCCACGGTGTCGCCGATCACGATGACCGTCACCTGCTTCTCCGCGACGCCGAGGCCGGTGCCGGCGGTGGAGAAGCGTACGCGATGCGCGCCGGGCGCGGCCGAGGCCGGCACGTTCACCCGGAACGTCACCGTCTGTGACGCCCCCGAGGCGAGCGGCCCGAACGCCGCCGACGCGGGCTCGGCCGTCCAGCCTTCGGGCACGCCCGCGACGACCTGACCCTTGGCGGAGCCGCGGGAGTGGTTGGCCACGGTCACCGGCACGCTCACCTGCTCGCCGGGCCCGGCCACCGCCGGGGGAGCGGTCAGCGCGATCGGCGAGGTCGCGGGCGGCGCGGGCGCGAGCAGCTCGATCTCCGCCAGCGACCCGCCGCCGGTGAACCTGATCCGGTACTGCGCGTACGCGCCAGGCTTGGGAATCTTGAACGGCCGGGTCTGCAGCCGCCAGGCGAACCTCTCGCCCGACCGCTCGTCCAGCACCTTCCACCGGGTGCCGTCGTTCGACCCTTCGAGCACCCAGCCGGCCGGGTCGCCGGCCTCCTCGGCGCCGGAGGTCAGCGTGTAGAAGGCGGCCCGCCGCCGCTCGCCGAACGCGTACGTCACCGTCTCCGGCAGCGCCGCCCGGGTCGCGGAGTCGTCGTCGAACAGCGCGGCGACCTCGCCCGGCGCGTCGGCGGGCCGCGTCAGGTCGCCCAGCGGCTCGGGCACCCGGTCGCCACGGCTGATCGACGGCGGCGCGGCGTCCTTGCCGGTGCCCCAGCGCGACGGCCGCGGCCCCATCTCGAACTCCAGCTCGGCGCCCTTGGCGAGCAGGTCGTGCGGCAGGTACGTCTTGCCGTACGGCTTGCCGTCGACCTTCAGCCCCTGCACGTACACGTTGCGCGCGCTGTTGTTGCGCGCCTTGATCACCAGCTTCCTGCCGTTCTCCAGGCGCAGCGTCGCCTTCTCGAACAGCGGCGAGCCGATCGCGTAGTACGGGCTGCCCATCTGCAGCGGGTAGAAGCCGAGCGCCGAGAACACCTGCCAGGCCGACATCTCGCCGTTGTCCTCGTCACCGGCGTAGCCCTGGCCGATCTCGCTGCCCAGGTACAGCCGCGAGAGCGCCTCGCGGACCTTGGCCTGCGTCTTCCACGGCTGGCCCGCGTAGGTGTACATGTACGGAATGTGGTGCGACGGCTGGTTGCTGTGCCCGTACTGGCCCATCCGCACGTCGCGGGCCTCGCGCATCTCGTGGATGACCCCGCTGTACGAGCCGGGGAACAGCGCCGTCTCCTGATCGGCGAAGAACGCGTCCAGCTTGGCCGCCAGCTCGTCCCTGCCGCCGTAGAGGGCGGCCAGGCCGGCGCCGTCCTGCGGCACGTGGAAGGCCATGTTCCAGCCGTTGGTCTCGGTGTAGTCGAAGCCCCAGACGCGCGGGTCGTACTCCTGCGGCGGGCGGCGGAAGGAGCCGTCGGCGTTGCGGCCCTGGAAGAAGCGGGTCGCCGGGTCGAACATGTGCACGTAGCCGAGCGCCCGGTTCCTGAAGTACTCGGCCTCCTCCAGGTAGCGGTCGCGCTCGGCGCCCTTGGCGTGGGCGGCCAGCGCCTCGGCCATGTTGGCGATGCCGAAGTCGTTGATGTAGCCGTCCAGCGCCCACGACATGGCCTCGCCGGTCGACTGGATCGACGTGTAGCCGAGGAAGGCCGAGGTGGACAGCCCCTTGCGGCCCACGTGCCGGGCCGGCGGCGTGACGGTGGCGTTCTTCACCGCCGCCTCGTACGCCTCCTTCGCGTCGAAGCCGGACACGCCCTTGAGGTAGGCGTCGGCGAAGGCGACGTCGGAGCTGGTGCCGACCATCGCGTCCGCGTAGCCGGGCGCGGACCAGCGGGCGATCCAGCCGCCGTCCCGGTACTGCTGCACGAACCCGTCCACCATCTCGCCCGCCGCCTTCGGCGTGAGCAGCGCGTACGCCGGCCAGGTGGTGCGGTAGGTGTCCCAGAAGCCGTTGTTGACGTACACCTTCCCGTCGGCCACCCGCGGCTCGGCCGGGATGTCGGTGGAGGTGGAGGACTGCACGGCGTGCCGGTAGACGGGCCGCTCGGCGGTGCCGGTGTTCTCGTGCGCGGAGTTCGGATACAGGAACAGCCGGTACAGGTTCGAGTAGAGCGTGACGAGCTGGTCCTCGCTCGCGCCCTCCACCTCGATGACGCCGAGCTTGGCGTCCCACGCCTTGCGGGCGCGCTCGCTGACCTTCTCCAGCGTGTCGGACGCGGAGATCTCCAGCTCCAGGTTCTTCCGCGCCTGCTCCACGCTGATCAGCGAGGACGCGATGCGCATGCTGACCTGGCGGCTCTTGCCCGCGTCGAAGGAGAGGTAGCCGAGCACGTTGTCGCGGCCCTGGCCGGTCAGCTTGCCGCCGCCGGTGACCGGGCGGTCGAAGACGGCGTAGAAGTACATGCGGGTCGCGCCGTTCGACGACTCGGTGCGCACGTCGGAGTGGCCGGTGACGACGCCGTTCTCGACGTCGAGGGTGAGGCCGCCGCGGTCGTCGACGTTGTCGAAGATCAGCTTGGCGGCGTCGCCGGGGAAGGTGAAGCGGGCCAGCGCGGCGTGGTCCGCGGGCGCGATCTCGGTCTTCAGCCCGTTCTCGAACGTGACCGCGTACAGGTGCGGGCTCGCCACCTCGCGCTCGTGGCGGAAGGGGAGCGCGCGGGCCGTGCGCGACGGGTCGGGCACCCCTTCGGCGGCCGACGGCATGAACTGGAACGTCTGCCGGTCGCCGATCCACGGGCTCGGCTCGTGACTGGCCGTGAACGCCTCGATCTCCGGCAGGTTGGCGGCGTTGTTGCCACGGTGGTACTCGTACAGCCAGCGGGTCGAGCCGGCGTCGGTCATCGGCGTCCAGAAGGTGAAGCCGTGCGGCACCGCCGTGGCCGGGAAGGTGTTGCCGCGCGAGAACCCGCCGGTGGAGTGGGTGCCGCGGGTGGTCACCACGTACTGCGACGGCGAGGTGCGGCGCTCGCCGCGCCCCTCGTACGGGCGGCGCTTGCGCTCGGAGACGATCCTGATGTCGTCCACCCAGCCGCGGAACCCGGCCTCGCCCGCGGGCGTGTCGAAGGCCACCAGGATGCGCGTGATGCGCTTGCCCTTGGCCACCTCGCCGATCCTGGACCGCTTGTAGTTCCACTGGTCGGCGTAGAGGGTCTTCGACTCGCCCTGCGCGCGCGGGTCGAGCCGGACGCCGTGCTGGTCGGTCGCCTTCAGGTCGCTGAGGTAGGTGCCGTCTGCGAAGGCCAGGTCGATCGAGACGTACGTGCTGGGGTAGCGCAGGTCGGCGCCGGTGAACTCGGGGAAGACCACGTAGGACAGTTCGGTCGTGGCCGTGACCGGGATGTCCACGTCGAACACCTTGTTGGTGGCGTGCCCGCCGTTCTTGCGCGTGGTGCCGCCGGAGTAGCGCAGCGCGTGCAGGCCGGTGAAGCCGGCGCGCGGCTTGGCGGTGTGGCCGCGGGTGGGGCCGGTGCCGATCCGGCTGCGCATGTCGCTGGGCGGTGGCGCGCCCGTGCTGCCGTCGGACAGCTCCCACTCGGCGAGCTGCAGCGTCGAGCCGCCGCCGATGCGGGTGACGTTCAGCCGGTAGTGGGCGTAGGCGGTGGTGTTGGGGAAGCGGTACTCCTTGCGCTGGTGGCGGGCGGTGAACGTCTCGCCGGTGCGGGTGTCGAGCGTCGTCCAGGTCGTGCCGTCCTGCGAGCCCTGCAGCTCCCAGTCGCGCGGGTCGCGTTCGGGGGAGTCGTCGGCGGAGGTCAGCGCGTAGCGGGTGACCGCGACGGGCTCCGACAGCGCGTACGCGGCCCAGCCGGTGCCGGAGAAGACCAGCCACTTGGTGCCGGCGTCACTGTCGGCCAGGTTCTCGCGGACCTCGCCGCCTGAGGCGTTCTCGCCGCTGGAGGTCACCTGGGAGATCTTCTCGACGATGCTGCCTTCGATGATGCCGGGCATGGCGCCGGTGACGCCTCGGGACTTCTCGGAGGTGTCGGTCCAGGCCGGTGCGGGGTCGCCGGGTTCGAAGGAGCTGGCGAAGGCCGCGCCCTCGTCCTTGGCCAGGGCCTGGCCGTCCTGGGCGGCCCTGCGCTGCGCCTGCTCGGGCGGCGGCGGCTCGGACGGCGCGGGGGCGGGCGGCGGGCTGTAGGAGGGGCCGGGTGCGGGGGTGCCGGACGGTCCCGGGTTGGGAACGGGCTCGGGGCCCGCTGCTCCCGACGAGAGCGCGTACGCGGCCGGGGTGGCGATGAGGAGGGCGACGACGGGCGATAAGACCGCCGTGATGAGAGGGCGCTTCACGGGGGGTCACCTTTCTTGCGCGGGATCGCTTGACAACGTTGTCAGCCCCGATCACTAAGGAAAGTTTCAAGCGGTGAACGCGTTGTCAAGACATCGTTGTCAATCGTGCGGCGCGAGGCCGGTGAAACAGCGCCCGGAAAGCGCTCGTGGATGCGATTCCGTGCGGGCTCCAGGCCGTCTCGCTTCGGCTTGGTACGTTCGGGCCTGCGGACGCGGCGCTCCATGGCGAGCGATGCCGCGTGGCGGCATGTGCACGGGCGCTTCGCGCCGATCGCGTTCCTTCTCACCGTGGCCCTGGCGGCCGGCGCGGCCGTGTCCTTCGTCTCAGGCGACGGCATGTACGGCGCCGTGATCGCCGTCGCGGTCGTCACCGTCGCGACCCTGCTGATCGGGTCGGCGTGGGCGCATCGCGGCCTCGACGGGGACGACGCGCCTCAGAACCCCTCGCTGCGGTAGATGAGGGAGAGCGGCTCGGACGCGTCCGGCGCGGCGAGGCGGGTGGCGGTGCGGCCGACGAAGCGGGCCAGCGACCGTGCCAGGTGCGGCTGGTCGAAGTAGCCGAGCCGGTGCACGACCTCGACCGCCGGCACCCCCTCCTGGATGAGCACCGCCGCCGCCCTGGCGCGGTCGATCTGCCGGACCGCGTTCCTCGTCAGCCCGGTGGCCGCGAGGAAGCGCCGCTGCACCGTACGTTCCGACACCATGGACACCGGGCCTCCGCCCGAGGCCACCAGCGGATCGCGCACCAGCACCTCCGCGCGCACCAGCCGCTCCACGAACGACTCGGCGTCGTCGAAGCCCGGCACCTGCCACGACGACCCCTTCAGGTGGAACGAGCGCCGCGTGGCTCCGGGGATCACCAGGTTGCCGTCCACCAGCTCCGCCAGCGGCAGGTGCGGCATCGACACGCCCAGCGCGAAGCTGATCCCGATGAACGTGGCCTCCTCGGGCACCGGCGCCCGGCTCGCCCGCGTCTCCGGCCCCTGCACGGCCACGTTCATCCGGCCCTGCTGCTCCCAGAAGACCAGCTCAAGGCGGGCGGAGGCGACCGACAGCATCTGCGAGACGCCGCTGCTGCGGCTGCGCCAGACCCGCTCGATGTACGGCGAGTCGGAGCGCCGGCTCTCCATCTCCAGGCCCATGGCGGGGTCGCTTCCTTCCGTGGCCGCGCCCGAGGGTCGTGCCGGGCGTCGCAGTTCCAACCGTAGACGGCTCACGCCCGCAGCGCTGCGGGGAAGCCGGTCCAGCGCAGATCCGGGGGCAGGTGGCTCATGTCGTTGAAGAACAGCAGCGACGGCGGCGCCTTGGGACGGTAGAGGATCGCGGTGAGCGCGCAGTTGCCCTGGTTGAGCCCCATCCACCGGGCGTCGGGCGCACCCAGCGCGTGCCGGACGAACCAGGCGATGAGGTAGTTGTGCGTCACGATCAGCTCGTGGGTCTCGGCGGCGGCCGGGCCGGCGTGCCGGGCGATCGCCTCGGCGGCCAGCGGCGGGCCCGAGGCCAGCTCCGTTTCGGTGAAGCCGTCGAGGAACGCGGCGTGCCGGGGCGGCAGCTCCTCGCGCGGGGGCGCGGCGGGCACGTAGTCGCCGTACACCTCGCCGGATCGTACGGCGGCGCCGGGCAGATGGGCGGCCACGATCTCGGCGGTGGCCGCGGCCCGGGGGAGCGGGCTGTGGTGCACCGCCGTGATGGGGTGCTCCGCCAGCCGCCGTCCCAGCAGCTCGGCCTGCTCGCGCCCGATCGGGCTCAGCTCGCCCTCGTCGATCGCCTCGCCGTGCCGTGCCAGATACAGATAGCGATTCGCCACCTTTGCACCTTGATGGGTGAGATGATAGGTGAGAGGGAAGTTTGTCATAAGTCGCGGATTTTGCGCGGTGAATCGTCCTGAAACGGCCATGCCGGGGTGTCCTCGCCGTCACGAGGCGCATGGGCGGATGGTGGACCGGCGCCGAGGGCATGTACGGTGCGTTGTCAAGGATTCACGCACAGGAGTCGTCCTCATGCCTCGTCAGGCGCTACCCCTGGCCTGCCACGCCGCGGCCATCGCCGCCGTACTCTTCGCCGTCACCACCGCGCCCACCCAGGGATCCGGGCGCACCGCCGCCGACGACCCGGCGCTGCCCGGACCCGCAGGGCTCGAGGAGCTGCCCGAGCTGGCCGACCTGACCGTACGCCGGCTGCTGCTCGCCGACGCGGTCGCCGCCGCCGAATTCGGCACCGCCACGCTCGTCGCCGACCCGGCCGGGCAGCGCGAGCTGCTCGACGCCGTGGCCGAGCACTCCGTCGAGATCGGCCTGCCCGTCCCGACCGGCGTGGGGTTCTTCCGCGCCCAGATCGCGGCGGCCGAGCACGTGCGGCGCGGCCTGCACGAACGCTGGCGGGCCCGCCCCGCCCTGCTCCCGCACCCGCGCCCCGACCTGGCCGCCGACGTGCGCCCGCGGCTCGACCTGCTGACCCCGCGCCTGCTCCGCCTGCTCAAGGAGACCGAGCCGGTACGCGGGGTGCCGCGGCGCTGCACGCCCGCCCTCGCCGAGGCCCGCCGCGCCGCCGAGACCCGCGCCGGGCTCGACCGCCTGCACCGCGACGCCCTGACCCTGGCCCTCGCGCCCGTCTGCGCCGCAGAATGACCGGCTGCTGAACCGCCCCGTGAACCGGATCGGCCTCCCGCCCGACTGAGCAGGGTGACAGGAGGACGAGATGACCGATGAGCTGCTGGTCGTACGCGCCCAGCTAGGTGAGCGGGACGCGCTGGCCGAGCTCGTGTCCCGCTGGCGCACGCCGGTGTGGACGTACGTGCGGCGCATGCTGGACGCCGAGCGGGCCGACGGCGTGAGCCAGGAGGTATGGCTGGCCGTGGTGCGCGGCCTGCCGCGCCTGCGCGAGCCGGACAGGTTCGCGCCCTGGCTGTTCACCATCGCCCGCAGGTCCGTCATGGACCGGCTGCGCGGCCGGTACGCCGAGCCGCCCGCCCCGGCCGGGGACGAGACCGCCGCCGACCCGGCGGGCGCGGCGCTCGACCGCGCCGAGCTGATCGCCGCGCTGGCGCTGCTGCCTCCGCCCGAGCGGGAGATCCTCGTCCTCCACTACCTGGAGGACCTGCCCGTCGAGGACTGCGCGCAGATCTGCGGAATCCCGGCGGGCACGGTCAAGTCCCGGCTGAGCAGGGCGCGGCGGCTGATGCGCGCCCGCCTGGAGGAGAAGGGGTACCGGCCATGACGAACGAGGAGCCGCGCCTGCCGGCGCGTGAACTGCTGGAACGGCTCGAACCCGCGCTGTCGCCCGCCCGGCGCATCCGCGCGATGGCCGCGCTGATCGCCGGGGTGGCGGGCGCGCTGTTCGTCGTGGGGCTGTGGGCGACCGAGCCCGGGCCGCTGCCGGGACGCACGCATCTGGCGTTCGGCCTGCTCGCCGCGTTCTGCCTGGGCTGGGCCTGCTACGGCGGGTGGCTGCTGCGGCGGCGGGTGGCGCTGTTCGCGACCGACCGGGTGGTGGCCGGGTGGCTCGCGCTGGTCGCCTCCGCCTCGACGACCACGCTCCTCATCGTGCTGGCCGTCCAGCGCGGCGAAGGGCTCGGGGTGGCGCTGGGGGCCGGTGCGCCGGTCGTCGTGGTGGCGCTGGCGCTGACCGTCAGGGCGCACGTCCAGCGCGCTGCGCTGCTACGCCGCCGGCGCGACCTGACCGGCGGCACCTGACCCGCCGCCACGCCGCCATGCCGCCGCGCCACCGGGGCGCCGCCGCCCGCCGTGCCACTGCGCCGCTGCCTCTCGCCCCGCCCTGCCGCCGCCCGCAGCGCTACCGCGCTACCGGGTTGCCGCGCTCGAAGCGCTGCTGCTCGCCTTCGCCCGCCGCTCGGGCGGCGGGCGCGCGCTGGGAGGTGGAGCGGTGAGCGTTGCCTCGGGAAAGCGAGAGCGGCGTGCTGACCCGGACGGTGCGGGTGCGCCGTCCCTGGAAGTCCAGGGTCTGCACTGGTGTCCGGGGATGGTCAAGGAGGGAGGTTTATCGATAAAGTCGCTCCGACCGGCACCCTAACCGCGAGGAAAGCGTTCGATGAGCCCTGTCACCGTGTCCGCCATCATCAACGTCGACGTCCCAGGTCCCGTGATCAGCCGCCACCTGTACGGCCACTTCGCCGAGCACCTGGGCCGCTGCATCTACGGCGGCTTCTACGTGGGCGAGGACAGCGACCTGCCCAACGAGGGCGGCATCAGGCTCGACGTCGTCGAGGCGCTGCGCGCCCTGAACATCCCCAACCTGCGCTGGCCCGGCGGCTGCTTCGCCGACGAGTACCACTGGATGGACGGCATCGGCCCCAAGGAGAGCCGTCCCGTCATGGTCAACACCCACTGGGGCAACGTCGAGGAGAACAACCACTTCGGCACCCACGAGTTCATGGCGCTGTGCGAGCTGCTCGGCGCGGAGCCGTACATCAGCGGCAACGTCGGCTCCGGCACCGTCCGGGAGATGAGCGACTGGGTCGAGTACCTGACCCGCGAGGGCGACTCGCCGATGGTGCGGCTGCGCAAGGCCAACGGGCGCGAGAAGCCGTGGCGGGTGCGCTTCTGGGGACTGGGCAACGAGGCGTGGGGCTGCGGCGGCAACATGAGCGCCCAGCAGTACGCCGCCGAGGCCCGCCGTTTCGGCACCTACTGCCGCGACCACGGCGACAACAAGCTCTACCGCATCGCGGCCGGGGCCAACGGCGCCGACTACGCCTGGACCGAGACGCTGATGAAGCAGCTCGGCGAGCTGGGCTGCGCCTACCGGCCGGCGCCGTTCATGCAGGCGCTGTCGTTCCACTACTACACGATCCCCGGCACCTGGCAGGACAAGGGCTCGGCCACCGAGTTCGGCGTGGACGACCACTACCGCACGATGGTGCAGGCCGCCCGCGTGGACGAGCTGATCACCGGTCACTCCAACGTGATGGACTGCTACGACCCGGGCAAGAACGTGGGCCTGGTGCTGGACGAGTGGGGCACCTGGTGGAACGTCGAGCCCGGCACCAACCCCGGCTTCCTCTACCAGCAGAACACGCTGCGCGACGCGCTCGTGGCGAGCCTGCACTTCGACGTCTTCCACAAGCACGCCGACCGCCTGGTCATGGCCAACATCGCGCAGACCGTGAACGTGCTGCAGGCGATGATCCTCACCGACCCCGACTCGGGCGCGCTGGTGCGCACGCCGACGTACCACGTGTTCGAGATGAACAAGGGCCACCAGGACGCCGCCTCGCTGCGGGTGGACCTGCCCGGCGGCCTGCCCGCCCGGCAGGTGGACGGGACGGAGCTGCGCACGGTGTCGCTGTCGGCCAGCAGGAAGGACGGCAGGCTGCTGGTGTCGCTGTCGAACGTGGACGCGGGCGAGGCCGCCGACGTCGAGCTGGACCTGCGCGGCGGCGCGATCGCCGAGCCGCGCGCCCGCATCCTCACCGCCGGTGAGCTGCGCGCGCACAACACCCCGGACGCGCCCGAAGCGGTGGCGCCGCGCCTGCACGAGCAGGTCACGGCGACCGCGTCCGGGCTGCGCGTGCACCTGCCGGCACACTCCTTCGTCACCGTGGAAGCGCGCCTGGCCTGAGCGCGCCTGGCCTGAGCCTTCGCCGTCGAGGCGAGCCCATCCTGAGCCTTCGCCGCCGTGCAGGCGCGCCCGGCCTGAGCCGCGGCGCTACTCTCGGCGGCATGGTGACGATGGACGACGTCGCCCGGCTGGCCGGGGTGTCGAAGATGACGGTCTCCAACGTGGTGAACAACCGCGGCGGAGTCAGCGAGCCGGTGCGCCGCCGCGTGCGCGAGGCCATCGAGCGCTCGGGCTACCGGGTCAACGTCTCGGCCCGCACGCTCAGGTCGGGGCGCACCGGCGTGATCGGGCTGGCCGTGCCCGAGATCGACCGGCCCTACTTCGGGCGGCTCGCCTCCCACGTCATCGAGGCGGCCGGGCGGCGCGGCTTCCACGTCGCGATCGAGCAGACCGGGGCGGCGGCGTCCGGCGAGATCGACGCGATCGCCCACGCGCGGACGCTGCAGTTCGACGGGCTGATCCTCAGCGCGGTCGGGCTGGACGGCCGCGAGCGGGTGCCGCCCGAGGGCGACCATCCGATCGTCATGCTCGGCGAGCAGGACTTCGCCGGGCGCTTCGACCATGTCGCCATGCCGAACGAGGAGGCCACCGCGGCGGCCACCGCCCACCTGCTCGACCGGGGCTGCCGCGCCGTCGCGATCGTCACCGGCCGCCTCGACTGGGGGCTGAACATGGTGACCGCCCGCCACCACGGTTACCTGTCGGCGCTGGCCGCCCGCGGCCTCGACGCCGACCCCGGGCTGCGCGTGGAGCTGGACACGCTCACCATGGAGGCGGGCCGGGAGGCGGCGCACCGGCTGGCCTCCTCGGGGCGGCCGTTCGACGGCGTGGTGGCGGTGACCGACACCGTCGCCATCGGCGTGCTGCGCGGCCTGGCCGACGCGGGGCTGCGGGTGCCGGACGACGTGCGGCTCGCCGGGTTCGACGACATCGCGGAGGCGGCGTACCTGGTGCCGTCGCTCACCACCGTGGCGCCCGACCACGCCTGGATGGCCGCGAAGGCGGTCGAGCTGGTGACGGCCCGCATCGCCGACCCCGGGCGGCCGACGGGGCGGTTCGTGGCGCCGTACGAGCTGGTGAGCCGCGAGTCCACCGTGTAGTCATTTGCCCGTTTTCTTAATTGATGTCAGGTGTGCCCCTCTTGGCTGTTACATTCGTGGGTCATTGATCACGGAGGGGCCCCCATCGTTAGGAGAACTGTGCTGAGAAAGACCTCCCTGCTCGCCACCGCGCTCGTGATGATGGGCACCACGCTGACGGCCCCCATCGCGACCGCGTCGGTGACAGGCAAGGACGTCACGGACGCGGTCGGCAAACGCGGCGTCACCTGGCGGCCGTGCAAGGAGGAGCCCAGCGTCGAGTGCGCCACGCTGAAAGTGCCCGTCGACTGGTCCAAGCCCAACGGGCCCACCATCGACCTGGCTCTGGCACGGCGCAAGGCCAAGGACCCCTCCGCGCGGATCGGGTCGCTGCTCACCAACCCCGGCGGTCCTGGCAACTCCGGCGTCGACGGCATCCTGCGCCCCAGCGGGTTCAGCGAGGAGATCCAAAAGCGCTTCGACATCGTCGGCTACGACCCGCGCGGCGTCGCCCGCAGCGGCTCGGTCACCTGCACCGCCTCGGTCTACAACCAGATGCCGGACCCGGTGATGAAGAGCCAGGCCGACTTCGACAAGTGGCTGGCCTTCGACAAGAAGCTGCGCGCCGACTGCCGCAAGCGCACCGGCCCCCTCTACGACCACCTCGACTCGGTCAACGTCGCCCGCGACATGGACGCCATCCGCGCCGCGCTGGGCGAAGCGAAGCTGACCTCGTACGGCGTCTCCTACGGCACGCTCGCCCAGCAGATGTACGCCGAGCTGTTCCCGAACCGCATCCGCGCCATGGTGCTGGACAGCAACATGGATCACAGCCTGAACGTCAAGGCGTTCCAGGTGAGCGAGGCGGCCACCGTCCAGGACAGCTTCGACGAGTTCGTGGCCTGGTGCGAGCGCTCCGCAGACTGCGTCCTGAACGGCCGCGACATCCGCGCGCTGTGGAAGAAGCTCCTCGCCAAGGCCGAGCGAGGACAGCTCGTCTGGCCGGGCGGCGACGACAAAGTGAGCGCCCACAACCTGCTCTGGCTCGCCGTGATCATGAACGAGGCGCCGAACTGGCATCTGGAGGCCCAGGTGCTGCTCGCGCTGGACGGCGGTCCCGTGCCGGACGACATGCCGGGCCCGCCCGGCAACGGCCCGGTGAACGGCAGGTGGGCCGAGCTGCCCACCGCGATCCTGTGCCAGGACTTCGACCTGGGCCTGCGCGACAAGGAGTACGCCGCCATCATGCGGGCCGCCAACGCGGTGGCGCCCGACGTCCGCTACAACCCGATGCCGATGGGCGACATGCCGATCTGCCAGGGCCACCCGGTGACCAATGCGCAGCACCGGCTGCGCTACAAGGGCAAGGCGCCGCTGCTGGTGGCCACGTCCAAGCACGACCCCGACACGCCGTACCAGTGGTCGGCGAACGTGGCCAGGCAGCTCGGCCCGAAGGCGACGCTGCTCACGTACGAGGGGTGGGGCCACGGCATCTACGGCATGACCGAGTGCACCACCAAGGTCATGGACGCCTACCTCATCTCGCTGACCGTGCCCAAGCGGGGCATCCGCTGCCCGGCCGAGGAGCCGCAGCCGAAGAGCTGAGGACGGGCGTTTCCCGGGGAACGGGGTCGCGCGCGAGTGCGCCGCGCGGCCCCGTTCCGCCGTGTCGCGGCCGTTTGCAGCCGTTTGCAGAAGTCGTTGACCCTGCGGAGCCCGGCGATCACACTGAGGGCGCCGCCGATGTGCATGCGTTGTCCGGCGGCGCAGGAATGTTAACGCTAACAGAAGCGTCGTGCCCCTCAGAAGGAGACGCATGTCCGCGACCCTGCCCCGCAGGACCGCCGTGGTGCTCGCCACGGCCTGCCTCCTGCTCACCTGCCTGGCCGCCGTCGCCCCCAAGCGGGCCACCGCGCTCGAACCGTTCACCGGCTACCTCATGGCCCACTTCACCGGCGAGTCCGCCAACGGCGAGCAGATCTACCTCGCCCACAGCGACGACGGCCTGCACTGGACCGACCTCAACAACGGGCAAGTCGTCTTACGCTCCACCGTCGGCACCCGCGGCGTGCGCGACCCCTCGCTCGTCCGCTCCCCGAACGGCGACCGCTACTGGATCGTCGCCACCGACCTGCGCATCGCCGGCGGCACCTCCTGGGACGACGCCGCCAACCGCGGCAGCACCTCGCTCGTCGTGTGGGAGTCGCGCGACCTCGTGAACTGGTCGTCCCCCTGGCTCATCAACGTGGCCGGCGCCATCCCCGGCGCGGGCAACGCCTGGGCGCCCGAAGCCATCTACAACCCGGCGACCGGCGACTACGTGCTCTACTGGGCCACCAACTCGCCCGTCAACGGCGTCAAGAAACACCGCATCTGGTACGTCCGCACCAGCGACTTCCGCTCCTTCACCACGCCTCAGCTCTACATCGAGCGCGGCGGCACCCAGGGCATCATCGACACCCAGATCATCGAGGTGCCCAGCGGCGCCGGCGGATACCGCTACTACCGGGCCTCCGCCGACGGCCACATCACGATCGAGGCGTCCGACTCGATCCTCGGCACATGGACGACCCTCGGCGACCTCTCCCACATGGGCATCACCAACGGCACCGGCGGCGGCACCGTCGTCGAAGGCCCCATGTGGGCCCGCTTCAACGACCGCGACGAATGGGCGCTGTGGCTCGACCAGTTCGCCACCGGCCGCGGCTACATGCCCATCACCTCCACCGACCTCGGCAGCACCCGCAACTTCCGCACCCGCAGCGACTACTCCATGGGCGGCAACCGCAAGCGGCACGGTTCGATACTCAGCATCACCGCCGCCGAGGAGAGCCGGGTGCTCGGCCGCTGGGGCGACAATGTGCCCATCAGCCGCATCCAGTCCTACAACTTCCAGGATCGCTACATCCGGCACGCCGACTTCGACGTACGCATCGACGCGAACGTCAGCCCCGCCCAGGACGCCCAGTTCCGCCTGGTGCCCGGACTGGCCGGCGGGTCCGGCACCGTGTCGTTCGCCTCGGTCAACTACCCCGGCTACTACCTGCGCCACTACGGTTTCGACCTGACGCTGGCCGCCGACGACGGCAGCGGCACCTTCGCCGCCGACGCCACGTTCCGGCCGGTCGCCGGGCTCGCCGACTCCTCGTGGACCTCGTACCAGTCGGTCAACTACCCCGACCGCTACCTGCGCCACTACGACTACCTGCTACGGCTCGACCCGATCAACGACGCGCAGGCCCGCGCCGACGCCACCTGGCGGCAGGTCACCGGCTGACGAGCGGTGAGACCGGCCCTCACGGGTAGGGGGCTTGCACGGCCGGAAGCGACGCCGCACGGCGCCTCTCATCGGCGGGCGGCGGCCCTGCCCGCCGACCCGGGCCGGGCGTAGACCCTGGTCACGGCCGAGGCGGGGACCTCGCTGCCGGTCGGCGGAGGTACCCGCCGGCGGCCGGGACGGGTACTGGTCGCGGTCGTGACGGGGACCTGGTGTCAGCCGTGTGGCGGAGAGATGACGGTCGTTGGGGGAGCGCGTGATGACGGCCGCGAGGCAGGCGGGGGACCCCCGCCTCCGGAGCCTGATCAGGGCGGCGAGGCGGGCGGGGGACCCGCATGCCCTGGACCTGGCCGAGGCCGCCGGACGGGACTGCCGCGCCGCCGACCTGGTGGTGGCGGCGGAGGAGGTCGGTGTGCGCGACCTGCGCCTGCTTGCGGCCATCGCCGCAACGCCGCGCGAGCTGTTCGTGCCGCCGCGCTCAGTGGCGCGCGCCTACGCGGACGAGCCCATCCCGCTCGCCCACGGCCAGCCCACCAGCCAGCCGTCCCTGGTCGCCCAGATGATCGACGCGCTGCGGCTGTCGGGCGGCGAGACCGTCCTGGAGATCGGCACCGGCTACGGCTACCAGACCGCGCTGCTGGCCCGGCTCGCCTGGCGCGTCTACTCCGTCGAACGCCTGCCCGACCTCGCCGCGCACGCCCGCGCCAACCTCGCCGCCGCGGGCATCACCGGCGTCGAAGTGCTGGTCGGTGACGGCACCGCCGGGCTGCCCGAGCACGCGCCGTACGAGGGCATCATCGTCTCCGCCGCCGCCCCCGAGGTGCCCGCCCCGCTGGCCGAGCAGCTCACCGAGGGCGGCCGCCTCATCATGCCCGTCATGGGGCAGATCGCCGACATCGTCACGCTCTTCACCAAGCGACGCGGACGGCTGGCGCAGATCCGTGAGGTGACACCCGCATCCTTCGTCCCCCTCATCCCCGGCCCGTAAGGGGAGGAAGCAGCCGTCGCCGTTCCCTTGGATGGCCGGGGGCCGCTCCCGTCGGCGTGGGCGTGCCGCTCCGCAACGGCGCGGGAGAGCCCCCGACGGCGCGGGAGAGCCACCTCGCGACGGCACGGGCGTGGCGCCCCCTTCGGGGGTGGGGGGATGGCGCCCCGTGACGGCGCTGTCGAGCGACCTCCTGACGGCACGGGGGTGGAGCCACTTGACGGCACGGGCGTGGCATGCCTCGACGGTGGGAGCGTGGCGCCCCTCGACCGTTACAGGCGAACCGCCCCCCGGACAGTGCGGGCCTGGCGTGCCCTGACGGCGCGGGGGGATGGGAGGGCGGCGCACTGGGTGCGCGCGCTCATCCGGACCCGGCTACGGCATGACGGCGGCATGGCGACGGCGGACGGCGCGGCGGCGCGCGGGCGATCTGCGATGCGGCTGACGGTTGACGGTCAGCGCCTCCTGGTACGCCTCGCTCTCAAAGCCTGGGCCGCTGCGGGGGCGCGGAGGGGCCGCCGCGCCCCCCGCTGGTCCGGCCCCTCGGGGCGGGTTTGGGGGTGGTGGGGTGGGAAGGGGAGCCAGGTGAGCGTCACGCTTGCGCTGGCGGGTGACACGATGCTCGGCCGGGGCGTCGCCGACCTGCTGGCGAAGTCCACCGACCCCGGGGACTACGTGTCGGACGCGGTCCGGGCGTACCTCTCCGAGGCCGATCTCACGCTGCTCAACCTCGAATGCTGCCTGTCCGATCGCGGCAGCCCGTGGCCGGCGCCGGGCAAGATCTTCCACTTCCGCGGCCCGCCGCGAGCCGCCGACCTGCTCGCCGAGCTGGGCGTGGGCTGCGTGACGCTGGCCAACAACCACGCGCTCGACTTCGGGTACGACGCGCTCCTGGACACCCTCGCCCACCTGCGACGGGTGGAGATCCGCGCCGCCGGAGCCGGGCCCGACCTGGAGAAGGCGCGCGAGCCCGTGCTGCTCGACGTGGGCGGACTGCGCCTGGCCGTGATCTCCGTGACCGACCATCCCGACGACTTCGCGGCCACATCCCAACGGCCCGGCGTGGCTTACGCGGACCTGCCCGCCGGGGTGCCCTCCTGGCTGACCGGCACGGTGTCCGGGGCGCGGGCGGAGGCGGACGTCGTGCTGGTCAGCCCGCACTGGGGGCCGAACATGACGACCGAGCCGCTGCCGTACATCCGGTCCGCCGCGAGCATCCTGGCCGGCGCCGGCGCCACGCTGATCGCCGGGCACTCCGCGCACGTCCCGCACGGGGTGGCGCCGCCCGTCCTGTACGACATGGGCGACTTCCTCGACGACTACGCCGTGGACCCCGACCTGCGCAACGACCTGTCGCTGCTGTTCCTGGTCACCATCGACGAGCTCGGGCCGCTCCAGCTGCGCGCGGTGCCGCTCAAGCTCGACTACTGCCGTACGACCCTGGCCAGGGGCGACGAGCGGGCCTGGCTGGCGAGCCGCTTCACGGCGGTCTGCGCCGCGCTGGGCACGAAGGTCGTGTGGGAGGACGGCAGCCTCCTGGTCGACCTCCGCTGACCCCGCACTGCCCAACGGACGCCCGTCAAGCCTCGCGCTCCGGTGGCCGCGGCGAGCGTTCGTCCTCGGCAGGGCGGGTCTCACCGGGCCACAGGGCGGCCATGAAACTTTCAGCGCCGTCCTGCAACTGGCGCACAGCATCTGACCTGCGATGACGCCCCCATCCGCAAGCGGTGTGCTTTGCGGGCTTGCGGCCCTGTGCTTCACTGCTCCTGCGGACGGGAAAGCGCTTACCGTAAGTCGGTAAGCGCTTGCCAAGCCGCTCCCCAGGCGGCGCCGGACACCGGGCGCGCCGCTCGATGCCCCATGCCGTATCGCGAGAGGGAGTTCACCGTGCGTAAAAACAGGAGGCTGGCCACCGCGCTGGCCGCGGCGCTCGTCGCGGGCAGCGGGATGGTGACCGTGCTCGCCACCGCCGCATCGGCGGCACCGTCCAACGGGAACTACACGCTGGTCAACGCCGGCAGCGGCCTGTGCGCCGCGGTGCCGGGGCAGAGCACCGGCGACGGCGTCCAGCTCGTGCAGGCGTCCTGCTCGGGCGGGGCCGGGCAGGTGTTCGCGGTCACCGCGTCCGGCGGCGGCTACCAGATCAAGGCCGCGCACAGTGGCAAGTGCCTCGGCGTCAAGGACGCCTCCACCAGCGCGGGCAAGGCCGTGCAGCAGGAGACGTGCACGGGCGCCGCCTCCCAGACCTGGCAGCTCACCGAGTCCGGCTCGAACTACCGGGTCGTCAACTCCAACGGCGGCAAGTGCCTCAACGTCAAGGACAACTCCACCTCGTCAGGTGCCGCGCTGCAACAGAACTCCTGCGACTCGGCCGCCACCAAGCAGTGGACGCTCAGGGCGGCAGGCGGCGGCAACCCCGGCCCCAACCCCACCCCTACCGTGACGCCGACCAGCGGCGACGGTGACGGCAGCGGCCCGTGGCCGTCCGACACCGGCAGCGTGCGCCTGACCGAGACCCAGCGGCTCGGCTCGTTCTTCGACGGCGGGATGAAGCGCTACTACGGCATCGGCGACGGCGGCCAGAGCGAGAGCCAGGACCCGATGTTCGTCGTGCCGAACGGCGGCACCATCCAGAACGTCATCATCGACGCCCCCGCGGGCGACGGCATCCACTGCGAGGGCTCCTGCACGATCCGCAACGTCTGGTGGAACGACGTCGGCGAGGACGCCGCCACGTTCAAGAGCTCCAGCTCCTCGGCCACGTACCTGGTGGACGGCGGCGGCGCGAAGTCCGGCAGCGACAAGGTGTTCCAGCACAACGGCGCCGGCACGCTGACCATCAAGAACTTCCAGGTGCACAACTCCGGCAAGCTCTACCGGGCCTGCGGCAACTGCTCGACCTCCTACCAGCGGCACGTGGTGATGGACGGCATCACCGCCCGCTCCACCAAGGTGCTGGCCGGCATCAACTCCAACTGGGGCGACACCGCCCGCTTCAGCCGGATCACCGTATACGGCAGCGCCACCATCTGCGAGCGCTACAAGGGCGTCCCCAAGGGCCAGGAACCCACCAAGATCGGCTCCGGCCCCGATGGCACCCACTGCCTCTACCGCGAATCCGACATCACCTACCGGTGAGAAGCGTGCGAGGCGGGCGGGCGGGTGAGGGCGCCCGCCCGGCCCGGGGTGCCGAGGCCGCCGCACGTACTGTGAGAGCCATCGCCGGGGAGGGCGGCACGGCCGTCCCCGTCATCGCCGACGTCACCTCCGACCAGGCCTGCGCGGACGCGGTCGCCGAGACAGTGGTCGCGTTCGGCACGCTCGACGCGGCCGTCAACTGCGTCGCGTCCGGCGACCGCAGCGGCGTGTTCGACACCACGCCCGAGCACTACGACCGGCTCATGACCGTCAACCTCACTACGACAGCGAGCCGGTCACCTCCGGGCCCCCGGGGGAGTGAGCGGGCGGGTGGCCTCGTGTACCCGCCAGTGCGGGCGCGGCGCCGGAGCCCCGGCCGAGGGCGCGCCGAGCGCACGCGAGATGCTGCGCGCGGTCGTCGTCATCGCCGGGATCAGCGCGTGCGGTGAGGCGGAGCCGCTCGGCACGGTGACGCCGACCGCAGCCACCACCTTGTCGCGCGGCCCCCTGATCGGCACGGCCACGGCCATCACCCCGTAGGTGAGCTGGCTCTCCACGACGGCCACCCCCGACCTGCGCACCTCGGCGAGGAAGCGCCGCAGCTCGTCGGGGTCGGTCAGCGTTTTCGCGGTGTAGCTGCGCAGCTCGGAGGCCAGCAGCTCCTCCTGGAACTCCTGCGGCGCGTACGCCAGCAGCACCAGCCCGCTGCCGGTGGCGTGCAGCGGCCAGCGCCCGCCCTGACGGCTCGGCACGGGGACGGTGTCGCGGGCGCGCAGCGACTCGACGTAGATCACGTCATGCCCGTCGGGCACGCCGAGGTGGATGTTGGCGCGCAGCGCGTGCTGAAGGTCGTGCAGGTACGGCAGCGCGATCTCGCGCAGCCGACCGCCCTGGGGCGCCAGCGTGCCCAGCTCCAGGATGCGCAGGCCGATGCTGTACTTGCCGTCGCTGTGCCGGATGAGCGCGCCCCAGCAGCGCAGCTCGTTGAGCAGCCGGTGGGTGGTGCTGAGCGTGAGACCGGACCGGCGGCTGATCTCGCTGAGCGACAGCGCCAGGTTCTCGGCGTCGAACACGCCGAGTATGGACAGCACTCGCTGCGCCGATGTCAGGCGATGGGACTCCGCGGACCGGTCTGCCAGGACAGTCACCTGCTCACCTGCCTGTCCGTTGATCGGGTTACGTGAGTGTTAACACAGGCTACCCAAGCCGACAACTCACCGATAGTGCACAGAAATCTCTCTGAATTGTCGTCCCGTACGCGGGAACCGCCTTTCCGCCCGGCCTTTTCGCGTGCTCGCAAATGCCTCGTCCACCGGCCCAGAAGGCAGGCCCGGCGGGCCTTGACGAGCCCCTTCAAGCGGCCCTTCCGCCTCATGAAAGCCGCGGTCCCGGCGTTCTAGATTGCGCCGAACAGGAGGTGCGAGCGGGATGTCCGGCCGAATTCCCGGACCGCCCGGCCCAGCCGTCCGGGCGGCGGAAAGCCGCGGCCCGGCGCGGCCGTGACGCGGGCGATCGGGCCGACCCCTCGCAACGCGCTCGGCGCCGTCCCGCGACGGGCCGACCGGTCAGCGGCGGAGGCCGAGGGCTTCCGCGGCGGTCGCCAGGGCGGCGAGGTGGTCGTCGACCGTGGCCAGCCCGGCCCGCATGGTGTCGATGGCGATGTGGGTGGCCCCGGACTCGCGCCACCGATCCGCCAGCCGCGCCACCTCGTCGGGATCGCCCCGCCAGGGGAGCCGCCCTTCCATGCCGAGCGCGGCCGGGTCGCGTCCCGCCTGCGCGGCGGCCTCCTCGACCACCGCCTTCGCCTCGTCGAGGCGCGGCCCCGGCGACATCTGCGGGAACCAGCCGTCGGCCAGCCGCCCCGCACGGCGGTAGGCGGCCGGCGACTGCGCGCCGATCCAGACGGGGATCGGCCGCTGCACCGGCAGCGGCGCCAGCCCGGCTCCGGTGACGCGGTCGAACTCGCCCTCGAACGTGATCGACTGCTCGGTCCACAGCCGCCGCATGAGCGTGATCTGCTCTTCCGCCCGGCGTCCCCGGGTGGAGAAGTCCTGGCCGAGCGCCTCGTACTCGACCCGGTTCCAGCCCAGCCCGACGCCCAGGCGGAACCGCCCCTCGGCGAGCAGATCGACCTCCGCCGCCTGCTTGGCGACCAGCGCCGTCTGCCGCTGCGGCAGGATGATGATGCTGGTGACCAGCTCGAGCTTGGTGATCGCGGCGAGGTAGCCGAACATCACCAGCGGCTCGTGGAAGGTGGTGCGCACGTCGTACGGGCCGTCCCAGCCCGTGTGCACCGCGGGGTCCGCGCCGAGCACGTGATCGAAGGCCATCACGTGGGCGTAGCCGAGCTCCTCCACGCCCTGGCCGTAGGCGCGCAGCGCGCCCACGTCGCCGCCGAGCTCGATCTGCGGGAAGACGACACCGATGCGCATGCGTACTGCCTCCAAGGAAATCCGAAGGAAACGGCTCGATCGACCAGCACCATCTTCATCAAAAAGCGCACCACTCACATGCGCGACGCTCCGGGCGGCCCCGGCCGGTGATCCGACCTGTTCCGGACCGGCGGTAACCTACGCAGCAAGCCGCGAGGAGATGGTCACCGATGAACAGGGCCGAAGGCGACAAGCACCTTCACGTCACGCCGCCCAAGACGTGGGCGGCCGGTCTGCCCGGGGTCACCCACGCGCTGCAGTACTCCCTGGGCCAGACCACCGTCCGGCGCACGGCGCTGACGCTGCTCAACGTCAACCAGACGGCCGGCATCGACTGCCCCGGCTGTGCCTGGCCGGAGCCGGGCCGCAGGCACCGCAACGAATACTGCGAGAACGGCGCCAAACACGTCACCGACGAGGCCACCTCACGCCGGGTGACCCGCGACTTCTTCCGCGAGCACCCGATCTCCGAGCTGGCCGGCCGCAGCGACCAGTGGCTCAACCAGCAGGGCCGGCTCACCGAGCCCATGGTCAAGCGCCCCGGCAGCGACCACTACGAGCCGATCGGCTGGGACGAGGCGCTCGGCCTGCTCGCCGGCGAGCTGCGCACGCTCGACGACCCCGACCAGGCGCTCTTCTACACCTCTGGGCGGCTCGGCAACGAGGCCGCGTTCCTGCTGCAGCTCTTCGCCCGCGCGTACGGCACCAACAACCTGCCCGACTGCTCCAACATGTGCCACGAGTCCAGCGGCCACGCGCTCATCGAGACGCTGGGCGTCGGCAAGGGCAGCGTGAGCCTGTCGGACATCCACGAGTCCGACCTGGTCTTCGTCGTCGGCCAGAACCCCGGCACCAACCACCCCCGCATGCTCTCCGCCCTCGAGGAGACCAAGCGCTCCGGCGGGCGCGTCGTCGCGGTCAACCCGCTGCCCGAGGCCGGGCTGATGCGCTTCAAGAACCCGCAGAAGCCGCGCGGCATCATCGGGCGCGGCACCCGCATCGCCGACGAGTTCCTGCAGATCCGGCCGGGCGGCGACCTCGCGCTGTTCCAGGCGCTCAACCTGCTGCTGCTCCAGGCCGAGGACGAGCGCCCGGGTACGGTGCTCGACCACGCCTTCATCGAGGCGCACACGACCGGGTTCGACGAGTTCGCCGCGCACGCGCGTACCCTCGGCTGGCCCGACCTGCTCGCCGCCACCGGCCTCGACCGCGCGCAGATCGAGCGCGTGCACGAGATGGTGCTGAGCAGCAAGAAGATCATCGTGTGCTGGGCGATGGGCCTGACCCAGCACAAGCACGGCGTGGCCACCATCCGCGAGATCGTCAACTTCCTGCTGCTGCGCGGCAACATCGGCCGGCCAGGCGCGGGCGTGTGCCCGGTGCGCGGCCACAGCAACGTGCAGGGCGACCGCACGATGGGCATCTGGGAACGCCCGCCGCAGTCGTTCCTCGACGCGCTGGAGAAGGAGTTCGGCTTCACGCCGCCGCACAAGCCCGGCTTCGACACGGTCGGCGCCATCCAGGCCATGCTGGACGGCCGCGCCCGGGTGTTCCTCGGCGTGGGCGGGAACTTCGTCCGCGCCACCCCCGACAGCGCCGTCACCGAGCGGGCCATGCGCGCCTGCCGCCTGACCGCCCACATCTCCACCAAGCTCAACCGCTCCCACACCGTCTGCGGCGAGACCGCGCTCATCCTGCCCACGCTCGGCCGCAGCGACCGCGACGTGCAGGCGAGCGGCGAGCAGTTCGTCACGGTCGAAGACTCCATGAGCCAGGTCCACGCCTCGCGCGGCCGGCTCGACCCCGCCTCGCCCCACCTGCTCAGCGAGGTCGCCATCATCAGCCGGCTGGCCCGCCGCGTGCTCGGCGACAATCCGGACATCCCGTGGGAGACGTTCGAGGCCGACTACGGCACCGTGCGCGACCGCATCGCCCGCGTCGTGCCCGGCTTCGAGGACTTCAACGCGCGCGTCGCCGAGCCCGGCGGCTTCCGCCTGCCCAACCCGGTCAACGAGCGGGTCTTCCGCACTGAGAGCGGTAAGGCCGTCTTCACCGCCAACGCCTTCACCAAGCTGGAGGCCCCGCCCGGCCACCTCATCCTGCAGACGCTGCGCTCCCACGACCAGTGGAACACCGTTCCTTACTCCGACGACGACCGCTACCGCGGCATCCGCCACAGCCGCCGTGTCGTGCTCGTCAACCCCGACGACCTGGCCGAGCTGGGCTTCGCCGACCGTGACGTGGTCGATCTCGTCGGCGTCTGGCACGACGGCGTCGAGCGCCGCGCGCCCGGCTTCACCGTGGTCGCCTATCCGGCCGCGCGCGGCTCGGCCGCCGCCTACTACCCGGAGACGAACGTCCTGGTGCCGCTCGACAGCGTGGCCGACGGCAGCAACACCCCGACCTCGAAGTCGGTCATCGTCCGGCTGGAGCGCCCGGCGTCGTAGGCCGGGCCGGTCGGAGGTGCGGCGGTCTCAGCCGAGTTCACGTGTGATCAGCGCGAACGAGGCGGCGCCCATGAGCACGTACGCGAGCGTCAGCAGCACCGCCCCCGCCACGACCAGCACGCGGCGGCCCAGCGGCGGCCTCCCTGACATGTCGTCATCGTGCATAACCGGACGCTAGCATCCGATCACGGTGGGTCACCCCAGAAGTCGGGGAAAGCCGTCGCGCGGCGGAGACAGGCCGCCCCGAGGGCGCGATGCGTCACACCGCGCCGGACCCACCTCGGGGCGGAGCTTTGCGGGGCCGGGCTCAGCGCAGGGGGTCGAACTCGCGCAGCGCGGCGGGCTGCTTGCCCGTGGTGATCTGCTCGGCCAGCAGCCGCCCGGTGGCCGGGCCGTGGGTCATGCCCCACATGCCGTGCCCGCCCGCGACGTACACGCCGGGCAGCCGGGTCGCGCCGACCAGCGGGCGCCCGTCCGGCGTGACCGGCCGCGGACCCACCCAGACGTCCGTGCGCTCCTCCCACCGGACACCGTCGAGCAGCGGCCGCGCCGAGGCGATGATCGCCTCAAGCCGGGCCGGCACCAGCGGCGCGTCGGGGGAGCGGAACTCCATCGTCCCGGCCACCCGCAGCTTGCCCTGGTACGGCGTGCACGCCACCCGGACCTCCGGCAGGTAGATCGGCCCGGGAACGGGACGATCGACCGGCACCGTGAAGGAGTAGCCGCGGCCCGCGCGGACCGGCGTGCGCACGCCCCACTTCGCGGCCAGGCGAGGCAGCCACGCGCCGGTCGCCACGACCACCGCGTCCGCCGTCAGCGTCGTGCCCTTGGCCGAGCTCACGGTGACCTGCCTGCCGTCGCTGCGCACGTCGGTGACCTCGAAGGCGTACACGGTGGCGCCCCGCTTCATCACCGAGTCGCCGAGCGCGTGCACGAACGCGCCGGGATCGACGTACCGCTCGCCGTCGAGCCGCACGCCGGCGGTCAGCGCATCGGACGCGAGCGGCACGTGCTCGACCAGCCGTTCCCTGCCGAGCGGGACGTGCGCGACCTGCTGCCCGGCGGCGGAGATGCGGCGCAGCTCGTTGAGCAGCGCCCGCGCCTGCTTCGGCGTGCGGAACGCCGCCGTGATCGGGGCGTGCACGAGCGGCGCACGTACGCCGTTGTACGTGAGCACGTCGAACGCCTCGATGCTCTCCTCGTTGAGCGGCAGGTTGGCGCGCACGGCCCGGGTCCACGACGGCCACCGGCAGTTGGCGGCGAACTTCAGCAGGAACGACCACAGCCCAGGGTCGAGGGTGACCGGAACGTGCAGCGGAGCGGAGGGGTTCAGCAGCGAGCGCAGCCCGTACCGCAGCACGGAGGGCTCGTTGAGCGGGATGGCCAGCCCGGGGGAGATCCACCCGGCGTTGCCCCAGGACGCACCGGCCGCCACGCCCTTGCGGTCGACCACCTCGACCTCGACCCCGCGTTCCTGCAGGAACCACGCCGTCGACAGGCCGACGATGCCCGCGCCCACCACGATCACCTTGCGCGGCCAGCCGCTGGTGCCGTCGACCATGGCGCCGTCTCCTTCCAGCTTTCGGAAGACTCGCTTCTTACGGTGACAGGATGACCGTCCGCGGGCGGGTGAGCGCTGTGCGATCAGGACAATTCAGCCGCGCCGATTGTGCGCTTCCCACAACCGGGTCATTCGCCGAGCGCGGCGAGCTGGATGATCATGGCGAGGCGCTGGCGGGCGTCGTCCAGGTCGAGCGGGGTGATCTCGCCGATCTTGCGCAGCCGGTTCCTGACCGTGTTGGGATGCACGCCGAGCCGCTCCGCCGCCGCGACCGGGTCGCCCTGCGCCTCCAGCCAGGCCCGTAGCGTCGCCACATAGCGGGTGCCGTGCCGGGCGTCGTGCCGCCGCAACTCGCCGACCGGGCCGCGCGCCGGGGTCCGTCCGGTACGCGCGGCGGCCCGCAGCCGCTGCAGCAGGATGTCACCCCACGACTCGTCGTACACCGGCGGTGCGCCGCCCGCGCTCTCGTGCAGCGCCAGGCACTCGTCCGCCTCCTGCCGCCCGGCCGGCAGCTCCGCCGCCCCGGCCGGCGCGCCGATCCCGGCCACCAGCTCCACCTCCGCGGGCAGCGCCGCCTGCAGCGCCGCCACCCACGCCAGCGCCCCCTGCGCCTCCTCGCCCGGCAGGATCGTGTACAGCGTGTTGCCGAGCAGCGTGCTGCGGCCCGGCCGCGACCAGCCGAACCCCGTGGTGGCCCGGTCGAACGCCAGCAGCAAAGCGGCCGCCCGGTCTCTCGCGGCGCCCGCGCGTACCGCGATCACCCGCATCGGCCCCGGCGCAAGCCCGAGCTGGCTCAGCGCGGTCACCGCGTCGGCGCTGCCCTCCAGCAGCCGGATCACCAGATCCGACTCCACCTGCCGCTCCAGGTCCGCGCTCGCACGCGAGCGCAGCAGGTGCAGCGCCACCGTACGGGCTCCGTCGGACAGCGCGGTCAGCCGCCGGCCCGTCAGCGGCCGGTCGCACGTCGCCCACACCGTGCCCAGCACCTCGCGCCCGGCCCGCGCCGCCACCGCCATCCGCCCCGTCAGCCCGTGCTCGGGGTCCGGCTCCACGAAGATCGGCTCGTCGGACGCGGCCAGCCGGCTCAGCACCCCGCGCGCCTCGAACAGCTCACGCAACCGCTCGGGCACCTGCCGGGCCAGGATCGTCTCGAGCCGCGCCGGGTCGCCCGCCTGCTGCGAGCGCGAATACGCCAGCACCCGCGACAGCCGGTCCTCGATCGTCACCGCCGCCCCGACCACGTCCGCCAGGCTGTCGGCCAGCGCGAACAGGTCCGTCGGGCCCCGCCCCGACTCGGTCTCCCTGCCCTCCAGCACCAGCCCGAACACGATCCCCGCGAGCTGGCTCCACGACACCGCCGGATCCACCAGCAGCACCGCCACCCCGGCGTCCTGCGGCACCTCGCGCGCCGCCTCATCGCCCGCGCGCACCAGCACCGCCGTGGCACGGGCCTCCCGCGCCCACGCGATCGCCTCGGCGACCGAGGCCGCGCCCACCGCCAGCAGCACGTCGCCCACCACCCGGCGCTCGTCCGTGGGGTCCGGCATCGCCACGCTGCGCAGCTGCACCGTGCGGGCGTCCGTCCTGCCGGCCAGGCGCACGCCGTACCCGCCCAGCACGTTGACCAGGCGGTCCAGTCTGACCACGGGCGTTCGACCTCCTGCTCGTCGCGTGTGCGAGGGTGGCGGGACGGCTTGCTGCCGCCGTCCCGCCACGCGAATCTGCCCGCTTTAGGCTGCTTCGTACCGACGCTGGCAGGTGATGCAGAACTTGGCCAGCGGCCGGATCTTCAACCGCTCGTACGGGATGCCCGCCTCACAGCCCGAGCACCGGCCGTACGTGCCGTCCTTGACCCGCTCCAGCGCCTGCGAGAGTTCGGCGATCGCGCGGTCGGCGGCGGCCAGGTTCACCATCAGCTCCTGGTACTGGGCGTCGGCGCCCGTGCCGCCCTCCGCCTCGGCCTGCAGGCCGAGCAGCTGCCGGCTGCGCCGTTCGAGCTGCTGCTGCAGCTCCTCGCGCAGTTCCTGAAGCTGCACGCTGCTGAGGTGAGAGTCGGTCATGACGATTCCCCTTTCTAGAGGACTGGTTGGGGGGACTGGCTTGTGGGAGCACCGGGAGGAGCACGGCGGGTCGTGCCGCGGTGCGTTCATCGGCCGTACCGGGTGATCTCCGGCAGAAGGTCCGGCCGCCGGCCGATGAGGGACAGGCCGCGGATGGTCGCGTGCTCGGGCTCCGGCGCCGCGTGGACCGGCATGCGCAGGGCCGGCTGCAGGCGCTGCAGCAGCCGCTGCTGCCGGGCACCGCCTCCCGTGACGGTCAAGGACGGCACGGCCCGGCGTACGTCGTCGGGCAGCCGCCGCACCAGCGCCGCGGTCATCTCCACGACCCCGTCCAGCGCGTACGGCAGCAGCCCCGCACTCGTCGTGGCGCCGAGCTGCAGCGCGGCCGCGTCGCACACGGAGCCGCCGCACACCGCCACGGCCTCCACGATCCCCGCGCCCACGTCGAGCAGCAGGAACGGCTGCGGCCCTGAAACGTCCAGCCCGGCCCCGACGGCGGCGGCCACCGGCTCATCCACCAGCCACACCGCCACCCCACCCGCGACGCCGCTCACGTCCTCGGAGTCCACGGCCGAGTCACCGGGAGAGGTACCGGCAGGGGAGGCCGCCGGGTGACGGGCGGGATCGCCGGCTGCCGGGCTACCGATCCCGCCCGCTCTCCCGCCGACGGTGGCGGGAATCGGCGTGGTGGCGGGGCGGCCCGTGACGGCCTCGATGACGGCGGCGTGCACGGCGCGGCGGTCGCTCTGGGTCGCCGCCAGCGGGACGCCGACCAGCACCCGTTCCACGGGTTCGTCGTCGGGAGGTCTTGCGTCCTGGAGCGCCTCGCGTACCAGCCGGAGGCATGCGGCCGGGTCGGCGACCATGCCGTGGCGAAGCGGGCGTACCCGGGCCTCGGGGTCCTGGGACGAGGCGGCGAGCACCTCCGACGGACGGCCGGCGATGGCGGCTCCGCGCGAGGTGCGGGTCCACGCCGTACCGAGGTCCAACGCCACGAAGCCGCCCCCGTATTTCGCGGACTCCTGCGCCGGGCTCATGCCCCGCCTCCTGCGCGACGTCGATCCCACCGGACTCCGCTGGTCCGTTGTTGCAATGACCTGA
Organism: Nonomuraea sp. NPDC052634; assembly: GCF_040678535.1. Classification (NCBI taxonomy): domain Bacteria; kingdom Bacillati; phylum Actinomycetota; class Actinomycetes; order Streptosporangiales; family Streptosporangiaceae; genus Nonomuraea; species Nonomuraea sp. NPDC052634. Next base: position 185,634 of record NZ_JBFATY010000006.1, on the reverse strand, counting down.
TCACGGCCATGACTGACTGGCTCCTTGCTGTAGCGAAACGACGGGGAACGGCACGATCGCCGCCCCACGAACTCGACCGCCCGCCCCTCCTCCCCACCGCGAACCCGCGCAGGGGCGGCCCCGGCATCCCGCGCCGGCCGCACCACGGCCCTCGACGTCCAGCGCGCGAGCGTCCGGCCCAAGGGCAGGGCGTCGGCCCGCCGGCCCGGTCATCGCGCTCCCGGCCCGACGCCGGCCGGCAGGCCGGACGCCGGCTCGCGGAGCCGCTCACCGGCCGGACACGGGCGAGCCGTCCGGGCCACGGCCGGACTGGCATGCTCTGCGCGCAGGGCGTTCCTGCACGCGCCGGATCACCGGCCGGTCACGCGGCCAGACGTCGGGAGCGTGCCGATCGGAGCTTCTGGCGATCGGCCGCAACCAGTGCGCGCAGGGGTGAGCGCCGGACCTCCGGGCCGGTGAGGCGCCGGTTGCCCGGGAGCACCTGCGGGACGGTCAGCCGAAGCGCCACATCCCCTAGTGCCGGTCAGTCCCGCGCTCCAGCACAGCCGGAGCACGCCGAACGCCCAGCTTCGCCGAGACGTGCCGGCGCCGGTCTCGCCGAGTCACGAACGGCGAGGGCACGGCGTGTCACGCCTGCTCCGGTCCGGGCATGCGCGTTCCGGGCCTGTCAGAGCGTGGCTGGGCCGGGCCGAGGATGTCGCGGGTCGCGAAGGGAGGAGGGGTCAGGAAAGCGGCGGGCTGCGGGAGCCCGCGGTGCGGTGGCCGACCTGCTGCGGGTCGCGGATCGCCGGGCCGTCGGAGCCGGGCGAGGGCAGGAGCGCCAGGTGGGCGGCCTCGCCGTTGCGCGTGCCGCGCAACGGCGGCCACAGCGACAGCGTGTGGTGCTCACGGGCGTTGCCCGCCTGCGGCGGCAGGCTGGACAGCTTGTCCTTGTACGCGCCCGCGAGCCACACCTGCCCGGCGGACGTGCCGGACAGGCCCGCCGGCCCGCCGCCGTACCAGGCGACGGAGAACGCGCCGGCCACCAGCAGGGACAGCAGGACCAGGCCCATCACGCCGTCGCGCGGCGAGATGAACCTCCGTGAGGTGATCCCTGGTCCCGTCATACGGCCGACCATAGCCCAGGAAGTGGGAAAAGGCATGCCCCGCCTTCCCAGGCCCCGCCTTCCCAGGCCGCGCCCGAGCCTGCGCGCCCGAGCCTGCGCGCTGGAGCCTCCGAACTTGAGCCTGAGCCCGGATCCGAGGCCGAGCCCGACGTCGAAGGCCGAGCCGGCAACCAGGGCTCGGGCTCGCGGTCAGAGGTAGTGGCCGATGTTCTCTTCGCGCCGTTCCTGCGGCGTGCGCGGTGTCGCCTTGGCGACCGCGTTCGGGCGGGTCTCCGGGCCGGCCTCGGCGCCCGGGTCGAGGACGGTGATGGTGAGGTCGTCGTCCCGGACCGCGACGTGCGCGCGCTGCCCCTCGCGGAGCGTCCCGTTGAGCAGCAGCCGGGAGAACGTGTTGTCCAGCGTGCGCTGGATCATCCGGCGCAGCGGCCGGGCGCCGAAGGCCGGCTGGTAGCCCTCGCGGGCCAGCCAGTCGATCGCGGCGGGCTCCATCTCCAGCTCCACGCCCTGCGCGTGCAGCCGCCGCCTGGTCTCCTCCAGCAGCAGCGAGGTGATCTCGCGGAGCTGCTCGGCGTCCAGGCCGCGGAACATGATGATCTCGTCGATCCGGTTCAGGAACTCGGGCCTGAACCGCTGCTGCAGCAGCCGCATGAGCTGGCCCCGCAGCTCACGGGAGGCCTCGCCGGGATGGGACATGATGAGGTCCGCGCCGATGTTCGACGTCATGATCAGCACGCTGTTCCTGAAGTCGACCGTGCGGCCCCGCGAATCGGTCAGCCGCCCGTCGTCCATCACCTGCAGCAGCAGGTTGTACACGTCGGTGTGCGCCTTCTCGATCTCGTCGAGCAGGATCACCGAGTACGGCCTGCGCCGCACCTGCTCGGTGAGCTGTCCCGCCTCCTCGTAGCCGACGTAGCCGGGCGGCGCGCCGACGAGACGGGAGACCGTGTGCCGCTCCTGGAACTCGCTCATGTCGAGCCGGATCATCCGGTCCTGCTCGCCGAAGAGCGCCTCGGCCAGGGCACGGGCCAGCTCGGTCTTGCCGACGCCGGTCGGCCCGAGGAACAGGAACGATCCGATGGGCCGGTTGGGGTCGCTCATCCCGGCGCGGGAGCGGCGCACGGCCTCGGCCACCGCCCGTACCGCCTCGTCCTGGCCGATGACCCGCCGGTGCAGGTGCTCTTCGAGGCCGAGCAGCCGTTCGCGCTCCTCCTGGGTGAGCTGGGCGACGGGGATGCCGGTGGCGCGGGAGACGACCTCGGCGATGTCCTCAGGGGTGACCTCGGCGAAGCCGCAGCGGTTGCTCCTGGCCTGCTCGATGCGGGCCTTGAGCTCAAGGATCTCGTCGCGCAGCTCGCGGGCGCGGTCGTAGTCCTCGCGTTCGACCGCCTGGTCCTTCTCGCGCTGCCGGTGCTCCAGGTCCTCCTCCAGCTCGCGGGTGCCCGCCGGGGTGGTCCCGGTCTGCAGCGCCACCCTGGCGCCCGCCTGGTCCATGAGGTCGATGGCCTTGTCGGGCAGGAACCGGTCGGGGATGTAGCGGTCGGACAGCTCCACCGCGGCCACCAGCGCGTCGTCGGTGAACTTGACCTGGTGGTGCGCCTCGTACCGGTCGCGCAGGCCGCGCATGATCTCGATGGTGTCCTCGACGGTCGGCTCGGGCACCAGGATGGGCTGGAAGCGGCGTTCGAGCGCGGCGTCCTTCTCGATGTACTTGCGGTACTCGTCGAGCGTGGTCGCGCCGATGACGTGCAGCTCACCGCGGGCGAGCGCGGGCTTGAGCATGTTGGAGGCGTCGATCGCGCCCTCCGCGCCGCCGGCGCCGACGATCGTGTGCAGCTCGTCGATGAAGATGATCAGCTCCTCGCTGTGGGCGCGGATCTCCTCCATCAGCTTGCTCAGCCGCTCCTCGAACTCGCCGCGGTACTTGGTGCCCGCGACCAGGCCGGCCACGTCGAGCTGCACCACCCGCTTGCCGCGCAGCGTGTCGGGCACCTCGCCGCTGACGATGCGCTGCGCGAGGCCCTCCACGATGGCGGTCTTGCCGACGCCGGGCTCGCCGAGCAGCGCCGGGTTGTTCTTGGTACGCCGCGACAGCACCTCGACCGCCTGCGTGATCTCGTCGTCCCTGCCGATCACGGGGTCGATGCCGCCCTCGTCGGCGGCGGCCGTCAGGTCGATGCCGAACTGGTCGAGCGTCGGCGTGGTGCTCGGCTGCGGCGGCTGGTGCTGCATCGGCTCGGCGGCGCTCCTGCCCTCCTGGATGAACGACTCGGGGGTGAGCCGGGCATGGCGCAGCAGCCGTCCCGCCGCCGACAGCGGGTTGGCCGACAGCGCGAGCACCAGGTGCTGCGCCCCGATGTACGACGCCGCGGTGGCCCTGGCGGCCTGCCGCGCGTCCAGCAGGGCGCGCTTGGCGGCGGGCGCCAGGCGCACCGGGCCCTCGCGCGGCTCACGCTTGTCGGCGTTCTGCTCCACCTCTCTGGCCAGCGCCTCCGGATCGGCCCCGGCGTTCTCCAGCATCGCCCGGGTCGCCGCCACCTGGGTGGCGGCCCACAGCAGGTGCTCGGTGTCGAGATAGGCGGCGCCCCAGGATGCCGCCTTCTGGGCGGCGGTGCGCAGCAACTCGATGGCGTCCTCGCTGAGCAGCCGTTCGAGATCGACCCGCCGGTTGTACGGCGGCGGCCCGAACCCGAAGAACCTGGCCAGCAATTCGTCCATGGGGCCATAGCCGTAGTGCCAGTAATCACCAGAGGTCATGGGTCCCCCCTTCACATGACGTCGCTTCCGGGCCGCCTACCCCTGGCCGTACGCCGTAAGCACGGCGTTTCCTCTCGTGGGTGGGACGGGGGCGATCTCGCTCTGGAGGTGGCGGCGGGGCCCGCGCCGGCCTGGTCCTGGGCGCCTGCCGGACGCGCCGGCGCCGTTCCGGAGGTGAGCGCGGGGGGGTGCTCGCCTCGCCTCACCGGCCACGCCGGACGTGTCGGCGACGGCGTTCCCGGCTGTCACGGCGATCAGCGCGCACTACGGTAGGCGGGGCAACGCGCCGGCCGATGTTGCCTATCGGTGCGGCCCTATCGCCGTCCAGGGGTCGTCACAAAAGAATCATGTCTGTTACTTGTTAATTCACCTTTGATCAGTTTCGATCGGTACTATGGCCGTCGGCAAGGAGGAGTATGACCAACGTGGCCACGGGCGCATCACCTGCCGAAGACCAGGCCGAGGAGCAGAACGGCCGAGCCGCCGGCGCGCGCGCCGGCTCCGACGCGGCGGGCAGGCTGCCGGACGAGCGCCGCAACCGGCTGGTGGAGCTGTTGCGGCGGCGCGGCATCATGCGCGTGCACGACCTGGCCACCGAGCTGGCGGTGTCGGCGATCACCATCAGACGTGACATCACGCTCCTCGCCGAGGAGGGCGTCATCCGCCGGGTACGCGGCGGCGCCGCGCTCACCGAGCCGCCCGCGCCCGAGCCGCAGCCCGCCCGCGAGCCGTCGGAGGCCCCCGCGCAGCAGGGCGGCCCGCTCACGGTGGGCATGGTCGTCCCCTCGCTCGACTACTACTACCCCGACGTGATCCGCGGCGTCCGCGAGGCGGCGGCCGCCGCCGGGGTGCGGGTGGTGCTGCGCGGGGCCACGTACCAGGTGGCCGACGAGCGGCGCCAGCTCGCCTCGCTCATCGAGTCCGTCGGCGTGGACGGACTGCTGGTCGCGCCCACCACCGAGAGCGACGAGGGCGAGGAGCTGGTCCGCTGGCTGCACTCGGCCGGTGTGCCGGTGGTGCTGATCGAGCGGGCCGCGGCCGTCGGCCCCTACCGGGAGGCGATGGAGTCCGTGGTCAGCGACCACGCGCTCGGCGCGGCGATGGCCGTACGCCACCTGGCCGTGCTCGGTCACCGCCGGGTCGGCCTGATCACCACGATCAGCAGCCCTACGGCCCCGCACGTCCGCGCCGGGTGGCGGCTGGCCTGCGAGGAGCTGGGGCTGGAGATGGAGGGCACGCCCCAGGCCCGTACGGTGGACCGCCGCGACCCCGGCTGGGCACAGGCGCTCGACGACGTGCTCGACGCCTGCCTGGCCTCTCGCACCAGGGCGCTGCTCGTGCACTCGGACCCCGAGGCCATCTCGCTGGTCGAGCGGTGCCAGGACCGCGGCATCCGGGTGCCGGAGGACCTGGCGGTGGTCACGTACGACGACGAGGTGGCCGAGCTGTGCGACCCGCCGCTCACCGCGATCCGGCCGCCGAAGACCGACATCGGGCGCGCCGCGTTCACGCTGCTCCTCGAACGCCTGCGCAACCCCGACAGGCCCGCGCACCGCGTCGTGGTCGGGCCGCAGCTCATCGTCCGCCAGTCGTCGTCCTGACCCGCCTACCTCGGGGGCAGGCGGGTCAAGGGGAGCGGGTCAGGACGGCAGGGGAGCGGGGTCGAAGGCGTCGCTCGTGCCGTCCGGCCAGGTCACCAGGCAGCGCGGGCCGTCCCACGCCACGGCGGGCGGCTCGCCGGGCTCGGACGCGCCGAGGTGGATCGCCGCCGCGTACCAGACGCCCGTACGGGCGGGGCCGCTCGTCGCCCGCCACGGCACCAGCGTCCAGTGGGCGAGCGGCGAGGCGTCGTCCGCCGAGGTGACCCCGCCGGCGTCCAGCCCGGCCGCGTCCCACACCCCGGAGCAGGTCTTGCCGTTGCTCACCTGGGAAGCCCTGCTGTCCTCGTGCGGGCTGTCCTCGTGCGGGCTGTCCTCGTGCGGGCCGTCCGCCGGCAGCGGCCAGCCGCCGACCCGCAGCCGCGCCGTCCCCTGAGAAGCCGCCCCATCACCGGAGGGATCGGGCTGTACGCGGACCAGCCGCACCTCCCACGCCCCGCGCAGCACCGACAGCACCTCCAGCCACGGCCCCGGCCGCACCTCGCCGGAGCGCCCGGAGCCGTGATCGGGGGCGTCCTCGTCGGGCTTCACCCAGTGCGCCCGCCACCGCGACCCGCCGACGACGGTCCCGGTGGCGAGCCGTTCCAGGCGGAGCGTGTCGAAGCCGGTCCTGTGGCTCGGCTCGCCGTCCTCCGACAGCAGCGTGACCGACTGGTCCAGGGGCCGGGCGGCGTGCGGGCCGGCGAGCAGGGGAGAGGTGGCGGTCGAGTAGCCCAGGCGGGCGTACAGCGGCGAGTCCGTCAGATGCGAGCCGGGATGCGAGTGGTCGGTGCCGTGGTTGACGACGCGTACGACGCCGTCGGCCCGCGTCCCGCTGACCAGCCAGCCCGGGGCGGGCAGGACGCGGCCGTAGTCGCCGCGCTCGACCGGCAGCGGCTCCTCCACCGCCGTCCACACCGGGTGGTCGGCGGGCAGGGTCAGGCCGAAGAGCCCCTTGGACGCCCAGTACGGCGACCCGGGCCCCGAGTACGACTGCGCGATCGGCCGCCACGGCCCGTGCCAGCCCAGCGTCAGCAGCCCGTCATCGCCGGGGGCGCCGTGGGAGACGAAGTGGCGGGCGATTCCGGACGCGGCCCGCCGCAGCAGCCCGGGCGAGGGCGTGTCGAGACCGTACCTGGCGCCGGTCCAGAACGGCACGGCCGCGGCGAACCGGTAGGTGAGGCTGCGCCCCTGGATGAGCGGCGAGCCGTCGGCGCCGACGAGGTGCACCGCGTCCTGCAGGTAGCGTTCGAGCCGCCGCAGGTAGACGGGGCGGCGGGACTCCGCCTCGGGGCTGCCCGCGGCCATCTCGGCCCAGAGCAGCGGGTAGAACTGCAGCGCCCACCCGGCGTAGTGGTCGTAGGAGCGCTCGTCGCCGTCGGCGTACCAGCCGTCCTGGCGGGCGAAGCCGTCGGTCAGCGCCAGCCCCGCCTCGATGTCCTCCGCCGAGTACGGCCCGCCGACCGACTTGAGGAACTGCTCGACGACGATCTGGAACCACACCCAGTTGATCGGCGGATACCACGAGCCGATGGCGGGCTTGAGGTAGTCGACGACCTGCTCCTGCACGACGGGATCGAGCCGGTCCCACAGCCAGGGCCTGGTCAGGTGCAGGACGAGCGCGAGCGAGGCGGCCTCGACCTTGGCCTGGTCGTGCTCGTCGAGCCGGACCCAGCGCTCGGGGGAGTGCGGGTCGGTCCCGGCGGCGATGCCGTCGGCGTACCACTCCATGAGGTTGAGCGGGTCTTCGCCGTTCTCGCCCGTGACGCGGAAGCCGGCGGCGAGGAACGTGCGGGCGAAGCCTTCGAGCGCGTCCACGTCGGGGCCGTAGCCGCCGGGCCGGCCGGGGAAGGAGACCCTGGCGCGCCCCGGCGAGGTGTGGCGGCGGGCCGCCAGCAGCATGCGGTCGGCCAGATCTGCCCAGTGTGCGCGCGTCCACCCGGTGAACGGTGACAGCCGCGGGTCGTCCAGGGGCGGCATTCACGAGTCCCTTCGTGCCGGAACGATGTTTACGTAACCATCGATTCACGCGATGGTTACAGCGCCCCGGTTGCCCGTCAAGCGGTCACGAGCCCATCCGGCCGCTTTGTTGAGCAGTTGTGATCTAAGCCGAACGTTGATGATCGGATCGATTGGATTGCCTCTTGACTGTTTCGACATGCTCGCGCTTAACTCCATGGCAACGCCGACCGATCACAGATGAACGAAGCTGATCGTTTGCCGATCGGATCCATCCAGGCGCCCTTCTCTCGCCGTGCCGTCATGCGCGCGTGCCGAGACACCCCTGACGTCATCGCGTAACAAGGAGCATCAGGTTGAACAGCAGATTCCGCGTCGCCGGCCGGCCGAACGGGCACATGGGCGCGTCCCGATGACGCGACCCCAGGCCCTGCTGGTCATGAACCCGGACACCTACCGGCTGCAGTTCGGGCAGCGGCAGCTGCACCGGCTGCGCGAGATGGCCGAGCTGGGCGACCCGATCTGCGTCGACGACCTGGACACCCCCTCCGCACGGCGCCGCCTGCGGGAGAGCGAGGTGCTGCTGACCTCCTGGGGCTGCCCGCCGCTGACCACGGAACGGCTGGCCGACGCCCCTCGCCTGCGCGCCATCTTCCACTGCGCCGGCACCGTGCGCCCGTTCGTCACCGACGAGGTGTGGCGCCGCGGCATCGTGGTGACCAGCGCCGCCGACGCCAACGCCATCCCGGTCGCCGAGTTCACGCTCGCCGCGGTCATCTTCGCCGGCAAGAAGGCGCCGTTCCTCGCCCAGGACGCGCGCAAGCACCGCGACGACTGGTCCTACGCCTCACAGCGCGGCGAGCTGAGCAACCGCGGCCGCACGGTCGGCGTGGTCGGCTTCTCGCGGGTGGGCCGCCGGGTCGTCGAACGGCTGCGCAGCCTGGAGGTGGACGTGCTGGTCTCGGACCCGTACGCGGCGCAGGAAGAGGTGAGCGCCGCGGGCGGCCGCCTGGTCGAGCTGCCCGAGCTGCTGCGCCGCTGCCACGTGCTCACCCTGCACGTGCCCTCGCTGCCCGCCACCCGGCACCTCATCGGCGCCGCCGAGCTGGCCATGCTGCGCGACGGCGCGACCGTCATCAACACCGCGCGCGGCGCCGTGCTCGACACCGCCGCGCTGGAGCGCGAGTGCGCCTCCGGGCGGCTCGACGCCATCCTCGACGTCACCGACCCCGAGCCGCTGCCCGCCGAGTCGGTGCTGTACGAGCTGCCCAACGTCATGATCACCCCCCACATCGCCGGCTCGCTGGGCAGCGAGACCCGGCGCATGAGCGACAGCGCTCTCGACGAACTCGAACGCCACCTGGCCGGCCTGCCGCTGCGCACGGCCGTCACGCCGGACGAGTTCGCCGTCAGCGCCTGACCAACCCCCCTGCGACGGAGAGGAGACCGGATCAATGATCACGTCAGGCAAGGGCGGTGCGCGGCGGCAGGCGGTCAAGGGCCTGGCCCTGGCGGGCGCGCTCTCGCTCACCCTCGCGGCCTGCGGCTCGGGCGACCCCGAGCCGGCCGACCCCAACGGCAAGATCACGCTGAGCGTCACGGTGTGGAACCTGGCCAAGACGCCCGAGTTCAAGGCGCTGTTCGACGCCTTCCAGCAGGCCAACCCGAACATCACCATCAAGCCGGTCGACATCCTCGCCGATGACTATCCGGAGAAGGTCACCACCATGCTGGCGGGCGGTGACAAGACCGACGTGATCACGATGAAGAACGTCACCGACTACTCCCGCTACTCCAGCCGCAACCAGCTCCTCGACCTCACCGACATGGTGAAGTCGACCGACACGAGCAAGCTCGCCGGCCTGGACGCCTTCGACGTCGGCGGCAAGTACTACGCGCTGCCGTACCGGCAGGACTTCTGGCTGCTCTACTACAACAAGACGCTGCTCGACAAGGCGGGCGTCAAGCTGCCCGAGCCGATGACCTGGGACGACTACGTCAAGATCGCCAAGCAGCTCACGTCGGGCGAGGGCGGCGACAAGGTCTACGGCGCCTACCACCACACCTGGCGCTCGGTCGTGCAGGCCGTCTCCGCCGCGCAGACCGGCGGCGATCAGCTCGGCGGCGACTACACGTTCTTTACCGACCAGTACAACGTGGCCAAGGGCCTCCAGGACGCCGGCGCCGTGCTCGACTTCGGCACCGCCAAGTCGCAGCAGGCCGACTACCGCACCCAGTTCGAGAGCGGCAAGACCGCGATGATGCCCATGGGCACCTGGTACATCTCCGGCATCCTCGAGGCCAAGGAGAAGGGCGCCACCGACGTCGAGTGGGGCCTTGCGCCCATGCCGCAGCGGCCCGGCGCCACCGGCGTCACCACGTTCGGCTCGCCGACCGCGTTCGCCGTCAACAAGCGCTCCGAACACGCCGACGCCGCCAAGAAGTTCGTCGAGTTCGCCGCGAGCAAGGCCGGCGCCGAGGCGATCACGAAGGTCGGCGTGGTGCCGGCGCTGCAGACGCCCGAGATCACCGAGGCGTACTTCGGGCTCAAGGGCATGCCGGAGGACGAGCTGTCGAAGAAGGCGTTCGAGCCCGACAAGGTCGTGCTGGAGATGCCGGTCAGCGAGCACACCTCCGACATCGACACGATCCTCAACGAGGAACACGAGCTGATCATGGTCGGCGACAAGTCGATCGCCGACGGCATCCGCTCCATGAACGAGCGCGTCAAGAGCGAAGTACTCAACTAGGGCGGTCGCGGGCCCGGGCCGCCGTCCGGGCCCTCCGGCGCCTCACGGAGAGTTCCGAAGGACACCATGACACAGGCAATGACGCGACCGCTGCCGCCGGCCGCACCGCCCCGCCGCCGACGCTCCTGGCGCAACATCCTCGTCGGCTGGAGCTTCATCCTCCCGAACTTCATCGGCTTCGCCCTGTTCACGCTCGTGCCGATGCTGGCCGCGTTCGCGCTGGCGTTCCTCGACTGGGACTCCTACAGCACCCCCGAATGGGTCGGGCTGGAGAACTTCGAGCGGCTGTGGCGCGACCAGAACTTCCACGTCGCGCTGCGCAACACGCTCTTCTACGCGGCCGGGCACATCCCGCTGACGCTGGCCGTCGCGCTCGGCCTGGCCATCGTCCTCGACAGGAAGATCCGCGGCGTGCAGTTCTTCCGCACCGCCGCGTTCTTCCCGTACATCACCTCGCTGGTCGCCGTCGCGGTCGTGTGGAACATGCTGTTCAACCCGACCGCGGGCCCGATCAACCAGTTCCTGGAGGCGATCGGCATCTCCGATCCGCCGCGCTGGGTGGCCAGCACCGACTGGGCGATGCCCGCCGTCATCATCACCAGCGTGTGGCGGGACATGGGCTACTACATGGTGCTCTACCTGGCCGGCCTGCAGACCATCCCGCGCGAGTACTACGAGGCCGCCAGGGTGGACGGCGCCGGCGCCTGGCAGCGCTTCTGGAACGTCACGCTGCCCTGCCTGCGGCCCACCACGTTCTTCGTCCTGGTCATGCTGACGATCCAGAGCTTCAAGGTGCTGGACCTGATCGTGGTGATGACCGACGGCGGCCCCGGGCGCAGCACGCTCGTGCTGGCCCAGCTCGTCTACCGCGAAGGCATCCGCGAGGGCCAGTTCGGCTACTCATCGGCCATCGCGCTGGTGCTGTTCCTCATCGTGCTGACGGTGACCGTCCTTCAGTTCCGACTCAACGAGCGCAGGAGCACGTCATGACCGCGCTGCCAGGAGCCGCCACCGAGGCGGGCGCCGCCGGCGGGCGCAGCCGCGCGCGGCGGCTGCTCCGCACCGTCCCCGCCTACATCGGCCTGATCGTGATCGCGGCGCTGGTGCTGGTGCCGTTCGCGTGGATGGTGTCGTCCTCCCTCAAACGCGACAACCAGGTCTTCTCGGTGCCGATCCAGTGGATCCCCGACGAGCTGCGCTGGCAGAACTTCGTGGAGATCTGGGAACGCATCCCGCTGCTCACCTACCTCGGCAACTCGGCGTTCCTGTCCGTCACGATCACCGCGCTGCAGGTGCTGACCGGCAGCTTCGCCGCCTACGGCTTCTCCAAGGTGCGCTTCCCCGGCAGGGACGGGTTGTTCCTCGCCTACATCGCGACCATCGCGGTGCCGTGGCAGGCGTACATGGTGCCGCAGTACATCATGATGCAGCGGGCCGAGCTGACCGACACGTTCTTGTCGATCATTCTGCTCCAGGCGTTCAGCGCGTTCGGCGTCTTCCTCATGCGGCAGTACTACATGTCGATCCCCGACGACCTGTGCGAGGCGGCGCGCATCGACGGGCTCAGCGAGTACGGCATCTACCGCCGCATCATGCTGCCGCTGTCGAAACCGGCGCTGGCCAGCCTGGCGCTGCTGACGTTCGTCAACACCTGGAACGACTACATGGGGCCGTTCATCTACCTGACCAGCAACGAGCTGTGGACGGTGCAGCTCGGCCTGCGCTCGTTCGTCGGCCAGTACGAGGCCGAGTACGCGATGATCATGACCGGCTCGGTGCTGTCGGTGCTGCCGATCCTGGTGATCTTCCTGTTCGGCCAGCGGTACTTCATCCGCGGCATCGCGACGAGCGGGCTCAAGGGATGAGCGCGCCGCGGAACGTCTCCGAGGGCGGCGGGGTCGCACGGCGGCTGCTGCGCCCCGCCCGCCAGGAGACCTACGAGAAGGTGTTCTCCACCGTCTACGTCGGCCTCATGACGAACGTGCTGCTGGCGATCTCCTGCGCGCCGCTGCTGTTCGCGCTGGCCGTCGTGCGCGACCCGCTGGCTTCGTGGCCGTTCTTCGGCGTGCTGTCGCTGCTGTGCGCGCCGGCGCTGACGGGCGCGTTCGGCTGCTTCGAGGCGCTGGACGAGGGCGGCACCGGCGTGCTGCGCGCGTTCTGGGGCGCCTACCGGCGGGCCTGGCGGCGCGCCCTGGCCGTGTGGGCGGCGGCGGGGACGGCGGTCGCGGTGCTCGCGGTGGACGCGGCGGCCGTGGCGGGCACCGGCTGGGGCCCGGCCCTGGTGCCGTTCTTCTGCACCGCCGCCGCGCTGGTGATCTCGGTGGCGTTCGCGCTGCTGACGCTGGCCGGCGAGCCCGGCACGCGGCTGCGCTCCCTGGTGCTGCCCTGCCTGTTCCTGGTCGCCCGCCGCTGGTACCTGGCGGCGGCGACCCTCGTCGTGCTCGGCCTCGCCGTCGCGGTCGTCCTGGTCAAGCCGGTGGCGGGCCTGCTCCTGCTGGCCTCCCCGCTGCTGTACGCGGCCTGGGCGACCATGCGGTACGTCGTCGCGCCGGCCCGCTGAGGAGGCGTGGCGTACGGCCGCTCCTTCGGGCCGCCGTGGTATCACGAGAATCATGAAGAATCTTGCGGGCGCGGGCATCTGGAGCACGCAACTGAGGCACGGTGACCCGGGAGAGGCCGCCGAAGCGGCCGCCGAGCTGGAGGAACTCGGGTTCACCGCCTTGTGGATACCCGACGTCGGAGGGCCGGTGTTCGAGGCGGTCGAGCGGCTGCTGTCGGCCACCCGGCAGGCGACGATCGCCACCGGCATCCTGAACCTGTGGATGCACACCGCCGAGGAGACCGCCGCCTCGCATGCGTCGCTGTCGGCCGCGCACGGCGACCGGTTCCTGCTCGGCATCGGGGTCAGCCACGCCCCGCTCATCGACTCGACCGAGCCCGGCCGCTACCGCCGCCCGCTCGCCGCCATGTCGGCCTTCCTCGACGGGCTCGACACCGCCGAGCGGCCCGTACGGCCCGGCGACCGGGTGCTCGCCGCGCTCGGTCCCAAGATGCTGGAGCTGGCCAAGGAGCGTTCGCGCGGCGCCCACCCGTACCTCGTCACCGTCGACCACACCCGCCAGGCCCGCGAGGCGCTGGGCGCGGGCCCGCTGCTGCTGCCCGAGCAGACCGCGATCCTGTGCTCCAGCCGCGACGAGGCGCGCGCCATCGGCACCGACTGGCTGCGCGGCTACCTGTCCCTGCCCAACTACGCCAACAACCTGCTGCGGCTCGGCTTCTCCCAGGAGGACCTGGAGACCGTCAGCGACCGGCTGTTCGACGCGCTCATCGCCTGGGGCGACGAGGAGGCCGTCAAGCGCCGGGTGGACGAGCACCGCGCGGCAGGCGCCGACCACGTGACCGTCCAGGTGCTCACCGACGACCCCAAGGGCTTCCCGCGCGATGAGTGGCGCAGGCTCGGCCCGGCGCTGAACGGCTAGAGCGGACTCTGCGGGCCGCCCGCCTCCCGGAGCGGTGCCCGACGCGCTCGGCGCGCTGCGGTCCGCACCCGCCTACCACTGGTCACCGCGGGACGACAGCCTCTCATAATGGGGAAAACCGTCGCACCGCCGTCGTCAGCAGAGACCTGGAGGCGAGCCGCCTTGTACCTCATGCGCATCGGAGCCCCCGGCGCCGAGAAGCCCGTCGTCCGCGTCGACGACACCCGCTACGTCGACGTCTCCGACGTCACCCCCGACTTCGACGAGCGCTTCTTCGCGGGGGGCGGCCCCGCATCCATCGCCTCCGTGGTCGATGAGCGCATCGCCCGCGGCGACGTACGCGAGTTCGCCGGCGAACGCGTCGGCGCGCCCATCGCCCGGCCGCACCAGATCCTGTGCATCGGGCTCAACTACAGCGACCACGCCGCCGAGACCGGACAGGCGGTGCCGAAGGAGCCGATCCTGTTCACCAAGTCGCCGAACACGCTCGTCGGCCCGTACGACGACGTGCGCATCCCGCGCGGCGCCACCAAGACCGACTGGGAGGTGGAGCTGGGCATCGTCATCGGCCGCCGCACCTCCTACCTCGACTCGGTCGAGGAGGCCAGGGACGCGATCGCCGGCTACTGCGTGGTCAACGACGTCAGCGAGCGCTCCTTCCAGATGGAGCGCGGCGGGCAGTGGAGCAAGGGCAAGTCGGCCGAGACGTTCAACCCGGCAGGGCCCTGGCTGGTCACCCCCGACGAGATCCCCGACGTGCGCGACCTCGGCATGTGGCTGAACGTCAACGGCGTGCGCCGCCAGACCGGCAACACCAAGACCATGATCTTCGACCCGTACGTGATCGTGCACCACCTGAGCCAGTTCATGGTCCTGGAGCCCGGCGACCTCATCGACACCGGCACCCCGCCCGGCGTCGGCATGGGCCACGACCCGCAGATCTGGCTCCAGCCCGGCGACGTCATGGAGCTGGGCATCGACGGCCTGGGCAGCCAGCGGCAGACCGTCGTCGGACCCCGCTAGATGCGCGCCCTGGTGCTCACCGGGCCGGGCAAGGCCGAGGTCCAGGACGTCGAGCCGCCGCACGCCGCGCCCGGCGAGGTCGTGGTGGACGTCGAGCGGGCCGGCGTGTGCGGCACCGACGTCGAGCTGTTCACCGGCCGGATGAGCTACCTGAGCACCGGGCGCGCCTGGTACCCGCTGCGGCCGGGCCACGAGTGGTGCGGCCGGGTCAGCGCCGTCGGCGACGGCGTGGACCCCGCCTGGCTCGGCCGCCGCGTCACCGGCGACACCATGCTCGGCTGCGGCCGGTGCGCGCGCTGCCTGGCCGGGCGGCACCACGTGTGCGCCGACCTCGCCGAGATCGGCATCAGCAGGGGCCGCCCCGGCGCGCTCGCCGAGCGGCTCCCCGTACCGGCCGCCGCGCTGCACGCCCTGCCCGACGACCTGGACCCCGCGCTCGGCGCGCTGGTCGAGCCGGGCGGCAACGCGCTGCGCGCCGTACGCGCCGCCGCGCTCGGCTCGGGGGAGCGGCTGCTCGTCCTCGGCACCGGCACCATCGGCCTGCTCGCCGCGCTGTTCGCGCGCGCCCAGAGCGTCGAGGTCCACCTGCTCGGCCGCGACCCCGCCCAGCTCGGCCTGGCCACCGATCTCGGCTTCTCCGGCGTCTGGACCCGCGCCGAGCTGCCCGGCCTGCCCTGGCACGCGGTCATCGACGCCTCCACCGCGCCCGAGCTGCCCGGGCTCGCCCTCGACCTGGTCGAGCCGGGCGGCCGCGCCGTCTACATCGGCCTCGCACCGGACCCGTCCACGGTCGACACCCGTGACCTGGTGCTGAAGGACGTGACGGCAGTCGGTATTCTCGGCGGTTCAGCCGGACTCGACGGGGCCGCCGCGGCCTACGCCGACGGCTCGGTGGACGCCCGGCCGCTGGTCGCCGCCACGATCGGGCTCGCCGAGACCGCCGAGGCGCTGGCCGGGCGCCGCCCCGAAGGCCCAGGACCCAAGATCCACATCGACCCGCGACGCTAAGGAAGCACCCATCGTGATCGACCAGCCGGACCCCGCACTCCTCGCCGCGGTCGAGGCCGCCGTGCCGGGGATCGCCCGGACGAGGGCGAGCGACCGGCTCGGCCTGGCCCACGACGCCTCCCACTACCTGCTCACCCCGCAGGCCGTCCTGGTGCCGCGGGACACCGCCCAGGTCGCCGCGCTGCTCAAGGCCGGGCTGCCGATCACGTTCCGCTCCGGCGGCACCAGCCTCAGCGGGCAGGGCGTCAGCGACAAGCTGCTGGTCGACACCCGCCGTCACTTCCGCGGCATCGAGGTGCTCGACGACGGCGCCCGCGTACGCGTCCAGCCCGGCGCCGTGCTCCGGCAGGTCAACGCCAGACTCGCCCCCTACGGCCGCAAGCTCGGCCCCGACCCCGCCAGCGAGTCGGCCTGCACCATCGGCGGCGTCGTCGCCAACAACTCCAGCGGCATGACCTGCGGCACGCACGCCAACACGTACCGGACGCTCGCATCCATGACGCTCGTGCTGCCCAGCGGCACCGTCATCGACACCGGCGCGCCCGACGCCGACGAGCGGCTGCGCGCGCTCGAACCCGCGCTCTTCGAGGGCCTGGCCCGCCTGCGCGACCGCGTGCGCGGCAACCCCGAGTCCGTGCGCCGCATCCAGGCCCAGTTCTCGCTGAAGAACACCATGGGCTACGGCCTCAACAGCTTCCTCGACCACGACACGCCCGCCCAGATCCTCGCCCACCTGGTCATCGGCAGCGAGGGCACGCTCGGGTTCGTCGCCGAGGCCGTCTTCCGCACCGTGCCCGCGCACCGCCTGGCCGCCACCGGCCTGCTCGTCTTCCCCGCGCTGCGCGAGGCCATGGCCGCCATGCCCGCGCTGGTCGCCGCCGAGCCCGCCGCCGTCGAGCTGCTCGACGCCGAGTCCCTGCGCGTCGCCCAGACCGACCCCAAGGCCGACGACGTGCTGCGCACGCTCGCCGTCCAGGACCACGCCGCGCTGCTCATCGAGTGGCAGGAGTCCGACGCCGACCTGCTCGCCGAGCGCGAGCGCGCCGCCGAGCGGGCGTTCGCCGAGCTGCGCCTCGCCGTGCCCGCCAGGCTCAGCCGCGACCCCGGCGGCCGGGCCGGGCTCTGGCACATCCGCAAGGGCCTGTACGCCGCCGTCGCCGGAGCCCGCCCCAGCGGCACCACCGCCCTGCTCGAAGACGTCGCCGTCCCCGTGGCCGCACTGGCCGACCTGTGCGACGACCTCACCGCCCTGTTCGCCGCCCACCGCTACGAACGCAGCGTCATCTTCGGCCACGCCAAGGACGGCAACCTGCACTTCATGATCAACGAGCGGTTCGGCACCGAGCTCGACCGCTACGCCGCCTTCACCGAGGACATGGTGGCGGCCGTGCTCGATCGTGGCGGCACGCTCAAGGCCGAGCACGGCACCGGCCGCGTCATGGCCCCGTTCGTCCGCCGCCAGTACGGCGACGAGCTGTACGAGGTGATGCGCGAGGTCAAGCGCCTGTGCGACCCGGCCGGCACGCTCAACCCCGGCGTCGTGCTCACCGATGACGACGAGGCCCACCTGCGCGACCTCAAACGGGTCGTCAGCGTCGAGCCCGAGGTGGACCGCTGCGTCGAGTGCGGCTACTGCGAGCCCGTCTGCCCCAGCCGCGACCTGACCACCACGCCCCGGCAGCGCATCGTGCTGCGCCGCGAGCTGGCCGCCGCCCGCGCCGCCGGCGACCACGCGCTCGCCCGCGAGCTGGAGTCCGAGTACGGCTACGACGCCGTCGACACCTGCGCCGTGGACGGCATGTGCGCCACCGCCTGCCCCGTCCTCATCAACACCGGCGACCTCACCAAGCGGCTGCGCGCCGAGCGGCACGGCCGCCTGGTGAACAAGGGCTGGGCGTCGGCCGCCCGCCACTGGGACGGCGTCACCCGGGCCATGAACCTCGCACTCGACACCGCCGCCGTCGCCCCCGCCCCGCTGTCCGAGGCCGCCGCCCGTGCCGCGCGGCGGGTGGCCGGAGCGGACGCGGTGCCGCAGTGGTCGCGCGACCTGCCCAAGGGCGGCGCCCGCCGCCGTCCCCGCCCGTCGCGCCGGCCCGCCGCGATCTACCTGCCGTCCTGCCTGAACACGATGTTCGCGCCCGCCGCCGGTGGGCCCGGCGTGATGACCGCGTTCCAGCGGCTCGCCGCCCGCGCCGGAGTCGAGCTGCTCGTCCCGGAGGGGATCGCGAGCCTGTGCTGCGGCACGCCGTGGTCGTCCAAGGGGTACGGCGACGGCCACGCCACGATGGCGGAGCAGGTCCGCACGGCCCTCGGCCGCCTGGGCTTGGCCGGGGACACCGTGCCGGACGGAGGTTCGGCCGGTGACGCGGCGCAGGACGGTGGCCCGGCCGGTGACACGGCTCCGGGCGCTCCGGCTCTGGGCGCCGCGGGCGGGGAGCGCATCCCGGTCGTCAGCGACGCCGCCTCCTGTACGGAGGGCTTCCGCCACCTGCTCCCCGGCGTCGAGGTGCTCGACGCGGTCGCCTACACCGCCGAGCACCTCCTGCCCCGCCTGACCGTCAAGCGCCGCCTGCCGAACCTGGCCCTGCACCCCACCTGCTCGTCCACCCGCCTCGGCCTCGACGCCGCCATCACGCGGCTCGCCGAGGCGATCGCCGAGAAGGTGGTCGTGCCGGAGGGCTGGCAGTGCTGCGCCTTCGCCGGCGACCGCGGCCTGCTCCACCCCGAGCTGACCGCCTCGGCCACCCGCGCGGAGGCCGTCGCCGTCCAGGCCTCAGGCTGCACCGCGCACGCCTCGGTCAACCGCACGTGCGAGCTCGGCATGACCCGCGCCACTGGCAGGACGTACCATCACCTGCTCGAATACCTCGACCGCGCCACCGCCTGACGTGCGGCCGCCTGACGGGCCACCGCCTGATGCGCCACCCGCCCCCCTGACGTGCGGCCGCTTGTGCGGTGGAGCGTCAGGTGACGAACCGGAACAGCGGGCTGGACGGATCGATCTGCTCGATGCGGTGCGGCGCGGCCTCCATGCGCTTCAGCAGCGCCGGCAGGTCGTCGGGGCTGGACAGCTCGATGCCCACCAGCGCGGGGCCGGTCTCGCGGTTGTTGCGCTTGACGTACTCGAACAGCGTGATGTCGTCGTTGGGGCCGAGCACCTCGTCGAGGAAGCGGCGCAGCGCCCCCGGCTCCTGCGGGAACTCGACCAGGAAGTAGTGCTTGCGCTCCTCGTGGACGAGGGCGCGCTCGACGACCTCGGCGTACCGGCTGACGTCGTTGTTGCCGCCGGACAGCACGCAGATCACCGTGGCGCCCGCCGGGATGCCGGTCAGCGCGGGCGTGCGCAGCACGGCGGTGGCCAGCGCGCCCGCGGGCTCGGCGATGATGCCGTCGGTCTGGTACAGCGCCAGCATCTCGCTGCACACCTGACCCTCGGGGACCGACACGAGGTCCACGCCGGAGCTCACGATGATCGGGTACGTGACGTCGCCTACCCGGCGCACGGCGGCGCCGTCGACGAACGTGTCGATCGCGTCCAGCGTGACCGGACCTCCGGCCGCGACGGCGGCGGCCACGCAGGCGGCCCCGGCCGGCTCGACGCCGATCACCCGGGTGCCGGGATGCCGCTCGCGCAGCCAGGCCAGCGAACCGGCCAGCAGCCCGCCACCGCCCACCGGGACCACGACGACGTCCGGCGTCCTGCCGAGCTGCTCGACCGCCTCGCGCAGCACCGTGCCCTGCCCCGCGATCGTGCGTACGTCGTCGAACGCCGGAACCAGCGTCGCCCCCGTCGCCGCGGCGTCGGCCTTCGCCGCCGCGGACGCCTCGTCGTACGTCTCGCCGCCCAGCACGATCTCGATCATGTCGCCGCCGAGCGCGGCGATGCGGTCCCGCTTCTGCCTGGGCGTCAGGCGCGGCAGGTAGACCCGGCCGCGCACGCCCAGCGCCGAGCAGGCGTACGCGACCCCCTGGGCGTGGTTGCCCGCGCTGGCCGCGACCACCCCGGCCGCCCGCGCCGCCTCGCCGAGCTGCGCGATCAGGTTGAACGCCCCGCGCACCTTGTACGAGCGCACGGTCTGCTGGTCCTCGCGCTTGAGCCAGATCTCGGCCCCGGTCATCTGGGACAGGCGCGGGTTCCGCTCGAGCGGCGTCGTCGCCACGATCCCCGCCAGCCGCCCGGCTGCCGCATCCACATCGGCGGCACGGACGGCAGCCGCGGGGGACCACGTCACAGTAGCGGCCTGTGCTACGGCGATGGTGGCGTTGGCTGCGGACGCCGCCGCGGCGGATGCGTCCTCACGTGAATCACTCACGTCACATTTCCCCTTGATTGCGTATATGTCGATGCCGGAACCCCCGCCGGCCAGGCAACGCGCGTGGATCCCAGGGCAGCGCGGTGAAAGCCTGCTCTCAGGTTCTTAGTGCATCGAACCCGCCCGGCCAAATCGCCGGATCCCGGTAGGCCGGTTATCGGAGGGAATCGGGGGCGACACGGTCCGTCAAGCGGCCTGAAGCGACCCCGCAAGTCGCCTGAAATCAGCCGACGTCCCCCGTAAGCCGCTTGAAATCGCCTCAATGCACAGTAATGCCATCTCACGAACGCCCCCAGCCGAAAAGGATCGCCGCCATGACGCTCGCCCGGACCCTCGCACTGGCCACAGCCGCTCTCGCCACCGCCGCCACCGCCGCCACCGCGGCCGCGTTCGCTCCCGCCGCCAACGCCACCGCGGCCGCGTTCGCTCCCGCCACCGCCGCCACCACGGCCGGGACCGCCACGGAGATCACCGCCTCGGCCGGCACCTCGGCCAAGTCCTGGGGCGCCTACTACGCTCCCCGGCGCGCCGCCAAGGCGCTGGGCACGCTGACCATCACCGGCGAGGACCACGCCACCCTGCCCACGGCCGACTTCGTCCGGATCTCCGGCAAGGTGTACGACAACACCCGCCGCTCCTCCTGCGGCTGGGCCCTCTTCCGCATCACGTACCGCGACGGCGACCAGCTTCCGTTCCGCGAGCGCTGGGTGCGCGACTGCACCTACGGCAGCCCCACCCGCTTCTCGTTCCGCCAGAGCGACGTGTACCAGATCGAGCTCAAGGTCTGCTCCGAGCCCCGCGCCTCCCGCCCTTCGGCGAACTGCCGGTACGGCGGCACCTGGAAGACCCTCTACCTGTCGAAGTGAGCCCCTTGTACGGGCCCGGCCCCGGCGCACCGGGACAACGGACCGTCCGCCATGGAGGGGAGACGAACGCCTCCGGCCGGTGCCGTCGAGACGAGGTGCCGATAAGGGTCATCGTTCACGGCCGGTTGTGAGCCGGGCGCGGCGATGACCGGGCGGCGCGGCCACCGCGACAACGACGTCGGGGTGGCCGCGCCGCCCATGTACCGTTCCACGGCGGTGGCCGGGGTCCCGGCGGGGGAGCCTTAGCACTGGTACGTGCTGGTGCGCGAGGCCGGTTCACTCTCATGCCATATGGCGGTGCACCGGCGGAAACGCCGAAATCTCGCCACATGATGGGGCAATGACTCACCCTTCACCACCGGACCCGTGGGGTCCGCGAGCGCCTGGGCAGCCGGAGCCGGGACGGCGCGAGCACGGCCGCCCTCCGTACGGGCGCCCGGCCACGCCCACCCAGCGCCACCCGGGCACGGACCACGCAGGTTACGGTGACCACGAGTTAGGGACCACCGATCACGGCGTCCAGGGACCGGCACCCGCCGGCAACGGCCCCCACGCGAGCCAGGGCAGCCCGCCACCCGGCTTCGGAGCACGGCGGGGCCGCCACAGCCAGCCCGGCCCACCGGACGACGGCTACCCCTACAGTCCGCAGGACTCGTACACCCCCGGGTCCGGGCCTCACGCGTCTTACGACCCTCCGGAGCCGTACGGTCGTCTGCCCGCATACGGCCCCTCGTACGGCGACCAGACCGCCCACCGCGAACAGGACGCCCACCGCGAACAGGACGCCTACGGCGACAGGAGCGCCTGCGCAGAGCAGGCCGCCTACGCCGATCGGAACGTCTACGGCGACCGGGACGTCTACGGCGAGCAGGACCCGTACAACGGTCTCCACGCCTCCTATGGCGGCCGCCAGGACGACCATGGTCCCCTGAGCCCTCCGTACCTGCACGGAGGCGGCAACGGCCACTACGACCCGTACACCCACCAGCGCCACCAGGCAGGGTACGACCACCTGACACCCGCCACGCTCGACCCGCCTCGAAAGCGCGGCAAGACCATGGTCATCGCGCTCTCGGCCGCCCTCGGCGTGCTGCTCCTCGGCGGCGGCACGGTCGGCGCGGTCTCGTACGTCAAGTCCTCGAACGGCACACCCGCGGCCCTGCCGAGCGGCGGCGGCACCTCGCCACCGACGACCGCGCCGTGGCCGTCGGACGAGCCGGCCGAGGCCGACGCGGGCGGCGGCCTTCCGCCCTCGGCCGGCGCTTCACCGAAGGGCGAGCCGTCGGCGGCAGGGGAACCGTCCGGAAGGCCGTCAGCGGAAGAGGTGCCGTCGGGCGAGCCGACCGGCCCCGCCACGAGGCCGTCACCGTCCTCCTCGGCCGCCCAGCCCGGCTCGCCCATCGCCCACACCGAGTTCGACGACTGGAAGTTCACCGTCTCGGGCGTCACGTTCGACGCGAACAAGGTCGGCGGCTGGACGTACGACACGTGCGAGCCGGTGGACGCCCAGGGCCTGCTGGAGAAGAACGACTGCCGGCGCGCCGTCCAGCTCGCCTACTCCGCCTACCGGGGCCACCTCAAGGCGGTGCAGGTGATGCTGGAGTTCCCGTCGGTCAAGGCGGCCACGACGGCGGCCACTCAGATGGCCGAGTCCAAGACCGACACCGTCAACATCCGCAGGGACATGGCCCTGCCGACCTTCGAGTACGGCAAGGTCAGAACGAACCCGGCCAAGAAGTACGTGGTGGTCACCATCGTCACCGCAGACAAGACCGCCAAGGCGAAGGCCGACGATTTCCACCTCTACATGCAGGCGGACTCGGTCAGCTACTTCCTGCTGCGCGACGTGACGATCACGAGCTGACGGGGGCGACGACCGGCCTGTCTCGGGGGAGAGTGAAAACGGGAGAAAAGCGGGGGCGCAGGGCGGGCGCGGCTGAGGTGGCGGCCCTGCGCCGGCGCGGTACGCCCGCACCTCATGTCCTGAAAATCGGCGAATAAATGAGTAGAAGACGGTTTGTCAGTGGTCGCCTCGGGCACGGGTGAGTAATGAACTGGAGGTGACCAGGATGGAACTGGGAATTGCCCTGTCGATTCCCATGGAGAAGGCGTCCGTAACCCTGACCCGAAATGTGGTCGATGTCGCGCTGCGGCGCTGCGGCGTCTCGCCGGACGCTCGTCAGGATATCGGGCTGGCGCTGACGGAGGCCTGCACGAACGCCGTCCGCCATTCGGACACGAAGCGTGAATACCAGGTGGACGCGGCTCTGCGCCACAATCGGTGCGTCGTCGAAGTGACCGATCACGGTGCGGGTTTCGTCATGCCCGACGCGCTGCCCAGTGTGCCGCTGGACGCGGAGGGCGGGCGCGGCCTGATGTTGATGTACGCGCTGACCGATCTCGTGGAGATTCACCGGCATCGCGGAGACGGGATGACCGTGCATTTCGAGAAGAATCTGGACGGCGCGCTTACCGGATGACGCGAAAAGCTGAGGGGAAAGCACAGGGAAAGCGGCGGGCGGGAGGGTCGCACGTTTCGGGCCGGGGCGTACGGGGGCATGACGCTACTCACCGTACGCGGCCGATCCGGACTCGCCGTATGCGTCGATCCAGCTCACCGTACGCGCGCCGGTGTGGACTCACCGTACGGGCCGATCCGCCAGTAACCCCCGTCACCCGGGAGCGTCGCCGCATGAAACAGCACGCCGAACTGAAGGACTTCTGGGAGCAGCGCCTGCACGCCGACTGGACGGAGAGCGGGGTCGGCTACCAGCGGCTGGGGCTGGCGTTCAACACGTGGATGTACCGGGTGCGCGGCGAGGTGTTCCGCCGCGAGGTGGGGGCGCTCGGCCTCGACCTGTCGTCGTCCCGCGTGCTCGACGTGGGCTCGGGCACCGGCTTCTACCTGCGGCAGTGGCGCGCGCTCGGCGCGAAGTCGGTCACCGGATCCGACCTGACCGCCGCCGCCGCCGAACGCCTGCGCGACCGCTTCCCCGGCACCGAGATCCTCCGGCTCGACATCGCCGATCCCGGCGAAACGCTCGAACCCGGCTCGTTCGACGCGGTCTCGGCCATGGACATGCTGTTCCACATCACCGACGACGAGCGGTACCGCTCCGCGCTGCGTTCCATCGCCCGCGCCCTGCGGCCCGGCGGTACGTTCGTGCTGTCGGAGAATTTCCTGCACCGGCCGGAGCAGCGCGGCGACCATCAGGTCAACCACACGCTCACCTGGATCACCGGCGCGCTCGGCGACGCCGGGTTCGACGTCGTACGCCGCGTGCCGATGCTCGTCCTCATGAACGCTCAGGTGGACGCCAACCCCGTGTGGCGCAAGCTCTGGGGCGGCCTGCTGCGGGCCGTCACCCTCACGGAGACCACCGGCGAGATCGCGGGCGGGCTGCTCGCGCTGGCGGAGCGGCGGCTGGTCCGCGTCCTGCGCGAGAGCCCCACGACCGAGCTGATGATCTGCCGCCGCCGCTGAGGATCCGAAGGCTGTGTGCCGATGCGTCAGCGGCCGTTCACGGCGCACCAGTCCGCCCACGTGATGGCGCCGCCGCCGAGCTGCTCGGCGTGGAAGGACGTCCAGGAGTTCTGGCTCGGCCCCGGCTCGGACGGTGCGCTGCGGTAGAGGGGGTGCCGCGCCTCGACCTCGGCGCGCAGCCACGGCTCGACCTGCTCGTACGAGTCCAGCGACCAGCTCCGCGCGTGAGGGGTGAGCCCGCCGCGCACCTCGCTCTCCGCCAGGCAGCGCCACCGTGAGGAGGGCATGGGCGGCAGGTCGCGCCAGTTCACGTATCGGGGTGAACACCTACCGTTCCTCTCGGAGAAGCACTCACGCTGGCCAGGCCCGTACGATGCTCACAGTCGGCGCGAGTCAGATGAGAGCGCCACGCCGCACCTGAATGTCCCGCACCTGGAAAGAACGGGGAAAAGAGCGTCAATATCCGGCGGTTTCCCAACCTGCCGCCCCACCGCTCGAACCGCCCGGCGGCGGGAGGCTTGCGACGCGTCTGTACCTACTAGTATGTAAGGGCCCGTCAGTCTTCCAGGAAGGCAGCCCTCACGTGTATGCCAAGCAGTACGAGATCACCCTGCCCGCCGACTACGACATGGAGATCATCCGCAAGCGGGTCGCCGGCGCCGGTCACGTCTTCGACGACCGCGCCGGGCTGGGCATGAAGGCGTACGTCGTCCGCGAGCGCGGCGTCGCCGGCTCGCCGGTCAACCAGTACGCCCCCTTCTACCTGTGGAACGACGCCGGAGCGATGGCCCACTTCCTCGTCGGAGGCGGCGGGTTCCAGAACATCGTCCGCGACTTCGGCCGCCCCGTCGTCCACCATTGGACGGGCGTCGCCTGCCACGCCGGTCCCGCACGCGGCGCGACCCCGCTGGCCGCGACGCGCCGGCTCACCCCCGTACCCGACGATCGGGACGGCACGGGAACGAGTCTCGCGGCGCTGATCGAGGAGGAGGCCGAGCATCTGCGCGAGCTGTCCCGCCACGACGGCGTGCACACCACCGTGCTCGCCGTCGATCCCCACCACTGGCGGCTCGTACGCTTCACGCTGTGGGCGGACGATCCCGCGCAGGACGCGGACGGCACCGAACGGTACGAGGTGCTGCACCTGTCCGCCCCCGGCCTGGGCGACCTGCCGGAAGGGCGGTCTTGGTAGGGCCAGGGCGACCCCGGAGGGAACGGGCGCGACACCAGGAAGGGCGCGCCGCCGCCGCAGGGGAGGGAACGGGGCGGCTGCCGCCATCACGCACGTCCCTGCCGGGGATCACCGGTCCATGACGCATCAGCGCCATGCGGCCGGGGCCACGTTCGCGACCATAACAGCAGATCAGCGGTTACAGCCCTGGCATCCAGCCATTTGTGACATGTCTGTGTCAAAGAGTCGGACGTCACGTGTCATGCCGGACGTCGACGCGCGCCGGTGCCCGCAGCGCAAACCCGGCGCGGCCGGAAAGAGCCCGGCCGCGGGCCGAGCACGACGCCCGGCCCTCGACTGGGAGAAGGAGGCCGGCGCGGCCGGGCAGGAGACCCGGCGCGGCCGGAAAGCGACGGGACGATCGGCCGCAGAAGCGGCCGGATGAGCGGTCAGCGGCCGATCGGATGCCAGACCGTCTTCGTCTCCACGAAGGGCCGGATGCGCTCCAACCCCGGATCCGGCTCCTCCCAGTCGTCCTCGGGCCGAGGCCGTAGCACGCGCTTGAGCGTGGTCGCCGCCAGCTCCTCAAGCTCGGCCGCCAGCTCGCCGGCCCCCGCCAGGTCGAGTGCGTTCACATCGGCGTGCCCGGCCAGCGGCGGGCCCAGTTCAGCGGTCCTGCCGGTGAGCACGTTGGCGACCCCGCCCGGCAGGTCGGAGGTGGCGAGCGCCTCGGCGAGCGTGATCGCCGGCAGCGGCGCCCGCTCGTCGGCGATCACCACGGCCGTGTTCCCCGCCGTGATCACGGGGGCGAGCACGGACACGAGGCCGAGCAGCGAGGACCCGGCGGGCGCGAACACGCCGACCACGCCGGTCGGCTCCGGCTCCGACAGGTTGAAGAACGGCCCCGCCACCGGGTTCGCGCCGCCCAGCACCTGGGCGATCTTGTCGGCCCAGCCGGCGTAGTAGACCCACCGGTCCACGGCCGCCGACACCAGCGCCTGCGCCCGGTCGGCGCTCACGCCCTCGGCCGCGGCCACCTCGGCGGCGAACTGGTCGCGCCGCCCCTCCATCATCTCCGCGACCCGGTAGAGGATCTGCCCGCGGTTGTAGGCGGTGCGGCCCGACCAGCCGGGGAACGCCTTGCGCGCCGCCACCACGGCGTCGCGCACGTCCTTGCGCGAGGCCAGCGCGGCGTTGGCGAGGTGGGACCCGTCCGCCGACGTCACGGGGTAGGACCTCCCTGATTCCGAGCGCGGGAACGCGCCGCCGACATAGAGCTTGTACGTCCTGAGCACCGCGATGCGCGGCGGGATGTCAGCCAAGGTACGCCTCCAGTCCGAGCAGCCCGCCCTCGCGGCCGTAACCGGACTCCTTGTAACCGCCGAAGGGACTGGCGGGATCGAACACGTTGAAGGTGTTGGACCACACGACGCCGGCGCGCAGCCGGCTCGCGGTCCACAGCATCAGGGAGCCCTTCTCCGTCCAGACACCGGCCGACAGACCGTACGGCGTGTTGTTCGCCTTGGCGACGGCCTCCTCCGGCGTGCGGAACGTGAGCACCGACAGCACCGGGCCGAAGATCTCCTCCCTGGCGATCCGGTGCGCCTGCGTGACCCCGGTGAACACGGTCGGGCGGAACCAGTAGCCCCGCTCGGGCAGCGGGCACGCGGGCGACCACGAGGTGGCGCCCTCCGCCTCGCCGGCGGCGGCCAGCTCGCGGATCCTGGCGAGCTGCGCCGCCGAGTTGATCGCCCCGATGTCGGTGTTCTTGTCCAGCGGGTCGCCGAGCCGCAGCAGCTCGATGCGGGCACGCAGCCGCGCCAGCAGCTCCTCGGCGATGGACTCCTGCACCAGCAGCCGGGAGCCCGCGCAGCACACGTGCCCCTGGTTGAAGAAGATGCCGGACACGATGCCCTCGACGGCCTGGTCGATGGCCGCGTCGTCGTAGACGATGTTGGCGCCCTTACCGCCCAGCTCCAGCGTGAGCCGCTTGCGGGTGCCCGCCACGGCGCGGGCGATCTGCCGCCCCACCTCGGTCGAGCCGGTGAAGGCCACCTTGTCGCCGCCCGGATGGGCGACCACGGCCGCGCCGGTGTCGCCGGCGCCGGTCACGATGTTCACCACGCCGGGCGGCAGCCCCGCCTCCTGGCAGATCTCGGCGAAGACCAGCGCGGTCAGCGGCGTCGTCTCGGCCGGTTTGAGCACCACCGTGTTGCCGGTCGCCAGCGCGGGCGCGACCTTCCACGCCAGCATGAGCAGCGGGAA
The DNA here is from genome assembly GCF_040678535.1 of Nonomuraea sp. NPDC052634. Lineage (NCBI taxonomy): Bacteria > Bacillati > Actinomycetota > Actinomycetes > Streptosporangiales > Streptosporangiaceae > Nonomuraea > Nonomuraea sp. NPDC052634. Next base: position 157,819 of record NZ_JBFATY010000006.1, on the reverse strand, counting down.
GTTCCACGGGATGACCTGCGCGGCCACGCCCAGCGGACGGGTGCCGAACCCGGCGTGCCGGAGCTTGTCGGCCCAGCCCGCGTAATAGAAGAAGTGCTGCGCGACGAGCGGCAGGTCGATGTCGCGCGTCTCCTTGATCGGCTTGCCGTTGTCGAGCGACTCCAGCACGGCCAGCTCGCGGGAGCGCTCCTGGATGATCCGCGCGATCCTGAACAGGTACTTCCCCCGCTCGGCCGGCGGCATCGGCGACCACACCCGCTCGAACGCGCGCCGCGCGGCGGCGAAGGCCCGGTCCACGTCGGCCTCGCCGGCCGCGGCCACCTCCGACAGCGGCTCCTCGTCGGCCGGATTGACGGTGACGATGCGCTCGTCGCTCTTGGCCGGCACGAAGTCGCCGTCGATGAACAGGTCGTACGACGGCCGGATGGACACGATGGAACGTGACTCCGGCGCGGGCGCGTACTCGAAGATCTCCACGCCTCTCCCTAGTCGATGGTGTAGTAGTCGGGCCCGGAGTAATGTCCGGTGTCGAGCTTGGTCCGCTGCATGAGCAGGTCGTTCAGCAGCGATGACGCGCCCAGCCTGAACCACGCGGGGTCCAGCCAGTCGGCGCCGGCGATCTCCTTGACCAGCACGAGATAGCGGATGGCGTCCTTGGTGGTGCGGATCCCGCCGGCCGGCTTCACGCCGGCCTGCCGCCCGGTGGCGGCCCGGTAGTCGCGTACGGCCTCCAGCATCACCAGCGTGACCGGCAGCGTCGCGGCGGGAGAGACCTTGCCCGTCGAGGTCTTGATGAAGTCGGCGCCCGCGTGCAGCGCGAGCCAGGACGCGCGGCGCACGTTGTCGTAGGTGGCCAGCTCGCCGGTCTCCAAGATGACCTTCAGGTGCGCGTCGCCGCACTGCTCCTTGACCGCGACGATCTCGTCGAACACCTTGCGGTAGTCGCCGGCGAGGAACGCGCCCCGGTCGATCACCATGTCGATCTCGGTCGCGCCCGCCGCGACCGCCGCCGCCGTGTCGGACAGCTTGACCTCCAGCGACGTACGTCCCGAGGGAAAGCCGGTGGCCACCGAGGCCAGCCCGACCCCGGTCCCGGCCAGCGCCTCCGCCGCCGTGGCGACCATGTCGGGGTAGACGCACAGAGCGGCCACCGACGGCGCGGTGGGGTCGGCCGGGTCGGGGCGCACGGCCTTGGCGGCCAGCGCGCGCACCTTGCCGGGCGTGTCCGCCCCTTCGAGGGTGGTCAGGTCGACCATGCGGATGGCCAGGTCGATGGCCTCCCGCTTGGCCGTCGTCTTGATCGACCTGGTGGCCAGGCCGGCGGCCCGCCGCTGCACGCCGACCTCGTCGACGCCGGGCAGTCCGTGCAGGTAGGCACGCAAGGAGCCGGGGATGGTGTCAGGCACGAGCGCCACGCCTCTCGATGAGCATGTTGAGTACGAGGGCGACCAGCAGGATGAGGCCGGTCACCACCATCTGGAAGAAGGAGCCGAGGCCGAGCAGGTTGCACAGGTTGCGCAGCACCGACAGCAGCAGCACCGCCACGAACGTGCCGAACACCCCGCCCCGGCCGCCGAACAGGTTGGTGCCGCCGAGCACGACGGCCGCGATCGCGTCCAGCTCGAGCCCGTTGAACGCGGTGGGCTGCCCCACGGTCAGCCGGGAGGTCAGCAGCACCCCGGCCAGCGCGGCCAGCGCGCCCGACACGGCGAACACCGTCGTGATCACCCCGCGCACCGGCAGGCCGGACAGCCGGGCGGCCTCCTTGTTGCTGCCGACGGCGTAGACGTATTCGCCGAACGTGGTGCCGCGCAGCACCAGCGCGGCCAGCACGGTGATCGCCACGAAGATGACCCCGACGATCGGCACGTAGCCGATGAACCCGCCGCCGAGGAGCTGGAACGCCTCAGAGCCGCCCGCCTCGGCGGGCTTGCCGTCGGTCAGCAGGTACGTCAGGCCGCGGATCGCGGTCAGCCCGGCCAGCGTGGTCATGAACGACGGCAGCGACAGGTACGCCGACATGCCGCCCATGAACGCGCCGAACACCGCGCCGGCCGCCACGCTGATGAGGATCGCCGGCAGCACCGGCACCCCCGACCCCAGCAGCAGCGCGATCGTCATGCCGCCGAACGCGGCCACGCTGCCCACCGACAGATCGATGCCGGCGGTCAGCACGACCATCGTCATGCCGATGGCCACGATCCCGGTCAGCGAGGACTGCTGGAGCAGGTTCGCGATGTTGCGGCCGGTCAGGAACTGCGGCGCCAGCAGCGACGCGACCACGCACAGCCCGAGGAAGACCAGCAGCAGGTTGGACTTGACGATCAGGTCGGCGCCGCGGCGCCGGCGGGCCTCGCCCTGGGGGACGGCTGAGGCGAGGGTCGATCCCGGCGAACCCGTGGATCCGAGCGATGCTGTCATGGTGCGGCTCCTGTGATGACGGTGTGCGCGATGACGTTCTCGGGGCTGACCCGGGGGTCGAAGTGCGCGACGTTGCGGCCCTCGTACAGGACCTGGATCCGGTCGGCGTTGGCGGTCAGCTCGTTGAGCTCGCTGCTGGCGAGCAGCACGGCCACGCCCTGGTCGGCCAGGTGGCGCACCTGGCGGTAGAGGTCGGCCTTGGCGCCGACGTCCAGGCCGCGCGTGGGCTCGTCCAGCAGCAGGACCTTGATCCCGCCCCGGGTGATCCACTTGGCCAGCACGACCTTCTGCTGGTTGCCGCCGGAGAGCTGGCCGACGAGCTGGTTCGGTCCCGATGCCTTGACGCCGAGGTCGGCGAGCGCAGGACTGGTCAGGCGCCGGCCGAGTTTCCCCGGCAGCAGCCACGGCGGGCGGCCGAGCGCGCTGATCGCCGCGTTGCGGCTGACCGACAGGCCCAGCATCAGGCCCTGCTCCTTGCGGCTCTCCGGTACGAGCGCGAGACCCGCGCGTACGGCGGCGGCCGGGCTCGCGACCTTGAGCGGCCGGCCGCCGAGCCTGGCCGTCACGTGGGCCTTGAGGTCGCCGAACAGGGCGCGCAGCAGCGTCGTACGTCCCGCGCCGCCGAGCCCGGCCAGCCCGACGACCTCGCCCGGCCGCACGTCGAGGCCGCGCACGTCCAGCAGCCCCGGCACGTGCACCCGCTCGATGCTGAGCAGCGGCTCGCCCGCCGGCGCGGGCCTGTCGGTCGCGCCCACCAGCTCGCCCGCCTCGCCGATCATGGCGGCCACCAGCTCGTCCGGTCCGGTGGACGAAAGATCGTAGACGCCGACCGCGCGGCCGTCGCGCAGCACCGTGGCCCGGTCGCCGATCTCCATGACCTCGTCCATGCGGTGCGAGATGAAGATCACCGAACGGCCCTCGGCGGTGAGCGACCTGATGACGTCGAAGACCGCCTGCAGCTCGGCCTCGCCGAGTGTGGCCGACGGCTCGTCCATGACGATCACCCGGGCGTCGGCCGTGAGCGCCTTGGCGATGGCGGTGAGCTGCTGCGCCGCGATCGGCAGGTCGCCGACCTTGGCGGTCACCGGGAAGGTCGCGCCCACCCGGTCCAGCGCCTCGCGGGCCAGCTTGGCGCGCTGCGCCCTGCGGACGAACGGGCCCAGCCTGGGCGCCCTGCCGAGCAGCAGGTTCTGCGCCACGGTCAGGTCGGGCAGCAGGTCAAGCTCCTGGTAGATGACCGCGATGCCGGCCGCGAGCCCGGCGTGCGGTGTGGCCGGCGCGTACGGCTCGCCGTCCAGCAGGATCGTGCCCTCGTCCGGCTGGTACGAGCCCGCCAGGATCTTCATCAGCGTGCTCTTGCCCGCGCCGTTCTCGCCGAGCAGGCAGTGCACCTCGCCGGGCCGCACACCGAGTTCGACCCCGTCGAGCGCGACGGTGCCGGGGAAGCGCTTGACGATCCCCGACATGTGCAGGCGTTCGGGAGTCTGGCTCATGCCGCCTCCAGCAGGTGTCTGGCGTTGTGGTCGTCGGTGATCAGCACGTCGCACAGGCCGCTGGTCACCACCGCCCGGCACACCGCGCGCTTGGCCGTGCCGCTGACCAGCGCGACCGACGTGGTGGGCGAGCGCAGCAGGTCGAGCGAGAGCCCGAGGGTGCGGCCGTCGAGATCGGGGTCGACGATCCGTCCCTCCGCGTCGATGAAACGGCCGAGCACGTCGCCGACCGCGCCCGCGGCGGCCAGCCTGGCGAGGTCGCTCGCGTCGATCTGCCCGGAGTCGACCAGCACCGAGTCGCTGCCCATCGCACCGGGGCTGAACAGGAACAGATCCGCCTTGGTCGCCAGGGCCAGCACGTCGGCGACGGCGCGGTCGCTCTCCAGCACCTGGCGGGTGCTCCGCTGCTCCAGGATCGCCGGGGCGGCGAGCAGCGTCGCGGTGCCGCCGCCGTGGTGGGCGATCATGCTGGCCATGCTGTGGGCGCTGGTGGGCTGGCGGGAACGGCTCAGCGCGCCGTTGATCTGCACCACGTGCACACCCGTCGCCCAGCCGGGGACGAGCTTGCCGGCCAGCCGGTCGAGCGTGCGCCCCCACGACACCCCGATCAGCCGGGGCGCCGGGCGCATCTCCATGAGGTGGTCGGCGCCCGCCGCGGCCACCCGGTCGCGGGCCTGCTCGGCGTCGTCGCCGCCGACCGACACCACGACGGCGTCGCGCAGCCCGAACCGCTCCTTGACCTCCTGCTCCAGCGTGCGCACCCGCGAGCGCGGATGCAGCACCTCGATGCGCACGATGCCGACCTCGCGCGCCTCGGCCAGCATCCTGCCCACCTTCCAGCGGGTCAGGTGCAGCGCGTTCGCGATCTGCTCCTGCGTCTCGCCCGCCTCGTAGTAGCGGACGGCCACCTGGTAGAGCTGGTCGTCATCGGTCATCGCGGCCTCCGCTCAGCCGGTGGGAGATGCCGGTCGTCGCGGCCGTGGCCGCCAGGTAGTCGGCGTAGCCCGTCTCGTACGCCTGGGCGTGCGCTGCGACCGGCTCGACCGTGCGCACCTTCGGCGCGTACTCGGCCGCCGCCTCCGCGAGGGATGCGTGCCGCCCCGAGCCGGCCGCGGCCAGCACCGAGCAGGCCCGCAGCGTCAGGTTGTCGCCCGTGACCAGGTGGACGGGGCGGCCGAGCACGTCGGCGGTGGTCTGCAGCCACAGCTCGTTGTGCTGGATGCCGCCCGACAGGAAGATCTCCGACACCGGGACGCCGCCCTCGGTGAAGGAGTCGATGACCTGCCGGGTGCCGTAGGCGACGCCCTCGACGGCCGCCCGGTAGACCTGCTCGGGCGTGCTGGCCAGCGTCAGGCCCAGCACCGCGCCGCGCAGATGCGGGTCGCGCAGCGGGGTGCGGTTGCCCATGAAGTAGTCGAGCACGATCAGGCCGTGCTCGACCGGCGGCACCTGCGCCGCCGCCGCGATCAGGCCGCCGATCTCCGCGCGCGGCCGGCCGATGAGCCGCTCGCCCGCCCACGACAGCACCGAGCCCGCGCTCACCTGACCGCCCTCCACGAGCCACCGCCCCGTGCGCAGCGCGTCCGGGTACGGCCCCCACACCGTGGGCGGGAACACCGGCTCGGCGATCTCCGTGACGAACGCGTTGGACGTGCCGCACACGATCGACACGTGACCCTCGTGCGCGCCGCCGATGGCCAGCAGCGACAGGTGCGCGTCGATGCCGCCGCAGACCACCGTGGGGGCGCCGGTGACGCCCAGCTCATCGCGGGCTCCGGCGGTCATCGGGGCGATCGGGTCGCCGACGGGCACGATCTCGTCCGGCAGCTTGTCCGCCAGGTCGGGGACGCCGAGCCGCTCGTACAGGTCGTGGGGGAAGCCCGCGCCGCGCGGGTCGTAGTTGCTCTTGCAGACGGCGTTCATGCGCGAGCCGGCCCAGCGGCCGGTGAGCCGCCACACCATGTAGTCGACCGCCTCGACGATGCGCGCCGCCGCCCGGTACGTCTCCGGCTCGTGCCGGGCCAGCCACATGGCCTTGGGCACCAGCCACTCCACGGCGTCGCTGCCGCCCGCGTACCGCAGGACCGGGTGGCCGGTGCGCGCGGTCAGCTCCGACTCCTCGCCGGCGCGGCAGTCCATCCACAGCAGCGCCGGGCGCAGCGGCCGGCCGTGCGCGTCGAGCACCGCCACCGTCGAGGCCGTGGTCGCCACCGCGACCGCCTCGACCGCCGGGCCGCCCGCCGCGGCGAGCGCCTGCCGCGCGGCCGACACGCTCGCCCGCCACCAGTCGTCCGGATCCTGCTCGGCCCAGCCGGGCCGGGGGAAGCGGGTCGGATACGCCGCGGCGCCCGACCCCAGCAGCGCCCCCTGCTCGCCGTAGACCGCCGCGCGGGCGCCTTCGGTCCCCAGATCGAGGGCGAGGAAGGCAGCCATGCTCTACTCCTCGTTCGGCAGGAAGAGAACCTTCGAGCTGAAGATCGACCGCTCGCCGAGCGCGGCCATGGTCTCCGGCAGCGCGTCCAGACCCAGCTCGTGCGTGATCATGAACTTCCACTTCAGCTCGCCCGAGGACAGCGCGCGCGCCGTCGTCCGCCACTCGTCGCCGGGGAACGGCGCCGAGAAGGAGTTCCACGCGCCGTGCAGGGTCACCTCGCGGCGCAGGAACGCGCTGAACGTCGCCTCCGGCAGCACCACCGGGTCGTGCGGGATGCCGATGAACACCGCCTCGCCGTGCCGCCCCGCCAGCGCCACCGCCTGGTCGATCGTCGCCGGCACGCCCGCCGACTCGATGACGATGTCGTAGCCTTCGCCGGCCACGTCGGCCGCCTCCTGCGCGCTGGTCGCCGTGTGCGTGGCCCCGGCCTCGGTCGCCATCGCGGCCTTCTGCTCGTTCAGCTCGATCACCAGCACCTCGGAGGCGCCCGCGATCCGCGCCCACTGCACCGCGAACAACCCGATCGGGCCCGCGCCGACCACCGCCACCCGGCGGCCGCCGCGCATGTTCGTCCGCCACAGGGCGTGCAGCGCGATGGCGGCCGGGTCCATCATGGCCGCCGCCCTCGGGTCCAGGTCCGCGGGCAGCACCATGAGGTTGCCGGCGGGGACCGTCACGTACTGGGCGTACGCGCCGTCGCGGCGGCTGCCGAAGTAGCCGTACCGCTTGCACAGGCTGAAGTGGCCCTGGCTGCACGGGGCGCAGGTGCGGCACGGGATCAGCGGCGGAACGGTGACCAGGTCGCCCTCGCGCACGGTGCCCTCGGCGGCCAGGTCCGCGCCGAGCCGTACGACGTGGCCGGAGAACTCGTGCCCGCAGATGATCGGGAAGTGGTAGGCGATCCCCGGTTGCAGCATGCGGGCGATGTCCGACCCGCACACCCCGCAGGCCGCCACGCGTACGAGCGCCTCGTCCGGACCCGGCTCGGGCACGGGCACCCGCTCGACCCTGATGTCCCCGGGCGCGTGGAGCACCGCCGCCTGCATGGTTTCCGCCATCGTTGTGCCTTTCCTACTTCGTGGTTGCCTGGGCTACTTCGTGGTCGCCTGGGCGAACTCGGTCTCGCCGATGTACTCGGCCGCGTTGTCCTTGTCGATCAGCGCGGTGCCGGCGTCGATGTTCGCCTCGACCTGCTCGCCCTTCTTGACCTTGAGCACGGTCTCGACGGCCTTGGCCCCGAGGGAGATGGGGTCGTTGAGCGCGGTGGCCACGTACTGGCCGTTCGGGATCTGCTTGACCGCCTCCATGAGGCCGTCCACGCCCGCGACCAGGACCTTGTCCTTGCCGTTCTCCTTGAGGACCTGGAGCGCGCCGAGCGCCATGTCGTCGTTGTGCGCGTACACGGCGGCGACGTCGGGGTGCACCTGGAGCAGGTCCTGCATCGCGGTGACCGCCTTGGAGCGCACGTAGTCCGAGTACGGCCCCTCGATGATCTTGATGTTCGGGTTGCTCTTCACGGCGTCGTGGAACCCGGCGCTGCGGTCGCGCGCCACCGCGCCGCCCGCGTCGCCGCGGATCTCGATGACCTTGCCGCCCTTGTCGCCGAGTGCCTCGCTGAGCCGCTTGCCGACGAGCTCGCCCATCGCCTTGTTGTCCCGCCCGACCTGGGCGACCGCGCCCTCGGGCACCGGGCGGTCCACGGTCACGACCGGCACGCCGGCCGCCTTGGCCGCGGCGATGCCCGGCTGCACGCCCTGGGGATCGACCGGGTTGACGAGCAGGACGTCCACCTGGCGGGTGATGAGGTCCTGGATGTCGTTGTTCTGCTTGGTGACGTCGCCGCCCGCGTCGGCGAAGTACAGCGAGGCGCCCGCCTGCTTGGCGGCGGCCTCCGCGCCCTCGCGGAGCTGGACGTAGAACGGCGACTGCTGGGTCGCCTGGCTGAAGCCGATGGCGACGGGGCCGTCGGAGCTCCCGCCGGCCGCGTCCGTGGAACCGCCCGGCGTGGTGGACACCGAACAGGCGGTCAGAGCGCTGATCAGGAGGAGTGAGGGGATGGTGAGCAGCCGAAATCTACTCATTGGGGCCTCCGTATGTGACGTAGGTAACGCACCGTAAGTCGGGAATTAACCCCGTTGCAACACTTGAGCCGAAATTTGCTCATATGAGCAGACTTGGGGTCTCTGCTCCGCTCGTCCGTTGTCCGTCACAGGAGTTTTCGCAGGTCACAGCGGTTACGGCGGCTCTGCCGCAAGAGAGGTCCCCGTGAACGCTCCGACTCCGGAGGCGCCGCCCGCGCACCGGCCCGGCGCTGCCATTGCGCGGCCCCGCGCCACCAGTGCGCGGCCCTGCGCCGCCATTGCGCGGGCCGGCGCGGGCGTTTTCGTCGCCTATCGCCCCGTCGTCACCGTCACCGTCCGCCTGCCCGCGATCCAGCGGGCGCTGGCGCCCGCGGCGCACAGGGCGAGGGCCACCTGGCAGGTCTTCTTGCGCCCGTGCACGTCGGCGAAGACCCCTGCGGTGAGAATCAGCGCGGCCACCGGCGGCACGAACGCGTCCTGCATCCACGACAGCCGCGCGGTGGAGGCGTGGCTGGTCGCGCTGTGCGCCAGGTCCATCCCCCTCGTCCGGGCCGGCGAGGCGGGCGGGCTCGGCGCGGTCGCCGGGCTCGACCTCGGCGCCGCAGCCGGGCCCGCCCTGGCCGCCGTGTCGGGCGCGTTCCTCGACGGCATGCGGCTCTGCCTCGGCGTCTCGGCGGTCCTGCTGGTGATCGCCGTCGCCGCCGCCGTCCTGCTGCGCCGTCCCCGCCGCAGCCGGGAGCCGTCCGCCGCGCCAGCGGCGGAACGCCTACCGGCCGGCTGACCCCGACCCCGCGCAGGGGGTCAGGCGCCCGCGGGCGGCTGCTCGGGTGACCCCGCGTACGGCACGTCGGGCGGCAGATGCGCCCGCAGCCGATCGTCGAAACCGTCGTCCACGTCCCGGTACGACCGGTACGCCGGCGGGTAGTGCCACCCCCAGGGCTGCTCCCGGTGGTGCCCCCACCACCAGCGGCGCGGCTGCCGCAGCCGCTCCATCATGGCCAGCACCGTGTCCCCCACCTCGGCGGGATCGGGCAGCACGTCACCGCCGAAGTACCGCTGCCGTCTCAGCAGCGTCGGGCAGCGCACGTCCCCCTGCACGAAGCTGCCGAACCGCCACCCGCTCTCCTCGTCCCAGGCGAGCCCCAGGAGGCACTCGTCGACGAGCTCGCGGTCCTCGATGAGAATCGACGCCGAACGTGGCAGGAACTCCGCAATCCAGTGGTCGCTCGGCTGAATGGCCCTGCGGACGAGGGCGAGGTAGACATCGTGCAGGTAGCCGACGTGCAGCTCCTGCCACTCCACATGCCAGATGCCCCGGGGTGTCACCACATCGGTGCCCGTGGGGCGGCGACCCCACGCGGTAAGCCGGCCATGCTGCATACCGCCCTTGACCCGCACGTGAGAACCAGGGCCATGCAAGGCTCCCCTCTGCCTGGCGGAACCAGGGATGCCGAGCTGCCGACGTGCGGGCCTTTGAAGCACTTCCCCGTCGTCGGCCAATTCGTTTGTCATTGCACCCCTCCCGCTTACTATGGTGAGGTACGGTAAGTCTGCATGCAATCTTGCACGCAGTCTTACTTCTGTGGCTCAATGGCTGGAGTGATCAAGGCGCAATCCGGGAATTAGCCACTTTTAGGACATACATGGCCAATCGCACTACTCCGCCCACCGTGCAGCGTCGCATCCTGGCGCGGGAGCTGCGACATTTGCGTGAGCGCAAGTCCCTGACCGGCGACGACATCAAAGACCTCCTCGGCTGGTCGCCGTCGAAGGTGTCGAGAATCGAGAACGCCCGGATCAGCGTCTCGCAGAAGGACATCGAGCAGCTGCTCGATGTGTACGACGCGACCGACAGCCAGCGCGAACGCCTCCTCGCGCTGGCCGGCAAGACCCAGACCCCGCAGTCGTGGCGCGCCTATCCGGCGCCGACCCAGGAGTACCTGTCCTTCCTCGACGTCGAGAGGGTCGCCGACTCGATCCGGCAGTGGGAGGTGGGGGTGGTGCCGGGCGTCTTTCAGACAGAGGCGTACGCCAGGCATCTGATCAAGAGCTGGCGCGATATCGACCCGACGCTGACGCCCCTCCAGATCGAGGACCGCGTCGCCATCAGATTGGCCCGCCAGAAACGCTTCTTGCCCCCTGAATCCGCACAAATCTGGATAATTATGGACGAATCTATCCTTTTGCGGACCGTTGGCGGGCCGGAGGTGATGGCCGAGCAGCTGCGGCAGCTTGTTGACTTCTCGCTACTGCCCAATGTGAAGCTTCAGGTTGCGCCGCTCAGTCGCCCTCGGGGGGTGTTCGAGGAATCCTTCACGCTGCTCAACTTGGATCGCAACAACCCGTTGGAGCAGTGCCTGGTCTATATCGACCACAATCTCACCAGCCAGTTTCTGCTGGACGAGCAGCGCTCGGTCTACTTCGAGAAGATGTTCGACCACTTCCGTGAGCTGGCACTGGATCCCGAGGAGAGCCGTCAGGCCATCCATAAAGAATTGGAGAAGTTGCAGGTGTGACGCCTGAGGCGGTGAGGCGGCAGGCTATATTCCCCGCATGCAAGATCAGTGGACGCGCTCCAGCTTCTGCGGGCACAACGGCAACTGCGTTGAGGTTCGCCGGCTGGATGACGATATGGTCGCCATTCGCGACAGCAAGAACCCTGGCCAGCAGCCTCTCGTGGTGACGGCCAGCGCGTACCGCCAGTTCATCGAGAGGGTGAAGCGCGGAGACGCTTGAAGCGTCCACCGGCAGTACTGACGACCTTGGCCGCTTGCGCAGCCGGTCCCCGGGCGAGGGGGCCGGCTGCTTGACGTTGTGCCCCAGCCCGGCGGCCGGGCCCAGCCGCCCGGCTCCGGGAGCCGGGTCCGGGAACTGTGCCCGGCGGGTGGGCCTACGTGAGGGCCAAACCGCCGTCTACGGCGATGATCTGGCCGGTGATCCAGGCGGCGTTCGGGGCGGCGAGGTGCACGATCCAGGCGGCCACCTCTTCGGGCGTGCCGCGGCGGCCGAGGGGGATGCGGGCGGCCTCGTCCTTCTTGATCTGCTCGACGACTTCGGCGGGCAGTCCGGCGGCGCTCAGCGCCTCGCTCTCCGTGGGGCCGGGGGCGACGGCGTTCACGCGGATGCCGTCGGCGGCCAGCTCCAGGGCCCAGCTCCGGGTGAGCTGCTCGATCGCGGCCTTCGAGGCGGCGTAGTGGGCGGCGCCCGGCAGGGGGCGGTGGCCGTACGTGCTGGAGACGTTGACGATCGTGCCCCGGGTGTCGCGCAGGTGCGGCAGGGCGGCGTGGGCGAGCAGGCTGGGCGCGGTGACGTTCAGCGCGAACAGGGCGGTGACGCGGTCGGCGTCGGTGTCGGCCAGCGGCATGATCGCCGTGCCTCCGGCGTTGTTGACCAGTATGTCGAGGCGGCCCCAGCGGCCGATCGCCGCGTCCACCACGGCCTGCGGCGCGCCGGCGGCGGTGATGTCGGCGGGCAGGACGGCGATGCCGGGGTGCCGGGCGGCGGTCTCCTCCAGGGGGCCGGGGCGGCGGCCGGCGGCGAGCACGTGCGCGCCCGCCTCAGCCAGGGCGATCGCGGTGGCCCGGCCGATGCCTGAGCCGGCGCCGGTGACGATCGCCACCCGGGCGTCGAGTTGAGTGGTCATGTGCTCGTTCCTTCGTTCGTTGTCAGTGGGTCTTATGGCCGTCATGCCGCCTGCTGCATGAGCACGCTGGGACTTTGCCGCCGCGAGGGGTTAGCGCCGGGCGCGGAGGGGAGGGTGGCGTGGACCGTTCCGAGGAGGCGCGTCATGAGGGTCGTGGTGGTCGGTGGGACCGGCCTGATCGGATCGAAGCTGGTGAACAGGCTGTCGCGGGACGGCCACGAGGCGCTGGCGGCCTCGCCGCGCACCGGGGTGAACACGCTCACCGGCGAAGGGCTGGCCGAGGCGCTGGAAGGGGCGGAGGTGGTGGTCGACGTGTCGAACGCGCCGTCGTTCGAACCGGCCGCCGTGCTCGGCTTCTTCGAAACCTCCACGGGCAACCTGCTCGCCGCCGAGTCGGAGGCGGGGGTCGGGCACCACGTCGCGCTGTCCATCGTCGGTACCGAACGCTCACCGGACAACGGCTATTTCCGGGCCAAGGTCGCCCAGGAGCGGCTGATCGAGAAGTCGGGCGTCCCGTTCTCGCTGGTGCACGCGACGCAGTTCTTCGAGTTCGTGAAGGGGATCGCCGACGAGGCCGACGATGGGGGAGTGGTGCGGATCGCGCCGGTGCTGTTCCAGCCGATCGCCGGGGACGACGTGGCGGCGGTGCTGTGCGAGGTCGCGGAGGGGCCGCCGCTCAACGGCCGGATGGAGATCGCCGGGCCGGAGCGGGTCAGGATGGACGAGTTCTTCCGCGAGGCGCTGGCCGCCCTGGGCGACCCGCGCGAGGTGGTCGCCGATCCGGACGCTCGCTACTTCGGCAGTGAGCTTGCCGAGCACTCGCTCGTTCCGCTGGGTGAGGCACGGCTCGGCGGGATCCGGTACGGGGATTGGGTCGCCGCCGCTGCCGCCACCTGACGGCCCCCGGATCGTTCACACAGGCCACGAGGAGGCCGCCCGTCTGCGTGCAGAAGCCGCGCGACGGTCCTGTCGTGCAACAGGACCGTCGCGCGGCTTCATGGGCGGGCCCGGCGCGCGGGTCGAGCCCTGGGAGGGTTTCCGCGCCGGGCGTTCAGCGGACCGGCGGGGGAGGGGGTCCGTGTCAGGCGGACTTGCGGCCGAGGGCGCGGAGCTGGTCGGGCGTCAGCGAAGAGACGTTCTGGTCGATCGGCGTTTCGGTGTACTGGTGGATCGTCCAGGTCTTCCAGTCGGCCGGCGGGGTGACCGCGCCCTTGGCCCGGCTGTAGTGGGCGACCCACAGCGGGTACTGCGACAGGCCGTGGCCATAGGTGTTGGCGAAGTTCCAGCCGCTGTAGAAGATCGGCTTGACGCCGGTCTGCTTCTCCACGTACGACAGCCACGCCTTGGCCCAGGCGTTGACCTCTCCGACGGACTTGCCGTCAGTGGTCTCCAGGTCCAGGACCAGAAGGTCGCCAGGCTTGGCGGGCTGGGAGTTCACCGTGGCCAGGAAGTGGTTGGCGTCTGCGATGGGGTCGTTGGCGGGGTGGCCGTAGTGGTACGCGCCGCGCACGATGCCCTTGCTGCCGAGCTCACGCCAGTGCCTGGCGAAGGAGGAGTCGACGAAGTCGGTGCCCTCCGTGGCCTTGATGATGCCGAACTGCGCGGAGCTGGAGCTCCAGTCGTACTGCGGCTCGTAGTGGGAGATGTCGAGACCGTAGGTCAGGGAGCCAGCCTGGTGCTGGGAGGTGTGCTGCGTGGCCTCGTGCGGGGCACCGTGGTCGGCGGTGGAGGCGTGGGCGGTGCCGGTGACGGCGGTGACGGCGGCGAGCACGGCTCCGCCGAGCGCCAGTCCGAGGCGCTTGCGGTTGTCGGCAAGCTTGGGCATGCGGGGTTGACTCCTTGCTTCCATGCCGCCTACCGGGTTAGCTGACGGGTTCGGGACTGGAAGTGCCCTACGGACGCCGCCAGGGGCGGGCGTCCGATTCACCCCGGAAAGGTGGGTCCCCGGTTCCGCGAGAACGCGGATTCGGCGGCCGCACGCCATCGGGAAGGCGTACGGTCCGGTCAAAGATGCGAGGTAACGCGTGGGCGTCCCTCGACCCGCAAAAGTACATAGTTAGCAAAAGTATCCGCAAGCATCCTAAAGGGATTACCTTCGCATTGCGCGAGTTACCCGCCCGTAAGCCCCATGTCGCCGGGGTTTCTGAACAGGTAAAGTTTTTCGCTCTGCTCAGTCCAGGTCCAGCGTCCTGGCCGTCCTGCCGGCCGTCTCCCGCGCCGGCCCGGGCTGGTCGGACAGCACGGTCCCGTACGTCGGAACAAGCTCGCGCAAAGCGGGCCGCCAGCCCGGCAGCCGGTCGGGGAAGGCGCGTTCGAGCACGTCCAGCATGATCGCCACGGACGCGGACGCGCCCGGGGATGCGCCGAGCAGGGCGGCCAGCCCGCCGTACGCCGACGTCACCACCTCGGTGCCGAACCCGGCGATCGACCCGCGCCCGTGCACCGGCTTGACCACCTGCACCCGCTGGCCCGCGGTGATCGGCTCCCAGTCGCCCGCCCGCGCCTGCGGGACGAACCCGCGCAGCGCTCGCAGCCGGTCGCGGCCGGTCTGTGCGAGCTGCCCCACGAGGTAGCGCAGCATGTCGCGCTCGGCGTGGGCGGCGCCGAGCAGCGTGGGCAGGTTGCCGGGGGTGATGGAGCCCGGCAGGTCGGTGAGGCGGCCGCGCTTGAGGAAGCGGGGCGAGAACTAGTCGCGTTCGCCCGCCAGGTCGCGCACCCGCAGCCGCCACGACCTGCGGTCACGGGAGAGCGAGCGCACCTCGTGCCCGGTCCGCACCTCGACACCGTCGCGTTCGAGTGCCGCGAACAGCCGCCTGGTCAGCACGCCGTAGTCGACGTCGGTGCCGCCGCGCGAGCGGCACAGCGCCACCTCCTCGCCCGCGGGGCGGCCGGCGAACATCAGCGGCAGCAGCTCCGCCATGGCGTCGCGGTCGCGTACGAGCTCCAGGCCCTCGAAGAGCGGGTGCCCGCGCAGCGCCGCGTGACGCAGCCGCAGGTGCTCGGCCCCGGCCGCGCCCCGGGCGAACGAGAAGTGCGGCACCGGCCGGATGAAGCCCGCCGGATCGCCGAGCGTGCCCTCTTCCACCAGCGTCGCCCAGAGCTGGCGGGAGAGCTGGAACTGCTCGCTGATCCTGATGGCGCCGGTCACGTCGATCGAGCCGTCGCCGGTGAGCGGCGTGTAGTTGAACTCGCACAACCCCGCGTGCCCCGTGCCGGCGTTGTTCCACGCCGACGAGCTCTCCAGGCCGAGGCCGTCGAGCCGTTCCAGCGCCAGCACCGACCAGTCCGGCTGAACGCGGCGCAGCAGCACGCCGAGGGTGGCGCTCATGACGCCGCCGCCGACCAGCACCACGTCGTAGCCCTCGGTGACCACCGCGCGCCGCGCTCCCCACAACTCGTATGACAGGTTCGCTACTTGTATAACAGCCCCTGCGCGCGGCCCGGGATCCGGCGTAGCGTGGATCAAGCAAGTGCCCGCCAGGTTGAGGAGGCGATCACGGTGCACCCGGTCTGTTGACGGCCCCATCCCGGGGCGTCACGGAGCCGAAAGGTGACCGTATGAGCAAGACCGACAAGACCCGGCCCTGGTGGGTGAAGCTGGCCGACGCGCCGATGGTGTACTGCCGGCCCGTTCACGACCACCGCGACGGCGCCTGCACGCTGCCCGAGCGGATCGACCGCGAGAGCGCCTCGCTCTCCCGGCGCCTGAGCGGCTGCTACTGGCGGGCGACCGATGCGTTCCTGTTCGGTGAGGGCCGGCTCAACGGGGGCCGCGAATGGGCCCTCTACCGTCGCGAGACGCGCCGTCGCGAGCGCCGCCAGGCCCGCCACGAGCTGCGTCGGCGCCGCGACGACGGCTGACCGTCCAGGGGTCCGGCCGGAAGGCCGGGCCCCTTTTCGCGTACAGCAAACGGATAGATTGTCGATTCGGATGAGTCATCCGCTTTTCTGGTACGGTCGAAGCAGAGGCCGGAAAGGGCGCACGCCCGCCTCCGCCCTCGCGATGTCTCCTGACCGTTGAAAGGAAGCGAACGACCATGCGCATCTTCATCACCGGCGCCAGCGGCTACTTCGGCGGCGCGCTCACCGAGCACCTCATCGCCGCCGGTCACACCGTCGAAGCCCTCGCCCGTTCAGACCGCGCCCGCGACCGCGTCTCCGAGCTGGGCGCCACCCCCGTCGCGGGCAGCCTGTCGGACACCGGCGTCCTCCACGAGGCCGCCGCCCGCAGCGACGCCGTCGTGCACGCCGCCGTCGACTACGGCGACCGGGACATGCAGAACGTCGAGCAGCCGGCGCTCGACGCGCTCCTGTCCGGGCTTCCCGACGGCCGCCCCTTCGTCTACACCAGCACCGGCCTGGTCTACCCCGACACCAAGGGCAGGCCGGTCACCGAGGACGAGGAGGTCAGCGAGCAGACCGCCAGGCAGCCGCACAAATACCTCGGCGAGCGCCGCGTGCTCGCCGCCACGAACCTCGCCACCACCGTCGTCAGGGCCGGCATGATCTACGGGCGTGGCGGCACCACCCTGCTCCAGCTCATGATCGGCCAGGCTCGGCAGCAGGGCGTCGTCACGTACGTCGGCGACGGCGCCAACACCTGGTCCACCGTCCACGTGGACGACCTCGCCGCCCTCTACGCCGCCGTCGTCACCAGGGAGGAGGGTGGCGGCATCGTCAACGCCGCCACCCGCACCGGCACGGCCATCCGCGACATGGCCGAGGCGGTCGCCACCCTCACGGGGGCGCGCGCCGTCTCGCTGCCCCTCGACGAGGCCATGAAGTCCTTCGGCCCCATGGCGCTCGCGCTCACCAGCTCCACGCCCCTCGACCCCTCGCGGGCCGAGCGGTTGTACGGCTGGAAGCCGTCCGGCCCTTCCGTGATCGACGAGATCCTCCAGGGCAGCTACGCCGCAGCGTAAAACGTGCGGCCCGATCAACGGGCGGCCGTCGCGTCGCTACGGCGGGCCTCCACCCGGCCGTCCGCGACAGCCTTCCGACGCGCCGGACCCTTCGCCCACATGTAGGTGCCGGGACGACGGCGCTCCATCTTCAGCGCCGTGACCGTGAACCGGCAGATCTGCTCCTTCACCCACGCCGCGGTACGCCCGCTCAGGATCCGCTCCTTCGGCGAGTCGTCACCGTGGACGAACTGAACGAGCCCGTCCCGCCGGCCCAGGCTGACGCACTGCAGCAGGTAGCGGAACCGGAACGGCTCGGCGGGCCGCCCCGCGGCCCTGGCGTTGATCACATCGGCGGCGTGCGCGGCGATCGGCATGCCCGCGGCGCACGACATCCGGTGCGTTCCGCTCGGCAGCTGCACGGCGGCCGCGTCGCCCACGGCGTACACGTCGGGGTGCGACACCGAACGCAGCGTCTCGTCCACCACCACCCGGCCGCGGTCGTCCACGGCCAGCCCGGCCTCGGCGGCCAGCTCGGGCACACGGAACGACCCCGCCCACACCACGACATCCGCCGCCAGCACGCCCTGGTCCGTACGCACCCCGTCAGGCCCGACGCTCTCCACACGCGTGCCCTCGTGCATGCGCGCACCGAGCCTGGTCAGCGTACGGGCCAGGTGGCGGCGGCCCTTCTCCGACAGCCCCGCGCCCGCCACGCCGCCGGTGACCAGCGCCACCCGCCACGCCGGGTACGACTCGGCAAGCTCGGCGGCCATCTCAACACCCGTCAGCCCGCCGCCGACCACCACCAGCTCACCACTGCCGCCGTCCAGCCTGGCCCGCAGGTCGCCCGCCTGCTCGGCGGTGTAGGCGTGCTCGGCCACCCCGGGGACGCCGGTGTCGGTGCGGCTGCCCAGCGCGTACACGAGCGTGTCGTACGCGAACTCCCGCCCGTCCTCGGTGTGCACCCGCTTGCCGTCCAGGTCGATGGCGTTGACCCGGCCCCGCACGGTCGTGATGCCGGTGTCCTTCGTCAGCTCCTTCAGCGGCACCGTCACCTCGGGACGGCCCGCGGCCAGCTCGTGCAGCCGGATCCGCTGCGTGAGGTGCGAGTCCGCGCTGATGAGGGTGATCCGGTGCTTCCTGTCGAGCCGCAGCGCCGTCGTCAGGCCCGCATAGCCCGCGCCGATGATGACGATGTTCTGTTTGGCGTCCATGTCGTGCCTCCTTGTGGGAAGTTCTGCGACAGAGACGAGACAGCCCCCGGAAATGTGATGGTGATCCGCATCACACTATGGCGGGCCTGGCCGGGATCGCGTACGACGCCGGCCTCGTCGCGCCACGTCGAGTTTGGGGATCGCGTATGACGTCGGCTTCGTCACACCGTGGCGAGCTTGGCGGGATTGCGTACGACGTCGACCTCCGTGACGCGGCCGTCCTCGGCCACGGAGAACGCCGCCACCGTGTCCGCGGTGCCGTCCGCAGCCCGCACCACCACCCCGAGACCGCCGTTGACCTCGGCGAACTCCACCGTCATGCCCTCCAGCCAGCGGCTCACCAGGCCGTGCACCAGCCTGGCCACCCGGTCCGCGCCCGCCACCGGCTGCAGCGCGGAGGAGACCGCGCCGCCGCCGTCCGAGCGCCACACCACGTCCGGATCGAGCGCCGCGACCAGGCCCGACAGGTCGCCGTTCAGCGCCGCCGCGGCGAACGCCTCCACCGCCTTGCGATGCGTCGAGCGGTCCGTCGTACGCCGGGGACCGTGCTCGCGCACCCTTGCGCGCGCCCGCGACGCCAGCCGCCGCACCGCCTCGTCGCTGCGGCCCAGCACCTCCGCGATCTCCCCGAACGGCACCCCGAACACGTCGTGCAGCACGAACGCCACCCGCTCCGCCGCCGTCAGCCGCTCGAGCACCGCCAGCATCGCCATGCTGACCGAGTCGTCCATGGCGACCCTGTCCTCGGGGCCGAGCTCCTTCACGACCGGTTCCGGCAGCCACGGCCCGACGTACGCCTCCCGCCGGACCCGCGCGGAGGTGAGAAGGTCGTAGCAGATGCGGCTCACGGTCGTGGTGAGATAGGCGCGCACGTCCCTGACCTGCGCGACGTCGGCGTGCCGCCACCGCAGCCACGCCTCCTGCACCGCGTCGTCGGCGTCCGTCTTCGTCCCCGTGATCCGGTACGCCACGCCCCACAGGTGATCGCGGTGCTCCTCGAACTCCGCCGGCCGCCCGCCCGCACCCGCCCCGCTCCCCATGCGCCCCATTATCCGACCGCCCCTCGCCACCCCACCCGCCGCCCACCCGGCCCTGCGGCCGGGGCCGCCGCGTCCGTCGGGAGGCCGGCCGCTGAGCGTGCCCGCGGGGCACGAGGGCCGCCGCCGGGTGGTGGCCGAGGGGCTGCCCGCCGCCGGGGTAGGCCGGGCGCGGGGATCTGTCGGTCCGGCCTGCCAGAGTTGCCTCGCCGCGCGTGCCACCCGCCCGCGCCCGCACAGCCGTTTCGCCGTGCCCCTCGACACGCCCGTCGAGTCGTCACGCCCGTCGAGTCGTCACGCCCGTCGAAAGGAGCGCTTTCGTGCCCGAGCCCACCGACGTCGGCTCACCCGCCGACGGCGACGCCCGTTCTGCCCTGGACGCCGCGCCGGTCCGGATGCCCGCTCGGCTCCGGACGTCCACCCGGCCCCTGACGACCGCTCAGCCCCGATGACCGACCGGAGCTGGATGATCGTCCGGGCTCCGGGCACGAGGCGCGTGTGAGCGGCGGTCGGGAACGCCTGGTGGTGCGCAGAGCGGGAAAGATCTCGGCGATGGTGGCGCCGCTGCGGGCGAGGGACTTCCGGCGCTACTACGCCGGCCAGACCGCCTCCGCGTTCGGGGACTCGCTGACGCCGCTCGCGATCGCGTTCGCCGTGCTCCACCTCACCGGATCCCCGATGGACCTCGGCATCGTCGTCCTGGCCACCCGGCTGCCGATCGTCGCGCTCACGTTGCTGGGCGGTGCGGTGGGCGACCGGTTTCCGCGCCGGACGGTCATGCTGACCGCCGACCTGGTGAGGTTCGCCGCGCACGGGGTGACGGCGGTCCTGCTGCTCACCGGGCACGCGCAGTTATGGCTGCTGGTGGTCCTGCAGGTGCTCGCCGGGGTCGGCACCGCCTTCTTCAACCCGGCCGCCGCGGGCCTGATCACATCCCTGGCGGCCGAGGACGACCTGCAGGCCGCCAACTCGCTGATCTCCATCTCGCGCAGCAGGGTGCACAACGTCGTCCAGACCACGGTCGTCCAGCGGCACCTGCCCGCGGACCTGGTCGCCCGCGCATACTCGGTCACCACGGTCGGCGCGCTGGTCGTCGCACCCCTCGGCACGGGACTGGCCGGCCCGGCCGCCGAGCTGCTCGGCACCGCCCCGGTCCTGCTGGGCTGCGCCGCGGTCGCTGTCCTGCTGACCGTCGCGACCTTGCCGGTGCCCGCCGTGTGGCGGGTCCGCGACGCCTGACCGCAGGTGAAAAGGCGGTGAGACGGCTAGCGGAGGCTGCTATGGTGTGATGCGCTTTCGTATCGGATGTGCCCTAGCCGGGCACGTTCCGCGACACGACTCGACGAGGAGACCAGACATGGCAGGTGACGACGACATCTCCGGGTGATACCGGAGACCCCGGCCCCCGGGCGGGCGCGTGTTGAGCGCCGCCGCGCGTGGCCGTGAGTTCGTCGTTCCCTCAGTCCCAGTCTTCATGACGGGCGGCTTCGCGCGCGCCCGCGTTCCGTACGAGGTCTCCCCATGTCCGACGCGTCCATCGTCTGCTCCCACCTGTCCTTCTTCTGGCCCGACGACACCCCGGTCTTCACCGACCTGTCCTTCAGCGTGGGCGGCGGCCGTACCGGGCTGGTCGCGCCCAACGGCGCGGGCAAGAGCACGCTGCTCAAGCTGATCGCCGGCGAGCTGCGCCCGCGCGGCGGCTCCGTCACGGTGGAGGGCGAGCTCGGCTACCTGCCGCAGACCCTGCCGCTCACCGGCGACCTGACCGTGGCCGAGGTGCTCGGCATCGCGCCCGTGATCGCCGCGCTCGACGCCATCGAAGCGGGCGACACGGCCGAGGAGCACTTCACCACCATCGGCAACGACTGGGACATCGAGGAGCGCACCCGCGCCCAGCTCGACCGGCTCGGCCTCGGCGGTCTCGCGTTCGACCGCCGCCTGGAGACGCTGAGCGGCGGGCAGATCGTCTCACTCGGCCTGGCCGCGCAGCTGCTCAAGCGGCCGGATGTGCTGCTGCTCGACGAGCCGACCAACAACCTCGACCGCGCCGCCCGCCGCCGCCTCTACGACGTGCTCGGCGACTGGAACGGCTGCCTGCTGCTGGTCAGCCACGACCGCGAGCTGCTCGACCGCATGGACCGCATCGCCGAGCTCGAGCGGGGCGAGATCCGCTTCTACGGCGGCGGCTTCACCGCGTACGAGGAGGCGGTGCGCACCGAGCAGGAGGCCGCCGAGCGCAGCGTGCGCAACGCCGAGCAGGAGCTCAAGCGCGAGAAGCGGGAGATGCAGCAGGCCCGCGAGCGCGCCGAGCGGCGGGCGGGCAACGCCGCGCGCAACCTGAAGAACGCCGGTCTGGCCCGCATCGTCGCGGGCGGGCTGAAGCGCAGCGCGCAGGAGTCGGCCGGGCGGGCGGGCCAGATGCACGCCTCCCGCGTCGGCGACGCGAAGGCCCGGCTCGAGGAGGCCGAGCGGGCGCTGCGCGACGACCAGAAGATCGTCATCGAGCTGCCGGACACCCGCGTGCCGGCCGGGCGCACGGTGTTCGAGGGCCACGGGCTGCTGGCGCGGGGCCTGTTCGCGGAGCCGGGCATCGATCTGTCCGTACGCGGCCCGGAACGCATCGCGCTGACCGGCCCGAACGGCGCGGGAAAGTCCACCCTGCTCCGCATGATCAACGGCGACCTCGCGCCGGACTCCGGCACGACCCGGCGGGCCGAAGGGCGGGTCGCGTACCTGTCGCAGCGGCTCGACCTGCTCGACCCCGCCCGTACGGTGGCCGAGAACCTGGCCGCGTTCGCCCCCGGCATGGCCGCGGCGGACCGGATGAACCTGCTGGCCCGCTTCCTGTTCCGGGGCCAGAGCGCGCACCGGCAGGTCGGCGTGCTGTCGGGCGGCGAGCTGCTGCGCGCCACGCTGGCCTGCGTGCTGTGCGCGGAACCGGCTCCCCAGCTTCTGCTGCTCGACGAGCCCACCAACAACCTCGACCTGGTCAGCGTGGGGCAGCTGGAGAGTGCGCTCGGTGCGTACGAGGGGGCGTTCATCGTGGTCAGTCACGACGAGCGGTTCCTCACGGAGATCAAGGTGGAGCGGTGGCTTGAGCTGTCGGACGGCCGGCTTCTGGAGACCGCCGCCCCCGCCTGATGGCCCGCCCGGTCTCCGGGAACGGCCGGCCTCGCCTGACGGCCGCCGCACGCCCCTGATGCCCCGCACGCGTGCGGGCCGGGCGTCAGGGGCGTGGGGCACGGCGGTCGCGGCGGGCCTCCAGCTCCTCCTCGCTCACCGGGATGAGCATCGGCTGCCCTCTCACCCCGAACATCGTCACCACGAACGTGGTCTCTTCGTCGGAGAGGTTGTTGGCGTCCTGGTAGTGGATGACGTCGCCGCCCGGCTCCCAGAACGCCTCCCCGGCCTTGATGACGCGTTCCGGCTCGCCTTCCAGCTCGAAGAGCATCTCGCCCTTGATCAGGTATCCGAAGGCGGGCCCGGTGTGCCGGTGCGGCGGGTTGCCCTCGCTGCCGGGCGGCAAGGTGACCAGGATCGTCATCACCTCCGCGTCGTCCGGCACCGGTGGCGCCGGCACCGACGCGACGAGGTCGATCGCCGGCGGCGGGGTGGTGGCGTTCGGGTTGTCGAGGTGGTGAACGTGCTCGGCTTTCATGATGTCCCCGTTCCTGACCGGCCGGAAGGCTCGTCCGGAGCGGGGCTCGGTCCCCTGTCTCGCGCGCGGCCCTGCTCGTGTCCGGTCGGCGGGGTTACGCTGCCCGCCCCGCCGCGCGGCTACCGGGCGGCGGCTTCAAGGCTTGGTGACGATCGGCACACGCGGGCGTTGCCCGCTGCCGATCGTCGTGGCGGGGCGGGCACGTACGGAACGGCGCGCCCGCCCGCGCGGGCTCACGGGATCTTGTACTCCTGCGCCTGGCCGCAGTAGCTGGTCCCGAACGGGGTGTTGCTGAAGCGGCAGACCTGCACCACGACCCGGTCGATGGTGCGCACCCCCGCCGAGTCGGAGAGCGAGAAGGCGAACTTCACCGTCTCGTCGTCCGCCTTGTACGTCTCGGTGTCGACCAGCTCGCTCCCGTAGTAGCCGCTGAAGGTGGCCGTGGAGTGCATGTCGTCGGGGTTGCACACGCTCGGCTTCACCTCGTCGAGGAGCGCGCCTTCGATGTCGATCCGCGGCCGGATGACGGGGCCGTCGTAGCGCTGGATGGTGCCTTCGGTGGACCCGCGCAGGCAGGCGTCGCCCGAGTCCGCGGCGAACGGCACCGCCTCGGCGGCCAGGGCGGGTGGGGCGGCCAGAAGGCCGGCGGCGAGCACTGCACTGATCGATAATCCGGCGAGCAGACGCACGAGATCACCTTTCCGTTTCTGCGGAATTACCGAGATTCCTGACCGTGGTGGTGAGCTTCGGTCATGACGGCCTGTGCCCGTGATTACAGCCCGCAGCGTGAATTTCGGTCAAGGTCCGTTCCGCGCTCGGTCACCGTCCCGCTTCCCACGCCTCCCGTACCAGGCCCATCGTCACCGACGTCCACCATTTCCCGCCGACCTCGATGGAACTTTCATAGACGCGCTCCTCTCGGAACCCGAGGCGTTCGTACAGCCGCCTGGCCCCCGTGTTGTGCGCGTAGACGCCGAGGGTCACCCGGGAGACGTCCGGGTCGGCGAAGGCGGTGTCGAGCGCCGCGGCCACCATGGCCGCGCCGTAGCCCTTGCCCCGCGCGTACGGCGCCACCAGAACAAGTCCGAGGCGTACGGCGCTGTCGTCATCGACGGGCCGCAGCGAGAAATGGCCGATGACGGCGCCGGCGGGATCGGTGGCGACCAGGAGGCGGCGGTCGGAGTCGGCGGCCCGCAGAGCGAGGAGCTGCTCCCCGGCGAAGGGCCAGGTGAAGCCGGATTTGCCGGACCACAGAATGAGCGCGTCCAGGCTGTCGATCCAGGTGGCGATCGTGGCGGCGTCGGCGGGCTGGAGGTCGCGGAGGTGGAGCATCGTTCACTATTAGCGCAGCGGCGACGCAGCGGGCAAACCCGTTGTGGCCGGTCCGTGATCAGGACCCGCATGATCGCCGCATGAAGGAGACGATCATCGCGCTGGCGGCCTGCGGGGCCGTGCTGGCGCCCGCCGTTCCGGCGCACGCCGCGCCCGCCGAGGACCCCTTACGCGCGCTGAAGAGCAAACTGGTCGCCGGCCACGGCGTACGCTTCACCGAGACCACCGTCCTGTCGGGCGACGGCAAGATCACCCTGCAGAAGCGCAAGGGCGCGTTCCAGTTCGACAAGAAGGGCATCGCCGCCTCCGACATCACCGCCACGTCGAAGTCGCGGCCGCGCGAGCGGGTCATCGGCGTGGGCACGTACACCTACACCTCGGGCGGCATCTACGCGGGCAAGCTGGCCTCGGGGGCCACCTGGTACAAGTCGCGCGGACTGCCCGGCGGCGGGGCCGGCTTCCACGGCCAGGTCATCAACCCCGCCGAGCCGAAGACTCTGGCCGCCCTGGTCAAGAAGGGCCGGCTGTCCGGCCGTACGCTCACCGGGAAGATCACGTTCAAGGACCTGGCGAAGGTGTCGCGCTGGTTCGACGCCTCGATCCCGCTGCGCATGCACAACGACACGAAGGTCTCCTACACGCTCACGCTGTCGGCGTCGGGGGTGGTGAGCCGGGTGAAGAGCTCGTACGCGGCCACGGGCGTGTTCGGCACCAACGCCCACGAGGGCAAGACGATCACGATCGACAGCCGGTTCACCGGGTGGGGCGCCAAGACGCGGATCAAGGCCCCTGATCCCGGCAAGGTGACGACCGAAGCGGCGGACTGAGGCCCGGCCTACGGTCCGATCAGGGCGGCGGCGCGGGCTTCGAACAGCTCGCGCTCGCGCGCGTTGCGGGTCAGCCCGGCCGCCCGCGCGAACTCGGCCGCCGCCTCCTCGTCCCGGCCCAGCCTGGCCAGCAGGTCACCGCGTACGGCCGGGAGCTGGGCGTACCCGCGCAGCGCCCGCTCGGCCACGAGCGCGTCGGCGATCTCCAGCCCGCGTTCGGGGCCGTACGCCATGCCGACCGCGACCGCCCGGTTCAGCTCCACCACCGGCGACGGCGCGACGTGGGCGAGCAGCCGGTAGAGGGCGGCCATCCTGGCCCAGTCGGTGGCCTCGGGAGTGAGCGCCCTGGCGTGGCAGGCGGCGATGGCGGCCTGCAGCGCGTACGGGCCCAGCCTGCCCAGCGCCTCGGCCCGGCCGAGCGCGGCCAGGCCGCGGCGCACCAGGAGGCGGTCCCAGCGGCTGCGGTCCTGATCGAGGAGGAGGATCGGGCTGCCGTCGGGAGCGGTCCTGGCCGGGATGCGCGAGGCCTGGATCTCCATCAGCGCGACCAGCCCGTGCACCTCGGGCTCGCCGGGCATCAGCCCGGCCAGGACGCGGCCGAGCCGCATCGCCTCCTGGCACAGGGACGGCCGGACCCAGTCGTCGCCCGCGGTCGCCGCGTACCCCTCGTTGATCAGGTAAATGATCTCCAGCACCGAGGCGAGCCGGGCGGGCAGCTCCTGGGGTGGGGGCAGCTCGATCGGCACCTTCTTGGCGGCGAGCGCGCGCTTGGCCCGGGAGATGCGCTGCCCCACGGTCGGCTCCGGCACCAGGAACGCCCGCGCGATCTCCTCGGTGGTCAGGCCGCCCAGGACGCGCAGGGCCAGGGCGATCCTGCCCTCGGCAGGCAGCACCGGGTGGCAGACGGTGAAGACGAGCCGGAGCAGGTCGTCGCCGATGTGATCGTCGAGCGCCGCGTCGAGGTCGTGCTCGGCGAGGTGCGCGCGCAGCTCCAGGTCGCGGCCGACCTCGCGCAGCTTGCGCTCGTACGTGTCGCGCCTGCGGAACCGGTCGATCGCGCGATGCTTGGCGGTCGTCATCAGCCACGCGCCCGGATTATCCGGTACGCCGTTGCGCGGCCACTCTTCCAGCGCCGCCACCAGCGCGTCCTGTGCGAGCTCCTCGGCGAGACCGACGTCGCCGACCATGCGGGCGAGGCCGGCGATCACCCGGACGGACTCGATCCGCCACACGGCCTCCACCGCACGGTGGGAATCGGCTGACGTCACGCCTCCTGGATACCGCATCAGGACGCGCGGCGCGCGCCCGGCTCAGGGGGCGGGCGGTGCGAAGTCCTGGGGACCGAAGAGCCGCAGGACGTCCGCCTGACCTTCCCAGCCCGGCCACAGGTCGCGGTGCAGCCGGACGAAGCGCGTGGCCCACTCCACCGCCTCCTCCTTGCTCCTGACCTCGTACAACGCGTAGCTGATCAGCTCCTTGGCCTCGGCGAACGGCCCGTCGGTGACGGCCAGCCGGCCGCCGGACACCTCGACCCTGGCGCCCTCGGAGCTGGGTGCGAGCCCGCTCTGGTCGAGCAGCGCCCCTGACTCGGTGGCCTGCCGGCCGAGCTCCATGATGGCCTCCATCAGCTCGGCGGGTGGCGGTCCTTCTGGCTGGGCGTTGACGCGCAACGTGACCAGGTAACGCATGGCGGTCTCCTTCTGTACGAGATGGGCGGACTCAGGCGGCGGTACGGGCGAAATGCAGCGACACCAGCGACAGCCAGCACCAGATCGCCACAATCCCGGCGACGAATCCGAGCGTGCTCCAGGCCGCGCCGCTCCCGCTCACGATCCCCGCGAACGCCGCCAGGAACGTCGTCCCGGTGATCCGGGAGTAGGTGGCCCAGCCGCGGCGACCCTCGCGGGCGAACCGGGAGGCGACAACGTAGCAGGCCGCGGTCATGCACAGGAACCCGGCGCCGCCGACGGCGAGGTGGGCGAGCCCGGACGCGGTGACCGTACCGGGGCCTTCGGGGGTGCCGGCCGGGAAGCCCATCGCCGGGTCGGCGGGGAAGATCGCCGCGCCGATCATGCTCGCCCCGTACGCGGCCACCAGCATCGGCGCCAAGCGCGAGCCCCGCCCTGGAGCCGTCGCCGCGCGCAGCCCGGCCGCGCCGCCGATCGTGAGGAGGGCCGTGACGAGGAAGTTCGCGGTCTGGATCCAGCCGAGGTCACCGTTGGCGAGCAGGCTCCAGGAGCGCCTGGTCAGGTCGAAGCCGTCCCGGGTCAGCGCCTGCGCCAGGCCCGCCGTCACGTACAGGGGCCCGGCCGCGATGCCCAGCGCCAGCAGCGGGCGGGGGGAGCCGGAAGTGGTGGAGAGGGATGCGGTCGTCATGGTCGTCGTCCTCGCGTTCGCGGGCCGCCCCGTGCGGCCCTGTCACGTACGCGGCGAACGGAACGCCCCGATTTCGACGACCGCCCCGGAAAATCTTGAAAAAGAGGACGGCGGCCTCGGGAGGCGGAGGGCCCGAGGCCGCCGGGGGAGAGGCGGGGAGCCGCCGAGGGCTTCCCGCCTGGAGGAGCGTCAGGGGGGCGCGGGGCCCCGCTGAGGGCTCCCGTGAGGGGGCGCAGGGCGCCACCGAGGGCTCCCCGCGAGGGGGCGCAGGGGTCGCGGAGGGCTCCCCGCTCTGGGATCGTCAGGGCGTCGCGGGGGCGCCGCCGAAGGTGACGATGAGGCGGCCGTCCGAGGCGAACGACCAGCTCAGCGGGCCGCTGTAGGAGGAGCAGCGAGAGCCGTTCGAGCCCATCCAGAACTGGTTGGAGCCGTCGGCGTTGCCCACGATCTTGTCGTTCGACCCGCTGCCGCTGCGGCACGAGACGTTGTTGCGGAAGACCGACGTGCCGGCGTCGAAGGTGAAGTTGCGCTGGGCGTTGTCGATGCCGACGTTGTCGGAGATCGTCATCGTGCCCGGGTTGCGGTTGTAGGTGAAGCCGTGCTTGCCGTTGCGGTAGGCGATGCTGCGCCGGATCACGTGGTCGACCCCGATGTCCTCGCCGCCGAGCTTGTAGCCGTTGCGGTCGCCGTTGCCGGCCTGGCTGCCGTCGCTGAGCGTGCCGTTGTTGTACGACAGCGAGTCCTCGATGGTCACCGGCCCGATGGGGCCGGTGTCGTCCTTGGTGTAGAGGTCCCAGCCGTCGTCGATGTTGTTGCGGGCGACCGAGTAGCGGAAGACGTTCCCGGAGCCGACGGTGAGCTTGGCGGCGAAGCCGTCGGCGTCCTCGCCGTCGGAGTCGGCGTTGTCGTGCGACAGCGCGCTCAGGATGAGGTTGTTGGACGGCCACTGGTCGCGCGGCGTGTCGGAGGCGATCCTGGACAGCTGCAGGCCGGTGTCCCTGTTGTAGCGGGTCACCGTGCGCTCCAGGATGTTGTTGCTGCCGCCGACGAAGATGCCGTTGTCGCCGGCCCGCTCCACCACGATGCCGTAGATGTGCCAGTACGATCCGTTGACCGCGAGTCCTCGGTTGGCCGAGTTCTCGCTCTGGGCGGAGAAGTTCAGGATCGGCGTCTCGCCCGGGTAGGCGGAGATCTTCTTGCGGGCGCTGGAGGTGCCGTTGTTGCCCGGCGCGATGGTGATCGTCTGCGAGTGGTTGTACGTGCCGCCGCGCAGGTAGATGGTGCCGCCGGGGGCGATGCGGGTGATCGCCGAGGTGAGCGTCGTCGGGTCGGACTGGGTGCCGCTCGCGCCGTCCCTGCCGTTGGGCGCGACGTACAGGACGTCGCTGGTAGGCGGGTCGGTCGGGTCCGGGTCGGGATCGGGGTCGCCGCTGCCTGCCGTTTTGAGCGTCCACTGCTTGGTGGCGGCCGAGTCGCAGGAGTTCTGCTGCAGCGCGGCACCTGACGAGGTGGAGTTGTCCTTGACGTTGAGGCACTTGCCGCTGTTGACGTTGACGACCCGGTAGTTCGAGCCGGACTCGGTGAGCTGCCAGGTCTGGGAGGCGGCGCCCGTGCACGTTTCCTGCTGCACGGCCTTGCCCGCGCTGGTGGAGGCGTCCTTGACGCCGAGGCACTTGCCGCTGTGCGCGGCCTTGATCTGGTAGCCGCCGCCGGACGCGGTGATCGTGAGCACCTGACCTGCGGCGTCGGAGCAGGTGTTCTGTACGAGCTGCACGCCGTCGCCTGTGCTCTGCCCCGGCACGGTGGCGCACAGCCCGCTGGCGCCGTTGACCAGCGTGTAGTCGCCGTTCGCGGGGGCCGCCGCGGCCGGGGCGTCCACCGCGGACACCAGGCCGCCGGTCGCGATGAGGCCGCTGGTCAGGACGATGGTGAGCCTTCTGGCGAATGGTTCGTTCTTGCGCACGTCCCAGCTCCATTCGTACGAGGGGGGTGTCGTGTCCGGGCGTGCCGCCCGCCGCGGGAAGGCGGCGGTGGACGGTGGCCGTTATGCGTGGGGGCGGGCGGCACGCGCGGGTCGCTGGTGTCTGGTTCTGCGGGGTACGGGATGACAACCGGTTGCAGTAACAGTGACGTTACGCGGATGAAACGTCAATACGTCCAGGTAAAACTGCAAACGCTGCGGGACGTTCGCGCTGGTCATGCTAGAGATCACTGCAACAACCGATTGCAATATTCATGCGCTGCGGCCCCGGATCGCACGGTTCCCGCACCCGCGTGCGCCGGCTCAGGAGAAGGCGTCGAGCCCGGTGAGTTCGGCGGAGAGCGTCCAGAGCCGGGACGCGGAGGCGGGGTCGATCGCCCAGGGCTTCACGCCGCCGATGAGCATGTCGTCGGTGGTCGCCATCTCGGCGATGTCGCAGTCCTGGCAGTACGCGCCGCCGTACGCGCCGAGCCGAGGTGCGGTGGCCGCCCAAACGGCCGTCGCCGCCCCTTGGGCGGGCGTCTTGAAGCCGTCCGCCTGGCGGCCGTCCCGGTCGATCCAGCCCAGGGCGATCTGCTCGTCGCGCGGGATACGCCGCTGCAGCGGGGTGAGGATGCTGCCGGGGTGCACCGCGAAGGCGCGCACTCCGTCGCTCGCGCCGAGGGCGTCGAGATGTACGGCGAACAGGGCGTTGGCCGTCTTGGACTGCCCGTACGCGAGCCAGTGATCGTAACCGTCGCGGAAGTGCGGGTCGTCCCAGCGGATGTCCGACAGGAAATGCCCCGCCGAGGCGACGGACACCACGCGTGCCCCCGTGGGCGAGAGGGCCGGGCGCAGGTGGTTGACCAGGGCGTAGTGCCCGAGGTGGTTGATGGCGAAGTGCGCCTCCCACCCTGGGCCTATGTGCTTGTCGGGGTAGGCCATGACGCCCGCGTTGGCGATGACGATGTCGATGAGCCTGCCGGTCTGCAGGAACCGGTCGCTGAACGCTGCGACGCCGGCGAGGTCCGCCAGGTCGAGCCGCCGGACCTCCGTACGCGGGATGCCGCGCAGCGCCTCCTCCGCCACGGCGGGGCGGCGGGCGGGCACGACCACGTGCGCGCCCGCCCGTGCCAGGGCCCGGGTGGCTTCGAGGCCGAGGCCCGAGTAGCCGCCGGTGATGAGAACGGTCTTGCCGGAAAGATCGATGCCGGCCAGGACGTCGTCCGCGGTGCTGTGCGCGCCGAAGCCCGAGCCGATCTTGTGCTGGGTGATCGCCATGCGCCGGAGGCTAGAATCTAGAGTGCGATCTAGGTCAAGCTACGGGCGGTGCGGCGGAGTGGGCGTGAAGGGCGGACTGTCCATCGGAGATGTCGCGAAGGCGACCGGTCTGGGCGTGCACGCGCTGCGGTTCTTCGAGCGCGAGCAGCTCTTTCTCCGTCCGATCCCGCGCACGGCCGGTGGGCGGCGCGTCTACGAGCAGGCAGATGTCGAGTGGCTGCTGCTGTGCAACCGGCTGCGGGAGTCCGGCATGCCCATCGCCACGCTGAAGAGGTTCGCGAAGCTCGTGCGGTCAGGGCCCGGCAATGAGGAGGAGCGGCTCGCGCTGCTGGAAGAGCACGAGCAGGCCGTACGGGAGAAGATCGCCGCGCTGACGGCGAGCTTGGAGATCATTCACGACAAGGTCGTGATCTACCGCAAGCACGTCGAAGAGGGGACCGCGGCCGGGGTTTGGGCGCCGACGCCCTCGGCGTAGCCGCGATCGCAGCCGGGCGAGGAGGCTGCCGGCGGGGCGCGGGCGCACGCGTTCGGCGGGCTGCCGGCGGTGTGCGCATCGGTGCATGCCCGCGCACCGCCTGGTCCCGGTCAGGCGCGGCGTGCCGTCTGCGGGACACATGGCCGTACTGCTTGGCGAATCTCCGGCCGTCCCCATACGGTCGTCGCGTGCCCATGCGTACTGAGGTCTCAAGGGCGAGACCGTGAAACCCGCCCGATCCGCGACGACCACCCCCACCGTCACGAAGAAGATCTGCGCCATCATGGCCACGGCCGCGCTCCTCACGGCGGGCTGCTCCGGCGAGCAGGAACCGCGGGCGACCCCGAGCCCTGGCGCGACATCTCCCACCGGCTCCGCGCCGCCGTCCGGCACGTCACCCGAGGCGGGCACGCTCAGCCCGACGGCCTCCACGACGTCGAGCGGTTCCCCCAGCGCCACCGCGTCGGAGCCCCCCAACCCGGCCCGCGCCGAGGGGGAGATCAGACGCGCCTGGGAGACGTTCTTCGACGAGCGCGGCTCGACCGCGGCCAAGGTGAAGATCGTGGAGAACGGCGAGATGAACGAGCTGATGGTGCAGGCGTTCGCCACGGACGAGCGGTTCGGCCACATGTCGAGCCGGGTCAGGAACGTGCGCTTCGACTCGCCGACGCAGGCCCAGGTGTCGTACGTGCTGCGCCGCGGCGAGCGGACCCTGCTGTCGAGCAGACGGGGCAAGGCGGTGCAGCAGGGCGGCCGGTGGAAGATCGCGTTCCGCACGGTGTGCTCGTGGGCGAAGTACGGCGAGGACGTCCCGAAAGCGCCCACCTGCTGAGCCGCACACGAGAGACGGCCGGACACAAGAAGACGGCCGGACACAAGAAGAGGGCCGGACGCAAGGAGAGGGCCGGACGCAAGGAGAGGGCCGGACGCAAGGAGAGGGCCGGACGCTGTGTGCGTTCGGCCCTCTCGTGTTCTGTCATGTGATCGGTCACCTCGGTGACCTCCGCTCAGCGGCGGCGGCGCCGGCGGCGGGCGCTAGAGCCGGCGTTCCCACCGTTACTGCCCCCACCGGGAAGATCCTTCGGCGGGCGGGCGGCCCCGAAACCCATCAAACCGAGGTAGTGCAGCATCGCCATGACAACCCCCGTTACTTAGCGAAGTGCGGTACTTCGTACTCGCATATTGATGCCAACATTTACGGCAACCCGGCGGTTCGCCGGATCCTTCCCGCGAAACGCCCCCTGGGGGCTTCATCGCCCAACTTTTACCGTCTGGCCTGTGCTTTTATCGGTGCCGGCGCTGTCTGTGGCGGTCGCGCGTACATTGGTGGCTCCGGCATGTCGAAGACGCCGCGGCCGCCCCGACTACCTGGTGAGCGGCGCCGATGGCGGTGCCGCCGTCCGTGCGAAGGAGACGACGTGAAGTTCCTGTTGATCATGCACGTGAACCCGCAGGTCTGGGACGGGCTGACCGAGGAGCAGCGCAACGCGGTGATGAACGGCCACGGCGCGTTCATGGAGACGATCAAGAAGTCCGGCGAGCTGATCGAGACCGCCGCGCTGGGCGATCCGTCGGAGAGCGCCGTGGTCCGCGTCCGCGGTGGCGTCCCGGCCGTGACCGACGGGCCGTACCTGGAGGCCAAGGAGTACTTCGGCGGCTACTACCTGGTCGAGGTCGAAAACCGCGAGCGTGCTCTGGAGCTGGCCGCGCTCATTCCCGACGCGGCGGTCGACGGCCTCGGCATCGAGGTGCGCCCGGTCGTCTTCTCGGCGACGGGCGAGGACTGAGCGGGCGGTGCGTTTCGTCCTGACCCTGCATCGCGAGCCGGAGGAGGGCCTCGGGGACGGGAGATTCCTGGCCGTGACGGGTGAGGCGGGCGAGCTGATCGGCGGGCACGCGCTCGCCGATCCGTCCATCGGTGTCGTCGTACGGGTTCTGGACGGCGTGCCGCGCGTGAGCTGCGGGACGTACGTCCAGGCCCGCCCGCCCGCCGCCGCACAGTACGTGATCGAGTGCGCGGATCGCGAACGCGCCGTGGAGCTGGCCGTACTGCTCCTCGGCGGCCGTGGCGGCGGCGTCGACGTACGGCCGGTGATGACGCCGGACGGCATGGAGATGTGACGACCACCCCCCAGGTCCGACGTGAGGACCTGGGCCGATCGCCGGGGCGGCGCGGTCGCGCGCCGGTGGCCGATGCGCGTGCGACCGCGCCCACCCGCCGATCAGGACCTGGTGAGCCAGGTGACCTGGGAGCCGTTGCTGAAGACCTCCCGGTGCGTCACCGTGAACAGGGTGGGCTGGAAGCCGCCGTTGAACATCGGGATGCCCCCGCCCGCAACCACGGGGTAGCTCTTGACGATGAGCTCGTCGATCTCCGGCAGCAGCGACGAGGCGAGCTTGCCGCCGCCTCCCAGGTAGATGTCGAGGCCGGTGTCCTCGGCCTTCAGCCTGCGTACCAGCTCGATGGGGTCGCCCCGCTCCACCTGGACGGCCGGGTCGTCGATGGTGATCGTGCGGGAGACGACGTACTGGCGCAGGTGCGCGTACGGGCTGGTGGTGGGCACGTTAGTGCGGAAGAATCCTGAGCGGCGACGGGCGCTGATCGACGCGGCCGTCGAGGTGCTCGCCAGAGAGGGAGCGCGCGGGCTGACCTTTCGTGCCGTCGATGCGGGAGCGGGCGTGCCCGTCGGCACCGCGTCCAACTACTTCTCCTCCCGCGACGACCTGTTCACCCAGGTGGGCGGGCGGATCTATGAGCGGCTGCTGCCCGATGAGGCCACCATTGCGCGCAGTCGCGAATCGCTCAACTGGCTCATCGTCGAACGTCTGACTCTGCCCGAGATCTTCACGGAGCAGGAGATCCACGACCTGGTGGACGTTGCGGTCAGGCGGATGCTGAGCGACGACTGACATCTGCTCATCGCCGGCGCGTCGCCCGGCCGCCGCTCTGCCCGTTGGCGGGCCGGCCGTTGTCGCCGGCCCTGTGCACGGCCTACGTGGACGCCTTGGCGTACGTTGCGGCGCCGCCGGCGAAGTCGTACATGATGACCTGTTCGTCGCCTACCACCCAGGCGTCGTGTCCCGGTGGGCAGACGAAGATGTCGCCAGGCCCGATCTCGGCTTCCGTGCCGTCGTCGGCGTGCAGCCGCATCCTGCCCTGCACCACGAACGCGTTGTGGTGCACCTGGCAGGAGTCGGTGCCCGCGATCGGCTTGACGGACTCCGACCAGTGCCAGCCCGGTTCGAACGTGGCGATGCCGAAGGTGCATCCGGACAGGTTGCAGACTTCCAGATGCCCCATGGGGAAGTCGCGGCGTTCGTCCGGCTTGTCGATGTTCTTGACCTCGATCATGACGGTCCCCCCTTCCGTCAACCTCCAGTCTTTCACCGGACGAAACCCCTCACAAGCCGATGAACTGGGCAAATGGCCCGTCATCGGCGGGGCGCCGCTCCCCGCGTGGTGCCGCCCCCAATCGCCCCTCGTGCGGAGCCGCCGCGCAAGCGACGCTGCCGCCCCCGGCGGGGCCGCCCCCTCACGCGAACGCGCCACCCGGGCCGAAGGCCAGGCGGGCGAAGTTCGTCCCGATCCGGCGGTGCCCCTCCTCGCTCGGATGCAGGTCGTCGGGCAGCGGCAGCTCGGCGTGGTCGCGCTCGCCGTAGAGGGAGCGGCCGTCGAGGTAGTGCAGGTGCGGGTCGTCGGCGGCCCGTTCGGCGACGATGCGGGACAGCTCGCCGCGGATGACGTCGAGGGTGAGGCGGCCGGACGCGCGGTCCGCCGGGTCGCCGGTGGGCCGGAAGCGTACGGTGCCGTCCTCGAGCGCGGCCGTCAGCGGCCCCGGCGTGTGCTCCTGGATCGGGCAGAGGATGGCCGATACGACCAGCAGTGGCGTCTCCGGGTGCCCCTCCCTGATCGTGTCGAGGAAGCCGTGCACGGCGGGAACGAAGGCACGCAGCCGCATGGCGTCGGAGTTGACCAGGTTGATGCCGATCTTGACGCTGATGAGGTCCGCCGGGGTGTCCCGCATCGTACGGGCGGTGAACGGATCGAGCAGCGCGCCTCCGCCGAAGCCCAGGTTGACCAGCTCGACCCCGCCGAGAGCGGCGGCCAGGGCGGGCCAGATGGCGGTGGGGTGGGTGGCGTTGGAGCCGTGGCTGATCGAGCTGCCATGGTGCAGCCACACCCGCCGCCCGCCGGAGGGCGCCGGCGAGACCGGCGCGTCGGTACGCAGGGCGCCGAGCTCGGTGGTCTCGTTGTGCGGCAGCCAGATCTCGACGTCCTTGTCACCGGCGGGCAGGCCGGTGAAGCGGGCGGTGCCGGCCGGCCCTTCGCGCAGCTCGACGACCCCGCTTGTCAGGTCGGTGATGCGCACCCGCCCGCCCGGCACCGTGGCCTGGGCGGCGAGCCGCCCGCCGATCACCAGGTCGTACCCGCCGTCCGGCGGCTGCGGCAGCCCGCGGTAGGCGCGCTTGGTGGGCAGCGTGTCCAGCTCGATGACGGTGGCGGCGGTGCGGAAGGTGAGCCGCACGCCGGACGGCTGGCTCTCGGCCATGGCGAGCTGCTCGTCGGGGATCTGCCTGCGCGCCCGCGCGGGCAGCCGGTGGGGGAGCAGCCCGTACGGCGTGCGCTCCACGTCGAGCGCGCCCCGCAGCAGATCCGCGGTCACGGGTGTGGTGATCAGTTCGCTGTTCATCGCCTCGGCCTGGGAGAAGAAGGGAGAAGTTATACCTATTATGCAGCAACTTAAAAGTATTAAGTTCGGCCACGGTGTCGCCGGTCGGCGCCGCGCGGCCGCCTTGTCCGGCGGGTGATCACGTGACCGGTTGACAGGAACCCCCCGCCCCATGAAACTCTCCCGAAACATGAGGCGCGTTCGGTAAACGTTTACAGGAGTGGTCGATGCCCCTGCCCCGATGGATCACCGCCGGCGCGCTCGCCGTCGTCACCGCGCTCAGCCTGAGCGTTCCCGGCCAGACCGATGTGCGGGCCGGCGGGACGATCACGACCGGCGCCGCGCCCTCACCGGCCCTGGGCGAGGACATCGCCTACAACGTCTACCTGCCCGCCGGCTACGACCGGGACAAGGCCCGCCACCCCGTGCTCTACCTGCTGCACGGCCGGGGCGACAGCATGCAGGCGTGGACCCGGGTCAAGACGACCCTCGACGACATGATCAGGACCAAGCGCATCCCGCCCGTCATCGCCGTCATGCCGGACGCCCCCTGGAGCGAGCGCGGAAGCTGGTACGTCGACTCCCGGTACACCGGCGCCGACCTGCCGGGCCGCCCGGTGGAGACGGCGCTGACCAGGGACCTCGTCAAGCACGTGGACGCGACGTACCGGACGGCGCCCATCAGGCAGGCCCGCCTGGTCGGCGGCTACTCGATGGGCGGCGCGGGCGCGCTGCGCTACGCGCTCGCCCATCAGGACCTGTTCGGCGCCGCCGCCGTGCTCAGCCCCGCCGTCTACACGCCGCTGCCGCCGTCCGACTCCTCGGCCCGCGACTACGGCGCGTTCGGCAAGGGCGGCGAGAAGTTCGACGACGAGGTCTACAAGGAGCTCAACTACCCGGCCCTGCTGCCGGATCTCGACCCCGACCTGCCGGTACGGCTGTTCGTGGCGGTCGGCGACGACGAGTACGCCAACCCCGACCCCGCCGACGCCCGCCACGACCTCGACTTCGAGTCCGCCGCGCTCTACAACGCCGCCCGCCGCTCGCCCGCGATCTCCGCGCAGCTCCGGGTGCTGGACGGCGGCCACGACTGGGACGTCTGGACGCCCGCGTTCGAGCAGGCCATGGCCGACCTCGGCCCCGCACTGAGCGTCACCCCGCCGACGGGCCTGCCCGCCCCGCTGCACGGCGGCTCCGGCGTCGACTGGGCGGGCGGCGTCGCCGCCTCCGCCGACGGCACCCTGACCATCGGGTACGCCACCACGGAGAACGGCAACCTGGACGCCGTCGTGAGCAGGATCGGCGGCTGGACGCGCCGCATCTCCACCCCCGCCGACGAGCGCCTGTACGGGGTCGCCGCGCTGCCGGACGGCGGCGTGCTCGCGGCCGGATACACCAAGGGCGACCTGGACGGGAAGCACGCGGGCAACACCGGCGACGACGCGTTCGTGGTCAGGATCGGCGCGGACGGCGAGGTCCGCTGGATCACCCAGTTCGGCGCGCCGGACGCCGCCGACCGCGTCTACGGGCTGGCCGCCGCCCCTGACGGAGGCGCGTACGTCGCCGGCTACACCAAGGGCGCGCTGGACGGCGAGAACGCCGGAGACAAGGACGCCATCGCCGCCCGTATCACGCCCGGCGGCGAGGTGGCGTGGATCCGCCAGTACGGCGGCCCCGGCGAGGACAAGGCCACCGGCGTCGCCGCCGCGCCCGCCGGCCTCTACCTGACCGGCAGCACCTCGGCCGCCATGCCCGGCACGACCGCGCGCGGCGGCATGGACGGCTGGCTGGCCGCCTACACCGCCGACGGCGCCAGGACCTGGGCCGCCACCGAGGGCGGCGCGGGAGACGACCGGCTCAACGCGGTCACCGTCACCACCACCGGCCTGGTCGTCGCCACGGGTGCCGCTTCCGGAGACGCGCTCACCGTCGCCTACACCGACCGGGGAAAGCGCCGCTGGCAGCACTCGCTCGCCACCGCCCAGGCGGACGAGGGCGCCGCGCTGGCCGCGCTGCCCGGCGGCGAGGTCGAGGTGGTCGGCTACACCCGGGGCAAGGTCGGGGTGCCGGCGGGCGGCGCCGACGTGGTGGCGCTCCGCCTGGACGCCAAGGGCGGTCAGCGCGCCGCCGCCCAGCTCGGCACCGCCAGGGACGACGCCGTGGACCCGTTCTCCGAGCCCAACGTCTACGCCGCCGCGGCGGGGGAGGGGAAGGTGGCGATCGCGGGCCTGACGTACGGCACGCCGGAGGGCGGCCGCGCGCTCGGCAACGGCGACGTCTTCCTCGCCACCGTCCAGCACTGAAGCCATGAAACAGGAAGGGATCGTCCGCCGGCGAAGCGGACGATCCCTCCTACAGCGGATCCCTCTCTACGACGGTCAGGCGCCTCTGTCGAGGAAGGTCAGACGCGCCTCCAGAGGGCGGGCACGTTCGGCGGCTCCCAGCCGGTGAGCGAGGTGTGCGCCTGGATGCACTCGTACGTCGCGCCGCCGTACGTCACCCGGTCGCCGACGCCGTACGCATGGTTCGGGCTCCAGGTGCCGCCGGGCTGCGGGTCGGGGTTCGGGTCCGTCGGCGTGGGGCTGGGCTCGGGCTCCGGCTCGGGGCCGGGGCCGGGCGTGCCGCCGCCGCCGAAGTCGATGTCGGAGCAG
Organism: Nonomuraea sp. NPDC052634; assembly: GCF_040678535.1. Taxonomy (NCBI): domain Bacteria; kingdom Bacillati; phylum Actinomycetota; class Actinomycetes; order Streptosporangiales; family Streptosporangiaceae; genus Nonomuraea; species Nonomuraea sp. NPDC052634. Next base: position 119,362 of record NZ_JBFATY010000006.1, on the reverse strand, counting down.
GTGTAGAAGGCCTCGTTGCTGCCGACCACGCGCTGCCAGATCGAGTAGAGGATGTGCCGGCCGGTGCGCTGCGGCAGGGTGATGGTCCAGTTCGTGAACGTGGTCGGGTTCTGGTTGGTGAACGTCTTGATGTGCACCAGGTCCGACCACTTGAGGGGCATGGTGGGGTTCCAGCCCTCGCGGGTGATGTAGAACTCGAAGTTGCTGTTCGCGTGCGGGGCGGTCGCGTGGTAGGTGAGCGTGAAGTCGCCGGGCCGCACGGGGGTGGCGGGCCAGTCGGCCCGCTGGAGGTCGAGGCCGCGGTACTTGTCGCGGCCCGCGCTGCAGAGCTTGCCGTCGGGGATGAGCTCGCGGTGCCTGCCGCCCGCTTCGAGGAGCGAGACCTCGTTCCAGTCGTAGAACGCCTGGGTGCCGCCGGCGGCGACGGCCGCCTTGCAGGCTTCGGACTTCGGCGACTCCGGGCCTTCGTTCTTGCAGACGTAGACGCGGCTCGGCGGGTTGGACATGGTGCCGTGGGCGTGGGCGGCGGATGCGGGCAGCAGCACCAGCACTCCGGTGGCCGCGGTGACGGTGGCGACGAACGTTCTCTTGCGCACCTGCGCTCCTGGGGGGTGAGGACAGGATTAAAAAGGAAACCTTACTAAGAATTAACGATTTCTGACTGACGCGCAAGCGGTTCCGGTCAATGGACCGGTCCGATCCCCGAACGCAGGAGCGGCCCGCGCCATGATGGCGCGGGCCGCTCGCATCTCTCCCACCGAAGGGGGTGCGGCGAGAGCTATCGGTGAACGCGGATCAGGCCGCGTCCGACCCGGCGTACGGCGAAAGTCCGGTGAACCCGGCTCAAGCCGCGTCCGAGCCCAGGAAGCCCTCCTTCTTCAGCCACTCGGCGCTGACCTTGTCCGGCTCCATGCCCTCGACGTCCACCTGGGCGTTGAGCTGCTGCATGGTGGCGTCGTCCAGCTTGGCGATGACCGGCTGCAGCACCTTCTCCAGCGCCGGGTACTTCTCGAACGTCTCCTGCCGCACCGTCACGGCGGCGTTGTAGATCGGGAAGAACTTCTTGTCGTCCTCCAGCACCGTCAGGCCGAGCGCGGCGATCCGGCCGTCGGTGGTGAACACCTCACCGAAGTTGCAGGTCTGCCCCTTGTCGGTCTCGGTGTAGACCACGCCGGTGTCGAGCAGCTTCACCTGGTTCTTCGGGATCTCCATGCCGTACGCCTTGGACAGGCCGGGCAGGCCGTCGTCACGCGTGGAGAACTCCGTCTCGATGCAGAGCGTGACCTCCTGCGGCTTGGTCTTGAGCAGCTCGGCCACGTCGGAGACGGTCTTGACGCCCAGCTCCTGCGCCTTCTCGGAGCGGATGGCCAGGGCGTAGGTGTTGTTGAGCGGGGTCGGCCCGATCCACTTGATCTTGTTCTTGCTCAGGTCCGCCTCGGCGGTGGCCTTGAACTGCTCGGCCGAGTCCTGGATCGGCTTGGTGTTCTTGAGGAACTCGATCCAGCCCGTACCCGAGTAGTCCCAGTACAGGTCGATCTCGCCGGACTCCAGCGCCTTACGGTTCGGCACGGTGCCGCCGAGGTTCGTCTTGTCCACGATCTCCGCGCCGTGCGCCTTCAGCAGGTGCACCGCGATCTTGCCGAGCATGATGTTCTCGGTGAAGTCCTTGGAGCCGACGACGAACTTGGCGCCCGCCAGCTCGTTGCCGGCGCTTCCCGTTTCGACGGCGTCGGCGCCGCCGCACGCGCTCGCCGACAGGGTCAGCGCCGCGGCGGCGAGAAAGGTGAGGGTCGTCCTGAGGGGACGGAAACGCATGTCGGATACACCTCGTGTGGGGGTTGCTTACGAGTACTGCTTGACGAAACGGGGGGATTTCCAGGGGAAGATCACATGCCGCGCGGCTTGAGCACGTGCTCGGCCAGACCGCCGAGCCAGTCGATGAGGAACGCGATGCACGCGGTGAGCACGCCGCCGACGATGGTGACGGGCATGCGGTTCAGCTTGAGTCCGTTGATGATCAGCTCGCCGAAGCCGCCGGCGGCGACGAACGCGCCGAGCGTGGCCACGCCGACGGTCAGCACGAGCGCGGTACGCAGACCGGCCAGGATCGCCGGCACCGCGAGCTTGAGCTCCACCCGCCACAGCACCTGGCCGCGGGTCATGCCCATGCCCCGCGCGGCCTCGATGAGCGCGGGGTCCACCTGCTGGACGCCGACCATGGTGTTGCGCAGCACCGGCAGCACGGCGTAGGCGACCAGGCCGACCAGCGCGGTCTTGAAGCCGACGCCCATGAGGAACGTGGCGAGCACCAGCAGGCCGATGGCGGGGACGGCCTGGCCCAGGTTGCCCACCGTGAGAATGATCGGGGCGATGAGCTTGTTGCGGGCCCTCGAGGCGACGATGCCGAGCGGGATCGCGATGATCACGACGAGGAACGTCGCGGCGGCCGTCATCTTCAGGTGCTCGACGGCCTTGGTGAGGATGACCGAGGTGTTGAGGCTGCGCTGCTCGATGGAGTCGAGCTCGAGCGTGCCGACCCACGCGTACAGGGCGACGAGCACGACGGCCACGGCGAACGGGGTGAACAGCAGCTGGCGCAGGTGGGGGAAGCGCCGTTCGAGCGGGCGGACCGGCGCCGCCGTGGCGGCGGGCAGCGTCTGGGCGGTCATCGGCCACCTCCGCTCCCCGCGCGCTGTTGTTCCGGTGCGCCGACCGCCGCGCAGAGCGTGGCGTACGTCACCACCCCCGACGGCGTGCTGCACCGGTCGGTGCCGTGGGCCAGCATGAAGTCGAGCGCCTCGCGCAGCGTGGTGCCGGCCGCCACCTGGGGGAGCGCGGGGTCGGGTTCGGGGCTCTCCACCGGCACGTCCTCGACCCGCAGCAGGGCCAGCCGCTTGAGCGTGCCGTCCTGGCCGATGAAGCTGGCCACGTAGTCGTCGGCGGGGCTGGCGAGGATGTTGGCCGGGGTGTCGTACTGGGCGATGTGGGAGCGCTCGCGCAGGATCGCGATGCGGTCGCCCAGCTTGATGGCCTCCTCGAAGTCGTGGGTGACGAAGATGATCGTCTTGCGGAGCTGCTTCTGCAGGCGGACGAACTCGTTCTGCAGGTGCTCGCGGGTGATCGGGTCGGTGGCGCCGAACGGCTCGTCCATGAGCATCACGGGCGGGTCGGCGGCCAGGGCGCGGGCGACGCCGACGCGCTGCTGCTGGCCTCCGGAGAGCTGGCGCGGGTAGCGGTCGCGGAACGCGGACGGCTCCAGGCTGACCAGCGCGAGCAGCTCCTCGACCCGCTCGGCGATCTTGGCCGCGGGCCAGCCGAGCAGCTTGGGCACCAGGCCGATGTTCTGCGCCACGGTCAGGTGGGGGAACAGGCCGACCTGCTGGATGGCGTACCCGACGTGGCGGCGCAGCTCGTCCGGGTTGAGGCTGAGCACGTCCTGGCCGCCGATGCGGATCTCGCCGGACGTCGGCTCGACCAGCCGGTTGATCATCTTCATCGTCGTCGTCTTGCCGCACCCCGACGGCCCCACGAACACCACGAGCTCGCCTGCGGGGATGTCGAGGGTGACGTTGTCGACCGCTGGGGCCTCCTGCCCCGGGTACTGCTTGGTCAGCGAGCGCAGCTCGATGCGCACGCCTTCGGAGTCACGGTCGAACACGAAGCCCCCTCGGGGTGGTCAGTAGGCGGACGGCGAAGAAGAACAGGTCGAACAGCACGGCGACGACCACGACGCCGAGGGTGCCGGCGAGCGTGGCGTTGAGTGAGTTCACCGAGCCGAGCCTGGACAGACCCTCGAAGATCTGGTTGCCGAGGCCGGGGCCGTCGACGAAGGCGGCGATGGCGGCGATGCCGATGAGCATCTGCGCCGAAATCCGCACGCCGGCGAGGATCAGCGGCCAGGCCAGCGGGAGCTGCACCTGGAACAGCACCCGCGTACGGGTCAGGCCCATCCCGCGTCCCGCCTCCACGGTGGCCGCGTCCAGGCCGTTGAGCCCGGTCACGGTGTTGCGGATGATCGGCAGGAACGCGTACACGACGAGCGAGACCAGCGTCGAACCCCAGCCCAGCCCGGTGATCGGGATGAGCAGGGTGAGCAGCGCCAGCGAGGGGATCGTGAGCACCGCCGCCGAGACCGCTATCGAGCTGCCGCGCACTCTCGGCCGGTCGTAGGAGAGGAGTCCGATGCCGACGCCGATCACGGTGGCGATGAGGATCGCGATCCCCACGACCAAAGCATGTTCCGCGGCGGCCAGCGAGAGAGTGTCCCATCGAGAGACCACGTACTCGCCGAAACTCATGAAGTGACCACCTTCGCTTACGCTTGCATGGATTCGCAAACGTATGCGATCTGTTGCGGTGAGCGCAAAATGTGATGCAGTGAGCGCAACACTAGTGCAATGCTTTCGTTACGAACGGACAAGGATGACGGAGAAGCCGCCACTGTCCTCGGCCGGGCTACGCCGGGACCTGGAGATCCTCGAAGTGCTGGCAGGTCATGGGGATGATCGGGACGCCGACGGCTTCGGCGTGAGCTGGATCGCCGAGCGGTTGGGCCGCGAGAAGAGCCAGGTCTCGCGGGCCCTGCGGTCGCTGGAGCTCGAAGGCATGGTCGAGCGGGATCCCCTGACCAGGCGCTATCGCCTGGGGTGGCGGTTGTTCGCGCTGGCCGCCCGCACCCAGCATGCGCGGCTGGTCCGCCTGGCCGCGCCCTACGTGCGGCGCCTGGCCGCCGCGTTCGACGAGGACGCCTACCTGTGCGTGCTGCGCGGCAGCATGGTCCTGACCCTGCTGTCGGTGCCCTCGTCGCGGGCCTACCACCGGGTCTGGGAGGGGGTGTCGGTGCCGGTCATCATGGCCGGGGCGGGGCGTTCGCTGCTGGCTGACTGGGACGACGACCGCGTTCGCGAACTGCTGAAGGCCACCCTGCCGTCGGGGCTGGACAGCGCGGTGAGCAGCGAGGAGCAGTGGCTGGCCGACATCGCGCACGCCCGCTCGGCCGGGTACGCGATCTCCGACACCGAGCTGGACGACAGCGAGATCGCGGTGTCGGCGCCCGTACGCGACCACCGGGGGCTGATCACGGCGGCGCTGAGCGTGTCGGTCACCCGGGCCGCCGGCCGGTCCCGGCTGCACGAGATCGGTGAGATCGTCGCGCAGACGGCGGCGGAGTTCTCGATCGCGCTGGGACACTCGACGTCGAGCCCCCGGCCCGCGGCGGAGCAGCCCCGCCCCCGCAGACCGGGCCGCCCCGCCGCCGCCCGGCCGGACTCCCGCGTCGAGCCCTAGCGGGGCGGCTCAGGCGGCTGCGGCGGGTGCGAGCGGCGGACGCGGCAGCGGACGTGAGGCACGCGCTCGCCCTGGACGACCACATGCGGGTCCATGGGGAGATGCTGCGCGTCCAGCGATCCGATGGGGGCCTCGGGGTGCCGGCCCTCCGGGCGGGGCCGGTGCGCGGCCCCGGCGGTGCGCCGGGGGCCGGCCACCGGCCTTTCCGCCAGCGCGTCGAACACGCGGCGCCGGAATCGACACGCCTCAGAAGATTTGTCTCCGGCCCGTCTCACAGGCCCTTGGCGGCGTAGTCGTAGCGGTCGTTGTAGCGGACGTACGCCTTCTTGCCCTCGAAGAGCTGGAACGGGTCCGGCTGCCACTTCTTCTTGTCCTTGAGGAAGTAGTTGTTGCGCTCGCAGTTGCCGCGCGCCCAGAACGACGAGATCTTGTCCCGCCAGTAGCGGGTGAACTCGAACTTCTTGCATCGCGCCGGTGACGAACGCCACTTCGCCATGGCGCCGCGCCAGTTGCTGTGCTCGTACACGCAGTACCAGCCGCTCGGGCAGGACGCCGCCGTGGCCGACAGCAGCAGCCGCACCGAGCCGCCCTCCCAGGCGATCTCGTTGTTGCTGATCTTCGTGCCGTGCGGGATCGCCGCCAGGTACGCGTTGATCCGCGCGGCGTTGGCCGCCGCCTGGGCCGGGGCGGCGTTGAGCCCGCCCGCCACGACGGCGCCCGCGGCGATCACCGCGCCGGCCCGTACCAGCGTGCGCCGTGCCCGGCCGGTGCCGCGTCCGAGAACGCTCATATCGTCTCCCCCTTTTCGAAGTGGATCACGGTGTCGATCCGTCGGGGGAGACGCTAGGAGGCGCCGTGTTGAGCCTGTGTTGAGCCCGTGTTGAGCTGATGGCGGGACCTGCGGCGTTCTCCCTGCGAAGGCGGCCGATGCGGTCTATGTTGATCACTGAAACGTGAAAAATGTTACTGATGGGGAGTCGTGATGGGGGAGGAGCGCCGAAGGGCGGACCGCGCCGCGCCGGCCGAGCGGATGGACACCTCCGTGCCGCACCCCGCCAGGGTCTGGAACTACTGGCTCGGCGGCAAGGACAACTACGCCCCCGACCGCCAGGTCGGCGACGAGATCGTGGAGGTGATGCCGGACCTGCCGGTCAACGCGCGCGCGGAACGCGAGTTCATCGGCCGCGTCGTGCGCCACCTGGCCGGTGAGTGCGGCGTCGACCAGTTCCTCGACGTCGGCACCGGCATCCCCACCGCCGACAACACGCACGAGGTGGCCCAGCGGGTGAACCCCAAGGCCAGGATCGTGTACGTCGACAACGACCCGATCGTGCTGGCCCACGCGCGGGCGCTGCTGGTGGGCACCGAGGAGGGCGCGACCGACTACCTCGACGCCGACCTGCGCGAACCCGAGCCGATCCTGCGCGACGCGGCCCGCACGCTTGACTTCTCCCGCCCGGTCGCGCTGCTGCTGATGGGCGTGCTGGAGTTCGTGCCGGACGCCGAGCCGGCCCACCGCTCGGTCCGCACGCTCGTGGACGCGCTCCCGTCCGGCAGCTACCTCGCGATCGCGCACAGCGTGCACAGCCCGTCGATGGACAAGGCCGCCGCCGCGTGGAACGCCAGCGGCGCCACCCCGTTGACGCTGCGCACGGAGGAGGAGCTGCGCGCCTTCTTCGACGGGTTCGAGCTGCTGGAGCCCGGCGTCGTCTCGCTGCCGAAGTGGCGTCCCGATCCGCAGACCAGCTTCCAAGACCGCGAGGTGTTCCAGTACGGCGGTCTCGGCCGCAAGCCCTGACCCGGCTCGCCGTGTCAGACCCGCTTGGTGAGACGCTGAGCGTCAGACCCTGCTTGGTGGGACGCTGAGCGGTCAGACGCTGCGCAGCACCGACACCACGATGCCCAGCACCGTGGCCTCGTCGCCGTCGATCACCTCGTACGCCGGGTTGCGCGGCTCGAGGTAGACGTGCCCGCCCCGGCGGCGGAACACCTTGACGGTGGCCTCGCCGTCGATCATCGCGGCGACGATCTGCCCCGAGTGCGCCTCGGGCTGCTGCCGCACGATGACGATGTCGCCGTCGCAGATCGCCGCCTCGATCATCGAGTCGCCGCGCACCCGCAGCGCGAACACCGTGCCCCGCCCCGTCAGGTCGCGCGGCAGCGTCAGCGCCTCGTCCATCACCTCATCGGCCGGGATGGGAACGCCCGCCGCGATGTCGCCCACCACGGGCACGCTCACCAGGTCGGCGCTCGGCTCGGCGGACTCGGGGCGCAGGAACGACCGCACGTCGATCGGCCGCGTCATCGTCGAGCTCCGGCGCAGCAGCCCCTGGTCCTCCAGCGCCTTGAGGTGCTTCGACACCGACGAGGCCGAGCGCAGCCCCACCGCCTTGGCGATCTCGCGCGTGCTCGGCGGGTAGCCGTATCTGACCACGTGGTCCCTGATCGTGGCCAGGATGTGCTGCTGCCGCCGGGGCAGCGATTGGAGGTCGAGGTATTCGAACGCGTCGGGGCCGCCGTAGGTGCTCACCGGCGACATGCTAGAGCCTGCCGCACCGCGGCGTGGTCATCGCGGCGTCAGGCTCCGGAAAGGGCCTGTCGCCTACGGCCCTGCCTTCGTACTCTCAGGGCGTGGAAGGAGGCGGGCATGACGGAGGCAGCGGGCGGCGAGGCGGCGTGGGAGTCGGCGTGGAAGGTGCTCGCGCCGGTGACGGACCTGGTCACGCCCATGGCGGTACGCGTGGCGGCCACCCTGCGCCTGACCGACCTCATCGGCGGCGACCGCGTACCGGTGCAGGAGCTGGCCCGGCGCAGCGGCACGAACGCCGACGCGCTGGACCGGCTGCTGCGCCACCTGACCCATCAAGGCGTCTACACCGAGCCCGAGCCGGGCGTGTTCGCGGTGAACGAGCCCGCGGCGCTTCTGGCCTCCGGCCATCCCTCGGGGATGCGGGCCCGCCTCGACCTCGACGGCTTCGGCGGACGCATGGACCTCGCCTGCACCGGGCTGCTGCACACCGTACGGACCGGGGAGCCCGCCTGGGAGACGGTCTTCGGGCTGTCCATCTGGTCGCACCTTGCCTCCGACGAGCACCTGGGCGCGACGTTCGACGCCATGATGGCCGACGGCTCCGACTACCTGGCCGACGCCGCCGCCGGCTTCGACTGGTCCGGCGTACGGCACGTCGCCGACGTCGGCGGCGGCACCGGCGTCCTGCTCGCCGAGCTGCTGCGGGCACACCCCGGCCTGCGCGGCACCCTCGTGGACCTGCCGGACACGGCCGAGCGCGGCCGCCGGTTCCTGGCCGATCGCGGACTGGACGATCGCTGCTCCTTCGCCGGGCAGAGCTTCTTCGACCCGCTGCCCGCCGGAGCCGACGTCTACGTGCTCCGCCGCGTGATCCACGACTGGGACGACGGCTCCGCCGTACGCATCCTGCGCCGCTGCGCCGAGGCGGCCGGCCCGCGCGGCCGGATCGTCGTGATCGAGTTTCATGGCGGTACGGACGCCGCGCCGGCGATGCGCGCCGAGATGGACCTGCGCATGCTGGTCATCAATGGAGGTCGCGAGCGCACCCTGGAGCAGTACCGGGCCCTCGCGGACGCCGCGTCGCTGGAGGTGACCGGCACGCACATGACCCCGCTCGGCCACCTCGTACTCACCTGCACCCCGGCCGCCGCTTGAACCGCCACCGGGGTACGCGCCGTAGGCCGGACCCTCACCTGCCCACCGACCGGGACCCGCTGAAACCGCGCCACGTCGGGCAGGACCCCGCTCGCCGCCACGTCGGGCGGGACCCAGCTGGCCGCTGGGTCGGGCGGGACCCAGCTGGCCGCTAGGTCGGGCAGGACCCCGCTCGCCGGTCGCCGCCGCGTACGCCGTGACCGGCGGGCGGGCGCCAGTCGGAGCGCCGGGGCCGGATCGCCCCGCGCAGGTACAGGGCGTTGGCGGCCCGCCGCGCGAGGATGTCGAGGTGCGCGTCGAGCAGCGGCACCCGGGTGTCGGCCAGCTCGGTGCGTATCACCTGTACGAGGTGGTCGAGCAGCGGCAGCTCGGCCGGGTCGGCGGGCCGCTCGGGCGCGATCTCGCCACGGTGCAGTCCTGGCCGCCGGGGATCCTCCGGCTCCCCGCAGACGCGGCACTCCTCCTCGGCGTCGGGGTCGCCGGGGTCCTTCCAGGCGACGTAACGATGAGGCTGGACATGTGTCTCGTACATGACAATCACCTCGTACCCAGCCTAAAAGCCCCCTCTCCGCCCGGCCAGCACCGCAGCAGCCCCGGACGCCGGGATCGGGTCAGTCGCCCCCGTCGCCTCCATCGCCGCCGAAGCCGCCGCCTCCGCCTCCGCCCCCGTAGCTCGCGCCACCGCCGCCGTAGTCACTGCTCCTGCGACCGGAGTCAGCCGGGGTCAGGACGACAGCGAGCAGGAAAGCGAGGATGACGAAGACCACTCCCGCGAAATCGGAGTCCGGGTGTCCGATTCCGTAAAGGAAGTCGAAGAACATCAGCGGCACGATCAGCATCCACAGGTCCTTGCGCACGGCGACCTCCTCGGCCTGACGGGGGTTCCTCCTCGCCCTGGGCGGGGACGCAGGAGGGCCGGGACAGCCTGCGGGGAGGAGCCGCAGGCGGACGCGAAGTCTCCGATGAGCAGTTTTCCCACATGAGGGAGCGGCAACCGCCGGCAGCGCCAGGGTGAGGGGGCGGCGGGGCGAGCCGCGAGGGCGGGTCCCCGGAGCGGGTCAGGGCTTGGGGAGGCGGATCGACATGGCGTGGCGGAAGACGTCGCGCGGATCCCAGCGCGCCTTCACCCGCTGCAACCGGGCGTAGTTCCCGCCGTAGTAGAGGGTCGTCCACGGGACGCCGGAGGTGTTCCACTTCGGGTCGGCGTGGTCGATGTCGGGGTAGTTGATGTACGCGCCGCCGCAGTTCCCGCCCGGCACCGGCACGCCTCCGGTGGTCGCGTACAGGTCCCGGTGCAGCTCCCGCACCCACTGGAGCTGGGCGGCGCCGTCCTGGCCGTCCTGCCAGGAGGACAGGCAGATGACCTTGAGAATGGAGTCGCGCTCGGCGGTGGCGGTGGCGGCGGACGGCACGGTGTTGACCTGCCCGCCGTACGAGATGGCCCACAGCGTCCGCGGCATGGAGGCGGGCCTGCTGAGGTGGTCGTAGGCGACGTCGATCTGCCGGTCGGTGAAGCGCTTGCGCAGGTAGCTGGACTTGACCTTGAAGTGGCTGGACTGCTCGGCCTCGCTGAGCGCGAACGAGCGCACCGCGTGGTACCACGGCTGCCGCTCGATCGGCAGGACCGTCATATCCGGCTTGACCCCTTCGGCCACGGCGGCGAAGAACGCCCGCATCTTCTTCTCGGCGTCGGGGACGGTGGCGTCCATCTGGCAGGCCAGCGTGATGCCGCCGGGGTCGGCCGCGTCGCTCTTGCCGTTGAGCATGAGCACGCCGAACAGCGAGGCGTACGGGGAGCCGGGATCGCTGTTGCGCTCGTGCCACTCGCCATGGTTGCGGACCAGCCTGCGGAACGACTCCTTCGTCATGCCCTTCCACGGCCAGTACGCGACGCCGGTGAGCAGCGCGGCGGGCGGCTTGGGCAGCAGCGTGGCGGGGTCGTTGCCCTTGACCTTCGGATCGCGCAGCCAGTAGCGGGTGACGATGCCGAAGTTGCCGCCCCCGGCTCCGGTGTGCGCCCACCACAGGTCGTGATGGGGGTCGCGCGGGTCGCGGGTGGCGACGACCGCGCGGGCCCGGCCCGACCGGTCCACCACCACGACCTCCACGGCGTGCAGGTAATCGACGGTGAGCCCGTACTTGCGGGACAGGGCGCCGTACCCGCCGCCCACGATGTGACCGCCGGCCGCCACGGTGCCGCACTGGCCGCCGGGCAGCGTCACGCCCCAGCCGAGGTGGAGCGTCCGGTACGCGTCCATCAGCGTCGCCCCTGGCTCGACGGCGAACGCGCCGCGCCGCTCGTCGAAGTACACCTTGTTCATCTCGCACATGTCGATGACGACCTGCGCGCCGTCGCCGACGAAGTTCTCGTAGCAGTGGCCGCCGCTGCGCACCGTCACCCGCTTGCCCGCGCGTACCGCGTCCCCGACGGCCTTGACCACCTGCTCGGTGGAGGTGACCACGTGGAAGTACTCGGGTTGGGGGCGGAAGCGCTGGTTCATGCCGCGCACGACGAGGTCCGTGTATCGCGGGTCCGGCTTCCCGACGCGGACGAGGCCGGGGTCCTTCCCCGTGGCGGTCGTGGCGGCGGCGGGCAGCGCCGGAAGCAGGCCCGCGGTGGCGGCCCCGCCGAGCACGGTCGTGCCGCCGAGCAGTCGCCGGCGCGTGACGTCACTCATATCTGCGACTCCTAGTGGTGAGGTGATCTCTCAGTGCCTCACCGACGCTAGGAGCGGCCCGCCGGCCGGGGAATGCACCTAAGTACACCCCCGGGCGTGCCTGATTGCACTCTTCCGCGGGTGCCTTGATGCAGGCGGCCGGGTGTAAGCGGTGTCTTGATGCGGGTGGCCGGTTGATACGCGGCGTCCTGGCGCAGGTGGCCGGTTGATACGCGGCGCCTTGACGCAGGTGGTCGGTCCCGGGCGGCGGGGGAGGAACGCGGGTGATCAGTCTTGGGCGGCGGGGGAGCGGCGGCGGCGTCCGCTGCGGCGCGGCGCGGGTTCGGCACCGGCGAGCAGCGCCAGCCGCCGCGCCTCGCCCTGCTCCTCCACCTGGAGCACGACCTGGCGCAGCCCGTCGGCCAGCGCCCGGCAGGTCTCGCCGTCGAGCCGGGAGGTGACGAACACCTCCTCGGCGTTGAAGGCGGGCAGCGACCGCCGCATGAACTCCTCGCCCGCGGCGGTCAGCCGGCAGAGCACGAGCCTGCCGTCGGTGGGATGGCGCAGCCGCCGGGCCAGCCCGCGCGACTCCAGCGTGCGCAGGACGCCGGTCAGCGTGCCCTTGGAGATGCCGGCCTCCTGGGCGACGTGGCGGCTCTCCGGCTCGCCCCACAGCCAGATCACCCACAGCACCACGAACGCGGTCCAGGTGAGATCGCCGCTGCCGCGCAGGACGGCGTTCTCCAGGTGCTGGCGTACGGCGGCCGCGGCGCGGTAGATGTTCGCCACCACGGCCATGCGCTCGCGGTCGATCGGCATGTCGCCGAGCCTGGCCTCGACCAGCTTCTCCGCCTCGGTGATCGACCGTTGCCCGGGCACGCGGCCCTCCCTATCGCCTGCGAGCGGAAATCCGGCTTCCGAAGTATAGGTCCAGCTTCAAGCCTTGCCCGTTCTGCCCGATTTCGCGGATCGCCGAACCGTTACGGCACTTCCAACGTCTTCAAGTAGAACGGGGGCTTATCGGAGTGAAAGGTGGACCGGACGAACATGATCATGCCGGAGACCGTGCTGGCGGGCCGCTACCGCTTGCTGTCGCGGCTGGGCAGCGGGGGACACGGCGAGGTCTGGCGGGCCCGGGACATCCTGCTCGATCGCGTCGTGGCGGTGAAGACCGTGCGGTCGGGGCTCGACGGCGACGCGGTGGCCCGCTTCCACGCCGAGGCCAGGGCGATGGCCACCGTCGAGCATCCCGGAGTGGTGGGGGTGTTCGACTACGGGATCGCCGACGTGGACGGGCGGCGCACGCCGTACCTGGTGATGAAATACCTCGACGGCGAGCCGCTGCACCTGCTGCTCGAGCGCAGGGGGCGCATCTCGGCGGGTGCGACGCTCGACCTCGTCGCCCAGACCGCCGAGGCGCTGCAGGCCGCGCACGACAACGGCGTGGTGCACCGGGACGTCAAACCGGCCAACCTCATCGTCAAGGCCGACGGCAGCGTCGTGCTGACCGACTTCGGCATCGCCCGCGCCGCCGAGGGGCACAAGCTGACCGCCTCCGGCATCGTGCTGGGCACCGCCACCTACTGCGCGCCCGAGCAGGCCGAAGGCGCAGAGCCGAGCGCCGCCATGGACGTGTACGCGCTGGGCGTGGTCGCGTACGAGTGCCTGGCGGGACGGCCGCCGTTCCGCGGCGAGAACGCGGTCGCGATCGCGCTCCAGCACGTCCATGACCCGCCGCCGCCGCTGCCCGGCGACGTGCCCGCGGCGGTCGCGGAGGTCGTGATGCGCGCCCTGGCCAAGGACCCGGCGGCCCGCTGGCCCAGCGCCGCCGCCATGGCCGCGGCGGCCCGCGCCCTGTCCGCCCAGGTGAGCGGCGACTCGCCGCTGACCGACGGCTTCCCCGTCCCCGGCCAGCGCACGGAGACCGCGTCAGCGGCGAGCCCGCGCGACGGCGCCCCTGAGACGGCCGCACGCCCGGCGGAGCCGCAGGGCGGCGCCCCGGACCGGGCGGCCGGGACACGCGGCGGTGCGGGCGCGGCCAGGGGCCCGGCGGGACCGCGCGGCGGAGGCGCGGAGCCGGCGGGGAGAGCGGCCGACGGGACGACCCGCGCCCGGGCCAGGAGCCGTGAGCGGGCAGGAAGCCGGAAGCGGGCGGCGGCCACCGCGGGCGCGCTGGCCGGCGCCGCGATCGCGGCCGCCGCCGCGTGGGCGCTGCTGCCGGACGACGCGCGTACGCGGGCGCAGGCCGGAGCCGAGGTGACGGCGGAGGCGTCCCGCCCGGCCGACCCCACGCCCGACTTCGTGACGAACACGAAGGAGCCCGAGCCGAGCGAGACCCCGAAGACCTCGCGGACCACCACGTCCCCGTCCCCTGAGCCCGCCGACCCCACGCCCACCCCGACGGAGGGCGCGATCGTGGGCGGCATCCGGTACGCGGGCGCGTCCGCGCCCAAGGAGTACCAGCCCGGCCTGGTCGAGGTCTTCAACGACAAGGGCAAGCGCGTGACCGGCCGGCGCGCCGACCGCGACGGCTATCGCTTCTCGCTGCTCCCCGGCGGATACCGCCTCCAGACGCTGCTCGGCGGCACCAAGTGCTGGACGCTCGCCAAGGTCAAGGCGGACGAGACCACCAAGGCCGACCTGACCTGCCGCATGCCGAAGCCGGAGGAGCCGCCGTTCCTGGGCGCCGCCGTGCGCGACGCGGCCGGTGACGCCAGGCCGGGCGGTCCAGGTGCGGGCACGCCGCCCGCGTACGCGGACCTGACGGCGGCGGTGGCCAAGGGCGGCGAGGACAGCGTGCGGCTGGAGTGGCTCACCGGCGGTGCCGTCCCGGCCGAGCCTCCGGCGGAGGGCGCCGGGGAGAGCCGCTGGACCGCCACGTTCACCCAGTCGGGGGAGAGCGCGACGGTGATGCTCACGGGTGCCAAGGGCGCGTGGACCGTCGTGGCGTTCGGCAAGGAGGTGACCGCCAAGCCGGCGTTCGCGGGGACGGGCGTCGCGGTCACGCTCGACCGGGCGACGCTGGAGTCCGCGCCGATCGATCTCACCAAGCCGTACGAGGTGAGCGCCACCGCCACCGTGACCGTGGGCGCGCACACCTGGACGGACGCCGCCCCCTGATCGACACCGCCCCCTGATCGACACCGCCCTCTGATCGACGCCGCCCCCCTGATCGACACCGCCCCCTGACGGACGAGAGCGAGGCGGGCTACAGCGCGCGGCCGAGCAGCGCGACGAAGGCCGCGATGCGCTCCTCGTCGCGCCGGTAGTGCGTCCACTTGCCGATCCGGGTGGAGCGCACCAGCCCGGCGCGTTCGAGCGAGGCCATGTAGGACGACACGGTCGACTGCGCGAGCCCGGTCTTGGCCTGGATGTGGCTGACGCACACGCCGGCCTCGTGCGGGTCGGCGATGCCCTCGGCCACGGGGAAGTGCCGTTCGGGCTCGCGCAACCAGGACAGCACCTGCAGGCGCACGGGATTGGCGAGCGCCTTGAACACGTCGATCAGGTCGAGCTGCGGTTCTGTGCGGGCGGTCATGGGCGGTCCAGAAGAACGACAATTCGCAAAGTCTCGTCAGGATACCGGCACCGAGCAGGAGGGCGGAGCACGGCCGTGACCTCGGCACGCTGACGCCATAAGTCAGCATGTCTATACATAGGAATGATATTGAGGTACAACCGGGGCGAGCCTGTTGGTGCTGGAGGTGCCCTGTGAGACGTACCCCGATCGTGCTGGCCCTGCTAGGAGCGCTCGCCATCAGCGGCTGTTCCTCTTCCTCTTCCCCTTCTTCCGGAGGCGAGAGCGCCCCGCCCGCCTCCGCCGCGCAGGCGGGCGACGCCACCTACGCCGTGATCACCCACGCCGCCGCCGGAGACTCGTTCTGGGACGTGGTCAAGAACGGTGCGGAGGCCGCGGGCAAGGAGTACGGCGTGACCGTCACCTACCAGGGCGACGACGACCCGGCCAGGCAGTCACAGCTCATCGACCAGGCCGTGTCCGAGCAGGTGGACGGCATCGTCGTCTCCATGGCCAACCCCGACGCGCTCAAGGAGGCCATCGGCAAGGCCGTCGCGGCCGAGATCCCGGTGGTGACCATCAACTCGGGCGCCGACTTCTCCAAGGAGTTCGGCGCGATCACCCACGTCGGCCAGTCGGAGGACGTCGCCGGGCGCGGCGCCGGCGAGCAGCTCAAGGCGGCCGGCGTCACCAAGCTGCTGTGCGTGATCCACGAGGCCGGCAACGTCGGGCTCGACCAGCGCTGCAAGGGCGCGGAGGAGACGCTCGGCGGCACGGTCGAGCGGCTGCAGGTGAACGTGAGCAACCTGGCCGACGTCACCTCGAAGGTCGCCGCCAAGCTGCAGACCGACAAGCAGGTCAACGGCGTGCTCGCGCTCAACCCCGCCGTCGCGGTGGCCGCCAGGGACGCCATCAAGGACGCGGGCTCGCAGGCGAAGCTGGCCACGTTCGACCTGTCGGCCGACGTGGTGAGCGCGATCAACGACGGCGACATCCTCTTCGCCGTGGACCAGCAGCAGTACCTGCAGGGTTACCTGCCGATCACGTTCCTCCACCTGTACAAGTCCAACCTCAACACGGTCGGCGGCGGGCTGCCGGTCAACACCGGGCCCGGGTTCGTCACCAAGGAGAACGCCGCGCAGGTGGCCGAGCTGGCGGAGGCGGGCACGCGATGACGGCGGTGGCGGACGAGCGGGTGGCGAAGGCCGGGCTGGCCCGCCGCCTGCTCATCAGGCCGGAGCTCGGCGCGGTGGTCGGCCTGGTGCTGGTGTTCGCGTTCTTCGCCGCGCAGTCGGCGGTGTTCCGCTCGCCCGACGGCATCGCCAACTGGCTCGACCCGGCCGCGACGCTCGGCATCATGGCGGTCGCGGTGGCGCTGCTGATGATCGGCGGCGAGTTCGACCTGTCGGCGGGCGTGCTGACGGGGACGAGCGGGCTCGTGCTGGTGACGCTGGCCACCAGGTTCGGCTTCAACGTCTGGACGGCCATGCTGGCCGGGCTGGTCGTGGCGCTGGCGATCGGGTTCGCCAACGGCATCGTGGTCACCAGGACCAAGCTGCCCAGCTTCATCGTGACGCTGGGCACGTTCCTCATGCTCCAAGGCGTCAATCTGGGCGTCACCAAGGCGATCACCGGAACCGTGCAGGTCAGCGGGCTGCGCAGGGCCGAGGGGTTCGAGCTCGCCAACGCGATCTTCGCCGGCACCATCGACATCGGCGGCACCTCGTTCCGGGTGGCGATCCTGTGGTGGATCGCGGTGACGGCGGTGGCGACCTGGGTGCTCATGCGCACGCGGGCGGGCAACTGGATCTTCGCCGTCGGCGGCAACGAGCAGGCGGCGCGGGCGGTGGGCGTGCCGGCCGCCCGTACGAAGATCGCGCTGTTCATGACGACGGCGTTCGCCGCCTGGCTGGTCGGCTCGATCCTGGCGCTGCGCTACACGTCGGTGCAGGCCAACATCGGCATCGGCCAGGAGTTCATCTACATCATCGCGGCCGTCATCGGCGGCTGCCTGCTCACCGGCGGCTACGGCTCGGCGATCGGTGCCGCCATCGGCGCGCTGATCTTCGGGATGGCCGACAAGGGCATCGTGTTCCTGGGCTGGGACGCCGACTGGTTCACCTTCTTCCTGGGCGCGATGCTGCTGCTCGCGACGCTGGCCAACCGCCTGGTCCGGCGCTATGCCGAGGAGGTGCGGCATTGACCCCGATCCTGCAGACGCGCGGCATCGGCAAGACGTTCGGCTCGGTGCTCGCGCTGCGCGAGGTGTCCATGAGCGTGTCGGCCGGGCAGGTCGTCTGCGTGCTCGGCGACAACGGCGCGGGGAAGTCCACGCTCATCAAGATCCTGTCGGGGGTGCACCAGCACGACTCTGGCCAGTACCTGGTGGACGGCCAGGAGGTGCGGCTGACCGGCCCGCGCGACGCGCTCGATCGCGGCATCGCCACCGTCTACCAGGACCTGGCGATGATCCCGCTCATGTCGGTCTGGCGGAACTTCTTCCTCGGCTCCGAGCCGCGCAAGGGCCTGGCGTTCGATGTGGCCAAGGCCCGCAAAGTGGCGCGCGAGGAGCTGCGCGCGATGGGCATCGACATCCGCGACGTGGACCAGCCGGTCGGCACGCTGTCGGGCGGCGAGCGTCAGTCGGTCGCCATCGCCAGGGCCGTGTACTTCGGTGCGCGCGTGCTCATCCTCGACGAGCCGACATCGGCGCTCGGCGTGAAGCAGGCGGGGGTGGTGCTGCGCTACATCGCCCGCGCCCGCGATCGGGGGCTCGGCGTGATCTTCATCACGCACAACCCGCATCACGCCTATCCGGTGGGCGACCGCTTCCTGCTGCTGAACCGGGGCACCTGCATCGGCGATTACGCCAAAGCGGACATAACCCCTCAAGAGCTGACATCGCTCATGGCGGGCGGTGCGGAGCTGGCGGAGCTCGAGCACGAGCTGCGGCGCGAATGAGGATGATCCGCGTCACTTTCGCGGGTGTGAATGGTGGCGTGCGTCACTGCGGGCGTTGACATTCGCTGTGGTGCACGTCACTCGATACCGGCGTGCGCAAATGTGGTCTGCGTCACGCCGCACCATCGCTGACCTGGAACTTTACGCAAACGCCGGAATTTACAGGGATTGTCAGGAGTGATTTGGCCAACATTTGGGATGATCTCGCGGTCGATCATGGCTTATGGCAGGCAGAGTTCATCGAACATGCCGAACACGACAGAAAGGTGTGATCGTCATGACCACGACCGCGACGGGTCGAGTCGTTCTGGAGCAGGCCGCTCAGGAGTTCGTTGAGGCCACCGCGAACCCGCCCTTCCTCTACCAGGTCCCGGTCGAGCAGGGCCGTGCGACGGTGGAGCAGGTCCAGTCCGGCGAGGGCGTCGAGAAGCCCGAGATCGACGAAGAGTGGATCAAGGTCGAGGGCGGCCCGACCGGGTCGGTGCCGGTGCGGATCGTCAAGCCGAAGGGCGCCACCGGCACGCTTCCGGTGATCATCTACATCCACGGCGCCGGATGGGTCTTCGGCTCGGCCAACACCCACGACCGCCTCGTCCGCGAGCTGGCGGTCCGTTCGAACGCCGCGGTCGTCTTCGTCGAGTACGACCGGGCGCCGGAGAAGAAGTACCCGACGCAGATCGAGCAGAACTACGCCGCCGCCCAGTGGGTCGTGAAGCACGGCGCCGAGAAGGGCCTCGACGCCTCCCGCGTGGTGGTCGCCGGTGACTCGGTCGGTGGCAACATGTCGATCGTGCTCGCCCTCATGGCCAAGGAGCGCGGTGACGTCGAGCTCAACGGCCTGCTGGCGTTCTACCCCGTGACGGACGCGAGCTTCGACAACGGCTCCTACGAGCAGTTCGCCACCGGCTACTTCCTGCACCGCGAGGGCATGAAGTGGTTCTGGGACCAGTACACGACCGACCCCGAGGAGCGGGCGAACCCGCACGCCTCCCCGCTGCGGGCCAGCGCCGAGCAGCTGCGCACCCTGCCGCCCACGCTCGTCATCACCGGCGAGGCCGACGTGCTCCGCGACGAGGGCGAGGCGTTCGCCGCCAAGCTCCGCGAGGCCGGTGGCGACGTGACCGCCGTGCGCTTCGGCGGGATCGTGCACGACTTCGTGATGCTGGACACGCTGCGCAACACCAACGCCGCCAAGGGCGCCCTGGAGCTCGCCACCAGCAAGCTCCGCGAGTGGCTGAAGACCGCGCGGTAAGGACGCGGGCCATGATGCTCTGGCCGGTGCCTCTCCCGGATGGTGCTGACACCCGGGCGAGTGACCGGCGGGCGGACCGCCCTGCCGGGGCGGTCCGCTCAATCTCAGAGCGGGGCGGACCTCAGGGGAGCTGGTCGCACAGCTCCCCACGTGTTAACTCCACGTAACAGTGAAGTTAACACCGTCCTCTAGGGAGTTTACATGACCGCCGCAGGTGCGCGGACGCTGCCCATCGGGGCGGCGTTCGACCATATGCCGTTCACCCGCCGGCACGTGCTCATCGGGCTCGCGCTGTTCATCGCGTTCGTCATCGAGTCGTGGGAGCAGCTCGCTCTCGTCTACGTCTCCGGCGACCTCGGTGTGCGGCTCGGTATCGGCGAGGCGGGCATCGGCGTGGTGCTGTCGGCGGTCGCGTTCGGGATGATCCCCGGCGTTCTGGTGTGGGGGCCGGTGGCCGACAGGATCGGCCGCCGGCCCACCGCGTTCTGGTCGCTGCTGGGGTACGGGGTGCTCGCGCTGGCCTCGGCCTTCGCCACCAGCGCGGAGATGCTGGTGGCGGTGCGGGTGGCCTCGGGGCTGGCGCTGGCCGGCATCTACACGATCACGTTCCCGTACTTCCTGGAACTGCTGCCGACCCGGCACCGGGGCCGGGCGGCGGTCTACCTGTCGATCGGCTGGCCCATCGGCATGCTGACCGCCATCGGCGCGGCCGTGCTCCTCGGCGACCTCGGCTGGCGCGTGGTGGTGATCGCCAGCGCGGTGGCCGGGCTGTGGGCGTTCGCGGTGCGCGGATGGGTGCCGGAGTCGCCGTACTGGCTGGCCGCGCGCGGCAGGCATGAGCAGGCACGGGCGGTGCTGCGCGAGCTGCGCAGCCCCGACGTCGAGGCCACCTTCACCGTGGCCGGCGAGCGCGCGGGCCGGCCGCTCGATCTGTTCGGCAGCGGCCTCGCCCGGATCACCGTGGTCATGCTGGCGCTCAACTTCGTCTTCAGCTGGGGCTACTGGGGGCTGCAAGCATGGCTGCCGACGCTGCTGCAGGAGCGCGGGCTGACGCTGTCGGCCTCGCTCGGGTTCGCGGCGCTGAGCGCGCTCATGATGATCCCCGGCTACGTCAGCGCCTCCCTGCTGACCGGCCGCTACGGCCGTAAGAAGGTCTTCCTCGCGTACGTGGCCGCCGCCGCCCTGGGCGGCCTGTGGTTCGCCACCGCCTCCTCCACGACCGGCCTGTACCTCGGCAACTTCGTGCTGTCGTTCTTCAGCCTCGGCGCCTGGGGCGTGTGGAACACCTGGAACGGCGAGTTCTATCCGACCAGGCTGCGCGGCACCGGCTACTCGTGGGCCACGGCGGCGCAGCTCGTGGCCACCACCGTGGCGCCGGCGGCGGTGGGTGCGTTGCTCGCGGCCGCCACGGGCTTCACGGCTACCATGCTGATCATCAACGCGTTCATGGTGGCCACGGCGCTGCTCGCGCTGCCGCTGCCCGAGACGGAAGGACGCGAGCTGGAGTGATCCTCGGCGTCGCGCTTGAGGAGGCGGCGGGCGGGCAGGGCCCCGCTCCCGTGCTGGTCGCGGCGGGCGAGGGCGGGCCGATGTGGCCGGTGTCGCGGGCGGCGGCGCGTACGGCGGCCCGCGTGTGCGTGGCGCTCGACCTCACCGACGCCCCGACGGCGCCGGTCGCCGCCATCCGGGTGGGCGGGCCCTGCCCCGAGGCGCTGCGCCCCGTGGCCGACCCCGGCGTGGCGACCATCGTGCGCGGCGGCCACAGCCTGACGGGACGGCGGCTCGCGCCGCTGGACACCGAGGCCGTCCGGCGCTTCGCGGCCGGATGCGGACTGCTCGACTTCGCGGTGACCGCGACCGGGTCGCCCGTCCTGCCCGAGCACGAGCTGGAGGTCGCCGCGATCATCATGGCCGAGGTGCCGCAGGCGCGCATCACGCTGTCGTACGAGTTCGGCCACCCCGGGCTGCGCGAGCGGGAGGCCCAGGCCATCCGCAACACCGCCCTGTCGGCGGAGGCGGACCGCATCGCCGGCGACGTGGCGAGAGAACTGCCCGGCGTGCCCGCCTACTTCGCGCGATCGGACGGCGGGCTGGTGTCGGCGAGCTACTTCCGCCGCTTCCCGCTGGCCTGCGACCTGGGCGCGACGGCGAGCCGCGAGCGGGGCCGCGCCGAGCTGGGGCCCGACGTGCCCGACGGAGTGGCGGCGGCGTACGGCGCCGCACGCGGCCAGCCGGTCGCGCTGGTGGAGCGGATCGTGCAGGCGCGCGGCAGGGCCGAGCTGGAGCGCGTGCTGCAGGACGCCAGGGACGAGGCGCTGACCCGGGTGGTCAGCGCCGGAGCCGCGCCCGGGTCGGCCAGGATCGCCGAGACGACGGTGAACCCGCTGTCGTACCTGCCCGACGGGCTGTACCGGGTGCGGGTGACGGCGGGCGGGCAGCTGTGGCCCGTCTGATCGACCGCGACGGGCTGAGCCGGTTCTCGGCCGGGTCGCGGGTGCTCGCGACGGGGGCGGCGGAGTCGTCGTTCAACCTGTCGCTGGACTGGGCGCGCTCGGCCATCGGCGACGGGGTGGAGCTGGTCGCGGCGGACGAGCTGCCCGCCGAAACGAGATGCGTGGCCATCACGCTGGTCGGTTCGACGACCGCGCTGGGCGAGCAGATCCCGGCGGGCGACGAGCCCGAGCGGGCGGTGCGGGCGCTGGAGCGGCGGCTGGGCGAGCCGGTCGGCGCGGTGGTGGCGCTGAACCTGGCCGCCGAGAACGCGCTGTTCCCGCTGATCACGGCCGCCGGGCTGGGCGTGCCGCTGGTGGACGGCGACGGAACCGGGCGGGTGTTCCCGCTGGTGGAGCAGACCACGTACACGCTGGGCGGGGTGAACGTGGCGCCGCTCGCGCTGGCCGGCGGCTCCGGCGAGCTGGTGGTGCTGGAGACGGCCGCCGACCGGGTGGAGGAGCTGCTGCGCCCCGTGGTGCTGTCGGTCGGCGGCTGGGGAGTCGCCGCCTGCTACCCGATGACGGCCCGCGACCTGGTCAAGGTCGTGGTGCCGGGAACGGTGAGCCTGCTCATGCGGGCGGGCGAGCCGGGGGTGCCGCGCTCGGCGGCGGCCCCGTACGGCGCGCGCACGCTCTGCCGGGGCCGCATCCTGGCCGTGGAGGGCGGCACCGGGCACGGCCCCACCGTGGGACTGCCGTCGCAGCCGTCGTCCATCGTGATCCGCGAGTCCGAGGGGCTGCGCCGCCTGGTACGCCTGGAGGCGCACAACGAGGTGGTGCTGGCGCTCGCCGACGGCGCCGTGGTGGCGACCGTTCCTGACCAGATCTGCATGATCTCCACCACCGGCGGCATGGTGGTGGACGTGGACAACGCCGAGCCCGGCCTGGAGGTGGAGATCATGGTGGTGCGGGCGGCGCCGGTGTGGCACTCCGAGCGGGGCCTGGCCCTGGGCGGGCCGCGCGCGTTCGGGATGCCGCTGTGAGCGGCGTGCGCGCGGCCGGCTGGGAGGCCCCCGTCACGGTGGCCGAGCTGGTCAACGCGGGACCGCTGGCCGGAGCCCGCATGTACGGCGCGGGCGAGCACTCCGTACGCGGCGTGCGCATCGTCGACGAGCTGTCGGTCTTCGCGACCGTCGCGCCGCACACGGCGGTCGTGCTGACCGGGCCCGCGGCCGGCGGCGGATGGGCGATCGAGATGGCCATGCGCCGCGCCTGGGAGCAGGCCGCGGCCTGCGTCATCGCGCCGTCGGGCGGGCTCAGCGAGGGCTCGGGCAAGGTGCTCGCCGAGCGGCTCGGCGTCACGCTGGTCTTCGTGGACGAGGACCCGCTGCTGGTCGCGCTGCGGGTGGCGTCGGCGGCCTCACGTCCCGACGCGGCGCGTACGCAGCTCGTGGCCCGCTGCGCGACCCGGCTGGCGGAGGCGGGCCCGTCCGCGCGTCGGGTGCTCGGCGTGCTGAACGCCGAGCTGCCCGGCACCGCCGTGGCCTTCCTCGACCGGTACGGTCTGCCGCTCGCGGGCCGCCGCGACGCCGGCGAACCCGCGTCGGGGCGCGGCCGGTGGTCGGCCGAGGTGGAGGTGCCCGGCCTGGCCGGCGAGGCGCTGGGCCGGCTGGTGGCGTCGGGCTCGTCCCGCTCGCCCGGGTGGCCCGCGGTCGTGCGTACGGTGCTGGACCTCGCGGTGGCGCCGCTGACGGCGTGGGCGGCCGGGGAGCGGCTGCACGCCTCGCGCGAGTTCGCGCTGCAGGCGTCGCTCGCCGAGCGCCTGCTCAAAGCCGCCAAGCAGCCCGCCACCGACGCGGACGGCGAGCAGGAGGAACGCGCGGCGGCCGTCGCGCTCGGCTGGCAGGTGCAGGGTCCGCTGACCGCCTACCACGTACGCCCGAACGAGGACGGCGCCCCGGCGCAGACCGACCCCGCCTCGGCCGCCGTGCTCATCACGGCCTCGCTCGGTCAGGTGCCGGTGCTCATGCGGGGCGGCGGCTGGGCGGGCTGGTCGGCGCTGCCCCCGCAGGACGTCGCCGAGCGGCTGCGGCGCTGCCTGCCCGCCATGCCGTGGCCGGCCGCCGCGGGCGTCGGCACCCAGGTCAACGGGCTGGCCGCGGCGGAGGAGTCGCTGCTGGGCGCGCAGGCGGCGGCATTCGTCGCCGGTCCCGGCACGGTGGCGCGGGCCGACCGCATGGGCCCCGCCGAACTGCTGGGCGCGCTGCCGGTCGCCGGGCTCCAGGCCCCGGCGGCGGTCGTGCTGCGCCCGCTGCTGGCCGTCGACAAGGACGGCACGCTGCTGGAGACGCTGGCCGCGCTGCTCGACGAAGGAGGCGCGCTGCGCGCCGCGGAACGGCTCGGCGTCCACCGCAACACGATCACCACCCGGCTGGAGCGGATCAAGGCGGCCGGGTTCGACCTCGACGACCCGACCACGCGGCTCGCTCTGCAACTCGCGTGCCACGTCGTCCGGAGATCATCGGGTACGTCGCACGCGACGCCGGCATGACATGCTCGTAGCAGCGGCAGGAAAGGAGACCTCGTTGCCCGAACCCCAGCCCGACGGCAGATTGCTCGCGGTCAGCGACCTGCACGTCGCCTACCCGGAGAACCGCGCCATCGTGGAAGAGCTGAAGCCTTACTCACCGGGCGACTGGCTGCTGGTCGCCGGCGACGTCGGCGAGCGGCTCGACGACATCCGCTGGGCGCTCGGCCTGCTGGCCGGCCGGTTCGAGCGGGTGGTGTGGGTGCCGGGCAACCACGAGCTGTGGACCCCGCCCGGCGACCCGCCCGAGCTGCGCGGCGTCGCGCGCTACAACGAGCTGGTGCGCATGTGCCGCGAGCTGGGCGTGCTCACCCCGGAGGACGGCTATCCGTTATGGCTGGGCGCGGGCGGCCCCGTGCGGATCGTCCCGCTGTTCCTCCTGTACGACTACACCTTCCTCCCCGCGGGCCACACCACCAAGGACAGCGCGCTCGCCTACGCCCACAGCACCGGCGTCGTCTGCACCGACGAATACCTCCTCCACCCCGACCCCTACCCCACCCGCGAGGCCTGGTGCCGGGCCCGCGTGGCGATCACCGAGCGCCGGCTGGCCGCGCTGGAGGACGACGTGCCGCTGGTGTTCGTCAACCACTACCCCCTGGTACGCCAGCCGACCGACATCCTGCGCTACCCCGAGTTCGCCCAGTGGTGCGGCACCACGGCCACGAAGGACTGGCACGTACGCCACCCCACCGCCGCGATGATCTACGGCCACCTGCACATCCCGCGCGTCACCCGCCACGACGGGGTGCGCTTCGAAGAGGTGTCGCTCGGCTACCCGCGCGAGTGGAAGCCCCGTCCGGGCAACCGGCGGCTGCTGCGCGACGTGCTGCCGGACCGGCCGTCCTCGTGAACGCCTGAGCCCTGGAACGCCTGAGCTGCTGCCGAACGCCGCGGCCCGCCGCCCCGGTGCCAGGGGAAAGCATCGGGACGGCGGGCTGGTCTTGCGGGCTGGTCTGGCGGGCTTGTCCGTCGCCGGCGGGTCCGGCGGGCGGTCCTTGCGGGTGTGTCCGGCGGGCGGGTCTCGGGGCGGGGCCGTCGCCGGCGGGGTGCGGCGGGTGGGCCTCAGCGGGTGACCATGCCTTCGGCGAGGTCCTCGGCCACCGCGTCGGGCGCCCGCAGCTCGGGCGGGCCGTAGCCGCCGCCACCGCCCGTCTCGCAGCGCAGCACGTCGCCGGCCTTGACGGGCAGCGCGTTCACCTTCAGCAGGCGCCGCTCGCCGGGCGTGCCGGGGTTGAGCGTCACGCGCGGCGGCGCGCCGTCGCGCCCGCCTGCCAGGCCCCACGCGGGCGTGACCGACCGCTCGAACCACAGCGACAGCGCGGCGTCGCCGCGGAACTCGTACTCGCGCACCACGCCGTTGCCGCCCCGCCAGCGGCCCGCGCCGCCGGTGCCGGGGCGGATCTCGTACCGGGTGACGCGGACCGGGAACAGCGTCTCCAGCACCTCGATCGGCATGTCCCGCAGCGAGCCGTTGACGTTGTTGATCAGGCAGCTCTCGCCGTCGCCGCCCTCCCAGGCGCCCCAGCCGCCGACCGTGGCCTCCTGCGAGACGTACAGCTTGCCGGTGCGCGGGTCGATGCCGGTGAACTGCACGATCATCGAGTCGCCGTACGACGCGGCCGCCGCCTTGTCCGGCAGCACCGGGGCCAGCGCCTTGACCACCAGGTCGATGAGCAGCCCCAGGTGGGAGTAGTAGTACTGGCAGGCGGCCGGCGACTCGGCGGCCAGCATCGAGCCCGGCCTGGTGCGCACCGTCAGCGGGCGGAACGAGCCGCCGTTGAGCGGCACGTCGCCGGAGAGCAGCAGCTTGTAGCCGACCCGTACGGCCGCCACCGCCTGCGCGACGCCGCAGTTGACCGGGCCGGTCGCCTGGTCGGCGCAGTCGGTGAGGTCCACGTGCATCGAGTCGCCCGACACCGTGATCACCACCGTGACCGGCAGTGGGGTGTCCAGGTCGATGCCGTCGTTGTCGAGGAAGCCCGACGCCCGGTAGACGCCGTCGGGGATGGCCGCGATGGCGGCGCGCTCCATGCGCTCGGTCTGGTCGTAGATCTGCTCGCGCGCCTCGGCGAGCGTGTCCATGCCCCACCGGCCGGCGATCTCCTTCAGCCGCCGCCGGCCGGTCATGACGCAGCTCACCTGGGCGCGCAGGTCGCCCAGCGTGGCGTGGGGGAAGCGCACGTTGCGGAAGATCACCTCGTGCAGGTCGCGGCAGGGCTCGCCGCCCTCGTACACCTTGACCGGGCCCATGCGCAAACCCTCCTGGTAGATCGAGGTGGAGTCCATGGAGCCGCCGGGGTCCTTCGAGCCGACGTCCAGCCAGTGGGCGCGCGAGGCGGCGAACCCGGCCAGCTCGCCGCCGGCGAAGATCGGCCCGTAGACGGTGACGTCGTTGAGGTGGGTACCGCCGATGTAGGAGTCGTTGAGCACCCACACGTCGCCCTCCCGCCACACGTCCCGCCCGTACCGGCGCTCGGTCTCGCGGGTGCACACCTCCAGATTCCCGAGGAAGATCGGCAGGCCGGACGACTGGCCGAGCACGTTGTGGTCGCGGTCGAGCAGCGCGACCGCGCAGTCCTTGGCCTCGTAGATGACGGGGGTGTAGGAGCTGCGGATCAGCGTGGTGTTCATGTCCTCCGCCGCCTGCAGCAACGCGCAGCGGATGATCTCCGTGGTGACAGGGGCGATCACTTGTCCACTTTCACGATGAGGAAACCGTTGCCGTCCACGCTCGCCAGGCAGCCCGGCGGGATCACCGTGGTCGCGGTCTCCTCCACCACGATCGCCGGCCCCTCCAGCTCGCCGCTCAGGCCCGCGCGCCGCAGCACCGGCGTGCGGTGCACCTCGCCGTCGAAGATCACATCCCGTACGCCGACCTCCTGCGGCCCTTCGCTGCTCGCCTCGGGGACGGCGGCGCGGGGGAAGGAGCCGAACCCGGTGCTGCGCAGCATGACGAACTCCACCGGCGCCTCCGGGGTGGCGTGCCCGTACCGGCTGGTGTGCGCCTCGGCGTAGCGGGCGGCGATGCACTCCAGGAAACCGGCCTGCGCGGGCTCGGTGGCGTCGCGCAGCGGGATCGTCAGCGTGTAGTCCTGGCCCTCGTAGCGCATGTCCACCGCGTGCTCCACACGGCGGCGGTCCTCGGGCACGCCCTGCGCGTCGAGCGCGGCGAGCGCCTCCCGCTCCAGCGACACCAGCCGCTGCGACATGTCGCCGCCGTCGAGGACCTCCTGCGGCCGGAAGTACGGGTCGGTCAGGTCCCTGCGCACGTCCGCCTCCAGCATGCCCCAGGCGGAGAACGCGCCGGGGAAGCGCGGCACCACCACCTCCGAGATGCCGAGCTCCTGCGCGATGAACGCGGCGTGCATCGGGCCCGCACCGCCGAAGGCGACCAGCGCGAAGTCGCGCGGCTGCACCCCGTGCTCCACCGTGAGCGTACGGATGGCCTGCGCCATCTTGGCGTTGGCCACCGCACAGACGCCCTCGGCGAGCTGCAGCGGGTCGAGACGCAGCTCACCGGCCAGCTCCGCCACCGCCGCGCCCGCCGCCTCGGCGTCCAGCGTCATCAGCCCGCCCGCGAACCAGGCCGGGTCCACCCGGCCGAGCGCCACGTTCGCGTCGGTGACCGTGGGCTGCGTGCCGCCCCTGCCGTAGCAGGCCGGCCCGGGCACCGCGCTCGCCGACTGCGGCCCGACGCGCAGCGCGCCCGCCTCGGTGTAGGCGATCGAGCCGCCGCCCGCGCCGATCGTGTGCAGGTTGACGATCGGCATCAGCACCGGGTGGCCCTCGATGCGCGCCTCCGCGCTGACGTCGGGCCTGCCGTCCACCACCAGCGACACGTCGAACGAGGTGCCGCCCATGTCGATGCAGATGGCGTTCTCCCTGCCCAGCAGCCGGGCCGCCGCCACCCCGCCCATCATGCCGCCGACCGGGCCCGACAGCAGCGTCTGCAGCGGCCGGCGCATCGCGTACGAGGCGTTGACCAGCCCGCCCGACGACTGCATGACGTGCACGGGCACGCGAAGACCGCGCTCGGCGAAACGCCGCTCGATGCCCGCGAGGTAGTGCCGCACCACCGGCCCGGTGTACGCCTCCAGCACCGACGACGAGGTGCGCTCGTACTCGCGCCACTCGCGCGCCACCTCGTGCGAGAGCACCACCTGCACGTCGTCGCCCAGCTCCTCGCGCAGGATCCGGCCCGCCCGCACCTCGTGCTCCGGGTTGACGTACGAGAACAGCAGGCACACCGCCACCGCGTCGAACCGCTCGTCCCGCGCCCGCCTGGCCGCGTCGCGTACCGCGTCCTCGTCAAGGGGGACCAGCTCGCGGCCCCGGTAGTCCAGCCGGCCGCCCGCCTCCATCACGTGACGGCGCGGCACCAGCGGCTCCGGCTTGCGGTAGCGCAGGTCGAACATGCGGTCGCGGTTGCCGCGCGCGATCCGGTAGACGTCGCGCCCGCCCGCGCTGGCCAGCACCAGAACCCTCGAACCCTTGCGCTCCAGCAGCGCGTTCAGCCCCTGGGTGGTGCCGTGCACGAAGAACGAGATCTCCGAGAGGTCGCCGACCACCCGGCCCAGCGCGGCGAAGACGCCGTCCGCGAGGTCGCCCGGGGTGGTGGGCGCCTTCGACGCGGTCACGGCACCCGTGCGCTCGTCGTAGCAGACGACGTCGGTGAAGGTGCCGCCGATGTCCATGGCGACGCGGTAACTCATGCTGTGAACGGTATGTAACGCCGTTCACGCGATCTTGGGCGTCGCGCACAAACGGAGCCGTTCAGAAGTGCAGACCGCCCCTGCCTGCACCTCAGGGGGAAGAGTCGCGTCCGGCGCTCGCGGGCTCGGGCGTGCGGGGCAGCATGGCCGCCACCTCGGCACGCAGCAGCGGGTCGGCGCGGAACTCCTGCGTGATGGCCAGCCTCAGCGCGACCCGGCAGCTCTCGTCGTCGGGCTTGGCGCCCGCCACCGCGCCGATCACCTCGAGGGAGGCGGCGTCGCCCCGGCCGAAGATCCGCTGCAGGATGCGCGCGCCCCTGGCCATCGGCGTGGCCGAGGCCAGCTCGCGGGTCCTGGCCAGCACGCCCGTGCCGTAGGCGTCGATCGCCGCCGTCACGTACGGCATGACCGCGGCCGCAGTCTCGTGGGCCGCAGACTCATGGGCCGCAGTCTCATGGGCCGCGGTCTCATGGGCCGCGGTCTTGTGGGGCGCGGTCTCGTGGGGCGCGACGTCTTTCTGACTGTCCATGAGACCCCTCCCGGTCCTGGCGGCATCGACGCGATGGTAGCTCGCGCGAGGGCGGTCCGGCGTGGGCGTAATCTGTCGGATGTGCCAGCCCCGTACCTCACGTTGAACACCGTCGTCGAACACGAGACCGAGGCGCGGCGCTCGCGCTTCATCTGCGCGCTGGCCCCGGCGCGCAGCGTGGAGGAGGCCAACGCGTTCATCGCCGAGCGCCGCAGGCTCTACGCCGACGCCACCCACAACTGCACCGCCTACGTGATCGGCGAGCGCATCCAGAAAGGCGACGACGACGGCGAGCCCGGCGGCACCGCGGGCACGCCCATGGTGCAGGCGCTGGTGGGCCGGGGGTTCAGCGACGTGGTGGCGGTGGTGACCCGCTACTTCGGCGGCACCCTGCTGGGCGCGGGCGGGCTCGTGCGCGCCTACGGCTCGGCCGTCACCGAGACGCTCGACCGGGTGGAGCCCGTCCGGATGGTGCCGGCCAGGCTCGTCCACGTCTCCGTCGCGCACGACCAGGCCGGGCGGGTCGAGAACGACCTGCGGGCATCCCGGTACGCGGTGCGCGATGTCACGTACGCGGCCGAGGTGACCTTCGCCGTCGCGGTGGGGGATGACGAGGTCGAGGCGTTCACCGACTGGGTGGCCACGCTGACGGCCGGGCGCGCCCGCGTCGAGCTCGGTGACAGCCTCCACGTCCCCGCCTGACCCGCTCCGGCGGGGCGCCCCGCCTGCGTGCTCTGATCCGCCACGCCGCAGCGCCCTGCCTGCGTGTTCTGATCCGCCACGCCGCAGCGTCCCGCCTGCATGCTCTGGTCCGGCGTCCTTTCCCGCGCCGCCCGCCGCTTCCCCGCTCTCCGGCGTGCGGCGGGGTGGTCAGCCCTCCAGGGCGTACTGCATCACGCGGAACTTCGCCTGCGCCTCGGCCAGCTCGGCGGCCGGGTCGGAGTCGCCCATGATGCCGCCGCCGGCGAACAGCCGGGCGCGCCGCCCCTCGATCAGCCCCGAGCGCAGCGCGATGCCCCACTCGCCGTCGCCGTGCGCGTCGATCCAGCCGACGGGACCGGCGTAGCCGGCGCGGTCCATGCCCTCGAGCTCGCGGATGACCTGGATGGCGGTGTGGGTGGGGGTGCCGCCGACGGCCGCCGTCGGGTGCATGGCGGCGACCACGTCGAGCACCGACGCCCCGTCGGCCAGCCGCCCGGTGACGTGGCTGGCCAGGTGCTGCACGTTGGGCAGCACCAGCAGCTCGGGCTCGTCGGGCGTGGTCAGCGACGAGCACAGCGGGGCCAGAGTCTGGCGTACGGAGGCGATCGCGCACTCGTGCTCGTGCCGGTCCTTGGCCGAGGCGAGCAGCGCGGCGCCGCGCGCGAGGTCGTCGGCCGGGTCGGTGCCCCGCGGCGTGGTGCCGGCCAGCACCAGCGACTCGATCTCCTGCCCGGTGCGCCGGATCAGCAGCTCGGGCGTGGCGCCCACCAGCCCGGCGACCGAGAACGTGTAGCACTCGGGGTAGCGGCGGGCCAGCCGCGTCAGCAGCAGCCGCACGTCGATCGGCCGCTCGGCGGTGGCGACCAGATCGCGGGCCAGCACCACCTTCTCCAGCTCGCCCTCGCGGATGCGCTTGGCGGCCTGCGCCACGACGTGCTCCCACTCGGGGGCCGACAGGCTGCCGTCGCCGTAGCTGATGCGCCCAGGGTCGCGGATGGGCGTGAACGTCTCAAGCGGCGACTCGCCGATCGTGGTCAGCCACGCCCGGCCGCCCCGGCGGGCCAGCACGGCCTGCGGCACCACGAGCACGGAGCCGTGGGCGTCCTCGTCGAAGGTGAAGCTGCCGAAGGCGACCGCCCCGGAGCCCGGCGTGCGTACGGAGTCGTCGACCTGAGCCTCACCGAGGACGGTGGCCAGCCACTTGCGGGCCCAGGCGAACCGCCCGGGTCCCGGGGGGACGGCCACCCTGGCGGCCTCACCCCATCCGACGAGGCCCTCTCCGTTCCTGACCCATGCGTACGGGGCCGTGTGGGGGAGGGATGCCAGCAGGTCACCGGGGTCGCCGACAGGGGTTGTGCGAACCGGCAGCGGGCGGGTTGTTCCGAGCGCGACACTCACTCAAGACACTCTATGCGGGAACTGAACACGTTCGACTCAGACCCCCGTGAATGCACTGTTACTGCTAAAGAACGCGGAAAGAGCCGGCTGCGGCCCGGTGCAGGGGTCGGCGGGGAGCGGCTCCGGCTGTCAAGCCGCCCTATGAACTCGGTCCTGAACAGGTAGTACGCGTCCCGAGATCATGGCAGGCCGGTGATCGCGTCTCTACCTTTGTGCCCATGATCGCTCGACTGGGCTGCGTGCTCGCCTCCGCCGTCGTCCTCACGGCCTCGGGCACGGCCGTGCAAGCCGCCCCGATCGCCCAGCCGGTGCCCCAGGTCATGGCCGCGCTCGGCGACTCCATCTCGACCGGGTTCAACGCCTGCGGCTGGTACGTCTCCTGCACCGCCCGTTCCTGGTCCACGGGTGACAACAAGACGGTCAACAGCCACTACCTGCGGCTGTCGGAGATGTCTGGAACGCTTCACAAGCACAACCTCACCTTCGCCAAGCCCGGCGCGACCAGCGCCGACCTGCTCGGCCAGGTGAAGCAGGCGGTCGCCGCCAAGGCCGACTATGTGACGATTCTCATCGGCGCCCAGGACGCCTGCGTCCGCACCGAGGAGCAGATGACGCCGGTCGCCACCTACCGCCGCCGCATCGACGCCGCGCTCGCCGAGCTGCGCGCCGGCATGCCGGGAGCGAGGGTGTTCTTCGCCAGCATTCCCGACCTGCGGCGGCTGTGGCAGGTCGGCAAGTCCAGCGCGCTGGCCAGGACGTTCTGGGGCGCGGGCCGCATCTGCCAGTCGATGCTGGCCAAGCCCGCCTCCACCCGCCGCGCCGACGAGCAGCGCCGGGCCAGGGTGCGGGCCCGCGTCATGGCGTACAACAGGGCCGCCGCCGCGGCCTGCGCCGCCTACGGCCCCTCCTGCCGCACCGACGGGGGAGCGGTCTTCGACTACCCGTTCACGCTCGACCACGTCAGCCGGTGGGACTACTTCCACCCCAACTCCGAGGGACAGCGGGTGCTGGCCGAGCAGACCTATCGCCGCGGTTTCCGCTGGCTCGACCCGCGCTGAGCCGGGGGCGCTCACCGGCACTGGGCCAGCATGATCTTCTTGTCGGCCGGACGGACCGGCAGGTCGTACTTGAGCGCGACCTGCGCGAAACGGGTCACGTACGCGCAGCGGATGCCGCGTCTCGGCGGCAGCCAGCTCGCCGGACCTGATGCGTCCTTCTGCTCGTTGGCGCGCCCGTAGACCGGCAGCAGGTTGAGCGGGTCGTTGGCGAAGTCGAGCCGTTTGGACATCGGCCAGCGCGGCGCTCCCATGCGCCAGCCGTAGTTGAGCGGTACCACGTGATCGACCTGCACCTCGTCGGCGTTCTTCTTCCGCCAATGGATGACCCGGCCCGTGTAGGGGTCGGTCAGCTCCATGGAGACGACCTCGCAGTCGGAGCCCTTGCGGAACTTCACGTTCCGCCCGTCGCGGGCCAGCAGGTCGTCGCGGGTACGGCAGCCGTTGCGCGCGTACGGCACCCCGGTGGCCGAGTCGGCCCAGTTGTCGCCGAAACGGGTGCGCGCGTATCCGGTGTTGGGGCCGAAGCCCTTCGTGCGCAGGCGTCTGATGATCCCGCGTGCCTCGGCCTTGTCGGCCTTCGAGATGATGGGGGCCAGTCCGGGCAGCGTGCCCGTGACGTTGCCCAGCGGGCTTGCCGCGGTGGCGGCCTGAGGGGTTTTCGCAGTACTGATGAGAGAAGCGACGATGATGGCTCCGGCGAGGACGGCGACCGCGTCCTTGGTGCTCAAGCAAGCCTCCATGAGCTCCGGGTTGTCTAGAGAGATTCCCGGCTGGCCGCATGACGACACGGGGAGGGTTATGTGACTGATCGTCCCACCGATGTGGATGTTGATCTTCACGTTCCCGCCCGGCGTACCGAACTCCACTGGCCGCTGCTCGCCGCGATCGCCGCGGGTGGGGCGCTGGGGGCGCTGGCCCGCCACGGTGTGCAGGCGGCGCTGCCCACGCCGTCCGGCGGGTTCCCGTGGGCGACGTTCCTGGCCAACGTGTCGGGCTGCCTGCTCATCGGGGTGCTCATGGTGGTCGTCACCGAGGTCCGCACGGCCCACCGGCTGGTGCGGCCGTTCCTCGGGGTGGGGGTGCTCGGCGGTTACACCACGTTCTCCACGTACGTCGTGGACACGCTGCGGACGGTCGCCGCGGGCGCGCCGGTGACGGCGCTCGCCTACCTCGGGGCGACCCTGGTGGCGGCGCTGCTCGCGGTGGTCGCCGGGATGCGGCTGACCCGGCGGGTGGCCGGGGTGCGTATCCGATGACGCTGCTGCTGATCGTGCTCGGGGCCGCCCTTGGCGCGCCGCTGCGCTACCTTGCGGACCGTGCCGTGCAGGCGCGCCACGACACGTCCTTCCCCTGGGGGACGCTGACCGTCAACATCGCGGGATCCGCGCTGCTCGGCTTCCTGACCGCGCTGCCTCTGGGCGATGGCGTGATGGCGCTGGCGGGCACCGGGTTCTGCGGGGCGCTGACGACGTACTCGACGTTCGGGTACGAGACGGTCCGCCTGATGGAGGAGGGCGCCCGCTTCCACTCGGTCGCCAACGCGGTGGCCAGCGTGGTCGCCGGGCTCGGTGCGGCCTACTGCGGCATGGCCATCGCCCAGACGATCGCCTGAGCCGCTGAGCAGGCGTCGCCGTCGTGCAGGCGTCCGTCTGGGCCGGGCGATGCGGCCACGCCTGCGCGGTCCGATCATTCGGGTGTGTCCGGCTTTCCGGCTGGGACGCCTTCTGGAGTTACTGTGTAAGCAAGTAATCATCTCCTGGAGGCGTGATGGCCGATCCCCTCGACGCCTACTCTCGCGTCGTGTCGTCCGTGGCGGCCGAGTTGCTGCCGAAAGTGGCCGGCGTACGGGCCGGCCGGGGGAGCGGGTCGGCGGTGGTGTTCACCGCCGACGGGTTCCTGCTGACCAACGCGCACGTCATCAACGGCGCCAGGACCGGCACCGTCGCCTTCGCCGACGGCGTCTCCGGCGGCTTCGAGGTGGTCGGCCGCGACCCGCTGTCGGACCTCGCGGTCATCAGGGCGCAGACCCCCACCCCGCCCCCGGCCGAGCTGGGCGACAGCGACGGCCTCGTGGTGGGGCAGCTCGTGGTGGCCGTGGGCAACCCGCTCGGGCTGACCGGATCGGTCACCGCAGGAGTGGTGTCCGGGCTCGGCCGTTCGCTGCCCGCCCGCAGCGGCGCCGGCATGCGGCTCATCGAGGACGTCATCCAGACCGACGCCGCGCTCAACCCCGGCAACTCGGGCGGGGCGCTGGCCGACGCGCACGCGCGGGTGGTCGGCATCAACACGGCGGTCGCCGGGGTCGGCGTGGGCCTGGCCGTGCCGGTCAACGCGACCACCAGGTCCATCATCGCCGCGCTGATCAGGGACGGCCGGGTCAGACGGGCGTTCCTCGGCCTGGTGACCACGCCCGCCCCGCTGCCCGAGCCGCTGCGGCGGCGCACCGGGCAGGACAGGGCGCTGCGCGTGGTCGAGGTGGTGCCCGGCTCGCCCGCCCAGCGCGCCGGGTTACGCGCCGGCGACCTGATGCTGAGCGCGGGCCGTACGCCGGTGAGCGACGCGCAGAGCCTGCAGCGGCTGATGTTCGCCGACGCGATCGGGCGGCCGCTGCCCATCACCGTGCACCGCAACGGGGCGCTGGTGGACGTCATCGCCGAGCCGGTGGAGCTCACCGGCACCGGCGTCTGACCTCGCGTCAGGTGGTCGCGGGCTCGGCGGGTTGCTTGGCCGCGGTCTGCTTGCGGTAGCGGGCCTCGCGGCGGGCCAGCAGGTCGGCGAGCAGCTTGTCCCACTTCTGCCCGATCACCGGAAGGTCGTACTTCCGCGCGGTCTCCAGCGCCCCCGCCCCCAGGTCGCGCCGTAGCTGCTCGTCCTCGATGACCCGGATGATGGCCGCCGCGAGGTTGGCGTTCGTACGCGGCTTGACCAGCAGCCCGTCGACCCCGTTCTTGATCATCTCCTTGGGCCCGTGCGGGCTGTTGAAGCTGACGATGGCGAGCCCCTTCGCCATGGCCTCCAGGATCGTCATCGGGAAGCCCTCGTGCCGGGAGCTCATCACGTAGATCGACGCCTTCTCCAGCTCGGCGCCGATGTCCGTGGTCGGGCCGGGCAGCTCGACCTTGCCCTCGAGCCCGGCCTCGGCGATCTGCCTGGCCAGGTTCTCCTCCTGCGGCCCCGCCCCGAAGATGCGCAGCGTCCAGTCGGGATGCGCCTGCGCGACCGTCTCCCAGGCGCTGATCAGCCGGTGGAAGCCCTTGATGCGGGTCATCCTGCCGACCGCCACCGCCACCTTGGCGTCGAGCTTCGACACCTCGCCGCTCATCGGCGGCACCGCGTTCGGGATGCGGACCAGCTTGCGCGGCTGCTTGGCGAGCGTCTCGCGGTAGTCGTTCAGGTCCGCCTTGGTGAGCGTGACCAGGGCGTCCAGGCGGCGGTAGCGCCACTTGATCAGCTCCTGCACCGGCTCGGGCTGGGTGGCCAGGGCCACGTGCTCCTGCCCGATCGTGATGACGCCGGGCGGTGCGAGCTGCGCGACCGCGAGGTTCAGCCCCGGCCGGGTGGCCATGAGCACGCCGCCGTCCACCGAGCGGATGAACCGCGCCAGCTTGAGGTCGGTCCACAGCGTGAACCGGTGGTAGGCCGACTCCTCCTTGGGGATCAGCCGGCTCGGCAGCTTCGACAGCATCGCCCGTACGGGATCACGACTCGGTTCGAGGCGATCGTCGAGGAAGCGGAACTTCACCCGCGGGTCGATCGGGAAGAACGGCTGCTCGGCCTCCCTGAGCACCGAGACGATCTCCACCTCGTGCCTGTCGGCCAGGTAAGAGGCGAGGTTGAACACGGTCCTGATCGTGCCGCCCATGCCGTGCGCATGCAGGAGGAGGATGCGTATCCGCCTCGTCGAGGGCGGCGGCGCGGTGCGTGCCTTGCGCCGGTTGTACCCCCGATACAGCCGGCCCACCGCCGACTTGCCCTTGCGTGCGAGTGCGCGCACCTGTCATATCTCCTATCAGCCGCCAATGAGCTGTACACACACATCGCCGGTGGTGAGGACGTGAGCCTCGCCACCGGCCCGATCACGATCGGCGGGGTGCGCATTGTTCATCTCTTATGCGCTTTCCCCTCCAATGATCGTTAGACGCCATAAAGGTGACTAAGGTTGCATGCCGGGCCGGTGCCGGGGGTCCGGCGTGTGCGGCGGATGCTCGGCGAGCAGCTCAAGAGCGACGTCGATCGCCTTCTCCAATTGCGGGTCCACACCCCTGGCGTAATCCTGCGGCGTGATGTCCACCTCGATGTCCGGATCGGTGCCGTAGTTCTCCACCTGCCAGCCCACGTCGTCGAAGGCGAACGAGAACTCCGGCTGCGTCGTCACCGTCCCGTCCGCGAGCCGGTGGCGCGGCCAGATCCCGATCACGCCGCCCCACGTGCGCTTGCCCACCAGCGGGCCGAGACCGAGCAGCTTGAAGGTGTGGCTGAAGATGTCGCCGTCCGAGCCCGCCCACTCGTTGGTCACCGCCACCAGCGGGCCGCGCGGTGACTCCGGCGGGTACGGCTCCGCGTCGCCCCACCGCGGATAGTCGTAGCCGAGCCGCCGCCTGGACAGCTTCTGCAGCAGCAGCGCCGAGACGTGCCCGCCGCCGTTGAACCGCACGTCCACGATGAGCGCGTGGCGGTCGTACTCGGCCAGGAACCCCCGGTGGAACTCGCCGAACCCCTCGGCCCCCATGTCCGGCACGTGCAGGTAGCCCACCCGGCCGCCCGAGCGCTGGTGGCAGCGGGCCCGGTTCTGGTTCACCCAGTCGCGGTAGCGGGCCGGGCGCTCGTCGGCGAGCGCGCGTACGGTGACCGTGAACACCCGGTCGCCGCGCCGGAGCGTCAGCTCGACCTCCTCGCCCGCCTGGTTGACCAGCCGCTCGTTCGGGGTGGCCATGGGGCCGATCGGCGCGCCGTTGATCGCCAGCACCGCGTCGCCCGGCCGCACGTCGAGACCGAGCCGGTTCAGCGGCGAGGTCGCCTGCGGATCCCACCGGTCGCCGGTCACGATGGACTTGATGTGGTAGACGCCGTCCCTGAGATCCCAGTCCACGCCCAGCTTGCCCTGGGTGTAGTCCGGGCCTGGACGGTACTCGCCGCCGCTTTCGAAGGCGTGGCTCGTGGCCAGCTCACCGTGCAGCTCCCACAGCAGGTCGGAGAACTCGCTCCTGGTCGTGACCCGGTCAACCAGCGGCAGGTAGCGGTCGTACACGGCCGGCCAGTCCACGCCCGCCATGTCCTCGGTCCAGAAGTTCTCCAGCTGCAGCCGCCACGCCTCGCGGAACATCTGCCGCCACTCCGCCTCCGGGCAGACCGGCACCTTGACCCGTGACAGGTCGATCCAGCCGGTGTCGCGGCCCGGCGTGTCGCCGTCGGCCGGCACCTCGCCCGCCTTGACCACCCGCAGCCGGTCGTCGGCGCGATACAGCAGCGTGCGGTGATCGCGGCCCAGCTCGAACGCGGTGACGCCCTCGGCGAACGTCTCGTTCTCGCCCTTGGCGAAGTCGAACAGGTGCAGCGTGCCCTCGCCCTCCAGCGAGGTCGTGAGGATCAGCGCCTTGCCCTTGCGCAGCCCGGCCACCTGCTCGTAGCGGCCCTCCGGCAGCGGGAACGCCGTCACCCGCCCGGCCAGACCGTCCAGGTCCACCCGCAGTGGCTCCCCGCCCTCGTCGTCCCCCTCGTCATGGTCGTCGTCCTTGTCCTGGGTGAGCGGGCGCGGCACCGGGACGAACGGGTCCGGCACGTCCGCGCGCAGCGCCACCGCGTACGGCCGGGTGCCCAGCGGGAAGCCCAGGTCGAACTGGAGCTGGTCGTAGACCGGCGAGAAGACGCGCCGGCCGATGAAATACAGGTAGCGGCCCTCGGGGTCGAAGGCCGGCGCCGAGTCCTTCAGCACCGGCTCGCTGGCCAGGACCGTGCGGCCCGTCTCCGGATGGTGCAGCTTGATCGCGGTCGTCTGGGCGTTGAGCGGGCTCGCGTACGCCAGCCACCGCCCGTCCGGCGACCACGCCGGACCCTCGGGCGCGCCGTGCGGGTTGGCCTCCACCAGCACCGACCGGCCGTGGGACAGGTCGAGCAGGTGCAGCTCGTGGCGGTGGTTGACGATCGCCACCCGGTCGTGGACGGGGTCGGGGACCAGCTCGTTGATCCGCCCCAGGCGGGCCACCTCGGCACCGGGACTCATGCCGGAGCAGGCGCCGCTGCCTGCGTGCAGGTCGTCACCGCTTGCCAGGTCACCGACCTTGCCCGGCTCCAGGATGACCAGCCGCTCCTCGTCGCCGTCGTCGCTGGCCGCCGCGATGAGCCTGACCCCGTCGTTCAGCCAGGTGAGGAAGCGGTAGCGGACCCCGTCAGGTGAGCCGTAGCGCCGGACCGGGCCCTCCCAGTTCGCCATCCCGTACGCCTTGCCGCGCGTCGTGATCGCCACCGTGCTGCCGTCAGGGCCGAGTGTGGCGCTGTCGAGGTACTCGGCGGCGTCGACGAACCTGCGGTTGCGCTGCGTCCTGGAACTGGCCAGCCGCACCTCCACCCTTCGCGGCGGCTCGCCGGGCTCCAGCAGGTACAGGTCCGCGCCGGCGTGGTAGACCAGGCGATGCCCGTCACCTGACAGGTTGCGGGCGTAATAGTCGTCGTGATGGGTGTGCTTGCGCAGGTCGTCGCCTTCGGGGGTGCACGAGTAGACGTTCCCGACGCCCTCGTGGTCGGAGATGAAGCACACCCGGCCGTCGCTCCAGCAGGGCGAGGCCAGGTTGCCCGGCAGCCGGATCAGGCGGCGGAACTCGCCGTCGCCGGTCGGGTCGATCCACAGGTCGCCGACCGTGCCGCCGCGGTAGCGCTTCCAGCGTGCCGGGTCCGCGGTGTTGCGGCCGAGCACGATCTTGCCGTCGAGGGCGTACGCGATCGAGTTCGCCGGTCCGTACGGCAGCCGCTCCGGCACCCCGCCCGGCGCCACCCGGTGCAGCCACTTGCGTCCGTCGAAGGGCTGGTTCTGGTCGCTGGCGTACAGGATGTGCCCTTCCGGATCCCAGCCGGTCACCGTGCAGCGGGCGCCGTGGAAGGTCACCCGGCGGGCCGCGCCGCCGCCGGCCGGCATCACGTACACCTCTTCAGGGCCCTCCTCGCGTCCCACGAACGCGAGCTGGTCGCCGCGCGGCGAGATGCGCGGATAGCCGGCCTCGGCCAGCCCCGCGGTCAGCCGGAACGCGCGGCCGCCCTGGGCGGAGACCATCCACAGGTCGTCCTCGGCGGCGAACACCACCACGTCCTGGAACACGGCGGGGAAACGCAGGTAAGCCGACATGGGCGCAGCCTCACAGTCGATCGGACGGTCGAGGCCCCGGCCTCGGCCGTCCGATCACCTCACCGGACGGGCAGCCTGCGAGGGCTGCCCGGAAGATCACTCTTCGCCGGTCGGCTTGGTCTCCCGCTTGGTCTCCTTGGCCTGCCGGCTCGTCTTGATGGCCTGCTTCTTGGACTTGCCGGACTTGGCCGCGGGTTTCTTCTTCGTGTCAGCCATGAGGATCATCCCCCCTGTACGGACGTGGCGCACCGGATTGGTGCACCACGGCCCTTAATACCCATCGAACGACGAAACCCGACATACCTCCTATGTACTCTTCGTAACGCCTCGACCACGCAGCCGTATCGCCTGCGAACACCCGCGTGCGACTCTCACCGGACGGCCGCCGAGCGCGCGCCCGGGGCCGGATGGCGAACCGGCCGATCACCCGCCGCTTCCGACCACCACACCCCCTCGCCATGAGAGAGCCCGGGCAGGCGCTGCTCGAAGACGTGCACAGCCGCCGCCGGGATCTCCCCGGTCAGCAGCCACGTGTCGGCCCGCCGCCACGTCTCGCGCAGCTCACCGCCCAGCGCCGCGAGCTGCGCCGTGACCGGGCCGAACGTCTCCAGCGGCACCTCCACCTCGAACCGGTGGCACGGCTCGTGCACGATCGTGCCCGCCCGGCGCAGCGCCTCCGCGAGCACCCTCGGCGCGCGGCCGCGGAAGTCGGCCGCCACCGTGGTCGGCGCGTCGTAACCGGTTTCGGTCACCGCCACCACCACGTCGGTCACCGGCCAGCCGTGCGGGCCCTCGCGCAGCGCCGCGCGTACGCTCTCTTCGATCGCCCGGTGGTACGCCAGCGGCAGCGACCCGAGCGCGACCTCCAGCCGGTAGCGCACCCCCGTGCCCGGCGGGGCCGGCTCGACCCGCAGCCCCACCGTCGCCATGAACTCGTTGGGGCCGTGCCGCTGCATCTCCTCCAGCGCCTCGCCGGTGCCCGCGGGACGTTCGAAGTAGACGGGGCGGCTCGGCTCGAACGTCGCCTCCACCCCGAACTCCCTGGCCAGGGTCTCGCCGATGACCTCCTTCTGCACCTCCCCGTACAGCAGGACCGAGGTCTCGCCGCCCGCAAGCGTGCGCGTGCCGATCAGCGGGTCCTGCTCGGCCAGCGCGAGCAGCGCCGCGTGCAGCCGCGGCTCCTCGCCGGGGACGCGCGCCCGCACCACCGTCTCCAGGCTGGGCGGCGTGAAGTGCGCCTGCCCGGCCGGGCCCGGCCCGCCCAGGTGATCGCCGACCCGGATCTCCGGCACGCCCTGCACCTTGACGATGTCGCCGGCCAGCGCCGTCCGCCGCTGCGGCGCACCGGCCACGGTGAGCGCGGTCAGCCGTCCGTCGTAGGCGTGCGTCCCGTCGCGGTAGAAGCCGATCTTCTCGCGGGTACGGAGTGCGCCCGCGCGCAGCCGTACGTACGCCGCCTTCTCCCCGGACGGGGCGCGCTCGACCGCGAACACCAGCCCGTGCGGCCGCCCTCCCTCTTCTGGCTGGGCCACGGAGGGGAGCAGGCCGGCGATGCCGTCGAGCAGCTCGGTCACGCCCTGCCCGGTGATCGCCGAGCCGAACAGCACCGGGTACGCCTCCCCGGCCGCGCACTGCCCGGCCAGCGCCGCGCGTACCTGGCCGGATGTCGGCTCGCCGCCCTCGACCAGCAGCTCCAGGAGAGCGTCGTCGCGTTCGGCCAGCACCTCTGCGGCGGGTCGCAGCGAGGCGAGCGGCCGGGTGACGGCCCCGCGCCCGCCGATCCCCTCGACGGTGGTGATCGGCACGCAGGACGGCGACAACCGCCGCCGCATCTCGTCCAGCAGGTCGTGTTCGCGCGCCCCCGCCCGGTCGATCTTGTTCACGAAGATCAGCGTCGGCAGGCGCAGCTTGCGCAAGGTCTTCATGAGGACTCGGGTGTGCGGCTGCACCCCTTCGACGGCCGACAGCACCAGCACGGCGCCGTCGAGCACACCGAGCGCCCGCTCCACCTCGGCCACGAAGTCGGCGTGCCCCGGCGTGTCCACCAGGTTGACCCGCAGGTCGCCCAGCGTGAACGAGGCCACGGCGGTGCGGATCGTGATGCCCCGGCGTCGTTCGATCTCGCCGGTGTCGGTCTGGGTGTTACCGTCGTCAACGCTGCCGAGCCGGTCGATGACGCCGGTCTCGAACAGCAGCCGCTCAGTCAGGCTGGTCTTGCCCGCATCCACGTGCGCGAGGATGCCGATGTTCAGTATGTGCATGCGTGAGGAAGCCTCGGGAGACTCTCGAGCCAACAGGGCACTGGGAGATTCCGTGGCACCTCATCTCGAACTCCTGATCATCGACGTACGCGTGCGCCGGCCATAGTCCCACCGGCACCGCTTCCGCCGCCAACGATTTTCCACGCGGGCCTCGAACCGGGACACCACCGGCCCGCGCGGTCGCCCCCGTCCTTCCGCAGGCACGCCGCCGGCCGCACGGCCGCCCCTGTCTTCCCGAGGAACGGTGTTCGCGTGGTCGTCGTGGTCGTCCCGCAGGAGTGTCGCTAGCCCGCGCGGCCGTCCTCGTCCTCCCGCAGTAAGGCGACCGCCCCCCACCCGCGCCCCGCCGGCGCGAGCGCCGCCTCGATCCCGAGTCGGTACTGTCGATCGCGGTCGGCGTGTGCAACGAGCGCGGCCGTGTTCGCGCCGCTCGGCGCGGTGCGTGAGCGCCGGGCTTCGCATTCGGCGGGTCGTCGCCGGCCTGGGCCGGATCTCACCCGCCCTCGGCCTGGCCGCGCTTCGGCTCGCTCGAGCTCGGGTTCGCCGCGCCACGGTCACACGCGGGCGGGTCGCCCGCTCCGGCCGGGCCACGCACCTCGGCGACGTCGCCCGTCCCGGCCAGGTCGCTCACCCCGGCCAGGCCGCGAGACTCGGGCTGGCCGCGAGACCCGGCAGGCCGTGCACTCGGGCGGGTCGCACGCGGCGGCGGGTACGCCGCGGCCCCTGCGGTGTCCCGGGCTCCGGGCAGGCTGCACGGCGAAGGCCCCGCCCCGTTCTCTACAGCAGGCGTAGCTGTTCGGCTTCGGCGGCGGGTTGCCTGGCCGGGGGAGCGGGGCGAGCGGGTGGGAGGCGGCGGGCGGTGGCGGGGGTGGCGCGGCCGACTCCGTGCCGTTCGGCCAGCTCCCTCACTAGCCCGATGACGCGCTGCTGGTACGCCTTCGGCGCGTAGGCGCCGCGACCGTACAGCTCCAGATAGCGCGGGACGAGTCGCGGGTGCTCGCGGGACAGCCACGACAGCCACCACTCCCGGGCCCCAGGGCGCAAGTGCAGGATTATGGGGGAGAGGTGGGTGGCGCCCGAGTCGGCGATCTCCTTGACCGTGCGGTCGAGCTGGGCGGGGGAGTCGGTGAGGTAGGGCAGGATCGGCGCCATCAGCACGCCGCAGGCGATGCCGTTGTCATTGAGCGTCGCGCACGTCTCCAGCCGCCGTCGCGGGTGCGGCGTGCCGGGCTCGACCGCGCGCCACAGCTCCTGGTCGACGAAGCCGACCGACACGTTGGCCCCCACCTCGGTCACGTCGGCGGCCTCGGTGAGCAGGTCGAGGTCGCGCAGGATCAGCGTGCCCTTGGTGAGGATGGAGAACGGGTTGGCGGCGTCGCGCAGCGCGGCCAGGATGCCGCGCATCAGCTTGTAGCGG
The DNA here is from genome assembly GCF_040678535.1 of Nonomuraea sp. NPDC052634. NCBI lineage: Bacteria > Bacillati > Actinomycetota > Actinomycetes > Streptosporangiales > Streptosporangiaceae > Nonomuraea > Nonomuraea sp. NPDC052634. Next base: position 75,569 of record NZ_JBFATY010000006.1, on the reverse strand, counting down.
CCCTCGGCGCGCTGGTAGCAGTCGACGTTGGTGCCCATGGCGATGTGGTGGCCGCCCCAGCGCGGCGAGGCCAGCTCCTTGCGGGCCAGCTCGGCGGCGTTGACCTTGACCACGATCTTCGAGTCGAAGTCGGCCCCGGCATCGAAATCCAGATATTCGTGCGTTTTTCGGGCAAAGCAGTAAACGCAGCGATGGGTGCACCCGCGGTAGGGGTTGATCGTGTACTCGAACGGCACCCGGCTCGCGGCGGGCACGCGGTTGATGATGGATCGGGCCTGAATCTCGTAGAAGGTCATCCCCTTGAACTCAGGGGTGTCGAACGTTCTGGTCACCGCGCCGCGAGCGAACAGCGGCACGGCCGGATCGTCCCGGCCGGGCCCGGCCAGGCGCAGGTTGTCCCAGCGCATGCCATGATTAGAACAAGTATTCGAGCTTGATCGCAAACCGAAAAGAGGTCGCAATTACATGGTCAGCAGGGGGCTAATGATCTTCATGGTTGGGCAGAAAGACGCCACGGAGCTTGCGTTCGGGAGGTGCACCTATGGCCTGGTCGCAGGACGAGGAGCGGATGCTAGCCCAGATCGAGCAGCACCTCGTCGACGACGATCCGCGACTTGTGGCTCGGCTTGAGTCCTTCAACGAGCGGGTGCGTCGTAATGAGGCGAGGTCAAAGGGGCAGCCGGGTCTCAAGCGCCGGCCGCGCCGCTCGACGGTCATCATCTTGATCAGCTGGATTCTGATCGCCACATTGGTCGCAACGTTGCTGGTCATGGTGCTCCGTCATGAGGCCGCTGCCGCCTTGGCCCTGACGACCATGCTCTGAGGGAGGTTCGGGGTAGCGGTCGGCGTCGTCTGAGGTCCGCTGAGCTTGCGTGTCTCGCCTCCGGCCATTGTGTTGTGACGGCCCGCTACCGGTCGCACGGTGACAGTCCGCTCCCGGTCATACCGGCACGCCCCGCCGCCGGTCACGCCGACGTCTTGCCGTCGCGGATCTTGCACGCTCTCTGTGTGGTGGCGGGCTCGCGGTGGGCACGGGATCGTCGGGCGTTGAGCCGTCGTGCTCGTCGCCACGTCTTGTGACGGTGGCCCGGCGGGGTCGCCGCGGGCCACCGGGGATCAAGGTCAGCCGGCCACGCGGACCGTGGGCTCGTGGCGGACGGGGAAGTTGACCGAGGCGGCGATGAAGCAGGCCTTGTGGGCGTCGGCGTGCAGCGCGATCGCCGTCTCCACCATCTCCGGCGAGGCCACCGTCACCACCGGCCGCAGCACGACCTCGGTGAAGTGGCCGCCCTCTGCGGTCTCGGCCATGGTGCCCTCGGCGGTGTCGACGTAGCCGGTCACGACGACCCCGGCCGTCGAGCACTTGTGCAGGTACCAGAGCATGTGGCACTGCGAGAGCGAGCCCACCAGGAGCTGCTCGGGGTTCCAGCGCGCCGGGTCGCCGCGGAAGGCCGGGTCCGAGCTGCCGAGGATGACCTCGCGGCCGTCGGCGGTCAGCTCGTGCTCGCGGCCGTAGTCGCGATAGCCGCTGGTGCCGGTGCCTTTGTTGCCGGTCCAGGTGACGACGGTCTTGTGGTGGTGCAGGCGGCTCATCGGCGCTTCGTCCTCGCTCTCGTCGGGGGTTCGGCAGGACGAACGTATCGAAACAGCGTCGCCAGGCTTTCCATCAGGGTGGCTCTTGTTCGCACATTACTCGCATGCGTATATTCGCATACGAGTATTCGGCTGCGAGGGGGGCACACCATGGGCAGGCGGCGACCGGTGACCAACCTGCTGGCGCTCGCCGTGCTCACCGCCGTCGTCCAGCGCCCCATGCACCCGTACGAGATGGCCTCCGTCCTGCGGGCGCGGGGCAAGGACCAGGACATGCCCATCAAATGGGGCTCGCTCTACACCGTCGTCCGCAACCTGCACAAGCACGGCCTGCTGGAGGAGGTGGAGAGCCGCCGCGAGGGCGGCAGGCCCGAGCGGACCGTCTACCGCATCACCGAGGCCGGTCGTCGCGAGGCCGCGGACTGGACGCGCGAGCTGCTGTCGGAGCCCGCCAGGGAACCGACGGCGTTCGAGGCGGGGCTGTCGGTGATGGGCGGGCTCGGCCCCGACGAGGTCGGCCCGCTGCTGCGCCGCAGGCTGGAACGGCTGGAGGAGCAGATCGAGGCCGACCGGCGGGCGCTGGAGGCGGAGCGGGCCGAGCTGCCGCGCCTCTTCCTCGTCGAGTCGGAGTACGCGCTGGCGATGCGCGAGGCCCAGGCCGCCTGGGTGCGCGCGCTGGTGGAGGAGCTGGAAGGCGGCACGTTCCCCGGCCTCGACGAGTGGCGGACCTATCACCGTACGGGCGAGCTCCCGGACGGATCGGCGGACGTCGCCGCCAGAGGCGCACCGGACGGCTGACCGCGAAGAGCCCGGCGGAGGTGCTGCAACACCGCCGCCGGGCGTACCTCGCATCCGAAGAACCCCTGAAGCGGAGCCTCGGCCACGAGATGGCACCGACAACGATAGCCGGGCTCCCTTCACATGACCGAACAGAGAGAGGGAGCCCTCATGACCACGACCATCACGGGCGCGGTGACGTCCGCCGACGGCACCACGATCGGCTACCACGAGGTCGGCAGCGGCCCCGGCCTGGTGATCGTGCACGGCGCCATGCAGACCGGCCGCAGCCAGCTCGACCTCGCCCGCGCCCTGGCGGACGACTTCACCTGCTACCTGCCCGACCGGCGCGGCAGGGGAGCGAGCGGCCCGGTGGGCCCCGCGTACGGGCTGGAGCGCGAGGTCGCCGACCTCGGCGCGCTCTTGGAGGCCACCGGAGCCTCCTATGTCGCCGGTGTCAGCTCCGGCGCGATCATCACGCTGCGGACGCTGCTCGCCAGGCCGGGCGGCGTGCGCAGGGCCGTCGTGTTCGAGCCGCCGCTGCTCCCCGACGCCACCGCTCTAAGAGGTCACCTGCGCCGCCTGGAGAGCGAGCTCGACGCGGGCGACACCGCCGCGGCGCTGGTCACCGGCATGAAGGCGGCCGAACTCGGCCCGCCGATCTTCAAGGTGATGCCGCGTCCGGTGCTGGAGCCGCTGACCCGCAGGATGATGAAGGGCCCGGGAGCGTCGTTCGCGGAGCTGGCGCCCACCCTGCGCCAGGACCTCGGACTGGCGCTGGAGGCGGCCGGTGACATGGAGGTCTATCGCGAGGTACGCCCGAAGGTGCTGCTGCTCGGCGGCACCAAGACCCGCCCCTACCTGCTCGCGGCGCTCGACGGGCTGGAACGGGTGCTGCCGCACGCCACCAAGGTGCTGATGGAGGGCCTCGACCACAGCGCCACCTCCGACACCGCCGAGCGCGGCAGCCCGGAGCGGGCGGCCGAGGAGATCCGCCGCTTCCTGCTGCGCGATCAGTAGTTCTTCAGGAACGTGGCCGCGACCGGCGCCGCGACCGCACCGCCGCCGCCACCGCCCTCGACGACCACCGCGAACGCCACGTCGCCCTTGAACCCCATGAACCAGGCGTGCTCGTTCAGGTCATCCCCGGTGCCGAACTCCGCGGTGCCCGTCTTGCCGTGGGTGCCCGCGGGCAGGCCGGCCTTGCTCGCGGTGCCCTTGGTCACCACGGCCGCCATCATCTGGTGCAGCCCTTGCTTGACGTCGTCGGGCAGCTTGCGCTCCTTCGCCTTCTGCTTCAGCGAGGGCACCAGCGTCGGCGGACGCCAGGTGCCGTCGGCGATCGCGGCGGCGACCGAGGCCATCGACAGCGGGCTGGCGGTGATCCTGGCCTGCCCGAACGACTCCGCCGCCAGCTCGGCGTCGGACTGCGCCCGGGGGAAGCTGGCCTTGGTGGCCGGCACGCCGATGTTGAGCGGCTGGTTGAATCCGACGTCCTCGGCCGCCTCGAGCAGCTTCTCCGCGCCCAGCTTCTCCTTCGCCAGCGGCGCGAACGTGGTGTTGCACGAGTGGGCGAAGGAGTCGAGCAGCGACACCGAGCCGAACGACTCCTCGCCGGAATTGCGGATCTTCAGGCCGCCGACGGTGGAGTATTTGGGGCAGGTGACCCGGTCCTGCGGCGACATGCCGGCCGCGAGCAGCCCGATCGCGGTCACCGCCTTGAACGTCGACCCGGGCGGATAGCGGCCGTCGAGCGCCCTGTTGAACCCGCCCACGGTGTTGACCACGGCCAGGATCTCGCCGGTCGACGCCTTGATGGCGACCAGCGACGTGGGCTTCTTCATGTGCTTGACGGCCGTCACCGCGGCCTCCTGGGCGCGCGGATCGAGGGTGGTGCGCACCGGCTTCCCACGCTTGCCCTCGATGGTCTTCAGCGTCTTGTCGCCGAGCTTGATCTCCGTCGTGGGCGTGCCCGCGAGCTGCTTCTGGAACGTCTCCTGCAGCCCGCCGCGCCCCACCGCCTGACCGACCTTGTAGGAGGAGCCGAGCTTGGCGACGTCCTTCTTGGTCGCCTTGTCCAGGTAGCCCACGAGCTGCTGCACCGAACCGCCGACCGCGCCGGTGTCGATGCGCGAGCCCTCACTGTCGGTGATCTCGGCGCGCTCGGGCCAGCGGGTCTTCAGCGCGAACTTCTCCCCGCCGGTCAGCGACGGATGCAGCGTCGAGGGCTTCCAGTCGACCTTCCACGTGCGGTCGGACACCACTAGGTCGATCTTGCCCTGGTACGTCCACTCGCCGACGTTCTTCAGGTCGAGCGTGGCGGTATAGGGGACGCTGGCCCGGTCGTCGCCCTCGGTGACCCGGCCCAGCTCGATCTTGGTGGACTTGACGGCGAGCGCGCTGCGCTGCTGGTCGTACGCGGTGAGCTGCTGCGGCTTGGCCAGCTCCTTCGTCATCGCGCTCTTATCGCCCGCCTGCCAGGCCGCGGCGAACCGCTGCGCGGTCTCGGCCGGTGTGCCGCGCGTGTGCAGCACGTAGTAGGCGCCTCCAGCCGCGGCCCCCACCGCGAGCACGGAGGTCACGGACACGATCGCGATGGTACGGCCCCGCGCCACTGATCAGCCCCCTGCTCCTCGACGACAAGTTACGAGACTAGCGGGAGCTCCCAATCAGGACATACCATTCTCGGCTTTGACGCTGGCGGCGTATCTCGGGACGTACTCCTGGCCGGACAGCTTCTGGATGGCGGCCATGATCTCGTCGGTGACCCGGCGGCGGTCCTGCGCCTTGGTGTGGTCGCCGGTGAAGTGCATGGGCGCGCCGATCGCGATGCCGATGGGCGCGGGGCGCGGCACCTTCGCGCCGTACGGCATCACCTTCTCGGTGCCGCTGAGCGCCACCGGCAGCACCGGGGCGCCGGTGCGCAGCGCCAGCCAGGCCACGCCGACCTTGCCGCGGTAGAGGCGGCCGTCGGGGGAGCGGGTGCCCTCGGGGTGGATGCCGAACAGCTCGCCGCGCTCCAGCAGCGCGGCCGCCTCCTCCAGCATGGCCTGCGCCGAGCGCCCGCTCTCGCGGTCGACCGGCAGGCTGCGGCCGAGCCGCATGAAGAAACCCGAGATGGGGTCGCCGGAGAAGTATTCGTTCTTGGCCGTGAACGTCACGTGGCGCGGCAGCAGCGCGGGCAGCAGGAACGAGTCGAGCACCGACAGGTGGTTGGCGGCCAGGATCGCCGGGCCTGTGCGCGGGACGTACGCGGCGCCGGAGATGTGGGGGCGGCACATCGCATGGACGAGCGGCGTCGAAGCGAACTTGGCCACGTGGTAAAGCAACGAGCTCTCCTGATCGTCGGGCTGGCGGCCACCCCACAATAGAGCAGGCGCCTCGCGGGTGTTGCGGGGCGCCTGAGAAAGCTTTGAGGCCGATGTGGCGGTCGCCTCCTCGGCGAGATGCACAACACGGCTCCAGCCGAACGGTATTCCGTGAAGGCGGTAATTTGCGGCCCGGGGGACACAAACCACATCGGCATCTCGAGTTAAGCACACCGGGGGTCCCTAAAGGTAATCGTGGCGGGCCTTTGGGGCCCTGATGGGCGGCTCTCCGGCGGCCTCTGAACAGGGATTTCCCGCCGCCGTAAATGACCCGACACCGGGCAGACGGCGGGGGTTTCCGTACGCGTCCGGCGGGGTTGGGTGCGGACAGCGGCGGGGTGCGCGTTCAGTGAGGCCGGGTGCTGACGGATGGCGAAGGGGTCAGGTGCGTGTCCAGCGGGGCTGGGCGACGTCGAAAACGCGCTGTTCGCGGCCGCGCAGCGCCACCTCGGCGAACTGCCACAGGATCGCACCGGTCGGCGCGTGGATCACGATGGACGGCCCCAGCGGCATCTGCAGCAGCTCGCCCCGCCAGCGCGGCACGCCGGGTGCGAGGAAACGTTCCAGCGGAACGGCGTGCACCGACGCCACCTCGCGGGGATCGGCCACCGGCTCCTGCGGCCCGCCGAACGCCACCACCGGCGTGATCACGAACCCGGAGTCGGTGACGAAGTCGTCGAGCAGCCCGGCCACCTCGACCCCGGTGACGCCGATCTCCTCGGCCAGCTCGCGCAGCGCCGCGTCCTCCGGCCGCTCGCCGTCCTCGGCGCGCCCGCCGGGCAGCGCCCACTGCCCGGCGTTGCGGCCCGCGGCGGAGCGCCTGATCACCACGACGTACGGGCTGCGCTCGGCGTCCTCGAGCACGCACACCGTGACCCCGGCCCTGCGCAGCCCGTCCGCGGGCGGGACCTGCCGCCGCCGGAAGGCGGCCAGCCGGGCGGTGACCTGCGTGCGCAGCTCGTCGATGGGCGGAAGCACCCGTCAAGGATCTCACGCCGCGCGGAAAGCGCGCCGGCTCACGGCCTGCCGACCCTGGTCAGGTCGTGGTGAGCAGGATGCCGAGCATGGTGCCGATCAGCATGGCCGCGCCCGCCGCGATGGCGGCCCAGCGGCCGAGCGGCTCGCCGCGCGTGTGCCCGATGATGCCGAGCACCACGCCGCCCAGCCCGAACAGGATGGGGATGAACAGCAGGGCCATGGCCGCGCAGGCGAACCCCATGATGGACAGCATCTGATCGCTCGTGCGGGGCTCGTCACGGGGCGTGTGCGGTGTGGCGTCGTACGGGTCATGAGGTGAGGTCATGGGCCGGCTTCTCTCAAGGCGGTGACGCGACATCACACGCCTGGGTGGGCGGAGCTGTCGAGTCGTTCGTTCCCGGCATCGGCCCATCTCAAGCCGCCTGTGGCGGGTCCGGCATGGCCCCGTGGAGACGGTGTCACCGGGCCTTCGCCGAGAGCGCGGCGACCGGCGAGTCCGCCTCCCGCGGGATCGAGAGCCGCGCGGGCAGAGGGCGGTGGTGCAGGACGTCGAGGCGGGAGACGGCGCGGGTGAGCGCCACGTACAGGCGGTTGAGGCCGCGCCGCTCGGCCTCGACGATCGCGGCGGGCTCCACGACGACGACGTGGTCGTACTCCAGGCCCTTGCACAGCGTCGCGGGCATGACGCTCAGCCGCTCTCCCGCGTCGAGGCCCTGGAGCGCGGCGGTGAGCGCGGGGACGTGGGCGTCGGCGGCGATGACGCCGATCGACCCCTCGAACGCCATGGCCTCGCGCACGGCGGCGGCGACCCCCTCGCCCAGGTCGGCGACGCGGGTCACCCGCAGCCGCCCGTCCGACCGGTACGAGCGCGTCTCGGGCACCTCGACCTCCAGCGCGGCCAGCAGCGAGTTGGCCAGATCGACCACGGCCGCCGGCACCCGGAAGCCGGTGGTGAGCGCGACGACGCGGGCCCCGGGCTTGCCGAGCAGCGCCATCCGCTCCGGCCATGAGGTGGCCGCCCACGGGGTGGTGCCCTGGGCGAGGTCGCCGAGCACGGTGATCGAGCCGTGCTCGCTGCGGCGGGCGACCGCCCGGCACTCCATCGGCGACAGGTCCTGGGCCTCGTCCACGATGACGTGCCCGTAGCCGCGTGGCCGCTCGATGAGGGCGGCGATCTCGTCGAGCAGCACGAGGTCGGCCGCCGACCACTTCGCGCTCTTCGCGCTGCGCGGCGGTCTGTCCCAGGTGAGCGCGGCGCGTTCGGCATCGGTGAGCAGGCCCCGAGCCGGGTCGGGGGCGTCGTCGGAGGGGCCGCGCAGCACCTCGTACAGGACCTGGACGGGCTTGACCGACGGCCAGACGGTGTCGAGCCAGCCGGTGACGCCCCGGCCGATCTTGCGCAGCCAGGCGGCGTTGGGGGTGGCGCCGCGCTGCTCGGCCTGGCGTCTGATCGCCTCGACGACGCGGGCGCGCACCCGCTCGCGGCCGACCGCGTACGGCACGGACTCGCGGCGCGTGTCGTCCACGATGCGGCGCAGCTCGTCTTCGTAGACCCGCCACCGGTAGGAGCCGTCGGGGACGGCCACGGGCTCGACCGGCTTGCGTATGCGCCCATAAAGCGCCCTGCGCAGCACGTCCGCCATGCGCACGTCGTGCTTGACGGCGGCCGTGTCAGGGTCGTCGACGGCGGTGACGGGGACGGTGGCGAGCAGCTGCCCGAGCGTGGTCTGCTCGACGTCCATCTCGCCGAGCGCGGGCAGCACGGCGGAGATGTAGCCGAGGAAGGCGCGGTTGGGGCCGAGGACGAGCACGCCGTCCCGCTCGAGCCGCCGCCGGTGCGCGTACAGCAGGTAGGCGGCGCGGTGCAGGCCGACGGCGGTCTTGCCGGTGCCGGGCGCGCCCTGCACGCACAGCGAGTTGTCGAGGTCGGCACGTACGAGGTCGTCCTGCTCCGGCTGGATGGTGGCGACGATGTCGCGCATCGGCCCCACGCGGGGACGCTCGATCTCCGCCGCGAGGATCCTGCTCTCGCCCTCCTCGCCCTGACCGAGCCGCTCGTCCTCGAAGCTCGTCAGGGTGGTGCCCGACCAGCCGAAGCGGCGGCGTACGGCGACGCCCTGGGGGTCGCGGGCGCTGGCCCGGTAGAAGGCGCGCGCGACCGGCGCGCGCCAGTCCACCACCACGGGCGTGCCGCCGTGCTCGCCCGCGATGTGCCGCCGCCCGATGTGGTACGCCCGCCCGCGGTGCTCGCCGGCGTCCTGGCCGAAGTCGAGCCGGCCGAAGAACGGCGGCCCCTCGGGCTCCTCGCTCAGCTCCTTGGCCAGGCTCTTCAGGTGGCGTCCCAGCCGTTCGGCGCTGTAGCGGTCGCCGGCCACGGTCTCGCCGACGATGACGTTCTCCCGCGCGTCCCGGAGCATCCTGCGCAGGCCGTCCTTGCAGCGTTCGACGTACGCGCGCTCCTCGTCGAGCGTCGCCATGACACCTCCCAAAGCGTTAACTCGGTTAAGAGATTGACCAGGTTAACACTTTGCTAGGGTTGGCCTCATGGCGGGACTTCGGGAGCTGCAGCGGCAGCGGGTGCGCGAGGCCATCTCATCGGCGGCCATCACGCTCTTTCTTGAACGCGGCTTCGACGAGGTGCCGGTGACGGAGATCGCGGCGGCCGCGGGCGTGTCCAAGCCGACGCTGTTCAAGTACTTCCCGACCAAAGAGGACCTGGTCCTGCACCGCATCGCCGACCACCTCGGCGAGTCGGCCCGCGTGGTGCGCGGGCGCGCGCCGGGGGAGTCGCCGGTCGAGGCGCTGCGCCGCCACTTCCTCGACGGCCTGGCCAGGCATGATCCCGTGACGGGGCTCAACGACGACCCCGAGGTGGTGGCGTACCACCGTATGGTCTTCTTCACCACGCCCAGCCTGCTGGCCCGGCTGCACCAGCACATGGCGCGCGACGAGGAGCTGCTCGCCGAGGCGCTGGCCGAGACCTCCGACGAGCTGACCGCGACCCTGCTCGCCGGGCTGCTGGTGTCGACCCAGCGGGTGCTCGCCCGGCGCAACTGGGCGATGCTGGCCGGCGGCCGGCCGCTCGCCGAGGTGGAGGCCGAGGCGGTGCGCGCCGCCGAGCGCGCCTTCGCGATGTTGCCCACCTGATCGCCACCGGCATGTTCGCCCGATGATGACTACGCAGAGTATTTGACTGAACACAGAAAGTGGTGGATAAGATCCTGACTACTCCTTGACCACTTGCATGGCTATGCAGTCTGGAGCATCTGCGGGCTAGTCGTCGGCACTCGAAGGGAGTGAGGGTGAGCGGTTCTTTCGCGCGCCAACGCAGTAACAGCACCGATATGAACGGTCTCGCTCCGTGATGGTCGCGCTCGGCCGCCGCCTGCGTGCCCTGCTGCCGCGCCGAGGCGACCTGGCGGAGATGTGCCGCGAGCCCCGCACCGACCTCATGGCCGGGTTCACCGTCGCCGTCGTCGCGCTGCCGCTCGCGCTCGGCTTCGGCGTCTCATCCGGGCTCGGCGCCGCGTCCGGCCTGGCCACCGCCATGGTCGCGGGATCGCTCGCCGCGCTGTTCGGCGGCTCCGCGGTGCAGGTGTCGGGCGCGAGCGGCGCGATGACCGTCATCCTCATGCCGATCATGAGCGCTCACGGCGCCACCGGCGTGTTCACCGTCGGCGTGCTGGCCGGGCTGCTGCTCATCGGGCTCGCCCTCATCGGCGCGGGCCGCCACGTGGCCATGGTGCCCGCGCCCGTGATCGCCGGGTTCACCGTCGGCATGGCCTGCGTCATCGGGCTGCAGCAGTTCCCCCACGCGCTCGGCGTGCGGGCCCACGACGGCGACAAGGTCGCCGTCATCGCCTGGCACGCCGTGCTCGACTTCCTCGCCCGGCCCCACTGGTGGGCCGTGGGCACCGCCCTGGTCGTCGCCGTCGTCCTGCTCGCCGGGGCCGCGCTGTGGCCCTCCGTGCCGTGCTCGCTGATCGCCGTGGCCGCCGCCACGCTCGTCGCCGAGATCGCCGGGCTGCCGCTGGCCCGCATCGGGCCCCTGCCCGCCGGGCTGCCCGCGCCGTCACTCGGCTTCCTCGACCTGGACGCGCTGCCGTCACTCATCGCCCCCGCCGTCGCCGTGGCCGCACTGGCGGCGCTGGAGTCGCTGCTGTCGGCGACCGTGGCCGACGGCATGACCGGCCGCGCCCGCCACCACCCCGACCGCGAGCTGTTCGGCCAGGGCGTCGCCAACCTCGTCACCCCGATGTTCGGCGGCATGCCCGGCACCGGCGCCACCGTGCGAACGGCCGTCAACGTGCGCTCGGGAGCCCGGTCCCGGCTGGCCGCGCTCGCCCACGCCCTCATCCTGGGCGCGCTCGTCTACTCCGCCGCCGGGCTGGTCGCCCGCATCCCGCTCGCCGCGCTGGTCGGCGTGCTGCTCGCCACCGCCGTCCGCATGGTCGAGATCGGCGCCGTACGCGCCATGGTCCGCTCCACCAGGGCCGACGCCGCGGTGCTCGTTCTGACCGCCGTGGCCACGCTCACCCTCGACACCGTGCTGGCCGTCATCCTCGGCCTGGTCGTCGCCGGAGCGCTGGCGCTGCGGGCCATCGCCGGGAACGTCCGCTTCGACCAGGAGCCGCTCCGCCACGACCTGCAGCCCCAGCACACCGTGGAAGAACACGCCCTGCTGGCCGAGCACATCGTCACCTACCGCCTGGAAGGGCCGCTGTTCTTCGCCGCCGCCCACCGCTTCCTGGTGGAGGTGTCGGCGGTGAGCGGGGTGTCGGTGGTGGTGCTGCGCATGCGCCGGGTCACCACCATCGACGCCAGCGGCGCGCTCGTCCTCGGCGACGCCGTCTCCCGGCTGGAGCAGCGCGGCATCGCCGTGTACGTCTCCGGCATCCCCGACGGGCACCATCGGCCTCTTGAAGCGCTCGGCGTGATCGCCCGGCTGCACCAGGCGGGCCGGGTGTTCGCCACCACCGACGAGGCCATCGCGGCCGCTCGCGAACGCCTCCACACGACGGGCGTCGTCCCCCGCCTGGCTGGCTGACCCCGTCTCACGCGGCCCCGGACTCGCGATGTACGCGGCCCGGGCCGGTTCGCCCGGCGGGACCTCGCCGCGGTCCTGCCGGATCCCTGACGTGCGCGGCCCGGGCGGGCGGGCCGCGCACACCCCCGGGTCGCGACGCGCGCTGCCTGCCCGGGAGGCCTGCACGCGTCCAGGGTTGCGACGCGCGCTACCCCCTCCCCGAGACGATCGGCACGCGCCGAGGGCGGGCTGCGATCCAGACGGGGAGTGCGCGGAGGGCGCGCTCGGAGTCGCGCGGGGCGGGACAGACGGTCAGGGCTGCGACTGGCAGCGGGTGGTGATGTGCGGCGGTCAGGGGTGTGCCGCGTGGCAAGCGGTGGTGTGCGGCGGGCGGGGTGTGCGCCGTGGCGGATGGTGATGTGCGGCGGTCAGGGTTTGGGCTCGTAGCGGGTGGCGATGGCGGTGGCGCGGGCGTGCAGATCGTCGCGTAACCACTGCGGCGACAGCGCCTCGGCGGCGGCGGCGAGCTGCCACAGCGCCCACACGGCGTGCCTGCGGTCCTGGAAGGACACCAGCAGCCGCAGCCAGCCGTCCGCGCCGGTCTCCTCGGCGTGCACGGCCAGCGCGGTGCCCACCAGTTCCTCCCGCCGCTCGGGGTGCACCCGCAGCTCCACGGTGACCTGGTCGTCGCCGTGGCGGAACCGGGTGCTGCGCTCCTGCCAGGCCCGGTCGAGATCGACGCGCTCCGGCCGCTCCGCGGGCTCGTCCAGCTCCTCGGCGGCCAGCACACGCGACAGCCGGTACGTGCGGTCCTCACCCGAGCGGATGGCCAGCAGGTAACCGCGCCCGCGTACGGTGACCAGCCCGATCGGATCGACCGTGCGCCACGACGGCTCCCGGCCGGGGGTCGCGTAGTGCAGCCGCAGCCTGCGCCCGGCGAAGACCGCGCCCAGCACCGCGGCCATCACCGCGTCGGGCACCTCGTCCATCGGCATCCGGCGCGCGAGCAGATCGGTCTCGGGCTCGATGAGCAGGCGTTCCGCGGCGCCGGCCGCCGTGTCGCGATGACCGTCCGGCAGCGCGTCCACCACCTTGAGCATCGCCGAGGCCAGCGCGGAGCCGAGGCCGAACGCCTGCGCGCCGCGCCGCGACCCGGCGACCAGCAGGGCGAGGGCTTCGTCGCGGTTCAGCCCGGTCAGCTCGGTACGGAAACCGGGCAGCAGCGCGAAGCCGCCGTGCCGCCCGCGTTCGGCGTAGACGGGGACGCCGGCCGCAGACAGCGCCTCGATGTCGCGCAGCACCGTCCGGGTGGAGACCTCCAGCTCGCGGGCCAGCGCGGTGGCGGTCATCCGGCCGTGCCGGCGCAGCAGCAGCACCAGCGCGACCAACCGGTCGGCACGCATGCGAAAACCCTACAGAGATACACGACACAAGATGTCGTGATTTGTCGGAAGGCTGAGCTGCGACGCGAACAACCGCGCCGGCGCGCCATCGTGCGCCGGCCGATACGGAAGGAGCCGATATCACCATGGAGCGAACGGCGGTCAACCCGTGGCCGTGGTCGGTGGAGCTGGGCTACAACCAGGCCGAGCTCGTCTCCGGGCACACCAGGACGCTGTACTGCTCGGGTCAGACCGCGATGAGCGCCGACGGCAAGCCGCAGCACGCCGGTGACATGGCCGCGCAGCTCGCGCTGAGCCTCGACAACCTGGAGGCGGTGCTCGCCGAGGGCGGCATGTCCCTGGCGAACCTCGTCCGGCTCAACGTCTACACCACCGACGTGGACCGGGTCTTCGAGCACTACGGCGTGCTGGCGGCGCGGCTCGGCGCGGCCGGGGTCGCGCCGGCCACCACGATGCTCGGCGTGACCCGGCTCGCGCTGCCTGGCCTGATGGTCGAGCTGGAGGGCACGGCGGTGGCCTGACCCCGGCCCCGCGCCAGCCTGGCTCAGCCGGGTCCCGGCCCGTCCCCGGCCCCGGCATCCCGGCGGATTCAGACCGGGCAGGCCGGGGCTCCCTGCTCAGGCCAGAGGCCGGGGCTGGGGGAGGTGCAGGCGGTCGACCGCTTCCCTGCGGGTGCGTTCTGGGCGGCGGTCGTAGCGGGCGGTGGTGGCGGGGGAGGCGTGGCCGACCAGGGCCTGCGCGGTGGCCAGGTCGACGCCCGCGTCCAGCAGCTCGCCGATGAACGTGCGGCGGAAGTCGTGCGGGGTGCGCCGCGCCGCCCCCGCCGCCTCGAAGCGCCGGGTCAGGATGTCGGAGATGCCCTGCCCGGTCAGCCCCACGGGACGCCCGTCGCGCATCCGCAGCCGCCCTGCGGTGCTGATCGGGCTGAACAGCGCACCCGGCGTGGTGCCGCGCACCGCGAGCCACCGTTCGAGCAGCCCGATCGCGTCGGCGGTCAGGTAGACGAGCCGTTCCTTGTCGCGCTTGCCGCGCACCCGCAGCGAGCGCGCGCCGGGGTCGTAGTCGGCGAGCGTGAGCCCGCCCAGCTCGGCGCGGCGGCAGCCGGTCGAGTAGAGCACCGCGATCAGCGCCGCGTCGCGCCTGCCCGCGGGGGAGTCGTCGCAGGCCGCCAGCGCCGCGCCGACCACCTCGGGCGGCACGTGGTGCCCGGCGGGCAGCCGGCTCTGCCGTACCGGGGCCAGGTCGGAGGCGCGCGCCATGTCCTCCGCGCTGGTCTGGCCGAGCCGCCACGCCTCCTTCAGCACCCGGCGCAGCGCCACCAGATGCTTGTTGACGTACGCCGCCGACCAGCCCTGCTCGGTGAGCATCGTGCGGATGCGCACGGTGTGCTCGTACCGCAGCAGGTGCCACGGCTGGCCCGCGCCCGTCGCGTTCTCGTCGCCGGTGAGCATGCGGGCCAGCCGGTCGAGGCAGCCGCGCATGGTGCGGCGCGACTCGGGGCTGGTCAGGGAGTCGAGATAGACGTGGTACGGGTCGCGCGCCGGTTCGACCGCCGGCGCGCCCGGTGCGGATACGGCGGGCAGGCTCACCCGGACGATCTTAGAAGGGTCCGGTCAGCTCGCCCAGCTTGTCGGTCAGCTGAAGGTTCGCCGAGTAGTCGACCGGCACCGCGATCACCGACACCACGTCGTCGGCCAGCGCCTTGCGCAGCGTCGGCAGCAGCTCGCCGGCGCTGCTGATCCGGTAGCCGCGGGCGCCGAAGCTCTCGGCGTACTTCACGAAGTCGGGGTTGCCGAAGGCCACGTTGGAGTCGCGGCCCAGCTCCAGGTCCATCTTCCACTCGATCAGCCCGTACGCGCCGTCCTCCCACACCAGCACCACGAACGGGATGCGCTCGCGCACGGCGGTCTCCAGCTCCTGGGAGTTCATCAGGAACGCGCCGTCGCCGGTCGCCGCCAGCACCTTGCGCCGGGGGCAGGCGAGCTTGGCGGCCAGCGCGCCCGGCACCGCGAACCCCATCGACGACAGCCCGTTCGAGACGATCATCGTGTTCGGCTCGTACGCCGGGTACATGCGGGCCATCCACATCTTCACCGCGCCCGTGTCGGCCAGCACGATGTCCTCGCGCCCCATGGCCTCGCGGATGTCGGCGACCACGCGGCGCGGCGACAGCGGGAACCCGTGCTCCTCGCGGCCCTGCTCCAGCTCCTCGCGCAGCATGCGGCGGATCTTCTCGCCGGTGCCGTTCATGGTGAACCGGCGGTGCACGGCGTCGCCGAGCGCGTGCAGCGAGCGGGGAATGTCGCCGTGCACGCCGACCGCCACCGGGTAGTGGTCGTCCACCTCGGCGGGGAACCGGTGCACGTGGATGATCTTCTTGTCGCGATTCGGGTTGATCTTGACCGGGTCGAACTCCTGCAGCTCGTAGCCGACCGTGATGAGCACGTCGGCCTCGTCGAAGCCGAAGTTCACGTAGTCGTGCCGCATGAACCCGACCGCGCCGAGCGCGTGCCGGTGGTCGTCGGGGAAGACGCCCTTGCCGTTGAACGTGGTCGCCACCGGCAGCCCCAGCTTCTCCGAGAAGCGCACGAGCGCGTCGGATGCGCCCGCCCGGGTGGCGCCGTGGCCGGCCAGCACGATCGGGCGGCGCGCGGTGGCCAGCACCTCGGCGGCGCGGGCGATCTGGGCGGCGGAGGGGTCCTGCGGGCGTACGACGTTGAGCGGCAGCGGCGCGAGGTCGCCGGGCGCGGGCGCGGACTCGACATCCTCGGGGATGGCCAGGTAGACGGCGCCGGGCCGCTCGGTCTGCGCGGTCTTGAACGCCTTGCGGATCAGCTCGGGCAGCGCCTGCACCGAGGGGGCCAGCTCCGACCACTTCGTGATCGGCTTGAACAGCGACACCAGGTCCACCACCTGGTGGGTCTCCTTATAGATGCGGTCGAGGCCGACCTGCGCGGTGATCGCCACCACCGGGGTGCTGTTGGTCGTGGCGTCGGCCACGCCGAGCTGCAGGTTGATCGCTCCGGGGCCGAGCGTGGCCGAGGCGACCCCGGCCTTGCCGGTCAGCCTGCCGTAGAGCTCCGCCATGAACGCCGCGCCCTGCTCGTGGCGGACGAGGATGTAGCGGATGGAGGAGTCTTTGAGCGCGTCGACGAAGTGGATGTTCTCCTCGCCCGGGATGCCGAAGACGTACTCGACGCCCTCCGCCTCCAGGGCCTGCACGATGAGCTGGGCCGCCGTCTTCTGCGTGGCCTGCGCTGACATGCGAAACGCCTTCTTTCACCTGTGACTGCATCCGTCACAGCACGCGCGCCCCGCCGTTCATTCCAGCCCCTGTGACCAGCGGTCATGGCATTGAGGATGCCTGGATGCCGCACGCGGCGGGCGAGCACTGTGGAGCCATGACGACTCAGACTGAAACGACTCGCCCCGGGACGCGCCGCCTCGGCCGTACCGGTCCTGCCGTCACCTCGCCGGGGCTCGGCTGCATGGGCCTGTCCGGCGCGTACGGACCCATGGACGAGCGCGAAGGCGTACGTGTGGTGCACGCCTACCTCGACGCCGGCGGCACCCTGCTCGACACCGGCGACTTCTACGGCTCGGGGCACAACGAGCTGCTCATCCGGCGCGCGCTCGACGAGCGCGACCGCGACGGCGTCGTGCTGTCGGTCAAGTTCGGGGCCCTGGTCGGCCCGGACGGCGTGATGACCGGGTTCGACGGCCGTCCGGCCGTCGTGGGCAACTTCCTCGCCTACACGCTGCGCCGCCTCGGCACCGACCACGTGGACATCTATCGCCCGGCCCGGCTCGACCCGTCGGTGCCCATCGAGGAGACGGTGGGTGCGATCGCCGAGTGGGTGGAGAAGGGGTACGTGCGCCACATCGGGCTCAGCGAGGTCGGTGCCGAGACCATCCGCAGGGCCGCCGCCGTCGCGCCGATCTCCGACGTGCAGATCGAGTACTCGCTGTTCAGCCGGGGCGTCGAGGACGAGATCCTGCCGGTCTGCCGCGAGCTCGGCATCGGCGTCACCGCGTACGGCGCGCTGTCGCGCGGCCTGATCGGCGGCAGCGGGACCGCCTCCGGCGGCCGCGCGGCCTACCCCCGCTTCCAGGGGGAGAACCTCGAACACAACACCGCGCTCGCCGACCGCCTGAAGGAGCCGGCCGCGGCCAGGGGAGTCTCGGTGGCGCAGCTCGCCATCGCCTGGGTCGCCGCGCAGGGCGAGGACATCGTGCCCATCGTCGGCTCCCGCACCCTGGAGCAGGTCGGCACCATGATCGACGCCGGCGGGCTCGCGCTCACCGCCGAGGAGCTGGCCGAGATCGAGGCCGTCATCCCGCGCGACGCCGCCAGGGGCGACCGTTACCCCGTGCACCTCATGGCGAGCCTGGACAGCGAGCGCCGCTGACCTCCCCCGGCCCGCAAAGCGGCCACCCCGGGTGAGAGGGGGGTGGCCGCCGCTTTCGGGCGGAAAAGTCGCTCGCGGTCGCGCCGGCCTCTCGGATACGATCGCGGGACCGTTCCGGCGGCTGGGGCCCAGGTGACGGGTGTTCGGTCGCCTTCGACCGAAAGTGGGTGTTCTGCGTGGCGTCCCGGATCAGCGAGCTGGTGCTCGCCTGCCGCGACCCTGAGCTGCTGGCGCGGTTCTGGTGCGAGGTGCTGGACTACGTCGAGCTCGACCGCGAAGAGGACGGCTCCATAGAGATCGGGCCGCGCGAGGGGTTCGGCGGGCCGCAGCCGACGATCGTGCTCAGCCCCGAGGACGACGTGCCCGACGCGGGCCTCTTCCGGCTGCACATCGACATCAACGCCACCGACCGCGATCAGGACGCCGAGCTCGAACGCCTGCTCAAGCTCGGCGCCCGCCACGCCGACGTGGGCCAGACGGGCGAGGAGCCCTGGCACGTGCTCGCCGACCCGGAGGGTAACGTGTTCTGCCTGCTCAGGAGGCGTCTCGACCCGCTGTGACGCGGTGCCGGTGCCGGCGCTGGTACAAGTACGCGACCGCGAACGTCAGCGGCCCCCACGCCAGCAGCGGCAGGTAGCAGGCGATGAGGAGTGCGTGCCCGGCACCCGACAGGAACGGGAAACCCGAGCCGAGCTGCAGGATCACCGCGAGCACCGCGTACCCGCAGAGCAGCACGATCAGCGCCGCCCCGGTGTAGGCGGCGGCGAGCACGAGGCGCGGCCGCATGCGCCGCCCGCCCACCAGCGGCAGCCAGCGGGGCGGGACCTCGCCCCAGGGCTTGACGAGCCCGATCGTCAGCAGCGCGGCCAGCTCACTGACGACGCTGAGGCCGACGATGTAGGCGACCTCTCCTGGGGGCAGGTCGCGCACCTCGGGCGGCACGTCGGCGACGTATCCGATGGGCAGCCCGGCCACGAGCGCGACGCGCCACAGTCCCGACGGCAGAGTGACGAGGGCGACGGCGTGCGCGGCGCGCACCGCCCAGCGTGGCGGCGGCGCGGGCGCCTGCCGGGCCGCCATGGAGGACGCCGGGGAAGGCGCCGTGGAAGGCGCCGTGGAAGACGCCCTGGAAAACATGCTCATGCCGGCAGTCTCGTCGCCAGAAGGGGAGCGCCGCCTCCCCCGTCAGAGGGAGGGGGGCCGCCCCGGCGGGGGAGATCGCCTCCCACGGCGGAGAGACCGCCCGCTCACCCGTCGGCCAGGATGCCGGCGACCGCCTGCACGCTGTCGGCGCTGCCCACCACGACGACCACGTCGCCGGCGGCCAGCACGAAGTCGGGGGCAGGGCTGGCGACGATCTGCGCGCCGCGCACAATGGCCACGATCGAGGCGCCCGTACGCGTGCGCACCTGCGCGTCGCCCATCGGCCGCCCCGCGTAGGGCGAGTTCGCGGGGATGGGCAGCTTCTCGCTGACCAGCCCCTCCACTTCGCGGTGCAGCTCGTTGAGCCGCCGGATGATGCGCGGCGCGCCCAGCAGCTCGGCCAGCGCGTCGGCCTCGTCGTCGTTGAGCGTGACGGTCTCGCACGCCTGGTCGGGATCGTGCGGATCGTAGATCACCAGATCGCGGCGGCCGGTGCGGTGCGACACGACGGCGACACGCCGCCCGGAGCGCGTCGTGAACTCGTGTCGCAGTCCTATCCCTGGCAGCCCTGTTTGTTCGATCTCCACCGGTCACCTCACGTCCGTCTTGCACCGCTCGACCGGGGGATCACTCCGGCGGACCTCGCCGTCGTCCCCCTATCGATCCTTTACGAGGATGACAGGATCCCGTAAGTGGACGGCAGGTGCGACTTCCGGGCTTTCTCCCTCTTTTCCGGGTACGGGAAGCCCCGCGACCATCGACATGTGCATCCACCGGCCGCGCCGTACCCCCACTGGCCCGGTGGGCCCAGGAAGATAAAGAGACCGTCCCTGCCACACGGAGGAGTCCGTCCATTCAGCTTTATCAACGTGCGATGAGAAATGATCGCCGCATGACCGCTTCACCGATGCCACGTGGGGGTTCACGATGAGTCTGCAGCAGTTGTACGGCGTTTTACTGGCCGGTGGACTGGTTTTGCTCGCGAGCATCGCCGCGGCGCGCACCGCGAGCCGGCTCGGCCTGCCCGGCCTGCTGCTGTTCCTCGCCCTGGGCGTGCTGCTCGGTGAGGACGTCCTGGGCATCGATTTCGACGACGCCCAGCTCGCGCAGACCCTCGGCACGTCGGCGCTGGGCATCATCCTGGTCGAAGGTGGTTTGAGCACCCGGTGGGCCGACATCAAGCGGCTGATGGTGCCCGCCGGGCTGCTGGCCACGCTCGGTGTGGCGGTCAGCGTGACGATCACCGCCGCTGGAGCGCATTTCCTGCTGGGCTTGAACTGGCAACTGTCCTTGCTGCTCGGCGCGATCGTGTCATCGACGGACGCCGCCGCCGTGTTCTCCGTGCTGCGCGCGCTGCCGCTGCCGCGCCGCGTGGCCGGAATGGTGGAGGCGGAGTCGGGATTCAACGACGCGCCGACCGTCATCTTGGTGCTGGTGTTCTCGACGGTGTTCACCGACCTGCCCAGCCCCGTGGAGATCGTCTCGCAGATCACGTTCGAGCTGGCGGTCGGCGCGGCGATCGGTCTCGCCTGCGGCTGGGCGGGCACGCTCGCCCTGCGGTACGTCGCACTGCCCGCCACCGGCCTGTACCCGCTGGCCACCGTCGGCCTCGGCATCATCGCGTTCGCCGCGGCCGGGGCCCTGCACGCCTCCGGCTTCATCGCCGCCTACCTGGCCGGCCTCGTCCTCGGCAACGCCGAGCTGCCGCACCGCGCCGCCACCCGGTCGTTCGCCGACGGCATCGGCTGGCTGGCGCAGATCGGCCTGTTCGTCATGCTCGGCCTGCTCGTCACCCCGCACGAGCTGCCCAGCGCGCTGCTGCCCGCCGTCGTCATCGGGCTGGTGCTGCTGCTGATCGCCAGGCCGGCGTCCGTCGCGGCCTGCCTGACCTGGTTCCGTACGGGCTGGCGGCACCAGGCGTTCATCGCCTGGGCGGGCCTGCGCGGCGCGGTGCCGATCGTGCTGGCCACCTACCCGATCGTGGCCGAGGTGCCCGGCAGCAAGCACCTGCTGAACATCGTGTTCGTCCTGGTCGTCCTCTACACCCTCGTACAGGGCCCGACGCTGCCGCTGGTCGCCAGGCTGCTCAAGGTCACCCAGCCGCACCAGGCCAGGGAGGTCGAGATCGAGGCCGCGCCGCTCGACGTCCTCGCGGCCGAGCTGCTCACGCTCACCGTCCCGCCCGGCTCGAAGCTGCACGGCGTGGAGATCTTCGAGCTGCGGCTGCCCAAGCCGTCCATCGTCACCCTCGTCATCCGCGGCGGCGACACCCTCGTACCCGAGCCCGACACCATCCTGCGTGAGGGCGACGAGGTGCTCATCGTCACCACGCCCGCCACCCGTGCCGAGGTCGAACGGCGGCTGCGCGCCGTCGGCAGGGGCGGCCGCCTGGCCCACTGGCACGGCGAGGACGGCGAGCCCGACAACGGCCACGCCGCCGCCGCGCCGCAGGAACAGCGCCGGGAGCCCGCGGCCACGCCCGCCTCCGGCCGCCGCCGGGCCGGGCTGCGCTGGCGCACGAGGTTGACCGGTGGCCGGCAGCGCCACGTCCGGCCCATCGCGCCCCCGCAGCAGGAGCCGCCGGTCGAGCCCGGCGACGACCTGGTGCCCGGCACGGAGTCGGAGTCGGACCGCGCCGTCACCTGACGCCGTAGCGCCCTCGCGCCGCCCACCCGCTCACACGGCGGGCGCGAGGGCGCGCCGGTCCCGGGGATGGCCGGCGGTCGGAGCCGGCGCTCACACGGCGGGCGCGAGGGCGCGCCCGTCACCGCGCCTGCGGAGGTCGTCGCCCGCGCCCGCGAAGCCCGGTGGGCGCGGGACTTCTGGCGCGGTTTCGATGACATTTCCGGGCCGGACCATTACGGTGTCGTGCTGTGCTGGACACGCCGTGTGACCCCCGGAGACACTTCATGCGCTTCGCAGCAGCGATTCTCAGTTTTCTGCTCGCCGCCACCCTCCTACCGGCGAGCCAGGCGGCGGCCGCCACGTCACTGCCCGGCGGCAAGTCCACGTTCGTCGTCTCGCAAGGCCACCTGAAGGCCTCGTCGCAGCAGAACTGGGTACGGCTGGGCAACTACAGCTTCGCCAAGAACGGCACCGTGAGCGCCGGCTTCTACCTGTGGTGGCAGCGCCAGCCCAAGGCCAGGCAGAGCACCGGGACGAAGCCGGACGCGAGCTGCACCACCACGGCCGGGGGCAAGGCCACCAAGGTGCGCGCCTGCCAGGTGCTCACCGCGGGCGGCTTCACCGGCGGTCCGTCCGAGCGGCGCACCGGGACGTACACGGTGTCGGGCAACGTGCTCACGATCACGTGGAAGATCGCCCAGACCTGGACCGAGCAGTGGTACGTCCGCACCTCGCCCGACGGCAAGCTGGCCCGCCTCGACCTCAAGCGGAGCACGCTCGCCACGCACGGCTACGGCTACGGCAGCAACGCCTCCTACGCCACCCGCCGCGCGATGAGCTCGGTGAAGGCGTTTCCCGGCGGGCTCAGGCAGGACCTGACGAGCTGGGCGGGCGGCAAGCTGGTGCCGTCGGCCAACCAGCCGTTCGGCCTCTCCTCGTTCCGTCAGTGCTCCGGCACCACCTCGTGCCTGACGTACCTGCAGCCCTCGTCCAACAGCGCCTGCCAGAAGGAGGGCGGCTGCCCGAGGTACGGCGGCGGGACGAAGGCCAACATCAGCTCCATCCAGTACTACCTGACCATGGTCGGCAAGGGTGACCGCCGCGACACCCTGTGGCACTGGTGCACCTGCCTGGCGATGGAGCGCAAGCAGTTCTGCTACAACGGAAACTCCCACGTCAAGCCGCTTCTGCAGATCATCGACGACTCGGGTGCGTTCCGTGGCTGGGTCGGTGCGGAGGCGTCGTTCTCGACGGACGGCTCCCGCGCCAAGGACATGCTGGCCGTGTTCCGCATCTCCGACTTCCGCTGAGCGCCGGGCCGCCGCTCAGGCTGACCGGATGACGTACCTGTTGCTGGTCTGCGGGGACGAGGAGTCCTACCAGGCGATGCTGGCCGGCCCCGGCTTCCTGCCCGACGGTAGGCGTGGGCCGACGCGCGCGGCGACGGGCTCATCGCGAGCGGCGGCCTCGAACCGCCCGCCGACGCCACCACGGTGCGGGTGCGCGGCGGCGAGGTGCTGATGACCGACGGCCCCTTCGTCGAGTCCAAGTAAGTCGTGGCCGGGTGGCCCGCGGGCGGAGTGCCGCCCGCCCCCGGCGCGTGGCTGGCCATGACCGCCTGCGACAAGGCGATCGACCGGCTGCGCCGGGCCTCGGTGGGCGCGGCCAAGCTGCGCGAGCCGGCCGTACTCCATGAAACCGCCGAGCCGCCCGCCTCGCACGAGGGCGCCGTCGAGGACGACCGCTCCGGCTGATCTTCACGTCTTGCCATCCCCGCCTGCCGTCGAGCCGAGGGCCGCGCTCACCCTGCGCACGCTGGCGGGGCTCACCACGGCCGTGCTCGGCGTGCTCTACCTGCTCTTCTCCGAGGGGTACGCGGCGGGCGCGGGCGACGAGCCGATCCGGCGGGCGCTGACGGACGAGGCCATCCGGCTGGGGCGGCTGCTCGTCCGGCTGCTGCCCGGCGAGCCCGAGGCCGGTGGGCTGCTGGCGCTGATGCTTCTGCACGACGCCCGGCGCGCGGCCCGGACGGCGCGAGCTGGTGCCGCTGGAGGAGCAGGACCGCTCCCTGTGGGACCGCGAGCAGATCGACGAGGGCGTGGCGCTGCTCGACGACGTGCTGCGGCGGGGCGGGGCGGGGCCGTACCGGATCCAGGCGGCCATCGCCGCCTGCCACGCCACCGCGCCCTCCTTCGAAGAGACGCCGTGGCGGGAGATCGCCGCCCTGTACGCCAGGCTCGAACGCTTCGTCCCCTCCGACGTCGTCCGGCTCGACGACGACCGGCGGGGGCGCGGCGGCAGCGGCGACACCCCGCCCTACGCGGTGGAGCGCGAGATCGAGGACCTCGCCGCGGTCGTCGAGGCGGCCGGGGGAGCGGCGGCGGTGTTCGGCAACTCGTCGGGGGCGGTGCTGGCGCCGCGCGCCGCCGCGGCGGGCCTGCCGATCACCCGGCTCGCGCTCTGGGAGCCGCCGCTCCAGCTCGACGCCGGCGCGCCGGACCGGGCCCGCGCCTACGCGGCCGAGCTTTCCGCCTGCCTGGAGGAGGGGCGGCGGCTCGGGCGCGGGTGTGCGGACCCGCTGGGTCGCGGCTCAGGTCACCTGCACCGGGTGGGCGACGATCGCGTCGAACAGGTAACCCATCGTGTTGAACCGCGTGGTGACCGGTTGCACGGCGCCGGTCTCGTCGGTGGCGCGGGCCAGCAGCTCCGTGCGGCCGGGACGCGGGTCGGGCCAGGTGATCTGCCAGCGCGTCCAGGGGCCGCGGCGGCCGCCGTCGAGCAGCCGGGCGTCCCGCCAGCGGGTCCCGCCGTCGGTGCTCACCTCGACGCGGGTGATCCGGCCGCGCCCCGACCACGACCTGCCGCGCAGCCGGTACGGCCGTCCCGCCGGGATGCTCGCCTCCCAGCCCAGCTCGAACGCGCTCTTGGTGACCTGCCGGGTGAGCGGCGCGCTGCCCTCGTCCGGGTAGCCGGGCCCGAAGAAGCGGTAGTAGATCGTGTTCCACGGTGATAGGAGCGGCTCGGTGGACACCTCGATGTCGCCCACCCACTTGATCGAGGCGATGCCGACCCACCCCGGCACCACCACCCGCACGGGGAAGCCGTGGTCGGGCGGCAGCGGCTCGCCGTTCATCTCGTACGCCAGCAGCACGTCGTCGAGCGCCTTGCCGATCGGCAGCGGCCGGCGCACGCGGCCGAGGTCCTGCCCGTCGCTGACATAGTTGGCGTCCAGCCCCGACGGCATGACGTCCACCGCGTTCTTCGACAGCCCGGCGCGGCGCAGCACCGCGCCCAGCGGCACGCCGCGCCAGCGCGCCACCCCGATCGCGCCGAGCCGCCACTGCGTGCCCGACGCCTGCTCGCCCTGCTGGGTGGCGAAGAACGAGCGGCCGTTGCCCGCGCACTCGATGGCCGCGTCCACCGTCACCGACGGCATCGCGCGCAGCTGCGCGTAGCTGAACTCCTGCGGGCGGGGCACTCCTGAGCCGTGCACGCGCAGCCGCCAGGTGGCCGCGTCGATCAGCGGCGTGGCGGTGTGGTTGCGGACGAAGAACCGCTCGTTGGGCACGTGGTAACCGATGTCGCGCAGCGCCTCCCAGCGGGTCTCGGCGTTCGACCCGTGCTCGATGAACACCTCGGGCGGCAGCGGCTTGACGATCGGGCCCGCCGCGCGCCTGACGGCCTCGGCCGCTCCCTGCGCTGTGGCCCCCGCCGTGCCCGCGAGCGGCCCGCTCAGCACCGCGGCCCCGCCCAAGGCGGGAAGCGCGCGGAGCACGGCGCGCCTGCCCGGCAGGTCCTCTCGTCCGGCGTTTCGATACGGCATGCGACCACCTCTCACATTCCGGCTATACCTATCAGTAGACAGGGAAATGGGAGAGGTCAAGAACACGCGTGATCGTGGTCCGGGGTTCTCGAAAGGGCCCTGGCGGGTGGGCCGCTGACGAGAGAGCGATCGAGAACCCATGTCCTCGTGCTCCGGGGCGAGGGGGACCGGAGCGGTCGCGGTCAGGGGTTGTGGAAGGTGACCTCCGGGTTGGCGCGGGTGGGGCCGTCCAGGATCGGGCGCTTCCTGCCCTGAAGGTGCCGGTCGAAGAACGCGCCCACGTACGAGGTGGTGATCTCGCCCGACCGCTTGCCGGACAGCGGCGCCGCAGGGTCGGTCATCCCGGCCTGGCCGCCCAGCACGGGCAGGTCGATGAACGTGAAGTGGCCCGAATCCTTGACGGTCAGCCAGCGCTTCCAGCCGTCCAGCCGCCGCCAGTCACGTGGCCAGCTCGTGTCGGCCGAGCCGGGGGAGTGCCCTGACTTCGTGCCGAGCATGAGGAACGGCCGGCCGCCGAGCCCCTTCGCGGGGACGGGCGCGAAGAACGTGCCGTCCATGTTCACTCCGGCGCGCACCCGGCGGTCGGCGGCCATGAGCGCGGCGGCGGCGTTCCCGCCGATCGAGTGACCGGCCGCGCCGATCCGCTTCTGGTCGATCATCGCGGCGCGCCGCCACCCCGTGACGCGGGTGACGCGGTCGATGACGAACGACAGGTCGGCCGCCCGTCCGGTGGCGACCTTGGCCAGCAGCCGCTTGCTCTCCTCGTCGGACGGCGCCTTCTCGAGCGCCTCGCACGCGGCGCAGGTCAGCGTACGGCCGCCGGGGAACCTCGTGCCGTACGACTCGTAGGCGTGGTCCACCAGGGCGACCACGTTCCCGCGCGAGGCCAGCTCCTCGGCGAGCATGGTCAGCGTGGCCCGGTTGAGGGTGAAGCCCGGCGACAGCACCACCAGGGGATACCGGCCCGAGACCGGGCGGGCGCCCTCGCGCGCGTTCGTGCGCACCCCCGCGACCTGCTCCGGTTTGACGCGGGTGTCGAGCTTCTGGGCCTTGAGCAGCGCCGCCGCCTCGGCGGTCGTCATGTACGCGGTCGGGCGGCCGCCGGAGCGCGCCGGATAGTACATCGAGACCATCAGCTCGCGAGGGGTGGCGGACGGCGCCCAGGGATCGCGGCGGCCGGTGTCCACCATGTGCAGGACGTCCCGCCCGACCTTGTACGCGCCGGTCGGCCGCGGGATCGCGAACTTCACATCGGCGGTGCGGGCGGCGGCTTCGGCGGGAAGGGCCGCGGCCGTGAGGGGGAGGCCGAGGGCGAGCATGAGAGCGGTGGTTCTGATCATGGGGAACACCTTAGGGAGCGGCCCATGGCCTCCGGCATGATCCAAAGACAGGAACGGACCCTGACTTTGGTCAGGGTCTGAGGCGTTCGGCCACCTCCAGCCAGTACGTCACCTCGGAGGCGGAGAAGTGGCGGATCGCCCAGTCCACCAGGCGCAGGCTCATGTGGGCCCAGCAGCGCAGCGCCACCGTCTCCGGCACGTCCACGTGCAGCCAGGGCGCCCGGTGCGCGAGGTCGAAGCGGAGCGTGAACAGGTCGAAGGCGGCGTCGCCGCGACGGGCGCCGTCCCAGTCGATCACGCCGGTGATGGCGCCGTCCGCGTCCACCAGCACGTTGCCGGCGTGGAAGTCGGTGTGCACGAGGTCGTCGCCGTCGAGCGCGTCATCGGGGAACGCCCTGCCGACCTCCTCGATCTGGTCGAGCAGGCGGCGGGTGCGGGCGTCGTAGCCGCGGTCCGGCGTCCCCCGTGGCAGTGACCTCGATCACAGCTGTCACAGCCGGACGGGGTGCCCCGTCTTAGAGGGCATGGAACGAACGAGTGTATTGATCACCGGTGCGAACAAGGGACTGGGTTTCGAGACGGCCAGGCGGCTCGGCGCGATGGACTGGACCGTCTTCCTCGGCTCCCGCGACGAGGGGCGGGGCCGCGCGGCCGTCGGGAAACTGGCCGCCGACGGCATCGAGGCGATCTTGGTCCCCCTGGACGTGACCTCGGACGCGTCGGTGTCGGCGGCGGTCCGGCTGGTCCGCGAGCACACCGACCGCCTCGACGTGCTGGTCAACAACGCGGGCGCGCCCGGCAGGGTGCTGCCGCCCGCGCAGGCCACGGCCGAGGAGCTGCACGCCGTCTACGACACCAACGTGTACGGCCCGGTCCGGGTCACGCACGCCTTCCTGCCGCTGCTGGAGGCGTCCGCCAACCCGCGCGTGGTGATGGTGAGCAGCGCCGGCGGCTCCTTCTCCGTCGTGACCGACCCGGAGCAGCCGGTATCGGCGATGCACGAGCTGGCGTACTCCTCGTCCAAGGCCGCGCTCAACATGCTCACCGTCCGGTACGCGCAGGCGCTCCCGCACGTGAAGTTCAACGCGGTCACCCCCGGCGAGGTCGCCAACCACGCGTTCACCGCCACCGACATGAACCACCACACCGGCACGCTCACCGTCACCCAGGGCAGCGACCCGATCGTCCACCTCGCCACCCTCGACGCGGACGGCCCGAGCGGCGTCTTCATCGACCGCCTGGGACCGGTCGGCTGGTGAGCGCTGGATACCCTGCCGGACATCGCACGAAAGGGCCCGACATGGACGATGACGACGACGACGCCTACCGGCCGCTGTTGTTCTCCATCGCGTACGGGATGACCGGGTCCGTCGGCGACGCCGAGGACATCGTGCAGGACGCCTACCTCGGACTCACCCGCGCCCGGCAGAAGGGCACCACGATCGCCGAGCCGAAGGCGTACCTGACGACGGCCGTGACCCGGCTCGGCATCGACCACCTGCGCTCGGCGCGGGTGCGAAGGGAGACGTACGTGGGGGAGTGGCTGCCCGAGCCGGTCGTCATGCCGGGCATCGGGCCGGGCGGCGAGGACATCACCGGGCCCGCCGAGCACGCCGAGCTGGCCGACTCGCTGTCGATGGCCTTCCTCGTGCTGCTGGAGTCGCTGTCGCCGGTGGAGCGCGCGGTGTTCATGCTGCGCGAGGTCTTCGGGTACGGCTACCGCGACGTGGCCCGCATCACCGGCAAGACCGAGGCGAACTGCCGGCAGATCTTCGCCCGCGCCCGGCAGCGGATCGCGGCGGGATCGCGGGGCTCCGGCGGGCCGCCCGGCCCGATGCGGCGGGCGGAGAGCGCGGAGCTGGCCCGCCGGTTCTTCGAGGCGGCGGCAGGAGGCGACCTGGACGCGCTGCTCGGCATGCTGGCGCCCGACGTGGTGCTGCACGGCGACGGCGGCGGCAAGGCGCGGGCGCTCACGATGGCCGCGAACGATCCCGTGCGGGTCGCGCGGCTGCTGCTCGGCGGCCTGCGCCGGGTCAGGGCGTACGGCGTCACGCTCCGGCTCGCCTGGGTCAACGGCAGCCCGGGAGCGGTCCTGCGCGACGCCGACGGGCGGGTGGCGAGCGTGGTCGAGCTGTCGATCGCCGACGGCGTGGTGCAGGCGGTGCACGCGGTCGCCAACCCCGACAAGCTCCGCCACCTCGGCCCGGTCTCCGACATCGGCCTCCTGCCGGGAAAGTGACTCAGCGGTGACGGGTGGCCGGGGCCGTCCAAAGGCCGGTGAGGGCGTCGATGAGGCTGGTGGCGGCATCGTCCCAGGTGGCGCGGCTGAGCGGCGCGCCCTCGTTCAGCGCCCGCTCCCGCTCGGCCAGCGCGTGCACCAGCAGCAGCCGGCTCATGTCGGAGCGGTCGCGGCGCGTCTCCTCCGACAGGCCGGGCAGCAGCCGGAACATGCCCGCGAGGCTCGCCTGCATGGACGGCGTGGCCACCGACTCGTCGATGACGATCTGCCGCATCGCGGGCACCGTGTTGATCTGCGCGATGCACTGGGCCCGCACGCTCGGCACGCCCAGCGCCTCCAGATGGTCGGTGGCGGGGCGGACCAGGCAGGAGATCCAGTCGCGCAGCTCCTCGGACTCGCCGATCTCGGCCAGCAGCCGCAGCCGCCGCCGCTCCATGTCGTAGGTGTAGCGGCGGACGATCGCCCGCACCAGCCCGGCCTTCGACCCGAAGTGGTAGCCGACGGCGAAGTTGTTGGCCTGCCCGGCGGCCTCGCTGATCTGCCGGGCGGACACCTCGCCGACGCCGCGCTCGGCGAACAGCCGCTCGGCCGTGTCGAGCAGCGCCTCGCGCGTGTCCTTGGCCCGTACGCCCCGACGCTCGGGCGCGGGCCCGTCCGATGTCACCATCTCACCGGCACCTTCTCCAGCCCGCCGGCGACCAGCACGCCGGCGACCAGCCCGTCGCGGCGGCGCAGCCCGGCCGCGGCAACGGCCAGGCCGAGACCGGGCAGCCGGGCGAGCAGCACCTTCAGCACCTTCAGCACTTTCAGCACCGTCTGCAGCTCGGTGCGGGCCGGCGCCTGGCCGAGGCAGGAGTGCGGGCCGGCGCCGAAGGCCACGTGGGGGTTGGGCGAGCGGTCGAGCCGCATCTCGCCGGCGCCGTCGAACCGCCGCTCGTCGCGGTTGGCGCGCCTGCGGCCGGACAGCAGCATCGCCATCATGGTCCCGATGTTATTGGCGGACGTCTCGTGCCCGGCCCCCAACAGCCCCCTGGCCGTGCTGCCGCCAGGCGCCGTGCGCGTGCCGCTCCGGGCGTCCGTACGCGCCGCATGACGGCGATGTGTGGGGCGGACGCGTGAGATGCTGCTTTTGTGACCACGACTGAGCAGGCCGAACCAGCCCCGCGCCGCCGGCGGGGCCGTCCCGGTTATGACCAGTCCGCGATCCTGCGTGCCGCCGTCGAGTTGTTCAACCGCCGCGGCTACGACGCCACCAGCATGGGCGACCTGGCCAAGGAACTCGGGCTGACCAAGGCGGCCATCTACCACCACGTCACCAGCAAGGAGCAGCTGCTCGGCCAGGCGCTCGACGACGCGCTCGACGAGCTGACCGCCGTGGTGACCGAGGCGTCCCGCGATCAGGCCGGGGGCAGCGCGTACGAGCGGCTGCGCGGCGTGGTGCGGCGCAGCGTCGAAGTGCTGGTGGCGCACCAGCCGTCGGTCACGCTGCTGCTGCGCGTACGCGGGAACAGCGAGGTCGAGCTGGCCGCGCTCGAACGGCGGCGCTGGCTCGACGACCGGCTGGCCGCGCTGGTGGCCGACGCGGTCGCCGAGGGCGCGCTGCGCGACGACGTGCCGCCCGCGCTGGTGAGCCGCCTGCTGTTCGGCATGGTCAACTCGCTGGCCGAGTGGTACCGCCCCGACGGTGCCTACGACCAGGCGATGGTGGCCGCCGCCATCACCTCCATCGCCTTCGACGGCCTGGCCAGGCACGAGACCTGACCGTCACGGACGGCACGGCCTGGCGCGACACCCGCCGGCCGCAAGTGGCGGGTCGGATGCGAGCGGCGGGGTCGAGCTGAAGCGGCGGCCGGGTGCGAGCGGCAAGGCGGCCGGGTGCGAGCGGCAAGATCGAGCGGAAGCGGCGGGGCCGGGTCCAGGCGGCCGGGCCGGGCGCGAGCACCCGGACCCGGCGCGCGTCACCAGGTGTAGAAGCCCTGCCCGGTCTTGCGTCCGAGGTGGCCGGCGGCGACCAGGTCGCGCAGGATCCGCGGCGGCTCGAAGCGCGGGCCCAGCTCGCGGGCCAGGTGTTCGGCGATGGCCAGGCGCACGTCCAGGCCCACGATGTCGGTGGTGCGCAGCGGCCCCACCGGGTGCCGGTAGCCGAGCGTCATCGCGGTGTCGATGTCGGCCGCGCTCGCCACGCCCTCTTCGAGCATGCGCATGGCCTCCAGCGCCAGGGCCACGCCGAGCCGGCTGCTGGCGAAGCCCGGCGAGTCGGTCACGGTGATGGGCGTCTTGCCGAGCGCCGTCACCCACCCCTGCGCGCGGGTCACCAGATCGGGGTCGGTGTCCGGTGCGGTCACGATCTCGACGAGGTCGCTGACCGGGACGGGGTTGAAGAAGTGCAGGCCGAGGAAGCGTTCGGGCGCGGACAGCGCGGTGGCGAGCCCGGCGACGGACAGGCTGCTGGTGTTGGTGGCGAGCACCGCGCCCGGCGCCCGCTTCTCGGCGGCGGACAGCACCTCCGCCTTCAGCGCCGCGTCCTCGGGCACGGCCTCGACGATCAGCTCGCAGCCCGCCAGGCCGGCCGGGTCGGTGGTGGTGCGCAGCCGGCCGAGCACGGCCTCCTGCGGCTCGCCGAGCGTGCCCTTCGCGGCGGCCTTGGCCAGGCTGCCGGCCACGCGCTCGCGGGCGGCGGCCGCCGTCTCGTCGGCGCTCTCCACGACGACGACGGAGCAGCCGGCGAGGAGGAAGGCGTGCGCGATGCCCGCGCCCATGCGTCCTCCGCCGTAGACGCCGACGCTGCCGGGCAGGGCGGCGATGTCCGTGCTCAGCCGGTCATCATGCCGGTCATCAGCGGTCATGAGAGCGTCCTTTCCGCTCGCGGCGCTCCAGGAACGCCGTCATCCGCGCGTGCTTCTCCTCGGTCTCGAACAGCACCGCCTGCGCCACGTCGTCCACGAACGGGTGCGCCTGGCGCGGCGCGTGGAAGACCGCCTTCATCAGCCGGGTCGCGAGCGGCGCCTGCGCGGCGATCCGGTCGGCCAGCCGGTGCCCGGCCGCCAGCAGGTCGTCCTGCTCGACCACCTCGTTGAGCAGCCGCACCTCCCGCGCCTCCGCGGCCGACAGCACGCGCCCGGCGAGCAGGATCTCCTTGGCCAGCGGCTCGCCCACCAGCTCGGCCAGCCGCCAGGCGGCCCCGGCGGCGGCGAGGATGCCGAGCCCGGTCTCCGGGTTGCCGATCTTGGTGCGCTCGGTGCCGATGCGGAAGTCACAGGCGTAGGCGAGCTCGGCGCCGCCGCCCAGCGCGTACCCGTCGAGCAGCGCGATGGTCGGCATCGGCAGCCGGTGGATCCGATCGAAGATCTTCGAGTTGATGCCGCGCAGCGCGTCCTCGCGGCCCCGTTCACGCAGCTCGGCGATGTCCGCGCCGGCCGCGAACGTGCCGCCCTCGCCGGCCAGCAGGACGATCTTCGGCTCCGCCTCGACCGCCGCGCACGCCTCGTGCAGCGCGGCGACCAGCTCGCGGTCGATGGCGTTGCGCCGCTCGGGCCGGTTGAGCCGCCACACCACCCGGTCCGCGCCCTCCTCGACGAGGAGGCTCGGCCCGCTCACGATCGTCCCCGGCGGCGGGCGGGCACAGGCACAGGCAGGGCGAAGGAGATAGCTGACACGTGGGCTCCTGTGAGATCAGGCGTCGTAGTCGATGGTGACCTGTTCGCTCACCGGGTACGTCTGGCAGGTCAGCACGAACCCGGCGGCCAGCTCGGACGGCTCCAGCGCGTAGTTGCGCCGCATGTCCACCTCGCCCGAGCGCACGACGGCCCGGCACGTGCCGCACACGCCGCCCTTGCACGCGAACGGCAGGTCCGCCCGGCTCGCCTGGGCGCCCTCCAGCAGCGTCGTCTCCCGGGAGACCGTCGAGGTGGTGCGCAGCCCGTCGAGCACGGTCGTCAGCTCCGTGGTCGCGCCCGGCGGGACGGAGTCGTCCCTGCGCGGCGGAGGCGGCGGCGCGTCGGCGTAGAACAGCTCGACGTGCACCCGCTCGGCCGGGACGCCCAGCTCGGCGAGCACCGGCCGGGCCTCATCGATCATCTGCAGCGGCCCGCACAGCCACACGTGGTCGAACACCTCGACGGGCACCAGGCGGGTGAGCAGGCGGCGCAGCCGGTCGCCGTCCAGCCGTCCCGACAGCAGCTCCACGTCGCGCGGCTCGCGGGAGAGCGCGTGCACGATCTGCAGGCGGGGGCCGTAGCGGTTCTTCAGGTCGCCCAGCTCCTCGGCGAACATCACCGTGCGGCTGGTGCGGTTGCCGTACACGAGGGAGACCTGGGCGCGGGGGTGGGTGAGCACGGTCGAGGCGATCGACAGCAGCGGCGTGATGCCCGAGCCGGCCGCCACGCACAGGTGGCGCTCGCCGCTGTCCGGGTCGGCCTGCCAGGAGCCGGTGGGCGGCTGCACCTCGATGACGGTGCCCGGACGTACCTCGTGGACCAGCCAGGAGGAGAACAGGCCGCCGGGGATCTCCCGCACGCCGATGCGCGGCGCGGCGCCCACCGGGGCGCAGATCGAGTACGAGCGGCGCTCCTCGCGTCCGTCGATGACGCGGCGCAGCGTGAGTGACTGGCCGGCCTTGAACGCGTACGCCTCCCGCAGCTCGAGCGGCACCTCGAACGTGATCGCGACGGCGTCGTCGCACAGCCGGTCCACCGCCGACACGGCCAGCGGGTGGAAGACGGCGGCCCTGGACGGCGCGGTCCCGAGCATGGTCATCGTCAGATCTCCTTGACGTGCTCGAACGGTTCGAGGCAGGCGGCGCAGCGGTAGAGGGCCTTGCAGGCGGTCGCGCCGAACTCGGAGGTGAGCCGGGTGTCCGCCGAGCCGCAGCGCGGGCAGGGTGGCGCGGCCCGCTTCGGGCCCAGCGTGAGCAGCACGGGACCGCTCCGCCGGGGCGCGGGACCCGGCGGTGACAGCCCGGCGGCGCGCAGGGCGGCCCTGCCGCGTTCGGAGATCCAGTCGCTGGACCACGGCGGGTCGAGCACGACGCGCACCTCCACGCGCTCGAACCCGGCCTCCCTGAGCCGGTGCACGAGGTCGTCGCGCATGGTCTTCATGGCGGGGCAGCCGGTGTACGTCGGCGTGATCGAGGCGACGACCACCTCGGCGCCCTCGGCATCGCGCGTCACCTCCACGCCGCGCAGCACGCCGAGGTCGGCGAGCGTGAGCATCGGCATCTCGGGATCGCGCACCCGCCCGGCCACCTCGGCGGCCTCGGCGGCCCGCCGCGCGGCCACCTTCCGCGCCTGAACGGTCGCCGGGGCCTCGTGCTCCTGCGCCTGAACGGTCGCCCGGCCCGCGCGCTCCTGCGCTTGAACGGTCGCCCGGTCCTCGCGCTCCTGCGCCTGGACGCCGGCGCGGGCCTCGCGGGCGCTCACCAGCGCCCCATCGGGTGTGCTCGGGCGACGACCTGCATCTCGGCGAGCAGCCTGCTCAGCGCCTCGGTGTGCATGCCGTCCCTTCCGGTACGCCCGCCGACCCCGGCCAGCGGCGCCCGCTCGGGACGTTCGACGCCGCTCACGGCGAGCACCTGGTCGACGACCGCGTCCACCTCACCGGCCACGGACGCCGGATCCACGCCCACCCCCGCGCCCGCCATCGACCGTTCGAGCGGATGGGAGGCGACCAGCTCGGCCCGCAGCGGCCACAGCGCGTCGAGCGCGGCGAGCAGCCTGCGGTGCGACTCCTCGGTGCCGCGCGCCAGCGTCAGGAACCAGCGCCCGGCCCAGTCGCGGTGGTAGGCGAGCTCCTTGACGCCCTTGCCGGCGACGGCCGCGAGCACCTGGTCACGGCTGGCGCGCAGCCGTTCGAACACCGCGAGCCGGGCCGCCGAGAACAGCAGCAGCCGCACCACCACGTGCGCGAAGTCGCCGTTCGGCACCTCGGCGAGCCGCACGTTGCGGAACTCGCGGTCGTCGCGGAAGAACGCGAGCCGGTCCTCCGGCGGCACCGGCGAACCGTCCGGCAGCACGGGCACCACGGACGGGTCGGCCGCCGCCGCCCGCGCCAGCAGCAGCCGCGCCTGCCCGAGCAGGTCGAGCGCCATGTTCGCGAGCGCGATGTCCTCTTCCAGGTCGGGCGCGCGGCTGCACCACTCCGACAGCCGCTGCGACATGATCAGCGCGTCGTCGCCGAGCATGAGGCAGTACGCCGCCAGCCCGGCCGGGTCCACCCCGTCGGGCGTGGTGGTGTCGATCCCGGCCAGCGGGTCCTCGAAGTCGGTGCCGAAGGCCCACTGCCCGGAGTCGCCGCTCTCCAGCAGGCCGTCGAAGATGCTGCCGTGTTCCTCGTTCATCAGTGATCCCATCAGATGTGCGGGACGTCAGCCGGGATCTCGTAGAACGTCGGATGCCGGTAGACCTTGTCACCGCTGGGCGCGAAGAGCGGGTCCTTCTCGTCGGGACTCGACGCGGTGATGGCGTCGGCGCGTACGACCCAGATGCTGACGCCCTCGTTGCGGCGCGTGTAGACGTCGCGGGCGTGCCGCAGCGCCATCTGGTCGTCGGGGGCGTGCAGCGAGCCGACATGCACGTGGTTGAGCCCGCGCTTGCCGCGCACGAACACCTCGTACAGCGGCCATTCCCGGCGGTCGGCGGTCATCGCGCGGCCTCCTCTCGCGAGCGCTCGGCGAACGCCATGGCGGCCTCGCGTACCCAGGCGCCCTCCTCGTGCGCGGCCCTGCGGTGGGCCATGCGCTGGGCGTTGCACGGCCCGTCGCCGCGCAGCACGGCGGCGAACTCGTCCCAGTCGGGCTCGCCGAAGTCGTAGTGCCCGCGCTCCTCGTTCCAGCGCAGCTCGGGGTCGGGCAGCGTCACGCCGAGCGCCTCGGC
This sequence comes from Nonomuraea sp. NPDC052634, assembly GCF_040678535.1. NCBI lineage: Bacteria > Bacillati > Actinomycetota > Actinomycetes > Streptosporangiales > Streptosporangiaceae > Nonomuraea > Nonomuraea sp. NPDC052634. The sequence goes on along the minus strand of NZ_JBFATY010000006.1, from coordinate 39,976 downwards.
CTGCGGGACCGTCATGTCCACGAACTTCTGGCGCAGCTCGTCGTTGGAGTTGCGCTTGATGCCCCAGGCCATCGAACGCGCGCTGTTGGGCGAGCGGTCGTCCGGCGGGCCGAACATCATCAGCGACGGCCACCAGAACCGGTTCACCGACTCCTGCACCATGGCACGCTGCTCGTCGGTGCCGCGCATCATCGTCATCAGCAGCTCGTACCCCTGCCGCTGGTGGAACGACTCCTCCTTGCAGATGCGGATCATCGCGCGGCCGTACGGGCCGTAGGAGGTGCGGCACAGCGGCACCTGGTTGCAGATCGCGGCGCCGTCCACCAGCCAGCCGATGGTGCCGACATCGGCGTACGACAGCGTCGGATAGTTGAAGATCGACGAGTACTTCTGCTTGCCGGCGAGCAGCAGCTCGGTCAGCTCGGCCCGGGAGACGCCCAAGGTTTCGCACGCGGAGTACAGATAGAGCCCGTGACCCGCCTCGTCCTGCACCTTGGCGAGCAGGATCGCCTTACGGCGCAGCGAGGGGGCGCGGCTGATCCAGTTGCCCTCCGGCTGCATGCCGATGATCTCGGAGTGCGCGTGCTGGGCGATCTGGCGGATGAGCGTCTTGCGGTAGGCGTCGGGCATCCAGTCGCGCGGCTCGATGCGGTCGTTACGGGCGATGGTCGCGTCGAACCCGGCCTGCAGCCGGGCCTCGAGGTCCGGCTCCGCTGGAGTGGTCGTCATCTTTCCTCCGACACCTCGGGCTCATTTACTTATCGCTCGGTCAGTAATAAGGTCGCACATAGAGGGGCGCCCGCGCAAGGTCGCGCCAGGCGAGAGGAGACAGTGTGAGCACGCTGCTGGAGAGCTATGCCGCCGGACGGTGGTTCCGCGCGGCCGACGAGGGAGAGCCGCTGCTCGACGCGGCCACGGGCGAGGAGGTCGCGCGCATCTCCAGCCGCGGCCTCGACGTCGCCGCGATGGTCAGATACGCCAAGGAGACCGGCGGTCCCGCCGTGCGCTCGCTCACCTTCCACGAGCGGGCCGCCCTGCTCAAGGAGCTCGCCAAGCACCTGCTGGAGCGGAAGGAGGAGCTGTACGCCCTGTCCGTGCGCACCGGCGCCACCTCCCGCGACACCGCCATCGACGTGGACGGCGGCATCGGCACCCTGTTCAGCTACTCGAGCAAGGGCGTGCGCGAGCTGCCGAACGACACCGTCTACCTGGACGGCGGCCTGGAACGCCTCGGCAAGGGCGGCACGTTCGCCGGCCAGCACATCTACACCTCCAGGCCGGGCGTGGCCGTGCAGATCAACGCCTTCAACTTCCCCGTGTGGGGCATGCTGGAGAAGCTCGCCCCGGCCTTCCTCGCCGGCCTGCCCACGATCGTCAAGCCCGCGAGCCAGACCGCCTACCTCGCCGAACGGGCCGTCCGCCTCATCATCGACTCCGGCATCCTGCCCGAAGGCTCGCTCCAGCTCCTCGCCGGCAGCGCGGGCGGGCTGCTCGACGAGCTGACCGTGCAGGACTCCGTGGCCTTCACCGGCTCCGCCCACACCGCGGGCATCCTGCGCCGCCACCCCAACGTGCTGGACGGCGGCGTCGTGCTCGGCGTCGAGGCCGACTCGCTCAACTGCTCGATCCTCGGCCCCGACGTACGCGCCGACGACCCCGAGTTCGACCTGTTCATCAAGGGCGTCGTCACCGAGATGACGGTCAAGGCCGGGCAGAAGTGCACCGCCATCCGCCGCGTGCTGGTGCCCTCGTCCATGGCCGCGCAGGTCGAGGAGGCGCTGGCCGCCCGCCTGGCCAAGGTGACCGTCGGCGACCCGCGCAACCCCGACGTGCGCATGGGCGCGCTGGCCGGTCTCGCCCAGCGCGAGGAGGTGCGCAAGGCCGTCGAGGCCCTGCGGGCGAGCGCCGACGTGGTGTTCGGCGACCCCGCGGGCGGGCCGCTGCTGGACGGCGACGCCACGCGCGGCGCGTTCATGACCCCGCTCGTGCTGCGCGCCAGGCCGGGCGCCACCGAGCCGCACGACGTCGAGCCGTTCGGCCCCGTCAGCACCGTGCTCACCTACGACGGGCTGGACGAGGCCGTCGCCCTGGCCGCCAGGGGGCGCGGCAGCCTGGTCGCCTCCGTCGCCACCCACGACCCCGAGGTCGCGAGGTCCGTGGTGCTCGGGCTCGCGCCCTGGCACGGCCGGGTGCTGGTGCTCGACCGCGACGACGCCAAGGAGTCCACCGGGCACGGCTCGCCGCTGCCCACCCTCGTGCACGGCGGCCCCGGCAGGGCCGGCGGCGGCGAGGAGCTGGGCGGCATCCGAGGCGTGCTGCACCACATGCAGCGCACCGCCGTCCAGGCCTCGCCCGACCTGCTCACCGCCGTCACCGGACGCTGGACGACCGGCGCCGCCCGCCGCGAGAGCGACGTGCACCCCTTCCGCAAGTCGCTGGCCGAGCTGCGCATCGGCGACACCATCGCCTCCGAGCCGCGCACGGTCACGCCGGCGGACATCGAGCACTTCGCCGAGTTCACCGGCGACACCTTCTACGCGCACACCGACCCCGAGGCGGCCGCGCGCAACCCGCTGTTCGGCGGCATCGTCGCGCACGGCTACCTGGTCGTCTCGCTGGCCGCCGGGCTCTTCGTCGACCCGGCGCCCGGCCCGGTGCTGGCCAACTTCGGCGTGGACTCGCTGCGCTTCCTCACCCCGGTCAAGGCGGGCGACAGCATCGCCGTCACCCTCACCGTCAAGCAGATCACCCCGCGCCGCAGCGCCGACTACGGCGAGGTGCGCTGGGACGCCGTGGTGACCAACCAGGAGGGGCAGCCGGTCGCCACGTACGACGTGCTCACCCTGGTCGCCAAGACCTGGGACGGTGACCGCTCGTGAGCGGCGCCGCCGTACTCGTCGAACGCGACGGCGCCGTGGCGGCCGTCACGCTGAACCGGCCCGAGCGCCGCAACGCGCTCGACGCCAAGACCAAGCTGGAGCTGCGCCACGCCCTCGAAGAGATCGCCGCCGACGCCTCCGTACGCGCGGTGCTGCTGTCCGGCGCGGGCGGGGCCTTCTGCGCCGGCCAGGACCTGGCCGAGCACGCGGCGGCGCTGCGCGACGACCCCGGGCACGCCTTCGACACCGTCGAGGAGGACTACGCCCCGATCGTGCGGCTGCTCGCCACCATGGCCAAGCCGGTGGTCGCGGCCGTCGGCGGCACCTGCGTGGGCGCGGGGCTGGCCCTGGCGCTGGCCTGCGACCTGCGGGTGTTCGCCGAGAACGCGGTGCTCGGCACGGCGTTCTGCTCGATCGGGCTGACCTGCGACTCCGGCCTGTCGGCCACGCTCACCCGCTCGGTCGGCGAGTCGCGGGCCAGGGAGCTCGTGCTGCTCGCCGAGACGTTCACGCCGCGGCAGGCCGTGGAGTGGGGGATCGCGGGCCGCGTGGTGCCGCCGGAGGAGCTGGCGACGACGGCGCGCGAGCTGGCCGGACGGCTCGCGGCCGGGCCCACCGCCGCCTACGCCGAGTCCAAGCGGCTCATCGCCGACGCCTGGGGACGCGACCTCGGCGCGACGCTCGCCGCCGAGGCGCGCGCCCAGGCCCGCCTGGGGCGTACGGCCGACCACGCCGCCGCCGTCGAAGCGTTCCTGAACAAGCGCAGGCCCGCCTTCGAGGGCCGCTGAGAGGCCCGTGTTCAAGTGACGGCCGCACGTGACGGCCGCGCGCAACGGCGTCCGTGATGGCTTCGCGCAACGGCGTCACGTGACGGCCTCGCGTGACGACCTCAGATGACGGCCTCGCGTGACGGCCCGATCGACGGCCACCGCCGCCCGCCCGCCGCTCCGGCGGGCAGGCACCCGCAGACCTTCGGCAAGGAGTGAGGGCATGGAGAGCCACCCGCCCACGGCACCCGGCGCGGCGGGCGTACAAGGCGGTGATGAATGGCCGGAACGCGCCGCCGCCACGCTCGACGACGTCGATCGCGCCATCATCGCCGAGCTGCGGCGCGACGGCCGCATGTCGGTGCGCACCCTCGCCGAGCACGTGCACATCTCCCGGGCCAGCGCGTACGCCCGGCTGACCCGGCTCATGGAGGACGGCGTGATCACCGGCTTCACCGCCGAGATCTCGCCGGCCAAGGCGGGCCTCGGCACCAGCGCGTACGTGTCGATCACCATCGAGCAGAACTCCTGGCGGCAGGTGTCGGCGCGGCTGCGCGAGACCCCCTACGTCGAGCACTTCGCCATGGTCGGCGGCGACTACGACGTGCTGGCGCTGGTCAGGACGCCGGACAACGCGGCGCTGCGGCACGTCGTGCTCGAACGCATCCAGGACATTCCGGGCGTGCGGGCCACGCGGACGTGGCTGGTGTTCGACGAGGCCCGCGGCCAGGGCGCACACTGGGGCCGCCCCCGCGCCTGACCGCGTCCTCGCGTCCGATCACGTTTTCGCGCCCGACCGTGCTTTCGCGCTCGACCGCGCCCCCGCGTCCGATCACGTCCTCGCCTGGAGCGCTCGCTTGCGGCTGGCTTTGCGCGTACGCCTGGTCGTGCTTCGCGCCCCGCCCGTGAGCGCGCCTTCGTATTCGGCCGCGCCCTCGCGCACAGGCGGGCCTTCGCGCCTGGGCGCGCCTCAGCCCCCTGGCCTCGTCTCGCCCTGCCTGAGTGCGCCGCCGCGTGGGAGCGGTCGGCGGTGGCCGGGAGCGGCCCGATCGCTGAGCCGGCACGGGCGGCGGACGACCGCGAACGGCGCGCGGGTGCGAACAGCCGCGACCGGCACAGGCGCGAGCGGCGCGCGGCTGCGGACGGGCGCGAGCGGCGCGCCGACCCGGCCCGAGCGCCGGGTCGGCGCGGGCGGGATGATCAGGCTCGGCGGGGGCGGCGGCAAAACGTCCGGCGGGTCCCGTTAGTGCCGGGCGCTGGATCGACAAATGGCCGTCTGAAGCGTGCTTTGCAGCCATTTGTCGCCTATCGCCGCCGATGTCTTGAACGAATGGCACGCGACGCGGACGCTTCTCTTGTCCACCGTCCAGAGAAAGCGAGCGTCGCCATGTCCCATCCTCAGGTGGTCGACGGTCTCCTCCCCGCGCCGGTCCCGGTGCGCTTCGTCGCCGAGGACGGCACCGCCGTCGATCCCCCCGCCGACTACCCGATGCCGGCCGGTGAGCGGCTCACGGAGGCCTACCGCCGGATGGTCGTCGGCCGCCGGTTCGACCGCCAGGCGACCGCGCTGACCAAGCAGGGCCGGCTCGCCGTCTACCCCTCCAGCCTGGGACAGGAGGCTTGCCAGATCGGCGGCGTGCTCGCGCTGCGCGACACCGACTGGCTCTTCCCCACCTACCGCGACAGCGTGGCCCTCGTCTCCCGTGGCCTCGACCCCGTCGAGGTGCTCACGCTCCTGCGCGGCGACTGGCACTGCGGCTACGACCCGGGCGCCGTCCGCGTCGCCCCGCAGTGCACGCCGCTCGCCACCCAGACGATCCACGCGGTCGGCATGGCCGAGGCGCTGCGCCGCAAGGGCGAGGACGCCGTCGTGCTGGCCTTCATCGGCGACGGCGGCACCAGCGAGGGCGACTTTCACGAGGCGCTCAACTACGCCGGGGTGCTGCGCTGCCCGGTCGTGTTCCTCGTGCAGAACAACAAGTACGCCATCTCGGTGCCGCTGGCCAGGCAGACCGCCGCGCCCGCGCTGGCGTACAAGGGCGTCGGGTACGGCGTGCCGTCGGAGCAGGTGGACGGCAACGACCTGGTGGCCGTGCTGTCCGTGCTGACCGCGGCCGTCGAGCGGGCCCGCGGGGGCGGCGGGCCGTTCCTGGTCGAGGCGCACACGTACCGGATGGACCCGCACACCAACGCCGACGACCCCACCCGCTACCGCGACGACGACGAGGTCGCCCGGTGGGCGCAGGCCGACCCGCTGATCCGCCTGGAGACCTACCTGCGCGGCAGGGGCCTGCTGGACGACGAGGGCGTGGCCGCCGCCGCGCGGGCCGCCGACGAGTACGCCGCCCGCGTCCGCGAACGCATGAACGCCGACCCGGAGACCGACCCGTTCGAGCTGTTCGACCACGTCTTCGCCGAGCCCACGCCGCAGCTGCGCGAGCAGCGCGACCTGCTGCGGGCCGAGCTGACCGCCACGGAGGAGTGACATGACCGCCATGTCCGTATCCGCGTCCGCGCCCGTTTCCGCGCGGAAGCCGACCACGATGGCGCAGGCGCTGAACGCCGCACTGCGCGACGCGATGCGCGAGGACGAGCGGGTGCTCGTCTTCGGCGAGGACGTCGGCCCGCTCGGCGGCGTGTTCCGCATCACCGACGGGCTGACCAAGGAGTTCGGCGAGGAGCGCTGCTTCGACACCCCGCTCGCCGAGTCCGGCATCGTCGGCCTGGCCGTCGGCATGGCGATGGGCGGCTTCCGCCCCGTCGTCGAGATGCAGTTCGACGCCTTCGCCTACCCGGCGTTCGAGCAGATCGCCTCCCACGTGGCCAAGACCCGCAACCGCACCCGCGGCCGGGTGTCGCTGCCGATGGTGATCCGCATCCCGTTCGCCGGAGGCATCGGCGGGGTCGAGCACCACTGCGACTCCAGCGAGGCGTACTACGCCCACACGCCCGGGCTGAAGGTCGTCACGCCCGCCACCGTCGAGGACGCGTACTGGCTGCTCCGCGAGGCCATCGCCGACCCCGACCCGGTGATCTTCATGGAGCCCAAGCGGCTGTACTGGGCCAAGGAGGACTTCTCGCCCGCCGAGCGGCGCGCCCCCGGTTTCGGCCGGGCCGTGGTGCGGCGCGAGGGGCACGACGTCACGCTCGTCGCGTACGGGCCGGGCGTGCCCGTCGCGCTCCAGGCAGCGGAGGCGGCCGCCGCGGAGGGCCGCTCGCTGGAGGTGGTGGACCTGCGGACCATCGTGCCGTTCGACGACGAGACCGTGGTGGCGTCGGTCCGTAAGACCGGGCGGTGCGTGGTGATCCAGGAGGCGCAGGGCTTCGCCGGGGTCGGCGCCGAGATCGCGGCCCGCGTCCAGGAGCGCTGCTTCCACTCCCTGGCCGCGCCCGTGCTGCGCGTCACCGGCTTCGACATCCCGTACCCGCCGCCCAAGCTGGAGCACACCCACCTGCCCGATGTGGACCGGGTGCTCGACGCGGTGGACCGGCTCCAGTTCGACGACCAGCCCGACCTGCTGCACCTGAGCAGGGAGGCGTCATGACGACCACCGGCGCGCGTCAGGTGTTCCGGCTGCCCGACCTGGGCGAGGGGCTGACCGAGGCCGAGGTGCTCGACTGGAAGGTGGCGGTCGGCGACACCGTCGAGGTGGACCAGATCGTGGTGGAGGTCGAGACGGCCAAGGCGGCGGTGGAGGTGCCGGTGCCGTACGCGGGCACCGTGCTCGCCCTGCACGCCGCGCCCGGCGCGGTCCTGTCGGTGGGGGAGCCGCTCATCGAGATCGGCACCGCCGAGAGCCCCGAGGACCCGGCGGCCGTGCAGTACCGCGAGGAGGAGCGGGCGGGCAGCGGCAACGTCCTCATCGGCTACGGCACCGGCCACCGCCCGTCCTCCCGCCGCCGTCGCCGCACCGCCGCCAAGCCGTCTGCGGCCGGCACGTCACCCTTGACCGGCCCGCGCCCGCTCCGGCAGGCCACGCCGGAGGAGGCCGCGAAGCCGCGAGCGGCGGAGGCGCACCCTGCCGATCAGGTGGAGGCGCGTCCTGCCAGGCCGGCGGAGGCGCGCCCGCTCCGGCAGGCCGTCCCCGAGAAGCCCCGGCAGCATGCGGGGCGGCAGGCGCCGCGCGTGATCTCGCCGCTGGTCCGCAGGATCGCCCGCGAGCACGGTATCGACCTCGCCGGTGTCACCCCCACCGGCCCGCGCCAGGTGATCTTGCGCCGCGACGTCGAGCGGGCCATCGAGCGGGCGAGGCCGGCCACGAGCGAGCAGGCCGCCCGGCCGGTGACCCAGGAGGCCCGGCCGGCTCCTGCGGAGGTCGAGCGGATCCCGCTGCGCGGCGTGCGCAGGGCCGTGGCCGAGAAGCTGAGCCGCAGCCGCGCCGAGATCCCCGACGCCACGACCTGGGTGGACGTGGACGCCACCGACCTGGTCGCCGCCCGCGACGCGCTCCGCCGCACCCGCCCGCAGCTCGGCATCGGCCTGCTGGCGCTGCTCGCCCGCATCTGCGTGGACGGCCTGCGCCGCTTCCCAGAGCTGAACTCGACGGTGGACACCGACCGTTCGGAGATCGTCAGGTACGGCCGCATCCACCTGGGCTTCGCTGCCCAGACCGACCGCGGCCTGGTCGTGCCGGTGGTCCGCGACGCGCACCTGATGACGACGGCCCAGCTCGCCGCCGAGCTGACCAGGCTCACCGGCCTGGCCAGGGCGGGCAAGCTGCCGCCCGAGTCGCTGACCGGCGGCACGTTCACGCTCAACAACTACGGCGTCTTCGGCGTGGACGGCTCCACCCCGATCATCAACCACCCGGAGGCGGCGCTGCTGGGCGTCGGCCGCGTCATCGAGCGTCCGTGGGTGCACGACGGCGCCGTCGTCCCCCGCAAGATCGCCCAGCTCTCGCTGACGTTCGACCACCGGGTCTGCGACGGGGGAGCGGCGGGCGGCTTCCTGCGGCACGTGGCCGACTGCGTGGAGAACCCGGCGATCCTGCTCGCCGACCTCTGACCGCCGAGGGCCGCCCCCGGCCTGCGTGCGGCGCCGAGGGCCGCCCCCGGCCTGCGTGCGCCGCCGAAGGGCGCCCCCGGCCTGCGTGCGCCGCCGAAGGGCGCCCCGGCTTGCGCGCGTCTACGCCGTGCGCGCGGCCTCGTCCGGTGCGAGGGCGAGGCCGAGGGCGGCCTCCACGTGGATGCGGGTGGAGTCGAACACCGGGACGGGGCTGTCGTCCTGGCCCACCAGCAGGGTGATCTCGGTGCAGCCGAGGATGACACCCTGCGCGCCGCGCCCGGCGAGACCGGCGATGACCCGCCGGTACGCCTCCCGCGACGCGGGCTCCACGCGTCCCAGCGTCAGCTCCTGGTAGATGACGTCGTGCACGAGCGTGCGGTCCGGCTCGTCCGGCACCAGCACGTCGATGCCGTGGCCGCGCATCCGCGCCCGGTAGAAGTCCATCTCCATGGTGAAGCGGGTGCCGAGCAGGCCGACCGTGGTGAGCCCGGCCGCCGCGATCCGGCGCGCGGTGGCGTCCACGAGGTGCACGAACGGCACGTTCACCGCGCCTTCGATGGCGTCCGCGACCTGGTGCATGGTGTTGGTGCACAGGACGATCAGGTCCGCGCCCGCCCGCTCCAGGCTCCCGGCGGCCTGCGCGAGCAGCGCGCCCGCGCGGTCCCACGCGCCGTCGCGCTGCATCGCCTCGATCTCGGCGAAGTCGACGGTCACCATGACGCTCTTCGCGCAGTGGTGCCCGCCGAGGCGGCGGCGGGTCTCCTCGTTCAGCATCCGGTAGTACTCGGCGGAGGACTCCCAGCTCATGCCGCCGATCAGACCGATGGTGCGCATCACGGACTCCACCTTGCCCGGTTCCTCCGCTTATAGGAAATCGGGAGCGGTGCGCCCGGCGTAGGTGGGGGGATCGTGCGGCGGTGCGCCCGGCGTAGGTGGGGGGATCGTGCGGCGGTGCGCCCGGCGTAGGTGGGGGGATCGTGCGGCGGTGCGCCCGGCGCCGGGCGCACCACCGCGAGGCGGACTACCCCTGTGTGTTCTCGGAGAGCGCGGGATCGCCGCTGTCGTTGAGCTGCTCATCCCCCTGGTCCCCCTGCTCTCCCTGGTCCCCCTGGTCCCCCTGGTCCACCGGGGCGCCCTGATCGATCGGCGAGTCGTCGGGCTGTCCCGAGCAGGCCGGGTCGTCCGCGCACGCCTGGTCGGCCGGGGTGTCGTCCAGCCCGTCGTCCACCTGGTCGTCGGTGCCGTCGTCGGTCACCTCGCCGGACGGGTCGGACGGGTCGGCGGCGTCGTCCGACGGGTCCTTCGTCGGCTTGGGCTCCGGCGCGCTCACCAGGTGGTGCTGCTGCCCGGCGAACGAGGGCGGCGGGAACTCCTCGACCGGCTTGCCGGCCATCGCCACCGTCATGAAGTCCCGCCAGATCTTGGTGGGCGTGCCCGCGCCCTGGATGTCGCCGAGCGAGACCTCCTTCTGCAGCGCGTATCCGTTGGGGTCCCTGAGGATCTTCCCGGTCTTCGGGTTACGCTGCGGCACCTCCTTGTACATCCCGACCGCCGACGAGAGCTGCGGGGTGTAGCCGACGAACCACGCCTCCTTGTTCTCGTTGTTGGTGCCGGTCTTGCCGGCGATCGGCCGGCCGCCGGGCAGCGCGGTGCCCCGGGCGGTGCCCGACGTGACCACCTGCTGCATCGCGTACGTGGCGTCGGCCGCGGTCTCCGGGCTGATGACCGGCTTGGGAGGGTTGGCCTCTTTCATCACGGTCACGCCCTTGTTCGTCTTCACCGAGATGATCACGTGCGCGTCGTGGTGGACGCCGTTCGCGGCGAAGATGCCGTACCCGGTGGCCTGCTGGACGGGGGTGACCAGGCCCGCGCCGATGGACATGCCGTACGAGTGGGTCTTGATCGCCTCCTGAAGGTTCTTCCCGCTGATGCCCGCACCTTCGGCGATCTTCGCGACCTCCTCCAGGCCCACCTCCTGCGCCATGGTGGCGAACGCGGTGTTCACCGATTGCGCGGTGGCCCTGTCGATCGTCACGGACGCGCCGACGTCGTGCGAGTTGCGGATCGGCTTGGTGCCGGGCAGCGTGACCGGGCCCTTGCCGGAGACGTGGCTCTTGAGGCTGTAGCCCTGCTCCAGCCAGGCGGCCAGCACGTACGGCTTGAACGCCGACGCCGCCTGCTTGTGGGCGTCGAAGGCGTTGTTGGTGAAGCTCTTCAGGTAGTCGTGGCCGCTGTAGAAGGCGATCACCCGGCCGTTGCGCGGATCGACGGCCGCCATGTTGGCCCGGATGTACTTGTCGCCGATGGCGGTGAGGTTGCTCTCCACCGCCTTCTTCGCGGCCAGCATCAGCCGCCGGTCGAACGTCGTCGTCACCCGGTAGCCGCCGATGCTCAGCGCCTTGTCGTCGATGCCGCGCGAGGCCAGCTCCCGCTGGACGATGTCGACCATGTAGCCCTTGATGCCGTTGAAGGTCTCCACCTTGTCCTGGCGGGCGAGCTTGGGGAACTCGGCCGTCTTGGGCAGGTCGCCGTACCGCGCCGGGGCGATCTCGGCCATGCCGTTGATCGTGTACGTGAACCGCTCCCGCGTCGGCGCGAAGTTCTTCTCCTGCTCCGCGTTGTCGAAGTCGACCGGCCGCTGCGTGCGCCCGGCCAGGTAGGCGGCCTCGGCGACAGTGAGGTCCTCGACGTTCTTGTCGAAGAACGCCTGGGCGGCCGCCTGGATGCCGTTCGCGCCGCGCCCGAGGTAGATGGTGTTGAGATAGTTGGCCAGGATCTCGTCCTTCGACATCTCCTGGCTGGCGCGGATCGAGACGAAGATCTCCTTGACCTTGCGCTGCACGGTCCGCTCCTGGCTGAGGCCGTCGTAGTAGCCGCGCGCCATCTCCTGGGTGATCGTCGATCCGCCCTGCACCTGCCGCCCGGTCAGCGTGCTGTACGCCGCGCGCAGGATGCCGGAGATCGAGATGCCGGGGTCGGTGCGGAAGGTACGGTTCTCCGCGGCGATGAAGGCGTCCTGGACGTGCCGGGGGATCCGCGAGATGGGGACGATCTCGCGCCTGGTGCCGAGCCTGGCCAGCTCGGTCTTGCCGTCCCGGTAGTAGAGGATGCTGCCCTGCTCGGTGGCGTGCTTCTGGGTCTCCCGCGGCAGCGGGGTGTTCGCGTACGCCACCATGACCATGCCGAACAGGCCGGTCACCAGGACCATGATGCCGAGCACCACGGCCTTCCAGCTCGGCACGAACCGCCGCCACCCGGTCCTGCGGCCCTTGCCGCCTTCGCCCTCGCCACCGCCGCCACGACCGTGCCCGCCGCCACGACTGTGCCCACCGCCACGACCGCGCCCACCGCCACGACCGCGCCCACCGCCACCGCGCCCGCGGTCGTCGTGCCCGCCGTCGTCGTGTGCGAGAGCGACGGACGGCTCGCGCCTGCGGCCGGCGCCGCGCGAAGGGCCGCGTATGCCATCGGAGTCCGCGCCGCTTCCCCTGCGGACGGGGCGCGAGCGCGGGGCGGGATGCGCCTCTTCAAGAGCCGCCGAACGGGCGGATCCGCGCTGCTCGAAGCTCGCCCGGTCACGGGACGGGCGGCGCCGGCCGCTGGCTGCCGCCCTCTTGCCCGGCCAGCCACCCGCGCGTAACAGGTCGCCGAGCGCCGCACGCGCCGCAGGGCGGGGCCGCCCACCGGCGGCGTCCTGCCGCCCGGACGGCTCCGGATCGTGGCTGCTGTGACTCACAGGTCCCTATTCACTCATCCGGCGGCCCGCTCCGCAGGCAAAAGGCGACATTTCACGTATTTCTCACGATCTCCGCAAAGGCCGCGCCATCCGTCGAATGGCGGCTGCGGAACACTTCCGCAAGGGCCCGCGCCATCTCTCGAAAGGCGGCTGCGGAACGACGTGACGGGCGATGCCGCGCGATAGCGTGGAGATCCCTGCGGTGTGCTCCTCGGGGGCGGAGGCATCACGATGACGAATCGCGTCTGCACGATCGGCCACTCCAACCGCGCGTTCGATGAGGTGCTGGAGATGCTGCGCGCCCACGACGTCACGTGCCTGGTGGACGTCAGGTCGTTCCCGTCGTCGCGCAAGTTCCCGCAGTGGAACCAGCCGGCCATCGTCGACGCGCTGCCTCCCGGCATCGGCTACCGCTGGATCCGCGAGCTGGGCGGACGGCGGCATACCCCGGAGGGCGTGCCGAGCCCCAACGGCGCGTGGGAGGTCAAGGCGTTCCGCGACTACGCCGACCACATGGCCACCGAGGAGTTCCGGCGCGGCCTGGACGAGCTGCTCAAGCTCGCCGGGCAGCAGCGCCCGGCGATCATGTGCAGCGAGGCCGTGCCGTGGCGCTGCCACCGCCGGCTGATCACCGACGCGCTGCTCGTCGCCGGGATCGAAGTCGTGCACATCATGTCGGCGACCTCGGCGAGACCCGCGGAGCTCAACGAGCACGCGCGGGTCGCCGGCGGGCATCTCGTCTATCCTCCGCCCGAGGGCGGCACCAGCGCGGCCGGCGGCACGTGATGCCGGCCCATGTGGATGTCGCGGTCGCACAGGCCGCCCTGCGGGATCGGCCAGGGTCCTGCGGGATCGGCCGGGAGAAGAAGATCTTCACCACGTTCGGCTCGGGGCGCGCCATCGAGGAGGTCCGCGCGGCAGGCCCCGGTGACGCCCCGCTCACCCCCGGCCCCGGCGGCCGGGACACCACCGCCGAACTGGGGCAGGCCATCGTCGGACGCGTCAGGGAGCGCCGCCCCGATACGCCATGATGTTCCCGCCACAGCAGCAGCACGCCGCCGGAGTGCTGGAGAAAGGAGTGCCGCCATGGACGCGGACGTCATCATCGTGGGCGCGGGCCTGTCCGGGCTCGTCGCGGCCCAGGAGCTGACCAGCAGGGGACGCAAGGTGGCGCTGGTCGACCAGGAGAGCGCGGCCAACCTGGGCGGGCAGGCGTACTGGTCGTTCGGCGGGCTGTTCATCGTCGACTCGCCCGAGCAGCGGCGCCTGCGCGTGAAGGACTCCTTCGAGCTGGCCTGGAACGACTGGCAGGGCAGCGCCCGCTTCGACCGCCTCGACGACGAGGACCTGTGGGCCGAGCGGTGGGCCCGCGCGTACGTCGAGTGGGCCGCGAGCGAGAAGCGCTCCTGGATCGACGCCCAGGGCATCAAGCTGACCCCCATCGTCGGCTGGGCGGAACGCGGCGGCCTGCGCGCCGACGGCCACGGCAACTCCGTGCCCCGCTTCCACGTCGCCTGGGGCACCGGCACCGGCGTGGTGGCGCCGTTCGTGCGCGCCGCCCGGCGGGCCGCCGACGCCGGGCTGCTCAGCTTCCACCACCGCCACCGGGTGGACGAGCTGATCGTCCAGAACGGCGCCGTCACCGGCGTGCGCGGCAGCCTGCTCGCCGACGACGACTCGCCGCGCGGCGTCGCCTCCAACCGCGACGTGACCGGCTCCTTCGAGCTGACCGCGCAGGCCGTCATCGTCGCGAGCGGCGGCATCGGCGGCAACCTCGACCTCGTCCGGCAGTCCTGGCCGCAGCGGCTCGGCACCCCGCCGCAGAGCATGATCATCGGCGTGCCGGCGTACGTGGACGGGCGCATGCTCGGCATCAGCGCCGCCGCCGGCGCCCGCATGGTCAACCGCGACCGCATGTGGCACTACGCCGAAGGCGTCCAGAACTGGAACCCCATCTGGCCGGGCCACGGCATCCGCATCCTGCCCGGGCCGTCGTCGCTGTGGTTCGACGCGCTCGGCCGCCGCCTGCCCGACCCCTGCCTGCCCGGCTACGACACCCTCGCCACGCTGAAGTACCTGCGCACCACGCCCGACATCGCCGAGTACGACCACTCCTGGTTCATACTCAACCAGCGGATCATCGAGAAGGAGTTCGCGCTCTCCGGCTCCGAGCAGAACCCCGACATCACCAGCGGCGACCGCACGGCCGTGCTGCGCAGCCGCCTCTTCGGCAAGGGCGCGCCCGCGCCGGTCGAGGCGTTCAAGCGGCACGGCGCCGACTTCGTCGTGGCCCGCACGCTGGAAGAGCTCGTCGCCAAGATGAACGAGCTCACCGACAAGCCGCTGCTCGACGCCGCCGAGCTGCGCCGCCAGATCGAGGCCCGCGACCTGCAGATCGCCAACCCCTACAGCAAGGACGCGCAGGTGCAGGGCATCCACAACTCCCGGCGCTTCCTCGGCGACCGGCTCACCCGCACCGCCGTGCCCCACCGCATCCTCGACCCGCAGGCCGGCCCGCTCATCGGCGTCAAGCTGCACATCCTGACCCGCAAGACCCTCGGCGGCATCCAGACCGACCTCGACTCGCGCGCGCTCGGCGCCGACGGCTCGCCCGTCCCCGGCCTGTACGCGGTAGGGGAGGCGGCCGGGTTCGGCGGCGGCGGCGTCCACGGCTACAGCGCCCTGGAGGGCACCTTCCTCGGCGGCTGCCTGTTCTCCGGCCGCCAGGCGGGCCGAGCCGCCGCCGACGCGGTCGCGTGACGCTCCGGCCCGGTGGCGTGGGCGCCGGCCGGGCAGCGTGAGGCGCCGGCCGGCGGTGTGACGCGCTAGCCGGCGTTCGGCGCCGGGCCGGTGGGCTCCGCGGGCTCGCCCGGCGAGCCCGCGCCGGCGGGCTCGTTCGACCGCGCCGCGCCCACGGGTGCGGCGGGCTCGCTCGGGCGACCCGCAGACACCGGTTCGGTCGTCGCAGACCGCCCCGCGGGGAGGATGCCGGCCTCGCTCAGCAGGCGGCGGGCCGCGGCGATGGCCTCGGGCGTGGAGGCGAACACCCGCCCGGCCTCGTCCAGCCGGGCGATCACCCCGAGCGCCCGCAGCGGCTTGTGGTGGCCGTCGCGGATGCCGGAGACGAGCACCGTGACGCCGCGCCGTTCCAGCCGGGTGATCGCATCGCCGAGCACCAGCGCGCCGCTGGCGTCGATCGTGGTGACCCGCGACATGCGCAGGATGACCACGGAGACGTCGGACACCTCCGACAGCTCCAGCAGGAAGCGGTGCGCGGCGGCGAAGAACAGCGGGCCGTCCAGCCGGTAGGCCACGATGTGCTCGGCGAGCAGCGCCCGCTCCTCCTCGTCGTGGTCGCCGGGCAGGTCGGGGTGGAGCGGCACGTGGTCGAGGCGGACGTTGCGCGCGATGGCCCGCAGCGCGAGCGCACCCGCCACGATCAGGCCGATGATGACGGCCGCCACCAGGTCGAGCGCGAGCGTGGCGATCGCGGTCAGCGCCAGCACGAGGGCGTCGGAACGGGTGGAGCGGAGCATCGCGCGTACCGAGCCGACCTCGACCATGCGCACCGCCGTGGCGAGCAGCACGCCCGCCAGCGCCGCCAGCGGAATCCTGCCCACCAGATCGGCGGCGGTGAACACGATCACGCCAAGGATCGCGGCGTGCGCGAGGGAAGCAAGCCGGGACGTGGCACCCGCCCGCACGTTGACCGCCGTACGCGCGATCGCGCCCGTGGCCGGCACGCCGCCGAACAGCGGCGCGAAGAGGTTGGCCAGACCCTGACCGAACAGCTCCTTGTCGGGGTCGTGCTTGTGGTTGACGCTCATGCCGTCCGCGACGGCGGCCGACAGCAGCGACTCCAGCGCGGCCAGCGCGGCGACCGCGATCGCCGGGGCGATGAGCGAGCCGAGCGCGGAGACGTCCAGGAACGCGAGCGACGGCGCGGGCAGCCCTGCGGGCAGGTTGCCGATGCGGTCCACCGGCAGGCTCACCAGCTCGGCGACGATCGTCGCGGCGGCCACCGCCAGCAGCGAGAACGGCACGGTTGGCCGCCACCGCGCGCCCACCAGCATCACCGCGGCGACCGCGCCGGCCACCGCGAGCGCGGCCCAGTTGGGACGGGCGACGAAGTCGAGCACCGCCTGCCAGGCCACGGCCGGGACCTTGTCGCCCTCCGGCGTCGGCACGCCGAGCGCGGCGGGCACCTGCTGCAGGCCGATCACGCAGGCGATGCCCAGCGTGAAGCCCTCCACCACCGGGGCGGGCACCAGGGTCATGAACCGTCCCGCCCGTGCCAGCGACAGGCCGAGCAGGATGAGACCGGCCATCACGCCGACCGTCAGCACGCCGGTGGGGCCGTACGTGTGCGTGATCGGCACCAGCACCACCGTCATCGCGCCGGTCGGCCCCGACACCTGCAGGGCGGAGCCGCCGAACACGGCCGCCAGCGCACCCGCCACCACGGCGGTGGCCAGGCCCGCCTCGGCGCCGAGGCCGCTGGAGATGCCGAAGCCGAGCGCGAGCGGCAGCGCCACGATCGCCACCGTCAGGCCGGCCAGCAGGTCGCGGCGCGGGTGGCGGCCGAAGGCGGCCAGGTCGGCGCGGGCAGGCAGGACCGAGCGCAGGCGGGCCCAGCCCGCCAGGAGAACGTCGTTCACCGCTCGCCGGCCTCCGCTTCGAGCAGCTCGTTCAGCAGCTCGTGACGGCCGGAGAGCTTGGCCTGGAGCAGGTGACGGGCCGCGCGCAGCAGCTCGGCCACGTCGCCGCCGGACATCGCGTACACCACGGTGGAGCCGTCACGCCGTGCGGTGACCAGCTCGGAGCGGCGTAGCACGGCCAGGTGCTGCGACAGCCCGGTCGGCTCCACCTCGATCTCGGCCAGCAGGTCGCGCACCGGCTTGGGGCCGTCCTGCAGCAGTTCGAGCACCCGGATGCGCACGGGATGCCCCAGCAGGCGGAACAGCTCGGCTTTCGCCTCGTACAAGGGCACCGACATCTCTGCGTGCGTCCTTCCTTCGTGCCTTCTCAGGTGCTCGGGTCATGGGATGACTAGGTTAGTTTCCAATGAATTGCGAAAAATCGCAATTTCGCTACTGCGACGCTCCGTCAGACGGCTCCGCGCCGGGCCGGTCGGTGGGGGTGCTTGGACGGCTTTCCTGGCGTGTCCCGGTTGGGATGCGGCGTCCGATGGTTACCGTGTTGCTACGGGTCATAACCCTGCGTAATCGGGGTCAGCTCCTCTGACAGACATACGAACGGCGACAAGGAGCTGTGTGCATGGACACGGTGACGGCGCGGACCGGCCACGTACGGGAGCTGGTCGACCGGCACTTGGAGCGCCTGCTCGAACGGCAGCTCGGCCGGCTCGCGTTCCTGGACGACGAGGACGCCGGGCTGGTGCGCGAGCACCTCGTAGCCTTCGTGCTCGGCGGCGGCAAGCGGCTGCGGCCGGAGTTCGTCTACTGGGGCTACCGCGCCGGGGGCGGCGAGCGGCCGGAGGAGGTCCTGCCTGCGGCGTGCGCGGTGGAGCTCGTGCACGCGGCGGCGCTGCTGCTCGACGACATCATGGACGAAGCGGGCGCGCGGCGCGGCCGGCCGCCCGCCCACGTCGCGCTCGCCGGCCTGCACCGCGCGAAGGGCCTGCGCGGCGACCCCGAACGCTTCGGCGAGTCGGTGGCGACGCTGCTCGCGCTGCTCGCCTTGACCTGGGCCGACGCGGCCATCCTGGAAACCGGCACCCACCTGCCCGCCGCACTCGACCACCTCACCCGGCTGCGCGTGGAGGCCATCGGCGGCCAATACCTCGACCTCACCCGCACCTTCACGGCCGGCGCTCCCGCCACCCGCCCCTCTGCCACCCTCCCGCCCGGCACCCGAGCCGACGAGGAGGCGGGCGAGCACGGAGGGGGAGACGCCGCCGCAGAGACCGGTGGGAAGGCTGCCGGGCAGGGGCGTGCCGGTGAGCGGGGCGCCGGGCAGGAGGACGATGGGACGGCGGAAGAGGAGCAGGGCCGTGCCGGTGGGCAGGGCGTCGGGCAGCAGGGCGGCGGGACGGCGGAAGAGGAGCAGGCCCGGCTGATCTCGCTGTACAAGTCCGGCAAGTACACCGTCGAGCGGCCGCTTCTCCTCGGGCACGCCGTCGCGGGCGGGTCCGCGCCGACGCGCCGCCTGCTCAGGGCGTACGCACTGCCGCTGGGCGAGGCGTTCCAGCTCAGGGACGACGTCAACGGCGTGTTCGGCGACCCCGCCGTGACCGGCAAGCCCGCAGGGGCCGACCTGCTCCAGGGCAAGGCCACGTACCTGCTCGCCGAGGCCCGGAGGCTGACCGGCGGCGCTCCCGCGCTCGACGCGATCACCGGCCCCGAAGGCGTGGCCGAAGCCCGCAGGCTGATCGTCGAGTGCGGCGCCCTGGACGCGGCGGAGCGCCGCATCGCCGACCTGGTCGCCGAGGCGATCGCGGCCCTCGACCACCCGCCCGGCCTCCCACCCGACGCCCGGCGCGCCCTGACCCACCTGGCCACCACGACCACCCAGCCGCCCGACGCGCCGGCACCCCAGGCCGGACCTGCCGCCGCCCCCGGCCGCGCCACCGGACGACCGGCCGCACCCACGCCGGGGCACGGGGGCGGGGACGCCACGAAGCCCTCCGCCGGAGCCGCCTCGGACACGGGCGCGGATGCGCCTTCCGGCCCGGCTGGGAGGGCGGAGCCAGGGGCGGGCACGGATGCGCCTTCCGGCCCGACTGCCGGGGCCGGTCCGGCCGACGCTAGGGCGGTGGCGCGTGCGGAAACCGCAGCTTCTTCATGGGCGGGCACGGAACCGGGTGCCGGCCTGGCTGCAGGAGCACCAGCGCGGGTCGGTGCCGGAGCAGGCTCCCGTCCGATCGCCGGAGGCGACCCAGAGGAGAGGGACGTGGTCGAATCCCGTACGGACCGCACGGGCCGCCCTGGGGCGTGGGCTGAAAGGCCGGGGCGATGAGCGAGGTGGTGGTCGTCGGGGCGGGGCTCGGCGGGCTGGCGGCGGCGGTGCACCTGGCGGCGGCCGGGCGGCAGGTCACGCTGGTCGAGGCCACCGCGGAGCCCGGAGGGTGCTGCGGCACCGCGAGGGTCGGACCGTACCGGTTCGATGTGGGGCCGTCGGTGCTGACCATGCCGGACGTGCTCGCCGAGGTGTTCGGAGCGGCCGGTGAGGAGCTGCGCCACTGGGTGCCGCTGCGCCGCCTCGACCCGTCGTACCGGATGGTGTTCGACGACGGGTCCAGACTGGACGTGCTGCCCGAGCGCGAGGCGATGACCGACCAGGTCCGTACGCTGTGCGGCCCCGCAGAGGCCGCCCGCTACGAGCGCTACCGCGCGCTGCTCGATGAGATGTTCCGGGTGGAGTGGCCGGCGTTCATCGACGCCGACATGACCCGGCTGCGCGCGCTCGCCAGGCCGGCCGCGCTGCTGCGCCTGGCCGCCTTGGGCGGTTTCCGCCGGTTGGACCGCCTGGCGGCCCGCCACCTCACCGACCCGAGGCTGATCAAGGCGCACACCTTCCAGGCCCTGTACGTGGGCCTGTCGCCGCAGCGCGCCCTCGGCATCTACGCCGTCATCGCCCACATGGACACGATCGGCGGCGTCTACTTCCCGGAGCACGGCGGCATGCACGCGATCCCGCTCGCGCTCGCCGCCCTGCTGGAGAAGCTGGGCGCGACCACCAGGTACGGCGTCCGCGCCCTGGAGGTCCTGACCGACGGCGACGGCGTCACCGGCGTGCTGCTCGACGACGGCGAACGGCTGCCCGCCCGCCACGTGGTGGTGGCCTGCGACCGGCTGGCGGCCCGCAGGATGCTGCCCGCCCTGGCCGGCGACTGGCGGCTGCGCCGCCCCCGGCACTCGCCGAGCTGCCTGGTGCTGCACGCGGGTCTCGACCGCGTCCCGGACGGTCAGGCGCACCACACGCTGCACTTCGGGCGCGCCTGGCGGCGGACGTTCAAGGCGCTGGAGCAGGGCCGGCCCCAGCCGGACCCGAGCCTGCTCGTCACCTGCCCGCGCCCCGACGGCGAGTCGGCACCGCCGGGCCAGGCCACGCTGAGCGTCCTCGAACCCGCCCCCAACCTGCGCCGCGCCGACTGGCGGCGGCTGCGCCCGCTGCTCGAGTCGCGGCTGCTCGACCGCCTGGCCGCGCTCGGCTACGGCGACCTCACGGACGCGCCCCGGCTGGTGCTCGACCCGCCCGCCTGGGCGGCCAGGGGGCACAGCGCGGGGACCCCGTTCGCGCTGGACCACCGCGTCACCCAGACGGCCTGGCTGCGTCCGTCGGCGGTCGCCCGCCGGGTGCCGGGGCTGCACTTCGCCGGCATGTACACCGCACCGGGAGTCGGGGTGCCGCCGGTGCTCATCTCCGGCCGGCTCGCCGCCGCGCGCATCCTGAAGGAGCACCGTTGACGCTCACCGCCAGCTACGAGCGCTGCCGGCGGTTGCACGCCCGCTACGGCCGCTCCTACTACCTGGCCACCCGGCTGCTGCCCCGCTGGAAAAGGCGGCACGTGCACGCCCTGTACGGGTTCGCCCGCTACGCCGACGAGATCGTGGACTCGTTCACGATGACCGGCGACCGCGAGCGCGCGCTGGACCGGCTGGCCGCCCGGGTCGAGGCCGGACTGGCCGGGGAGCGGATCGCCGGCGACCCGGTGCTGCCCGCGTTCCTGCACACCGTGCGCTCGTTCGGCATCGACCACGGCGACGTCGCCGCGTTCCTGGCCTCCATGCGCGCCGACCTGTCGGTCACCCGGTACGCCACCTACGACGACCTGCTCGGCTACATGGCGGGCTCGGCCGCCGCCATCGGCACCATGATGCTGCCGGTGCTGGAGCCCGAGCCGGGCCGCGCCGAGGCGGCACGCGAGCCCGCCAAGCAGCTCGGCCTGGCGTTCCAGCTCACGAACTTCCTGCGCGACGTCCGCGAGGACCACGCCCGCGGCCGGATCTACCTGCCGATGGCCGACCTGGACAAGTTCGGGGTGCGCCCGGACGAGCTGGGCGGCCGCCGCGCCGGGCCCGCCGTGCGGGAGCTGCTCGCGTACGAAGCGGAGCGGGCCCGCGAGCACTACCGGGCGGCCGCCTGCGGCATCGGCCTGCTCACGGCGTCGTCCCGGCCGTGCGTGCGCGCCGCCTTCGAGCTGTACGGCGGCATCCTCGACGAGATCGAACGGCGGTCGTACGAGGTGCTCGCCGGCCGGGTACGCGTGCCGCGCCACCGCAAGGCCGCCGTCTTCGCCCGCCACCTGCTGCACTCGGCCCAGGCGGGCAGGGCCGAACGCCGCGTCCACGTGGAGCTGCCATGATCACCGCCCCTGCGCTCGCCGCGCCGGCCGGAGAGCCGTCGTGACCGCGGTGACCTCGGGCGGCGTGCCCGCCGCGTCACCTGGAGAGCCGCCCGTGGTGCTGGATGCGATGGGCGGCGATCACGGGCCGGCGGCGACGGTCGCCGGGGCCGTGCTCGCCCGGCGCGGACACGGGGTGCCCGTCGTGCTGGTCGGCGCGCGGCCCGTTGTGGAGGCGGAGCTGCACAGACACGATGCGCTCGGCGAGCTGGCGGTCGTGCACGCCGACGAGGCGGTGCCGATGGCCGAGAGCGGGGCAGGGGCCGCCGCGCTCACCCGGTCCAGCCTCGCCGTGGGCTGCGCGCTGGTCGGCAGGGGAGAGGGCGGCGCGTTCGTGTCGGCGGGCTCGACCGGGGCGGCCGTCTCCTGCGCGGTACGCGGCATCGGCCGCGCCCCCGGCGTACTGCGCCCCGCGCTGGCCGTGGTGCTGCCCGCGCTGCGCGGCGGCGGGAGCGTGCTGGTGGACGCGGGCGCGACCGCGGACCCGAGCCCGGCGATGATGGCGCAGTTCGCCATGCTCGGCGCGGGATACGCGCGGGCGGTGCTGGGCCGTCCCGACCCGCTGGTGGGGCTGCTGTCGATCGGCGCGGAGCCGGGCAAGGGCAACCGGCTGAGCCGCCGGGCCGAGGAGCTGCTGGCCACGCTGCCGCTGCGCTTCCACGGCAACATCGAAGGCCACGACGTGCTGGCGGGCACGGTCGACGTGATCGTCACCGACGGGTTCACCGGCAACGTGCTGCTGAAGAACGTCGAAGGCTGCGTACGCACGACGCTGGCCATGGTCGCCGAGGCCGGGATCGCGTCCCCTGAACGGCTCGCCGAGGTGGCCCGCCGCTACGACCCCGAGACCCACGGCGGCGCGGCCCTGCTGGGGCTGCGCGGCACGGTCGTCATCGCGCACGGCTCATCGCCCGCCGCCACGATCGCCCGCGCCTGCGTCGTCGCCCGGGACCTGGCCAGGCACGGCCAGGTGACCGGCATCGAGACCACGACGGCGGAGCCGGTCACATGACGCCGGGCGCGGCGGCGGGGTCAGCGGAGCGGGTCGGCGCCGTCCCACGTGCCTTCGCTGGCGTACGGGACGAACCGGGCGAACAGCTCCTCGGCGTACCAGTCGTGCGCCCGTACCCGCTCGATGACCTGCCGGTGAGCGGCGCCCCGATAGGCGAAGGCGCGCACCGCCGCCGCGTCCCGCCACAGCGAGAACGTCGCCTGCCTGGCCACCGGCCACTCGCCCATGCCGATCGAGGCCAGGCAGCCGTCCTGCCGCCGCAGCAGCTCCTCGACCGAGGGCACCGACCGGTAGAACGCGACCAGCCGCCGAGGCCGGATCGACGCCCGGGTGAGCACGGCGACGGGCCCGCCGGTCCGCACGCGTCGAGCGTCGGGCCGGTCGCCGTGCTCACCAGCCTGATCGCGGCCCTGGCCGGACCGCTCGCCGTGCTCGCCGGGCCGGCCGCCGATCCGGTCGAGGGCGAACGGGTCGCGTCCCGACCAGGTGCCGCGCGAGGTCAGCGGAGCCAGCCGCACCTGCCAACGCTCGCGCGCCTCGGCCCGCCACCGCGCGGCGATCGGCGAGGTACGCAGGAACACCTCAAGATCGTCCTCACACCGCCAGACCGCGAACAGCGCCCACCGCCGCAGGTCGGCCCCGAGCGACATGGCCCGCCCGCGCCCCGTGCCGAGCAGCCGCCAGAACCGCAGCCCCGGGGTGCCGCGCAGCAGCGGCCGGTCGAAGGCCATGTGGCTCATCGCCCCCAGCCTGTCGTACCTGACGAGGTGGAACGACGCGATGGCTGAAGCAGGGATCGTGCTGGTCGCGCTCATCGCCGGTTACCTGCTCGGCTCGGTGCCGGTCGCGGTGCTGGTGGCGCGCAGGCACGGCGTCGATCCGCGCGAGGCGGGCGACCGCAACCCCGGGTACTGGAACGTCAAGGAACAGCTCGGCCTCAGGGCGGCGATCCCGGTGTTCGCGGGGGACACGGCGAAGGGCAC
Organism: Nonomuraea sp. NPDC052634; assembly: GCF_040678535.1. Lineage (NCBI taxonomy): Bacteria > Bacillati > Actinomycetota > Actinomycetes > Streptosporangiales > Streptosporangiaceae > Nonomuraea > Nonomuraea sp. NPDC052634. Next base: position 16,227 of record NZ_JBFATY010000006.1, on the reverse strand, counting down.
GCTGGCCGCGCTGGTGGCGCTGGTGCTCAGCGGCGCGCACGTCACCGGGCTCGGCACGGTCACCGGGACCAGCGTGCTGCCGGTGTACGTGGCGACGGGCGCGGCGATGATCGGGCACGCGTGGCCGGTGTTCGCCGGGTTCCGCGGTGGGCGGTCGATTCTCACCTTCGCGGGTGGGGTGGCGGTCATCTGCCCGGCGGCCTTCCTGCTCGGATCGGTGGTGCTGGCGGTGACGGCGTGGGTGACGCGGTCGTTCGCGGTGGGGGCGCGGGTGGCGGTGTTCGGGGTGCCGGTGCTGCAGCTGCTGTTCGCGCCCGTGGAGCTGGTGGCCGCGACCGGCGCGCTCATGTGCCTCATCGGGCTGCGCTTCGCCCAGGCCGCGCTCGCCGGCCGCCGGCGGTGACCGCCGGGTACGTGCGGCCCCGCCACGTACGGACCGGGCGCAGCGTCGCCATCGTGAGCCGGAGCGCGGCGGCCGGGTCGAGCAGCGGCGACAGCAGCAGTCCCGGGCCGGGATCGCGGTAGCTGCCGCGCAACGCGTACGCCAGCGGCAGCCGCATCGCCAGCAGACCCGCGTCCAGGCCGGTGGGCCGCCCGGCGGCCACGCGCAGCGCGGGCAGCGCGCAGGTCAGCCAGATCACGGCCAGGTCGGCCGCCTGCCACCCGGGCCCGGTCACGTCGCGCAGCGGCAGCGAACGTCCCCACTCCCGCCACAGCTCGGCCACCGAGTCGTGCATGTCCACCTCGAGCAGCGAACCCGCGTCGAGGAACCCCACCGACCAGCCGCGCCCCGCCAGGCAGCGGGCCAGCGCCACATCGTCCGTCATGCGGTCGCGTACGAGCGCGAAGCCGTCCACGCGGGCGAGCTGCTCGCGGCGGAACGCCATGCACTGGCCATTGGCGACGACCCGGTGCGGAGGCGGCGGCGCCGGCGGGCCCGCCGGGCCGAACCGGTAGACCAGCGTCGCCAGCATCGCCGCGTGCAGCGCCTGTTCGAGCGGGCCGTCACAGGCGAACCTCGGAGCCGCGCTCACCAGGTCGTAGCGTTCGAGCGCGGCCGCCAGCGCGCCGAACAGCCCGGGCTCGGGCCGCGCGTCGGCGTCCAGCGTGACCACGACTTCGCCGGTTGCGGCGCCGACGCCCTGGCGCAGCGCCCACTGCTTGCCCACCCAGCCGTCCGGCAGCGGCGCGCCGCTGATCACCTTGGCGCCCAGCGCGGCGGCCACATTCGCCGTGCCGTCGCGCGAGCCGTCGTCCACGACGATCACCTCGGTGACGGCCGGGGCGGCGAGCGCGGCCCGCAGGCACGGCCCGATGCGCGCCGCCTCGTCCCGCGCGGGGACGACGACGGAGATCGTCGTACGGGCGGTCATGCGCGGCGCGAGCGCCGGCAACCGCCGCCGCCCCCGCGCCAGCCGCGCCGCCGCGACGACACCGGCGACGACCTGCGCCACGGCAAGCGCCCTCACCGCACGCCGCCCAAGGAGAGCACCGAGGCAAGCGCGGGTGCGGCGGCGAGCGTTCTCACCGGGCGCCGCCGCGGCCATCGCCCACGTGCGGGAAGTCACGCGCCACCAGCCCCGCCACGATCTTCGCGCCCATCGTCACCATCGGCAGCCCGCCGCCCGGATGCACGGAACCGCCGACCAGGTACAGCCCCCGCCTGGGCCCCCGGTTGCCGGGGCGGAGGAAGGGCGAGAACCGGCCCCGATGGGCGCTGCCGTAGATCGCGCCGCCCCAGGCGCCGTAGCGGTCGCGCAGGTCAGCGGGGGTGAACACGTCGGCGAAGCGCAGCCGCCCCGACAGGTCGTGTCCGCGCTCGGCCAGCCGTTCCAGCACCAGATCCCGGTACGCCTCCACCCGCATCGGCCACCGCGCCGGATCCCGGGCGGGCACGTTGACGAGCAGCGTCCAGTTCTCCGCCCCCTGCGGCGCCTGCGAGTCGTCGTCCACCGCCGAGCAGCCGGCGTAGATGGTCGGGTCGCAAGGCGGCACCCGGCGGCGGAAGATGTCGTCGAACTCCCGCTCATAGGAGGCGGAGAACAGCACCGAGTGGTGCGGCAGCCCCGGCGTCCGTCCCGCCACGCCGGCCAGCACCAGCAGCGCCGACGACGAGGGGCCGAGCCTGGCGATCCCGCGCAGCCGCCGCCGGTCCGGCAGCAGCTCGCCGTACAGGGCGGCGGCGTCGGTATTGGCGACCACGACGTCCGTGCGCACCCGCCGCCCGCTCGCCAGCCGCACCCCGGTGACACGGGAGCGGTCCGCCTCGACGGCGGCGACCGGCTCCGACAGGAACACCTGCGCGCCCGCCGCCTTGAGCATCAGCGCCAGGTCGTCGGCCAGCCGGGCGAGGCCGCCCGGCGCGTACCAGACGCCCTGCCCGTGCTCCAGCGCGGGCACGCAGCCGAGCGCGGCGGGCGCGTTGTACGGGCTCGACCCGGCGTAGGTGGCGTAGCGGCCGACGTACTGGCGCAGGCGCGGGTCGCGGAAGAAGCGGCGGGCGAGCCCGTCCAGCGTGCGGCCCGGCGCCACCGCCAGCAGATCGGACGGCCGCGCCCCGTCCGGCGGCCGGATCAGCGGCCCGGCGAACGCGGTGCGGCCGGCCGCCCGCAGGCAGCCCCTGGCCCACTCGTGGAAGGCCCGCCAGGCGCGTCCCTCGCCGGGCGCCAGCCGTTCGACGGCGGCGGCCATCAGCTCCGGGTCCCGCCGGGCGTCGAGCACGCTGCCGTCGGCGAAGCGGTACCGGCACAGCGGATCCGGCTCGATCAGCTCGCGGCGCAGGCCCAGGTCACGAAAGAGGCCCGGCATGGTGAGCAGCGAGGGGCCGAGCGAGAACGTGAAGCCGTCCCTGCGGTGCTCGGCCAGCTTGCCGCCGAGCCGTTCGCGCTGCTCGTACAGGCGGACCTCGTGGCCCTGCCTGGCCAGCAGCAGCGCGCACACCATGCCGCCCACGCCGCCGCCGATCACCGTCACCTCTGCCACGACCGCCTCCACGCCGCAGCGGCGAATCCACCCATCGCGAGCCCGCCGGCCGCCGCCACCAGCGGGTCCGCGGGGACGAACACCGCCGCGAACGCGACCGTCTCCATCACCGCCATGACCGTGTAGAGCACGAGCAGCCCGCTCGCCGGGGCGGGCTCACGGGCGAAGCGCTCGCCGGCGGGGGCGGCCTTGCGGGCGAGGCGCTCGCCGGCCGGCGCGGGGCCACGGGCGACGCGCCCGATGACGAGCATGACCAGTGCCGACACCACCAGCCACCCGGCGAAGTTGCTCAGCGGAATGCCCCGGTAGAAGCCGTCCTCCGCCCACGCCCACAGCCCGAGCCCGACCATCTGCGGGTCGAGGAACAGATCCCACGCCGTCAGCGCACCCGCGCCGGCGCATATGCGCCCCCAGCCGGTCGCCAGCGCCGCGCCCACCGCGTACGCCGCCAGCCCCATACCGCCCCAGGCCAGCGTCACCACCACGGGCACGCCGCCCACCTGCGGCCACAGCACATCGGTGTAGGAGTAGGAGCCGAACGGGAACCCGGTCAGCACGCCGGCCAGCTCGGCCGCGTACCCGGTCAGCACCGCCGCGCAGAACGCGCCGGCCGCCCTGCGCGGCCCCCAGGCGTCCGCGGCGAAGGCGACCGCGCTCGCCGCGAGCAGCGCCACGATCGCGGTGACGTACCGGTCGGGCCGCGCGTCCAGCCCCGATGCCACCTGCAGCGCCGTCATGGCGAGCAGCGACAGCACGCCGAGCGCGCGGGCCGGCCCGATGGCCGCGCCTGCCGTCCGTTCGCCCGGCGTCCGCTTCACACTCCGTCTTCTCTGTTCGTGGGCGCTCATGAGTCCGGGGATGGTCGTGCCCGGCCGCCCGCCAAGAGATCGTCTGGAACGAGGCAAAGATCGCCTTTTTCGCTGGTGAGCGGGGTTCATTACCGAACACGGAGGTTCATCGGGGCGCGGCCAGAGGTTGCGCCGGGAAGCCCTCGGGTAGCCGGGCAAGTCACGTTTGCTCACTCGAACCAGCGCGAAGGAGCGCACGCACATGACCTTCAACCCACTCCAGGAGCGGGGCATCCCGCTGGACAAGCAACTGCGCAACTGGCGGGAGCTGAACGTCACGCCGATCGATCCCGACCACGCCGATCCGTACACGCGGTGTCGCATCATCACGATGAACGGCATTGAGGTCGAGGCCATCATGTTCAGCCACCACATGGCCCGGCACTGCCCCGACCTCGAGATCAAGCAGCAGCTCGCCAGGGTCCGCTACATCGAGGCGCAGCAGCAGAAGGCGGTCAACTGGCTGCTGCCCGGCCTCGCCTCGGTGCTGGAGACGACGATCGCGTACGAGCAGGTCGCGGTGGACCTCACCGCCTGGGTCGCCCGCATGGAGCCGGACCCGTACCTGCAGCAGGCGTACCAGTTCGGCGTGCTGGAGGACTTCGACCACCTCTACCGGTACGCGAACCTGTACGAGATGATCGAGCACCGCAAGGCGGAGAAGATCGTCGACCAGCTCACCGAGGTCATGCCGGGCCGCCCGACGTTCATGCACCACCGCAACCCGATCGACAACGTGCGCGAGCCGTACGACCGGTCGAGCGCAGCCCCGATCTCCAAGCTGCACGCGCTGACCATCATGGCGGCCGAGCAGCAGACCATGAACTTCTACATGAACGTCGGCCCCACCTACATGGAGCCGATCGCCCGCCAGCTCTACCAGGAGATCGGCCTCATCGAGGAAGAGCACGTCACCCACTACGAGTCGCTCGTCGACCCCGGCGAGAGCTGGTGGGAGATGCTGCTCAACCACGAGTACAACGAGTGCTACCTGTACCACTCGTTCATGGAGACCGAGACCGACCCCAAGGTGAAGAACGTCTGGGAGCTCCACCTGAACATGGAGCTCGAGCACCTCCGCCTGGCCGCCGAGCTGTTCAAGCGCTTCGACGGCCGCGAGCCCGAGCAGGTGCTCGCGCCCGCGCTGCCCGCGCCGGTCACCTTCGAGCCGAACAAGGGCTACCTGCGCGAGCTGCTGGCCACCCAGATCGACTACACGACGCTGGGCACCGGCTACGTCCAGGACGCCCACGAGCGCTTCGAGAAGATGCAGGAAGCCCTCATGGGCGGCGAGAAGGCGCCGTCCGAGCGCGTCATCGACGACAACCGCGCCACCTCGGGCCACGAGTACCGGCTGCAGACCGAGGGCGAGCACCCGGTCCACAGCCTCGCCGCCAACCGCTGACCATCGGCCCCGGGCCCGCACCACGGCGGTGCCTGGGGCCGTTCAGGCGTCAGGCGCCGCTCGCGTGCGGGTCCGTGCTGTTCAGTATCGCCACGACCTCGTCGTACTCGCCGCGGACTTCGCTGTAGCGGAGGAACTTCACCCGTTCGACCTGGATCTCCTTGGCGTCCGGCCGGCTCTCCAGCAGCTCCATGGTCTCCGCGATGTACTCCTCCAGCGGCATCGCGTGCTCGTTCGTCTCCTGCCCGGGCAGCAGCGTGGTGCGTACGGACGGCGGCACGAGCTCCATCACCCGCACGCTCGTGCCGTCGAGCTGGAGCCGCAGCGTCTCGCTGAGCATGTGGATCGCCGCCTTGGAGGCGTTGTAGCTGGGCGTGATCTTCAGCGGGGTGAACGCCAGGCCCGACGAGACGGTGACGATGGTGGCGTCCGGCCGCGTCTGCAGGTGCTCGATGAACGCGGCGATGAGCCGGATCGGCCCGAGCAGGTTGGTCGTCACGACCTCCTCGGCGGCGGCGAGGAACGACTCGGGCTTGCGCCAGTCCTCGACCCGCATGATGCCGGCCATCGCGATGAGCACGTTCAGCTCGGGATGCCGGGCGATGACCTGCCCGGCGGCGGCCTGGATGCTCGCCGGGTCGGTCGTGTCGATGGTGACGGTGTCGATGCCGGGGTTCTCGGCGGCGATCCGCTCAAGCAGCTCGGTACGCCGGCCGCCCACGATCACGGTGTTGCCCTTGTCGCGCAGGGCCAGGGCGAGCGCGAGCCCGATGCCGCTCGTGCCGCCGGGGATGAAGATGGTGTTCCCTGAGATCTGCATGCTTCGAGCGTGGCCGAGCGGCGCGCGCGGGTGCAGAGACCGTTCATCGGGGGATCGGCGATCCCTGGTTGGCGTATCGCCCGTACACATAATGGGCTGTATGGATCGCGCAGCTCTGGCGGACTTCCTGCGTCGCCGCCGTGAAGCACTGCAGCCCGAGGACGTGGGGCTCCCGTCGGGCGCCCGCCGCCGGGCTCCTGGGCTGCGGCGCGAGGAGGTGGCCTCGCTCGCGGTGATGTCGACCGACTACTACACCCGGCTCGAGCAGCAGCGCGGCCCGCAGCCGAGCGTGCAGATGCTCGCCTCGCTGGCTCGGGCGCTGCGGCTGACGGACGACGAGCGCCGCTACCTGTTCCAGATCTCCGGCCACAACGCCCCCGCGACGCTGTCGGCCGTGACGCACGTCGCCCCCGCGCTGCTGCGGATGATGGACCGCCTGTGCGACACGCCGGCGCTCATCCTGTCGGACCTGGGGGAGACGCTGGTGCAGAACCGGCCGGCCGAGGCGCTGTTCGGCGACGCCTCCGGCTACACAGGGCTGGCCCGCTACGAGATCTACCGCTGGTTCACCGATCCGGCCACGCGTCGGCGCTACCCGGAGTACGACCACGCCCGGCAGAGCCGTTCCCTGGTCGCCAACCTGCGCGCCGTCCACGGCGCACGCGGCCCCGACTCGCAGGCGGGCGAGCTGGTCAGGGCGCTGCAGAAGGAGAGCGCCGAGTTCGCCGAGCTGTGGGAGCGGCACGAGGTGGCCAAGCGGTTCGAGGACCACAAGGTGCTCATCCATCCCGAGCTCGGCGAGATCGAGGTGGACTGCCAGGTGCTGTTCACCGAGGACCAGGCCCAGGCGCTGCTGGTGCTCACCGCGCCGCCGCGCAGCGAGGGCGACGAGAAGCTGCGGCTGCTCAACGTGGTCGGGCAGCAGCGGTTCACCAGGGCCTGAGCGCCGCTCACGCGGGGATCTTCTCCCGCTCCAGCAGGCCGAAGCCGAGCTGGCAGTACAGTTCGAGCTGGTCGTAGTACTCGCGGTGCGAGCAGATCTTGCCGTCCTCGACGAACGCGGTGCAGCTCGCCCGCACCGTGATCCGGCGGCGCGTCGGCGCGATCTCCCGCCCGTTGGGCAGCAGCAGGACCCCGGTGTTCGTGCCGGTGTAGGTCCACTCGGTGATGGCCGGGTTGTCGCAGTCGCCCAGCTCGAACCAGGCCGTCGCGTGCCAGTCGGGAAAACCGCGGAACGTCTGCTGATACATCCACTCGATCTGGTCGAGTCCCTCCGCCACGCCGCACGGCGTGACGTAGACGGCGTCCTTGCTGTAGCAGTCGAGAACGAGCGGCAGGTCGTGGGCGTTGACCGCCTCGTTCAACCGGTGCTTGAGATCCCAGAACATGGACACGGCTTACCCCCGAGCCTTGTCACCGGGCGCGCCACCGGCGGTGGTGCGCCCCCTCCAGTGTCGGCGCGATCTGCGGCACGGCGCTCCCAAGCACCCGCCAAAATCGCCATCCGTGGCGGCCGTGCGCTCAGCGCCCGGTAAACGCGGGGTCCGCCGCGCCGTCTCGGGCTGGTCCGGCGCTTTCTGGGTAGGCGTACCGCCTCGAACCGAGGGAGAGGAGCGGTGCCGTGCATGCCTATCAGGAGCCGATCGACCAGGTGCGGTCCGGGATGAAGGTCGTGGACAGCGACGGCAAAGAGCTGGGAACGGTGGAGTTCGTCAAGCTGGGCGACCCGCAGGCCGCCACCACGGAGGGGCAGGAGTCCGGCCCGCGTCCGGGCGTCGTGCCGATCCTTGCCGATGTCTTCACCGATCCTGAGCCCGACCTGCCGCCCGCGCTCGCGGCCAGGCTCGTGCGTACGGGCTTCGTCAAGGTGGACGCCAAGGGCTGGTTCTCCCGAGACCTGTACGTGACCCCCGACCAGGTCGCCAGGGTCGAAGGGAACGTCGTGCACCTCAGCGCCGACCGGGGCGCGCTGGCGATGGTGAGCTGACCGTCTCAGATCGGGCGGGCGTTTCCCGCCCGATCTGGCGGGCAACCGCCTACCATGATGCGAGCTCTCATGAAGGGCGCCGTCTGCGGCGCCGTCGCCACCGCCGCGATGAGCGGGGTCATGCTGGCCGGCAGCAGGATGGGCCTCATGCCCGACCAGCCGCCCAAACGCATCGCCCGCGCGATGCTGCCCGGCCACAAGCACCGGCCCAAGTCGGGTGAGGGGGTCGCGGGCGCCATGGCGCACTTCGGCTTCGGTGTCGGCGCGGGCTCGCTGTACGGGCTGCTGGCCCGCGGCGACCGTACGCCCTCCATCGCCGGCGTCGGCTACGCTCTGGCCATCTGGGCCGCCAGCTACCAGGGCTGGGTGCCCGGCCTCAGGATCCTGCCCGCCGCCACCCGCGACCTGCCCGGCCGCCCCGCCGTCATGATCGCCGGGCACATCGTGTACGGCATGATCCTCACCAAGGCCATGAACCGGCTCAACGCTCGTACAGCGCGGAAAGCGGACAGGAAGCGGGCACGGGGGGAGGGCGGCGAGCACCGCGAACCGGCGTACCGCCCTGAGCCCGGCACGACGGAGTACCACCGCCGCCACGCCCACGCCCGCATCTGACGGGCCTTTCCCGCGAACCGGCCCGCACCGCATAGAGCGGTCAGGAGTCCGGGGGCTCGGTGAGGAGGTCCTGGTCGAGCACTGTGTCGAGCTGCAGCTCCCGGTACCCGGCCGTGTCGAACAGCACCGTCAGCCGGTCCTCACCGCGCGAGATGACCTCGCCCGGCCCCCAGGCGCGGTGCTCGACGCGAGCGCGCGCGGGGAACGGCCCGCTCTCCACCTCCCGGCCTGCCCGGCCGGCGGTGCCGGCCCGGCAGGTGTCGCAGTTGCCGCACGCCTCCGCGACCTGCTCGCCGAAGTAACCGAGCAGGAACCGCCGCCGGCAGTCGCCGGTCTCGGCGTAGCGGCGCATCATCTCCAGCCGGGTACGCTCCACGTCCCGGCGCCGCTCGGCCAGCTCCCTGGACAGCCCGGCGGCCTCCTCGGGAGCGGGCGCATCGGGCACCGGCTCGACCCGGCGGGTGCCGACCCGTACCGCGCCGACCCGTTCCAGCAGGTCGAGCAGCGTCGTCAGGCGGCGCGCCGACACCTCGGCGCGCTCGCACAGCGTACGCCGGTCACAGGAGCCGCGCTCCGCGACGGCCCGCGCCACCCGGATCAGCGCGTCCGCGTCCGGCACGGTCCCGGTGAAGTAGCGCTGCAGCCCCAGATCCTCCTGCCGGTAGAACAGCGTCGCCGCGGCCGGCTCGCCGTCCCGACCCGCGCGGCCGATCTCCTGGTAGTAGGCGTCCGGCGAGCCGGGCACCTCGGCGTGGACGACGAACCGCACGTCCGGCTTGTCGATCCCCATGCCGAACGCGCTGGTGGCCACCACCACGTCCACGTCCCCCGACATGAACCCGCCGTGCACCTCATCGCGCTCGGAGCGCCGCAGCCCGGCATGGTAGGCCGCCGCCCGCACCCCCGCCTCGGCGAGCAGCTCGCTCAGGCGGGTGGTCTGCTTGCGTACGGCCGTGTAGACGATGCCCGGCCCCGGCCGCCCGGCGACGGTGGCGACGATCTCGGACGCGGGATCGTCCAGCATCCTGCGGACGGCGAGCGAGATGTTCGGCCGGTCGAACCCCTGCACGATCTCCACCGGGTCGCGCAGGCCGAGCCGTTCGGCGATCTCCGCCCGCACGGGCGGTGCGGCGGTGGCGGTCAGCGCGGCGATCGCCGGGCGGCCCAGCGCCTCGGCGACCTGGCCGAGCCGCAGGTAGTCGGGGCGGAAGTCGTGCCCCCACGAGGAGATCAGGTGGGCCTCGTCCACGACCAGCAGCGACGGGCCCGCCGCCGCCAGGTCGCGCACGACGTCCGGCTTGGCGAGCTGTTCGGGCGCGCAGAACAGGAACTCCGTACGCCCGGCGCGCAGCGACTCGAACGCGCTGCGCCGCCGCCCCGCCGAGGTGCCCGCATCGAGGCTTACCGCCTTCTCGTCCTTTGCGCGCAGCGCCTCGACCTGGTCGCGCTGCAGCGCGATGAGCGGCGAGACCACGACCGTGGGTCCCGGCAGCAGCAGCGCGGGCACCTGGTAGATCGCGGACTTGCCGGCACCGGTCGGCATCACGGCCAGCACGTCCCGGCCCCGCGCCAGGGCGGTCATCGCGCCGAGCTGGCCCGGCCGCAGATCGGCCAGGCCGAGCGCCTGCCGGGCCACCCGCTCGCACGCCGCGCCCACGTCCTCCATCGGGCCTCCCGTCCGTTCGCCGGGCCGCGCGCCGGGCAGCCGGCTCGTTCTGCGGTGGCGACCGCTCAGTGCCTGGCGCCCGTCCGGCCCCTGGTCAGCAGCACGCCGAGCGCGACCATGCCGACGCCCAGGATCAGGTGCAGCCAGTTGTCGGCGGTGTTGAGCGGAACGAAGTTGGCCGGGCTGTCCTGCGCGACGAGCAGGCCGTACAGCCACAGCAGCAGGTAGATGATGCCGCCGACGACCAGGAAGTTCCGCGCGCCGCTCCACGTCTTCGCCAGCAGCACGCCGGCGATGCCGAAGATCAGGTGCACGATGTTGTGCAGGATCGAGACCTGGAAGAGGCCGAGCAGCAGGGCGTCGGAGTGGTGCCCGGCGAACTGCAGCTGGTCGAAGTTGGTGGTCACGCCCGGAACGAAGCCGAGCACGCCGACGAGCAGGAACACCACGCCGGTGATCAGGGCCGCGAGCTGCACGGGAGTGCGGCTCGCCGTGGTGCGGTGAGTGATCATGGGGGGCCTCCTTGGTAGTTGGACCCCCCTCCTACCCACAGGGACGATCGCATGCGTCGGGGTTCAGCCGATGATCACCCGCTCCTCGGGCAGCTCGTAGCGGCGGCGACGCTGCTTCAGCGCAAGGGCCGAGCCCAGCGTGAGCGGTCCGATGCGGCCGACGAACATCAGCAGGCTCATCAGGACGTGCCCCGCCACCGGGATCTCGTTCGTGATGCCGGTCGACAGGCCGTTGGTGGAGAACGCCGAGATCGCCTCGAACAGCACCCGGTCGAGGTCGTGCACGCTGATGGTGAGCAGCAGCCAGGTCGCGAACGCGACCAGGATGACGCCGAGCAGCGTGATGGACACCGCCTGCCGCTGCGTGGAGGAGGGCAGCCGCCGGTGGCCGATGTTCACGTGGTTCTCGCCGCGCAGCTCGGCCCAGATGATGAACAGCAGGAAACCGAACGTGGTGACCTTGATGCCGCCCGCCGTGCTCGCGCTGCCGCCTCCGATGAACATCAGGATCTCGGTGATCAGCCACGACGACGGATACATCTGGCTGATGTCGAGCGTGTTGAAGCCGCCAGAACGCGGCATCACGGCGGCGAAGAACGCCGCGAGCAGCTTCCCCGAGTCGTCGAGCGGGCCCATCGTCGCCGGGTTGCGCCACTCGGTCATCAGGAACGCCAGCGTGCCCCCGGTGATGAGCAGCGCGCTCACCCCGAGCGTGACCCGCGTCAGCATCGACCAGCGGCTCGGCCGCCGCCACGTGCGCAGCAGCTCGAAGACGACCGGATAACCCAGGCCGCCGACGAGCACCGCGCCCGCGATGGTCAGGGAAATCCACGGATCGGTGACGAAGCGCATCAGGTTGTCCGGCCAGAGGGCGAAACCGGCGTTGTTGAAGGCCGACACCCCGTGGAAGACGCCGAGGTAGACCGCCCTGCCGAGCGGCTCGCCGTACCCGGTGGCGAACCGTACGGTGAGGAGCGTGGCGACCACGACCTCGCACACCACCGTGAACGTCACCACCTTGCGCAGCACATGACGCAGGTCGGCCCCCACCACCGCCTTCGTCTCCAGCTGCGCCGACAGCCGCGCCCGCAACCCGATGCGGCCCGACAGGATCACCATGACCAGCGTGGCGAGCGTCATGATGCCCAGCCCGCCCACCTGGAACAGAACGGTGATCACCACTTCGCCGAACACCGACCAGTGCGTCCCGGTGTCCACCACCGTCAGGCCCGTCAGGCACACGGCCGAGGTGGCGGTGAAGAACGCGGTGAGCCAGCTCGTCTCGCCCGACGCCGTCGCCGGCGGCGTGCCGAGCAGCAGCGTGCCGATCAGCACCGCCGAGCCGAACCCGGCCGCGATCACCACCGCCGGATGCCGCCCGCGCCCCGGCACCGCGGGTCGCCGCCCGTTCATGTGGCCACCTCCCGGCGCGAGCCACGGCCGGGCCTGTTGCGGTCGTCGTCCATGGGGGCGCCTCCGTCGGGCTCGCACGTGCCGGAGACCTCCCCGCCGACCAGGCGTTCCGGCACTTCAACGCCCTACGCTAGCGCAGCCGGCCCGGCGTACGGCGGCGTGCCCGCCGGCCGGGCGTGACGTCGCCGCAGGACCCTTCCGTGCATTCGACGGCCACCACCCGGATTTCGCCTTATCAAGTACGCCACCGACCACCCGAACCCGACCTTTGCCGATACATATACGGTGGGCTTGCCGCTGACCCGCATGGATGAATACCTTGACCGGGAAAATCCGTACGTCGGATCAGAAAGTGATCGCCATGCCCAACGGCAGCACCACGGGGGCCGTCGGCTTCGCGCCGGAAGAGATCGACCCCACCCTCCCGACCCGATCCGCCCGCCTGAAGTGGGTGATCGTCGTCAACGACTCCCTGCCCGCCGGCCGGGCCGTCAACGCCGCCGTGTGCGTCGCCGCCGCTACTTCCCGCGCGGTCACCGGCCTCCTGGGCGATGATGCGGTGGACGCCGGCGGCATCCCACACCCCGGCCTCCCCTGGGCCGGCTGCTCGGTTCTGGCCGCCGACACCGCCACCCTGCGCACGATCAGAACCAAGGCCGCCGCCTCCGACACCTGCTACGTCGCCGACATGCCCGCCGCCGCCCAGCACACCCGCGTCTACGCCGACTACCTCGCCACGGTGAAGGAAACGCAGGCGGAGGACATCGAGTACTACGCCGTCAGCCTCGTCGGCCCCCGCAACCGTATCGACAAGATCGTCGGCCGCCTCCCCCTGCTGGCCTGAGCCGTACGTTTTCGGGCGAGGCGTGCCGTTCACGTCTCGTCTTGAACCGCTGGCGAAAGGCGTATGCAGCAGTACGCGGAGTGGCGGTGCGCGATGGGTTCATACGCGATGGTGCGATAGCGAGCGGCGCCGCGGAGGACGTCATTCCCCGGTGACACAGAGGTCGATCGCTCCGGATGCGTCATGGCCAGTGCCATTCGCGCACCCCGCCCCAGACATGTCCCGATTCCGGTGACCATGCTTTCGAGCGGTGCCCCGGCTCGGGCGTGAATGCCCCCGCGTCCGGCCCGTTCGTATGACCGCGGACAGGACCGTTTCTCTTCCGCCAACCGGTCAATTCGCGCAGCCGCAAGATCCTGCGCATCATTCTCGAACCCCGTGACCGGCGCGCCAACCGCCGCCGAGTAGGCGACGCGGAGTGCCCACCGCCGAGCGTTGCGGCACGCAACGTCGTCACACGTGCGATCAGCGACCGAAGAACATTCACGCTGCGGTCGCTCGCTACGGGAAACCGCCTACATCTCCCTCGGCACCGTCACCCTGACCGCGCCGGTCATCTGGCTCCCGGCACGATCTGAGAAACAACTGCCGATGGCCCCTTGCGTCTGCTTCGGCATGGCCGATCCTCACGGAAGCCAGCTTTCCCGTTACTAAAAACAATCTTTACTGAAATCTGGCCCACGTGTCATGATCACTCGGTTCTGTCAATCTGGCGAAAGGATCCGGTGACCACAGTGCGAAGAGCGTCTGGCTTATCCGGCTGGACTAGTCGCCGCGTTGCCCTGATCGCAGTCATGGCACTGCCGCTCTCGATGATGAGCGTTCCTGCCATGGCTCAAGGCCCCACGCCATCCCCCACCCGTAACTCGACGGCCGAGCTCTCGCCGCCGAGCACTCCGACCGGGGAAGCGCTTGCGCAAGCGAAGAAGACCAACCGGCGCGTCGAAATCGAATCGCTGCGCTCCGAAAGCGCCACCTTTTATGCAAATCCGGACGGCAAGACGGTCCGGATGGAGATGTACGCCCGGCCGATCCGCGTCAAGAACATCGACGGCACCGGCTTCACGCCGATCGATACCACCCTCGTCGAGAGGGACGGTGCCATCAAGCCCAAGGCTGCGCATGGTGGTCTGGTTCTGTCCGCCGGTCGGGATAAGACCCTGCTCAGGACTCAAGCAGCGGACGCTGCAGCGCAGATCGGGACGCCGCTGGAGCTCCCCAAGCCGAGGCTTAAGGAAAACACGGCCACATATCCCGATGTTTACGGCAAGGGCCGCGATCTGGTCGTGATCGCCGACGCGACCGGTTTCCGGCAGCAAGTCACCATCGCCGAACGCCCTGTCGGCCCTGTGTCCTTCCGGGTTCCGGTGGATCTGCCGGATGGTCTGTCGTTCAAGAAGAACGTCTCGGGACGCCCTGTCATCGTGGATGAGGACGGCAAGGTACTGACCGAAGTCCGGCCAACGCTCCTGCAGGATGCGAAGGCCGCCGACGCCGATGGCCCGATCGACGCAGGGAAGATCGGCACGGCCACCGTGTCGCTCGCCGAGGACGGCCACAGTCTGGTGTTCACTCCGGATGCGACATTCTTGGCTGACCCGGCGGTCACGTACCCCGTGACGATGGCAGCCGTCGCGGACGACTGGTGGGAAACGGATACCAGCGAATGGCACCTGGGTGGTCAGGACACTTTCGTCAATGACAAGGACTACCAGGACAGCTGGAACAACTTCACCCTCGATAGGATCCTTGTCGGCAAGTCCAACAGCGGCACGGTGCGCTGGCGGAGTTATCTACGCTTCCCCGACGTGCCGGCCGTGTTCGCCGGCAGCAAGGTCGAAAACGCCGATCTGATTCTATGGAACTACCTGTCGAACGACTGTGGAAGCCGAGTAGGTTCCGGTGTCACCGCACGGCGAATCACTTCTGACTGGGATGAGGCGACGCTGACATGGAGCAGCCAGCCGTCCGTCACCAATGAGGGTGCAGACAACGAACCCGGCGCCTACAGCACCGACTGCACCGGATCGATGAACTATGCATGGGATTTGATCCACTCGGTCGATGACATCGTGCAGGCGTGGGTGGACGGCAAGCCCAACTACGGCATTCAGTTGGCGGCCGGCAGTGAATCGGACCTCACCAACTGGCGGCGGTATCGCACCGACGAGGCCGGTGGTTGCACCACGGCTCCGCGCGAGCAGTGCAAGGGCAGGCTGCATCCACCCATCCTCACTGTGGACTTCGAGCTCCCCGAGCCGCCCTTGACGCGCACCACCGTGTACGACGGCATGCCCGAGTTTCCCGAGGATGGCGTCACCTCCGAACTGCTGGAGGAGTACCGAGGCGACGAGATCACCGATGAGAGGGTCCCGCCCGCTAGGGTTTCGCGTGAACAGGCCCTGATTGAGGCCCGCAGCATGGAGGACGTCACCGAGTCCGATCCGGAGACGATGCCGCCCCCACCGGAGGGGCTCACGGACGAACAGATCGCAAACGACCTGAATCCTGATCGCGCGCCCGTGGAGATTCCCACGGAGGAGACCGTGCAGGGGCATTGGGATTTCGACGAGGGTATGGGCACCGTTGCCGCTGATTCCTCCGGGCAAGGGCACAACGCAACGCTGGGAAGTACTGCCGTGTGGACGGAGGGTAAGAACGGCACAGCTCTGTCCAACAGCCCGGCCCCGCGGATGGCCGGCACCTCACGTGCGCAGGCGCGGGCCGTTGCGTCACTGACTGCACTGAGGTTAGGCAAGCCGGTAGAGGTGGTGAGCGAAACCTCCGCAACCAGCATCACCATGGCTCAGCCGGATGGTAAGGCCTTCAAGACGGAGATCGCCGCTCGGCCGGTGCGGACCCGTCAAGGCGACGAGTGGGTGCCGATCGATACGACGCTGACGGAGCAGAGTGGCACACTCAGGCCCAAGACCCTGGCCGCTGATACCAAGCTGGAAATTTCAACCGGCGGGATGCGTCCGTTCGTGAGGATGTCCGCGAAGGAAAAGCAGTACTCCCTGCGCTGGCCAAGGCCGCTGCCTAATACTCCAGCCGCACTTCGAGATCTCGATCTGGTCGAGGCTGAGACGTGAGACGGCCACCGCAGTGATCATGTGGGTGTGTGGAATCCAGATG
>NZ_JBFATY010000005.1:471467-598435 GCF_040678535.1 Nonomuraea sp. NPDC052634 | reverse complement strand
GTGTCACAACTCGACATGATCGCGGCGGCTCTTCGCGTCACGCCACACGACCAGCGGCAACACCGTGAAGATCACGATCTACGGCTGCCGTATCAGTCTCACCCCTGGGGATCCGGGGCGACAGGGAGACAAGACAGCGGGTTCAGATGTGACCGATGTGGGGGAACTTCTCGGGATTGACCAGTCTCCGCAACGTCGTGATCCGCCCGTCGGCGATCTCCACGGTGTCGAGCCAGATCAGTTCGCCACCGTGGTAGGTCGCCAGGGCCGGCTGCCCGTTCACCTCGATGATCTGGAACGCGTCGGGACGCCTCATCTCGATCTGCCTGACCGTCAGCAGGGCGATCCGCTCGGCGCCCTGGACCGGCCTGCGCGCGGCGGTGACCTTGCCGCCGCCGTCTGCGACATAGACGGCATCGGGGTGCAGCAGCTCGACGAGCTCAGTCATGTTTCCCGCGTCGGCGGCCGCCTTGAACGCCTTGAGCAGGCGTTCGGTCTCGGCCTTGGACGCCCGGGGCCGCTCTTTGACCGCGGCGACTCGCGCTCGCGCGCGTGAGGCGAGCTTGCGGCTGGCGGCGGGCGTGCTGCCGAGCACCTCGGCGACCCGGGCGAACGGGAAGTCGAAGACGTCGTGCAGCACGAACGCGACGCGCTCGGCTGGGGTGAGCGTCTCCATGAGCACGAGCATCGCGGTGCTCACCGACTCGTCCATGAGGACCTGAGCGGCGGCGTCGGGCCCGGTCAGCAGCGGTTCGGGGAGCCAGGGTCCGACGTAGGACTCCCGCCGGACGCGCGCCGACTTGAGCACGTTGTAGGAGGCCCGGGCGGCCAGGGTCACCAGCCAGGCCCGCAGGTCGCGTACCCCGGACAAGTCGGCGGCGGCGGCGCGCAGCCAGACCTCCTGCGTCACGTCCTCGGCCTCGGCCACGCTGCCGAGGATGCGGTAGGCCGCCCCGAACACGGCGGGCCGATGCGACCGCCAGTCGGCCTCCGCCAGCGGACCTGTCGGCTCCACCCCCGGCCTCCTGTCCTTTCCAGATCAGCGCTCGACCGCCGAGTCTAAGAGCCCGGCGCCACCTCGGCCGCCGCGACCAGGCGTATCCCCGACCAGGCACTGCCCCTGGCCGGCCTCACCGACCCCGCCGAGCCGGCGACGAAGACGAGTCCCTCGTGAACGAAACGAGGCTGACCACGCCGGCCGCATCAACAAGGGCAAATGGCGCAAGTATGCGCTCCGACGGCTTCGTCAACGCCACTGGCCGGTCGGATGCAGCGCGTGAAGCCCCTCTTGCGCCCCAGGCCGGCACATGCCCGACCCACGGCTCGCTGTCAGAGATCCATGTTCACGATCTCCGGCACACCGGCAATACCCTGGCCGCCAGCACGGGCGCGTCCACGCCCTCGCTCGGCTCCAAGCGGCTCGACAAGCTGACCGTTCGGGACGTCCAAACCTGGCTGAACAAGCTGCGCCGCTCCTGCCTCTGCTGCGACCAGGGCAAAGACGCCGCACGCCCCGAGCATCACAGCAACCCGAAGCGGCGCCGGCACTGCTGCGCCATTGGTAAGTGCTGTCGGTCTCTGCCCTCGGAGTGGACGGTTCACGACGCGTACATGACGCTGCGGGCCGCCCTGAGCAACGCCGTACGGGAGGAGACGTTGACCCGCAACGTCGCCGCCAACGTCAAGATGTCAGTCCCTCGGAAGCGCAAGGTCAAACCATGGTCCGTCGAAGAGGCACGAGCCTTCCTGGAGTCGGCACGCAAGAATGACGACTCGATGTACCCGGCTTACGTCCTGGTGCTCGTCCTCGGGCTGCGTCTGGGTGAAACGCTGGGGCTGCGCTGGGAAGACGTCGATCTCGACCGGGCCGAGATGACGATCGGCTGGCAGCTCCAGCGCGTTGGGGGCAAGCTGCTACACCGCCAGACCAAAACCGACGCGTCCGACGCCACATTGCCCTTCCCAGAGGTCGTCACGACGGCCCTCCGCGCTCGTCAACGAGCACGCGACACCGCCCGAGAAGCGGCTGGAGACGACTGGCAGGACACGGGGCTCGTCTTCACCACCGCCAGTGGCCGACCGATCGAGCCGTCCAACTTCCGGCGCAGCTTCGCGAACGCCTGCGCCAAGGCGGGAGTCCGGAAAGTTCACGTCCACGCGACTCGCAAGACCTGCGCATCCTTGCTCGTCGCCCTCGACGTCCACCCTCGCGTCGCCATGCAGATCCTTCGCCACTCACAGATCGCAGTGACCATGAACATTTACAGCGAGGTGTCTTCGGAGGAGACGCGCAAGGCACTCAAGCGCCTCGGGGATCACCTAGACCGTTAAGACCGAAGATCGTTGCTGAGGCCATCCCTCTGGGGGTGGCCTTCGCGCAATCTAGGTCCCTCACCGCAGCGATTCCCGATCCTGCTGTCACCAAGCGCTCATAAGGTCATGGCCATGGCGCATGTCGTGATTTGGGTGAAGCCCTACGAGCGGGAGAACCACAACCCGGACACAGAGGGATACAAAGATCTCTGCGGCTGGCACGGGATGACTGAGGGACGGGGTCCGTGTCCGAACGAGCCGTACGCGAGCGTGAAGCTCCGGTACGCGGACTACCAGCCAGTGCAGTCAGCCTGCGTCGAGGCTCTCAAGGAGATCTCACAGCGCTACGGCTTCCCGATCCCCCAGGAGCAGAGCGAGCGTGTCGAGGCAAGTTGATGCTGTAGCTGTATTTTGCAGCTGTACAAGATCGAAAAGGCCACCTCCCGATCATGGGAAGTGGCCTTCTACGTGCAGTGGAGCCTAGGAGATTCGAACTCCTGACTTCCTGCTTGCAAATCGGCCTAATCACTAAGGGGTACGGTCCCGACTAGGGTGAATACCAGTCCGCGAGTAACCGTGGGTACCCCTTGTCGACCGTCCTTAGTGGCACGCCAATGGCACGGTGATCACGCATGCAGGCCGGCGGTTCGTGTACGGCCGCCCCTGATCTTTCCATGTCCTCCTCGTAGCTGCTTGCTCCCGGCGGGGACCGCCGTGTTAAGGGTCAGCGGAGCTGATCGGGAAGCGACGCCCCAGGCGCCCTTGATTCGGAGGGCACCGCCGGAACACTCGGGCGGCAAGGAGGACAGAGACTCGATGCAAGGAAAAGCGGAGAGCCAAACCGCATTAGCAGCTCGGGGCGCCTGGCCGTCCAGATCAGTTCTACCTGGACCAACGTGGCCCGGCGGTTCAGAAGGAACGGGCTGGTACGGCAGTGAACTGCAACCCAAACTGCAACCCGCTATGAGTACAGGTAGCCGGTGACGCTTGGGACCGGCGTCGCCACAACTCCACGTAGGGTTGCTCCGATCACGGCGGGTGCATGTCTACAGACGCTCAAACGTCGCACGATCACTGGATTACTGAGCACACCAGGGTCATGGGGTGCCGACTCCTCACGCCACCAACTGGGCGCATTTCATTGGCGACCGCTACACGATGTATTTGTGTCGTCGCCCCATGGAGTGGCTATGCGCTGTTAAAGATCATATTGAGGTCTCAATGAGGTAACAACGCGTCCATTTCACGAGATTGTGACGTGATCTATGTCACGCCCATTCGGGCATGGGACATGATAAAACGCCTAATTCGGGCGCCTATTTACTAGGCGAATTAGCCTCGTTCCAGATCACAAGTCCGCTTTGCCGGAAAGTGAAGGCTTCTCGACCGTACGCTCACGCCTCAAGAATGTCGGACGCTACCTCTAGAATCGTCGCAAGCACGAAGCCCGGCTACAGACGGTCGGGCAGGTGCCTAACCGTGCCTGTAGCCGGGTCCGTTTACCTTGGTGGGTATGCGATCCTAGCATTCAGTTCTGTCATCCGGTATGAGGGGGCACGTTTGGTTGGGTTCCGGCGTGCGTCGTCGGCGGAAGGGTTCCGTCGCGAAGCTCACTGGAGAGACACATGCCTTTCCCGCTGGGATCGACAGCGGCACCGGCGAGAGGTGCCCGTAGAGTGGTACCTGGGAGGTCGTCGGTACGCCTTCGACCACCGCTCCCATCGCTCGCGGTAACGTGATGCCGCCTTATCGCAACGCTGCCGTCACCCGGAAGCTGAAGAGTTACGCGTGATCCGTTAGGCCATCCGCTTACGGCGCGTGGCAGGCCGGGCAGCAGGAAGCTCCGCTGCCCGGCCCTGTTTGCGGCCGGGCAAGCAGGAGCCTTCGCGCCAGCGCAGACGCCAATTTTGACGGCAGGCGCTTCAACGCGGCCGCGTTCTGTAATTGCCGCGTGGTGTGCTGCGCGACTCTTCCTCATGGCTTCGAGTGGCACTATCTCTGTTTCCATTGGAGCGTTTGGAGGCGTAATGTCCCTGACTGGCACTGATCGCGAGAGCTTGCTTTCGCAGTGGATCAAACCATCAAGCAACTCCGAGCAAGAGCGGCAAGAACGCGCTGTTCGCATGATTAAAGATGCGATCAAAGCGCACTCTGCCTTCGATGGCGTCAACATAGCTATTTACGCCAAGGGCTCGTATGCAAATAACACTAATGTCAGGAAAGACAGCGACGTCGATATCGTCGTTGAGTGCCGTGAATGCTATTACTATGACTTCGACCCGAGGGTCACACTGTCCGATCGGGCGAGTGCGAGACAATCTATCAGCCCTTATAGAGGCAAGTGGACCGCTGATGTGTGGCGCACAGAGGTCGTCAGCGCGGTAAAGAATAAATTTGGCGAAGCTGGCGTAGACATATCAGGTAATATCGCCATCAATATCTCGGAGGTGGCTGGCAGCCGTCCTAGCGCTGATGTCGTTCCCAGCTTCGAGCACCGGCGCTTTCTTTGCGCCGATATAGCGAATTTGTGTCCGGGGAGTCACGTTGTAGGGAAGGACGGAGCTGAGGTCGTAAACTGGCCCATACAGCAGCTAGAGAACGGTCGACGCAAAAACACGCGTACAGGCGGCAGATATAAGCATATGGTTCGGGCGCTTAAGAACATCGAGAACGTTCTCGTGAACCATGGTCTTCTCCAGGATCTCCCCTCATACCTCATGGAGTGCCTGGTGTACAACGTTGCTGACGGTACACTCAAGGCGGGAAGCCTTGACGACGCCTTCCAGGGAGTGTTGCTCGAACTAGCCGCGCCTCTTGCCTCCACGAACGGGACAGACCACTGGATGGAGCCCAACGAGATCAAGCATCTCTTCAGTGAGCAGCAGAAATGGACAACCGAGGATGCGAGGCGCCTGATCTGTACTTCTCTTCAGTTCATGGGGTACCTAGACTGAAGTAGTGCCATCACACGCTCAGTTCGCGCGATGGGGAGCAACTGTACTGTCCGTCGCCTATGCGGTCGCTCTCTACGCGACCGACGTGCATCCACAAGCCGGAGTGGGGAAAGCCATAAGCTACTTACCCACAGCCATTAGCTTGGCCGTGGTCGCGTTTGATAAGTGGCTATGGCGCCTTCCCGGCATACATCGTCTAGTAGGACGGCCCCGATTAGATGGGACCTGGAAGGCGAGTATTCAGCCTACACCGGAAAGCCGTATCCCTGCGGGTGGGAATAGAGGGCCGATCAACGCCTATGTGATGATTGAGCAAACATACTGGTCGATCAGTGTCACATTAATGACACCAGAGAGCATCTCTCATTCGCGGGGTGCCGCTTTCAGTAAAATAGCTGATGGGGGCCGGCACTACCTGAGTTTTGTGTATAGTAACCGGCCACGCCAAGAGCACGCTCATCGAAGCCCTCCACATACCGGTGCGGTCGAGTGGGGCGTCAGCGGAAAAGAGCCGCAAGAGATTTCTGGTCACTATTGGACTGATCGCCTTACTACTGGGGATATGTACTTACGCTTCGTCAGTCGGGTTAGCGACCACGAAACATTCCGTGCTGCTCACAACGAATACCTTCGCTCGCGAAAGAAGAAACCTTCCCCTTGACCTGCTCGCGCATACAACGGTTGACCGTCAATACCTCGAATCCTGTATTCAGTCGTAATACTACGACTCTTCCGCGGCCCGCGAGTTCGATGGGCCGAGGGCTGAGGAACGAAGCCTCCGGACCGGCGATCGCCCCCGACCACGTATGGTGGCCGGCCAGGCACTGGCGATCGTAGGGCTGCATCTGTGCGGTGGCGCGGCAACCATAGTCGGTGCGTTCGGTCGGTACGGCGGGGCCGGCGTGCGGTGCCCGGCCCGGTGTCCCGCCGCCGTTCGGGACCGGCCCCCAGGCCGCACGCCCGGATGGCGGGCGGGCGGAGGGCCGGGGTACGGCGGCGCGCCGCGCCGCCGCTTGATCCCTATGAGAACAATTCGGCAATGCCCGCCACAGCCAGAGTGGTAGAACGCTCGGTGTGGAGGATCGACGGGATCGCCTGCGGGCGTTGGGTGAGCTGCTGCGGAGATTGCGCAAGCGGGCAGGGCTGACGGGCAAGGAGCTGGCGCAGCGCGCCCAGATCGCTCAGCCCACCGTCTCCCGGATCGAGACCGGCCGGCTGCTTCCCACCCCGGAGACCGTTGAGCGCCTGGTCGATGCCCTGGCACTGGATGAGAACGAGCGGGCAGAGCTGGATGGCCTGCTAGCGCGGCTGCGTGATGAGGTGTCGAGGCTCAAGGGTGGGCTCGCCGGCCGGGAGGCTGCCAACGCGGCTCGGTTGCGTGCGGCTCGGCGGGTGAGGTCGTTCCAGTCGGCCATGATCCCGGCTCTCCTCCAGACGGCCGAATATGCGCGGCTGGCGCTCGCGATCGGTCGGGATGTCGATGAGGAGGACGCGGCCAAGGCGGCGGCCGTGCGTGTGGAGTCTCAGGCGGTGTTGTTCGAGGCGGGCCGGGAGTTCGCGTTCGTGCTGACCGAGGGAGCGGTGCGGACGTGGCCGGGGTCGCCGGCGCTGATGGTGGCGCAGATCGATCGGCTGGTTCAGGTGTCCACGTTGTCGCATGTGCGGCTGGGGGTTGTGCCGTGGACGGTGGAGGCGCCGGCCTTTCCGCTGCACGGGTTCACGCTCTTTGACGACGGCGTGAGCGTGGTCGAGTCCCTGACCGGTGATCTCACGATGACGCAGGCGCATGAGGTGGCGGCACACGAGGAGACCTTCGAGCTTTTCGGCAACGCCGCCGTGTACGGGGACGAGCTGCGGGACTTTCTCGGGCAGATCGCCCAGGACATGAAGGAACTGACAACCCGCTCTCACTAAGGCGCGCATTTATACGTCTAATACCTTGAGCTTGCTGCGATGCTGCTCATACGCTGGGTGCGCGGCGGCGTATAGTCCCCTAGACACCCAGGAGTGTCCCGTGTCAGCTTGGTGCATCTCCCGCTCCTTCCTCGGGTCCACCGTTTCGATCACGGAAGCTCGGCGCTTCGTCACCACGTTCCTCAAGGGCTGGCCGGACGTCGAGACGGCCGAGCTGATCGTGAGCGAGTTGGCCACGAACGCGATACGGCACTCGGCCAGCGGACGGTTCGGCGGTCGCTTCCATGTGACCATTCGCGCCGAACGCCGCCGAGTTTGGATCGGCGTCCTGGACGAAGGTGGCCCCGGCAGACCACAAATCTTCCCCGAGTATCCCGAGCTGGAAGGCGGGCGCGGCCTGCGGATCGTCTCCGAGATGGCGACCGATTGGGGCGTGCTGGGCGACCACAGGGGCCGCACGGTCTGGGCTTCGCTGCACGAAGCGCCGCAGCCTCAGCGCCGGGACTGCTGATGTGCATCTCGCCCCACGTGGGGCTTCCGCAGCCCACCTGCAAAGCCCTCCCCTGGCGGGCGCCTCGTGATGACGGCAGGCAGAGGGTCGTCCAGTGGACATGCGACTGCCAGGAGATCGTGTACGAACTGCGCGAGGCCGCAGGTCAGGGGTTCGTCAGACGGTACGTGCGGGCCGGCAAAGGATGGCGAGTGTCCGACACGTTCCGGATGCGGACCGGCGAAGCGCACGAGGTGTGGCAGGCTCTGTTGTCAGGGCATGCTCCATGAGCCCGCGCGGGGTTCCTCGACGACGCTCAGCAATTCGGGCAGTACATCCCAAAACCGGCGAACCGCTTGAATGCGTACCGTCGAGGGGGATAGACGCCATTCTGTCTAGGGGCCTAGACTCATCGGCAATGATCCGAGGGGGACCATTGCCATCGAACGACGTGGAGCGGATCGCCGCGATCGAAGATCCGTATCAACTGCTCAGAGTCGCCACCGAGCGCCTGAACGCCGCGCAGCAGGAGGTGACCGAGCTGTCGCGTCTTCGCCGGCGGGTCATCCAGGAGTTGCACGCACAGGGCATGTCGTACGCCCAGATCGCCAAGGAAGCCGGCCTCACCCGGGGCCGCA
Organism: Nonomuraea sp. NPDC052634; assembly: GCF_040678535.1. Lineage (NCBI taxonomy): Bacteria > Bacillati > Actinomycetota > Actinomycetes > Streptosporangiales > Streptosporangiaceae > Nonomuraea > Nonomuraea sp. NPDC052634. Next base: position 590,126 of record NZ_JBFATY010000005.1, on the reverse strand, counting down.
TCCACCAGATCCGCCACACCGGCCCTGCCCCTGAGGGAGCGTTCTTCGGCCAGGGGACGATCACGCTCGTCACGCCCCTCAAGCGCGAGGCCCGGCAGGCACGCCCTGTCGTGGCCGTCGAGGACGTCGCGGCGGCGAAGCGGCTGGAGGATCTGGCGCGTGGGTTCGATCTGGCCGTGGAGCTGGAGCACGTACCCCTCGGCGGCGAGATCGACCTGAACCGGCCCAACCTCGTGGTGATCTGCGGGCCACGACTCTCGACGGTCATGGGCGAGCTGTACGAGCGGGACCCGGTGCTGGAGTGGGTGAAGGAGGACGTGTGGACCCTTCACGACACCCGTACCGATGAACGCTACCGATCGGGCTCCGACGACGACCCCGCACGGCCGGTCGACTACGCCTACCTGGGACGGCTTCCTCGCCCTGACGGGGCCGGCAACGTCCTGGTCTTCACCGGCATCCACCCGCAAGGGACGCTCGGCGTGGTCCGGCTCCTGCAAACCGAGCTGACGGCGCTGTGGGGTCAGGTGGCGGACAAGCCGTTCTCGACCATCGTGGCCACGGAGTACGCCCCGGACAGCGGGGAACCCGTGAAGGTCGAACTCGCCAGTCCGCTCTACCGGCACGAAGAGGAGTGAGCATGCGCGTCGCGCTGGCCACCGAGGCGGCACCGGGACGTCCCAATGAAGACTTCGCCGCCGTGACCGCGGACGCCGCAGTCCTCCTCGACGGGGCTGGAACACCCCCAGGCTCGGAGTCCGGCTGCTCGCACGGGGTCGCGTGGTACGCGCGCACCCTCGGCTCCTCGCTGCTGGCCGCTATGACGCAGAAGCCGAACGAGACCCTGCCCGAGCTGCTGGCAGGCGAGATCAAGGCGGTCGCCGGCCTGCACGAGGACACCTGCGACCTCGCCCACCCCGGCTCGCCCTCGGCGACCGTGGTCATGCTCCGCCGTACGGACGACGCCCTCGAATGGCTCGTCCTGGCCGACTCCAGCCTGATCCTCGACACGGGCGGCACCACAGACCCGATGGTCATCTGCGACGACCGCGAAGCCCAAGTAGGCGCCCGCTACCGCAAGGCCATGGACGCCCTCGACTCCGGCACCCCCGAACACCAGAAAGCCCACCGCGAATACGTCGAGACCCTGCGCGCCCACCGCAACCGCGACGGCGGCTTCTGGGTGGCCGCGACCGATCCCCTCGCCGCCGACCAGGCCCTCACCGGGACCGTCCCCCAGGAGGCCGTGCGCACGGCGGTCCTCCTCAGCGACGGCGCATCCCGTCTCGTCGATCGCTTCCACCTCGCCACCTGGCGGCAGACCCTCGACCTGCTCGACCAAGAGGGACCGGAAGCGCTGATCAGCCGCGTACGCGCCGCCGAACACAGCGACCCCACCGGAGCCCGCTGGCCACGGGGCAAGACCTTCGACGACGCCACCGTGGTCACGCTCTCAATGCCTTGAAACAGCAGAAACCGCCACTCGATCCATAACCGCTCGGCATTTTTGAGACCGACTCCGTTTACCCCCCTAGACAGTCCGGGAACACCGTCCGTATCTTCGTTTGCATAGCCCCCTAGACAGTTCGTCGAGCAGGACACCTGCCACTGTCTAGGGGGGTTGACAGAAGGGACGCCACATGGCACTCCAAGGACCGATCCCGGTCACGTTCGAGATGGTCTTCCCCCACGGCTGCTACCTCGTCGGGGAGGTCGAGCAGGTCAAGGACTTCGACGCCTCCACCAACGGCCGGTTCGTCCAGGCACGCGACAAGGCCACCGGCGAACCGGTGTGGCAGGTCGCCGTCGTGGACGCCGACCCGACGCTCAAGCCCGCGCAGAAGACGGTGGCGGTCAAGATCCTGTCGCCGGTTCAGCCGGCCTGCCCGGCTGCGGTGCCGGGGATGCCGTTCACGCCGGTCGAGTTCGACCACATCACGGTCACGCCGTACGTCAACCAGGTCGGGCGGCTGGCCTACTCCATCCGGGCCCGCGAAATGCGAGCACCGGCCCCGCGCCGTACGGCCAAGCAGGCCCCGAGCGCAACGGACGCGGCATGAGCGGGCGGCGGCAGGCTCGGCCGACGAGCGTGATCACCATCAACACCGCCGAAGGCGCGGTGGCCGAGAACCACTCCTATCAGCTCAGAACGCCGGTCCTGATCATCCGGTTCGGCACCACGCAGGTGCAGATCGCCACTGCCCAGGCGGACCGCGTCACGGCTGCGGAAGTCGAGTTCGCCCGGCAACTGGCCCGTGAAGCGAACGACTTCGCCCGCAGCGTGGAGCGGACCTTTCGCGGCCGGCGGTCGGCCTGACATCCAGCGGGGCCGCTGGAAGCGGCAACTTCCTGCGGCCCCTTGATCTCCCGGACACACCACATGCTCGGAAGGACTTCCACTCTAATGTTCAAGAAGATGCCCGGCGAAGAGTCGCAACGCATCGTCTCCACCACCCCGGACACGGCCGTCGTGTTCAAGCCGGCCGTCGTCACGACCCCGGCCTTCATCACCCTCGCCGTCTTCGTCGCCCGCCTCGTCGCAGGTCTGGCACGCACGATCTGGCGGCATCCCGTGGCGGTGGCGGTGGCCGTCGCGCCGCTCGCGCTGTGCTGGCTGTACGGCTGGAGGGCCGGCCTCCTGCTGACCGTTCCTCCGCTCACGGGCCTGGCGACGTGGGCCGTTCTCGATCGGACGTCGTTCGCCCGCCTGGTGGGCCGGCGGCTGCTGGCCTGGTGGCGACTCGTCTGGATCTACCGCCGTCTCTGGCAACCCGTCGTGATCATCTCCGGGCTCGGCAAGCACCTGCAAGGCCGCGACTACCTCCCGCGTCTCGGCAAGGTCACCTGCACCGCATGGGCCGACCTGGTCACCGTACGCATGCTGAACGGCCAGACGGTCAAGGACTGGACCGACCGCGCCGATCACCTGGCGCACGGCTTCGGCGCTCCCTCCTGCCGCGTCTCGGTTCTCAAGGCCGGTCGGCTGCTGCTCACCTTCCCGCGTCACGACCCCCTCGCCGACCCGCTGCCGGCGCTTCCCATCCCGGACCGGACGAGCGTCGGACCGGTCGAGATCGGCAAGCAGGAGAACGGCCTGCCCTGGCGGCTCAAGGTCCACGGCACGCACATCCTGGTGGCCGGCGCGACGGGTGCGGGCAAGGGCTCGATCATCTGGTCCACCATCCGAGGGCTGCTCCCGGCCGTCCAGGCGGGGCTCGTCGAGCTATGGGCGCTGGATCCGAAGCTCATGGAGCTGTCCTTCGGCCGCGACCTCTTCGGACCTCGCTACGCCGCCACCCCCGAGGCATGCGCCGACCTCCTCGAACAGGCCGTCAAGGTGATGCAGGAACGGGCCGCCCGGTTCGCCGGGGTTCAGCGCTCGCACACGCCCACGACCCAGGACCCGTTCATCCTGGTCATCGTCGATGAGGTGGCCTTCCTGACCGCCTACCAGGCCGACAAGCACCTGCGGCAACGCATCACGGCGGCGCTGGCCACGCTCACCACCCAAGGCCGCGCGGTCGGCATCGGGGTCCTGGCGGCCCTCCAGGACCCGCGCAAAGAGGTCATGAACATCCGCAACCTCTTCCCCGACAAGATCGCCCTCCGGCTGGACGAGTCCGAACAGGTGGACATGGTCCTCGGCGACGGCGCCCGCGATCGTGGCGCACTGGCCGATCAGATCTCCCCCGCCCCGGCCAAGGGCGCCGGCGTCGGCTACGTCCGCCTGGAGGCCAGTCCTGACCCGATCCGGGTCCGCGCCGCCTACGTCTCCGACGACGACATCCACGCCATGGTCAGCGCCTTCGCCCGCCCGAGGGCCTTCGGCATCGACGGAAGGGAGGCCCTATGACGGATCGCTCCGTGCCCAGGGCGGTGCGGCTGACCCGGCCGCTGGCTCGGGAGGTGGTCAAGGAGGTCGCCAAGCGGTACGGCGTGTGCATCCGCCCCGTGGCCTTCCAGCGCCTCGACACCCGCACCGGCCGTACGGAGATCGTGGACGTACCCTGCGGGGCGACCCTGGAGTCCGCCTGCCCGCCGTGCGCCAAGCGCAACCGTCAGCTCCGCATGGCCCAATGCCGCGAGGGCTGGCACCTCGACCACGAACCGGCCAGCACCCCGAACGAGCCGAATGAGGAACAGCGTCGGCTGGTCGAGTTCCGCGCCGACGTGCACGCCCAGCAAGAGGCCGCCGGACGAGCAGGCCAGGACAGCACCGGCCTCGACATCCTCGCCGAGGGCTTGGACGAAGAGATCACCAAGGCCGGGATGCGCGGTCACGTCACCGGTCGGACCACCGGCCGCCGCGTCCGTTCCACCAGACGACGCCAGGACGCCCCGGACCTGCCCAAGCGCAAGATGGCCGCCACCACGCTGGGCCGCACCTTCACCGCACCGGACGGCCGGGTCTACCGGCCCTCGATGTTCATCACCCTGACGCTCCCGTCCTACGGCAAGGTCCGCGACGGCGTACCCCTCGACCCGGACACCTACGACTACCGCCGCGCCGCCCGCGACGCCCTGCACTTCTCCAAGCTCATCGACCGCTTCGTGCAGAACCTGCGCCGCGTGGCCGGATACGACGTGCAGTACTTCGCCACCGTCGAGCCGCAGCAACGCCTTGCCCCGCACCTGCACATGGCCATCCGCGGCACACTGCCCCGCGCCGAACTCAAGCAGATCATCGCCGCCACCTACCACCAGGTCTGGTGGCCACCCACCGACACCATCCGCTTCGAGGGAGTCCACCTGCCGCTCTGGCAGGACGGCGTCGGCTACCTCGACCCCGACACCGGCGAAGTCCTGCCCACCTGGGACCAGGCCCTCGACCAGCTGGACGCCGACGACGACGCCCAACCCCTCCACGTGGTCGGCTTCGGCGAACAGCACAACATCCAAAGCGTGCTCGCCGGCACGCCCGCCGCCGGCAAGTGGCTCGGCTACCTCACCAAGTACCTGACCAAGAGCCTCGCCGACCCGCTCGACGCCGCCACCGACGACCAGGCCCGCCGCGACCACGCGGCCCGGCTCGTCGAAGCCCTCCGCTTCGAGCCGTGCTCACCCACCTGCGCCAACTGGCTCCGCTACGGCATCCAGCCTAAGAACGCCAAGCCCGGCATGCAGCCCGGCCGCTGCCGTGGCAAGGCCCACAAGCCCGGACACCTCGGCTACGCCGGACGCCGCGTCCTGGTCTCGCGCAAGTGGTCCAACAAGACCCTCGCCGAACACAGGCAGGACCGCCGCACCTGGGTCCTGGAAGCCCTCGGCCACCCCGACCAGCCCACCGACCCGCACCGCTACATCTGGAAGCCCCTCCCGGCCGGCGACGCGAACGTACCGCCCCTCGCCGTACGCCTCCTCCGCACCGTCGCCGAACGCCAACGCTGGCGAGCCCACATGAACCGGCTAGAGCAAGATCTTTCGGCAATCGGAGAGGAGGCGGCGTAGTGGACAAGCTCCTGAACGTGGACGAGGCGGCTGAACTCCTCAGCACCACCCCGCGCTTCGTCCGGCGGCTGATCGCTGAACGGCGGATCGAGTTCGTCAAGCTCGGCCGGCTGGTGCGCATCCGGGAGTCGGCCCTGATCGCCTACGTCACCGCCGGCACCGTCGCCCCCATGAACGCGGGAGACACCCGCCGGTCGCCGGGGAGGGCCGCCTGATGGCCAAGAGGGAAGGTCGCCGACGTTTCGGCAGCATCCGTAAGTTGCCCTCCGGTCGGTTCCAGATCCGCTATCCCGGCCCTGATGGCCGGCTGCGCACCGGGACCACGACGTACCGAACGAAGACCGACGCCGACCGGGCGCTGACGCTCATCGAAGCTCAGATGATCTCGGGCGAGTGGACGGACCCGGATCGAGGCAAGATCCGGCTCGCCGACTATGCCCGCGCCTGGATCAAGGAACGTCCGGGCCTGCGCCCCAAGACGGTGGAGCTGTACACCTGGCTGCTCGAACGCCACATCATTCCGACGCTGGGCGACGTGGCGGTCGGCAAGCTGTCCGCGCAGGCGATCCGCACGTGGCGTGCCGATCTTCTCGCGAACGGCGTCTCCGTCTCGACTGCGGCCAAGGCGTACCGCCTGCTGCGCGCCATACTGATGACGGCCGTCGAAGAGGACCAGTTGATCGCGCGCAACCCGTGCAGGATCAAGGGCGCCGACAACGAGCACACTCCCGAACGGCCCGTCCTCACGGTGCGCCAGGTCTTCGAGCTGGCCGACCGGATGGCCGACAAGCGCTTCAAGGCCCTCATCCTGCTGGCCACCTTCGCGAGCCTGCGCTGGGGTGAGGTGATCGCCCTCCGTCGTAGCTCGATCGACCTCGACGCGCGGACGGTGACGATCCGCGAACAGCTCCTCGAACTCGACAACGGCGAGATGCGCCTGTGCCCGCCCAAGTCACGCGCCGGCAGGCGCACGGTCAGCATCCCCGCAGTCATCATCCCTGTCCTCGCCGAACACCTCGCCGCGTACGTCGATGAGGCCGACGACGCCTTCGTCTTCCTCGGCAAGCGCGGGGCGTTCCTTCGGGGAAGCAACTTCCGGCGCGAGGCCAAGTGGGCGGAGGCGCTCAAGGAGATGGGGTTGCAAGGGCTGCACTTCCACGATCTCCGGCACACCGGCAACACCCTGGCCGCGCAGTCCGGCGCGAGCCTCGCCGATCTCAAGGCGCGGATGGGGCATGACAGCGACCGGGCGGCGTTGATCTACCAGCACGCCACGCGCGACGCGGACCAGCGGATCGCCGACGCGCTGAGTGCCCGCGTCGCGGCCGAACAGCAGAAGATCGCCGACAGCTAATGGCACGTGGATGGCACGAACGCCCCGCACCGAGATCGGTGGCGGGGCGTTTCGCCTGGTGGAGCCTAGGAGATTCGAACTCCTGACTTCCTGCTTGCAAAGCAGGCGCTCTGCCAACTGAGCTAAGGCCCCTTCGACGAAGATAGCTTACCGGGCCGATGAAGCCACCTGCGTCGTACCGAGATCATCACTGAGGACCAACCCAGGGAAGTCCTGGATGGAGTCGAGGATGTGGGTGGCGCCGCCCTTGAGGAGGCGTTCGCGGCTGTGGACGCCCGTCATGATGCCCGCGACGATGGAGGCGCCGGCGCGCTTGCCGCAGAGCATGTCGCTCTCCGAGTCGCCGAGCACGGCGACCTGGCGTACGTCGTCGACCCCCAGGCGGAGTACGGCGTGCAGGACCATGTCGGGCCAGGGGCGGCCGCGGCCGCCGGCGTCTTCGGGGGAGATGGCAAGATCGATCTTGTCGTGCCAGCCCAGGACGCTGAGGATGCGGCTCAAGGTGGTGCGGCTGAAGCCGGTGATCAGGGCGAGCTTGATGCCGTTGCCCCGGAGCTTGTCGAGGACCTCCAGGACTCCGGGCATGGGAGTGAGACCCGCCCGCTCGATCGCCCCCTCGTAGGAGCGTTCGAACGTCAGGTTCGCCGCCTGCGCTTGCGCCTCGTTCCCCGGGAAGATGCCGCGGAACACGTCGATCTTGGGGCAGCCCCGGGACCGGTGCACGTGAACCATGGCTCTCGCGTACGCTCCGGTCCCGGGCACTATGCCCTGAGTCGCGATCGCCTCAGCGAAGGCGCGCTCGACCATGGCGATGTCACCGACCGTGGTGCCGGCCAGGTCAAGGCACACCAGCTTGATGGGGACGATGTCACTCATCGCCTCGCCGGTCGGTTAGTTCTCGCTACCGGTCGCCTCGGTCCAGAGATCGAGCTCTGCGCGGTCGGCCTGCACCTTACGCCAGATCAGCAACCCCCCAAGGGCGATCAGCGCCAGAACGAGCAGCTTCTTCACGGTGTGACCCCACTTCTTCGACGGCCTCACCTGCCGGGGTGAGACCCAACGGTTGACAAGCAGCCTAGCAAGGTATGGCTGCGCTCCCTGTGTTGTGCGCGGACCAGATGGGTGGATTAGGCAAAGGACGGGCGTTCAATCCCTGGTGAGACCGCTATAACCCGTCACCTCGTGCGCGAAGACGGCGGCCGACGATGTCGGTCATCGACCCGTACGTTCCCCGTTCGTCGTCTACGTTCACGTCCACGTCCATGCGGCCGGCATCCTGTCGTTCTCCCATAACGGGCAACAGCTCGATCATGCCAAATATGCGGCCGAGGTGCGCAGGTCTCATTCCCCTTGCTTCCCCGGCCTCGGGCCGCGAGTGGCTCGCCTCCGTCCGGCGGTGACCGCATACACGGGAGGCCAGTGGGTACGGAGGGGCTGTATGTCATGGTTCGGGGGCGTACGGACGGTGTTGACATACCCCTTGGGGGTATATTACGTTCATCCGGTAACACACCGGAATGCCCAGACCCATACCTCGGGCATACCCTAGGGGGGTACGGTGTTAGACTCGCACCATAAAAGGACAGAAGCAGAGGGAGAGCCCGCCATGAGCACCGCCACCTACACCGTCAACGGCATGACCTGCGGCCACTGCGTGAGCTCCGTCAAAGAGGAGGTCAGCGAGGTTCCCGGTGTGACCGGCGTCGAGGTGGATCTCGCCACTGGCCTGTTGACGGTCAGCAGTGACGAGCCGGTGGCGCGCGACCTGATCGCCTCCGCGGTGAAGGAAGCCGGCTACGAGCTGGTGGATCGCCCATGAACGCCGCCGTCAAGCTCGGCTCCTACGTCCTGGGCCTCGCCGTCGTCTTCGGCGGCGCCCTGGGCGTGGGCAAGCTGATGGCCCCCTCCTCCACAGCGGCCGCGAGCAGCGAAAAGGCCCCGAGCAGCCAAGAGCCCGGCCAACAGGCCCAGCAGGCCCCCAAGAGCCACGGGCATACGACCGGCGAGCGCCAAGGGGTATCGGCCGAGGCAACCTCGGCGGCCCACGAGAACACCCCCGCGAAGGGCCACGAGCAGCAGACCGGCCATACCCCCGGGGGGCTCCAGGTGTCGCAGGACGGCTACACCCTCGACCTCATCGACTCGATCTCGACGAAGAAGGCCACCGACTTCACCTTCAAGGTCATCGGCCCCGACGGCACCCCCGTGACCGACTACGAGGTGGAGCACGACAAGAAGCTGCACTTCATCGTCGTCTCCCGCGACCTGACGAGCTTCCAGCACCTCCACCCCGAGCTCTCCCCCGACGGCACCTGGTCGGTACGCCTGAAGGCGCCGAAGCCCGGCCCGTACAAGGCGTTCGCGGACTTCATCCCCAAGGGCGGCGAGAAGCTGACGCTGGGCGCCGATCTGACGGCCGCGGGCGACTACGACCCCGACCCGCTGCCGGAGGCGAGCCGCACGGCGAAGGTGGACGGCTACACGGTCAGCCTGGACGGCGACCTGGCTCCGAACACCTCGACCAAGCTCACCCTCACGGTCAGCAAGGACGGCAAGCCGGTCGAGGACCTGGAGCCCTACCTGGGCGCGTACGGCCACCTCGTGGCGCTGCGCGCGGGCGACCTGGCCTACCTGCACGTCCACCCGGAGGAGAGCGACACGGCGGGCCCCGAGATCACGTTCTACGCCGAAGCACCGAGCCGGGGCGACTACCGTCTGTTCCTGGACTTCAAGCACAAGGGCGAGGTCCGTACGGCGAGCTTCACGGCGACGGCCGGCGGCGCGCCCGCCGGACACGGCGGCGACGGCCACACCCACTGACGGACACGAGGAAGGAGAGGTGACGATGACGTCTTCCCTCACCGAAGGCAAGTCCGTCGAACTGATGATCGGCGGCATGACGTGCGCGTCCTGCGCCAACCGGATCGAGCGCAAGCTCAACAAGCTGGACGGCGTGACCGCGACGGTCAACTACGCGACGGAGAAGGCGAAGGTCACCTTCCCCGTGGATGTCGACCCGCAGGTGCTGATCGCCGAGGTGGAGAAGGCGGGTTACACGGCCGAGCTGCCACCCCCGCCCACTCCAGCCCCTGACGGACAACAGGAGCAGAAGAAGGAACGCGACCCGCTCCGCGACCGGCTGATCACCGCGATCGTGCTGTCGGTCCCGGTGGTGGCGATGGCGATGGTGCCTGCGCTGCAGTTCGAGTACTGGCAGTGGCTGTCGCTGACGCTGGCCGCGCCGGTGGTGACGTACGCGGGCTGGCCGTTCCACAAGGCCGCGTGGACGAACCTGCGGCACGGCACGGCCACGATGGACACGCTGGTCTCGCTGGGCACGCTGGCGGCGTTCGGCTGGTCGGTGTGGGCGCTGTTCTTCGGTACGGCGGGCGTGCCGGGCATGACGCACCCGTTCGAGTTCACGATCGGGCGCACCGACGGCTCGGGCACGATCTACCTGGAGACGGCGGCGGCGGTGACCGCGTTCATCCTGGCGGGCCGCTACTTCGAGTCCCGCTCGAAGCGGCGGGCGGGCGCCGCGCTGCGGGCGCTGATGGAGCTGGGCGCCAAGGACGTCGAGCTGGCCGACGGGCGCCGCGTGCCGGTCGAGCAGCTCAAGGCCGGCGACAGGTTCGTGGTCCGGCCGGGCGAGAAGATCGCCACCGACGGCGTGGTCGAGGAGGGCACCTCGGCCGTGGACGCCTCGATGCTGACGGGCGAGTCGGTGCCGGTCGAGGTGCGGCCGGGCGACCCGGTGACCGGTGCGACGGTCAACGCGGGCGGCCGGCTGCTGGTGAGGGCCACCCGGGTGGGCGCGGACACGCAGCTCGCGCAGATGGCGAAGCTGGTGGAGGAGGCACAGACCGGCAAGGCGCAGGTGCAGCGGCTGGCCGACCGCATCTCGGGCGTCTTCGTCCCGGTGGTGATCGCGCTGGCGATCGGCACGCTCGGCTACTGGCTGGGCAGCGGTGCGGGCGCGAGCGCGGCGTTCACGGCGGCGGTCGCGGTGCTGATCATCGCCTGCCCGTGCGCGCTGGGCCTCGCCACGCCGACGGCTCTTCTGGTCGGTACGGGCCGGGGCGCCCAGATGGGCATCCTCATCAAGGGCCCCGAGGTGCTGGAGTCGACGCGCAGGATCGACACGATCGTCCTGGACAAGACGGGCACGGTCACCGAGGGCAAGATGACGCTGACCGAGGTCCACCTGGCCGAGGGCGAGTCCCGCGACGAGGTGCTGCGGCTGGCGGGAGCGCTGGAGCACGCCTCCGAGCACCCGATCGCGCGGGCGATCGCCCGCGAGGCCGGCTCGAAGGCCACCGCCGAGGACTTCACGAACATCGAGGGCCTGGGCGTCCAGGGCGTCGTGGACGGGCACGCGGTGCTCGTGGGCCGGCCGCGGCTCCTGGAGGAGTGGTCGCAGCACCTGCCGGACAACCTCGTCCGCGCCATGGAGGAGGAGCAGGCCAAGGGCCGCACCGCCGTGGCGGTCGGCTGGGACGGCAAGGCCCGCGCGGTGCTCGTGGTGGCCGACGTGATCAAGCCGACGAGCAAGGAGGCCATCGCCGAGCTCAAGGCGCTGGGACTGACCCCGGTGCTGCTGACCGGCGACAACGAGGCCGTGGCGCGTACGGTCGCCGCCGAGGTGGGCATCGACGAGGTGATCGCCGGTGTGCTGCCCGCCGGCAAGGTCGACGTGGTCAAGCGGCTGCAGTCCGAGGGCAAGGTGGTGGCCATGGCGGGCGACGGCGTCAACGACGCCGCCGCGCTGGCCCAGGCGGACCTGGGCCTGGCCATGGGCACGGGCACGGACGCCGCGATCGAGGCCGGTGACCTGACGCTCGTACGCGGCGACCTGCGGGTGGCGCCCGACGCCATCCGGCTGGCCCGGCGCACGCTAGCAACGATCAAGGGCAACCTGTTCTGGGCCTTCGCCTACAACGTGGCAGCCCTGCCGCTGGCCGCTCTGGGGCTGCTCAACCCCATGATCGCGGGTGCCGCGATGGCGTTCTCCAGCGTCTTCGTGGTCAGCAACAGCCTGCGGCTGCGCCGCTTCTCGTGACAGCGACCATCTGGCGGCCGGCGCCATCGAGGCGCCGGCCGCCACGAACGCGGCGCCGGTCAGCAGCCAGCCGAGCGTGCCGCCGCCGAGCACGACCGTGGTGAGCACGGCGGGCCCGAGCATCCTGGCCACGGCCACGCCGCTGCCGAAGAACGCCTGGTACTGGCCCTGCCGGTCGTCGGGGGCGAGCCCGAAGCCGATCTCGAAGCAGCCGGCCGCCAGCCACAGCTCGGCGATCACCTGCAAAACCGCGGCGACCAGCAGGAACGCCCACCATGACGGGCTCAGCGCGAACACCGCGCAGGCGGCGAACATGATCAGCCCCGCCCGCCGTACCGCCGCCGCGGCGTCGTGCACCCCCTTGACCCGGCGGGCCACCCGCACCTGGCAGAGCAGCACGCCGCCGGTGTTGATCAGCAGCAGCACCGAGACGACCCAGGTGGGCGCGTCGGTACGGGCGGCGATCCACAGCGGCACGACCACGCTGAGCAGCGGCATGTAGAAGAGCATCACCGCGTAGATCAGCGTGACCAGCGCGTACGGCCGGTCCCTGAGCACGGCCAGGCGGGGCCCGGCAGGAGCGGGCTGCGGACGTACGGGGGACAGGCGGAGCAGCAGGACGGCGGCGATGAGGAAGGTCGCCGCGTCCAGCCCGAACACCGCCAGATACGCCTCCCGGGTGCCCGCGTGCAGCGCGAGACCGCCGATGGCGGCGCCGAGCGCCAGGCCGCCGTTGAGCGTGGCCTGCAGCACGGCCCGTACGACGGTCCGCTCCTCGGGCGGCGCCAGGGCGGCGAGCAGCGCCTGGCGGGCGGCCGACAGTCCAGTCTGCGCGGTGCCGTACAGGCAGGCGGCCAACACGAACAGCGGGAACGTCCGTACCAGCAGGAACGACCCGACCGCGATGGCGGTCGCGAGCGCGAGCAGCACGGCGACGCCGCGCGGCCCGCGCCGGTCGGCGAGGTGCCCGAGCGGCACGCCGGCCACCGAACCGACGCCCCAGCCGAGGGTCAGGCCGATGCCGATCTCGGTGGGCGTGAGCCCGACGACGGTGGAGAAGTAGAAGGCGGAGGTGACGAGGAAGACACCGTCGCCGATGGAGTTCGCAAGCTGCGCCTGTGCCAGGATCCGCCGATATCTCATGAGGTGTACGCCCCCTGCCTCGCGTGCCGACGCCACCATCTTGGAGCCTGGCTTGTCCCGAGATAAGCTCCGATTTCCGGCGATTTGATTGGGCCAATCATGGACGTGCACATCACCCTCGAAGGCCGCCGTGACCTGGCCGCACAGGTGTACCGGCAGCTTCTCGACGCCATACTCGACGGCCGGCTCAGATCCGGCGAACGCCTCCCTCCGACCAGGGAGCTGGCCAGGCGGCTGGAGATCTCCAGGAACACCGTCGCCCTCGCCTACGACCGGCTGGTCGCGGACGGGTTCCTGGTGGGCAGGGCGGGCGCGGGCACGTTCGTGTCGGCCGAGCCGGTCAGGGGGCGGGCCGCGCCCAAGGGCGTCGTACGGCCGCGCCCGGTCTGGCGGGACCTGCGCCTCACCCCGAGCGGCATGCCGCCCGCCCGCTACGACTTCCGCGTCGGCGTCCCCGACGCCCGCCTGTTCCCCATGGAGACCTGGCGCCGCCTGGTGGCCCGCGAGCTGCGGGCGAGCGCCGCCGGTTACGCCGACCCGGCGGGCCACGAGCCGCTGCGCGCGGCCATCTCCCGGCACATCGGGCTCAGCCGCTCCGTGCACGCCGGCCCCGACGACGTGATCGTCACGAACGGCGCACAGCAGGCGCTCGACCTCATCGGCCGCGTGCTGATCGAGCCCGGCACGGTCGTGGCCGTCGAGGAGCCCGGCTACCCGCCGGCCCGGCTGCTGTTCCGCACGCTCGGCGCCAAGGTGGCCGGCGTGCCCGTGGACGGCGAGGGTATCGACGTCACCGCGCTGCCACGCCAGGCCCGCATCGTCTACGTCACGCCGTCGCACCAGTTCCCGCTCGGCACCCCCATGTCGCTGGCCCGCCGCGCCGCCCTGCTGGCCTGGGCCGAACGCCGCCGCGCGGTGATCATCGAGGACGACTACGACAGCGAGTTCCGCTTCGGCGACCGCCCGCTCGAACCCCTCCAGAGCCTCGACCGGGCCGGCCGGGTCATCTATGTGGGCTCGTTCTCCAAGACCCTGCTGCCCATGCTCAGGGTCGGCTTCCTGGTCGCGCCCGCCTCGCTCGCGCCGGCGCTGCGCCCGGCCAGGCAGCTCACGGACTGGCACGGCGCGCTGCCCACGCAGGCCGCGCTGGCCCGCTTCATCGACGAGGGGCTGCTCTCGCGGCACATCAGGAAGGCCACCCGCGAGTACGCCGCCAGGCACGCCATGATCGCCGAGACGCTGGACGCCGACGAGCGGCTGCTGCCGGTGCCGTCCTCGGCGGGGCTGCACCTGTGCGCCCGCCTGGCTCCGGGCGTGCGCGTACGGCCGGGGGACGGGCTCGCGGTCGAGCGGCTTGAGTCGTACTGCGGGGAGGAACCGGCGCAGCACGGCCTGGTGCTCGGCTACGGCGCGATCCCCACCGACGCCGTGGCCGCGGGCCTGCGGCTGCTCAGGTCACGGATGTCGGCGGGTCCAGAAGCGGCGGTGGCGCTCTCCTGACATCTCCGAGTCGTCGGGCGGCGCGGGTTGCTGCACGATCACCACTGTCGTCCTCGCGTGCCGGGCGCAGTACATGCTGGTCGAGGGGAGGAAGATGCGGCTGAGCAGGCCGCGCCGCCCTCGCCCGAGCACCAGCAGATCGCCCTCGCGGGCCAGGTCGACAAGGTGGTAGCCGGGGTCGCCCACCCGTCCCACCGTCGCGATCGTCAGATCGTCGGGTACGCCGCCCGCCACGTCCTCGAACACGGATGTGATCACTTCGGAGCAGCGCGCCTCCTCGCCCTGACGCACCGCATGCTGCACGGGCAGCGCCTCAGGAAAAGGATGGACGGGCGCGCGGCTGACATGCACGGCCACCAGAGCCATCCGGTGCAGCCTGGCCGCCCCGATGGCCCAGGCCAGAGCCCAACGCGCGGCCGGGGACTCGTCGACCCCAACGATCAACCGCGGGCCGCCGGGCAGTTCCTGTTCCACGGTGCCTCCTGTTGAAGTACGACCATAGTGCGCCTACCCATCGGTTACCGGGAGGTGGCAGTTTGGGAACTCCGAAGTTTCCTTTGGAACGCGGATGGGACCCCAGGTCGGCGGCATGGCGGGTGGGGAGGCGGGATCTTTAGGCGGGGTATTTGTCCTGCCTTGAGAGGAACTTTTCTCTATAGCCCTTTAGGTGTTATTTGTGCACGTTTCCGGAGGGCTTCGCGGAAGGCTTTCAGATGAGCTTCAGCAGGGTCTCGTACAGGGTGTGGCGCTCGCGCTCCGGCAGCGTCCGGTACGCCTGTCCCGCCCGGCGGTTCGTGTCCGCCTCGATCTCCGCGCGCAGCGGCCCGTCCTCCAGGCGTACGATCTCGGCCGCCGACAGCCCCGCCGCCTGCCAGGCCGCGGCGTGCGCGTCGGCGCGGTGGTAACGCAGCACGGCCAGCCGGTTGAACAGCAGCAGCCCCGGCGAGGACCCCTCCGGCTCGTACGGCGGTGACACCAGCTCGAACGCCCCGCCGGGCAGCCGGTCGGCGGTGTCCAGCACGCGGCCCACCAGCTCGGCGGCCTCGGTGAGGTCGCCGCCCGCCCAGACGCGTTCGACGGCGGCCTCGTGCAGCTCGTACAGGCGGTGGATGAAGGACCTGCCGGTGTCCGTCACGCGCAGTACGCCGTCGCCGTCCTCGGCCAGCGTGCCCTGGCGGAGATGCTCCCGGATGTCGGGCTCCGGGTCGGTGTACCGGAACAGCACGGCCAGCCCGCTGCGGGTCAGCGGGCGCAGCGGAAGGCTGAACCGCAGGTCGGACAGGAGCCCTGGAGTGAAGCCCGATGCCGCGGTGAGGCCGGCCACGGCTCTGACGGCGGAGGCGTGCACGTTGACGTGGGCGGCGTTGATGACCGGGGCGATCGCCTCAGCGAACTCCGACAGCTCCTGAAATTTCGGCATCGCTCCCGATTATGCGGCGACACCCCACGCCCCCGCACCCGTTCCCAAAACCCCCAAAACGCACGAGCAGGCCGCGGCGGCTGGTTTCACGTGAATCACAATCGCCCCCTGGGGCCACCCAAAGGCCCCCACCCACGACGGCGGAACAGCCCCACCCCACACACAACCAAGGATCGACACCCGGACCGCCAACACACCCCACCCAAAAGAACCCCCACCCACGACGGCGGGACAGCCCCACCCCACACACAACCGAGGATCGGCATCCGGACCGCCAGGGTCGCGTGGAATGCTAGGGACATGGCGCTGCCGTTCCGTCTTGCCCGCACTGCGGTGTTCGCCGCGGTGTGTCTGGGGCTGGGCGTCGCGGCGCACATGCTCGGCGGCGCATCGGTGCCGCCCGCGGCCGGGGTGTGGGCGTTCGGGCTGTCGTTCGCGGCGGCGTACCCGCTGGCGGGCCGCGAGCGTTCACTGACCGTGATCCTGCCGCTGCTCGCCGGCCTGCAGGTGCTGCTGCATCTGATGTTCTCGCTCTCTCACGCGGTGCTCGCACCGGACGGACCGGCCGCCCCGCAGCTCATGGCCGCGCACCTGCACTCGGGCCTGGTGCCGAACCTCGGCATGCTCATCACCCACGGCTGGGCGGTCGCGCTGACCGCGTTGTGGCTGGCGCGCGGCGAGGCCGCGCTGTGGGCGCTGCTGCGCCGCCTGGCCGTACGGCTGCTGGTGCTGTGGCTGCCGCTGCTGGTCACGCCTTTCTCCACGCCGCTGTGCACGACCGAGCCGCCCATCCTGCGCTCGGCCGTCCTGCGGCACGTCGTCAGCCGGAGGGGTCCGCCGCGGGCCGTCGCCGCCTGACCTACGTGGTCGGGCACGACGTTCCCCTCTCCATTCAGACGACCCACCGCCCGGCAGGGTCTATTTCGGCATGCCGGGCGGAGAAAGGCACTGCCATGTTCTTCCGTCATGCCCTCGTGCTCGCGGCCGCCGCGACGGCGCTGGCCGCCTGCGGCTCCTCGGCGGAGCCCGCCGCCGCACCGAGCCCGTCCCCGTCCGACTCCGCAGTGGCGGCGACCGGCGGGCTGAGCATCACCGACCCCTGGGTCAAGACCGCCGAGAAGGGGATGACCGCCGCGTTCGGCACGCTGGTCAACAACACCGACCAGCCGATCACCATCGTGTCCGGCAGCTCGCCGCTCTCCTCGGAGATCGAACTGCACGAGGTGGTGGAGAGCGGCGGCAAGATGGTCATGCGGCCCAAGGAGGGCGGCTTCGTGGTGCCCGCGCACGGCACGCACAAGCTGGAGCCGGGCGGCGACCACATCATGCTGATGGACGTCACCGAGGAGGTGCTGCCCGGGGCGCAGATCCCGTTCACGCTGCAGGTGCAGGGCGGCGAGCCGCTGGAGTTCACCGCCGTCGGCAAGGACTTCGCCGGCGGCGAGGAGGACTACCAGCCGGGGCACAAGTGATCACCCGGCGCGGGCTGCTCACCGGGGGCGCCGTCACCGCGGCCGGCGCCCTCGCGGGCTGTGCGAGCGACACCTCCGCCCGTACTCTCGACGTCGGCTCGCTGGTGCGCGAGGTCGCGACGGGCTCGCGCACCGAGCCCTTCTACGGCCTCCACCAGGCGGGGGTGGCCACGGAGCCGCAGGCGCACGCCGTGTTCATCGGCTTCGACCTGCGTCCTGGCACCCGCAAGGAGGCCCTCGTACGGCTGCTCAAGCTGCTCACCGACGACGCCGCCCGCCTCACCCAGGGGCGGCCGGCGCTCGCCGACACCGAGCCCGAGCTGGCCGCGAACCCGGCCCGCCTGACCTGCACGTTCGGGTTCGGGCCCGGGCTGTTCGACGCGGCCGGGGCGGACTCTCCGGTGCAGCCGCTGCCGCGCTTCGCCACCGATCGGCTGGACAAGCGGTGGAGCGGGGGAGACCTGCTCGTGCAGGTGTGCGCGGACGACAACGTGACGGTCGCGCACGCCGTACGGATGATCGTCAAGGACGCGCGGTCGTTCGCCCGCGTACGGTGGACGCAGCGCGGCTTCCGCTCCGCCACCCGGCGCAACCTGATGGGCCAGATCGAGGGCACCGGCAACGCCACCGACCTCGACAGAGCCGTCTGGATCGGGCAGGGCCCGCTGGCCGGCGGCACCACGCTGGTGCTGCGCAGGATCCGCATGGCGCTGGAGACGTGGGACGCCGTCGACCGCACGGCCAGGGAGTTCACCATCGGCCGCAGGCTCGACAACGGCGCCCCGCTCACCGGCGTCGCCGAGCGCGACGAGCCCGACTTCGCCGCGAAGAACCGGCTCGGGTTCCCGGTCATCTCCGAGTACGCCCACATCAGGCGCGCTCACGTGGCCGACCCGGCGCTGCGGCTGCTGCGGCGGCCGTACAACTACGACGACGGGCTGAGCCCGGAGGGCGAACCGGACGCCGGGCTGCTGTTCGCGTCGTACCAGGCGGACATCGACCGGCAGTTCGTCCCGATCCAGCGGATGCTGGCCGAAGGCGACCTGCTCAACGAGTGGATCACCACGATCGGGTCGGCGGTCTTCGCGATCCCGCCGGGGTGCGCGGAGGGCGGCTGGATCGGCGAGTCCCTGCTGTCCTGACCGGCCCGCCGGAGGGCCCCCACGAGGGGCCCTCCTCTCGGCGGGAGGCGGCGGCTGTCCTGGCGCTTCCGCGATCTTGCCCCCGTCGTGCTCGCCGTCTACGACCAGCGCGATAAAGCAGGTGCGTGACCCGGTAGCTCGCGGCTTATCTTGTGTCGCCGATCTCGACGGCGTACCGCGGGGGTGGAATCGTACGCTGATCATCAGAGATGCCGCGACCGAGGACTGGCCGCACATCTATCCCTTCTATGCCGAGATCATGGCGGCGGGGCGCACGTACCCCTGCCCGGAGCGGCAGACCCTCGAAGAGGCCCGCTCCTGGTGGATGGAGCCGCCTCCGGGCAAGACCGTCGTCGCGGCCGACGACGCCGGCACGATCGTCGGCTCGGCCAAGATGGGCCCCAACCGGCCGGGCCGGGGAGCGCACGTGGCCACCGCGTCCTTCATCGTCGATCCCGCGCACCAGGGCAAGGGCGCCGGGCGGGCGCTGGGGGAGCACGTCCTCGGCTGGTGCCGCGCCGAGGGCTTCCACGGCACGTGAGGCGGAACCTTTTCCGGTCCGCGTACGTGATGGAGGTCATGCGGAGCCTTCCCTTACTCGCCCTCCCCGCCCTGCTCGCGCTGACCGCCTGCGGCGGGGGTGACACGACGACCGCCGAGCCCGTCACGTACGCGGCCGACTCCGTCACCGTCCTGGAAAGCCCCGAGCACGGGCCGCAACTGTGCAGCACGGTGGCCGAATCGTTGCCGCCCCAGTGCGGCGGGCCCGACGTCGTCGGCTGGGACTGGTCCAAGGTGCGGCACGAGAGCCACGGCGGCACCACGTGGGGCCAGTACCGCGTGGTCGGCACCTGGGACGGCGCCAAGCTCACGCTCACCGAACCGCCGGGACCGGCGACCTCGGGGCAGAAGGAGGAGCCGCGCTTCGGCTCCCCGTGCCCGGCTCCCGAGGGCGGCTGGCGGCCGGTCGATCCCGCCAAGGCCACGCAGGCCGCGCTGGAGACGACCCAGCAGCGGCTGAACGAGGCGGACGGCGTGGGCGGGGTGTGGCTGGACCAGAGCTACCTCGACGCGATCCCCGGCTACGACGAGAGCGATCCCGACATGGCGCAGAAGTACGCCAACGACCCCACCAAGCTGGTGCTGAACGTGAAGATCACCGGCGACCTGGCCGGCCGGGAGGCGTGGATCAGGCAGACCTGGGGCGGCGCGCTCTGCGTCAGCCAGGCCCGGCGCAGCGAGGCCGAGCTGCGCGAGATCCAGGATTCCCTGAGCGGCGAGCTCGGCTCGGACTTCGTCTCGGCCTCGGTGGACATCGTGAAGGAGCAGGTCGTCGCCGGCGTCCTGGTGGCCGACGAGGAGCTGCAGCGGCGGCTCGACGACAAGTACGGCGAGGGCGTCGTACGCCTCGACGGCGTGCTGAAGCCGGTCCGCTAGCTCACTTGGGGTGCGGGCGCGCATCGCCGGGCTCGCGGCGGGCCCGGCGGTGAAGACGTACGCGCGGCTGTCGTCCAGGCGGCGGCCGGTCTTCGCGTCTACTTCAGCCCCAGCCGGAGGTCACCTCGCCCCGAACAGACGACCGCTTTGCCATGGTTCGAGGTTTTTTGATCTGTGCTACGGCACGCGCCGTCATCGCTAACGTGCTGGCGGTGAGGAACATGAGGAGATGCGCACGGGCCGTCGCCGTCGTGGGGGCGGCGGCGGCCACGGGGCTCGCTGGGATCACGGTGCCCGCACAGGCGGCCGAGAACTACGGACAGTACTCGATGTTCGGCAAGCGCCGGGCAGGCCAGCACTGGTCGGGCGGGCAGGTCGGCGGGCAGTGGGCGTGGAAGCCGCTGTCGTCGACGACGTCCGAGATCAGCTGGGGCGACCCGAAGAAGTGGCCGCCGTCGTACGCGGAGAAGTTCGTCCGTTCGGGCGACTGGCTGATGCTCGACGGGTGGCGGGACAATGGAACGTACTACAAGCTCCGCGTCACCAAGGAGCAGATCGGCGACGTCAACTGCAAGAACCTGAAGACCTTCGCCACGTCGGGGCCGCAGCACTACGTCAAGTGGACCATTCCATCCACCGGCTACTGCCTGAAGGCGTGGGGCACGATCACCGAGCAGTCCTCGGGCAAGGTCGTGGACTTCGGGCACACCCAGATCTGGTATCCGCCGGCCTCCTGCTCGAACCGCTACCTGGGCAAGCAGACCTGCATCAAGCAGTGGGAGTCCTGGTGGGACAACAACGGCAGCCCCGGTAAGCCGATCAAGCGGAAGCTCGACCGGGATCAGTACATCGCCCGCGGCAAGGGGATGGCGTTCAAGATCCACCAGTTCTACCCGAAGACGTGGAACTCGGAGGCCAAGTCGTACTGGAACTGGTGACGTGAGCACGACCCGGCGTGCCGGGCTGTGGACGCCGCCCGTGAAGCGGCGGCCTGTGCACGCCGGGTAGGGCACAGCCGATTGCGAACGCTGTACGGGGGACAGCCGGCTGTGGATATCCGGGGGGGGAGACGGCCAGTACACATCACACAAAGTCGGACCCCGCGCAGACAGCGCGGGCGAGCTCGGACTTCGCACCCACAGTCGCGAGGCGCCACCCCCAGCGCCCGGCTGACCGGCCTGTTCACCGACTACGGCAAGGGGCGGACACCAGGTGGACAGGGCCGCCTGTGGACACCGGGTAGGCACGGCCTGCCGTGGACGCCGGGGCGACCGGCCGTTGCACATCGAGACGAGGACGACCGGCCGTGGACGCCGGGGCAGGAACGACCGGCCGTTGCACACGGGGGCGGACGACCGGCCGTGGACACGTAGGGACGGTCGGGTGTGACTCCGGTGAAGGACGGCCGCCTGTGAAACGTCGCGTAGGGGACGGCCGCCTGTGAACGTCACACAGAGGAGCGGCTGCCTGTGGATGCCGGCCACCGGATGCCGAGCTGTGGCGGCCGCAGAGAGCGTATGGCGCGGAGAGCGTATGGCGCTGGGAGCGTATGGCGCGGTGAGCACCATCGCGCACGACGCCGGCGCTGGAGGCACTGAGCTGAGCTGGGGGCGGTGGGGTGTGGATGGCGGGCCGGGAACGATCTGCGGGGACTCGGTCTCGGCCCGCCGTCCATTGGCTTGAGGGGGGCGACAGGAGCGACGTTCATCCACAGGGTGAGGGGTGCGGTGGACGGCGGCGGAACCCGCCCGGACGCCCTGGGCACAAGGGGTGATTTGGAACGTTATGTACCGGCGACTTTTTCAGTGTGGTATGGCCGGTCCTGGGCACTCTGGGGCGTCCGGTCGAGGCCGTACCGGTGACCTAGAACACACACCTGACCTGGGGAAATGTGGATAACCGCTGGTGAGCGCGGGGCTGCGGGACCGGCGGCGGGGACGGCGCCGAACGAGGGTGCGGGCAAGGGCGGCGAACGCGGGCGCGACGGGCTGTGGATGAGGCTCTCGCACGGGGGTGCGAAAACGGGTTATCCACAAGAGTCATTGGTTATCCACAGCTTGTGAGTCACCGGCTTCCTGACGGTCGCGGACGGCCATGATGCCCGTCAGGAGGTGCGGCGACGATGTTGCTGAGCGAGGACGGCGGCGTCCCCAGGAAGGTCACGGGCGGCCAGGCCGGCGGCCACCCGATCACGCAGTTCGGCCGGCTTGTGATCGTCGTACTTGAACTTGGCCCGTACGTCGGTCACCCGCAGCCGCAGGCCACGCAGGCCGGAGAGCTGCCTGTGGTACGGCCCGGAGTCGGCCGCCACCTCCCCGTGGTCGCCGTCGGGCTGGTGGTGGGCGAGCTGGCGGCGCAGGATGTCGGCCTTGCCCTCCTTGTCGTCCACGATCTCGGCCTCGCAGATGAGCTGCACGGAGGCGTAATAGCTGGTGGGCACGCCCGTCTCGGGGGAGTCCGACCGCCAGCCTGTGGGGATGTAGGCGTAGTCGTCGTAGACGCTGACGACCGCCACCGGGTTGGCCTCAAGGGCGGGCCAGATCGGGTTGGGGCGGGCCAGGTGGAGCAGCACCTGATCGTGCCCGTCGTACAGGAAGTGGGTCGGCACCACCACCGGGGGCGCGCCGTCCACACCGTTGGCGGCGATCTGCCCGAAATCGCGCGTACGCAGCCACGTGCGCCACTCGTCGTCGGTCCTGGCCGCGTCCCAAGGGTGGATCAGCATGCGAACCTCTTTGTACTAGTACATAATGAGCATTGTGCCAGAAACATATCTGATCGCCGGTTCGACGGCCAGCGAGATAGCGGCCGGGGTCGAGGTCGCCGTGTCCGAAGGGCGGCTGCCGCCTGGGGCCACGCTCCCCCCGGTGCGCGAGGTGGCGGCCATGGCGGGTGTCAGCCCCGGCACGGCGGCGGCCGCTTACCGCCTGCTGCGCGAGCGCGGCATCATCGAGACCGCCGGTCGGCGCGGCACCCGGGTCAGGGCGCGGCCGGCGAGCACGTTCAGGGAGGAGATCCGCGTCGAGGTGCCGCCGGGGGTGCGCGACCTGTCCCAGGGCAACCCCGACGCCCGCCTGCTGCCGTCGCTGCACGACGCTCTTGCCGCCGCCGCGCGGGCGCACGAGGAGCGGCCCGCCATGTACGGCACCGGCGACGACGACGAGCTCATGGCGCTGGCCGCTGAGCGGCTGCGCGCCGACGGGGTGCCGCCGGGACCGCTGGCCGTCACCTCGGGCACCCTCGATGCCGTCGAACGCGTGCTCGCCGGTCAGCTCCGGCCCGGCGACGCCATCGCCGTCGAAGACCCGGGCTGGACGGCGCTGCTCGACCTCGTCGCCGTGCTCGGGCTGCGGCCGGTGCCGGTGCGGGTGGACGACGACGGGCCGCTGCCCGACGAGCTGCGGCGGGCGTTGCGTGCGGGCGTACGCGCGGTGGTGGTCACCGCGCGAGCACAGAACCCGACGGGCGCCGCCGTGACGGCCGAACGGGCGGCGGAGCTGCGCGCGGTGCTGGGGGCGTCCCCTGAGGTGCTGCTGATCGAGGACGACCACGGCTCGGGCTTCGTGGACGTGCCGCTGCACCCGCTGGCCGGGGCCACGTCGCGGTGGGTGCTCCTCCGGTCGACCGCGAAGGCGTTCGGCCCCGACCTGCGCCTCGCCCTGGTCACCGGCGACCCCGTCACGCTGGCCCGGCTACGTGGACGGCAGCGCCTGGCCGCCGGCTGGGTGAGCCACCTGCTGCAGCGTACGGTCGCCCACCTCTGGCGCACGGGGGCGGTGGACCCGGCGGCGGTGGCGGCCTCGTACGGGCGACGGCGCGACGGCCTGGTCACCGCGCTCGCCCGGCGCGGCATCCGCGCCCACGGCCGCACCGGCCTGAACGTGTGGATCCCGGTGGCGGACGAGTCCAGCGCCATCACCCGGCTGCTGGGGCGCGGCTGGGCCTGCGCCCCCGGCGCCCGCAACCGCATCGCCACCCCGCCCGCCCTACGCCTCACGGTCTCAACGCTGGACGTGGAGGACCTGGAGCCCTTGGCCGACGCCCTGGCCACCGCCCTCACCCCCACCACCTCCGGCCGCTACGGCTAGCTAACCTGGGGTGCCGCGCGACCACCCCGCACGGAGCACAACCGCCCCCAGGGGCCGCGCAACCCCCCGCACGGAGCACAACCGCCTCCGCACCACCGCCCACGTACGACCGCCCCGAAAACCCGCACGCTCCCACCACCGCAAGGGCCTGCACCCGGGGCGGCGTCTCCGGCCGCCCTAAGCGCCCACGCGGGCGGGCCGACGCAGCGTCAACGACTGGAATCGCTGCTTACCCGCCCCCACCACGTGAAAATCCACAACCTCGAACAACCGCCGCCCGAACTCCTGCAGCTCCTCATCACCCCGGAACGAGAAGAACCGGGGCGGCTCATGGTCGTCCCCGTCGTAGGGCCCCTCACCCAGCAATACGCCCCCGCCGTAAACCCCGAAGAAGAACACCCCGCCGGGCCGCAGCAGCCCGCGCACGGCCTCCAGCACCGCCGGCAGGTCGCTGTCGGGCACGTGCAGCAGGCAGTTCATCGCGTACACCGCGTCGAACGACTCGGGCGCGAAGTCGAGGTGCAGGAAGTCCATGACAAACGCCTCAAGGCCCTTCTCACGGCACCGCGCCACCATGGCGGGGGACAGGTCCACGGCGACGACGTCCAGGCCGCTCTCCTTGAAGTACAGGCTGTCCTGGCCGGTGCCCACGCCGATCTCCAGCAACCGCCGCCCGTCACCGGACCGCACCAGATCGAGAAACGCCGATCGCAAAGGAAGCACGTGGGCGGACGACAGGTGATGCTCGTCAGATTCGACCCGGGGAAACGTGGTCACCCGGCCAGTCACGCAGAAAACCGAAAAGGCCACTTCCGATGCTTGGAAATGGCCTTCGAACTGGGTGGGGCTACCTGGACTTGAACCAGGGACCTCTTCCTTATCAGGGAAGCGCTCTAACCGACTGAGCTATAGCCCCGCTCGCACCCCGAACGTTATCGCATCCGCCTCCCGGAGGCGAACCGTTCGTTCGGGACGAGGTAAAGCTTACCGTGTCCGGCGGGCTGCTCGCACCGTACGGGCGGGCCGCACGGCGCGAGCAGCCGGAATCACTCGGCCTCGCTGAAGGTCACCTCGACACCGCCCACCAGGTCGGAGGCGATGTTGTAGATGACCGCACCCAGAGTGGCCAGTGCCGTGATCAGGACGACGTTGACCGCCCCGATCAGGGCCGTGTAGCCGAGGATGCGTACGGGCTCGAACCAGGAGGCGATGTCGATCGGGATGGAGCTCTGGCCCTGCTCGCCCTTGCCGAGCTGGTTGACCAGGTCGACGATCGAGTCGAACACACCCAGGCCCGACAGCACGCCGTACAGCACGGCGACCGCCACGAAGAGCACCACGAAGCAGACCAGGGAGACCACGAAGCTGAACTTCATGGCCGACCACGGCTCGATGCGGCGCAGGACCAGGTGGGCCTTACGAGGAAGCCGGCCCGAGGAGGCGGACGACTTCTTCTTGCTGCTGGACGTGTCAGGGGCCGGCGGGGCCTCCGTGGCCAGCGACGGGCGCAGGCGCACGGTGTCGTTGCTCTCCGTCTGCGGGCCTGCAGGCGGCGCAGAGGGGCTCATGGAGCCCACCGCGTGCGGCTGGGGCTCCTGGCCCGGCCTGGGCCTGCCCTGCGCGGGCGAGGTGTCCTTACCGTCGTCCGCCTTGTGGGAGATCTCGTTGTCTGTGGGCTTCTTCGGCTGTTGTCCGTTACCCGAAGCCGCCGTGGTCCTGGCGGTGCCACCCTGGGCGCTCATGGGTTACTCTCCTCCCCCGTCTTCCTCATTCTCGACCGAAGTCTCCCTGGACTCCGCGTTGCGGGCGAGGGCCACCACGCTGTCGCCTTCAGCGAGATTCATCAATCGCACTCCCATGGTCTGGCGGCCGGACTGCTTGATCTCACCGGCGCTCGTCCGGATCACGCCGCCTGCGGACGTGATCGCGAAGACCTCGTCCTCTGGGTTGACCATGACGGCTCCGACCAGCTTGCCACGAGATGCAACGATCTTCGCAGTAAGCACGCCTCGACCGCCACGTCCTTGGACCGGATACTGCTCCACTGGCGTCCGTTTTGCGTACCCGCCCTCGGTGGCGATAAGCACGTCTTGACCGTCGGCGATCCGATTCATGGAGAGAAGTTCGTCGCCTTCGAGGAACCTCATGCCGATGACGCCGCTGGTCGCGCGTCCCATGGGACGCAGCGTCTCGTCGGAGGCGGTGAACCGGATGGACTGCGCGCCCTTGGAGACGAGCAGCAGGTCGTCGGTCTCGTCGATGAGCAGGGCTCCGATGACCTCGTCGTCCTCGCGCAGGTTGATCGCGATCAGACCGCCCGACCTGGGGGAGTCGTACTCGGACAGGCGGGTCTTCTTGACCAGCCCGCTGCGGGTGCCGAGGACGAGGTACGGCGCGACGTTGTAGTCACGCAGGTCGAGGACCTCCATGACGGTCTCGTCGGGCTGCATGGCGAGCAGGTTCGCCAGGTGCATGCCGCGCGCGTCGCGGCCGGCGTCGGGCAGCTCGTACGCCTTCACCCGGTACACCCGGCCCTTGTTGGTGAAGAAGAGCAGCCAGTGGTGGGTGGTGGTGACGAAGAAGTGGTCGACGATGTCGTCCTGGCGCAGCTGAGCGCCGCGCACGCCCTTACCGCCGCGCTTCTGCGCGCGGTACATGTCGGTACGGGTGCGCTTGGCGTAGCCGCCCCGGGTGATGGTGACGACGACCTCTTCCTCGGCGATGAGGTCCTCGATCGACATGTCGCCGTCGTAGGCGATGATCTCGGTCTTGCGGTCGTCGCCGTAGCGGCCGACCAGCTCGGCCAGCTCCTCGTTGATGATCTCGCGCTGCCGGGTCTCGCTGGCCAGGATCGCGTTGTACTCGGCGATCTGCGCCATCAGGGCGTCGTACTCGTCCTGGATGGCCTGCCGCTCCAGGGCGGCCAGCTTGCGCAGCTGCATGTCGAGGATGGCCTGCGCCTGGACCTCGTCGATCTCCAGCAGCTCCATCAGGCCCTGCTGGGCGGCGGAGGCGGACTCGGAGGCCCGGATGAGGGCGATGACGTCGTCGAGCCGGTTGAGCGCCTTGAGCAGGGCACGCAGGATGTGGGCCCGCTCCTCGGCCTTGCGCAGCAGGTAGCGCGTCCGGCGGACGATGACCTCGATCTGGTGGGCGACGTAGTGGCGGATGAACTGGTCGAGGCGCAGCGTACGGGGCACGCCGTCGACCAGCGCCAGCATGTTGGCGCCGAAGGTGTCCTGGAGCTGGGTGTGCTTGTACAGGTTGTTGAGCACGACCTTGGCGACCGCGTCGCGCTTGAGCACGATGACCAGCCGCTGGCCGACCCGCGAGGAGCTCTCGTCGCGGACGTCGGCGATGCCGGTCAGCTTGCCCTCGCGCACCAGCTCGGCGATCTTCAGCGCCAGGTTGTCGGGGTTGACCTGGTACGGCAGCTCGGTGACGACCAGCGCCTGCCGCCCCTTGTCCTCCTCGACCTCGACCACGGCCCGCATGGTGATGGAGCCGCGGCCGGTGCGGTAGGCGTCTTCGATGCCCCGCCGGCCCACGATGAGCGCGCCGGTCGGGAAGTCGGGACCCTTGACCAGCTTGATCGCGGCTTCGAGCAGCTCTTCGTCGGTGGCCTCGGGGTGCTCGAGCGCCCACTTGACCGCCGCGGCGACCTCGCGCAGGTTGTGCGGCGGGATGTTGGTGGCCATGCCGACGGCGATGCCGCCCGAGCCGTTGACCAGCAGCTGCGGGAAGCGGGACGGCAGGACGTCGGGCTCCTGCGACTTGCCGTCGTAGTTGGGGCGGAAGTCGACGGTCTCCTTGTCGATGTCCCGCAGCATCTCCATGGCGATGGGCGCGAGCTTGCACTCGGTGTAGCGCATCGCCGCCGCCGGGTCGTTGCCCGGCGAGCCGAAGTTGCCCTGCCCGTCGACCAGCGGGTAGCGCAGCGACCACGGCTGCGCCAGGCGTACCAGCGCGTCGTAGATCGAGGTGTCGCCGTGCGGGTGGTAGGTACCCATCACGTCGCCGACGACGCGGGCGCACTTGAAGTAGCCGCGGTCGGGACGGTAGCCGCCGTCGTACATCGCGTAGAGCACGCGGCGATGCACCGGCTTGAGACCGTCGCGTACGTCCGGCAGCGCCCTGGACACGATGACAGACATCGCGTAGTCCATGTAGCTGCGCTGCATCTCGGACTGGATGTCCACCGGCTCGATGCGATCGGCCGGGGGAGTGGTATTCACGTCCGTCACAGGTAAAGGTCCTTCTGACTAAACATCGAGGAAGCGCACGTCGCGGGCGTTGCGGATGATGAAGTCACGCCGCGCTTCGACGTCCTCGCCCATCAGCACGCTGAACAGGTCGTCGGCCTGGGCCGCGTCGTCCAGCGTGACGAGACGCAGCAGCCGGGTCTCCGGGTTCATCGTGGTCTCCCAGAGCTGGCCCGCGTTCATCTCACCCAGACCCTTGAAGCGCTGGACGTTGTCCCGCGGCCTGGGGTCGGGCTTGCCGTTGGCGATGCCCTCGGCGATGATCGCGTCCCGCTCGGCGTCGGAGTAGGCGTAGGAGGCCTCCTCGCCCTTGCGGTCCCACTTGATCTTGTAGAGCGGCGGGCAGGACAGGTAGACGTGCCCGGCCTCGATCAGCGGCCGCATGAAGCGGAAGAGCAGCGTCAGCAGCAGCGTGTTGATGTGCTGGCCGTCGACGTCGGCGTCGGCCATGAGGATGACCTTGTGGTACCGCAGCTTGCTGATGTCGAACTCGTCGTGCACGCCGGTGCCCAGCGCCGTGATCAGCGCCTGGACCTCGTTGTTCTTCAGGACCTTGTCGATCCGCGCCTTCTCGACGTTGAGGATCTTGCCGCGGATGGGCAGGATCGCCTGGTAGCGCGAGTCGCGGCCGCCCTTGGCCGAGCCGCCGGCCGAGTCGCCCTCGACGATGAACAGCTCGCACTTTTCGGGGTCGTTCCACTGGCAGTCGGCCAGCTTGCCGGGCAGCCCGCTGCCCTGCTCCAGCAGCGACTTGCGCCTGGTCAGGTCGCGCGCCTGGCGCGCGGCGATACGGGCGCGCGAGGCCTGCAGCGACTTGTTGATGATGTCTTTGGCCTCACCGGGGTTGCGCTCGAACCAGTCGCGGATGTGGTCGTTGCACGCCTTCTGTACGAACGACTTCGCCTCGGTGTTGCCGAGCTTGGTCTTGGTCTGCCCCTCGAACTGCGGGTCGGACAGCTTGACCGAGATGATCGCGGTCAGGCCCTCGCGGACGTCCTCACCGGTGAGGTTGTCGTCCTTGCCCTCCTTGAGGAACTTCTGCTCGCGCGCGTAGCGGTTGACGATGGAGGTCAGTGCCGCGCGGAAGCCCTCCTCGTGGGTGCCGCCCTCGGCGGTGTTGATGGTGTTGGCGAACGTGTAGACCGACTCGGTGAAGGAGTTGTTCCACTGCATCGCGATCTCGACCGCGATCCCGTCGCCCTCCTCCTCGAAGTAGATGATCGACGCGTGCGCCGGCTCCTTCTTGGAGTTGAGGTGCTTGACGAAGTCGGCCAGACCGCCCTCGTAGTAGTACTCCACCCGCTTGGGCTCGCCGTTGATGTGGTCGGGCCGCTCGTCGGTGAAGGTGATCTTGAGGCCCTTGTTGAGGAAGGCCATCTCCTGGAAGCGGCGCGAAAGCGTCTCGAAGTTCCAGGTCGTGGTCTCGAAGACGTCGGGGTCGGGCCAGAACGTGATCGACGTGCCGGTCTCGTCGGTCTCCTCGCCCTTGGCCAGCGGGGCCAGGGGCTTGGCCATCTCGTAGCGCTGGCGCCAGTAGTGGCCGTTCTGCTTGACCTCGACGTCCATGGCCGTGGACAGCGCGTTGACGACCGCGGAGCCGACGCCGTGCAGACCGCCGGAGACCGCGTAGGACTGGCTGTCGAACTTGCCGCCCGCGTGCAGCGTGGTCAGCACGAGCTCGACCGCGGAGATCCCCTCGACCGGGTGGATGCCCGTGGGGATGCCTCGGCCGTTGTCGACCACGCGTACGCCGTTGTCGGGAAGCAGTGTGATGTCGATCCTGTCGGCGTAGCCGGCGAGTGCCTCGTCCACCGCGTTGTCGACGATCTCGTAGACGAGGTGATGCAGGCCGCGCTCACCGGTGGAGCCGATATACATACCCGGGCGCTTGCGAACCGCCTCAAGCCCCTCGAGTACGGTGATTGAGCTAGCGTCGTAGGACAACTGCGAAATCCTCCTGCCGCGGACACGCGGCGGGGGAGGCGATCAACTCGTGAAGCTGCCCCTGCCGTGCCCGTCACCGTCGTGAGTGCCCCGATGCGCGGTCACCCAGGGGAGTCGGCTTGCTGCCGGGGTGACACGCAAGCGGACGTGTCCGGAATCCTTTTTCATTCTACCGCTTCCGGCGGGCCAAGGTGGCAATGAACGCGCCTGTGGTGCTCTCTAGCTCGTTTTGCCCCCAGGCAAGCATCCCCCCTCCGGAAAGGGGGCTTATCGCGTCTGCGGCTTTCTGGCCGCTCCGGGCGCCCAACCCGGACAGCCGGATTGCACCCGCCTGGAGGTCACCCATAGGTGTCGCGCGGACCTCGACTTCCGGTCACCCGCAATCCACCTGAAGGACGCGGAGCGTTCTGCGGGCCCTTGACCTTGACCCGCGTGACCGTGCCGTCGCCGAGCTCCTCGTTGAGCCTGCGTACGAGCGTGCGGGCGAGCAGCCGCACCTGCGTGGCCCAGGCCGTGGAGTCGGCCACGATGACCACCTCGCCGTCGTCGAACGACTCGGGCTTGGTGTGCGCGGCCAGGTCGGGGCCCACGATCTCGGGCCAGCGGCCGAAAACCCCGCCGACCGCGGCGTTGCGCTCCCAGCCGCGATCGGCGAGCAGCTCGGCGATCGCGCGTCCGAAAAGCTGAGGGTCGCCGCTCTCCCTGCGCGGGCCCTTCGCCTTGCGCCTGGGCTCGCGCCGGGGGAGCTGGCCGCGCTTGGCGGCGTCGGCCTTGGCCTGGGCGAGCTTCTCCCTGGCCAGCGCCACCCCCCTGGCGGTGGCGTTCTCGCCGCGCTCACTGCGCTCGCTGTTCTCGCGGGGCCGCTGGTCAGCGGACACGTGTGACACTCCCCTCTGCGACATCGAATCTGCCGCCAGAAAGCTCCGCGGGCACGTCGTCGGGCACCGCCGCGGTGATGAGCACCTGCTCGGCCGGGGCCACGAACTCGGCCAGGCGGCGCCTGCGCTGGCTGTCGAGCTCGGCGAACACGTCGTCGAGGATCAGCACGGGGTCGCCGCCGTCGGCCCGCAGCAGGTCGTAGGCCGCGAGCCGGAGCGCGAGCGCGAACGACCACGACTCTCCATGGCTGGCGTAGCCGCGCGCGGGCAGATCGCCGAGCCCGAGTATCAGGTCGTCGCGGTGGGGACCGACGAGCGTGACCCCGCGTTCGAGCTCGGCCTGGCGGACCTCCAATAGCCGCTCGCGCAGGCGCTCTTCAAGGGTTTTCCCCAAGTCTGTGGATAACGTCTGTGTATCGAAAGATCCCCGCTCAGCGGGGCCTTCCGCCTCGCCGGACGCCCCCGCGTCATCCCCACCTGTGGACAACGTGCTGCGGTAGGCGAGCGTCGCGGGTGCGCTCGACGGGGCCAGCGTCGCGTACGCGTGCGCCACCCGCGGCCGCAGCTCCTCGATCAGCTCGAGCCGCCCGCGCAAAAGCTCCGCGCCGTGCCTGGCGAGGTGGGCGTCCCACACCTCCAGCGTGCTCAGCACGTCGCCGGCGCCGGCCGCTGCGAACGCGGCCTCGCTCTCCCGCCGCCTGGCGCTCCGCGAGCCCCTGCGGGCCTGCGCGGCGGTGCGCAGCAGCGCGCCGCGCTGCTTCAGCACCCGGTCGTAGTCGGCGCGCACGCCGGCGAACCTCGGCGTCCTGGCCACCAGCAGCTCGTCGAGGAAGCGGCGGCGCTCGGACGGGTCGCCCTTGGCCAGCGCCAGGTCCTCAGGCGCGAACAGCACCGTGCGCAGCAGGCCCACGACGTCGCGGGCCCTGGACACGGGCGAACGGTTGAGCCTGGCGCGATTGGCCCGCCCGGGATTGATCTCCAGCTCGACCAGCGCCCGCCGGTCGTCACGCTGGATGGCGCAGCGCACGATCGCCCGCGTCGCGCCCTGGCGCACCAGCGGCGCGTCGCTCGCGACCCGGTGGCTGGATTGCGTCGCGACGTAGCCGAGCGCCTCGACCAGGTTGGTCTTGCCCTGGCCGTTGGGTCCGACGAACGCCGTGACGCCCGGCTCCAGGCCGAGCTCCACGGACGCGTAGGACCGGAAGTCGGTCAGCGAGAGGTGGGCGACATGCACCCCACGAAGGGTAGTGCGCCTCGACGGCCGCCGGGGTCACCGGCATGCGGCCTGTGGAAAACCGTTAGCGATCGGTCTCGCGCGGCGGCGTGACGTCGGCGCCGGGGGAGTCGGCCCCCTTGCCGGTGCTGCCCTCCGCCGAGGTGATGGCGTGGCCACCGAACTGGTTGCGCAGCGCCGCGACCACCTTCATCGCCGGCGAGTCGTCCTGGCGGGAGGCGAACCTGGCGTACAGGGCGGCGGTGATGACCGGCAGCGGGACGGCGTGGTCCACAGCCGCCTGCACCGTCCACCTGCCCTCGCCGGAGTCCTGTGCATAACCGCGCAGCTGCTCCAGGTGCTCGTCGTCCTCAAGCGCCCGCACCAGCAGGTCGAGCAGCCAGGAACGGATCACGGTGCCGGTGCGCCAGCTCCGGAAGGAGCCCTTGACGTCCTTGACGACGTCGGACGCCTCGAGCAGCTCCCAGCCCTCGGCGAACGCCTGCATCATGCCGTACTCGATGCCGTTGTGGACCATCTTCGCGAAGTGGCCCGCGCCGACGTCGCCGGCGTGCACGAAGCCGTCCTCGCCCTCGGGCTTGAGCGTGTCAAAGATCGGCATGAGCCGCTCGATGTGGGCCTTGTCGCCGCCGCACATGAGCGCGTAGCCGTTC
The DNA here is from genome assembly GCF_040678535.1 of Nonomuraea sp. NPDC052634. Classification (NCBI taxonomy): domain Bacteria; kingdom Bacillati; phylum Actinomycetota; class Actinomycetes; order Streptosporangiales; family Streptosporangiaceae; genus Nonomuraea; species Nonomuraea sp. NPDC052634. The sequence continues at coordinate 557,092 of NZ_JBFATY010000005.1, read as the reverse complement.
TGCAGGCCCCAGACGCCGCCGCTGACGCCGCAGTCGACGAAGCCGATGCCCTTGGCCGCCAGCTCGCCCGCGTGCTTCTGGTCGTCGGCGTAGTGGCTGTTGCCGCCGTCGATGACGAGGTCCCCCGCGTCGAGCAGCTTGCCGAGCTCGTCGACGGTCGACTGCGTGGGCCTGCCCGCCGGCACCATCACCCAGACGGCTCGCGGCGCCTGCAGGCGCTCGACCAGCTCTTTGAGGCTGCCGACGTCACTGATGGCCGGGTCGCGGTCGTAGCCGATGACCTCATGACCGCCGCGGCGCAGGCGCTCGGCCATGTTGCCGCCCATCTTGCCCAGTCCGACCATGCCGATCTGCATGTTGTCTACCCCCTTGTCAGGCTTCCATCATCCCTGATGGCCGGTTCAGCCTGACAGCCGGATGGGCATGATCAAGTAACGGTAGTCAGTGCCGCCGCCGTCCTCCACAGGCTTGCCCCCGGTGAGGATAGCGGGCTTCGTGGACGTGGTCATCTGCAGCCTGGCCACATCGGAGTCGATGGCGCCGAGGCCCTCCAGCAGGAACTGGTGGTTGAAGGCGATGTTCATCTCCTCGCCCTCGTAGTCCACAGGCAGCGCCTCGACGGCCTGCGCCTCGTCGCCGCTGCCCGCCTCCAGCACGACCTCGCCGCTCTTGAACGCCAGGCGCACCGGCGTGTTGCGCTCGGCGACCAGGGCAACGCGCTTGACCGCCTCGACGAACGGGCCTGTGGACAGATCGGCGCGCGCGGAGAACTCGGTCGGCAGCAGCGAGCGGTACTTGGGGAACTCGGGGTCGAGCAGGCGGGTCGTGGTGCGGCGGCCGGCGCTGGAGAAGCCGATCATGCCCTCGCCGGTGCCGCCCGCGGAGCTGAGCGCGATCTCGACCTCGGCGCCGGTCGCGCCGAGCGCCTTGGCGGTGTCGGCGAGCGTCTTGCCGGGGATCATCGCGACGGCCGAGAAGTCGGGCTGTCCCGGCTGCCACTTCAGCTCGCGTACGGCCAGGCGGTAGCGGTCGGTCGCGGCGAGCGTCACCGTGTCGCCCTCGATCTCCATGCGTACGCCGGTGAGCATCGGCAGCGTGTCGTCGCGGCCGGCGGCGACGGCGACCTGGCTGACGGCGGAGGCGAACACGTCGGCGCCGACCCGCCCGGCGGCCGGGGGCATCGACGGGAGGGTGGGGTAGTCCTCCACAGGCATGGTGAGGAGTGTGAACCGGGCGCTGCCGCAGGTGACGACCGCCTTGGCGCCGTCCACCACGAAGTCCACAGGCTGTGCGGGAAGGGCGCGGGTGATCTCGGCGAGCAGCTTGCCGGAGACCAGGACGACGCCCGGCTCGCCGGTGTGCAGTTCGAGCGTGACCTCCGCCGAGACCTCGTAGTCGAAGCCGGACAGCTTCAGCCGCTGCTCCTCGGTGACCTCCAGGCGCATGCCGGCGAGAACGGGCACCGACGGGCGCGCCGGGAGGCTGCGTGCCGTCCATGCCACCGCCTCAGCGAGGACGTCTCGCTCGATTCGGAACATCACGGTGATCAGCCTCCTGGGTTCGTCGTTGATTGAAGGATCTCAAGGATCCACCCTCCCGGCCTCGCGCTCCGGGAGAACCCCTCTATGGGTCTTTGAGTTTCTTAGTTAGAGAGATAAGAGGTCATCACATTAGGGGCTGTGGAAACTGGGGACAACCGGCGTCCTTGCTGGTCAGCGCCCTTGTTTTTATCCACCGTGGGTGTGGGCGGCGCCTGGGGAGAACTCGCGCGCCTGGGGACGACGAAACTTCGCCCACAGGCCGTCCCCAGATCTTGGTGCCGTCATCCACGGCTGAGGCGGGGTTATCCACGAGGTTTCCACAGGTTATCCACGGGGTAATAAGGCCCCTTCTGGAGCCCCAGATCGACTGTTCACAGCCTGTCCACACGTTGTCCACTGGTAGTCCCCAGGTTCTCCCCAGGATGTCCCCAGCACTGTCCCCAACCGTTGTGGACGGATTTTTCCCAGCATTTGCGGGCAATCGGCCGCCCCGATTTTGCGTTTCCGCTGGTCCACAGCGTTTTCCACAGGCTGTGTACGACGTCACGACCCACGCTGTGTCTGCTTGATCCGCATTGTGAGCTCGTTGACCTGGTTGTACATCGAGCGGCGCTCGGCGATCAGCGAGCGGATCTTGCGTTCGGCGTGCATCACCGTGGTGTGGTCGCGGCCGCCGAACTGCTGGCCGATCTTCGGCAGCGACAGCTCGGTCAGCTCGCGGGCGAGGTACATGGCGATCTGCCGGGCGTTGACGAGCGCCCGGCTGCGCGAGGTGCCGCACAGGTCGTCGATGCTGATGCCGAAGTACTGAGCGGTCTCGCTCATGATCGAGGCGATCGTGATCTCGTTGTCGGACTCCGACGTGATGAGATCCTTCAGCACGACCTCGGCGAGCTGAAGGTCCACACCCTGCCTGTTGAGGCTGGCGAACGCGGTGACCCGGATCAGCGCGCCCTCCAGCTCGCGGATGTTGGTGGAGATGCGGCTGGCGATGTACTCCAGCACCTCGGGCGGCGCGGCCAGGCCCTCCTGGATGGCCTTCTTCCTGAGGATCGCGATGCGGGTCTCCAGCTCGGGCGGCTGGACGTCGGTGATCAGGCCCCACTCGAACCGGTTGCGCAGCCGGTCCTCCAGCGTGATGAGCTGCTTCGGCGCGCGGTCGCTGGAGATGACGATCTGCTTGTTGGCGTTGTGGAGCGTGTTGAAGGTGTGGAAGAACTCCTCCTGCGTCTGCTCCTTGCCCTCCAGGAACTGGATGTCGTCCACAAGCAGGATGTCGATCGCGCGGTAGCGGCCGCGGAACCCGTCGGCCTTGTGGTCGCGGATGCTGTTGATGAAGTCGTTGGTGAACTCCTCGGAGCTCACGTATCTGACGCGGGCGCCGTCGTACAGGCTCTGCGCGTAGTGGCCGATCGCGTGCAGCAGGTGCGTCTTGCCCAGCCCCGAGTCGCCATAGATGAAGAGCGGGTTGTACGCCTTCGCCGGCGATTCGGCGACCGCGACGGCGGCGGCGTGCGCGAAACGGTTGCTGGCGCCGATGACGAAAGTCTCGAATGTGTACTTCTGGTTGAGCCGGGCTGTTTCGCTGGGTTTGCTGCTCTTCGCCTCCCAGCGGTTCTGCGTCAGGTTCTGCGCCGGCTCCGCGGGCTTCTCCACGGGCGGCGTGTAGGACTGGCCCTGTTCAAAACCGAAGCTCTGCTGTGGATATTCGGTGGATATCTGCTGCTGCTCGGGCTGCGGTGAATAGTACTGTGGCGGCTCGGAAGGCTGGTTGTGCTGCGGCTGCGCGGGCTGTGCATAACGCGGCTGGCTCTCCACACCCTGGGGATAACCCTGACCCCCAGGCTGTTGATGAGCGTCGCCTGACGGCTGCTCGGGCGCCGTCGTGTCGATCATCACGGCCAGCCGCATGGTCCGGCCGAGCTCCTGCGACAGCGCATGGGCCACCAGCGGGCGCAGCTTGCCCTCGATGAGGTCCTTGAGGAAGTCGTTGGGGACGCCGAGCACGATCGTGTCGTTGGCCAGCGCGATCGGGCGCACCATCGACAGCCACGTGCGCTGCTGGATGGGCACGTTCTCGTTGAGGAAGTTGCCCAGTGCCCTCGCCCATACCGTGCCGAGGTCGACACCGTTCACGATGCGGTTCCCCCTCCTCTCAGTCGCGGCCCCCCGCGATCGGTTATCCACATGCCACAGCCGATCACGATGATCGACGACTCCTTCGTCCACACGCGGCCGGCGGGCGTCCCGCCCACGCACTCCACAGGAGATCCACAGGCTGTCCACAGGCTTTGAGCGGCCCGGAAGGGCTGACAGTAGCTTTGTGCACAGCTGTGTTCAAGACGTTGTCCACAGCCTAGTGGCACCTGAGTGCACATACTGTGGACGTGGGGGCGGCGGTGGAAAAGTGGCCTGTGGATCAGTGGATAACCGCGTCCGGTTTGACCTGCGGGCGCCTTCCCTCGTAACGTACGACGGTCGGCTTGTCACGCGACGGCTATTTCGCGTGCCCTCGCTTCCCTGGCAGGCCATCCATGTGTGTTAGGCGCCCGTGCGGCGCACCATCAAGCCTGGAGCCCACCCGTGAGCAAGCGTACTTTCCAGCCGAACAACCGTCGCCGCGCGAAGACCCACGGCTTCCGGCTGCGCATGCGCACCCGGGCCGGTCGCGCCATCCTCGCCGCTCGCCGCCGCAAGGGCCGCGAGAGGCTGTCGGCCTGACCGTCCCGCGCGACGACAGCCCGCCGGCGCATCACGCCGGCGGGCGTTAGACGTATACGGTGCTGTCCCGTCAATCCCGCATGCGACGCGGGGAGGAGTTCGAGGCTGCGGTCAGGCGCGGCAAGCGCGCTGGGCGCCCCACCCTGGTGGTGCATTTCACCACTTCTGGGGAAGAGCCACCCCTTGTGGGTTTCGTGGTGAGTAAGGCCGTCGGGGGCGCGGTGACCCGAAACAAGGTCAAACGACGGCTCCGACACCTGATGCGGGACCGACTCCACCGGCTGCCGCGAGGTAGCCTGCTTGTGGTACGCGCCAATCCACCGGCCGCGTCCGCGCGATTCGAGCAACTGGCCGCCGAACTCGACGTCGCGCTGGATCGTTTGCTCAGGCGGCGCGAGTCCTCGACGGGTGGACGGAAATGACGGAGCAACCGCAAGGGGTCGCGGTGCCGAGCCTCGCCGCTCGCGCACTCATCCTCCCCATCCGGTTCTATCGGGCGTTCATCAGCCCGCTGCTCGGTCCACGCTGCCGGTTCTACCCCTCGTGCAGCGCATACGGGCTCGAAGCGATTGCCGTACATGGAGCACTGCGCGGCATTTGGCTGACTGTCCGGCGCATCGGGCGGTGCCATCCATTTCATCCCGGAGGTATAGACCCGGTGCCCCCACGCCCGGTCCCGTCCCACGAAACGCAAGGGAGATAGCTCGGTGGAGCTGTCCTGGCTCAACTGGCTGTACACAGCCGTCGCCCAAGTCATCACCTGGATCCATACCGGGTACAGCACGTTCCTCGACCCCAACAGCGGTCTGACCTGGGCGCTGACCATCATCACGCTGACCATCTGCATGAGGATCCTGATCTTCCCGCTGTTCCTCAAGCAGATGCGATCTTCGCGGAAGATGCAGGAGCTGGCGCCGAAAGTTCAGGAGCTCCGCAAGCGCTACAAGAACGACAAGCAGCGCCTGAACCAGGAGGTCATGGCGCTCTACCAGGGGGCGGGGGCCAACCCCCTGGGCGGCTGTCTGCCGATCCTGGCGCAGTTCCCGATCTTCATCTCCATGTTCACCGTGCTCCGCGCGATCGCGGCCGACGAGGCCAAGTTCGGGATGACGCAGGAGCTGGTCGACAGCGCCAAGCAGGCGCTCATCATCGGCGCGCCGCTGCCCGCCACGTTCTTCGAGGCTCCCGCCATCAGCGAGAAGGTCGTCATCGGCTGCTTCGTGGCGATCAGCTCGCTGACCACCTTCCTCACCGTCCGGCAGAGCGTCACCCGCTCCATGGCCCAGATGCCGGACAACCCCATGGCGCAGCAGCAGAAGATCCTCATGTACATCTCGCCGCTGTTCGCCTTCTTCAGCCTGAACTTCCCGCTCGGTCTGATCCTCTACTGGGTCACCACCAACGTGTGGACGCTCGGTCAGCAGCACTGGTTCTACAGCCGGCACCCCATGCCGCAGTACGACGCCAAGGGCAACCCCATCCCGGTCCAGCCCAAGCCCGGCCTGATCGCAAAGCTGCGCAAGACCACGCCGGAAGAACAGGCCCCTCCGCCCCCTCCGCAGCCTAAGATCATCAGGCAGCAGCCGAGCAGGCAACCCCGTAGCAAGCGCACCGGCAGCAAGAAGTCGTGAACACGAAGGAGAGGCCGGCCATGACCGAGGCCGAGCAGGAGAAGGCTCCTGATCTCACTCTGCTGGAGCAGGAAGGCGAGATCGCTGCCGACTACGTCGAGGGCCTTCTCGACATCGCCGACATCGACGGCGACATCGACATGGACGTCGAGGGCGACCGCGCGCTCGTCTCCGTCGTCGGGATCAAGAGCACCGAACTCGTGGGCCCCGGGGGAGAGGTGCTCGAAGCGTTGCAGGAGCTGACCCGCCTGGCCGTGCACCGGCAGACGGGCGAGCGCTCCAAGCTCATGCTGGACGTCGCCGGCTACCGCGAGCGGCGGCGGGCCGAGCTGACCAAGCTGGGCACCGAGATCGCCAACCAGGTCAAGGACCGCGGCGAGCCCAAGTCGCTGCAGCCGATGACGCCGTTCGAACGCAAGATCGTCCACGACGCGGTGGCGGCCGCGGGGCTGCGCAGCGAGTCGGAGGGCGAGGAGCCGAACCGGTACGTGGTGGTTCTGCCCGCCTGAGCGGCGGATTCGGCTCTCGGGCGGTGACCTCGGTCGCCTCCTCGGCGGCTTCGGCCGTACGAACCGGACCTTGACGAACCGGACTCCGTCGGATCGACCTTCGACGGAGTGGACTTCGATGGATCGCTGTCACGGACCGTTTTGACGGACCGCTTTGACGGGTCGGCCGCGGGTGTGGCCGGCCCGTTCGGCTGTCAGGACCAGACGGCGAGTCCTTCCGCTACCTGACCACCTGACCGACGACATCCAACGGCAGCCGACCGGACCATGGCTGCCGACAGGGGCCGACGGCGGACGACGGCAACCGACGGGCCGACCGCGGACGACGGCAACCGACCTGTCCCCGGACCAGCGGATGAGCTTGATCGGAACCGGACCCGCCGACGCATCGGTCCCATATGCCGCTTCCCGAGTGCCGCTTCCCGGGGGGCAGTCCTTTTCCCCGGTACGCTTCCTCAGGGCGCGTCCCCACCCCCGGTACACCGACATTTCCCCCTTTATCGGCCTGCGCGGTGTTGCGCTGACGGCGTGCTCACAGGCCACCTTCACCAAGGCCCGCTAGGCTTCCCTTGTGATCTCACCCCGTAGCCTTGGGTGGAGACCGGATCCGTCGCCGCGGCCTAAGCGCGCCCGGCGACCATCACCCCGATCACGGGCCACGAGCCCCAGAAAGGCCACCTACCAGTGAGCGATGAGCTTCCGGAGCCGCCGGAGATAGCGAGGGACGTCTTCGCGGGGGAGGCCTGGGATCGCGCCATCACGTTCGCAGACCTGCTGGCGGGTCCCGGTGTCGTCCGCGGGCTGCTGGGTCCGCGGGAGGTGCCCCGGATCTGGGATCGCCACATGCTCAACTGCGCCGTCGTAGCCGAGGCGGTGCCGCCGGATGTGCGGCTGGTGGACATCGGCTCCGGCGCCGGCCTGCCCGGTGTGGTGCTCGCCATCGTCCGGCCGGACATCACGGTGACGCTGCTGGAGCCGCTGCTGCGCCGTACCGTGTTCCTTGAGGAGTGCGTCGAAGCGCTCAAGCTCGACAACGTCGAGGTGCTGCGCGGCCGGGCGGAAGAGCTGGCGGGCAAGCGCGTGTTCGACGTGGCCAGCGCCCGTGCGGTGGCGCCGCTCGATCGGCTGCTCAAGTGGGCGATGCCGCTGCTCCGCGAGGGCGGCGAGCTGATCGCCATGAAGGGCGAGCGCGCCGCCGGCGAGCTGGCCGAGGCACAGGAGCAATTGCGCGCCGTCGGCGCCCGAACGGCCGAGCTCGTCACGGTCGGGCGCGGTAAGGTCGAGCCGCCTGCAACATTGGTTCGGGTGGTAGCGGGTCGCCCGCCGGAGCGAGCCAGGCGGCGACGAAGGAGGTGACGGTTGTGCCAGTCGCGTCAAGTGGTCTTGGCTGGCCGGACGGCCCTCCGTCTCAGAGTCCAACCGGGGTTGGCTGGCCCGAAATGGGCGTGTCGCGACAGCAAATTCCCGGCACCGGCACACCAGTGGTTGAAAGGATGGCCATCGTGACCCAGACCCCCCTGAACCCCGGTGATTCGCCGTTGGTACGAGAGGCGCTCAGCTCAGTGGTTTCACGTGAAACATCTGCAACCCCGACGGCCGCCCAGACTGGCGAGGCATCTGGCGATGGCGACGGCGGCTGGCCGCGTCCGCCCAAGACCCGAGTGATCGCAGTGGCCAACCAGAAGGGCGGCGTGGGCAAGACGACCACCTCGGTCAACATCGCCGCCGCCCTGTCGATGCACGGCCAGCGGGTCCTCGTGGTCGACCTCGACCCGCAAGGCAACGCCTCCACCGCGCTGGCGACGGAGCATCGTGGTGACGTCCCGGACGTTTACCAGGTGCTCGTGGACGACCTGCCGATGGCGGAGATCGTCAAGCAGGTGCCCGACATGCCCAACCTGTATTGCGCTCCCGCCACCATCGACCTGGCCGGTGCGGAGATCGAGCTGGTGTCCTTGGTGGCCAGGGAGGCGCGGCTGCGGCGGGCGCTGGCGGCGTACGATGCGATCAAGTTCGACTACATCGTGATCGACTGCCCGCCCTCCCTCGGTCTCCTCACCGTCAACGCGCTGGTGGCGGCCGACGAGGTGCTGATCCCGATTCAGTGCGAGTACTACGCGCTGGAGGGCCTCGGGCAGCTGCTGCGGAACGTGGACCTGATCAAGGCTCACCTGAACCCGACGCTGCGGCTCTCGACGATCGTGCTGACCATGTACGACGGGCGTACGCGGCTCGCGTCCCAGGTGGCCGAGGAAGTGCGGGCGCACTTCGGGGACACGGTGCTGAACACGGTGATCCCGAGGAGCGTGCGGCTGTCGGAGGCGCCCAGCTATGGGCAGTCGGTGATGACGTACGACCCGGGGTCGAGCGGGGCGATGGCGTACATGGATGCGGCCCGCGAGATCGCCCACCGCGCCACGGTCTCCTGACCACCTCCTCTGCCTTTTCCGGGCCCTTCTCGGCTCCGGACACCACTTACCCCGGGATCACGGTTTGCGTGCGGCGCGGGGTGCAGGAGCGCCTGCGCTCAGGGCTGAGCTGGGGGCGCCCTTGCTGGGTGCGCCACCGCGGGAAGCGTCGGGCGCCGGGGGCGTCCCGCCGTGGAATCATTGTGTCGTTCCGCGGGGTCGGGGTTTCCGCGCGGGGATCTTCGAGCCGCGCCTCCTAGGGCCGCGGGGCTTTTGCCGTCTAGGCGTGGCTCCGCGCAGAGCAAACTCCGAGATCGGAGCTTTCGTATCACGCCGCCCGTGTAGCCATCGGCCCGTGTAGCCATCGGCCTGCGCGGCGATGGGCCCATGCGGCGATGGTCCTGCGAGGGGATGGGTCCCGTACGAGGATGGGCCCTGCACGAGAATGGGGCCGCACGAGAATGGGCCCTTGCGGCGATGGGCCCCGCACAGGGATGGGACCGCGCGGCAAGCGAACCCGGCACCGGGAGCTTCGACGCTGGAAGGTTCGGCCCTGAGCGGTAGAGGACCCGTACGAAGCAGGCGCAGGGTAGCCATGTCGCGCGCCGACCCAGTGGTCACCGCCGGCACCGAATGGCTCTCTCGCACCGAGATGGCTCAGAGGCCGGGCGGGCCGAGGCGGCTCGGAGGCCGGGCGGGCCGAGGCGGCTCGGAGGCCGGCCGGGCCGGGATGGCGGGTTGAAAGCAGGGTGCAAAACGCGGATGGGCTGGGGCTCAGTCACGGGTTGGGCAGGTTTGTGACCGTGTCGGTGTAAATCCAACCGGACGGTGTGTGGCGAGGGGGCACTCGGTCCGGTCCACAACGGTAACCTCTCCTGGAGTGACCGGAATCGACCGGGTGGATGAGGAGACGCAGTGAGCCAGCAGCGGCGGGGATTGGGCAAGGGACTCGGGGCGCTCATCCCGACCGGTCCCATCGTTGACGGCACGGGGGCGGCGCTGGCCCCGGCCAACGGGTCGACGGGGGAGACGGGTCCCAAGCCGATTGCGGGGGCGTACTTCAAGGAGATCGCGCTCGAGGCGATCGTTCCTAACCCTCGGCAGCCGCGTGAGGTCTTCGATGAGGAGCGCCTGGAGGATCTGGCGACCTCCATCCGTGAGGTTGGGCTGCTCCAGCCGATTGTGGTGCGCTCGGTCGGTGGTGGTCAGTATGAGCTGATCATGGGGGAGCGGCGTTGGCGTGCGTGTAAGAAGGTCGGCCTTGACCCGGTGCCGGCGATCGTACGCAACACCCAGGACAACGACCTGTTGCGGGATGCGCTGATCGAAAACCTTCAGCGTGAGCAGCTGAACCCGCTCGAAGAGGCGGCGGCGTACCAGCAGCTTCTTGACGATTTTCAGGCGACGCACGATCAGTTGGCGAAGAAGATCGGCCGCTCGCGCTCTCACATCACCAACACCTTGCGTCTGCTGAACCTGCCTCCTGACGTACAGCTGAAGGTCGCCGCCGGGACGATCAGCGCCGGGCATGCGCGGGCGCTCCTCGGACTCGACGACCCGGAGGAGCAGATCCAGCTCGCCAAGCGGATCGTGGCGGAGCTGCTATCGGTACGGGCGGTCGAGGAGATCGTCGCCATGGGCAGTTCAAAGGCGGCCAAGAAGGCGCCACGCGACCGGAAGGCCCCCAAGCCCACCGCCCCCGGACTCACCCACCTCGCCGACCGCCTCTCCGACCACTTCGAAACCAAGGTGAAGGTGGACCTGGGGCGGCGGAAGGGACGGATCGTGGTGGAGTTCGCGACGATCGACGACCTGGAGCGCATCATCGGCACCATGGCGCCGGAGGCAATCCAGGCGATGCGAGAAGCCGAGGACTGATTTCCGCACTTCCGAGCTCCCGCACTCCCGAGTTCTCGAGCTCTCGGGTTCCCGGGCTCTCGAGCTCCTGAGCTCCCGAGTTCTCGAGCTCTCGGGCTCTCGGGTTCCCGGGCTCTCGGGTTCCCGAGTTCCCGGGCTCTCGGGTTCCCGGGTTCCCTGCTCCCGTGCTTCTCAGCTCTCGTGGCTGATGAGCTCTCGCGCCTGAGCTTCAGCTTCGGCCGCTCGCCCGCACCTCGGCCGCTCGCCCGCGCCGCCAAGCCTCTCGCGCCGCGTGGTTCGGTTTCTCGCGCCGCGCGCTCCGGTCTTTCGCGCTGCGTAGTCTGGTTTCTCGCGCTGCGCCGTCCGGTCTTTCGCGCCGTAAGTTCGGTCTTTCGACAGAACCCAGCGGGTGAGCTGAGGTTCCGCCACGGTGACGACGGCTGGCGCGACTAAGCGCGGTCGGGCGTTCAGACGGTCTGGTGGCTGGTGTCGACCCGCCGAAGTCGGCGCGGCCGAGGGACGCAGCTGACCGTCCTCGAACAGCCGGTCGCCCGCCCTGATTAGCGTGCCGCCCGCCCGGTCGCTGTGGTGCACAGGAGCCTGGAACCAGGAGCCTGGAACCAGGATCCGGGCACGGTGGACGGGCGACGCTCACTCACCACGCCCACCGCTCAGGCCCAGGTGTCCGCCGCTCAGACCAGTCGCCCGCTGCTCGGGCTAGTCGCCCGCTGCTCGGGTCGGTCGTCCGCCGCTCGGGCTAGTCGCCCGCTGCTCGGGCTAGTCGCCCGCTGCTCTGGTCGGCTGTCCGTCGCTCGGGTCGGTCGTCCGCCGCGCAGGCCCAGCCGCCCGCCGTCGCCTGCCGTTTGGTCCAGTCGCTCACCGTTGCCGGTGACGGATGCTCGCTACAAGCGCGGCGGCGGTCGGGCTGGGGGAGCGGACGGTGGATCGGCATCGAGGTGCGGCGGTTGGGTGCGGTTCGGCGTTTCGAGAGCCAGACGATTTCGTGGCGCAGGTGGCGGCTCGGCCGTGACGGCGCTGACGCGTCGCTCCGGGGCAGGCGATCTCATGGCGCTGATAGCGGCGCGCCCCGTGACGGTCTTGATGCGCTGTGGCTCGCGACAGTGTTGATGCAGCGTTACGGGGGAGGAGATCGCGTGGCCGGCTGGTAGCGACCCGGCTGCGGGGGTGGTGTCATGCTTCGCTGTCCGTGACGGTGCTCGTGCTGTGACTGCCCCTTCTGCACGGGCTGGCCGAGGCGGCTACCTGATTGAAGTCGGGCTGCGCCAATGCGGGATCGGCTGGGGAAACTGGGTGACCGGTCGTGGTGTTAGTTCGGCGCTTTTCCTGGTTTGCTTGGGAGCGCCGCGAGTTACGCGGAGATGTAGGGCATCTTCTGGCGAGCTGAAAGGACTAGCGGCGCAGGGACGGATCTGCGGGTGGGGGCCGTGAGTCCGAAGTGGCTCAGGGAAGTCTCGACCGAGTAATAGCGACTCGGGCCGCGCGTCTCGCGTGGGGGCGACTCGAGTCGCAGGATGGGGGCACGCGCGGTGGTGCGGTTGGTGATCGGCGTGCGGCTAGTGGGCGGGCGAGCCTTCGATGTTTCACGTGAAACGTGACGCCAGCGGCGGGCCCTGTGCGCCCGCGTAGGCCTACGTGCACGCGCGGGTTGCCGGCGCGAGGTTTCCTGCGGAACGAGTCCCCGTTGGGAGTCGCTGCGCGCGTGGGCTACGCGTTCGATGTTTCACGTGAAACAACTCAGCTCGCAGAGGACGGCGGTGGCGCTCGTGCTGGAGCTCGGTGGCGATTTCGTCGGTCGGATGCCGGGCGGCAGGCCGTCCGTTCAAGTGTGAGGAACTGGCAACGCGCGAGAAGCGGCGGGCGCCGGAAGGCGTCGATGCGTACGTGAGGGTGGGTGTCGCAAGGCGGCGAGGCGTAGGAAGCGGTGGGTGTAGCAGGGCGGCGAGGCGTAGGAAGTGGTGGGCAACCGGAAGACGATGAGGCATTAGAAGCGGGGGCGCCGAAAGGCCACAAGGCGTTAAAAGGTGGCGGCACGCGAGGTGGCAGGTGCAAGTAGTGGGCCCGCAAGGTGCTGAAGCGCTGCGACTGTGGTGAGGCACGGAGAAGCGTTGCGCCACGGCGAGGCCCAGCGCACGGCGAGGCGCTGTGGCCATGGTGAGGTGCGGCGAGGTGCTGCACCATGGCGAGGCCCAGCACACGGCGAGGCTCCGCACACGGCGAGGCTCCGCACACGGCGAGGCTCCGCACACGGCGAGGCTCCGCACACGGCGAGGCTCCGCACACGGCGAGGTGCTGTAGCGCGGTGGGGTGTTGCGGCGCGGTGAGGCGGGGGAGGCGCTGTAGCGCGGTGGGGTGTTGCGGCGCGGTGAGGCGGGGGAGGTGCTGCAGCGCGGTGGGGTGTTGCGGCGCGGTGAGGCGGGGGAGGCGCTGCGGCGTGGTGAGGTGCTGTGGCGCGGCGTGAGGTGCGGAGGCGGCTTGGCGGTACGCGTCCTCGTCGAGGGCGAGGCTTCGCTAGACAGGGTGTTTCACGTGAAACCGTTGTCGTGATGCTGGAGGTCCTCGGTCAGGTGACTGGTGCGTTCGCCTCGGAGGGCGTGGTGACGCTCGACGTGACGCGCTCGACGCGATGCGGTCCCACGCCCTGCTGTTGAGTGGACGCTGGCGGCGGCGGGGTGTCTGGCGAGGCTGTGGGTGCTGGAGGCCAGCACTCCAGAGGACGGGACGGGGAAGTGCGCCTCCGTGTTTCACGTGAAACACGGAGGCGGCCGTTTGGTCGCTCGGCGACTCGGAAACCCGTCGCAGCCGCGCGCCCGCAGCGGTCGTTGGCAAGGGGCGCCTGGGCCGCGTCAGCCGTCCAGCGCCTTGCCGGGCTCGCCGGTGGTCGGCGCGCGATGTTTCACGTGAAACCAGGGGAGTGCGTCTGCGGGGGAGTAGGCGGGCGAGGCAGTGTGAGAGTTAGCGCGTGGGTTACGCGGTGGCCGCCTTGCGGATGTCGTCCAGGAAGTCGTCTACGTGTTCCGGGGTGGTGTCGAAGGCGGTCATCCAGCGGACCGTGCCGGCGGTCTCGTCCCAGAAGTGGAACAGGTAGCGCTGCTGGAGAGTGTCCGCGACTGCCTTCGGGAGGGTGGCGAAGACGGCGTTGCTCTGCACCGGGTACGCCAGCGAGACACCGGGGATGTCCGTCAGTCCAGCGGCCAGGCGGTCGGCCATCTGGTTCGCGTGGGCGGCATTCCGGCGCCACAGGTCGTCCGTAAGGAGCGCCGTGAGTTGAGCGGAGATGTAGCGCATCTTCGAGGCGAGCTGAAGGGACTGGCGGCGCAGGAACGGGATGGCGTGAGACAGTGACGAGTCGAGCACCACCACGGCCTCAGCCGCGAGCGCGCCATTCTTGGTGCCGCCGAAGCTGAACACGTCCACGCCCACGTCGGTCGTGATCGCCTTGAGGTCACAGCCGAGGTACGCGGCGGCGTTGGCGAGGCGGGCACCGTCGACATGGAGGCGCAGGCCGTGCTCGTGAGCCTTTTCCGCGAGGGCGGCGATCTCGGCGGGGGAGTAGCAGGTGCCGAGTTCTGTCACCTGGGAGATGGAGACGACGGTGGGCTGCGGCTCGTGGTGGCTGCCGACGCCGCCCAGGCGGGACTCGATGTCGGCCGGACGGAGCTTGCCGTCCTCGGTCGGGACCGTCAGGAGTTTCACGCCGAGCAGACGTTCCGTCGCACCTGTCTCGTGGGTGGCGATGTGGGCGCTGTCGGCGCAGATGATGCCGTCGTAGCGGCCGAGCATGGGAGCCAGGCCGACCATGTTGGCGCCCGCTCCGTTGAGGACGGCGAAGCCCTGCGCGTCCGGGCCGATCACCTCCTTGATCTTCTCCTCGAATATCGCCGTCCACTTGTCGTCGCCGTAGGCGGGTGCGTCTCCGTCGTTCGCGGCGGCCATGGCTTCGAGGATCGTCGGATGCACGCCCGCGTGGTTGTCGCTGGCGAAGCTCTTGGGGTACGTGGAATCGAACAGCACACGGTAAGGCTACTGATCCGGGTTTCGGGTGCTGTCACGCTCGCGCGCGTATCGCCCACACCGAGGTGTCCCGTTCTGCTCTCGGCTGGCTTCGGGGGTGCGGCGCGTCGGTGTCGCCGGTTGGGCGTCGTGTCGGCTCGGAGTCGTGCATCGTGCTGGACGTTGCATCGTGCTCGGTTCGGGGAGCGGCGTGCGCCCCGCTGGACGTCGCGCCGCGTTCGGTTCGGGGACGTGTGTCGCGCTGGACGCTGTAGCGCGGCTCGGGTTGGGGCGTGTGTCCTGCTGGACGTTGTAGCGCGCTTGGAAGGGGGCGGCGTGTGTCGTGCTGCTTCTGGTGGTGTCAGGCGGTCCGTCCTGTGCCGGGTCGCCAGGCAAGTTCGCTCCTCCGTGGATTGGTGGTGGGGGACGCGGTGGGGTGGTGCGGTGGGCGCGACGTTGCGACGGTGCGGGCCGTTGGCGCCGTGCGGGTAGCATGGCGGGGCGATCTGGCAAGCCAACGTGACGGGGTGGCGGAGGTGTGGCGCGTTGGTGGGCGAGGCGGGGCGGCGGTGCGAGCGGGGGCGGTACGACGGCAGGTTACGGCGAACGGGGCGTGGCGAGGTGGCCGTGGCGAGGCGGCGGTGCGAGCGGGGCGGTGCGGCAGAGTAGCGCGGTGGGCCGCCCCCGCCCCCCTAGCGGTGGGCCGCGCCCTAGCGGGCCGAGCGGGCGGCGGCGATGCGGAGGAGGGTGTGGCAGAGCTCGCCCAGGTCTTGCCCGGCGGCCTCGGCGGACATCGGCAGGAGGGACGTCTCCGTCATGCCCGGCGCCACGTTCACCTCAAGGAAGTACGGCACGCCGTCGGCGTCCACGATCAGGTCCGTACGGGAGATGTCGCGGAGCCCGAGTGCCGTGTGCGCGGTCACCGCGGTTTCGGCGCATGCCGCGGCGGCCTGGGCGGACAGGCGGGCCGGGGCGAAGAACTCGGTGTGGCCGGCGGTGTAGCGGGCGGCGTAGTCGTAGACGCCTTCGTCGGGGACGATCTCCACGGCGGGCAGCGCCACCGGCCCCTCGCCGAGGTCGACGACGGAGACCGCCACCTCGACGCCCTCGACGTACCGCTCGATGAGCGCCGTGTCGCCGTACGCGAAGCAGCCGACCATGGCGGCGGGCAGTTCCTCGGCCGTACGGACGAAGGAGGCGCCGAGGGCCGAGCCGCCGCGCGCGGGCTTGACGAACAGCGGCAGTCCGAGACGCTCCACGATGCGGCCGAGCACCACGGTGGCGCCGAGGTCGTGGAAGGTCTCCTTGGGGAGGGTGACGGACTCGGGAGTGCGCAGCCCGACGGAGCGCACGACGGCCTTGGCGGTGGGCTTGTCGAAGGCCACCCGGCATGCGTCGGGGTCGGCGCCGACGTATGGCACGTCGAGCAGCTCCAGCACGGAACGGATCGCGCCGTCCTCGCCGGCCCCGCCGTGGAGGGTGACGAACACGGCGTCCGGCGGGTCGGCCAGGATCGAGGGTACGAGCGAGGCGTCGGTGTCACGGGTCTCCACGGAGATGCCCGTGGCCCGCAGCACCTCGCTCACCCGGCGGCCTGAGCGCAGGGACACTTCCCGCTCGTAGGAGAGACCTCCGGCCAGCACGAGCACGTGGCCCAGATCGCTCATCACTTCTCCTCCGCTGACGACACGCTGTCCAACCGTACCGGCGCTGGGGATCAGGTGTGTACGTGAGGTGCTATGTGGGGCGATCCCATCCCATCTCAGCCGATCGGAAGGGGATCTCTTGGCGCTGGGATGAGAATGCCGAAAGGAGAACGGGAGGGCCGCCCGCCCTCCCGTCACGCCGCGTCCTGCGCGGTGCCCTCCGGCACCGGAGATGCGCGCTGAGGATCAGGTGCTTCCCCGGTTCCGGAGACGCGCGCTGAGGATCAGGTGCTCTCTCGGTTCCGTAGAGGCGCCCCTGAGAGCCGGGCGCCTCTACGGGCGAGGGGGCTAGGCCAGGTCGGGGCCGGGTGTGTCGACGCCCTGGTGGTCACGCGTGGACCCCGTGCCGAACGTGTCCCGCAGCTGCATCTCCTGCTCGATCACCCCGGCCAGCCGCCGCACGCCTTCGCGGATGCGGTCGGGCTCGGGGTAGCAGTAGGACAGCCGCATGTGGCGGGCGCCGCTGCCATCGGAGTAGAACCCGGTGCCGGGCACGAACGCGACCCGCTCGGCCACGGCCCGCGGCAGGATCGCCTTGGAGTCGAGTCCTTCGGGCAGGGTGGCCCACACGAAGAAGCCGCCTCCGGGACGCGTCCACGTCACCTCGGGCGGCATCAGCGATTCGAGCGCGTCGAGCATCGCGTCGCGGCGTTCGCGGTAGAGCTCGCGGAAGGACTTGATCTGCTCGCGCCACGGCTGCGTGGCCAGGTATTGGCCGACCGCGAGCTGCGTGAACGACGAGTGCGACAGCACCGCCGACTCCATCGCGAGGATGAGCTTGTCGCGTATGGCGTGCGGCGCGAGCGCCCAGCCGACGCGGAAGCCCGGGGCCAGCGTCTTGGAGAACGAGCCGAGGTAGACGACGCCGTCGGGGTTGTCGGCGCGCAGCGCGCGCAGCGGCTCGCCGTCGAAGCCGAGCAGTCCGTACGGGTTGTCCTCGATGACCAGGATCCCGGCCCGCTGGCAGATGTCGAGCACCTGCTGGCGGCGGGCGATGTTGAGCGTGACGCCGGCCGGGTTCTGGAAGGTCGGGATGGTGTACAGGAACTTGACGGGCGCGCCCGCGGTCTCCAGCGCGTAGATCGTCTGGGCCAGCGATTCGGGCACGATGCCCTGATCGTCCATAGCGATGTGGACGACTTTGGCCTGGTACGCGGCGAACGTGCCGAGGGCACCCACGTACGAGGGCCCTTCGGCGAGCACCACGTCGCCAGGGTCGATGAAGATCCGGGTGATGAGGTCGAGGGCCTGCTGCGACCCGACGGTGACGACGACGTCGTTCGGCCCGGCGTTGATCCCCTCCAGCTTCATGACCTCGCAGATCTGCTCGCGCAGGTGCGGGTCACCCTGGCCGGAGCCGTACTGCAGCGCGACGGGGCCGCGCCGGGTGACGAGGTCGGCGACCAGCTCGCCGACCATGTCGAGGGGGAGCGCCGTGACGTACGGCATGCCGCCGGCGAGCGAGACCACCTCGGGCCTCGACGCGACGGCGAAAAGAGCTCGGATCTCGGAGGCGACCATCCCGGTAGCTCGCGCGGCGTACCGATCGACGTAGGCGTCGATGCGCGACCCTTGGGTCGCGGGTGTCTGACCGTGATCCAGCTCTTCTGTCACGGCCCACCTCCTAAGTGTCGTATATCGGACTGAAATACCAGATTACGCCAGACGGACATGTCGCCCGTGACCGGGCTGGACCGTCGTGGTGTCCGCTGACGACATCTGTACTGGGCTACGATGCCACCTGTGGACGCGGTTTTCGCGCGCTTTTCCGGGTCAACGATAGGGGCGGTAGTTGTCGCGCCGGCTGGTCAACATAACCCTGGACAATCTTGATGATCTGCCTCGCCGCTGCCGGCGGTGCGTGTTCTGGGAGCTGGATCCCGTCAACGGGGAGCGGGCGCTCGACGCCGGCGACCCGGCGCTGGAGAAGGAGGCGTGGCTGTCCAGCACGCTGCTGGAATGGGGCAGCTGCGGCAAGATCGTGTACGTCGACGGGGTGCCGGCCGGGTTCGTCCTCTACAGCCCGCCCCTTTACAGCCCGCGTTCGGTGGCCTTTCCGACCTCGCCGGTCAGCGCCGACGCGGTGCTGCTGATGACGGCCCACATCATTCCCGAGTTCTCAGGTGGCGGGCTCGGCCGCATGCTGATCCAGGGCGTGGCCAAAGACCTGACGCGGCGCGGGGTGAAAGCCATTGAAGCTTTCGGGGACTTGAAGTGGGAAGAGCCTAGTTGCGTAGTTCCAGCGGATTACTTGCTTTCTGTGGGGTTTAAGACGGTGCGTCCGCATTTGCGTTTCCCGCGGTTGCGGCTGGAACTGAAGACCGCCGTCTCGTGGCGTGAGGACGTCGAGGTGGCCCTCGAACGGCTTCTGGGCCATATGAGTCCGGAACGGGCTCTCCGTCCCGTCTGACGGCCCTCACAGCCCCGCAGAAGCCCCCGGCGGCGGTTGACCGTCCTCGGTCCTGGCCTCGCCTGACGCGGCCCCGTGACGTCCGACGCGGGCCCTCGCATGGGAAAGCCCCTCGCGGTCGACGACCACGAGGGGCTTTCGGCAGGGCGCAACGCGTCCCCCGAGCGGCGGACCACCGCCGAGAGCCGGCTAGATGATGCCCTCGAGCTCGCGCAGCAGCATGGCCTTCGGCTTGGCGCCGATGATCTGCTTGACGACCTGGCCGTTCTTGTAGACGTTCATCGTGGGGATCTGGAGCACACCGAACTGGCGCGGAACCTCGGGGTTCTCGTCGATGTTCAGCTTGACGATCTCCAGCTTGTCGCCGTGCTCCTTGGAGATCTCCTCGAGGATGGGCGCGACCTGACGGCACGGGCCGCACCACTCGGCCCAGAAGTCGACCAGGACGGGCTTGTCGCTCTTGAGGACCTCGGACTCGAAGTTGGCGTCGGTGACAGCCTTCACGGTGCGCTCCTTACTTCTCGTTGTTGGCCAGCCAGCGCTCGGAGTCGAGCGAGGCGGCACAGCCGGTGCCGGCCGCGGTGATGGCCTGGCGGTAGGTGTGGTCGACGACGTCGCCGGCGGCGAACACGCCCTCGATGTTGGTGGCAGTGGAGGGGTGGGCGACCTTGATGTAGCCGTTCTCGTCGAGGTCGATCTGGCCCTTGACCAGCTCGGTGCGCGGCTCGTGGCCGATCGCGATGAACAGCGCGTCGGTCGCCAGCTCGCTCTCCTCGCCCGACTTGACGTTGCGCAGCTTGACCGCCTCGACCTTGGCGTCGCCGATCACGTCGGAGACCTCGGAGTCCCAGACGAAGCGGATCTTGTCGTTGGCGAACGCGCGGTCCTGCATGATCTTGCTGGCCCGCAGCGTGTCGCGGCGGTGCACCACCGTCACCATGCGACCGAACCTCGTCAGGAAGTTGGCCTCCTCCATCGCGGTGTCGCCACCGCCGACGACCACGATGTCCTTGTTGCGGAAGAAGAACCCGTCACAGGTCGCACACCAGGACACGCCGTGACCGGAGAGCCGCTTCTCGCTGTCCAGGCCGAGCTCGCGGTAGCGGGAGCCCATGGCCAGGATGACCGACTTGGCGTAGTAGGTGTCGGTGTGGGTCTTGATCACCTTGGGGTTGGCCCGCAGATCGACCTCGACGACGTCGTCCGCGATCAGCTCAGCACCGAACCGCTCGGCCTGCTTGCGCATGTTGTCCATCAGGTCGGGGCCCATGATGCCGTCGGGGAACCCGGGGAAGTTCTCCACATCGGTGGTGTTCATCAGCGCGCCGCCCGCGGTGACGGAGCCCTCGAAGACAAGCGGCTTGAGCTCGGCACGAGCGGAGTAGACGGCCGCCGTGTAACCGGCAGGGCCGGAACCAATGATGATCACGTTACGAACGTCGCTCAACGCTCCACGCCTTCCTCGTCTGTCGATGCCACCGGCGACAACAGATCCTAGGCCGCAGTGATTCCCGCCCCACCCCACAACGCCGGTGCAAACGAAAGAGCCCGCGAACTGCGGGCTCTGACATGGGGTCACGCGGCCAGGACGGTGAAACGACGCCGAGTGTCGCGGCCGGGCCCGCGAGCGGGGCCCGGCCGGACCTCAGGTCTACCAGCGGCCCAGTGCGGGCTTGCGCAGGTTCTTGCAGTTGAACGGATCGACGACGTCGATGCGGATCCTCTTGGTCGCCTGGTTCTTCCAGCTCGCGACCACCAGCGCCTCCTGGCCGTTGTACTGGCCCTGGTCCACGGCGAAGACGTCGAGCTTGGAGCGGTTGGAGACCGCGGCGACGCACTTGCTGACCTTGTCGGCGTCGTTGGAGTCGCCGTGCAGCGCAGGAGCCGGAGCCAGGAAGCCCTCAAGAGGCAGGCGCAGCTCGGGGTCGCTGTAGTTGTGGTCGCTGTTGGTCAGCGCGTAGCCCCGAGCCGACGGGGTCGCACGGATCGCGCTCCGCGTGGGCTCCGCGGCGGACGTCTGCGGCGGCAGCGCCACGGGCGCGGGCTCGGCGGGCGTCTGCCCGCCCGCGGCGAGCAGGCTCGTGCCCGCCACCACCGTGCCGGCCACGACGGCTGCGGCCGCGGCCGCGACCGCGGGCACCGCCCAGCGGCGCCGCCGGATCGACCGGCTCTTGGCCGGGACGATCGTGCCGTCGTCGGCGACCACGCCGAGCCGGACCGGCTCAGGGGCACCGGCGGGTTCGTCCCGCGCGGGCTCAGCGGTCTCCTCGAGCCGCGCGGGCTCAGGAGCCTTCTCCAGCCGTACGGGCTCGGAGACCTCCTCAAGCCGGGCAGGCTCGGGAACGAGCCGCACGGGCTCGGAGACCTCCGCCGGGCGCTCCCACGGGGCGTCCCGCATGAGCTCATCCCAGTCCGGTGGTTCCGCGAGGCCGACACCTCCGGCGCGCCGGGACTCCGCCTCGGCGGCGAGCGCCTTGTCGATGCGCAGTGCGACACCCATCGGCATGGCCGGTGTGGGCGTCGCGGCCAGCACCTCGCGAACCGCCGCCAGGTCAGCCAGTAGCTCCCCGCAGGGGTCGCAGACCGCGAGATGCCCGCGGACCTGGCGTGCCGTGTCGGCGTCCAGGAGACCCTCGGCCAAATCGGCGAGAGTGTCCAGATCGTAGTGCGTATCACCCGTCACGAAGTTCTGCTCCCTTCGCGGATGAGACGCGATTGAGGGTGGTTCGGTTCCGCAGATGCGAAAGAATTGGGGCAAGTTTCGCGCGCCCTCGGGCGCACCGGCTCTTCACCGTGCCACTCGGCACTTGCAGCACTTGAGCTGCGTCTTCGACTGAGTAGCCCATCATGTCCACCAGCACGAGCGCGGCCCGCTGGTCGGCGGGCAGCAGTTTCAGCGCGGCCGAAACCTCCATCGACACCTCGCGCTCGACGGTCTGGTCGGGCAGCGGGGTCTCGCGCTCCGCCGCCTCGATCAGCTCGTCGTCGGCGACGGGCCGTACGGATTTACGGCGCATCCTGTCAAGGCAGGCGTTGACCACGATGCGGTGCAGCCAGGTGGTGACGGCCGCTTCGCCGCGAAACGTGGCGGCCTTGCGATAGGCAGAGACGAAGGCGTCCTGCACGGCGTCGGCGGCCTCGTCGGGGTCGCCGAGCGTGCGCAGGGCGACCGCCCACATGCGGTCGCGGTGTCTCTTGACGATTTCGCTGAAGGCGCGTGGATCCCCGTTGATATGTGCGGCCAGCAGCTCGGCGTCTGTGAGCGCCGGCCGCTCCGCTGCTGAGGGTGTCTCGGGTGGGGAGTTCACAAGAGAGATTCCTGATTATGCCGATCCGGGAGAGTGCACCACTACCTCATAGATGGTGCCATGAAAAGTGCCCGCATCCGTCGGAACGCGCGTAAACCAGATCAAAACGTACTGGCCGGTTACCGGTTGTTCCGGGGCGAGGGTGGTCTTACCTGCGGCGTTCTTCTTCGTGGCCACCGTCTTGAGCGCACTGAGCTCGGGCGCGTCGCCCACCTTCAGCTCGACGGTCGCGCCCGGCGCGTCGGACAGCGTAGCGACCACGTCGCTGATCTGCAGGGACTTGCCCATGTCGAGCAACAGGCCCACACCGTCCTTGAGGCGGCCCAGGTCGGCGCTGGTGTAGGTCTCGGTCTTCCACAACGTGCTCGGCTTGCCGTCGATGGCAAGCTTGGCCAGGTCGGGCTTCTCGTCGCCGTCGCCGAGCGGGTCGAAGCCCTGAGCCTTCTCCGGCTTGACCGCCTGCACCTGCACGGTCTGCGACGGCGACGCCGAGGGGCTGGCGCTGGCCGTCGGGGACGTCGCCGGGCTGCCCAGGCTGCGGCCGATCGTCCACGCGCCCACGCCGACGGCGGCGATCACGAGCAGCACCACGAGCGTCATCAGCACGCGGTTGAGCTTGCTGCCGCCACCGCCCGCCGGGCGGTACTGCGGCACCGGCGGCAGGGGAGGAGGCGGGGCGGCCTGCTGCCGATGCGCGATGTCGAGGCCCTCGGTGTGGGTGGCGGCGGCCACCGCCGGGGTCGAGGGGTAGGTGATGGGGATCGGCATCGGCCTGGCGACGTCGGCCAGCGCGTCGGCCACCTCGGCGGGGCTGGCGAGCGCGCCCTGGCCCCTGCGCGACTCCGGCAGGCAGGCGCGCACGGTGACCGTGTCGAGGTAGCTGGGCACGCCCGCGGTGACCTGGCGGGGCGTGCAGAAGTGGCCGTCGGTCATCGGGGCGGCGGGCAGGCCGCCCTCCTCCTCGTCGCCCGGCCAGTGGCCGGTCAGGCCCGCGTACAGCAGGCGGCCGAGCCCTTCGGCGTCGTCGAGCGCGGGCTGGTCGGTGGTCAGGCCGTACATGGCGGCGTCGACGGCCACGCCGAGCACCTTGACCGTGTTGCCGGTCGTCCACACCAGGTGGGACGGGCGCAGGCACAGGTGGTAGAGGTGCGCCTCGTGGGCGTGCGCGAGCGCCTCGGCGGCCTCGGCGACCAGCCCGGCGGCGCGCTCGGGCTCCAGCGGGCCACCCGCGAGCAGGTCGGTCAGCGACTCGCCGGTGACCCACTCGCTGACGACGTAGGCGTGCTTGTCGTCCTCGGCCGCGTCGAAGACCTGGGTCAGGCGCGGATCGGTCAGCCGGCTCGCCGCGCGGGCGGCCGTGACGACCTCGTGGACGCGCGGGAAGTCGGGCGCGAACGTGTGGACGGCGACGGGACGGGCGAGGATCTCGTCGATGGCCTTCCACAGGGTGGCGCCGTCGGACTCGCTGACGCGGTCCTCCAGCCGAAAACGCTCGGCGAGACGGGTGCCGGGTGCGACGGCCGACGTGCTGCTCACTGGCTCACTCCGCTTGGCCGATCGGGCGTGCTCATGGTCTGACTCACCTGCGTGGTCGTGTCCCACGAAGGCACGCTATGCCGGGTGGATCCGCCCACGCCCCTCCTGCTTCCATTCGCGCGTGTCGGCCTCCATGGTAGTGCCGAGGAGATTCCGCCCGCGTTCTTTACCGACCTACCCGCCTTGCGACCATCCCAACGATCGAGTTGACCTCTGGGATGCGCATTCTGTGGGCTACGCCGAGATAGAGCAACAGCCCCAGGCCGCCGCCGACCGCCAGGACGATCACGGAGTTGAGGAAGTCGAGGCCGCCGAAGGCGGTCGTGATCACCCAGACCGTCGCGAGCGCCAGCACGGCGGTGGGCAGCGCCGCGAGGTACATCCTGGTCATCGCCATGCCGATGGCCCAGCCGTCGAGGCCCCGCACCCGGCGGGCGGCCAGCCACCACGCGAGGACCGCGCCCAGCGCGTACGCCACCGCGTACGCCAGCGCCAGCCCCATCACCGCGTACCGGGGCGGCAGCACCAGGTGGGCGATCACCATGAGCAGCGCGTTCGTCGCGGTCGTGCCGGCCCCGATGAAGACGGGGGTGCGGGTGTCGCCGAAGCTGTAGAAGACCCGCAAAAGCAGCTGGAAGATCGCGAACGGCATCAGCGCGAGCCCGTAGACCTGCAGCACGTTGCCGATGTAGACGGCGTCGGCAACGGAGTTGGCGCCGTGGCCGTAGATCGGCACGGTGATCGCCGGCCCGACCACCATGAGCAGCAGCGACACCGGCACCATCAGCGCGCAGACCAGCCGCACGCTCGACCCGAACTCGGCCCGCACGTCGTCGAACCGGCCGTCGGCCACGGCCCGGCTCATCCTGGGCAGCATGGCGGTGATCACGGAGACGCCGATCACGCCGTACGGTAGCTGGAAGAGCTGGAACGCCAGCGTGTACGGGCTGATGCCGTGCCCCTCGACCACGTCACCGGCGGCGCTGGCCAGGTTGGTGGTCAGCATGAAGCCGGCCTGGGTGACGACGACGTAGCCGATCGTCCAGACGCCGGCCTTGGCCATCTCGCCGAGCCGGGCGTTGCGCAGGTCGAAGCGGGGCACGAACTGAAAGCCCGCCCGCCGCAGCGCCACGATCAGCACCGACGCCTGGGCGACGATGCCCGCCGTGGTGCCGAGGCCGAGCAGCGCCAGGTCGGCGTTGGTGACGGCCGCGACGTCGTCGCCGGAGCCGACCGCCGCGTAGAGCGCGAACACGCAGATGACGACCAGGTTGTTGACGACCGGGGCCCACATGGGGGCGCCGAAGCGGTCACGGGTGTTGAGAATGGCGCCGGCCACCGCGCCCACGCCGAAGAAGGCGAGCTGCGGCAGGATGAACCTGGCCAGCATGACCGCGACCTCGAACTCCCTGCTGCCCGGGTCCCAGACCGTGTAGAGGTCGATGAGCAGCGGCGCGGCCAGCACGGCCAGCGCGGCGACCGCGGCCAGCGCGACGGTGGCGAGCGTCAGCAGCCGCTGCTCGTAGGCCCGTCCGCCGTCGGCGTCGTGCTGCTGGGCCCGGACGATCATCGGCACGATCACGCTGCTCAGCACGCCGAGCAGCAGCAGGTCGAGGATGCTGTACGGGATCGCGTACGCGGCGTTGTAGGCGTCGCCCAGCGCCTTGGTGCCGATGGCGTAGGCCAGCACCATGGTCCGTACGAAACCGGTGACCCTGGACACCATGGTGCCCGCCGCCATGATGGCGCCGGCCCGCAGCATGCGGCTCATACGGTCTCACTCTCCCGGGTCTTGGCACGTGCGAGCTTCCGTTCGGACCTGCGCCGCAGCAGCCGCGTCACGACGGCGGCGAGCATCACGGTCAGCGCCGCGCCCACGATGACCAGGGCGATGCCGGTGTAGCCGGTGGTGCGGATCGTCAGCCGCTGCGGCTTGCCGTAGGGCTGGCCGTCGGCGGTCTTGAGCTGCACCGTCACCGTGGCGTCTCCGCTGGTGTCGGGGGTGGCGTTCATCGTCACCTGGAACGTGGTGCTCTGGCCGCTGCCGATCGTCCGCGTCTCCTGCGTGAGGCTGACCTGCAGCAGCTCGGGATTGTCGGACTTGACGTCGATGTACAGGGCGATGGGGCGGCCCATGTCGTTCTTGACGCTGATGGGCACCACGCCGTTGCTGCCCGCGAGGGTGCGCGGCCCGCCCACGCCGAAGATCTGCACCTTGTCGGTGGTCTTGGTGACGGCGGTGCTGACCATCTTCGCCGCGCCGCGGGCGGTGCGGGTCCTGTCGCGCCAGGCCGAGGAGGTCAGGCGCAGCACGGCGGAGTCGTAGGCGGACGGAGCGCGGTCCGTGGTGACGCTGGAGAGCAGCTGCGCCATGCGCCACGACTTCTTGACGGAGCCGAGGTACTTGCCGGACAGCTCCTGCTTGCGGTCCTGATCGGTGTAGGTCAGCCCGGCCCGCGGCACGGACGTCTTGGCCGGCTTGAGCGACTCCAGCGTGGTGAGCTGCAGCCAGGGCAGCCGCCCCGCGGTCTTGATGAGCGAGGTGACGAGCGACGGGTTGGGGTCCCAGCGCCGGGAGGGGGCGATGACCAGCGACCTCGGCTTGGTCTGGCCCGGCTCGGTGGCGATCACCGCGGTCTCGGCGATGAACCGCTGCCTGGTCAGCGCCTGCGACGTGGGCGCGGCCGGCTCGAACAGCCGGCTCAGCCCGGGGTCGGCGACCAGCGCCTTCACCGGGCCGTTGACCGAGTCGAGCGTCGCGGCGGCGTCGGGCGTGATGGCGACCGCCTGCTGCGGCGGGAGATTCTTGGCGTCGAGCAGCACGGTGTCGACGCCGCTGACCGCGAGCAGGTCGAGCGCGTCGAGGTCGAGCACGCCGCCGGCCGGCCAGTTGAGGTTGGTCTTGGCCTTGGTGCTGAGCAGCTGCTGTGCCTTCTGCCCGCCGAGCTGGATGGCTCTGGCGGTCTGCGCGTCGAGCCCCTGGTGCGCGAGCGCGGCGACGTCGGGATCGGCGTACGGGAGCGCGATCACCGGCGAGGCGGCGAGCGAGGTGCGCATGCTCGTCAGCCACTGCGAGGCGGCGGCGCTCGGCGGCTGCGACCGCTTGCCGCCCTTCGTCCTGACCTCGTAGCCCTGGGTCATCGCGTGGAGATCGTCGAGCAGCGCGGGATCGACCACCCAGGTGACGCTGCTCGGCACGGACTGCGCGATGCGCAGCAGGTCGGCCAGGCGGCCACGGCCCGACAGCGCCTGGTTCAGCTTGTCGTCGAGAAAGAGCGGACCCTTGCCGGGCGCCTCCGGATCCTCGTCGGTGGCTCTGCGCGGCTGGTCGATGATGGGCAGCGCGATGGCCAGCTTGTTGCGCGGCGGCCGCGGCTCGGTGGGCGGCGCGTACGTCAGGAACGTGCGCTGCGCGCTGATCGGCACACTCCACTGGGCGACGTCGACCGCGATGGGGTAGACGCCGAACTCGCGCAGGCCGAGCTGCGCGGGCGTGGCGGTGATCTCCCAGCGCGCGGTGGCGCCCGCGTTGAGCGGCTCGAGGTTCTGGAACGAGTTGCGCGTGGAGACGTTGACCGGGAGCGTCGCGTTGTCCTGGCTGGACTGGTAGGCGGCCAGCGAGGCACGGTCGGTGAAGCGCTGCGCGCTGTAGCGCAGGCGCACCTGCAAGCCGGACATCGCCGCGCCGGTGTCGTTGCGCACGGTGCCGGTGATCTTGATGACGTCGGTCAGGCTCCTGGGCACCTCGGGCGTGATCGAGGCGATGGACACGGCGAGGGTCTGCCGCCTGACCTCCGTCACGGCGGGCGTCACGGCAGCCTCACCGGGCGTGACCGCCAGCGTGGGGGAGAGCAACGCGGCGGACAGCGCGGCGAGTAGCGTGGCCTTACGGATCACGCCGAGGCCCGGGCGGGACGAGGACGACACACGCCCGCAATGGTACGGGCTCAGTGCCGTCCCGCGACCGCCGCACGCGGTCCTCGGTGGCGCGCGCCCCGTAGATCCACCATCTTTCCCGGCAGGACGGCCAGCAGGTCGAGCGCCCTCATGGCGAGCGCGGTATGCCGCTCACCGGTGGGCGTGTAAAGGAGCTCACGATCCTCGCGGATCCGGTCGTCGATGAGCATCGGCAGCGAGGCGGGCAGCAGCAGCGGGCACACGAGCCCGTGCGCGTAGTCGGTGGCGGCGTTGACCACGTGGGCGGGCGCGGGACGCACCTGGCGGGCGCCGAGCAGACCGCCGACCACGCCGGGCCTCGGCGGCGCGGAGACGGGGGTGGTGACGGCGATGACGACCTCGCTGCCGACCCTGGTCGTGACCTCGAGCACGGTGACCATCAGGCAGCGCCCGGCCGCCGCGTAGACCGTCTCCGGCAGCTCTTCGGCGCAAGTCATGGGACGCGGAAGGCGTACGATCTCATGATGGACCTGGTGTGCGAGGAGCCAGCGGTGGAGCGCGAGGGCGTCCTTCATATAGTCCTCCTTGCCTGGTTCACGTGCCCCCGACGGTCCCAAGACCGACGGTAACCCGGACCTGGTGTGGCTCGGGGGATATGTTCCGGAAGCGCACAAGAAGGCCGATCTCAGTTTGTCCGACGCAACTCTGACCGAAAGCCAGCAGCAGGCCATGAACGACCTGTTCCGCAAGATCGCCCCCGTGGCCGACGAGCTCGGCCGCCTGTTCGCCGCCCAGGGCCACGAGCTCGCCCTCGTCGGCGGGCCCGTACGCGACCTTTTGCTCGGGCGCAGCGGCAACGACCTCGACCTGACCACCGACGCGCGCCCTGAGCGGGTGCTGGAGATCGTCAGAGACTGGGCCGACGCCGTGTGGACGATCGGTATCGAGTTCGGCACGGTAGGCCTGCGCAAGGGCAACCGGCTGATCGAGATCACGACGTACCGCAGCGAGTCCTACGACCCCAAGTCGCGCAAGCCCGACGTCATCTACGGCGACACCCTCGAAGGGGACTTGGAGCGGCGCGACTTCGCGGTCAACGCGATGGCGGTGCGGCTGCCGTCGCACGAGTTCGTCGACCCCTTCGGCGGCATGCACGACCTGCGGGCGCGCCTGCTGCGCACGCCGGGCACCCCGGAGCAGTCGTTCGGCGACGACCCGCTGCGCATGCTGCGCGCGGCCAGGTTCAGCTCCCAGCTCGGCTTCACCGTCGATCGTGCGGCGGTGGCGGCGATGACCGCGATGGCCGACCGCATCGAGATCGTCTCGGCCGAGCGCATCCGCGACGAGCTCGACAAGCTGATTCTCGGCGCCCGCCCGCGCGACGGCCTGCGCCTGCTGGTCGACACCGGGCTGGCCGCCCACGTGCTGCCCGAGCTGCCCAAGCTGCGGCTGGAGATCGACGAGCATCACCGGCACAAGGACGTCTACGAGCACACACTGACCGTGCTCGACCAGGCCATCGCGCAGGAGGAGGACGGCCCCGACCGCATCCTGCGCTGGGCGGCGCTCATGCACGACGTCGGCAAGCCCAAGACGCGCCGCCACGAGCCGGGCGGGCGGGTGTCGTTCCACCACCACGAGGTGGTCGGGGCGCAGATGACGAAGAAGCGCCTGACCGAGCTGCGCTTTCCGAAGGACGTCGTCGCCGATGTCTCCCGCCTGGTGGAGCTGCACCTGCGCTTTCACGGCTACGGCACGGGGGAGTGGACCGACAGCGCCGTGCGCCGCTACGTCCGCGACGCCGGCCACCTGCTCACCCGGCTGCACAAGCTGACCAGGGCCGACTGCACCACCCGCAACAAGCGCAAGGCGGCGGCGCTCTCGCGCACCTACGACCACCTGGAGGAGCGCATCGCCAGGCTGGCCGAGGAGGAGGAGCTGGCCAAGATCCGCCCCGAGCTCGACGGCAACGAGATCCAGCGGGTGCTCGGCATCGGGCCGGGCCCGGTGGTGGGCAAGGCCTACAAGTTCCTGCTCGACCTCAGGCTCGACAAGGGCGTGATCGGCAAGGAGGCCGCCACCGAGGCGCTGCTGGAGTGGGCGCGGTCAACCGACCTCGGAGCGCGCTGACGCGGTGACCATCCGGTAGGCGAGCGCCGCCAGCGGGTAGCCGAGCGAGATGATCGCGACGGCGGCGTACGACTTGCCGTCCGGCGGCAGGATCGCCGCCGACAGGGCCGCGGCGAGCACGTACATGCCGTTGAAGAGCATGTCGTAGATGGAGAAGGCGCGGCCCCTGTAGATGTCCTCCACGTCGCGCTGGACGGTGGTGTCGGCGCAGATCTTCACGCTCTGCCCGGCCAGCCCCAGCACGAACCCGGCGATCGGCAGCCCCCACTCCTGGAACGGCAGCACCAGCGCCGCGGTCAGCACCCCGGCCGAGACCAGCGCGATCTGCACCCAGCGCTCGATGCCGAACCACTCGGTCGTGTACGGCGTGACGACGACCGCGATCGCGGTGCCGACGCCGGCGGCGACCACCACCAGGCTGATCCCGCGCAGCGCGGCCTCGGCGTCGCCGTCGGTGAAGTAGTAGCGGTAGAGGATGATGCCGAGCGCGGTGCACATGCCGAACAGGAAGCGGTGTGTGGCCATCGCGCCCAGCGTCGCGGCGGCCACCCGGTGGTGCAGCAGGTGGCGGGCGCCGTCGATGAGGCCGGTGACGACGTTGCGCAGCTCCTGGCGGGCCTGCGGCCGGTCGGGGTCGGGCCACGGGCCGAGCAGGTCGCGGTCCATCGTCCGCGCGACCAGGGCGCTCAGCGCGAACACCACGCCGGAGGTGACGAGCAGCAGCGCCACGCCCTTGTCATCGCCGCCGAAGATCTCGCGCAGCAGGAAACCGACGCCCGCGCCGACGAACGTGACGACCGTGCCCGAGGTGGGGACGACCGCGTTGGCCGAGATCAGCCGCTCCGGCGGCACCACGTGCGGCAGCGACGCGCCGAGCGCGGCCAGGAAGAACCGGTTGACTCCGAGCACGGCCAGCGCGGCCGCGTAGAAGGCGGGGTCGGGCACGTCGGAGGCCACCAGGGCGGCGGCGACGAGCAGCAGCGCGCCGCGCACGAACGGCGCCACCATGAGGATCTGCCGCCGCGACCACCGGTCGATGAAGACGCCGACGAAGGGTCCGAGCACGCTGTACGGCAGCAGCAGCACCGCCAGCCCGGCCGCCACCTCGATGGCGGTCGTCTGGTTCTCGGGGCTGAAGAAGGCGAACCCGGTCACCCCGAACTGGAAGATGCCGTCGGAGAACTGCGAGACCAGCCGGGTGCCGAACAGCCGCCTGAAGTCCCTGCCCCGCAGAACCGTGCGGAGATCGGCGACGAAAGACACGCCGTCAGCCTAGCCCGCGCCTGCCGGCCGGGTTTATGGGGTTCCAAGTGGTACTCATGATCACGTACGCTTCAAAGCGTGACGAGCGAGGAACACGTCGTGCTGGTCGACCGCGACGGTCACGCGCTGGGCACCGCGCCCAAGTCGTCGGTGCACGGCCGCGAGACCCCCCTGCATCTTGCCTTCTCCAGCTACGTCTTCGACTCGGACGGCCGGGTGCTGCTCACCAGGAGGGCCGATCACAAGCTGACCTGGCCCAGCGTCTGGACCAACAGCTGCTGCGGCCATCCCCTGCCGGGCGAGCCGCTCGACCGCGCGGTGGTGCGCCGGCTGTCGTACGAGCTGGGCCTGGTCGTCGAGAGCGCAGACCTCATGCTGCCCTCCTTCTCCTACCGGGCGGTGATGGCCAACGGCATCGTCGAGCACGAGCTCTGCCCGGTCTACCGGGTCACGGTCGACGCGCCCGTCACGCCGAACCCCGACGAGGTGGGGGAGACGTGCTGGATGCCGTGGAAGGAGTTCGCCGAGGGCGCCCAGAACGGCCTGCTGGCGATCTCGCCGTGGTGCAGGGAGCAGGTGCCGCTGCTGGTGGAGCTGGGCGCCGACCCGCTCGCCTGGCAGCCGGCCAGCCCTGAGGGCCTGCCGCCCGCCGCCAGGGGCTGAGCACGCGGCAGTCAAGCCGATCGGGCCTGAATGCCCGGGTGGCGCCGCGGGCCGGGGCCGTACATGGAGCGGCGCCGCGCCCCTCGATGTGAGGGGTCACGGCGCCGTCGGGAGCGTGTGACGGGTCAGCGCTCGACCTCGCCCCTGATGAACTTCTCGACGTACTCGCGGGCCTCGTCGTCGGAGTACTGCTGCGGCGGCGACTTCATGAAGTAGGAGGACGCCGACAGGATCGGACCGCCGATGCCCCGGTCGAGGGCGATCTTGGCGGCGCGCACGGCGTCGATGATGATGCCGGCGGAGTTCGGGGAGTCCCAGACCTCCAGCTTGTACTCCAGGTTGAGCGGCGTGTCGCCGAAGGAGCGGCCCTCCAGACGGACGTAGGCCCACTTGCGGTCGTCCAGCCACGGCACGTGGTCGGACGGGCCGATGTGGACGTCGGCCTTGGCCATCTCGTGCGGGATCTGCGAGGTGACCGACTGCGTCTTGGAGATCTTCTTCGACTGGAGGCGGGTGCGCTCCAGCATGTTCATGAAGTCCATGTTGCCGCCGAAGTTGAGCTGGTACGTGCGCAGCAGCTCGACCCCGCGGTCCTCGAAGAGCTTGGCCAGCACGCGGTGCGTGATGGTGGCGCCGACCTGCGACTTGATGTCGTCGCCGACGATCGGCACGCCCGCCTCGGTGAACTTCTCCGCCCACTCGGGGTCGGAGGCGATGAAGACCGGCAGCGCGTTGACGAAGGCCACCCCGGCGTCGATGGCGCACTGCGCGTAGAAGCGGTCGGCCTCCTCGGAGCCCACCGGCAGGTACGACACCAGCACGTCGACCTTGTTGTCGCGCAACACCTGGACCACGTCCACCGGGACCTCGTCGGACTCCTCGATGATCTCGCGGTAGTACTCGCCAAGGCCGTCGAAGGTGTGACCGCGCTGCACGGTGACCCCGGTCGGGGGCACGTCACAGATCTTGATCGTGTTGTTCTCGCTCGCGACGATCGCCTCGGACAGGTCGCGGCCGACCTTCTTGGCGTCCACGTCGAACGCGGCGACGAACTCGATGTCACCCACGTGGTAGTCGCCGAACTTCACGTGCATCAGGCCCGGGACTCGCGTGCCCGGATCCGCGTCCTTGTAGTAGTGAACGCCCTGGACCAGTGACGACGCGCAGTTGCCGACGCCGACAATGGCCACGCGAACCGAACCCATCGCACTCGCTCCCTTACTCATCAGTTGACGTGGTATCTCTCTCGGGCCCGCCTTCCGACGAGGCCCGACGCTCAGTTGCGATCAGCTCGTTCAGCCAGCGCACCTCGCGCTCGACGGACTCGAGTCCGTGGCGTTGCAGCTCGAGCGTGTAGCTGTCGAGTCGCTCCCTGGTGCGTGCCAGCGCGGTGCGCACCGCGTCGAGTCGCTCCAAAAGACGGCTGCGACGGCCTTCGAGAATGCGCAGGCGCACCTCGGCCTCCGTGTGCCGGAAGAACGCGAAGTGCACGCCGAAGCTCTCGTCCTCCCAGGCGGACGGCCCGGCTTGGGTGAGCAGCTCCTGCAGCCGTTCCTTGCCCTCGGCCGTCAGCTTGTAGACGATCTTCGATCTGCCGCCGACGATCGTGGAAGGAGCCGGCTGCTCCTCGGCGATGAGGCCCTGAGCGAGAAGCGATCGCAGACAGGGGTACAGCGACCCGTAGGAGAACGCACGGAACATCCCCAGCAGGGCGTTGAGCCGTTTGCGCAGCTCGTAGCCGTGGAGCGGCGTCTCGTGCAGCGACCCGAGCACGGCCAGTTCCAGCACCCTGCCCTGTCCGCTGGCCACTGGAACCGCCCCCTCTCGCGTCGATGTATCGAGCCGATACATCACGAGGATACGTCGCGGCGCTATATCGCGGCAATCGGCGAATCGCCAAGTCGTTGGGATCAAGCTCGGAAACGCCGTAGTGTGGCGCTCATGCGGTCGCAGAGAGGGGTGGTGGATTACGGCCTGGCGAAAAGGGCGGTGGTCCGCTCCCTTCGCGCCGGCCGGTCGTCGCGCCGCGACGTCTGTGACGCGCAGCCCTACCTCCTTCGCGCCGCCCGCCACTTCGGCGAGCCGACCGAACGCCCCTGCCCGGTCTGCGAGAGCAGGAACGTCACCGAGGTGACCTTCGTCTATGGCGATGCGCTCGGACGGCATGCCGGTCAGGCAAAGGTCGCGGCAGAACTCGCCGCAATGGCCCATGATTACGATGAGTTCCGGGCGTACGTTGTCGAGGTCTGCCAAGGTTGTTCCTGGAATCACCTGACGGTTTCGTACGTCCTCGGGAACGGACCGCCTGACCTCGTCGATCAAGCGTGAAACCCGAGGGCGGCGAGCAGCCTCACGCCCGACCGCCGTTTTGTTCCGAACAAGGTTGCGAGGACGTGTGAGTAACAGCATGAATGAGGGGACGGCACGCCCGGGAAGGCGCCGTCGCTCCAGCTCATCCCGTTCTGTGCCCCCGGGTTCTCCTCCGCAAACCGGCGAGCCGGGTTGGAGTGCTGCGCAGCAGCCGCGTCGTCCTGAAGCCGCCTATGAGCAGACCGGCGCCATGGCCGCGCCGTCGTTCGACGACGACCCTCCGCCACCCAGACGGGCGAGGGCCGATTACGCCCGTGAGCGTGGTGAGCGCCCCCAGCGGGGCGGATATGAACGGCGTGGCGACTATGCGCACGCGCGCGGCGACGAACGGCGTGGCGACTACGCGCACGCGCGCGGCGACGAACGGCGCGGCGACTACGCGCACGCGCGCGGCGACTTCGCGCAGGAGCGCGGCGACCGGCCGCCGGCGCGTTCCCGCGCCCGCCACGACACGCGCGCGGCGAGCCACGAGGAGACGATCGTCAGCGACGGCCCCCGGCGCTCGCGCCGCCGCGGCTCCTCCGGCCCGCCGTCGGAGCCGCCCGAGCCGCCGGTCAAAAGAGGCGGCGGCGGTCGCGGCGGCTGGCGCAGGTTCCTGCCGAGCTGGAAGATGGTCGTGGCCGGCGTCGTGGTGCTCGCGGCCGGCGTCTTCGGCATGATCATGGTGGCGTACGCCAACACGCCCGTGCCCGACGAGGCTCAGGCCCAGGCGATCGCCGAGCAGAGCACCATCTACTACCGCGACGGCAAGAGGCCGATCGCCACGCTCGGCTTCAAGCGTGAGAGCGTCCCGATCACCGAGATGGCCGACACCGTCAAGGACGCCGCCATCGCGATCGAGAACAAGACGTTCTGGGAAGACTCCGGCATCTCCATCACCGGCATGATCCGCTCGCTGTGGAGCACGGTCAGCGGCCAGCAGCTCCAGGGCGCCTCGACGATCACCCAGCAGATGGCCCGTAACTACTACGACGGCCTCAGCCAGGAAGTGTCGATCAAGCGTAAGGTCATGGAGATCATGGTCGCGGTCAAGCTCGACGAGGAGCTGACCAAGGAACAGATCCTCCAGAACTACCTCAACACCATCAACTTCGGCCGCGCCTACGGCGTCGAGGCCGCCGCGAAGGCGTACTTCCCCGGCAAGAACGTCCACGCCAAGAACCTCACCCCCGAGCAGGGCGCCTACCTCGCCGCGCGCATCCAGCGGCCGAGCTGGGACCACGACGCGCCCGCGCTCAAGGCGCGCTGGAAGACCGTCATCCAGTACATGGCGGAGCAGTGGCCCGAGAAGTACGGGAACCTGCCGAAGACCGCGAAGTTCCCCAAGACCCGGGCGAAGGTGTCCGACAACGAGATGGGCGGGCTCAGGGGCTACATGGTCGAGCAGGTGCTGAAGGAGCTCGAGGGCCGCGGCCTGACCCGCGACAAGGTCAGGAGCGGTGGCTTCAAGATCATCTCCACCTTCGACAGAAAGCTCATGCTGCATGCGAAGACCGCGGTCAAGGAGACGATGAAGGCCTACAACATGTCCACGGAGTTCCACGCCGGCCTGGCCGCGGTGAACCCGAAGAACGGACGCGTGCTGGCCTTCTACGGTGGCGACGACTTCGTCACCGACCCGTGGAACGAGCCCTTCCAGTCGACCAAGCAGGCCGCGTCGGCGTTCAAGCCGTACGTGCTGGCGGCCTGGCTGCAGGCGGGCTACTCGCTCAAGAGCTACGTGCCGGGCAACGAGACGGTGCCCAAGGAACTGCCGGGCCAGCAAGTGGGCGGCTTCAGGAACAGCCACAACGTGGGCACCGCCGTCGATGTGATCAAGGCCACGGCGCAGTCGGTGAACACGGCGTACGTGTCGATGGCCTACGCGCTGCCCAACAAGCTCGACGACGTCAAGAACCTCGTCAAGGAAGCCGGCTTCAACGAAAAGCGCATGGATCAGGACGTCGAGGAGCACCAGTACCAGTTCGCCATCGGCAGCGCTCTGGTGACGCCGGTGGAGCAGGCGGCCGGCTACTCCATCTTCGCCAACGGCGGCAAGTACACCCCCTACCACGTGGTGCAGCAGGTCAAGGACCGCGACGGCAAGGTCGTCTACCCTGAGATGGCCCCGAGCAAGCGGGTCATCGACGAGGACGTCGCCGCGGACGCGACGGTCGCCATGCAGGAGGTGCTCAAGTCCGGCACCGCCGCCGGCAAGGGCCTCGGCGCCCGCCCGGCGGCCGGCAAGACCGGCACCAACAACGACGAGAAGGAAGCCTGGTTCGTCGGCTACACGCCGCAGATCTCCACGGCGGTCGGCTTCTACCGCGAGCAGTGCGTGACGAAGACCGGCAAGGTCGTCCCGCCCGAGCACTCCAACTGCCCGATCTACCGCAAGGGCAGCAAGAAGTACGGCCCGAACAACCCGTACACCAGGGTCAAGGAGGTCTCCCTGGGCTTCGAAGGCGCGGGCCCGCCCACGATCGTCTGGCAGAAGTTCATGCAGCTCGCCCACGAGGGCCTGCCGATCGAGAAGTTCCCCGAGCGGGCCGAGGTCGGCACGCCGGAGAACATCGTGCCGAGCCCGACGCCCACGCCGACCCCGACGCCCGAGGCCGACGACGAGCCGCTCGACACCGGCGACCCGTTCGGCGACCAGAACCAGGACTGCCTGGTCAACTGCGACGTCGACGAGGGCCCGACCCTCCCCGAGGGCGACGTCGACACCGGGATGGACGACAGCGACCAGCTCGGCCTGCCCGACAGCGACGTGGACACCGCAGGGGGCGGGGCGGTGCCGCACGCCAGGCCGAGCGGCGCCCGGCCCGCACCCGCCAGGCACGAGGACCAGTGACGCGGCCGGTGACGCAGCCAGCGACCGAGGCACGCGCCCCGTGGGTGGCGCGTGCCGTGCCGTACCTGCCCCTGGGGCTCATCGCGGCCCTGGGGGCGAGCCTCGCGTACGTGGTGCGCCTGCCGTGCCGTACGGGCGGCTGGAACGACCAGGTCACCACGTACACGAACTTCTGCTACACCGACATCTACCCCCTGTACTTCGACCGCGCCCTCGACAGGGAGAACCCCTACTTCGCCGCGGTGCCGTTCGACAAGCAGGTCGAATACCCGGTGGTGCTGGGCGAGGTCATGCAGGTCATGAGCTGGATCGCCCGCGCGCTGTCCCCCGACACGGTCACCCAGGCGGTGCGCTTCTACGACCTGACCGTGATCCTGCTCGGCCTCTGCCTGGTGGGCGGGGTGCTGCTCATGGCGGCGGTGGCCGGCCCGCTCAGGCGCTGGGACCCCCTCTGGTACGCGATCTCCCCGGCCGTGGTGCTGGCCGCGTACATCAACTGGGACCTGGTCGCCGGCGTGCTGTCCATGGGCATGCTGCTGGCGTGGAAGCGCGAGCGGCAGGTGCTCGCCGGCGTGCTGCTCGGGCTCGCGATCGCGACGAAGTTCTATCCGCTGATGTTCGTCGGCGCGCTGTTCCTGCTGGCGTGGCGCTCCGGCCGATGGCGGCCGTTCCTGGAGACGCTGGGCGCGGCGGCGGCGGCCTGGCTCCTCGTCAACCTGCCCTTCATGATCTTCGCGTGGGACGGCTGGCGCCGCTTCTACGTCTTCTCCCAGGAGCGCGGGGTCGACTGGGGCTCGCCGTGGCTGTTCTTCCAGACCAAGGGCTGGCCGATCCTCGGCGATACCGACGTGAGCACGCTCGGCATGCTCTCCCTGGCCATTCTGTGCCTGGGCATCGCGGTGCTGACGCTGGCCGCGCCGCGCCGGCCCCGGCTGGCTCAGATCTGCTTCCTCGCGCTGGCCGCGTTCATGATGACCAACAAGGTCTGGTCGCCGCAGTTCGTGCTGTGGCTGGTGCCGTTCGCGGTGCTGGCCAGGCCCAACTGGAAGCCGCTCGCGCTGTGGCAGCTCGCCGAGGTGTGGTACTTCGTGGCGATCTGGCTCTACCTGCTCTCGCAGCCGCCGCTGGGGCGTGAGGACCTGGGCATCGGCGACGACACGTACTTCACCGCCGTGTGGGGGCGGATCATCACCATCGCCATCATGATGGCGTTCGTCGTGCGCGACATTCTCAAGCCCGACAAGGACGTGGTGCGCGCGGCGGGAGCCGACGACCAGACGGGCGGCGTGTTCGACGGCGCCCCTGACCGGTTCACCTTGGCGTCCCTGGTCAGATGATCACGCGGTCTGCCGCACGGGACGCGCTGCTGCTCTGGTTCGGCTCGCGTGCCGGGCTGCTGGTGGCCACCCTGCTCGGCACCACCCTGGCCGGATACGCCGACAAGTGGCGCAAGTGGGACACCACGCTGTTCGTCACCATCGCCGAGTACGGCTACGACGGCGAGCCCGGCAGGCCGCCCGACGACGGCCTGCCCGCGTTCTTCCCCGGGCTGCCGATGGCGCTGCGGCTGGTGCACCTCGTCGTGCCCGACTGGGCGGCGGCCGGGCTGCTGGTCTCGCTGGTCTCCGGCGCGGTCGCCATGGTGGCGCTGGCCCGGCTCGCCGAGGTCGAGGGCGCCCCTGGGTGGATGGCGGTGCTGGGACTGCTGGCCTTCCCCATGGCGGTGTTCCTGGCCGCCGGCTACAGCGAGTCGCTCTTCCTGGCCTTCGCGATCCCGGCCTGGCTGGCCGCCCGCCAGGGCCGCTGGCCGGCGGCGGCACTGCTGGCGGCGGGCGCGTCGTGCGTGCGCATCACCGGGTTGTTCCTCGCCGTGGCGCTCGTCGTGGAGTACGTGGTGCGCAGGGAGCCGGTGCGCCGGGCCGCCTGGCTGGCGGTGCCGTTCCTGCCGCTGGCGGCGTACTCGTTCTACCAGTACCGCAGGACCGGCGACTGGCTGGCGTGGAAGCACGCGCAGGAGGCCGGCTGGGGGCGCGACTTCGCCTGGCCGTGGGAGGCGTGGCGGACGACCTGGCGCTCGGCGATGGGCTCCGACGACTTCGCGGTGGCGTTCCGCATGGAGATCGCCGGAGCCGTGGTGGTCGTGGCCGCGCTCATCTGGCTGCTCGTGCTGCGCAGGTGGAGCGAGGCGGTGTACGCGGGCGGGCAGGCGGCGGCGCTGATGACGTCGGCGTACTACCTGTCGATCCCGCGCTCGCTGCTGCTGTGGTTCCCGCTGTGGGTGCTGCTCGCCCGGGTGTCGGCCCGCCGCCCCTGGCTGATGGCGCTCTACGTGTTGATCTCTGGGCCGTTGATGCTGGTCAACACGGCCAGATTCCTCAGCGGCGCGTGGGCGGGCTGATCTTCTTACCCACTTTCTTCTCTGGGTAATCCAGGGAAGTTATCCACAGCCTGTGTGTATTCGCTGAAGGTTTTTCCTCAGGAACGTTCGCTAGAGGTTCTTCCTCAGGAACGCGATGTCCTCGGCCTGGCCCTCGCGCGGCGTCTCCACCACGATCGGCGCGCCCGCCGCCCGGCACACCGCCAGGATCAGCTCGGGGTCGATCTTGCCCTGGCCGATGTTGGCGTGGCGGTCCGCGCCGGAGCCGAAGTCGTCGCGCGAGTCGTTGCAGTGGACGAGGTCGATGCGGCCGGTGATGGCCTTGACCCGCTCGACCACGTCGACCAGCTCCTCGCCGCCCGCGTGCGCGTGGCAGGTGTCGAGGCAGAAGCCCACGTCGAACCCGTCGAGCGCGTCCCACAGCCGCGCGATGCGCTCCAGCTTGCGCGCCATCGCGTTGCCGCCGCCCGCGGTGTTCTCGATCAGCACGGGGATCGGGCACTCCATGCGCTCGAACACCTTGCGCCAGTTGTCGAAGCCCGCCTGCGGGTCGTCGTTCTTGTTGACGTGGCCGCCGTGCACGACCAGGCCCTTGGCGCCGAGGCTCGCCGCCGCCTTGAGGTGCTGCTCCAGCAGCTTGCGGCTGGGGATCCTGATGCGGTTGTTGGTCGTCGCCACGTTGATCAGGTACGGGGCGTGGATGTAGATGTCGACGCCCTCGACCGGCTTGGCGGGCAGCACCGGCTTGTCGTAGCCCTGCGGGTCGCCGAGGAAGAACTGCACCACCTCGGCCCCCACCTCGGCGCCCCTGGCGGCGGGATCGTCCTGATCGACGTGAGCTCCGATTCGCACCATGCGGTAAGGCTATCCGCCGCCCGAGCGGGAGGCGGCCGGGTTTGGCCGGTGTGCCCCAGGGCAGCCGGGAGGCCCCCGACACGAGGAGTCCCCCATGAGCCGCTGGCGCTTACGCGCGCTGATCGTCGCCGTCTACGTCGTCGTCGGCCTTTACGTCGCCTGGGTCCACGACTACATTACGCCGGGACTGCTGAGGGACGTCGCCGAGGCGCTGCTCGCGGTCTTCCTGTGGTTCCTGGTGCTCCTCGGCATCGACCTGCACATCGGTTGATCTCGGCCGTTTCCCTACAGAGCAGATCGTTTCTCTACAGAGCAGATACGGAACGGCCCCGGAGCGCGTACGCCCGGGGCCGTCCGCTCGTGCGCGCGGGGTCAGGGGTTCGGGAGGAAGCCGCCGTGAGCGATGCCGAGCGCGGCTCCCACGAACGACCCGACGAGACCCACCACGTTGAGCGAGCGCTGCGGCGTGGTCGCCGAGATGTACTGCGAGTACAGGCCCACGCCGAAACCGAGCGTGCCGAACCACGACGAGATCACGTGCGCCGAGGGCCAGAACGTCGCGACGAATGCCACCACGCCGCACACGAGCGTGATGATCGCGAAGGTGTTCTCGGCGCGATGCGGACGTCCGTCGGTGTTGAGCGTGAACCTGAAGCGCTCCCTGTCGGAGGGCTGAAGCACTTGTGGCACAGCCACCACCCCCTTGGTTTCCATAGGGCCTTCCCATCGAGCAGCGGCTGGTAACCTGGGGCACGCTGCGCTGCGACGGGTGACTCGTCGCCCCGGGGTGCCGAAAGGGGCCCGCCGGGCTCAGGCGTCAGCGTCCTCCTGTCACGGCAGAGCGTCGTGACCGCAAAAGTCCAGAGGAGGTAGGAGTCCGCATGCGTCGTTACGAAGTAATGGTCATCCTGGACCCTTCGCTCGATGAGCGCACCGTCGCTCCGTCCCTCGACCAGTTCCTCTCCGTGGTCCGCAACGACGGCGGCACCGTGGAGAAGGTCGACGTGTGGGGTCGCCGCCGGCTCGCGTACGACATCGACAAGAAGTCCGAGGGCATTTACGCCGTCATCGACCTGTCCGCGAACCCCGCGACGGTCAAGGAGCTCGACCGCCAGCTCAACCTCAACGAGGGTGTCCTGCGCACCAAGGTCCTGCGTCCGGACGTGCACTAACCTCCGGTTTTTTGTCGGGGAAGCCCCGTACTCTGAGCCGTAACCCAAGCGAAGGCGTGCAGGAAGGCGAGCGCTAGCCATGGCAGCAGGCGACACCGTAATCACCATCGTCGGCAACCTCGTCGACGACCCGGAGCTGCGCTTCACCCCGACGGGGCAAGCGGTGGCTCGATTCCGCATCGCGTCCACTCCGCGGTACATGGATCGGCAGACCAACGAGTGGAAGGATGGCGAAAGCCTCTTTCTGACCTGCAACGTCTGGCGGCAGGCGGCGGAGAACGTCGCCGAGAGCCTTCAGCGCGGCATGCGGGTCATCGTGCAGGGGCGGCTCAAGCAACGGTCCTACGAGACCAAGGAAGGCGAGAAGCGCACGGTCTACGAGGTCGAGGTCGACGAGGTCGGCCCGTCCCTGCGTAACGCGACCGCCAAGGTCAACCGCACCTCCCGTCAGGGCGGCGGCGGCTTCGGCGGCGGTCCGGTCGATGACCCCTGGGCCTCCGCGACGCCCGCCCCGCCTCAGGGCGGCGGCTACCAGGGCGGTGGCGGCGGCTTCGGCGGCCCGCAGGGCGGCGGTGGCTTCGGCGGCGGCAACGACTTCAGCGACGAACCGCCTTTCTAAACCTGTCCACAAGCCCGAGTCCATTCCCGCTTTGACGGCGGGGCTCTGAAAGGAGCACCACGATGGCTAAGCCGGCACTGCGCAAGCCGAAGAAGAAGGTTTGCCTGTTCTGCCACGACAAGATCTCCTACGTCGACTACAAGGACACGGCCCTGCTGCGGAAGTTCATCTCCGACCGCGGCAAGATCCGTGCGCGCCGGGTGACGGGCAACTGCACCCAGCACCAGCGCGACGTGGCGACGGCGATCAAGAATGCCCGTGAGGTGGCCCTGCTGCCTTACACGAGCACGGCGCGCTAAGGGAGGTTCGTCGACATGAAGCTCATCCTCACCAACGAGGT
Source organism: Nonomuraea sp. NPDC052634 (assembly GCF_040678535.1). Classification (NCBI taxonomy): domain Bacteria; kingdom Bacillati; phylum Actinomycetota; class Actinomycetes; order Streptosporangiales; family Streptosporangiaceae; genus Nonomuraea; species Nonomuraea sp. NPDC052634. Next base: position 514,935 of record NZ_JBFATY010000005.1, on the reverse strand, counting down.
CTCCGGCCTCGGCACCCCCGGCGACGTCGTGGAGGTCAAGGACGGCTACGGCCGTAACTACCTCATCCCGCGCGGCTACGCCATGCGCTGGACGCGCGGCGCCGAGAAGCAGATCGAGGCCATCCGCAAGGCGCGCGACGCGCGCGAGATCCGCGACCTCGGCACCGCCAAGGAGGTCGCCGGCCAGCTCGGCGCGCTGCGCGTGCGCCTGGCCACCCGTGCCGGCGAGTCGGGCCGGCTGTTCGGCTCGGTCACCTCGGGCGACATCGTCGAGGCCGTCAAGGCCGCCGGCGGTCCCGAGCTCGACCGCCGCCGCATCGAGATCCCCAACCCGATCAAGAGCGTCGGCTCCCACCGGGTGACGGTCAAGCTCCACCCGGAGGTCTCCGCGTCGGTCGACGTCGAGGTCGTCGCGGGCTGACCTTCAGCAAGCAGCGGGCCCCCTTCTCAGGGGGCCCTTCTGTTTTCCCACCCTTCTTCGTACGAACGGCTCCCGCCCCGCACCACTCGCCCCGCGCCACTCGCCCCGCGCCACTCGCCCCCGCGCCACTCGCCCCCGCGCCACTCGCCCCCGCACCACTCGCCCCCGCGCCACTCGGCCCCGCGCCGGTCTTACCGCGCCGCTCGATCTCCGCGCGCTGGCCCGGCCGCTTTGAGGCCCGGCCCACGCCACCTCGCGCCACCTCACGTCACCCGCGATCCTGCGTGTCACGTTCGCGATGCCGTGCGTCACCCCCGATGCCGCGGGGTCCGGTCTTGTGCCGGTCGGCTGCGAGGCGGTGGGGTGCCGGGATTGGGGTGGTGGGCGGCACCCTGGGGGCGGATTTCCGATACGAGCAGCGTAGAATCGCCTCGATCTTTCGCACGTTCCCCCTGGAGGCAGAGGCCATGGCCCGTCCCTCGATGCTGCTCGCACTCGGAGCACTGGCGGCGGCGACCGTCGCGTGCGCCCCGGTCGACGACACGGCGAGCGTCGCGGCCCCCACCACCTCCACCGCGTGCACCAAGGACCAGCTCGCGCTGAAGACGCCGGGCAAGCTCACCATCGGCACCGACAAGCCCGCCTATGAGCCGTGGTTCAAGGACGACGACCCGAGCAACGGGCAGGGCTTCGAGAGCGCGGTCGCGTTCGCGGTGGCGGGGGAGCTGGGCTTCGACCGCGACGAGGTGCAGTGGACGACGGTCAAGTTCGACAACGCGTACGCGCCGGGCGAGAAGACCTTCGACTTCGACATCAACCAGGTCTCGATCACCCCGGAGCGGGCCCAGGCGGTCGACTTCAGTAAGGGCTACTACACGGTCAAGCAGGCCGTGGTGGCGGCCGAGGACGGCAAGTTCGCCAAGGCGAAGAGCCTGGCCGAGCTGAAGGACGCGAAGATCGGCGTACAGGTCGGGACGACCTCGTTCAACGCGGTCAAGAACGTCATCAAGCCGTCCGCGGACCCGAACGTCTACAACGACCAGATCGACGTCGTGAACGCGCTGAAGAACAAGCAGGTGGACGCGGTCGTGGTGGACCTGCCGACGGCGTTCTACGTCACCGCCGCGCAGGTGGAGAACTCCACGATCGTCGGCCAGTTCGGCTCGTCGGGCGACACGCCTGAGGAGTTCGGCCTGGTCATGGCCAAGGGCAGCGCGCTCAAGCCGTGCGTGGACAAGGCCATCGACGCGCTGAAGTCCAAGGGCGACCTGGCCAAGATCGAGGAGCAGTGGCTGGGCTCGGCGGCGGGCGCGCCCGAGCTGAAATGAGCGAGTGGGTCAAGTCTGAGCGGCAGGTCGAGCGGGAGCGTGTCCGCAGGTCGCACGGCCGCCGCTCGGCCTCGATCGCGACGGCGTCGACGGTCGTCTTCCTGGTGCTGGTGGTCTGGGGCGTCACCAGCTCGCCCGGCTGGCCGGCCGTGCGCAGGACGTTCTTCGACGGTGAGCAGTTCGTCGCGGCGATACCCGACGTGCTGAGCGGGTTCGTGCTCAACATCAAGATCTTCCTGATCGCCGAGGTGCTGGTCCTGGTGATCGGGCTCCTGGTCGCGCTGGCCAGGGGCATCACCGCGCCCGCGTTCTTCCCGATCAGGATGCTGGCCACGCTCTACACCGACGTGTTCAGGGGCGTGCCGACGATCCTCGTCATCTACCTGATCGGGTTCGGACTGCCGGCGCTGCGGCTGCAGGGCATCCCGACGGACCTCGCGACGCTGGGCATCATCGCGCTGACGCTCTCGTACGGCGCGTACGTGGCCGAGGTGTTCAGGGCGGGCATCGAGTCGGTGCACCCGAGCCAGATCGCGGCGGCGCGCTCGCTGGGGCTGAGCCACGCCAAGACGATGAGGTTCGTGGTCGTGCCGCAGGCCACCCGCCGGGTCATCCCGCCGCTGCTCAACGACTTCGCCTCGTTGCAGAAGGACTCGGCGCTGGTGGCCACGATCGGGCCGCTGGAGGCGCTCAGGCAGGCGCAGATCCACAGCGCCCAGAGCTTCAACTACACGCCCTACCTGGTGGCGGCCCTGCTGTTCATCCTGCTCACGATCCCCATGGCCAGGTTCACCGACCATCTGGCCGCACGCACCCGCAGGAGGCGCGGCGCATGAGCGTCCTGACGATCGAGGGCGTGTGGAAGCACTTCCGCGGCAACAGCGTGCTGCGTGGCATCGACCTGGAGGTGGCGCCGCACGAGGTGGTGAGCCTCATCGGCGCGTCCGGTTCCGGCAAGTCCACGCTGCTGCGCTGCATCAACCTGCTGGAGACGGTGGACGACGGCGCCATCTACCTCGACGGCGACGAGATCACCGACCCCCGGGTGGACGCCGACCAGGTGCGCAAGCGGCTCGGCATGGTGTTCCAGGCGTTCAACCTGTTCCCGCACATGACCGTGCTCGACAACGTCACGCTCGCGCCCCGGCAGGTGCACGGCGTGGCCAAGGCGCAGGCCGAGGAGCAGGCGCATGAGCTGCTGAAACGCTTCGGGCTGGCCGACAAGGCCCGCGCCTACCCCGACCAGCTCTCCGGCGGCCAGCAGCAGCGTGTGGCCATCATCAGGGCGCTGGCCACGCAGCCCAGGCTGATGCTGCTCGACGAGGTCACCTCGGCGCTCGACCCGCAGCTCGTGGTCGAGGTGCTGGGGATCATCAGGGAGCTCAAGGAGTCGGGCATGACGATGATCCTCACGACGCACGAGATGTCGTTCTGCCGGGACATCTCCGACACCGTGTGCTTCCTGGACGGCGGCGTGCTCCTGGAGAAGGGCCCGCCGGAGAAGATCTTCAGCGAGCCCGAGCATCCGCGGACGCGCGAGTTCCTGCGCAGCGTGCTGGAGTCGGGCCGGTTCTAGCGGCGGTGGCGGCCGCCGTGGGCGGGCCTCAACGGCTCGGTGCGCGGGCGGGCGAGGAGGCTGTTGCGGCGGCCGTACACGAGGTAGACGAGCAGGCCGAAGGCCATCCACAGCACGAACCACGCCCAGGTGAGCAGGCGCAGGTTGACCATCAGCCAGAGCGTGGCGAACAGCGACAGCGCGGGCAGCAGCGGCGCGAGCGGCACCCGGAAGCCGCGCTCCAGGTCCGGCATGCGGCGGCGCATCACGATCACGCCGGCCGCCACGAACGCGAACGCGAACAGCGTCCCCATCACCACGAGCTCGCGCAGCGGCACCACGGGGACGAACTCCGCCAGCACGATCGCGATGAGCCCGATGACCAGCGTCACCCGTGACGGCGTGTGGTAGCGGCGGCTGACCTTGGCCAGCCCGCGCGGGATCAGCCCGTCGCGCGCCATCGAGAACAGCACCCGCGTCTGTCCCACGATCAGCACGAGGATCACGGTGGTGAGCCCGAGCACCGCTCCCGCGTCGATGACGTGGGCCATCCAGCCGAGCCCCGCCGCCTGGAACGCGCTGGCCAGCGGCGCCTCCTCGGAGATCTTGGTGTACGGCACCATGCCGACCATGACCAGGCCGACCGCGATGTAGATGACGGTGGTGATGACCAGGCTGCGGATCATGCCTTTGGGCACGGCCTCGCGCGGGTTCACGGTCTCCTCGGCCGAGGTGGCGACGATGTCGAACCCGACGTACGCGAACGCGATCGCCGAGGCCGCGGCGAAGATGCCGAACCAGCCGAACGCCTGCCCCTCCCCGATGAGGGTCTCCAGCACGGTGGCGGGCGGGGTGTCGAGGGTCTTGGGCGGTACGACGAAGCCGCCGAAGTTGGCCGGGTCGATGTGCGGCAGGCCGACGGCGATGACCGCGCCGATGGCCAGCAGCTTCGCCGCCACCATGATCCACAGTGCCCGCAGCCCCACCCGCGCCCCCAGCGCCACAATGCCGGTGAGCAGCACGAGGATGACGAACACGAGGATGTCCTGGACCAGCTCGGCGTTCGGGACGCGGATGCCGAAGTTGCCGATCGCGCCGACCGCGATCGCGCCCCACGCCCTGGCCACCAGCGCGGCGGCGAGCTGTAGCTCCAGGATCAGCGCCCAGCCGATGATCCACGCCCAGACCTCGCCGAAGATGACGTACGTGAACGTGTAGGCGCTGCCCGACGTCGGCATCGTCGAGGCCAGCTCCGCGTAGCACAGGCAGGCCAGCATGCAGGCGATGCCGGCGATCATGAAGGACAGGATCACGCCGGGGCCCGCCGTGGTCGCGGCCTGCTCACCGGCGATGCTGAAGATGCCCGCGCCGATCATCACGCCGAGTCCGAGCACGACCAGGTCGGCCGGCCGGTACACCTCGGCAAGGCTGTGCCGGGCGCCCGTACGCAGTCCGGTGGCCTCAGAAGGCGGCAGTCTTCGCAGAATCGTGGACAAAGCACACCCCGCTCAGGGAATGCGCCTACTCTGCTCCACCCCTTCGGTAACAGCAAGCACAATCCGGTTACGCGCCGGTTACCAGCCAGGCGGTGCCGGCCGCGCGGCGTACGAGGGTGACCAGGCGTGCCACCATCCACACGCCGAGCGCACACCACAGTGCGACCACGCCGATCCCCGAGGCCAGCAGGGCGGCCGGCAGGTACGCCAGCGTCGTCCACACCCCGGCCCACGCCAGGTAGCGCTGGTCGCCCGCGCCTATGAGCACGCCGTCGAGCACGAACACGATCCCGCAGATCGGCTGGAAGAGCGCCACCGGCCACAGCAGGTCGAGCAGCAGCCCGGCCACCGCGGGCTCGGCGTCGAACAGCCCCGGCACCAGCGGTCTTGCCGCGATCACCAGCAGGCCGAGCAGCGCGCCCGACCACAGGCCCCACTGGACCATGCGGCGAGTGGCGTCCCTGGTGGCCGGCACGTCGCCGGCGCCCAGCGAGCGTCCGGTGATGGCCTGCCCGGCGATCGCGATGGCGTCGAGGGCGAACGCGAGCAGCGTCCAGACCTGTGTGGCCAGCGCGTACGCGGCCAGCTCGGCCTCGCCCATCCTGGTGGCGATCGCGGTGGCGGCGAGCAGCACGATGCGCAGGCATACGGTACGGATGAACAGGGCGACGCCCGCCGTGCCCGCCTGCCTGATCCCCTGGAATGACGGGGTGAGCGGGGTGTGGTGCCGCAGCGCGCCGCGCGCGACGACGACGAGGTAGACGGCCGCGCCCCCGCTCTGCGCGATCACCGTGCCCCACGCCGACCCCGCGATGCCCCAGCCGAGCCCCAGCACGAACCAGGCGTTCAGCGCGGCGTTCGCGGCGAACGACCCCACGGCCACCACCAGCGGCGTCACCGTGTCCTGCAGGCCGCGCAGCACGCCGGTGCCGGCAAGCACGACCAGCATCGCGGGCGTGCCGAGCAGGCTGATCCGCAGGTACGTCACCGCCTGCGCGGCCTGCGTACCGCTCGCGCCGAACCAGCTCACGATCTCCGGCGCGAGCGGCCAGCACGCCGCGATCAGCGCCACGCCGAGGCCGATGGCCAGCCAGATGCCGTCCACACCGCTGCGCATGGCCCGCGCGTGCTCGCCCGCGCCGGTCTGCCGCGCCACCTGCGCGGTCGTGCCGTAGGCGAGGAAGACGCACAGGTTCACCAGCGTCGTCAGTACGGTGCCCGCCACGCCCAGAGCGCCGACCGCCGTGGTGCCCAGGCCGTGGCCGACGATGGCATAGTCGGCGAGCAGGAAGAGCGGTTCGGCGACGAGCGCGCCGAACGCGGGCACGGCGAGTCGGAGAATCTCCCGGTCTCTGGATGTAATGGGCATTTGTCCATTATGGACATTACACGGCGTGTGAGGCCAACTTTCTTTTCTCCACAGCCAGTGGACACCGTTCGCCCTGCTCAGAGGGGCTTCGGTGGATATCTGAAACAGTTATCCCCAGCCCCGTCCACAGGCCGTTCACATCCTCAGGCCAGTCGTACACAGGTTGACCACAGGGTTGTCCACAGGCCACGTTGCCGAGCGACCCGGACTCCGCGAAACTGTCACACCGGTCGACTACAAGTGGGGGTGGTGCGACCACCTGCGAGTTGCACGAGGGGGCGCGGTGAGCATTGACGACGAGGCCGTCGGCGGTCCTGGATTCGAGCGCACACCTCCTCACAACATCGAGGCGGAGCAGTCGGTCCTGGGCGGCATGCTGCTGTCGAAGGACGCCATCGCCGACGTCGTGGAGATCCTGCGCTCCGACGACTTCTATCGTCCGGCTCATCAGATCATCTACGACGTCATCACCGAGCTGTACGGCCGGGGCGAGCCCGCCGACGCCGTCACCGTCTTCGACGAGCTGCAAAAGCGCGGCGAGATGGCCCGAGTGGGCGGCGCGGCCTACCTTCACACGCTGACCGCCGTCGTCCCCACGGCCGCCAACGCCGGCTACTACGCCAAGATCGTCCGGGAGCAGGCCGTCCTACGCCGCCTCATCGAGGCCGGCACCCGCATCGTCTCCTACGGCTACGGCGGCCAGAACGAAGAGGTCGACGACCTCGTCGACCGTGCCCAGGCGGAGATCTACAAGGTCACCGAGCGGCGCACCTCCGAGGACTACGCGCCGCTGTCGGAGATCATGCCCGGCGCGCTCGACGAGCTGGAGGCCATCGGCAGCCGCGGCGGCCAGATGGTCGGTGTCCCCACCGGCTTCGCCGACCTCGACCAGCTCACCAACGGCCTGCACCCCGGCCAGATGATCGTCGTCGCCGCGCGGCCCGCCATCGGCAAGGCCCTCGCGCTCGACACGCCGCTGCCCACCCCGTCGGGCTGGACGACGATGGGCGAGGTCCAGGTGGGCGACCTGCTCATCGGCGCCGACGGGCGGCCCACCACGGTCGTCGCGGCCACCGAGGTGCTGCACGGGCGGCCCTGTTACGAGGTGGAGTTCAGCGACGGCACGGTGATCGTGGCCGACGCGCTCCACCAGTGGCTCACCGCCGATGACGGGGGGCCGGCTCGGGTCCGTACGACGGAGGAGATCGCCGCCACCGTGCACACCGGCCACTCCGTCGCCAACACCCGCCCCCTGGAGCTGCCGGATCGCGACCTGCCGACGCCCCCGTACGAGCTGGGCACCCACCTCGCCACGGCCTTCGGCGCCTCCGGCGCGAAGATCGCTCCGGGCGCCTCCGGCGTGGAGGCCGCTCTGGATGCCTCCGGCGCGGAGACCGCTCCGGGCGTTTTCGGCGCCTGTGACACGTTTGGCGCGTGTGGCGCGGACGGCGGTTCGCTGGGCGCGCAGGCCCAGGCGGAGCCGTGCGGGCGCATTCCCGGGGCGTACCTGCGGGCGTCGGAGGAGCAGCGCAGGGCGCTCCTGGCGGGCCTGCTCGACGCCGCCGCCACCATCGACGACACCGGCACGATCCGGCTCACCCTCGCCGACGCCGACCTGGCCGGTGACGTCCGCGAGCTGATCCACGGCCTGGGCTACTCGGTGTCCGCAGACGAGGCAGGCACCGGCCACACGATCACGTTCACGCCGCCTGACAAGGTGTTCCGGCGCAGCGACGCCAACGTCCACATCGACACCGCCGCCGATACCCTCCACCGCACGATCACCGGCGTCCGCCCGGTGCCGTCGGTGCCGGTGCGGTGCGTGGAGGTCGACAACGCCGACCACCTCTATCTCGCCGGCCGTACGCTGATCCCCACCCACAACTCCACGCTCGGCCTCGACTTCGCCAGGTCCGCGGCGATCAAGCACGGCATGACCACGGTCATCTTCTCGCTGGAGATGTCCCGCAACGAGATCGTCATGCGCCTGCTCTCCGCCGAGGCCCGCGTCGCGCTCCACCACATGCGCTCCGGCATGATGGGCGACGAAGACTGGACCCGCCTGGCCCGCAGGATGAGCGAGGTGGCCGAGGCGCCGCTGTTCATCGACGACTCGCCCAACATGTCGATGATGGAGATCCGCGCCAAGTGCCGCCGCCTCAAGCAGCGCAACGACCTGCGGTTCGTGGTCATCGACTACCTCCAGCTGATGAGCTCGCCGAAGAAGGTCGAAAGCCGCCAGAACGAGGTCTCCGAGATCTCGCGTGCCATCAAGCTGCTGGCCAAGGAGCTGGAGGTGCCGGTCATCGCGATCTCCCAGCTCAACCGAGGCCCCGAGCAGCGCACCGACAAGCGCCCACAGGTGAGCGACCTTCGCGAATCGGGATCGATCGAACAGGACGCCGACATGGTCATCCTGTTGCACCGGGAGGACGCGTACGAGCCGGAGTCGCCGCGGGCGGGTGAGGCGGACCTGATCGTGGCCAAGCACCGTAACGGTCCCACGGCCACGGTGACGGTCGCCTTCCAGGGCCACTACAGCCGATTCGTGGACATGGCCCAGCACTGACGCCCGCGCTTCGAGCGCGGCGAAGGGGGCGCACACGCGAGCGGCCCGCTTCTTACGCCGGGCGTTCTGTGACGGAACAGACAATCCGCTCAGGAATGGCCGGTGATCGCTTCGGTGCTCTACGAGATGACCGAAGCGAAGGGAAGCAAGCCATGACCATCCTTGTCGCCTACGACGGCTCGGCCGACGCCCGCGCCGCGATCGAGTTCGCCGCCAAGCACCTCACCGCCGAGCCCACGGTCATCGTCACCGTCTGGGAGCCGCTGCTCGTTCAGCTCAAGAAGTTTCCGCTGGCCGTGAGCTCCATCGACACCAGCACCGAGGACGAGGCGCACGCCCAGGCGGAGCACCACGCCAAGGAGGGCGCCGAGCTGGCCATCGCGTCCGGGCTCACCGACGTCACCTACCGGGCGGTGGCCGACCACGACTCCATCTGGAAGACGATCGTGGACGTGGCCGACGAGATCGACGCCTCGCTGATCGTCACCGGCTCGCGCGGTCTGGCCGGTGTGCGGTCGGTGCTGCTGGGCAGCGTCTCCAACCACGTGCTGCATCACGCGCACCGGCCGACCCTCATCGTTCCGCCCGCCAAGAAGGCGTAGCCGGAGCCAAGGCTCAGGACGCCGTGTCGCAGCAGGGCCGGCGCTGGGGCGGTGGGCAGATCCGGGTGTCGATGCGCCGCGCGCCGGGCCCCTCGTCGCCCAGCCGGTCGTACGGGTTGGCGACCGGGCACCGGTCGAGCGACAGGCAGCCGCACCCGATGCAGTCGGTGAGGTCGTCGCGCAGCCGCTGGAGCTGCTCGATGCGGTCGTCCAGCTCGCTGCGCCAGGCGGCCGACAGCCTGGCCCAGTCCTCGCGGGTGGGGGTGCGTTCGTCGGGAAGCTCGCTGAGCGCGTCCTTGATGACCTTGAGCGGGATGCCGATGCGCTGCGCCAGCCTGATGAACGCGACCCTGCGCAGGGTGTCGCGCGTGTAACGTCGCTGGTTGCCGGCGGTGCGGCGGCTGCTGATGAGGCCCTTGCTCTCGTAGAAGTGCAGGGCGGAGACCGCGACGCCGCTACGTTCGGCGAGCTGCCCGACGGTCAGCTCCTTGGTGTTCCAGGCGACCTTCGACATACCTCGACATTACTTCAGGGACTGCGGGCCGGACCCCCGTAGGGTGGTCGCCATGACGGACACGATCCCCACTGAGTTCGAGGTGCTCGACGAGCGCATGGCCGCGGTCGGCGGCGACACGACTATCGAGATCCTGTACAGGGGCACCCGCTGGGGCGAGGGGCCGGTCTACTTCCCGGCCGGCCGGTTCCTGGTCTGGAGCGACATCCCCAACGACCGCATGCTGCGCTGGGACGAGATGACCGGCGCGGTGGGCCCGTTCCGGCGGCCGTCCCATTACGTCAACGGCAACACGCTCGACCGCGAGGGCCGGCTCATCTCCTGCGAGCAGGGCCCGCGCAGGGTCACCCGCACCGAGCACGACGGCTCCGTCACGGTGATCGCCGACCGGTGGCAGGGCAAGCGCTTCAACAGCCCCAACGACGTCGTCGTACGCTCCGACGGCTCCATCTGGTTCACCGACCCCCCGTACGGCATCCTCAGCGACTACGAGGGCGTGGCCGCCGAGCCGGAGATCGACGGCTGCCACGTCTACCGGGCCGACCCGGTGACGGGCGAGGTGCGGATCGTGGCCGACGACTTCGACCGGCCCAACGGGCTCGCGTTCTCGCCGGACGAGCGGCTGCTGTACGTGGCCGACACCAGGCGCAGGCACATCCGCGTGTTCGAGGTGCGGGACGACGGCACGCTCGGCGGCGGCAAGGAGTTCGCCGCGGGAGGCGAGCAGGACTCGTACGACGGCATGCGGCTCGACAACAAGGGCCGCGTGTGGACGGCGGCCGGCAAGGCGGTGCTCTGCTACGACCCCGACGGCACCCTGCTCGGCCGGTTGAAGCTGCCCGAGCCGGCCGCGAACCTGGTGTTCGGCGGGCTCAAGCGCAACCACCTGTTCATCGCGGCGGCGACCTCGCTGTACTCGCTGCTGACCAACGTCACGGGAGCGCGCCCGGTGTGGGCCACCGGACGCTGCCCCGCCCCGCCGCGCCCCTGCTCCGGCGGGTGCGCGGCTCACTCCCATCGGAACAGCCGTACGGCCAGGCCCCCGAAGACGATCAGCCCCGCGGCCACCACCACCAGGTGGAGGAGCTGCGGCGCCTGTCCCGCCCAGGAGTCCCTGAGCGCCTGGGCGAACGGCCCGGCAACCGAGTAGTCGCTGATCATGCGCAGCACGTCCGGCATGACGTCGCGCGGCACCCACATCCCGGCGATGAACATCAGCGGGAACATCACGGCCGACCCGATGCCGGGCGCGACCTTGGCGTTCGGCGCGAGCGAGGCGATGACCAGCCCCATGGCGAGCAGCGCGGCGGTGCCGAGCAGGAACACCAGCACGAACCACCCCATCTGGCGCGGCGCCGCCGAGCCGAACACCAGCGCCCCCGTGAGGATCAGCAGTGTCGTGGTGACGATCCCGATCCCGAGGTTGATCAGCAGCTGTACGCCGAGCAGCCGCCCAGGCCCGACCGGCGTGGTGGACATCCGCCTGAGCACGCCCTGCTCCCGGTAGGTGACCAGGGTCGCGGGCAGCGCGCTGCACGACAGCGTGAGCAGCGACAGCAGCGTCATCATGCTCGGCCACTGGGCGTCCACGAACCGCTCGCCGCCCGCGTCCGCCCGGGTGAAGTCGGGGATGCTGAGCCCCAGCACGACCAGCAGCGCGAGCGGCAGCAGGACCGTGAACAGCAGCAGCGGCCACTCGCGCAGGTGCAGCTTGGTCTCCGTGACGAGCAGCTTCATGACAGCTTCCTTCCGGTCAGCGCGAGGAACGCGTCGTCCAGCGTGGCCTGCTCGATCCGCAGGTCTCCCGGGACGACCTGGTGGTGCGCCAGGGCGAGGGTGACGGCGGGCGCGAGGTTGCCCGAGCCGGTGACGACGACCTGCTCGCCGCTCCTCGACACCTCGCGCACCTCGGGCAGCGCCAGCAGCAGCGCGTCGTCGACCGGCGCGGACGGCCGGAACCGCAGCCGCTGCTCGCCGCCCACCTGCGCGATGAGCCCCGCTGGGGTGTCGGTGGCGACGACCCGGCCCGCGTCGATGAGCGCGATGCGGTCGCAGAGCCGTTCGGCCTCCTCCATGAAGTGCGTGACCAGCACGATCGTCACGCCGGACGTGCGTACCTGCTCGATCAGCTCCCAGGTGTCCCTGCGGGCCTGCGGGTCGAGCCCGGTCGTCAGCTCGTCCAGCACGGCCACGCGCGGCCGGCCCACCAGGGCCAGCGCCACCGAGAGCCGCTGCCGCTGACCGCCGGACAGCTTCTTGAACGCGGTGTCGCGCTTGGGACCGAGGCCGACCCGCTCAAGCAGCTCACGCCAGTCGGCCGGGTCGGGGTAGAAGGAGGCGTACAGGTCGAGCGCCTCCCACACCTTGATCTTCTCCGGCAGCGCGGCGCTCTGGATCTGCATGCCCAGCACGCGGCGCAGCTCGTCGCGGTCGGTCGCCGGGTCGAGCCCGGCCACGCGTACGGTGCCGCCGTCGCGCTCGCGCAGCCCGGCGACGCACTCGACGGTCGTGGTCTTGCCGGCGCCGTTGGGGCCGAGGATGCCGAAGATCTCGCCCTCGGCCACCTCGAACGACACGTCGGCTACCGCGAGGTGGTTGGGGTACTGCTTGCGCAGGTTCCTGACCTCGATGACTTTCATGCCATCGACGCTAGGAACGCGACCTCACGCGCGGAATCTCGCTAGATGCCCGGCAAGGGTGTACCTAGGTGCAGTGTGGCGACCCCGCCCGCTGTCGCAGACTGATGTCATGCTCAACAGGTACGGCCACGTCGCCGCGCTGCTGGCGCTCGGTGCCGTGCAGGTGCCCATGATCGTGGCGAGCGGCGTGCTGCTGCTGTTGTCGTTCGCGCTCGGCATGGTCTTCCTGTTCCCGCCGCAGGTGATGATGGTCAGGCGGATGGCCGAGCTGCACCGGCGGCTGGTCACTCGGCATGCCGGCATCGCCGTCGAGTCGCCCTACCTGCCGCCGCCCCCGCCTCCGGTGCCGCAGGCCGACGGCATGTACCGCTCCGATCGCACGCTCTACAAGACCCCTCGCGTGCCCGCGTGGAACAACCGGTGGCGGTGGCTGGTCAGCGACCCCGGCACGTGGCGCGACCAGAGCTGGCTGCTGCTCGACCCGCTGGTCAAGGTGCTGCTGCTGCCGGCGCTGCTGCTGGTTCCCGGTCGCGGCCTGCGTCTGTACGCCCGCTGGTGCCGGCTGCTGCTCGGCGCCACCGCCGCCAGCCGCCTGGCGGCCCAGGTCGGCCACCTCAGGCGCACCCGCAATCTGGCCGCCGACTCGCAGGCGGCCGAGATGCGCAGGATCGAGCGCGACCTGCACGACGGCACGCAGGCCAGGCTGGTCGCCATCGGCATGACGCTGGGCGCGGTCGAGCAGCTCGTGGACACCGACCCGGCCGCGGCCAAGGCGCTGCTCGCCAAGGCCAGGGAGGCGTCGTCGGAGACGCTCACCGAGCTGCGCCGGGTCATCCGCGGCATCCACCCGCCGGTGCTGGCCGAGCGCGGCCTGGCCGACGCCGTACGCGCGCTCGCCATGGACAGCCCGCTGCACGTCACCGTCGACGTGGACCTGCCGAAGCGGGCCGAGCCGCCGGTGGAGGCGGCGGTCTACTTCGCGATCAGCGAGCTGCTGTCCAACGCCGCCCGGCACGGCGGCGCGCAGGAGGCCACCGTGGACATCAGCGCCCACGGCCCCCACCTGCGCGTCACGGTCATGGACGACGGCATGGGCGGCGCGGACCCGTCCAAGGGCAGCGGCCTGGCCGGCATCGAGCGGCGGCTGGCGGCGTTCGACGGCGTGCTCGCCGTGCACAGCCCGCCCGGCGGCCCGACCACGGTCACCATGGACCTGCCCCACGTGCTGCCGGAGCCCGAGAGCGCGACCCGCAAGATGCCCAGGTGGAAGATGATCGTCGTCGGGCTCCTCTGGGCCACGGCCTGGTGCCCCACCTTCCCGCAGGGCGTGGTGGCCGCCATCTTCAAGATCTTCGACATCGATGAGAAGGCGTGGTTCCTCGCCCTTTACCTGCCGCCGCAGTGGCAATGGCCGACGATCATCGGCATGATCGTGCTAGGTGTCGTCATGCACGTCATGGCCATTCGCATCCCCGCCGCTCACGACAACCAGCGCTTCCTGCTTTACTCCAAGCCGCTCAATCCCTGGATTCCATGAACCGCGTTCTCGTCGCAGAAGACCTCTACCTGCTGAGGGACGGCCTCGTCCACCTGCTCCAGGCCCACGGCTTCACCGTCGTCGCCGCTGTCGAGAGCGGGCCAGAGCTGCTCAAGGGCCTGCTCGAACTGCGTCCAGACGTCTCCATCGTCGACGTACGGCTGCCGCCCACCCACACCGACGAGGGCCTGCAGGCCGCGCTCGCGGCCCGGCGGCAGGTGCCCGGCCTGCCCATCCTCGTGCTGTCCCAGCACGTCGAGCAGCTCTACGCCCGCGAGCTCCTCGCCGACGGCTCCGGTGGGATCGGCTATCTGCTGAAGGATCGCGTCTTCAACGCCGAGCAGTTCATCGACGCCGTACGCCGGGTCGCCGCCGGCGGCACCGCCATGGACCCCGAGGTGATCGCCAAGCTGCTGGCCAAGAACTCCAAGCGGCAGCCGCTCGACCACCTCACGCCGCGCGAGCGCGAAGTGCTGGAGGCCATGGCCGAAGGACGCTCCAATGCGGCGATCTCCCAGCGGCTCTACCTGAGCGAGAGCGCCGTGGCCAAGCACACGGCCTCCATCTTCGCCAAGCTCGGCCTGGCCCCGTCGGACGACGACAACCGCCGCGTGCTCGCCGTACTGGCCTACCTCAACAGCCGCTGACCACCCTGCCTGCACGCCTTCCACCGCCGCCGATCCCGTCGCACCGAGTCGCCGGCGGGACGAGCCGGCGCGCCTCCCGCCTCCTTCGACCTCAGCCCGCACGGACCTGCAGGTCCTCGCTGTGCTCGTGTGCTTCGGGGGCCTTTCGGGCCGGGCGCACCTCTACTTCCCTTTGGTCCTCGGCCGTGGGGGAGCTGTAGGCCGTCGCTGTGCTCGTGTGCCTCGGGGGCCGCTTCGGACCGGGGCGGAGTTGTCGGTTGCAGGGGGCCGCCACCCCCACTTCCCCTCTGGTCCTCAGCCCTTAGGACCTGCAGGTCGTCGCCACGCTCGCGTATCTCAGGGGCTACTCAGACCCGGGCGGAGTTGTCGGTGGCACCGGCTATTTTCATAGGGCAGGTGGCGGCGAAGAAGAGGTGGTATGAGGTGAAAATCCGGGTTAACCGCGATGTTCTGGC
Organism: Nonomuraea sp. NPDC052634; assembly: GCF_040678535.1. Taxonomy (NCBI): domain Bacteria; kingdom Bacillati; phylum Actinomycetota; class Actinomycetes; order Streptosporangiales; family Streptosporangiaceae; genus Nonomuraea; species Nonomuraea sp. NPDC052634. Next base: position 499,803 of record NZ_JBFATY010000005.1, on the reverse strand, counting down.
AGATGCTGTGGCATGGGCGGCCCGCATTCTTCCGAGCCGCCCCGTGGTGCCCGTCCTGTCCGGGCTGCTGCTGGAGGCGACGGACGACCTCCTGACGCTGTCCGCGTTCGACTACGACGTCTCGGCGCGCGCCGAGGTCGACGCCCACGTGTCCGAGGCGGGCCGGGTGCTCATCCCCGGCAAGCTGCTGGCCGAAATCACCCGCAGCCTGCCCGCCGACGACGTCGAGCTGGTCACCGAGGGCACGGAGGCGGTGCTGACCTGCGGCAGCGCGGAGTTCGGCCTCATCACGATGCCGGTCGAAGACTTCCCGTCGCTGCCCGCCATGCCGCCGGCCATCGGCGCGATCGGCGGTGGCGTGTTCGCCTCCGCGGTCGGCCAGGTGGCTCCGGCCGCGAGCCGCGACGACACGCTGCCCATGCTCACCGGCATCAGGGTCGATATCGAGGGTGAGTCGGTGACCATGGCGGCGACCGACCGTTACCGCATCGCCGCCCGCGACTTCACCTGGCGTCCCGCAGCCCCCGGCGTCGCGGTGTCGGCGATGGTGCCCGCCCGGGTGCTGGTCGAGGTGGCCAAGTCGCTGCGCGGCGGCGAGGTCTCCGTGGCGATGGGCGACGGGGTGGCCGGGTTCGAGAGCGTCGGGCGCAGGACCACCGTGCGGCTGCTCGACGAGCAGTTCATCGACTACCGCTCCCGGCTGACCACCGACTGGTCGATCAGGGCCGACGTCCCGGTGGCGACGTTCGTCAACGCGGTCAAGCGGGTGGCGCTGGTGGCCGAGCGCAACACCGCGGTGCGGCTGTCGTTCAGCCAGGGGCAGGTGCTGGTCCAGGCGAGCGGCGGCGACATCGGGCGCGGCGCCGAGGTGGTGCCGTGCGAGCTGCGCGGCGACGACATCCAGATCGCGTTCCAGTCGCAGTTCCTGCTCGACGGGCTCACCGGCATCGAGACCGAGCTGGCCCGCATCAACCTCGAATCGCCCACCAGGCCCGCGCTGATCCAGGACGTGCCGGGCGACGCCAACCCGGCGTTCCGCTACCTCGTCATGTCCCTGCGTCAGGTGTGAGAGCGGCCTGTGTCCCCGCGTCGGCCATGGTCGCCGTCTGACGTGCGGCGACCAGCCGGAAGACGCGCTTGAACTCCGCGTACGCCTCCTCGCCCACGGCCCGCGCGTGTGCCGCCTCCATGGCGGCGAGGATGGCGTCCGAGCGGGCGATGAGGTCGCGCCCCTTGCCGGTGGGCACGATCAGCTTGGCACGCCGGTCGGCGGGGTCGCGTCGCCGTTCCACGTAACCGAGCTCGACCAGCTCGTCCACGAGCGTGCCGATGACCTGCTTGTGCCGGCCCGAGCGGGCGGCCAGGTCCGTCGCCCGGGTGCCGGAGTCGTCGAGATAGGCCAGCACGGCGCCGTGGCGGGGCCGCAGCTTGTCATGCCCCTGCACGGCCAGCTCGGCGAACAGGGCGCGCTGCAGCGCGAACAGCGTGCGCCCGGCCAGCATCCCGAGATCGGGATCCTCGTGCGCACGCCGGCTTCTGTCCATGTGCGCCATCGCCCGGCAGCTTCCGCCCGTGCGAACGGCTCAGGACTCGGATTCGGACTCGGTGAGCGCGATGAGGATGTGCTCCATGCAGGCGTGCCCGGCCCGCTCGGCCGCCGTCGCGTCGCCGGCCGCGATGGCCCTGGCGATGGCGTCGTGCGGGATGTAGCTCTTGTTCAGCGACGTGCCCGCGGCCGTGATGCTGGCCCGCAGTGCCGCCGAGAAGTCCTCGTACAGGTCGATGAGAACGAGGTTGTGCGTGGCGTGCGCGACCGCCATGTGGAAGGCCAGGTCGGCCTCGACGAAGAAGTCGGGGTCGTCGAGCTGCCAGGCCCGCTCCCGCTCGGCCAGCGCCTCCTCGATGCGCCGGATGTCCTCATCCGTGCGCCGGGTGGCGGCCAGGCGGGCCGACTCGACCTCGAGCGCACGGCGTACCTCGAGGATCTCCAGCTGCTCGGCCTGGCGCAGCCGCCGCAGCATCGCGCCGGACAGCTCGCTCGTCGCGCGCACGTAAGTGCCGTCGCCCTGACGGCACTCGAGCAGCCCGGCGTGTGTGAGGGCGCGTACGGCCTCCCGGACGGTGTTGCGGCCCACCCCGAGTTGCTCGGCGAGCGCGGTCTCGGTCGGGATCTTGCCGTTCATCGGCCACGACCCTGAGGTGATCTGCTCTTTCAGCTGCTCGATCACCTGATCGACGAGCGAAGCCCGCTGCGCCGTACGCAGACTCACAGTCCGCCTCCTCCGGGGAAACCAATCATCCTATGAGTCAATGACTGGTAGACCCTCATTATTCCAGACTCACTAGGCCAATCTGGAAGCTCCCGGAGGTTCAGCGAGAAACTGTGGCGTCAATCGTCACCCCTGCCATGGCGGAGCGAACTCCGGCAGCTTCAAGGGCTTTACGATATGCGGCCGTCTGCAGTGCCTTGGACTCGCCCCTGCCATAAAGGTCGCCCAGCTCACGCCAGCACCGTGCGGCCTGGCGATCCGAGCCGAACACCGGCCGGTTGAGCGTGTCGAGCAGCTCGTGCGCGGTGCTCAGATGCGCGGTCGCGTCGCCGTCCTGCTCGAACGCCACGGTGGCCAGCACCAGGTGCGCCTCGGCCGCGGTGGTGCCCGAGCCGTCGTGCTCGAGCCCGGACGCCTTGACGGCCAGCTCGCCCGCGCCCATGAAGTCGCCGGCGCGCAGCTTCACCCGCGCGTGGACGATCAGGCTCTCGCCGTATTCGCGTACGGTGGACGGGAACACCGAGAACGCCCTGACGGCCTCGCCGGCCAGCCGCTCGGCCTCCTCGATCGGGCCCGCGCCCATCCTGGCCCAGTGCATCGCCGTGCGGGCCAGCAGCAGCGCGATGCGGTTCTCCCTGCCCGCCATGATCGCGTCGTCGGCGAGGCTGACGGCGAGCGCCGAGTCCTCACCGGCCGCCGCGGCCGCGCTGGCGTGCCACAACGCCTTGATCTCGGCGGAACGGTCCACAACCTCTGGGACACCCGCGGTGTCGAGCACCCGCTTGACGTACGCGAGCGCGGGGGAGTCGGTCTCGCTCTCGCCGCGCGCCTCGATCAGCGCGGCGGCCAGCTCGACGGCCACCTCGCCCTGCGTGATCTGCAGCCGCTCGGCCTGCCCCAGCGCCACGGCCGCCAGGTCGCGCGCCCGCAGCCGGTCGCCGGCCTGCTGGTAGCAGCGGCTCAGCGCGATGGTGATCGGCAGGTCCGCCAGCCGCTCGGGGTGCGCCGCCGCCTCCCTGCGCAGCCGTTCGAACGCCTCAACAGCCTGACCCAGACGGCCCTGCGCCTCGAGAGCGCGCGCCCGGCCGAACCGCGCCTGCGCGGTCAGCATGGCGTTCTCCTCGTCCGCGGCCTTCACGATGTCCGTGAAGCGGTCCGCCGCGGTGGCCGGGTCGCCATGCTGCAGCTCGAGCTCGGCATGACGGAGCCCGAGCTCGGTGTCGATGCGCTGGCGGGGCTCGATCCCGTGCAGGAGGAACTCCGTCGTGCATCCCAGCCGCTCGGCCAGGAGCCGGGCAACCACAGGAGTCGGCGTACGCTTACCCGACTCAATGAGCGAGACATAACTGTCCGACAGGTCGGGTCCGGCCAGCTGGGCCTGAGACATCCGCCTGTTCAGCCGCAATCCGCGGACGCGGTCACCGATGGTTCCCTGACTCGGCATCTCATCTCTCAAGGCGGGGAAGGGTCAACAACACGCAATGATTGCATGAAGTAGCTGAATCTGGTATCCCCGCGTGAAATTTTGCCACGTCGAGATTAATCGTCCCCGTCGTCCTTGCCGGGGAAAAGCATCTGGCAGACCTCAAGGTAGAGAGTCTCCGGATACGGAATGTATTCGACCGTTGACAGAGCCTGGTCCTGACCAGCGGATTCGAGGATGAACTCACCGTAACCGAGCATGCGCCCCAGTAGAGATCTTTGGAAGCTCATGTCGGTGACCTTGCCCAAAGGCATCATCGCGACCTTGCGCGTGATCAGCCCGGTGGTGAGCAGCATTCGTTTGGACGTCACCACAAAGTAATCGACCGACCACTCGGCGACTTTCCAAACGAAGCGGATCAGCAGCAACAGCCATAGCCACCACACGACGACCAGCGCCGTGCCGCCCGCCTCGCCGCCGCCGAAGAACCGGCTGAGGAGCCCGGCGACGATGAGGCCGCCGAGCACCTCGGCGACCGGGCGCAGCAGAATGGCGGGATGCCGCCGCACCATGATGACCGATTGTTCCTGGGGGAGGAGGTAGCGGTTGACCGACGATGGAGCAGAGTCCCCGTGGGTCACAAGTCTCATGAGAGGCTGTTCACGAATTGGGCCAGCGAGTCGGCCGCGTTGAACACCGTGTCGAACGCTCCCTTCACCGCATCCGCGGCGTCAGCTGGTCGCGCGAACAGGTAGTACGCGACAAATGCGATACCACCGTATGTGAGGACCTTTTTGACCTGCACCGTCGCCTCCGTGCCACTTACCCACTCCACCCGCCCTCTACATTACCCACCCGGGTGCCCGGGTAAAGGTGACTTGGCGGGTTGATTTTGATCTTGCTTAGCCGCGCTCGCTGGCCACCAGGGCCAGCACGTGTAGGTGTTTGCGTGCGATGCGCTCCACGAGGCTCGGATGTGCGTAGCCGGTGACCTCCAGCGCGCCGTAGTGCGCCGCTTCCACGCAGCGCGTTACGGTGGTCGCGGAGTGTATGCCGGCGAACTCGTCGCACAACATCGACTCCACGTCGGCGTACGGAGTCGGGTCCGCCTCGGTGTGATCGCTCATCGTGCCCCCACGCGCATGCGGAAGTTGCCTTCCGGTTCTCTTCGTACCCACACAACCACAGTATGTAACGAAGTGATGACGTGTCGTGACGGGTCATGGACTTTTCCGAGGAGAACTTTCCCGCCCCGGCACGTCGAGGGGCGGCCGGGACGGGCCGCCGGACCGGAAGCGCGCGAACGGAGACGGGGCATCGCGAGGCCGACGGATACTCCGTCGGAGCCCGGAGCCCGGAGCCCGGAGCCCGGAGCCCGGAGCCCGGAGCCCGGAGCCCGGAGCCCGGAGCCCGGAGCCCGGAGCCCGGAGCCCGGGAGCCGTCATGGTGTGGGGCCCGGGCTTGGGCGCCGATCGTCAGACGACGCCGTAGAGGCGGTCGCCGGCGTCACCGAGCCCCGGCACGATGTACCCGTTCTCGTTGAGCCGTTCGTCCAGCGCCGCCGTGACCACGCGGATCGGCTTGCCGGAGTTGGCGAACACCTTGTCCATGTACGCCAGCCCCTCGGGCGCCGCCAGCAGGCAGATCGCGGTGACGTCGACCGCGCCCCTGTCGAACAGGAACTGCACCGCCGCCGCCAGCGTGCCGCCGGTGGCCAGCATCGGGTCGACGACGTAGCACTGCCGCCCCGACAGGTCGTCGGGCAGCCGCGTCGCGTACGTCTCCGCCTGCAGCGTCGACTCGTTGCGGATCATGCCGAGGAACCCGACCTCGGCCGTGGGCAGCAGCCTCGTCATGCCGTCGAGCATGCCGAGCCCGGCCCGCAGAATGGGCACGACCAGCGGGTACGGCTTCGCCATCCGCACCCCCTTGGCCTGGGCCACCGGAGTCTGCACGGTGACCTCGCTGACCCGAACGTCGCGGGTGGCCTCGTAAGCGAGCAGCGTCACCAGCTCGTCCGCGAGCCTGCGGAAAGTGGGCGAGTCGGTGCGGACATCACGCAGCGTGGTGAGCTTGTGGGCCACGAGCGGATGATCGACGACGAGGGTCTCCATGGCACCCAACGGTATCTCCTGGACAACCCTGCTATCGACCCCTCGCCCGGCCCTGGAAGATCACGTCACGGGTGGTGTACGAGCTGCGCGGGCGTCGCCCTCCGTCCCTCTTCCATTGAAGACGGGTCGGTCTGAAGACGGGTGGGGCGCGTCAGAGCCCGGCGCCGGGGGCGCGGGCGTCGCTCCCCGTCACCAGGGGTCAGGGCGGTCGTGGTCGGGTAGCCGTGAGCGGTCGCCGGACTGTACGGGCGTCGCCCTCGTACTTCTTCCTCAAGGACCAGGACCGTCGCGCCCGGGTGAGGGGCGAGCGGGGCGGCAGGGGGTCCGGATGCCGCTGCCTCCCCGAAGGCCGGGGCTGCCTTCCGGCGAAGGCCGGGGCTCCCCTTCCGAAGGCCGGGGTGCGAACGGGACATTGGGGACGCGCGGGGATCACATCTTTGGTTTTGATCACAATTTGGTCGGAGAGCCACACGCCCGGTGGCCGGGTCTGGAACGATTGGGTCCCGGTGATATCTGTCGTGTCAGAGGTCGGGTGGGGATGGCGATGACAGACGAAGACGCTCTCGACTTCGCCATCGTGGTTTACCGCGAGGACGACTGCTGGCAGGCCGAGCTCCTGCCGGTCTCGCTCACGTCCGATCTGAAGGGGCTCATCCACGCCCTGAAGCAGCAGCCGAGCGAGAGCGGCACGATCGGGCTTGTCGCCGTGGGCGACGAGTTCTTCGTGGCGCTGCGGGTGCTGGGCGACCGGGTGGACGTGTTCCTGTCCGACATCGCCGCCTCGTGGGACTTCCCCCTGGCCCGTCAGGTTCTCGACTACCTCGACATCCCCGTGCCGGACGAGGAGGAGCTGGACGAGATCCTGCAGGATGAGGAGACCGTGCTCCCCGCCGGAGATCTGTCGATCTTCGCCGATCTCGGGTTGGACGAGATGGAGCTGGGCATCCTCTCCGGCGACATTGACCTGCTTCCCGAAGATGTGCTGTCCAGCATCGCCGCGCGGCTCGGGTTCTCTGAGCCGTTCGAGCGTGCCATCGAATCGGTCTTCGGCTGACTCCCTGGAGCGCGGACATGGCGTCCAACACCTTTTCTGCGGCCTTCGTCAGGACCTCCGACGGCTGGAGCGGTGCCGAGGTCGATCTCGGGGACGTCGAGATCGTCGACGACTTCGGTGACGCCGTCACGGAGGCGCTGGGTCTCACCGGCGACGAGCTCGCCCTGCTGTGCGTCGAGGTCGAGGACGAATGGTTCGCCATCGCCCGCTATCAGGGCATCGAGGAGCCCCGGGTGTTCCTCTCCGACGTGCACTCGATCGTCTCCGACCGCCTCGGCGAGCTGTTCGCCGAGTTCGCGGGGGTGGCGCCCGACAAGGAGGGCAACGGGCTCGGCGTGCGCCCTGCCGGCGACTTCGAGCTGCTCAGCGACCTCGGCGTGAGCGCCGACGAGCTGCTCGAGCTGAGCATGGAGGAGGGCATGCTGCCTGCCGACATCCTGTCGGTGATCGCCGAGCGGCTGTCCTTCGCCGACGAGCTCGACCGGTTGCGGTGACGTACGAGGACGCGATGCGTCTGGCCCTGGCGGAGGCGGATGCGGCCGCCGCCAGGGGTGAGATCCCGGTCGGCGCCGTCGTGCTCGACGAGCGCGGCGAGGTGCTGGCCGCGGCGGGCAACGACCGCGAGTCCACCGCCGACCCCACGGCGCACGCCGAGGTGCTCGCGCTGCGCAAGGCCGCCGCGCTGCGCGGTGAGTGGCGGCTGGGCGGCTGCACGCTCGTGGTGACGCTGGAGCCGTGCACGATGTGCGCGGGCGCCGCCGTGCTGGCCCGGGTGGATCGGATCGTGTACGGCGCCACGGACGAGAAGGGCGGCGCGGTGGGATCGCTCTGGGACGTCGTCCGCGACCGCCGGCTCAACCATCGGCCCGAGGTCGTCATGGGAGTACTCGCAGCTGAGTGCGGTGCGGCGCTAAAGCGGTTCTTCGCCACTCGCAGGATCCGGTAAGGTTATGCGCGGTGGTGTCGCCTAGTGGCCGAGGGCGCACGCCTCGAAAGCGTGTGATGGGGCAACTCATCCGTGGGTTCAAATCCCACCACCACCGCCATCGCCGAAGGGCCTCCGAGATCTCGGGGGCCCTTTCGCATGTTCGCCGGCGTTCGCCCATCCGCCTGCGTTCGCTCGTTCGCCTGCGTTCGCTTGTCGGAGCTCGCGCCGCCCGGCGACAACCGTAACCGTATTCACCGGCGGTTCATCGCGGAATAATGATGTTGGCCGGAAAAACAAAGAGGGGGCCGCGCGAATCTCGCGGCTCCCCTCTTTGAAATCCTTTCTCAGTTGGGCAGCTCAAGGACCCTGGCGTGCAGGATCGATCGTTGGTGCAGTGCCGCCCGCAACGCTCGGTGCAGGCCGTCCTCCAGATAGAGCTCGCCCTGCCACTGCACCACGTGCGGGAAGAGGTCCCCGTAGAACGTGGAGTCGGCCGCGAGTAGCGAGTGCAGGTCCAGCATGGCCTTCGTGGTGATCAACGAGTCGAGCCGGACCTGCCGTGGAGGGATCTGGGCCCAATCGCGGTTGGTCAGACCGTGGTTGGGATAAGGGCGTCCGTCGCCGACTTGCTTGAAGATCACCCCCCCGATTTTAGGAGAGATTCCGATTCCTCGCGTTGTCCGGCCACATCACCCCAGCGTTCCGAGGGCGCAGTCGGCCGGTGATCCGTTTTCGTATCCGCGCGTGAACGCGGCGACGCGCTGCCGCGAGCTGCCGTGCGTGAACGATTCGGGATCGATTCTTCCGGTGGTGCGTTGCTGGATCCTGTCGTCGCCGACCGCGGCCGCGGCGTCGAGCGCTTCGGCGATCTCGGCGGAGGTGAAGGGCTGCTCGTAGAAGCCGGTTTCGATCGCGTTGCGCGCCCAGACGCCGGCGTAGCAGTCGGCCTGGAGCTCGACGGCGACGGAGCTGCCGGCGTCGAGGGCGCCGAGAAGTTTCTGTACGTGGTGTCCGTACTCGTGGGCGATCACGTACGCCTGGGCGAAAGGCCCGCCTTTGGCGCCGAACTGCGAGCGGAGCTGGTCGAAGAAGCCGAGGTCGAGGTAGACGCGCTGGTCGCCGGGGCAGTAGAAGGGGCCGACGGACGAGCTGGCCGAGCCGCAGGCGGTTCTCAACCGCCCCGAGTACAGCACGGTCTTCGCCGGTCGATATCCCGAAATCTCCCTCTTCCAGTAGTCCTGGATGCTATTGACCACGCCCACCACCCGGCACTTCTCCGACTGGTCGGCGTCCCTGCCCGTCTGGCACTGCGCCGTCAGGTTGGCGGGAGGCCGCCCGTGGCCGGGCTCGGGTGTGTCGCCGACGTTGTTCAGCACTAACACCAGCACCAGGACGATCAGGCCGACGATGCCGCCGCCCCCGAAGATGATGCCGCCGGGGAAACCGGAGAACCCGGAGAAGCCGCCACCGCCGACGTCCCCGTAGTCCTCCACCTGCGACGCGTCGAGATCCGCCTGGTCTCTGAAGTCCATGCTGACATCCCTTCTCGGGGTATTGCCCGCATGACAGATTGCCCCGAACCGTGACAGACGTATCGCAGTGGGGGTCAGATACGCCCGGAGAAGGTGTCGCAGCGGTTGGGGTCGCCGGTCTCGTACCCGGTGCTGAACCAGCGCTCGCGCTGCTCCGACGTGCCGTGCGTGAAGGCGTCGGGCGTCACCCGGCCCTGGGAGCGCCGCTGAATGCTGTCGTCGCCGACGGCCGCCGCCGCGCTGAGCGCCTGCTGGATGTCGCTCTGGGAGAACGGCTGCTCGTAGAAGCCGGTCTTGACCGCGTTGCGCGCCCAGACGCCGGCGTAGCAGTCGGCCTGGAGCTCAAGGCGCACCGACGGGCTGTCGGCGCCCGGGCGGTTGTCGCGGCCCACCTTGTCCATGGTGCCGAGGAGGTTCTGTACGTGGTGTCCGTACTCGTGGGCGATCACGTACGCCTGGGCGAAAGGCCCGCCCTCGGCGCCGAAGTCGCGCTGGAGCGTGTCGAAGAAGGTCAGGTCCAGGTAGACCCTGCGGTCGGCCGGGCAGTAGAACGGCCCCACGGCGGAGTCGGCCGCGCCGCAGCCCGTCCGGACCGCTCTGGTGAACAGCACGGTCTTGGCCGGCCGGTATCCCGAGATCTGCCCCTTCCAGTAGTCCTGGATGCTGTTGACCGTTCCGACCACCCGGCAGTCCTCCGACTGGTCGGCGTCGGCGCCGGTCCTGCAGCGTTCGGCCAGGTTGCCGGTCGCGGGCGCGCTGGGCTGCCGGCCGCCGCCCTGGACACCCGGATCGCCCTGCTCGCCCGGGTCTCCGGTGAAGGGCGTCGGGATGAGGCCGAACAGGAACATCGCGGCCACCGCCAGGATCAGCAGCAGGCAGCCGCCGCCCTTGCCGCCGATCGGCAACATGCAGCCGCCCGGCATCCCGCCGAGCCCGCCGCCTCTGCCGGGGCGCCGGCCCGACGCTCGTGCGTCCTCGACCTGGGACGGGTCGAGCGGTTTGTCGTCGTCGAACTGCATCGAAGCCTCCGACCGCAGTTCTCCCCCGTAGCGTGACGATTACGCTACGCTACGAAAATTCCTGGGACTTCCGTGATATGTCCGGGTAATCTGCCTTTATGACGGCTGGGTTGATCGGCATCGCGCTGGTCTCGCTGGGCATGGTGCTCACGCCGGGGCCCAACATGATCTATCTGGTGTCACGTTCGCTCACCCAAGGTCGCCGATCAGGGCTGATCTCGCTGACCGGGGTGTTCCTCGGGTTCACGACGTACCTCATCGCCACCTGCCTGGGGCTGACGGCCATCTTCGCGTACGTGCCCGCCGCGTACACCGCGCTCAAGATCGCCGGGGCGGCGTACCTGCTCTGGCTGGCCTGGAACGCCATCAAGCCGGGCGGCGTCTCCGCCTTCGAGCCGCGCGAGCTGCCCGCCGAAAGCTCCGGCAGGCTGTTCTCGATGGGCCTGCTGACCTGCCTGCTCAACCCCAAGATCGCCATCCTGTACATGTCGCTGCTGCCGCAGTTCGTCGACCCGTCGATGGGCCACGTCCTGCTGCAGAGCCTCGCGCTCGGCTCGGTACAGGTCGCCATCGGCACCCTGGTCAACGGCCTGATCGTCATCTCCGCCGGCAGCCTCGCCGCCTTCCTGGCCCGCCGCCCGGTCTGGCTCCGCATCCAGCGCTACCTCACCGGCACGGTGCTCGGCGTCTTCGCCGTCTCCATGGCCACCGACCGCTCCAAGGCCCTCGTGACCCCCTGACCCCGGCTCAGGCGTCGAGTGGCGGGGGCCTGGCCGATGCCGAGCGGCCACGTTCGCAAGCGCACGTCGGAACCGCTACGACGGGTCAGGCACTCGATGGCGGGCTCGCCCTCAGCCGCGTCTCCTCACGGATCTCGCGGAGGTGCGTGCCACGGCGTTGACGGTGAGGACGGACAGGGCTTTCACACGTCGAGTACGGCGCGCAGCCGGTCGGCGTAGGCGCGGCGGCGTTCGGCGGGGAGCCACTCGGGCTGCGGCGGCGTGCGGTAGAGGTCGTCGCCGGGTAGCGGGGGAACAGGTGCTGGTGGAAGTGCCAGACGCTCTGGCCGCCCGCGGGCTCGTTGTGCCGGCGGGTGAAGACGCCCGCGCACTCGTACGCGGTGCGCATGGCACGGGCGAGCAGCGGGGTCGCGTCGAAGATCGCATGGCCGTCGGCGCTGGGGAGGTCGTAGATGTTCTCGCGGTGGGCGACCGGAATGATCAGCAGGTGTCCCGGGTTGCGCGGCCACCACTGGGGACGGACCATCGCGTACACCCGCTCGTCGCGATAGACCACGTCGGGCTCGCGGTCCGGGGTGAGCGGCAGAACGGGCAGTGGTAATCGGCGGGTGCGTGGTCGTGCACGGGGGTGCCTCCGGGGATCAGGCGGGTGGGGCCAGGCCGATGATGTGCGCCGCGAGCTCGCGGGCCTGCCGCTCCTCGTGTTCGCGTCCGTGAAACGGGTTCGGCGAGGAGGTGGCTGCGGCTCCCGAGGTAGGGGGAGCGAGGAAGTGGGCCGGATCGTGACGTCCTCGCGCCCCCTGGAGTAGCGAGCGAGGGGCTGGGCGCGATCGGGACGCTCTCGCCGGCGGGCCGTTCCCCGGGGTGGGGGAGCGACTTCCCCCTGCGGAGGGAACCCGGCCGGGCCGCGGCCGGAGAAGCTGGCAATCATGAGAACGACATCCGAAGCCCACGTACCAGCACTGTCCGCGCCCCCGAGCCGGCTCACCATCTGGGCCGGCCGCACCATGATCCTGATCGCGCTGCTGCACACCGCCGTATTCGTCCCTCTCGCCCCCTGGGCGAGCTGGCTCGCCGGAGACCTCCGCGGCCCTGCCGCGGACAGCGCATCGGTGGCGACCTTCTGGGCGCTGCCCGGCGGCTTCGTCGTGGTGCTGGCGCTGCTGGGGCTCCTGGTAGCGCGGGCGGGGCGGCAAGGACAGCGCATGCCCGCGTACGTCGGCTGGGTGATCCTCGCCTGGGGAGCGATGGCCGTCAGCCTGATCGGGCCGAGCGGTTTCCTCTTCATCGTCGTCCCGGCCGGGCTGCTCATCGCCGCGGACATCACCGCCAGGCGCCACCCCCGCACGTCCTCCTGAGCGCGTCCGGCCTACCGAACATGGCGATCAGGAAGGTCGACGGCGCGCTTCGCCGACGGGCGAGGAGGGAGACGCACCCGACGGGCGAGGGGGGGAGACGGACCCTCCGGGAAGACCCAAACGCCGGAGGGGGTGCGCCGTGATCACGGCGCACCCCCTCTGTGCTGGCGGAGGATGGGGGATTTGAACCCCCGATAGGTTGCCCTATACACGCTTTCCAAGCGTGCGCCCTCGGCCACTAGGCGAATCCTCCGCCGACGAGCTTACCGGACTTCCGAGGGTGCCAAGACCACCTTTTTCGGCGGGACGGGTTCCCGCAGGGTGGAGCGAGCACTGCGGCATCCGGCTAGACTGTTCACGGACCCCTCGCGCGGCGTCATCCTGTGAACCTCCCCAGGGCCGGAAGGCAGCAAGGATAAGCGGGCTCTGGCGGGTGTGCGGGGGGTCTCTTCGTTGAGAGCCCCCTCGAAGGCGGGATGGTCGCATGAGCCTTGCGCTTTACCGCAAGTACCGACCCGGGACCTTCGCCGAGGTCAAGGGTCAGGAGCACGTCACTGACCCGCTGCGGCAGGCGTTGCGTACCGGCCGCATCAACCACGCTTATCTCTTCAGCGGCCCCCGAGGGTGCGGCAAGACCTCCAGCGCGCGCATTCTGGCGCGTTCGCTCAACTGCGAGCAGGGCCCGACCCCCGATCCGTGCGGCGAGTGCGAATCGTGCGTCGCGCTCGCTCCCACCGGCCCAGGCCACCTCGACGTCATCGAGATCGACGCCGCCTCGCACGGTGGCGTCGACGACGCGCGCGACCTGCGCGAGCGGGCCTTCTTCGCCCCCGTCTCCGCGCGCTACAAGATCTACATCATCGACGAGGCGCACATGGTGACCCGCGAGGGTTTCAACGCGCTGCTCAAGCTCGTCGAGGAGCCCCCGCCCCACCTGAAGTTCATCTTCGCGACGACGGAGCCGGAAAAGGTCATCGGCACCATCAAGTCGCGTACGCACCACTACCCGTTCAGGCTCATGCCGCCCGCGACGCTCAGGGGGCTGCTGGAGGAGATCCTCACCTCCGAGAACGTCCCCTTCGAGCCCGCCGCGCTGCCCCTCGTCGTGCGCGCGGGTGCGGGCTCCGCGCGTGACTCCCTGTCGATCCTCGACCAGCTCCTCGCCGGGGCCGACGACGACGGCATCACGTACGCCAAGGCCGTCTCCCTGCTCGGCTACACCGACGGCGACCTGCTCGACGAGGTCGTCAACGCGTTCGCGGCCCGCGACGGCGGCCGGGTCTTCCACACGGTCAACCGGGTCATCGAGGGCGGCCACGACCCCCGCCGCTTCGCCTCCGACCTGCTCGAACGCTTCCGCGACCTGGTGATCCTGGCGAACGTCCCGGAGGCGGCCACCAGCGGCCTGCTCGACCGTCCCGCCGACGAGCTCGAACGCCTGGTCCAGCAGGCCAACTCCATGGGCCCCGCCGAGCTGACCCGGGCCGCCGAGGTCTTCAACGCGGGGCTCACCGAGATGCGCGGTGCCACCTCGCCGCGCCTGCTGCTCGAACTCATGTGCGCGCGTGTGCTGCTGCCCGGGGCCGACCAGGGCGAGGCGGCGCTGCTCGCGCGTATCGAGCGGCTTGAGCGTGGCGGCGCCGTCGCCCAGATGGCGGCCCGCGCCGCCGCCCCGGCCGCGCCACCCGCTCCCGCCGTTCCCGCTGCTCAGCCTGTTTCCGGTACGTCCGGCGCCGCCGGGGCGGGTGCCCCGGCTCAGGCGACCGGTGGGGGTGCGCCGACTGGGGGGATGACGTCAAGCGGCCCGGCGGCCGGTGGCTCAGCGGCCGGGGGCACGACGGGCACGCCCGCTGGTCCCGCACAGGCCCCTGCCGCCTCCTCCAACGACGACTGGCCCGAGCCCGTCCGCCCCGGATCGGGCGCGGCGCCCGCTGCGGCCGCTCCGTCGAGTGCCGCCGCCTCCGGGCCTTCCGCCGGTACGCGTCCGGCCGCCGGCGCTCCCGCCCCGGCTCCCGGTGGTGGCGGTGGGGCCGGGGCCATTCAGTCGCAGTGGCCCGCCGTACTGGCCGCGCTCAAGCAGCGCAGCATCGTCGTCTGGGCCAACGTGAGCACCAACGCCCAGGTGGTCGGCGTGGAGGGCAACCTCGTCACGCTCGGCTTCACCCAGGTCGGCGCGATGAAGAACTTCACCGGCGGCGGCAAGGACGCCGTGGTGGCCGCCGCGCTGGGCGACGTGCTCGGCGGCACGTGGCGGGTCGAGGCGGTGGTCGGGGGCTCCTCGGCGCCGCAGCCGCCCCGTGGCCCCGCCCGTCCGCCGTCGCACGGCGGTCCTCAGGGCGGTCCCCAGGGGAGCGGCGGCGTGCCCGCGCCTGGCGGCGCTCCGAACTCCCCCGGCGGCGGCCCGGTGTCCGGAAACGGCTCCGGTGGTCCGGCGTCCGGCAATGGGTCCGGTGGTCCGGCGTCCGGGAACGGGTCCGGCGGTCCGGCCGACGGCGGGCACGGGCCGGGCGCGCAGGGGCGTGGCGGCGTACAGGACGTTCAAGGGGCGGCCGGTTCGCCGGGGTCCGCGGGCGCGGCTCAGGGGGCGCAGGGCCCCTCGGGTTCCCGGGGACGTACGGCCTCGCATGGTTCCTCCGCCCACGAGGACCGGGGCGGACAGGACTCCGACCAGCCTCCGGCCGGCCCGGCAGGGGACGCGGCGGCCCGTCCGGGGGGTGCGGCAGCTCGTCCGGCGGGGGGTGCCGCCCGTCCGACCACGGACGAGTCCTGGCCCGACGCCCCCGACGACGACTCGGACTTCGGCCCGCCGCCGGGGCCTGACCTGGCGCAGACCGTACCGGCCGGGCAGCGCGCCTCCACGGGCCCGGGCAGCGGGCTGGCCGCCGCCCGCTCGGCCGCCCAGGCCGCGGCCAAGGCGGGCCCCCGCGTCCCGTCCGCGAGGGGCGGCGCGTCCGCCTGGCCCGACACGATCCCCGGCCGCGACCCCAAGCCCGCCGACTCCGACGACGTCGACCCGCTGAACGACGCCGACGCCGACGTGTCCGCCATCTCCGGCATGGCTCTGCTGGAACGCGAGCTGGGCGCCAAGGTGATCGGCGAGATCGACCACGCCTGACCTGGCCCGCCCGGCTCGCACGGGTGGCGCGATCGGTCGCACGGGCGGCGCGAGCGGCCGGATCTCACGCCGGCGGGCACGCCTTCCTTCGGTCAAGCGCGCGTGTGCTCCTGCCTCCCAGACGGTGACGCGGGCGGCTCTTCGGGACTGATGCGGTCAGCTCTCTGTTGGGGCACACCTGCGGGGGTCATGCATGCCGGGGCGGCTTCCTGGCCGGCGACGGTAAGCGGTCGAGGGGGATACAACTCGGCTGCTGGAGGTCTGCGATCGCGAGGGGCGGAGCGCCTTCGGAGGCGCGCGGGCGGTGGCACTGTGGCTGTTGGGGCTGCGCAAGCCGGGAACGGGTGAGCGGACGGCTCGGTGGAGGCCGTCACCGGGGTCAGCCGAGGAGGCGGGAGCGGGCGGCGGCGCTGCGGGGGTCGGTGGACGGAAGGGCGGCGAGGCGTTCGAGGACCTCGTAGTCGCCGCGGCCGTTGCACGTCTGCGCGTACGCCCAAAGATCATCAGGCGTGCCGTGACGCAGCAGGCAGGCGCGGACCTGCGCTTCGAGTTCGTCGCGTTCGCGGCGGATCTCGGGCGACTCGGAGCGGGGCAGCAGCGGGCCGGGGTAGGAGCGGGCGAGGGTGGCGGGGTCGCCGGCGGGCAGGAGGCGGCGCAGGGCGAGGAAGTCGGCGTCGATGGGGCAGGTCAGCCGGTACGGCTTGGCCGCGATGGCGTTGCCGAGCTGGGAGCGCAGCCGGTGGATCTCGGCCCGGATGGTGACGGGGTTGCCGTAGTCGCCGTACAGGTGGAAGGAGAGCTGCTCGGCGGTGAGGCCGTGGGGGTGGAGCGCGAGGAGGGTGAGGATCTCGGCGTGCCGCAGTGACAGGGGGCGCTCGCGGTCGCCGTAGACGGCGGTGGGCGGGCGTTCGCCGAGGAAGGACAGCCTGAGGAGAGGCGGGGCGGCGGGCGGCGACGGGCGCAGGAGGTAGCCGTCCGAGAAGGGTTCGAGTAGGGCGACGCGGCCGTCGCGCAGGATCATGCGCCGGCCGGCGAAGTGGGCGGGGCGTCCGTCGAGGTGGACGCGTTCGCCGAGGGAGCCCGCGGGGTCGCCGGAGATGACGCGGCCGGTGGCGGAGAGCAGGACGCCGGGCTTGCCGCGCAGGGACTCGTAGCGGCGGCGCAGGCGCTCGTCGCGTTCGTGCATGCGCAGGGCGAGCTGGGTCTCGGCGAGCTTGGCGGTGGTGGCGACGAGGGCGACGGTGGCGGGGTGGAGGCTGCGGGCGGTGCCGCTGACGTCGACGCAGCCGATGATGCGGCCGGAGTCGGGGTCGGTGATGGGGGCGGCGCTGCAGGACCAGACGTGCAGCACGCGCATGAGGTGCTCTTCCGAGAAGACGTGCACGGGCCGCCCGGTGGCGAGCGCGGTGCCGATGCCGTTGGTGCCGACGCGCTGCTCGCTCCACTGGTGGCCGTCGGCGAGCCCGATGCCGTCGGCGCGGGACATGGTGGTGTGGTTGCCCTCGCGCCACAGGACCCGCCCGTCACCGTCGGTGACGATCATGACGTGGCCGCTCTCCTCGGCGAGGCCCGACAGGGTCTGGGCGAGCAGCGGGAGCAGGGGCTGGAGCGGATGGTCGTCGCGGACGTCCCTGATGCGGGAGGGGTCGATGACGAGAGGGGCGCTGGTGCCCTCCAGGCCGATGCCGGCGTCGAGGGAGCGCATCCACGAGGCCTTGATGAGGTGGCGGGGCGCCTGGGGACAGCTCTCGCCCGCCGCGACGGCCTCGTGCGCCCCCCGCAGCAGGCGGGAGTACGCGTCGAGATGGGGGTAACTCATCGGTCACTCCAAGTAGTCAGAAAGAGCATCCGCCTTGGGGCGGGCGAGCGCAAGTCGTTCAGGGGGGATTGCGGAGAGTGATTGAACGAGCGCAACGTGTGTGCAACGTTGTGCTCGTTAGCGTCCTTGCCCAACGCGTCG
Source organism: Nonomuraea sp. NPDC052634 (assembly GCF_040678535.1). Classification (NCBI taxonomy): domain Bacteria; kingdom Bacillati; phylum Actinomycetota; class Actinomycetes; order Streptosporangiales; family Streptosporangiaceae; genus Nonomuraea; species Nonomuraea sp. NPDC052634. The sequence continues at coordinate 482,290 of NZ_JBFATY010000005.1, read as the reverse complement.
GCGTGGTGCGGCCGCTCCGTCGGCGTGGTGGCCGGGTCTCGGACGCTGGAGGGGGGCCGAGATCCGGCCAGAACACGCCGACATACGAAGGAGCGGCCATAACACGCCGGCGCCCGAAGAAGGGGGCCATAACGCGCCGGCGTCCGGCCAACGGCCGGAAACGCGACGGAAACGGGGGACGAGGGCAGTACGAGGGCCAGGTCAGAACGGTGCTCGCGCAGCGCAAAAGCCCGCCATGGGCGGCATCGGGGGAAGAGATGGTCGTCCCGTGCGGATAACCGGCGACGAAACTAGGGGACACCCCAGTACATGACGCCGCTCAAACACCGTAGGCTCGTGGCAGTTACGAACGCGGAGCCACGAGGAGCGCACGACGGTGAACCCAGGGGATGTCAACCTGCAGCAGCTGCTGGAGCAGGCCCAGCTCATGCAGCAGCAGCTCGTGAGCGCCCAGCAGGAGCTCAACGACGCGCAGATCGAGGGCTCATCAGGCGGCGGCATGGTCAAAGCCGTCGTCAACGGCTCGGGCGAGCTGCTGGAACTCAAGATCGACCCGAGCGTGATCGACGCGGGCGATCCGCAGGACACCGCGGACACGATCGCCGACCTGGTGATCGCCGCCGTCCGCGACGCCGTACGCGCGGCCGCCGACCTGCAGCAGGAGAAGCTCGGCCCGCTGGCCCAAGGTCTGGGTGGCGGCGGTCTCGGACAGCTGCCAGGGTTCTAGGCATGTACGAAGGGGTCGTCCAGAACCTGATCGACGAGCTGGGGCTGCTGCCCGGCGTCGGTCCCAAGAGCGCGCAGCGGATCGCGTTCCACCTGCTGGCGGCCGATCCAGCCGACGTCAAACGGCTGGCGCACGCGTTGCTGGAGGTCAAGGAGAAGGTGCGCTTCTGCCGGGTCTGCGGGAACGTGGCCTCGGAGGAGGAGTGCCGCATCTGCCGCGACGCCCGGCGCGACACGCACGTCATCTGCGTGGTCGAGGAGCCGAAGGACGTCGTGGCCATCGAGAAGACGCGCGAGTTCCGGGGCACCTACCACGTGCTGGGCGGTGCGATCAGCCCCATCGACGGGGTCGGCCCCGACGACCTGCGCATCCGCGAGCTCATGACGCGCCTGGCCGACGGCCGGGTGACCGAGCTCATCCTCGCCACCGACCCCAATCTGGAGGGCGAGGCGACGGCTACCTACCTCGCCCGTCTGGTCAAGCCGATGGGCGTCAAAGTGACACGACTGGCCAGCGGTCTGCCTGTGGGCGGTGATCTCGAATACGCCGACGAGGTCACTTTGGGCCGCGCGTTCGAAGGACGGAGGCTGCTGGATGTCTGACCAGTGGAGTGACCTGGCCGACGAGATCTCCGCGCACGCGCAGAACTACGTGGACGGCCTGACCAGGGTGGCGGGCGGCGAGGGCGGCGACGCCATCTGGTCGATCCTGCTGGTGGAGGTCGCCCAGGTGAGCCTGGCGGGCGCCAAGCTGGGGGCCAACCGCGACGTGATCCTGTCGGGCAACTATGAGCCGCCGATGAGCGAGGACCCCGACATCGACGGCGTGCGCACGGCCCTGGCGGAGCGGCTTGAGGCGGTCGACGACTACGTGGAGGTGTTCGACCCGTACAAGGACACCACCGTCACGCCGTACCGGCTCTCCGACGACCTGACCGCCGTCGCGGCCGACCTCATTCACGGGCTGCGCCACTACCACGCCGGCCGCAAGCACGAGGCGCTGTGGTGGTGGCAGTTCTCCTACTTCAACACGTGGGGCAACCACGCGGGCGCGGCGATGCGGGCATTGCAGGCCCTTGCCGCGCATTCCCGGCTCGACGTGGCAGAGGAGAAGACTTCGGTCTGATCATCCACATACTGGTACGACCCAGTCGGTCCACGAGACGCCCCCGATAGACTGGCAGCTCACAGTCCAAACCGGGAGACTCTCGTGGCGCTCGTTGTGCAAAAGTACGGTGGTTCGTCCGTCGCCGACGCGTCCTGCATCAAGCGGGTCGCGCAGCGGATCGTCGCGACGAAAAAAGCCGGCAACGACGTGGTCGTGATCGTCTCCGCCATGGGCGACACGACGGACGAGCTGCTCGACCTGGCCGAGCAGGTGTCGCCGCTGCCTCCGGCACGCGAGCTCGACATGCTGCTGACCTCGGGCGAGCGCATCTCGATGGCGCTGCTGGCGATGGCGATCGCCAACCTCGGCCACGAGGCTCGCTCGTTCACCGGCTCGCAGGCAGGCGTGATCACCGACTCCACGCACGGCAAGGCGCGCATCATCGACGTGACGCCGAGCCGCATCAGGGAGGCGATCGACCAGGGCCACATCGCGATCGTGGCCGGGTTCCAGGGCGTCTCGCAGGACACCAAGGACATCACCACGCTCGGCAGAGGCGGCTCCGACACCACGGCCGTTGCGCTGGCGGCGGCGCTCGAAGCCGACGTCTGCGAGATCTACACCGACGTCGACGGTGTCTTCACCGCCGACCCGCGCATCGTCCCCGCGGCGCGCAAGATCCCCAAGATCTCGTACGACGAGATGATGGAGATGGCGGCCTGCGGCGCGAAGATCCTGCACCTGCGATGCGTCGAGTACGCTCGCCGCTTCAACCTGCCGATCCACGTACGCAGCTCGTTCAGCACCAAGGAAGGCACGTGGGTCGTAGCCGACCCTTACAACGAAGGAACCGAGATGGAGCAGCCGATCATCTCCGGCGTGGCGCACGACCGGAGCGAGGCCAAGATCACTGTTGTCGGCGTGCCCGACAAGGTCGGTGAGGCTGCCACGATCTTCAAAACGCTGGCCGACGCCGAGATCAACATCGACATGATCGTGCAGAACGTCTCGGCCGCGGCCACGGGCCGCACCGACATCTCCTTCACGCTCCCCACGGCCGACAGCCAGACGGCCCTCGCGGCGCTGAAGAAGATCCAGCCCCAGATCGGTTTCGAGTCGTTGCTGTTCGACGACCAGATCGGGAAGGTGTCGCTGGTCGGCGCGGGCATGCGCTCGCACCCCGGCGTCACCGCGACGTTCTTCGCCGCCCTCGCCGACGCGGGGGTCAACATCGAGATGATCTCCACCTCGGAGATCCGCATCTCAGTGGTCGTCGGGCAGGACGGTGTCGACGCGGCCGTGGCGGCCGCGCACCGCGCCTTCGACCTCGACGCCGACCAGGTCGAAGCCGTGGTGTACGGAGGTACAGGACGATGAGCAAGAGGCCCAATCTCGCACTGATCGGCGCGACCGGCGCCGTGGGCACCGTCATGCGCGACATCGTGTCGACGCGTGAGGACATCTGGGGCGAGATCCGTCTCGTCGCCTCGGCCCGCTCGGCGGGCAAGGTGCTGAAGGTGCGCGGCGAGGACGTCGTGGTGCAGGCGCTCGCGCCCGAGGTGTTCGACGGCATCGACATCGCCATCTTCGACGTCCCCGACGAGGTGTCGGCCGTGTGGGTGCCGATCGCGGCCGAGCGCGGCGCGATCGCCATCGACAAGTCGGGCACGTTCCGCATGGAGCCCGACGTGCCGCTGGTGGTGCCCGAGGTCAACCCGCAGGACGCGCGGCAGCGTCCGCGGAACATCATCTCGACCCCCAACTGCACGACGCTGTCGATGATGGCCGCCATGGGCGCGCTGCACGCCGAGTTCACGCTCAAGGAGCTGGTCGTCGCCTCCTACCAGGCGGTGTCCGGGGCCGGCGTGGCCGGTTCCGCGCGGCTGTACGACGAGGTCGAGGCGCTGGCCGGCGACCGTACGATCGGGCAGGCCGCGGGCGACGTGCGCAAGGCCCTGGCCAACAAGCTGCCGGCCGAGTCGCCGTTCCCCGCGCCCATCGCGTTCAACGTGGTGCCGTGGGCCGGCTCCGACAAGGGCGACGGCTGGGCCTCCGAGGAGCTGAAGCTCCGCAACGAGTCCCGCAAGATCCTCGGCATCCCCGACCTGAAGGTCTCCGCGACCTGCGTCCGCGTCCCGGTGGTCACGACGCACTCGCTGGCCGTGCACGCGCGCTTCGAGCGCGAGATCACGGTCGCCGATGCGCGTCGCGTCCTGGAGGCGGCGCCGACGGTGGTCGTCATGGACGATCCGGCCAACGGCGTCTTCCCGACGCCCGTCGACGTGGTGGGCACCGACCCCACCTACGTCGGCCGCATCCGCCAGGCGATCGACTTCCCCAACACGCTCGACCTGTTCGTCTGCGGTGACAACCTGCGCAAGGGCGCGGCGCTCAACGCGGCGGAGATCGCCGAGCTGGTGGCGGCCGAGCTGACCTGACACGTCGGATGACGTGACCCGGTGTGGCGCCGTACGTTCGCGTGCGGCGTCACATCTTTTTGTGCGCGGTGTTCCCCGGCTTCGTCGCCGGGGCCGGGGTGCGGGTGACCCTGCCGGTCGCGGCCTGCCGAGGCGTGGCGCGCTGTCAGTGGTGCTGCCAACCGCTCCTTCTGTCGGCCGGTCGGCTCCGTCCGCCGTGGTTCTGCCGGCCGGGGGCTCGCGTACGCGGCCCTGGACGGCCGTGGCCCTGTCACCGGAAGAGGATGTCCCAGTGGTCGCCCTCGTCGGCGAAGACCGCGCCGTCGCCCTTGTAGAGCCGCGCTCCGTCGCTGCGGATGCCGGCCTTGTCGTAGTGCCGGTGAATGTGCCGGTCGATGCAGGAGTTGTGTGCGATGTCGAGCTTGTAGCCGTTGCCGTGGCTGTAGACGCCGGGCGCGTGGCCGTGCTCGGTGCCGCCGGTCACCAGGATCGGGCAGCCGCTCTTCTGCTTCAGCTCGATGATCTTGGCGATGGTGCCGGTCCTGATGCGGTCGAGCGACGTGCAGTGACGCAGGTGCTTGCTGGTGCAGTGGCCGGTGGACTTGGTCCGCAGCCCGGCGTACCTGAGCCAGCTCGCGGCGGTGGTGTGCGACATGGTCACCGCCGCCCTCCTGGGCAGGACCCGCGCCAGGTCGACCTGAGCGTGCCTGTGAGCGGCGTGCGCGCGCGTCCTGGGCATCTCGGCCACCCGGGAGCGTACGCGCTCCTTCTTCGCTTTCCTGGCCCCGGGACGCGCCTTCGTCTTGGCCTTGGGCGCGGCCGGCTCCGCCTTGGTCCGCGCCGGCTGGGCCTTGGTCTGTGCCGGGCGGGTCGTGACCGCGTCCACCGCGGCCGGCCGTCCCTGGATCACGGCGTCGGAGGCGGCGTCGGGGGCGGCGTCGGAGGCGGCGTCGGAGGAGGACCCCCAGAAGTCGTCCTGCGCGCTGTCGTCCCACGACGGCCACTCGCCGGCCTCACTGAGCCGGGCGCGGGCCTCGATGAGCCGCTTGTGCGCCCACCTGGCGGCGACGCGCGGACCGATCTCGTACGCGTCCGCGAGCGTCAGCAGCGCCGGGCCGTGCTCCCATCCGCCGGGCCCGTACAGGCTGCCCGGTGCCGGCACCCATTCGGGGCGGGTGGCGGCCGAGGCAGCGGAGGCCAGCGCGATTATGGTGATCTGAATGCCGAGGAGCGCGACTATCAGGAGCCGCACTGTTCCACGTATCCACATGTCGATGCCTTTTCGCGGAAATAGCCCTTCCGCCTGAAACGACAATCCCACCATTCACTGGAGATAACTCATGCCGCGGACGCAACTTTGCCTTGTGGCGGCGATCACCGTGCGGCTCCATGACCTAACCGCGTACGACGACGTAAAGTGACGAACGTGTCCGAAGCCCGAAACAGAGGAGCGGAGAGCACTCGAGAGGTCATCGTCGAGACGGCCTTGCGACTGTTCAGGGAGCGCGGCTTCGAAGCGACCACCATGCGGGCCATCGCGGCCGAAGCCGGTGTGTCCGTGGGCAACGCTTACTACTACTTCGACAGCAAGGAAGCGTTGATCCAGGCTTATTACGACCGCGCGCAGGCCGAGCACGAAGCCGCGTGCAGGGAGTTCCTGGCCACAGAGGAGTCGTTCGCGGCCAGGTTGAGCGGAGTGTTGCGGGAGTGGGTGCGGGTTTCCGAGCCGTACCACGAGTTCGCCGTGAAGTTCTTCAAGCACGCGGCCGAGCCGACCAATCCGCTCAGCCCGTTCAGCAAGCAGTCGTCGCCTGCGCGTGAGGCGTCGATCGCCATTTACCGGGAGGTCGTCGAGGGTTCGCGCGACAAGATGAACGCGGAGTTGCGCGAGGAGCTGCCCGAGCTGCTCTGGCTGCTGTCGATGGGCATGGTGCTGTTCTGGGTGCACGACACCTCGCCGGGATGTGCGCGCACGTACCGGCTCATCGAGGTGACGGTGCCGCTGGTGGACCGGCTGGTCGGGCTGTCGCACCTGCCGGGGCTGCGGGGGATCACCAAGGACTTCATCGCGGCGGTGCACGAACTCCGGGCCTAGGGCTACATACCGAGCGGTTGGTATGGTCCTCCTGTCAGCCGAATGGGAGGCCGTGCATGACGCAGAACTGGGGCATGACGATCCCCTTCTACGACCGCTCGCTGTCCAGGGCGCAGGACCTCGTCGCCGAGCTGCCCGCGCTCGGCTACACCGACGTGTGGTCGGCGGAGGTCAACGGCGCCGACGGGTTCGTGCCGCTGGCGCTGGCCGCGCAGTGGGCGCCGCAGGTGCGGCTGGGCAGCGCCATCGTGCCCGTCTCGACGCGCGGCCCAGGGCTGCTCGCCATGTCCGCGGCCACGCTGGCCGACCTCGCGCCGGGACGGTTCGTGCTGGGCATCGGGGCGTCGTCGCCGGCGATCGTCGAGCGGTGGAACGCCGGCACGTTCACCAAGCCGTACGGGCGCACCCGCGACACGCTGCGCTTTTTGAAGAAGGCGCTGGCGGGGGAGAAGGTTTCGGAGAGCTACGAGACGTTCGAGGTGAAGGGCTTCAAGCTGGAACGCGCGCCCAAGACGCCCCCGAAGATCGTGCTGGCCGCGCTGCGCCCCCGCATGCTGCACCTGGCCGCCGAGGAGGCCGACGGCGCCATCACCAACTGGCTCTCGCCCGATGACGTGCGCAAGGTCCGCGCCGAGATCGGCGCGGGCACCGAGCTGATCGCCCGCCTGTTCGTCTGCGTGGACGACGACGCCGAGCGGGTCCGCCAGACCGCCAAGCGGATGCTCGCGGGTTACCTGACCGTCCCCGTGTACGCCGCCTTCCACGACTGGCTGGGCCGCGGCGAGGCGCTGCGGCCGATGCACGAGGCGTGGGCAGCGGGCGACCGGCAGGCCGCGCTCAAGGCCATCCCCGACGAGGTGGTGGACGATCTCATCGTGCACGGTGACGCCGCCACCTGCCGGGCCCGCATCAAGGAGTACGTGGCGAACGGCCTCGACACGCCGGTACTCGCGCCCCTGCCCGGCCCGATGCCCATCGACCAGGCGGTGCGCGAGCTGGCGCCGGAGGCGTAGCCGGATGAAGGAGTTACTGCGACTGGACGCGGTCGGCCAGGCCCAGGCGGTCAGGGACGGCCAGGTGTCGGCGCGGGAGCTCGTCGAGGCCGCGATCGCGCGCATCGAGGAGGCCGACGGCGAGCTGAACGCGGTCATCCACCGCCGCTTCGAGCGCGCGCTCGCCGAGATCGACGCCATCCCGGCGGACGCGCCCTTCCGCGGGGTGCCGATCCTGCTGAAGGACCTGGGCTGGCGGGAGGCGGGCGAGCCGTACAGCGCGGGCTCGAACGTGCGCGACGAGGCCGAGGACGCCCCCGACGCGTACGGGGTGGTGCGGCTGCGCGAGGCCGGGTTCGTGCTGCTCGGGCGGACGAACACGCCCGAGTTCGGCACCACGATCACGACGGAGCCGGTGGCGTTCGGGCCGACGCGCAACCCGTACGACGCGGCGTACTCGGCGGGCGGGTCGAGCGGCGGTTCCGCGGCGGCGGTGGCGGCCGGGATGGTCGCTCTGGCCACGGCGAGCGACGGCGGCGGGTCGATCAGGGTGCCCGCCTCGATGTGCGGACTGGTGGGCCTCAAGCCGTCGCGTGGGCGGGTCAGCCACGGGCCCGCGCTCGGCGAGAGCTGGAACGGGTTCGCCTGCCCCGGCTTCGTCACCAGGACCGTACGCGACACCGCGGCGGCGCTCGACGTCGTCTCCGGCATGGAGCCGGGCGACCCGTACGACGCCCCGCCGCTGCCCGGCAGGCTCGCCGACGAGGTGGGCCGCGACCCCGGGCGGCTGCGCGTCGGCTTCCTCACCGCGCACCCGCGCGGCGACGTACCCGAGGATCCCGAGCTGACGGCGGCGGTCACAGGGGCCGCAGCGCTGCTGGAGACACTCGGCCACGACGTCACGGAGGGCGGTCCCGCCGCCCTCGCCGATCCCGAGTTCCCCCGGCACTTCGCCGCGATCGTCTCCGACAACGTGGCCGCGCTCGTCGCCGGGCTCGGCGCGTGGCGGGGCAGGCCGGTCGAGCCGGACGAGCTGGAACCGCGCAACGCCGCCATGGTCGCGGCCGCCCGCGAGCGCAGCGCCGCCGATCACCTGCTGTCCGCGCAGTGGATGGACCGCTTCCGCCGCCGGATGGCCTCCTGGTGGAGCTCCGGATACGACCTGCTGCTCATGCCGTCGATGGGGACGGCGCCGTTCAGGCTGGGCTGGATCCCGCCCGACGACTTCACCACCGCGTCAAGCCGCACCCTGTCCGTCGTCGCCTACACCGGGCCGATGAACGCGACCGGCCAGCCGGCGATCTCGCTGCCCCTGCACAGGACCGCGTCGGGGCTGCCGGTGGGCGTCCAGCTCGTGGCCGCCGCCGGCCGCGAGGACCTCCTCGTACGGGTGGCCGCCCAGATCGAGCAGGCCAGGCCGTTCGAGCACCCCTGCCTGCCCTGAGCCGTGAGGGGGTCAGGAACCCCTGGCCGTTCCGACGCGTTATGTCGTGAGAAGCCGGGGGTAGGGGGTTGCACATGATGGCGAAGGCAGCACGGGCGGCTGCGGCGTGGCGGACCTACCGCGAGGTGACCAGGCCGGGCACGCCGCCACTGATGACCAGGGTCCGGGCGATCCCGCGGATGCTCGGCGCGGTCATGCGGGGGCGCTACGCCGGCCTGGGCAAGGGCAAGCTCGCCCTGATGGGGCTCGGCGTGGTCTACCTCATCTCGCCGGTCGACGTCATCCCCGACTTCCTCATGCTGATCGGGGTGGCCGACGACTTCGGCGTGTTCCTGTGGCTGATGGCCTCGCTGCTCGGCGAGAGCGGACGCTACGTCGAGCACGAGCGCGCCGTCATCCAGGGGCAGGTCGAGGAGGACCTCATCCAGGGCCGGATGGCGGACGACGTCATCTGAGGCCGGGTCGAGGAGGCTTAGATCTCCTCCATCCGCAGCCACGCACGCGACGGCAGCGGGTGGCCGAACAACCGGGCGGCGTTGCCGTAGGCGACCCTGGCGATGTCGGCCGGTGGGAGCGTTCCGAGATTGCGGGCCACCGACTTCTGCGTGTCCGGCCACGTGGAGTCGGAGTGGGGATAGCCGCTCTCCTGGAGCACGTGGTCGAGCCCGACCGCGAGGCGAACACCCGACAGCGCGTGGTCGTCGAGCGTGCCGAAGAAGAAGTTGCGGCGCAGCACCTCGCTGGGCTTGAGCCCGCCGTCCCATGACGTCTCGCCCGCCACCGGGTGGTCGAGGGCGTAGTCGGCGCGCTCGGCCAGCATCGGCAGCCAGCCCACGCCGCCTTCGACGATGAGGATGCGCAGCGCGGGGAAGCGCAGCGGCAGACCGGACCAGAGCCAGTCGGCGCAGGCGAACATCGCGCTCGTCGGCATGAGCGTGGTGATGGCCTCGATGGGCGTGTCGGGCGACGGCACAGGCGACCAGGAGGAGTCTCCGGCGTGCAGGCAGACGACGGTGCCGGTCTCCTCGCACGCGGCGAAGAACGGGTCCCAGTGGCCGGTGTGGATCGACGGCAGCCGCAGCCTGGTGGGGAACTCGGGGAACACCACCGCCTTGAAGCCCCTGGCCGCGTTGGCCCTGATCTCCTTGGCCGCGATGTCGGGGTCGGGCAGCCACGGGAGCTGCAGGCCGATGATGCGCTCGGGGTAGGTGCCGGCCCAGACCTCGATGTGCCAATCGTTCCACGCCCTGACCAGGGCGAGGCCGAGCTCCTGGTCACGGGTCCTGGCGAACGGCATGCCGGCCTGCTGGGCGAGCATGCCGGGGAAACACAGCGCCGCCCAGATGCCGGCGGTGTCCATGTCCTTGATGCGGGCCTCGATGTCGTGGCAGCCGGGGCGCATGTTCTCGAACCGCACCGGGTCGAGCGTCCACTGCTCGCGCGGCAGGCCGGCGCCCACGTCGATGCCGGCGCACGGGTAGGTGGCGCCGCCGTAGCGCCACACTTGGTGACCGGACTCCGTCTCCACGACCTTGGGCGCGACTTCGGCGTATTTCTCCGGCAGGCGCCCTTCGAACAGGTCGGGCGGCTCGATCAGGTGATCGTCTGCGGAGATGATCACGTAGTCGCGCCGCCTGGGGTCAGGGTCGGGGAGCAGCGGCGTAGTCACGCACGTAACCGTACGACGGCGGCATAACGTCGAACAAGCTGCGACGTATCCGTTGGGTCTCTGCGCACAATTGCCGGCCCGGGAGCGCCGGGACGGGGATGGCGGGCGATCCCCCGCCGACCAGGCCCGTCCGGCGTGGCGAGCAGGCACCGCACGTCTCTACCCAGGCATTTTCTGCGTAGTCAGGACGTGAGTTCGGAAATCTGCCGCCGTCTTGACGGGAAAGCTGGAGCACCGGCGTGACGTATCTCTCTATGGCAAGAAATTTCGGGACTGCTCCGCTAGTTGGCGCCGGTCTTCGTCTCAGGGGCCGCCGCTTGTCCGGCCGGCTCGTCCGGCCGCTTCCCGGATGACTCGCCGGACGGCTCGTTC
>NZ_JBFATY010000005.1:456044-471370 GCF_040678535.1 Nonomuraea sp. NPDC052634 | reverse complement strand
GTCGACGGCTTCCCGGTCGGCTCGGTGGTCGGCTCGTTCGACGGCTTCCCGGTCGGCTCGGTGGTCGGCTCGTTCGACGGCTTCCCGGTCGGCTCGGTGGTCGGCTCGTTCGACGGCTTCCCGGTCGGCTCGCCCGGCGACTCCTCCGGCTGCTTGGCGCGGCGCTCGGCCACTTCGCGCCGGATCAGCAGCACCCAGCCACCGATCGCGATGCCGATGAACAGCCACCACTGGACGCCGTAGGCGAGGTTGAGCCCGCCTCCCGAGCCGACGTCGGGCTCCGGTACGGGCGCGGGCGCCGTGGCCGGGGCCGGCTGCTGCTCGATCAGCTCGACGTAGCCGCCCACCAGCCGGTACGGCAGCCCCTTGCCGATGGCGTCGGCGTTGATCAGCAGCACCTGGCCCGGCGGCAGCCCGCCGCGGTCGCGGATGCCGCTGTTCTCCTCGGTCTCGCTCGGCCGCAGCCGCCCGGTCACCGTGACCTGCCCGGAGGGCGGTGCGGGCACATCGGGCGCGGTGTCGGCGGTGGCGCCCGCGGGCACCCAGCCGCGGTTGACGATGACGGCCGTGCCGGGGCCCGTGACCAGCGGGGTCAGTACGTAGAAGCCGTTGCGGCCCTCCTGGGGGCGGCGGCGTACGACGAGGCCGTGCGCGGTGTCGTACGTGCCGGTGACCGTCACCTTCCTGAACCGGTCGTCCTGCTTGACCTGCTGCCCCGGCGCGGCGAGCCGGTCGATCGGCACGGGCGGGGCCTCGATGTTGGCGGTGACCCGCTCGCTGTTGGCGGAGCGCTCTTCGAACCTGCCGAACTGCCACCGCCCGAGCAGCACGAAAGCGGGGATGACCAGCAGCACCACGACGTGGAGCACGAGCCATCGAGGCGTCAGCAGGAACCGGTACACGCCTTCAAGACTAGGCACCGGCACCAGTGGTGCCGAACTCAGGCGGTTTCCAGGTGGGCGCCCCTGCCCGGGATCGGGGTGACCTCGCGCGGCCCGCCCACCTCGTGGCCCTCGGCGCAGCGGAAGCGCAGCTCGATGGGGGCGCCGCAGTCGCGGTGGGTGAGCACTACCGGTGGGCCGTCCTCGCCGGCCAGGTATTTGTCGCCCCAATGCATGAGGGCGACGAGCAAGGGATAGAGGTCGCGGCCCTTGTCGGTGAGCCGGTATTCGTCGCGCTGCCGCTGACCGGGCTCGCGGTAGGGCACCTTGCGCAGCAGGCCCTCGCCGACCAGCCGGGCCAGGCGGGCGCTGAGCACCTGGCGGGGCGCGCCGGTCATGGCCTGCATGTCGGCGAACCGCCGTACGCCGCTGAACGCCTCGCGCAGCACCAGGAAGGTCCATTTCTCCCCGACGATCTCCAGGGTGCGCTCGATCGAGCAATTGTCCACCCGGAAATCCATGCGATAAGGCATGTTCATTTTTGCAGTATACCTGAGTTCAATTGACAGACTCAGCTTCGACGGGCAGGCTGAGTCTATGCAACGAACTCAGCTCCGTCCGGTGCGTCCCGACGATGAGGAGCGGATCAGGCGGTTCCTCGCCGGGCTCTCGCTGCACACGCAGACGCTGCGCTTCTTCACCGGTGTCTCGGCCCCGTCCGCCGCGCTCGTACGGGCGCTGCTGGCCGCGGACGAGCACCGCGAGGCCCTCGTCGCCACCGACGACCGCGGCGAGATCGTCGCGCACGCCATGAGCTTCCGCGGCGGCGGGTACGCCGACGTCGAGATCGCCGTCGTCGTCGCCGACGCCTGGCAGGGCCGCGGGCTCGGCACCAGGCTCGTGGACGAGCTGCTGTCCAGGGCCGCGCTGCGCGGCGCGCGTACGGTGGGCATGGACGTCATGGGGGAGAACCGGCGCGTGCTGCGACTCATCCGCCGCCTCTGGCCGGACGCCGTGATGCGGGTACAATCCGGTACGGTCGAAGTGACCGCTATGATCGGTCAGCCCGGCCTATTTGCGGAACAACGTTCTGGTGCCACACCATTGACAGTGTGAAGAGTGTCAAGAACGGACGCGACGGCCGCACCAGGATCATCGAGGGCGCCCTCCGCCGTTTCAGCCAGGACGGCGTGTCCGCCACCACCCTGGCCAGCCTCCGCGAGGAAAGCGGCGTCAGCGTCGGCAGCTTCTACCACCACTTCGCCAGCAAGGAGCACGTCTTCGGCGTGCTGTACGGCGAGATCCTCGACGCTTACCAGAAGGAATTCCTCGCCGAGCTGGTCCGCCACGACGACGCCAAAGCCGGCATCGAGGCGATCGTGGCCTTCCACATGCGCTGGGCCGGCGAGCATCCCGAGAAGGCCCGGCTGCTCATCAGCGAGCGCCCGCCGCGCAAGCACGAGCCGGGCGGCGCCGAGGTGGCCGAGGCGCGGCGCGCGTTCTTCAAGCAGGTCTCCGACTGGTGGCGGCCGCACATGAAGAACGGGCTCCTGCGGCCCGTGCACGCCACCATGTGCTACGTGCTGTGGCTCGGTCCCGCGCAGGAGATGTGCCGGCTGTGGTTCGCGGGGGCGCACACGCCGACCGAGGAAGAGATCAAGGACCTGGGCGAGGCGGCCTGGCAGAGCCTCCGCCAGCGCTCCTGAACCGTTCCTGCTCCATGCGGGGTCGCGCCGCGAAGGGTCCGGCATGCGGGTGAGGGTCAGGTACGGCGTACCGGCTCCGTCGCAGGCGGGGCCGCGGTGCAGGCGGGACGCCGTATTGGAACGTGCCAGATCGAGCGGTCGAGAGTGATGTCGAGGCGCATGTCGCGCCGCCTCCGGCGCAGCCCTGGCACGCGTACGCGGTCGTGCACGTCGAACCTGCCGCCGCTCGGATAGCCGAAGCCCAGCTCGCCCGGCAGCACCCGCATGTCGTCACGGTTGCCGCAGCGCGGGCAGGTCCATGAGACGAGGTCCAAGCCGCGGTCGTAGTCGGAGCAGGCGCTGAAGTACTCGTCGGGCCGGAACGTCGCATCACAAGCCAGGCAGGGCAGCAGCATGGGCCTGCTCCAGGGGGTGGTGAGTGCTTGCCTCTCCAGAGATATCGCGAGTCCCTTGTCCCACGCTTGCAGAACGCTTGACCTCAAAGTAACAGTGTGAACACTGTCGGTGTCGATTCATGTGGATGTGTCCACGGTGAAAGGATGGTCAGGTGGAACGACTGCGCCATCATCTCCTCGACACCGGTTACACGATCGACGGCGTTCGCGAGCGCCTGGGCGACACCGCCGCATCGGCACTCGCCCGCGAGGAGCTGATACCGGCCCTGCGCGCCACCGCCGACGGAGACCCGCTCGGCACGCTGATCAGGCTGTGGTGGCTGGGCGTTCCCGTGCCGGCCAAGAGCGTCGCGCCGGAGGTGCTCGAATCGGGGCTGGTCGCGGCCGACGGCGATCAGGTCACCGCGACCGTGCACCTGCAGCCGTGGGAGACCGGCGGCTACCTCGTCTCCGACAGGAAGGTACGTCCCGGCGACCCCGCGCTGCGGCCCGACCACGTGGTCGGCGCCGGGGGAGCGTCGGCCAACCTGGCCCAGCTCGTCACCCGCCGCCCGGTGGGCAGCGCGCTCGACCTCGGCACCGGCTGCGGGGTGCAAGTGCTGCACCTCGCCGGGCGGGCGGAGCGCATCACCGCCACCGACGTCAACCCGCGCGCGATCGAGCTGGCCCGGCTGAGCTGGAAGCTGTCGGGGATCTCCGAGGTGGACGCGCGGGTGGGCTCGATGTACGAGCCGGTCGAGGGCGAGCGGTTCGACCTGGTGGTGAGCAACCCGCCGTTCGTGATCGCGCCGCGGCGCGCGGGACGGCTGACCTACCGCGAGTCGGGCGCGTCCGGCGACGACTTCTGCCGCGACCTCATCCGCCGCACGCCCGCCTTCCTCAACCCCGGCGGCCAGGCGCATTTCCTGGCCAACTGGCTGCACGTCGCGGGCGAGGACTGGTGTGACCGGGTGGGCGGCTGGCTGCGCGAGACCGGCTGCGACGCCTGGGTGGTGCAGCGCGACGTGCAGGACCCGGCCGAGTACGTCGAGCTGTGGCTGCGCGACGCGGCCGAGCAGGGCACCCCCGCCTACGCCGAGCACTACGACCGCTGGCTCGCCTGGTTCGAGGAGCAGCGGGTCGAGGGCGTCGGGTTCGGCTGGATCACGATGCGCAACTCCGGCACGCTCGACCCCGTCGTACGCGTCGAGCACCTGGCGCACCAGGTAGCGCTTCCTGTCGGCGACTACGTGGACGGGGTGATCGACGCGATCGCGTCGGCGCACCGGGCCCAGGGCCTTGAGTCGGCGAAGCTGCGCACCGCCGACGGCCTGCTGGACGAGCGCATCGGCCTGCCGGGCGCGGAGGACCCGATGAAGATCGTGCTGCGCCAGACGCAGGGGCTGCGCCGCAGCAGGGAGGTCGGCACGGTGGAGGCCGCGCTGGCCGGCGTGTGCGACGGCGAGCTCGCGCTGGGGCCGCTGCTCAACGTGATCGCCGAGCTGGTCGGAGACGGCGAGATCCCGAACGCCGACGCGCTCAGGCCGCTCATCGCCGAGGGGTACTTCCTGCTTTGATCCGGCGTTGATTCGACGTTGACCCCGGGGGTGGAGGCTCTGGGGCATGGCACGGGCCTGGGGGGTTCGAGGGCCGTGTCAGGTCCGGCCGGTCGTCTTAGTGAGGCGGCAGGCCGTCGCGCGGAGCATCCGGATGACCGGGCCCCCTAGCGACGCGTGGTGGCCGGAGATGGCCGGCCGGGCTGAACTCCATCGATCACGAGCTTCTTCGTGGCACCCCTAAGGACAGCCTTGATCAACCATGTGTGGATGACACGTCTGGACGACGAGCTGTACTCAGGACTCGACGACGGAATCGGCGCCGCTCCTGAAGCCGGGCTTGTCCGGAACATCGGTGGGGACATCGGGAGGGAAGCTGTCGAGCATGGCCTTCAGATCGCCGGCCTCGGGCGCGCCGAGCCGGGTGAAGATCTCGAAGGCTCGGCGTAGGCAGTCGCGGCTGCGCGGGATGTTGCCGAGGCCGCGCAGCGCCTTGCCGAGCACGGTGAGCGACAGCGCCTCGCCGTACGGGTGGCCGATGTCACGGGAGACCACCAGGGCCTCCTCCGCGTGGCGCACGGCCTCGGGGTAGCGCTCGGCGGCGATGAACGTCTCGGCCAGGCGGGAGCACACCCGCTGCTCCCAGACGCGCTGCTTGCTGGCGCGGAAGAAGGCCAGGCACTCGGCGTGGTGATGGACGGCCTCGGTGAGCCGGCCGACCCGCGACAGGACGATGCCGAGGTGGTAGCGGGCGCGGGCGGTGCCGGCCCCCGAGCCCATCTCGGTGAAGATGGCCAGTCCCTTCTCCGCCGCGGCGATCGCGTCGTCGGGGCGGCCGAGACCCAGGTGATCGCGGGCGGAGTAGCTGAGCACCAGCGCCTCGCCGGCCGGTACGTCGTTGTCGCGGTAGAAGCGCATCGCCTCGTCGAAGAACGCCAGCGCCTCGGTGTGGCGGCGCTGCCTGCCGACGACGACGGCCAGCGCGTTGAGCACCTCGCCGGTGACGATCTTCTCCTTGCGGGCGACCGACAGCTCGTGGACGACCCTGAAGTGCTCTTCGGCCTCCTTGAGCCGGTTGGCGGCGAACAGCACCCGGCCGAGTACGTACCTGGCGCGCAGCTCGCTGGCCTGGTCGCCGTTCTTCAGCGCGGCGGCGAGCACGGCGCGGGTGCTCTGGTCGAACTCGCGCGTGTGGGTGCCCGACTCCAGCAGCGGCTCCATGGCCACCAGCAGGTCGGCGGCGGGCAGCAGGTCCTCTTCCGTGCGCGCGCAGGCGGCGGTCTGGTGGATGGTGGCGAACAGCGAGTCGCCCTCGGCGATGAGCCAGGCCACCGCCTCGTCCACGGTGCTGAACGTGCGGCCGGTGCCGATCACGACGAGGTTGGCCGAGATCATGCTGCCCTCGTACGCCAGCGCGTGCGCCGACTGCGCCGAGGCCAGGTAGAAGCCGAGCAGGCGGCGCAGGGCCAGCGAGCGGTCCTCGGGGCGCTCGGTGCGTTCCAGCTCCCGACGGGCGAAGAGCTTGAGCAGGTCGTGGAAGCGGTAGCGGCCGGGGGCGGGCGCTTCGAGCAGGCTCGCGTCCACGAGCGATTCGAGCACCTCCTCCGTCTCCAGCGCGTCGGAGGCCAGCACGGCGGCGGCCGCCCCCGCGGAGATGTGGGGGCCGTTCGACAGCGACAGCAGCCGGAACGCGCGGGCCTGCACGGGGGTGAGCTGCCCGTAGCCGAGCGCGAACGTCGCCTCCACGGCGAGGTTGCCCACCCGCAGCTCGTCGAGGCGGCGCTGCTCGTCGGCCAGCCTGGGCACCAGCGAGGCCACCGTCCACGAGGGGCGCGCGGCCAGGCGGGCGGCCACGATGCGGACGGCGAGCGGCAGGAAGCCGCAGGCGGCGACCACGTCCATGGCGGCGCCGTGCTCGGCCGAGACGCGCTCGGCGCCCGCGACGGCGGAGAAGAGCTGCAGCGCCTCGTCCGGCTCCATGACGTCGAGGTCGATGAGCCGGGCGCCGGGCAGGTCGGCGAGCTTGCCCCGGCTGGTGACGATGGCCGCGCAGCCCGGCGAGCCCGGCAGCAGCGGGCTGACCTGGCCGGCGTCGCGGGCGTTGTCGAGCAGCACGAGGATGCGGCGCTCGGCCAGGATCGAGCGGTAGAGCGCGGAACGTTCCGCAAGACCGTCGGGGATGACGTCCGGCGGGATGCCGAGCGCGCGCAGGAACCCGCCGAGCGCCGACTCCGGCGCGGTCGGCTCGTCGCTGTAGCCGCGCAGGTCGGCGTAGAGCTGCCCGTCGGGGAAGACGTCGGTGAGCAGGTGCGCGACGTGTACGGCGAGCGTGGTCTTGCCGACGCCGCCGATGCCCGAGATGGCCGCGACCGGCACGCCCTCGGCCGCCGACTGGGCCGAGAGCATCGTCCGCAGGCGTATCGCGACCTCCTTGCGTCCGGTGAAGTCGTTGACGGCGGCGGGGAGCTGTGCGGGCCTGGGCAGCTCGGGCGCGGCGGGCTGATCGTCCTCGGCGGCGGGCGGCTCCTCGGCGGTGACCGCCTCCGCGCCGGGCCTGACGGGAGCGGCGAGTGTGGGGTCGGCGGCGAGTATGCGCTGGTGCAGCGAGGTCAGCTCAGGGCCGGGCTCGATGCCCAGCTCGTCGATGAGCGCCTCGCGGGTCTCGGTGAAGACGTTGAGCGCGTCGCCCTGCCGGCCGCAGCGGTAGTAGGCGAGCATGAGCTGGGCGCGCAGGCGCTCGCGCAGCGGGTGCTCGGCGGTCAGCGCGATCAGCTCAGAGACGATCTTGGCGTGCTCGCCCAGCTCCAGGTCCACGTCCATGAGGGTCTCGATGACGCTGATGCGCCGCTCGATCAGGCGGTCGCGCTGGTGCTCGGCGTACGGGCCGACGGTGCCGGCCAGCGGCTCGCCCTCGAACAGGTCGAGCGCCTCGCGCAGCTCGCGGGCGGCCTCGGCGAGCCGGCCCGCCTTGCGCGCCTTCTCGGCCTGCGCGACCAGGCGCTCGAAGCGGGTCAGGTCGAGCGAGTCCTCCGGCAGGCGCAGCGCGTAGCCCCCTCCGATGGAGGTCAGCAGCTCGGGGCGGGAGCGGGCGGGCCTGCCTGGTTCGAGCACCGTGCGCAGGCGTGAGACGTACGTGCGCAGCGCTCCGAGTGCGCGCGGCGGGGCCTCCTCGCCCCAGACGGCGTCGATCATCTCCTGAGGGGTGACGGCGTGGCCCTCGCGCAGCAGCAGCATGCCGAGGATGGAACGCTGCAGCGGAGTGCCGAGGTCGAGTTCCTGGCCGTCATGCCAGGCGCGGACAGGACCGAGCACGGCGAACCGCAGCCCGCCATCGCCGCTCTGACCAGCCATGCCGTTCGTCTCCCAGCCAGCGAGATGATTTGTTGCCAAATGATAAGTCCATCGTTCTTTGACCACCTAGATCCAGACAGATCCGTTCATTCGCCCGTTGATCCGTCGTCAATCAGGTGTTGAACTCGCCCCTGAATGCTGAGAACCGGTGACGCGGGCACGCATCGCGGGGGCGTGTGTCTTACAGAGTGCGGGCAGGGCCGGAAAAATACCGGCCCCGCCCGGAAATTTCGGGCGGGGCCATGGGTGGACGGTTTCAGGCTGCCTCGACCAGACCGAGCCTCGTGCGCAGCCGGTCGCGCACGGCCGGCCATTCAGAGTTCAGGATCGAGTAGAAGGCGGTATCTCGGACCGTATTGTCGGCGCCCCGGCTGTCCGCTCGCCGCACCCCGTCGAAGTGTGCGCCGAGGGCCTCGATGGCGGCCCGGGATCTGGTGTTGCGTACGTCGGCCTTCAGCGTGATGCGGTGGACGTTCCAGTCGTCGAAGGCGTGCGAGAGCAGCAGGTATTTGCTCTCCCGGTTGACCCCGGTGCCCTGGGCGCTCGCGCCCAGCCAGGTGTAACCGATGTCCGCCACGGACGGGATGTCGCCCACCGCACCTCGCGTACCCGGTGGCCAGGGCATGGGGCCCTGCCAGTACTCCAGGTTCATGAGACGGGTGGCACCGACCACGCGGTCGGTGTTGAGCCACCGGATGGCGAAGGGCAAAGAGCGGCCCTCCGCCTGCTCAGCCATGGCCGCCTCCACGTAGGAGACCACCTCGTCCCTGCCGTTCGGGACGCGAGTGAAGGCGTAAGTGGAACGGTCTTCACTCGCCGCGGCGACCAGGTCATCGACCGCCGCGAGGCTGAGAGGCTCCAGGCGCACGAAGCGCCCGGACAGGGTGACAAGAGCGGGCATGAGCACATGATGGAGGCTGGTGGGCACCCCTGTGACCAGGCTTTCGCGCAGGAACTTTCCGCCGCTGTGACGGCCATGGTGTTTCCGCAGGTCAGAGGCCCCTTTTGGGGGAGGGTAAACCCGCTCTTGGGGAAAGATTCGCCTAACCGTGACATGGGGCGGTGACGAGCGCCGGATGCGGCCGGCTCACCGCGCCGTGACGGACCAGGGCCAGCTCTTTCAGCCCCGTCGACAGGAAGTCGAGATTGTCGGCGATCCACGGCAGCCGGAGCGGGTCCGGGCTGTGCAGAGCGGCCTCACGCTGCTCGGCGGTGTCGCCGTAGAGCAGGCTCACCGCGACGCGCACGCGGGCGGCCGAGGGGTCGTCGCCGAACGCGTGACCCGGCAGGACGCCGATGCCGTGGTTCTCCAGCAGGATCTTGGTGATCTCGGCGGAGCCGCCGAGCCTGAGGTGGCCGAGGTCGGGATAGAGGTAGAAGCCGCCCTGCGGGACGGGCGCCTCGGCGCCGATCTCCGCGAAGCGCTCGTGCACGGCCCTCGCCAGCGTGCCGTGCAGGCGGCGGCTGCGGGCGATGCGCTCGGTCAGCTCGGGCGGGTCGCTGAAGGCGTAGGTCGCGGCCTCCTGGACCGGCGCAGCGGGGGCGGACCAGATCTCGCTGGCCACCGCGAGCAGGTTCCTGCGCAGGGCGCCGTTCTCCGGCAGCCGGGCCACGCCGATCCGCCAGCCGCCCAGCGCGAGGCTCTTGCTCAGTCCGGTCGTGATGATCGTGCGCTCGGGCGCCAGCTCCGCCGGGGAGGTGTAGGTCAGGCCGGGCTCGTGCACGAGGTCGCGGTAGATCTCGTCGGAGATGATCGTCAGGTCGAGCTCGCGGGCGACCTGGGCCAGGCGGGCCACCGTCTCGGGAGTGGCCAGCCGGCCGGTCGGGTTGTCGGGCAGCGTCACCAGCACCGAGCTGACGGTCCTGCCGCGCGACCTGGCGCTGCGCACCTCGGCCGCCACCACGTCGGGATCGGGCACACCGCCCTCTCCCGGTGGTGCGGGCACCAGGATGGGACGCGATCCCACGAGGTCGGCCTGCGCGGCGTAGCTCACCCAGCTGGGCACGGGCAGAACGATGTCACCGCCGATCGCCAGCAGCAGGCCGTACAGTAGCGACTTGCTGCCGGGGCCGCAGACGACCATGTCGGAGTCGGTGGTCAGCCCCCGTCGTGTCCAGTAGCCCGCCGCCGCGGCGCGCAGTCCGGACGCCCCCGCGACCGGCCCGTAGCCGTTGCGTTCTGATGCGGCGGCCAGCTTGTCGCGCAGCGCCGGGTGGACGGGCAGACCTGCCTCGCCGAAGGCCAGGTGCAGCACGCGTTCCCCGGCGCGCCGTCTTCGTTCGATGTCCTCGTTGGCCGCCAGAGTGGCGGACAGGGTCACGGTCATGTTTGTCACGTTCCCAGGGTGATTGGATGAAGGCATCAGCACAAGCGAGGCTTTTCGTGGGTAGGCATAAGGAAGTCTGATGCTCGAATTGAGACGTTTGGTCCTGATCTGCGAGTTCGCTAGGAAGGGCAGCATCGCGGCGGCGGCGGAGTCGCTGGGCTACAGTCCATCGGCCGTCTCCCAGCAGCTGGCCGCGCTCGAACGCGAGACCGGCACCGCCCTCATCGACAGGACCGCGCGCAGCGCCGAGCTGACCGACGCGGGCCGCCGCCTCGTCATGCACGCCGAGCGCATCCTGTCGATGGTCGAGGAGGCCGAGTCCGACCTGTCCGCCCACGCGGGCAAGCCGGCCGGGCGGGTCGTCGTCACCGCCTTCCCCACCGCCGCGGTGGCGTTCGCGCCCGCGCTCGCCCGCTCCTTGCGCCGCCACACCGAGCTGACGTTGCGGCTCGGTCAGAGCAGGTCGGGGCGGGGCCTGCGCGAGGTGCAGTCGGGCGAGGTGGACATCGCGCTCGTGGACGACTGGTACGGCCGCGTCCGCGACAGCGACAGCCTGCGCGTCTTCCCGCTGCTGCACGACCCGCTCGTGCTCGTCGTGCCGCGCAAGCACCGCCTGGCCGACCCCGACGTGCCCGTTGACCTGCGCGAGCTGCGCGATGAGCCGTGGATGGCCACGCCGGACGGTGAGCCCTCGCGTCTGGCCGTGGACCGGTTGCTCGTCGACGTGGGCGGCACCAGGCCGAGCCCGTGGGAGTTCGAAGGTCTCGGGACCATCCTGTCGCTCGTCGCCAAGGGCATCGGCATCGCCGCCGTACCCGCGCTCGCTTTGGCCGCCGGGGTGCGGGGGCTGGCCGTGCGGCAGTTCCCCGGCAACCCGGTGGGCCGCGACGTGCACGCCGTCGCCCGCGGCTCCAGCGTGCACCGGCCGTCGGTGTCGGTGACGCTGCGGGCCATCCACGTGGCCGCCCGCCTGATCGCCGCCGACCTTGAGCCGGTCAGCCTGGCCGAGCGCTCCCGCACCGACCAGCCGCCGCTCGACGGGCTCGACGTCCGCGTGAGCTCGGCCAAGCACGTGGCCGGGCGGCAGTTCGGCGAGTGACCCTCGATCGTTCGGTCCGCCTGGGGCGCGCGATCGCGGTAGCGTCTGCGGCCATGGCGCCTACGTACGAGATCGAGCGACTCCTGCTCTCCCAGCCAAGCACGCGCACGGTCGCGGGCGTCGACGAGGTGGGCCGCGGCGCCTGGGCCGGGCCCGTCCTGGTCTGCGCGGTCGTCACCGACCTGTCAGAGCCGCCCGCCGGGCTCACGGACTCCAAGCAGATCTCCGAGGCCAAGCGCGGGCCGCTGGCCGCCGAGCTGGCCGAATGGGCCGCCGGCGTCGGCTACGGCGAGGCGAGCCACCGCGAGATCGACACGCTCGGCATGACCGAGGCGCTGCGCCGGGCGGCGCGCAGGGCGCTCGAGGCCCTGCCGGTACGCCCCGACGCGGTGATCCTCGACGGCAAGCACGACTACATCGGAGCGCCGTGGCCGGTGCGGCTCGAGGTCAAGGGGGACGCGGCCAGCATCTCGGTCGCCGCGGCCTCCGTCCTCGCCAAGGTGCGGCGCGACGCCTACATGGCCTCGCTCGGCTGCGACGAGTACGGCTTCGCGGAGAACGCGGGCTACCCCTCGCCCGCGCATCAGGAGGCGCTGGCACGGCTGGGACCCACCCAGCACCACCGGCTCTCCTGGTCATACCTTGACGAGCTGCCCCAATGGCGGCATTTGAAGCATCACCGCGACCCGCTCGTCGGAGAAGGCCAGGTCAGCCTCTTCGGCTGAGGGGTCCGCGCGCCGGCTCTCCGGCTGAGTGTTCGCCCGGGGTGGGCCGAGCGTTCGCGTGAGGTGGAGCGGGCGCCGGCGGCGCGTGGTGTGCGGAGCGTTTTCGCGGTGCGTGGGTCCGCTCCGGGTGTGAGGCGCCCTGCTGGGGTGAGATGCGTTCCGGGTGTTCGCCCGGCGTGGGCAGGTGTCGCTGCGCGGGGCGGGTGTGGGCGGGCTCCGCATGTCGGCCCGCATACGCGCCCTGGCATCGGTCATCATTCCGAGCATGCGGATCGGGATCTTTGTCGTCGCGGGGCTGTTCCCCGGGCGGGAGGCCGGGCGGGTGCTGGCCGACGCCGTCGAGTGGATCGTCGCGGCGGAGGAGGCGGGGTTCGACGACGCGTGGATCGCCGAGCACCACTTCATGCCGTACGGCGTGTGCCCGTCGCCCACCACGCTGGCCGCCGTCGCGGCGGGACGTACCAGCCGCATCGGGCTGGGCACGGCCGTGAGCGTGCTGTCCACGCAGCATCCCGTGGCGCTCGCCGAGCAGGCGGCGGTGCTGCACCACCTGTCGGGCGGGCGGTTCACGCTCGGCGTCGGCAGGGGCGGGCCGTGGGTGGACCTCGAGGTGTTCGGCACCGGACTCGAACGGTTCGAGCGGGGCTTCGGCGAGTCGCTCGACCTGCTGCTCGCCGCCCTGTCGGATGGGCGGGTCTCGGCGGACGGCGAGTTCTTCCGCTTCCGCGAGGTGACGATGGTGCCGCAGGCGCGGATGCGGCCGGTCGTCGCCTGCACCTCTGAGCCGACCGTGCGGCTGGCGGCCGAGCGCGGGCTGCCCATGCTGCTCGGGCTGCACATCGGAGACGACGAGAAGGCCGCCATGGTCGAGCGCTACCGCGCCTTCGGCGGGCCGCCGGTCGAGCACGTGGCGGCGGGGGTGGCGTACGTGGCCGACTCGACGATCGGGGCGGCGCACGAGCTCATGCGTACGATGCCGGCCTGGCTGGGGCCCGGCCTCGCCGGATACGAGCCGGTGGACGATCGGCCACGGCCGCACCGCGACGTGGACGACTACGTCGAACTGCTCACGAAGATCCACCCGGTCGGGTCGCCCAAGCACTGCGCCGACACCCTGCGCCGGACCTCGGAACGCACCGGCATCGAGCACTTCGTGCTGCTGGTGGAAGGGCTCGGCGAGCACCGGCGGACGCTGGAGAACATCAGCCGGTTCGGCGCCGAGGTGCTGCCGCTGCTCCGCGACCATTGACCGCGGACGCGGCTCGCTCCGCCTCTGTGCGGCTTGCACCGCCCTTTGCGCGGCTTGCACCGCCCTCTGTGCGGCTCGCTCCGCCTCTGTGCGGCTTGCACCGCCCGCTGTCCGGCCGCTTCGTTTCCGAGCGGTGTGGCGCGCGGGCCGCCGACCGGCGAGCCGGGGGGAGCCGGCTCGCCGGAGGAAGCTCAGCAGTCGACGAGCTCCGGTTTCTGGTTGAGGATCTGCGCGCGCGGGGTGACGAAGTCGGCCAGCGCCTTCGTGGCCGTCGGGTCGAAGACGGCGACCCGGTGGCAGTTCTGGAAGGCCAGGCGCACGCCGTAGTGGCGCTCAAGCGCGCCGCGCATCGAGTCGCTCGCCATGCAGCGCAGGAGCTGGCCGCGTGCCTCTTCCGACGGCGGCGGCACCTGGTTGTCGGCGAACTCGGCCCCGCTCTGCTCACGCTGCTTGACCAGGTCGCTGATCAGCGACCACGCGTACGGCAGCGAGTCGCGGACGCAGGCGAGGAACGCCTCGTCGTCCACCTCACCGGCTTTGGCCTGGTCGAGCAGATCGTTCGGAACGGTCAGCGACATGCTGTCTCCTCTCGGATGGGCTCAAATCGGACGTTAGATCGCTGGAGCGGGCATGCTCCAGAGCCTTGACCGGCACAGTCATGTGGTCGTGGGGCCGTAGACGAAGTCGGGGTCGATCTGCTCGGCCAGGTCGCGGCCGGTGCGGGCGTTGCCCCACGCCTCGGCGTTGCGCAGGTGGAACTCGATGGTCTGGCGGCCGAACTTCGCCCAGTCTTTCTGCTGCTCGTCAAGGGTCTTGCGGAGCAGCGCGAGCGCGTCGGCGTTGGCCGGCTCGAGGTCGTCGAGAGTGAAGTGGCGGCCCTGCTCCAGCGCGCGGACGGCGGCGGAGTGCTCCATCCAGGTAAGGAGATCGTCACCTACGTGCTCGCGCAGGAACTCGACGTCGGACTCGTTGTGCACCTTGTTGCCGACCACGGCCAGGGCGACGTCGTACTGGGCCGCGTAGTCGCGGTATTGGCGGTAGACGCTGACGCCCTGCCGGGTCGGCTCGGCCACCAGGAACGTCAGGTCGAAGCGGGTGAACAGGCCCGAGGCGAAGGAGTCGGCGCCCGCCGTCATGTCGACGACGACGTACTCGCCGGGGCCATCGATCAGGTGGTTGAGCAGCAGCTCGACGGCGCCGACCTTGGAGTGGTAGCAGGCCACGCCCAGGTCGTCCTCGCTGAACGGGCCGGTGGCGAGCAGGCGCACGCCGTCGGGGGTGGTCAGGCCGTAGGGGTCGGTGAGCAGGTCTTCGAAGTCGAGCAGGGTGGAGCCGCGGCCCGGAGGGGTGGTCTTGACCATGGCGTCGGCGGACGGGATGCGGGGGTTGGTGCCGCGCAGCCGGTCTTTGATCTCGGTGAGGTGGGCGCCCAGCGGCTCGGGCTGGCGGTCCAGGCCGAGCACCAGGGCGAGGTGCTGGTTGATGTCGGCGTCCATGGCGACCACCGGGGCGCCCTGACCTGCCACGTGCCTGGCGAACAGGGCAGAGATCGTCGTCTTGCCGCTTCCGCCCTTTCCGACGAACGCCACTCTCACGGGATGCTCCAAGAATGATGATGAAAACCGTTTCCAGTTGCGGTGGTCATCATCATGCCACAGCGCGTGAAGGTTGAGAGCCCTTTTTCGGCTGCGCCGGGCGAGTGGCGGGCAGGTGGCCGAGTGCGTCGCTGGGGGTTGTGGGGGTACGCGGCTTATCGGCGGGGACGTGCTGCTCGCCAGCGGGCGCGCGGGCTGCTCACCGGCGGACGTGGGCAGCTCGTCGTCGGACGCAGGCTGCTCACCGGCGGGCACGGCGCGTCTCACCGGCGGGCACGGCGCGTCTCGCCGGCGGGCACGGCGCGTCTCGCCGGCGGGTGCGGCGCGTCTCGCCGGCGGGTGCGGCGCGCCACGCCGGCGGTGGTAGCGCGCCTTATCGGCGGGCCGGGGCGTGAGGGCGCCCGCTGGCGGCGATGTGCCATCGCCGGCGGGCCGGGGCGCTCGCCCGTCCGAAGGCGCTCAC
>NZ_JBFATY010000005.1:0-455947 GCF_040678535.1 Nonomuraea sp. NPDC052634 | reverse complement strand
CACCGGTCCGAGCCTGCAACCGGCCGGAGTGGCTCACCGGTCCGAGCCTGCAACCGGCCGGAGTGGCTCACCGGTCCGAGCCTGCAACCGGCCGGAGTGGCTCACCGGTCCGAGCCTGCAACCGGCCGGAGGGGCCCACCGGTCCGAGCTTGCAGTGGCCCAAGGCGCTCGCCTGCCTGAGCCGCGCAGTGGCCCCACTCGCTCTTGGTGCGAGGCGCGTGGCGGTGGGGTGGTGGGCTTTCGCCGGCGCGCTCACCGCGGCCCGGGGCTCGCCGGGGCCCGTGCTCGCCGGGGCCCGGGGCTCGCCGGAGCTCGGGACTCACCGGAGCCCCAGGGGCTCATCGGCGATCGGGGAGGGCCTACTGGCAGGCGGTGTCCAGGGTGAGGGGGTCGTCCTGGGCGGGGGTGGTGGTGGCGGTGGGGGCGTGGGCGGTCGCGGTCGTGGTCGAGGCGGGCGGGTCGAGCGCTTCCTTGACCTTGCGGCGGATGAGGTACCAGTCCGGGTACGCGGTGTTGATCAGCGGCGGCACGAAGCTCAGGCTGCGGATCTTGGCGTTCTTGACCTTGCCGGCCAGGTCGATGACGGCGGGCAGCAGGTCCTGGGGGAGGTCGGTGGAGATGGCGCGCTTGGTGGCGGCGGCGAGGCGTTCGAAGCTGTTCAGCACCGTCACCGGGTCGGCCTGCTTGGCGACGGCGTTGAGCAGGCACTTCTGGCGGCCCATGCGGACGTAGTCGTCGCTGTCGGTGCGCGAGCGGCCGAACCAGAGCGCCTCCTGGCCGGAGAGCTTGCGGGTGCCGGCGGGCAGCAGGCCCTCGCGGTACTTGCCGTACACGATGGGGGCCTTGATCGTGACCTGCACGCCGCCCATGGCGTCGATGATCTCGGCGAAGCCCTTCATGTCCACCATGGCGTAGTAGCTCACCGGGATGCCGAGGATGTCGCTGACAGTGGCCTTCAAAAGGGTGGATCCGCGCTTGCCCGCCGCCACGCCGGGCACCATCTCGGGGTGATCCTCGGCGTACTGGTAGATCTCGTTGAGCAGCCCCGGCGTGTCTGGGCCGCTGCCGGTGAAGCCGTACGGGAAGAGGTCCCTGGCCGGGCCGGCGGGCAGCGGCACCCGCTGCAGGTTGCGCGGCAGGCCGAACAGCACGGTGGCGCC
The DNA here is from genome assembly GCF_040678535.1 of Nonomuraea sp. NPDC052634. NCBI lineage: Bacteria > Bacillati > Actinomycetota > Actinomycetes > Streptosporangiales > Streptosporangiaceae > Nonomuraea > Nonomuraea sp. NPDC052634. The sequence goes on along the minus strand of NZ_JBFATY010000005.1, from coordinate 454,787 downwards.
GGTCTCCACGTCCACGCTGGCCACGGTGATGCTGTCGGTACGCACCCCCGGACGCCCCGGCGCGGCGTCACCGCCGAGCAGCAGGAAGTTGACCCGCTCCGCACCGTTCCACGGGTCCTGGGCGAGCACGGGCGCGGTGGTGCTGCTGGGCGTGAAGAGCGTGTTGACGACGTCGCGGGACAGGTAGGCGAGGCGGGTGGCGTACACGGTGGGCGCGAGGATGAGCGCGCACAGCGCGACCGTCAGCGTGGTGCTGAAGAAGCGGCCGACGGTGTCGGAGCGCTCGGGCCGGACGAGGAGCCACGACCACACGATCACGCCGGTCCAGGCCAGGGCGATCACCGCGACCCCGGCGGTGAGCCAGGACAGCCAGTAGGGCTGCACGGCCAGCGAGAGCAGGTGGGTGCTGAACGCGGTGAACACGGTCAGCACGCCGGCCAGCATCAGCACGTACGCGGCCATCAGCGCCAGCCCTGTTCTGCGGCGCTCCACGGCGAGGTGGGCGACGCCCCACAGCAGTGTCGAGGCCACCGTCAGCGCGAGGCTCGCGCCGAGTCCGAAGCGTCGATTTGCTCCCGTCATGCCTGGTCAAACCCCCATAGACGGCCCATCCCAGCAACGGTAGTAATGCTCCGCTCCGGGCCCTTGGCGCGAAAGGGAAGAGTTGCTTCAAATACCAGTCAAGCGAAACTTGAGATATAACTTGAGTGTGCGCAAGCGACACGGTCGTTACGGTTTCGACGCGCCGTGGCCCCTGGTGGGCCTCTTCCTGGGCGCGATCTTGTTGCTGGCCCTCGCGGTGATCTCGTTCGTCGTCGACGTCGCCGCCGCGGGCGTCGCGTTCACCTTCGGCGGGCTTTACACGCTGGCCAGCGCGTTCAGCTACCTCTACACGACCAGGCGCGGCAAGTTCGCGGTCTGGGACGAGGAGCTGCGGCGGCTGCGCGGCGACGAACGGGTGCTCGACCTCGGCTGCGGCCGGGGCGCGGTGCTGCTGACGGCCGCCAGACGGCTGACCGACGGCGGCCGGGCGACCGGCGTCGACCTGTGGCTCTCGAAGGACCAGACGGGCAACACCGAGGCCGCGGCCAGGGCCAACGCCGAGGCGGAAGGCGTCGCCGACCGGGTGGACCTGGTCACCGGCGACCTGCGCGACCTGCCCTTTCGCGACGACGGCTTCGACGTCGTGCTCTCCGGCCTGGCGCTGCACAACATCCCGTCGGCCGAGGGCCGCGCGCAGGCCGTGCGCGAGGCGTACCGGGTGCTGCGGCCCGGCGGGCTCATGCTGCTCGCCGACTTCCAGCACGCCCCCGACTACGAGCAGACGCTGCGCGACCTCGGCGTGATCGACGTGCGGCGGCGCGATGCCGGGTGGCGCTACTGGTACGGCGGTCCCTGGTTCGCCACCACGATCGTCGAGGCCAGGAAGCCGACCGGATAGAAATTCCGCTCACCGGGTAGCGACGTGACCTTATGAGCGACGTTGAAACCGGCACCATCACCACGAAGGTGCCCGCCCGGCTTGATCGGCTGCCATGGTCCCGCTGGCATTGGATGATCGTCATCGGCCTCGGCACCGTGTGGATCCTCGACGGGCTCGAGGTCACGATCGTCGGTAACCTCTCGGCGCGGCTCGCCACGCCAGGCAGCGGCCTCGACATCACACAGGCGCAGGTGGCGGGTACGGCGGCCGCGCTCTACGTCGCGGGCGCGTGCTCGGGAGCGTTGTTCTTCGGCTGGCTGACCGACAGGTTCGGCCGCAAGAAGCTGTTCATCATCACGCTGGTCGTCTATCTGGTGGCGACGCTGCTGACCGCGCTCTCCTTCAGCGCGTGGTGGTTCTTCCTGTTCCGGTTCATCACGGGGTTCGGCATCGGCGGCGAGTACGCGGCCATCAACTCCGCCATCGACGAACTGATCCCGAGCCGGCATCGAGGTCGCATCGACATCATCATCAACGGCAGCTACTGGCTCGGTGCGGCGGGCGGCGCGCTGCTGACCGTGCCGCTGCTCAACGACCTGCCGGTCAACATCGGGTGGCGGGTCGCGTTCGGTCTGGGCGTGGTGCTGGGTCTGGCCATCCTTCTGGTACGCCGCAACGTGCCGGAGAGCCCGCGCTGGCTGTTCATCCACGGCAGGGACCGCGAGGCCGAACAGCTCGTCGACGACGTCGAGCGCCAGATCGGCCGGGACGACCTGCCGGAGCCCGACAAGGCGATGACCATCCACCAGCGCAAGTCGATCGGGTTCGTCCGGATCGCGCACACCATGGTCGCGCTCTACCCCAAGCGCACGGTGCTGGGGCTGTCGCTCTTCATCGGGCAGGCGTTCCTCTACAACGCCATCACCTTCGGGTACGCGCAGATCCTGTCCACGTTCTTCGGCATCGACACCTACACGGGTTACTACTTCGCGGTCATCGCGCTCGGCAACTTCTTCGGCCCGCTGCTGCTCGGCCACCTCTTCGACACGATCGGCAGGATTCCGATGATCTCGGCCACGTACATCGGGTCGGGGGTGCTGCTGCTGGGCACGGCGTGGCTGTTCAACGAGGGCGCGCTGACGGCGGTGACGCTGACTGCGTGCTGGTCGGTGGTGCTGTTCGTGGCCTCGGCGGGGGCGAGCTCGGCGTACCTGACGGTCAGCGAGATCTTCCCCATGGAGACCAGGGCCATGGCCATCGCGTTCTTCTTCGCCATCGGTACGGCGGCGGGCGGCATCGCCGGTCCGCTGGTGTTCTCCTCGCTGGTGGAGAGCGGGGTGCCGGGGGACACGGCGCTGGCGTTCACCATCGGCGCGCTGATCATGATCGCGGGCGGGCTCGTGGAGCTGTTCCTGGGCGTGAAGGCGGAACGCAAGGGGCTGGAGGACATCGCCGCGCCGCTCTCGGCCGCGGAGACCACGAAGGCCGTCTGACGGCGGGGATGGTCGGCACGGCGGGTGTGGTGGTGCGGTTCGTGTGACGGCGGGTGTGGTGGTGCGGTTCGTGTGACGGCGGGTGTGGTGGTGCGATTCGTGCGACGGCGGGCGCGGTGGCGCGGGCGGCGTGTGAGCGGGGTGTCGTCGCGCGTGGCCGTTTCCCGGCGAAATAGGGGATGCTGGACATCGGTTTCGCCGGGTGTGGGAGGGCAGCGCGTGAAGGGGGAGCTCTACCTCGTGGTCTGCGCCGCGGGCGCGGCCTCCGAGGTCGGCAGGTTCGTCGGCATGGCGCAGGACGACGGCTGGGAGGTGCAGGTCGTGGCCACGCCGTCGGCGCTCGACTTCATCGACGTGCCGGCCCTCGAACGCCAGACCGGGCGGCCCGTGCGCAGCCGCTACCGCAAGCCGCACGAACCCAAGCCGCCCAGGGCCGACGCGTTCGTGGTGGCGCCCGCCACGTACAACACGATCAACAAGTTCGCGCAGGGCATCGCGGACACGTACGCGCTGGGCGTGCTGGCAGAGGCGCCTGGGCTGGGCCGGCCGGTGGTGGTGCTGCCGTTCGTCAACGAGGCGCTGTCGTCGCGCACCGCGTACCGGCGCAGCGTCCGCGACCTGCAGGCCGACGGCGTACGCTTCGTCCTCGACCGCGACGGCGACCCGTGGGAGCGGGCACTGGCCGAGCTGCGCGCGGCGACGTCCGGCTCGGCGAAGGGATGACCATGGGACCGGCCGAGCGGGTGACGCGGTGGCGCTACTACGGCGGCGCGAGTGCGCTCATCGTCGAGATCATCACGAGGGACGCGGCGGCGATCGGGCCCAGGCCGTCGGCAACGGCGGTCAGCGGCTGCTCCTCGTACCCGATGAGCGGCTCGTGGTGGCGATGACGGCGGGGGAGTACGACCGCGCGCACACCAGCGCGGAGGCCGCCCTGGACGCCGTGCTCGGCCGATAGACCGGCCGCCGCTCTCCGCGCGACCCGCCGGGTCAGAGCGGCAGGTGGGCGGTGGCGGTGCGGAAGGCGGTGACGGCCGCTCTGATGGCCGGGTGCTCGCCGTTCCCGCGTCTGAAGGCCGCGAGCGTGCGGCGGCCGAGCGGCAGAGGGGTGAGCCGGACGCCCTCCGGCGGCGCGGTGGCCGCGAGGTGCGGCACGAGCGCGACCCCCTGACCCGCGGCGGCGAAGGCGAGCACGGTGTCGAAGTCGTCGATGTGATGCCGGACGATCGGCTCGAACCCGGCCGCCTGGCAGGCCCTGATCGCCATCAGGTGACAGAGCGTGCCGGGCTTGCCGGTGATCCAGGGGTCGTCGCGGGCGGCGGCGATCGACGGCCGGTCGGTGAGGTACATCGGCTCGCTGAACAGCGGCTCCGTCTCGATGGACGCGTCGGTGACGGGCGGGACGAAGTCGTACTCGTGCACGAGCGCCACGTCCAGCTCCCCGGCCCGCAGCGCGGCCGAGACGTCGGCGGGGTCGATCTCCGACACCATCGGCTCAAGGCCCGGGTGCGAGCCGGTCAGGTCGGCGAGCGCGGGCGGCAGCAGCACACGGGCCGCCGTGGGGAACGCGCCGATGCGCAGCGGACCCAGGGGCCCGCCGCGGGCGGCGGCGAGCGCGGCGGAGGCGCGTTCGAGCTGCTCAAGCACGGCCTGCGCATGCTCGACCAGCAGGTGACCCGCGGGCGTCAGCGTCACCGTGCGCCCGGTGCGCTCGAGCAGCGGCACCCCCGCCTCCCGTTCGAGCGCGCTGAGCTGCTGGGAGACGGCCGACGGCGTGAACGTGACCGCCTCGGCGACGGCGGCGATCGTGCCGCGCCTGGCCAGCTCGCGGAGAAGGTGCAGCTTGCGAGGATCGAGCATAAGTTCAGCTTAAGCTCGAACGAAGAAATCCGTGCTGGACCTAACGTATGGCGGGGCGGCACGCTCGAAGCATGCTGACCGGAATCCACGTACCGCTGATCACTCCCTTCGACGCCGCCGGCGCGGTGGCCGTGGACGCCATCGAGAAGCTCGGCCGCCACGTGCTCGACGAGGGCGCGTCCGGGCTGGTCGCGCTCGGCACCACCGGTGAGGTCGCGGCGCTCGACCAGGACGAGCGGGCGCGGGTGATCGAGGCGTGCGCGCGGGTCTGCGCCGAGCGGGAGGTCCCGCTGACGGTGGGCGTCACCGGCAACGACACCCGCGGCACGGCGGCGGCCCTGCGCGTGCTGCCCTCCGGGGTGAGCGCGGCGCTGGTGACCGTGCCGTACTTCCTGCGGCCCGGCGAGCGCGGCGTCATCGCGCACTTCGAGGCGCTGGCCGAGGAGTCGCCGGTGCCGCTGGTGATCTACCACATCCCGTACCGGACCGGGCAGGCCGTGAGCGCGGCCACGCTGCGGCGGCTCGCCGCGCACCCGAACATCGCGGGGGTGAAGTACGCGACGGGCGGCGTCGATCAGGACGCCGTCGATCTGCTGGGCGACGTGCCCGAGGGCTTCGCCGTGCTGGGCGGCGACGACGCGGTCATCTCGCCGATGCTGGCGCTCGGCGCGGTGGGCGGCATCCTGGCCTCCGCGCACCTGGAGACCAGGAGCTTCGCCGACCTGGTGACCGCCTGGCACACCCGGGACGTGGCACGGGCCCGCGACCTCGGGCGGCGGCTGGCCCGGCTGTCGGCGGCGCTGTTCGCCGAGCCCAACCCGACCGTCATCAAGGGCGTGCTGCACGCCCGCGGGCTCATCCCGACGCCGGACGTCCGCCTCCCGCTCGTGCCCGCAAGCCAGGAGGCGGTCACCCGCGCCGCCTCCATCCGGCTCTGACCACCTCAGCCAGGGGGCGGCACAGGCTTTCCCTCCGGTTCTGGCCGCCTCCCACCAGGGGGAGGACATCCGGCGCTTCCCCCGGTTCGGGGGCGGCGGTCCTGCCACGCCGCCCCCGAACGCCGTACAGAGGTGAGGCCGTTCCGCCTGCCTGGCCGCGCGAAGCGCGAGGCCCCTCAGCGGTTCGAGCGCTCGATCGCCGAGCCGACCTCGCCCACACGGTCGGCGAGCAGGCCGAGCGCGCCGACCGCGCGCACCATCGGGTCGTCCTCGGCCCCGCCCAGCGCCTTGTCCCGCAGGTACGCGGCCTTGACCGCCGCCCAACGCTCCGCCTGAGCGGGGGTCAGCCGGCCGCGCAGCTCGGCCAGCTTGAGCAGGTTGGCCTCGGCGTCGGCGGTCAGCGTCTGCGCCTCGCCCAGATAGTGATCGTCGATCAGCGCTTCCAGCTCGGCATCGTTCATCGCGGGCACGATGCGCTCGGCCATCTTGTTCATGTTCCGGTACGACCCCTGCAGCCGATACGGCGGCTCCGTACGCGCCGAGTCCGCCTGGGCCGCCGAGGCGATGTAGGCCCGGTTGTTGGCCAGCACCACCTCCTGGACCCGGATCAGCTTGCCCAGCACGTCCAGGATCCGTTCCAGCTCGGGCTTGGTGTACGGGTGCTTGAGCTGGTCCGGCTGGACGGTGGTGTCGCCCTTGGCCAGGCGTACCAGCAGCTCGACGTCGGACCGGTCGCGGCCGGAGAGCGGCGTGAGCACCGGGTTGGAGGTCAGCGCGTTGTCGATGTAGCTGAGCGCGAACAGCTCCTCCCGCCCGGTCAGCACGTCGCCCAGGTTCCACACGTCGGCCCGGTTGGCGAGCATGTCGGGGATCTGGAAGCGCTTGCCCGACTCGGTGTACGGGTTGCCGGCCATGACCACCGCGAACCGCTTGCCGCGCAGGTCGTACGTCTTCGTGCGCCCGTTCCAGACGCCCTCGATGCGGCGCTGGGCGTCGCACAGCGAGATGAACTTCTGCAGCAGCTCGGGCGAGGTGTGCTGGATGTCGTCCAGGTAGAGCAGGGTGTTGTTGCCCGTCTCCAAGGCGAACGAGATCTTCTCGACCTCCTGCCTGGCCGTGGCGTCGGGCGCGTCGGCCGGGTCGAGCGAGGTCACCTCGTGGCCCAGCGCGGGGCCGTTGACCTTGACGAAGACCAGGCCGAGGCGGCTGGCCACGTACTCCATCAGCGTGGTCTTGCCGTAGCCGGGCGGCGAGATGAGCAGCAGCAGGCCGTTCTGGTCCGTACGTTTGCCCGCCCCGGCCGCCCCGAGCTGCTTGGCCAGGTTGTCGCCGATGAGCGGCAGGTAGACCTCGTCGAGCAGCCGGTTGCGGACGAAGGCGCTCATCACCTTCGGCTTGTACTCGTCGAGGCGCAGGCGGCGGCGCTCGGCCTCGACCAGCTCGCTCCTGCGCCGCTGGTAGGCGCGGAAGGCCGGCACCCGCTCGGCCGCGAACCGCCGCACGCGCGGCAGGATCTCGTCCAGCCGCAGGTCGAGCGAGCGGTCCTTGATGCGCGGGTGGGTGCCGAGCAGGCCGTGCACGGTCTCGGCCGTGGTGGCGCTGGAGTCGTGGCGGGGCAGGTCGCACAGCAGCACCGCGACCGCCTCGGGCAGCTCGGGCCCCTTGCGGTACGCGCTCAGCCAGGCGTCGGCGAGCTGGAGGCGTTCCGGCAGCGGAAGCGTCTTCAGATCGTCGTCGAACTCGCGGCTCTTGGCCGGGCCGAGCGCGTCACGGAACCCTTCGAGCAGGTCCCGCGCCGCCTTCCCGGTGACGAAGCCGGCGGGAGTGCCGCCCAGCTCCTCCACCAGGTACTCGCCCGCGAGCGGCGCGAGCCCGGACGGCCAGGAGGGGGCCGTCTGCTCGATGAAGCGGGCGATCGCCGCGCCCAGCTCCCCGGCCAGCTCGGCGACCGCCGCCGAGGGGCCGAACAGCTCCCTGGCGCGCACCAGCGACGCGGCCCGGGTGGCCAATGTTTTACGTGAAACCTCGTCCGTCCCGAAGGCCCAGAAGAGCTGCGCCGCCGCCCGTACGTCCGCCGGATAGCGCAGCAGCCCCGCCCCGTCGCGGAGCCGGACCAGCGTGTCGAGGATGAGCGTGGCGTCGTGGTCGTGGACGCCGCGCTCGTATCCCTCGTCGTAGCGCGACTCGGCGGCGCGCCTGACGACGTCGGCGAGCGGCGCGCCCGGCGTGACCTCGTCGAGCAGGGAGACCGCGAGGTACTCCGCCCGGTACACCTCCGGCGTCTCCGACACCAGCGTCTGCTCCCAGAACGGCCGGGTGTCGGCGAACGAGTCGGGCACCGGCGCCCGGTAGTCGGTGCCGGTGATCGCGAAGTGCATCGAGCCGTCGTGCGGCACGAGCGTCAGGTCGATCGGCTGGGTGTTGACCGCGAAGCGGTGGTGGCCGAGCCGCAGCGTCTCGCCGCCGTCGTCGTACAGGTCGAGGCGGTCGCGCAGGGCCCGGCCCGCCTCCTGCTGCGCGGCCTTGACCCGGCCCTCCAGCTCCTCGGCCCGTACGGCGTCGCCCAGCTCGCGCAGCTCGGCTGCGGCCGAGCGGACCTTGGCCACCATCGGGTCGGTGGCGAAGTAGGTGTTGACCTCGTCCAGCGAAGCGAGCGAGCCGAGCCGCCTGCTGACGCCCGACAGCACCCGCTCGGCGGAGGCGAAGACCCGGTCGGCGCGCCTGGCCAGCTCGTCGAGCTGGGTCTGCTTGCGCGCGGAGAACGCCTCGTAGACGTCCTCGCGCTTGGCGGCGAGCTGCGCGGCGAAGTCGTCGAACTCGCCGAAGCGCGTCTCCAGGTTCTCGATCTGCAGCATCAGCCGGCCGAGCTGCTCGTCGCACTTGGCGGGCGTGTCGGCCATCGCGAGCGCGCCGGTGACGGCCTGCCCGAGCAGCGCGAACTCGGCGGCGAACGCGGCCCTGCCCTCCGCGCCGAGCAGCTCGCGACGGCGGCCGTCGAGCACGGCCCTGGCCCGGTTCACGCCGCCGAGCACCTCGGCGATGCGGCTCAGGATCGAGGTGCGCACGGTCGCGTCGGCGATGTCCAGCGACCCGACGACCTCGGTGACGACCTCAAGCCCCTCGGCCTGCTCGGCGAGCCGGTCGGCGACGGGCGCGGCCTCGGCGGCGGTCTCGATGGCGGCGGCCTCGGCGGCCAGGCGTTCCACGGCGGCGTGGTACTCGGTGAAGGCGTCCTCACCGGACAGGAACGCGACGGCCCGCCGACCGGTGTCGTCCACCGCCTCGGCGACGGCCTCCGACAGCCGGTCGAGCGCGGCCAGGTCGATGTAACGGGTCTCGCGCAGCGTCACCAGGTGGCCCTGGGCGCGGCGCAGCGTGGCCAGCAGCGTCACCCAGGCGTCGGCGGTGGCCGGGTCGTCGGCCTGCGCGCGGCGGACGAGCCGGCCGGTCTCCTCCTCGGCCGCGGCCAGCGTGCGCGCGGCCTCGCGGGTGAGCTGCTCGACGTTCTCGTACTCGTCGAGCACCTGCTCGGCGGTGGCGCGGACGTCGGTGAGCGGCCCGAGCAGGCCGTGCTCGCCCAGCCAGTGGTAGGAGTCGAACGCCCGTGTGCAGGCCGCGATCAGCCCCTCGAACGTGCCGGCCGACGGCGCCATCTCCTCGACCATCCGCGCCACCGACAGGCAGTCGGAGATGCCGCGCACCAGCTCGGCGTTGCCGATGCGCTCCAGGGGGCCGGTGCCGGCGGGCTGGGCGGCGGCGTACGTGTCGGACACGTACGGCGTCTGCCACACCTGCATGGGGTGCACCCGCGTCGGCTCGTCGGAGGTGGCGCGGAAGACCACCATCGTGCCGTCGTCGAACAGCGAGTACCCGTGGCAGACGATGGGGGTGGCCACCTCCTTCCTGATCACGTTGTACGGCAGCAGCAGCGAGCGCCCGTCGCCCCTGGCGTGGAAGACGTACAGGACGTCCTCGCCGTTGGGTGAGCGCACCACGCGCTCGAACTCCAGGTCCGTGACGTCGGTGTCGAACGTCTTGCTGACCCCGGTGGCCAGGTAGTAGCCGCCGGGGAAGATCAGCCCCTGGTCCTCGGGCAGCCGCTGGCACGCCTGCCCGATGCCGTCGAGCCGCTCGACGGCCTTGGTGCGGGTGTTGAACACCAGGTAGCGCCAGTCGGGCTCCTTGTACGGCCGGATCCGCATGAGGATGAGCGGCCCGACGCGGGCGTACTCGACGTCGGCGTCGCCGAGGCTCTGCAGCGGCTCGGCCACGGGCTCGGCGTAGATGCCCGCCCCGGTCTCCGTGTTGTCCTCGATCTTGATGGTGAGGTCGCCGCCGACGGTCTCGACGAACACCTCGCCCTCGATCGAGATGTGCGGGTGGCGGCCGAGCACGTGGTCGTCGCGGGTGGTGGCGATCCACTCGAAGTCGTGGGACGGCGGGAACACGTGGTCCCGCTCGCCCCGGTTGTCCAGGTACTTCGGTACTCCGTGCTCGTCGACCGCCCAGCGCAGCACCCGCGTGTCGCCGGGTCCGGTCATGAACACCGCGAGCAGCTTGCCCTCGACCCGCCTGAGCTGCTGCAGCCGGGTCTCCTTGTAGTACCGGTACAGCTCGGCGAAGTCCTTCTTGAACGCCGGGTCCTCCAGCGCCGCCAGCCGGTCGGTGTCGAAGCGGAAGGCGTCGCCGTCCCTGGAGAAGCGGTGCACGGCGAACACGTCGGACACCGTCGTCTCCGGCTTGAGCCCGATGAACACGTTGTAGCCGAAGAGCATCACGTCGCCCAGGGAGACGATGTCCCTGGGGACGCAGTTGTGCTCCGTACGGATGCGCTCGGTGCCGAGCAGGCGCAGCTCCGTGCCGCCGAACACCTTCAGCCGCTCGTCGTTGAGCCTGGCCGCCGCCTCGGCGAGCGCCTTGGCCTGAGCCTGGAGGCGGTTCCTCAGCACCTCGTAGGTGCCCGCCTCCAGGCTCGTTTCGAGCGAGCTCACTTGGCGCCGGCCGGCACGGACACCGGCGAGGCGGCCGCCACCGAGACCGGCGAGTCCGCCACGCCCAGCCTGCGGGCGGTCTCCAGCAGCTCATGCAGGGCCGACGACTGCGGGCCACCGTTCTGGATGAGCCGCATGAGCAGGGCCGAGACGGTGACGTTCTTGAGGTCTTCCGTGCTCACGCCGCCGATCACGTTCGCCAGGTCCTGCGCGAAGCTCGCCTCGCCGTTGACGTACGGCGCGGCGATGGCGTCGGCCAGCTTGGAGTGGTTCACGAACCCGTCCACGGCCTTGCCCGCGGTGATCGAGCCGACCACCTTGTCGAAGAACATCGTGTCGCCGCCGACGATGTCGATGTTGGCCTTGGACAGCCCGGCCGCGAGCACGCTGGCCTGCGACTCGGCGACCTGCCGGGTGACGTCGATGTGCTTGAGCCGGATCTCCTTGTCGGCCTCCAGCCGCAGGCGGTACTCCTCGTGGGCGCGGCTCGCCTCGTCCAGCGCGGCCATCGCGGCGGCCTTCTCGGTCAGACCCTCGGCCTCGGCCTTCAGCTTCTCGCCCACGGCAGCGGCGGCGGCATGCGCCATCGCCTGCTCGCCCTCGGCCTGGGCCTTGAGCCGCTCGCCCTCGACCAGCGCCATCGCCCTGGCGCCCTCGGCCTCGGCGGCCAGCCGCTCCTTCAGCGCCAGCGCCTCGGCGCGGCCCACCTTCTCGATGGCCTCGGCGTCGCGCTCCTTGACCTGCACCTCGGCCAGGCCCGCCGCGGCGGCCTCGGCCTGCAGGCCCTCGGCCAGCCGGATCTTGGCGCGCGCCTCCAGGTCGGCGGCCTGCTGCCGGGCCTCGGCGAGCACCAGCTCCTCGCGGGCCTTGAACTTGGACGCGGCCTCGGCGGCTTCTGCGGCCTTGATGTCCTTGACCAGGTTCTCCTGGGCCTCGGCCTCGGCGGCGATGATGACCTGCTGGCGGGTGCGCTCGGCCTCCTCGACCACGCGCAGCCGCTTGATGGCCTCCTCCTGCTCGGCCACGGTCTTGTCCACCGCGATGCGCTCGCGCATGACCTCGGCGATCGAGCGCTTCTCGGTCTCGATCTCCTTGTCCTTGGCGATGCGCGACAGCTCGGTCTCCCGCTCGCGGGCGATGACCTCCAGCATGCGGTCCTTCTCGATGCGCTCGGACTCGATGGCGATGACCCGCTCGCGGTTCTTCTCGGCGACGGCGATCTCGCGGGCGCGGTTCTCGTTCGCGATGCCGAGCTGCTCGTCGGTCTTCAGGTGCGCGGTCTGGGCGCGCAGCCGCTCCTCGGCCTGGACGCGGGCGATCTCCGCCTCCTCGCGGGCCTTGACGGTCTCGATCTCCCTGCGCTGCTTCATCTCCGCGTCGGCCTGGCGGCGCTCCAGCTCCAGGATCGCCTCGCGGGCGTCCACGTTCTGGCGGGTGATCTCCTTCTCCTCGTTGCGCTGGTACTCGTTGGTCCGCACGTGCTCGATCGCCGTCAGCTCGGTGATCTTGCGGATGCCCTGCGCGTCGAGGATGTTGTTCTTGTCGAGCTGGTGCAGCGCGGTCTGCTCCAGGTAGTCGATCGCGGCGTCCTCAAGGCTGTAGCCGTTGAGGTCGGTGCCGATCAGCCGGACGATCTCGTCGCGGAACTCGTCGCGCTTGGTGTAGAGGTCGACGAAGTCGAGCTGCTTGCCCGCGGTCTTCAGCGCCTCGGAGAACTTCGCGTTGAACAGCTCCTGCAGCGTGGACTCGTCGCTGGCGCGGGCGGTGCCGATGGCCTGCGCGACCTTGATCACGTCTTCGGCGGTCTTGTTCACGCGTACGAAGAATGTGATCTTGATGTCGGCTCTGATGTTGTCGCGGCAGATCAGGCCCTCGCGGCCGGTGCGTTCGATCTCGATGGTCTTGACCGAAATGTCCATGACCTCGGCCTTATGGATGACCGGAAGGACCACCGCGCCGGTGAACGTCACATCGACCTTATTGATCTTCGACACGATGAGTGCCTTGCCCTGCTCGACCTTGCGGAAAAGGCGGCCGATCACGAGCAGCAGGCCGATCACGATGACGAGGATGACGGCGAGGAAAACGCCGAAACCGGTGGAGATGACGTCCATCAGTGCTCACTTTCGTACGGCATGACCAAGAAGAACTCGCCGTCTTTGTCGTAGTCGAAGATCAGTGCGTGCTCGCCGCGGGACAGGCGGTCGGCGCCGGTCGTGCGCACCTGCACGACCGCGGAAGAGCCGTCGGCGGCGGTGACGTCGGCCTGGCCGAAGTCCGGAGTGGCGGTGCCGGTGCGGATCACGCACATCTGGCCCACGAAGTCGCTGCGCGAGCGCGTCTCCCCTTGCGGGAAGAGCGCTCGCAAGGGTTTCAGCAGCGTACGTATGGCGAGCCAGGCCACGGCCAAGGCGGCGAAGGGAACGGCCACGAGCAGGCCGCCGCTCGTCACCGTGGCGCCGATCAAGCACAGCAGCCAGGCGAGCGCGACGAAGAGCGACAGCGCGACACCGGCGGGAACGCCCCCGAATCCCAGCCATGCGGCGTCGTCTTCAAGCTCGAAGAGACCGGTGATGACGGCCAGCCAATAGGCGATGACCACCACGAGAAGGAAAGTGAAAATGACAGTCGGAAAAGCCAGCGAGATGTGGATGAAGTCGGTCATGCAGCCTCGGTATCGCCCCGTCCCCCGTGTGTGTCCAGTCGGACTATATCTACATAAAGTACGAGTAAAGGGAAAAGTTCCCCACTCGAGATCGGGTTGACCTCAAGCGCTCTTGAGGTTGCAGCCTGGTCGGCATGAGCGAGGTCATGAGGGCGGCCGCCTTCAGCGAACCAGGCGGCCCGGAAGTGCTGAAGGTCATGGAGCTGCCCGCCCCGCAGGCGGGGCCGGGCGAGGTCAGGGTGCGTGTGCGGGCCGCCGGAGTGCAGCCGTTCGACACGGCCGTCCGGCAGGGGTTCCTGCCCGCGTACATGGAGTACGTTCCTTATCCGCGCATCCCCGGCAACGAGTTCGCCGGCGTGATCGACCAGGTGGGGACCGGGGTGACCGGCCTGTCGGCGGGTGACGAGGTGCTCGGGTTCAGCGCGTTGCGTTCTTACGCCGAGTACGTCGTGGTGCCGGCCGCCAACGTCGCCGCCAAGCCCGCCGAGGTGCCGTGGGAGGTGGCCGGCGGGCTCACCGCGGGCGTGCAGACGGCCGAGCTGGCGCTCGACGACATCGGGTTGGGCGCGGGAGACACGCTGCTGGTGCACGCCGCCGCCGGGGCCGTGGGCACCGCCGCCGTGCAGATCGCCAGGCGGCGCGGCGCCACCGTCATCGGCACCGCCCGCGAGGCCAACCACGACTACCTGCGCTCGCTGGGGGCCATCCCCGTCACGTACGGCGACGGCCTCGCCGACCGGGTGCGCGCGCTCGCGCCCGGCGGGGTGTCCGCCGCACTCGACGGGGCCGGCGGGCACGCTCTGGACGTCTCCCTAGAGCTGGTCGCCGACCGGCAGCGCATCGTCACGCTGGCCGAACACGGCAAGGCCGACGCGCTGGGGGTGCGGCTGGTGCGCGGCGAACGCTCAGCCGAGCGGCTCGGCCGGTACGCGCGCCTGTACGCGGCCGGGGAGTTCGCCTGGCCGGTGCGGCGGACGTACCGGCTGGAGGAGGCCGCGGAGGCGCACCGCGAGGTGGAGGGCCGCCACGGCGCCGGCAAGGTCGTCCTGACCATCTGACGCCCTCCCACGACTGCTCGCGAACCCGTGAGGCGGGTCTCGGACCGGCGGTCGGCGGGGCGGTTTCGGCCGGGTGCCTGCTTCTGGTCGCTCGCCGGTCACCAACGGGTGTGCACGGCTTCGGCGATCGTGAGCTGGACGTCGTCCAGTTCGCGCGCGCCTTCGCGGACCAGCCAGAGGCAGTTCTGCAGCACCCGGCCGAGCGTCCAGCCGGCCGCCCTGCGGCGGTCGAGGCCGAGCCCGTCGGTCATCAGGTCGAAGCGCCGCAGCACCGCCCGGCGCGCGTCGCCGGTGGCCACGGCCTCGTCCCAGCGGTTCCACAGGGCGGGCAGCAGCTCGAAGCCGGGGTCGCCGGCCAGCGGCTTCGGGTCGATGGCGAGCCACGGCTCCCGCTCGGCCGCCAGCACGTTCGCGTAGTGCAGGTCCCAGTGCAGGAGCCGGTCGCGGTGGCCGCCCGCCAGCTCGGGGATCAGCTCGGCGACCGCGGCGGCGCAACGACGCAGCCAGTGGCGGTCGCGCTCGCGCGGCAGCTCCGCCACGGCCCTGTCCGCCTCCGCGAGCATTCGCCGCGCGATGTCCTCCAGCCGCCGC
Organism: Nonomuraea sp. NPDC052634; assembly: GCF_040678535.1. Taxonomy (NCBI): domain Bacteria; kingdom Bacillati; phylum Actinomycetota; class Actinomycetes; order Streptosporangiales; family Streptosporangiaceae; genus Nonomuraea; species Nonomuraea sp. NPDC052634. The sequence goes on along the minus strand of NZ_JBFATY010000005.1, from coordinate 439,768 downwards.
AGCCCGTGGGGTGCGGGGTTCGCCACGCCCGCGCCGCTTCCAGAACCGGCCTCGTCGCCCTCGGACGGGGGAGGCGGGTCCGTGGGCATGGTGCTGCCGGACGCGGGCCGGCCGGGTACCGGGTGGCTGGGTGCGGGCTGGCCGGGCGCGGGACGGCCGGGTGCGGGGCGGCCTGGGCCGGGCGCGGGACGGCTGGGTGCGGGCTGTGGGGCGGGGTGGGCGGAGAGGCGGCGAAGGAGGGCGGTCAGGACCTCGAGGGCGGCCATGACGTCGGGGACGGCCTCCAGCGACCGGTCCGCCTCCAGGCGTTCGAGCAGCAGGGTGCCGGTGGCGGGGTCAGCGTCGAGCAGGCGTACGGAGCCGTCGCCCGCCCACGTGCGCAGCGCCAGCCCTTCGTGCGCGGTCTCCTCGGTGACAGGCTGGAGCTTGAGCGCCGCCCGCGTGCCGTCGGCCCGCACCACGGGCAGCACGAGCGCCACGATGCCGTGGCTCGGCTCACCGTCGGGCCGCAGCTCCCACTCGTCCAGGAAGCGCTCGGCGAGCGCGGGCAGCGCGGCGACCCAGGCCGGCCCCGCGTCCTCCGCGTGGCGCAGGTGAGAGGCGGTCAGGGCCGGGGGCACCGTGATCCTCATGGCCCCAGTCTGCCAAGAAGTCCGTCACGGCTGCGCGGCCTGCGCTCCTGTCTGCCAAGAAGCACGGGACGCCGCCTGGGCCGTGCCCTGGCGGCGCCAAAGCACCAGGGTCAGTAGTGCCAGGGGAAGGGGGACCAGTCGGGCCGGCGCTTCTCCAGGAACGCGTCGCGGCCTTCGGCCGCCTCCTCCGTCATGTACGCCAGCCGCGTCGCCTCACCGGCGAACACCTGCTGCCCCACGAGCCCGTCGTCGACGGCGTTGAAGGCGAACTTGAGCATGCGCTGCGCGGTCGGCGACTTGCCGTTGATCTTGCGGGCCCACTCCAGCGCGGTCGTCTCCAGCTCGGCGTGCGGCACGACGGCGTTGACCATGCCCATGCGGTGGGCGTCGGCCGCGGTGTAGGTCTCGCCGAGGAAGAAGATCTCGCGGGCGAACTTCTGCCCGACCTGCCGCGCCAGGTACGCCGAGCCGAACCCGCCGTCGAAGCTCGCCACGTCGGCGTCGGTCTGCTTGAAGCGGGCGTGTTCGGCGCTGGCGATGGTGAGGTCGGCGACGACGTGCAGGCTGTGCCCGCCGCCGGCGGCCCATCCGGGCACGACGCAGATGACGACCTTCGGCATGAACCTGATGAGCCGCTGCACTTCAAGGATGTGCAGGCGGCCGGTGGAGGGGGTGCCGTCGGCGTACTGGTAGCCGTCCTTGCCTCTGATGCGCTGGTCGCCGCCGGAGCAGAAGGCCCAGCCGCCGTCCTTGGGCGAGGGGCCGTTGCCGGTGAGCAGCACGCAGCCGACGTCGGTGGTCTGCCGGGCGTGGTCGAGCGCGCGGTAGAGCTCGTCGACGGTCTGCGGCCTGAAGGCGTTGCGGACCTCGGGGCGGTTGAACGCGACGCGCACGGTGCCCTGATCGACGGCCCGGTGGTAGGTGATGTCGGTGAAGTCGAATCCCTCGACCGGCTGCCACGCCTTGGGATCGAACAGCTCGGAGACCATGGCCGAGAGCCTAACCGATCTGCTTTTGCGCCCATTCGGCCCACTCCTGCTGGCTGCGGGCGAGGCGGTGGCCGTATTCGAGGACGAGGCGGCCGTACACGGAGAGGTTGTCGGTGCCGTTCTCGACGAGGCCGCGGATGCTCTCGATCTGTTCGAGCTGCTTGCGCGCGAGTTCGGCCTGGCCGCTCAGGTACGCCTTGGCCTCTTCGGGTGAGACGCGCCCGAGGAAGAAGACGCGCAGCAGCATGTCGCTGCGCAGCACCCGCGCCGGCGGGACCTCGGTGAGCCAGTGGCGCAGCTCGGCGAGACCCTTCTCGGTGATCGTGTACTCCTTGCGCCCGCGCGGGCCCTCGGCCGTGACGTCCACCAGGCCCGCTTCCGCCAGCTTGCCGAGCTCGGAGTAGAGCTGGCTCTGCGTGGCCGGCCAGACGTTGGCGAGCGACAGGTCGAACAGCTTCATCAGGTCGTATCCGCTCGCGGAACCCTCGGAGAGCAGCCCCAGCACGGCATGTCGAAGACTCATATTCCTATGTTGACATATCGGACTTGGAAGTTCTACTTTCGACATGTCACTCTTGGAACGTCATCGGGAGCATCACCCATGCGCGGACTGCTCGGTTTCCTGCCCTGGATCGTCTACGCGTTCGTCGCGACCGGCGACGAGTGGCGCTGGGGCGCCATCACCGGCCTCGTCATCGCCGTCGTCCTCGTGGTCATCGACCGGCGATCGGGCAAGGCATGGGATGAGATGGTGATCGAAAGCAGCGCGGTGGTCTTCTTCGCCTGCCTCACCGCGCTCTCGCTTGCGGACCCGCACTCCCCCCTCACGCCGTACGGGCCCGCGCTGGTCAATGTCTGGCTGGCCGGCACCGCCTGGGGCTCGCTGGCCATCCGCAAGCCGTTCACTTTGGGCATCGCGCGTACGAGGGCGCCCAGAGAGGTGTGGGACCACCCGCGCTTCTACCGGCTCAACGCGGTGCTCACCGCGGTCTGGGCGGTGGCCTTCACCGCCGCCGCCATCGCCCTGACCCTGGTGCTGCGCGCCTCCCTTCACGCGACGGCGCTGGTCATCGCCATCAAGGTGCTGTCGTTCGTGGTGCCCGCCGCCTTCACCGCGTGGTACCCCGGCCACGTGCGGCGGGCGTACGCCGAGTGATGCCTGCTAGGTGACCTCGGCGCGCAGCTCCGCAAGCAGCTCGCCCTGATCGGCCAGCATGTCGGTGAGGATGCGCCGCGCGGCGTTGAGCAGATCGGCGAGCTCGGGCGTGGCCAGCGTGTAGACCACCGTGCTGCCCTCGCGGATCGCGCTGACGATGCCGGCTCTGCGCAGGACCGCGAGCTGCTGCGACAGGCTTGAGGCCTCGATGTCGATCTGCGCCAGCAGATCCCTGACGGGTAGCGGCCCGTTCTGGAGTAGCTCCAACACTCGGATGCGAGCGGGGTGGCCGAGCGTCCGGAAGAAGTCGGCCTTGGCCTGGTAGACCTCCACGTGCATATTGCCAGACTAATCCAGCGCAGTTGCATAATTCTTCAAGTCGCTATGTTGTTGGATAGCATGACAGCGGGGACTAGGGAGGCGCCATGGGCCGAGGAAGAGCCAAGGCGAAGCAGACGAAGGTCGCTCGCCAGCTGAAGTACGCGCACCACAACATCGACTACGACCGGCTTCGCGAGGAGCTGGGCGCCGACACGCGACGCGAGGAGATCTACCCGCCTACGACGTCGGAGCAGGAGCCCGAGCGCGGGCGCTGACCGGGGCCGGCCTCGCGGGGCGCCGGGGCCCCCACGCTCCGGCGGGCCCCATGAGGGCCCCGTCCACCGGTCAGGTGGCGCAGGTGTCGTGCGTGGCGTCGAAGCCCTTGAGCGCTTCCGCGTCGTTCGCCCGCAGGGGCTTGAGCCCCTGCCAGTCGTCACCGATGACCAGCACCAGCCTGCTGGTACGCGCCGCCGCCAGCTCGCGCGGCCGGCTCTTCAGCAGGTCTTTCGTGAGCGTCGGCACTCGTGTCGCGCCGTTGGGCCCGTAGAGCACGGTGGTCGCCTGCTGCGGCTTGCGGGCGGTGTCGCCGATCTTGGCGATGTGATACCCGCGCTGTTCGAGTGCGGCGGCCACCTCGGTGGCCAGGCCCGTGCGCCAGGTGCCGTTGCGCAGCTCCACCTGGACCTTCGAGCGGGCCACCTTCTCCTGGCCGCCCTTGACGCCTTCGACGCTCTCGTCCTTGGCGACGATCTGGAACAACTTCCGCGCCTGGGGCTGCACCCACTCCACCCGGCCAGGGTGGGTCAATGAGTAGTGCCACGGCGTGGTGATGAAGCGGATCTTGCCGACGTCGATGCCTTGGAGGCTGGTGGCGAGATCCTTCATGACGCCGATGGTCAGGCCGCGGTCGGTGGTGACCGCCTTGGTGCCGGCGTCGAGGACGGAGAGCAGCCTGGCGGGGTTGCTGAGCGTGTCGCCGCTCAGCACCTTCTTCACCATCGACGCGATGAACATCTGCTGCCGCTGGATGCGCCCGATGTCGGAGCCGTCGCCGAGGCTGTAGCGGGCGCGCACGTAGCCGAGCGCCTTCTCGCCGTTGAGGGTCTGGCGGCCCGCGGGCAGGCGCAGCAGCGCCTTCTTGTCGTCGATCGGCTCGGGCAGGCACACCTCCACGCCGCCGACGGCGTCGACGATGCCCTTGAAGCCGGTGAAGTCGACCTTCACGAAGTGGTCGATGTGGATGTGGGTGAGCGACTCGATCGTCTTCCACGTGCAGCCGATGCCGCCGGAGTTGAACGACTCGTTGATCATGCCGATGTGCGCCCGCTGACCGGGGAAGGAGCCGGTGGCCCGGCAGTCGGGGAGCTGCACGAGCGAGTCGCGCGGGAAGCTGATCACCATCGCGTTGTCGCGCCGCGACGACACGTGGACCAGCATGATCGTGTCGGTGCGTTCGCCCGCGACGCGGCCGTACTTCGCGTTCTTGCCGTCGCGCTGGTCGGAGCCGACGACCAGGAGGTTCATCGCGGTCGTGGCGACCTTCGGCGGGCGGGTGGCGCCGAGGTCGTCGGCGGTGATGTCGGTGTGCTTGACGTTGCCGGTCAGCCGGGCGAACACGCCCACGGCGACGCCGACGACGAGGAGCACGACGACCACGGAGATGATGATCACCCAGCGCAGCCAGTGGCGGCGCGGCGGGAGGCGGTGGCCGGACGGCGGCGCGTCGGCAAGAGCCCTGCTCACGTGACTTCCCCCTACGACCGGGGCCGAGGGTGGCGCCCGTGGCCAAGAGCCTCGCCGTACAGATCTCGGCCGGTGAACAGAGCCAGAGTGTACTCAGTCGGGCACGCTCATGCGCAGGGAAACGGTGCCTCGCAGGTCGAGCCAGGCCGTGCCGGGGCCGCGTACCAGCCTGAGCATCACTTCGTCGCAGCCGGGGCAGCGGCCGACCAGCCCCGGGTCGGGGCCGTAGACGCGCAGCGAGGCGATCGGCCCTTCCAGGCCGCAGCTCGCGCAGCGGCCGGTGGCGGAGACCGCGTCCACCGCGAAGATCTCGCCGAGCGGGCCGGCCAGCGCGTTGCCGTCGAGGTGTTCCGCCGTCATGTCAGCCTCCGGTGGGACCGAATCGTTCGGTTCTGATGCGCTCGGGGGCGTGGCCGAGCGCGAGCAGCAGGTCGGCCGCCGTCTCCACGAACCCGGTCGGCCCGCACACGAAGCAGTCGGGCTCGAACGCGGCCGGCCAGCCGCCCTCGGCCAGGTCGTCCAGCATGATGCGGCGTGGCGGCCGGGACGAGCCGTCGGGGGCCGAGCGGGTGTAGAGGTAGGTGACGTCGAGCCCGGGGTCGGGGGTGCGCAGCTCGTCGGCGTAGTAGCGGCGGCCGGGCTCGCGCAGCGAGTACACCAGGCGGAACGGCACGCGGCTGCCCGCCTGCCGGCGCGCCCTGATCATCGCCATCAGCGGCACCACGCCCGCCCCGCCGCCGACCAGCAGCACCGGCGGCTTGCTGTCGGTACGCCAGACGAACCAGCCGCCCACCGGGCCGCGCACCTCGATCTGGTCCCCGACCTCCATGACCTCGGCCAGGTACGGCGACACCTCGCCGTCGGGCACGCTCTCCACCGTCAGCTCGATGACGTCGCCGTCGGCCGGTGCGGCCAGCGAGTAGCTGCGCTGGGCGGTGTAGCCGTCCTCGGCCGTCAGGCGCACGTCCACGTGCTGGCCCGCCAGGTGCCCTGGCCAGCCGGGCACCCGCAGGCGCAGCGTGCGCGCTGTGGGGGTCTCCTGCCTGGCGGCGACCAGTTCGGCCGGCCGCCAGGTGAGCCTGCGGCGCATCAGTCGCCCTCGTAGCGCTGCTCGCGCCAGGGGTTGCCGTAGTTGTGGTAGCCCGCGGTCTCCCAGAAGCCCGGCCAGTCCTCGTTGAGCAGGCGGATGCCGCGTACCCACTTGGCGGACTTCCAGAAGTACAGGTGCGGCACGAGCAGCCGGGCGGGCCCGCCGTGCTGGGGCGCCAGCTCCTCGCCGCCGTAGTGGTGCACGATCCACGCCTTGCCGTCGAGCAGGTCGTCGACCGGCAGGTTCGTGGTGTAGCCGCCGTAGGAGTAGACGAGGGCGTATTCGGCGGCCGACTCGACGTCCTCGAAGAGCACGTCCAGCGACACGCCCTGCCACTCGGTGTCCAGTTTCGACCACCGGGTGACGCAGTGGATGTCCGCGGTGGGCGTCTCCTGGGGGAGCGCCATGAACTCCGCCCAGGTCCAGCGGTGGGTCCGCCCGTCCTCGGTGTCGATGGCGAACTCCCACCGGTCGAGCGGGATCCGCGGTGTCGGGCCCGCCGACAGCACCGGGAAGTCCTCGACAAGGTACTGGCCCGGCGGCAGCCGATCGCTGTCGTTCCTGCGTCTGCCGGTGAAACCGCGCGAAATGATGGCCACGTCGCCTCCCTCGTCATTTCACCACGAACTACCCCGATAGCCACTGCCGACTCGCCCGTTCGTTCATGGCGGCGGGTCGGGCAGGCGGTCGGAGCGCGGCCAGACGTACGGGAGGTCGTCCGGCTCGTGGTCGCCGAAGACCGGGCGGTAGAAGCCGGGGTCCTTGCGCAGCAGCGCCGAGCGGTGGCTGAGGTGCAGCGCCTCGTCGCCGAGCCAGGGCGGCAGCTCGCCGGCCGCCGCGAGCTCGCTCTGATCGCGTACGCCCGGCCTGCCCAGATGTGCGGCCAGCTCCGTGGTCATCGTGCCCGCGCACGTGTCGGGGCGGTCCAGGGAGCACCAGCGCACGCACACCTCAAGGCCGTAGCGGACGAGGGCCTCCTCGTAACCGGCCCACATCTTGACGACGGGGTGGTGCCGCCAGCCGTACCCGGGGACGGTGAGGGCGCGCAGCACCTGGAGCGCCTCGACGCGCTGCTTGCCGAGACGGAGCGGGTCGAGGACCGCCGCCGATGCCGCGAAATCCGGATAAGGCAGGAATGTTTGCATCGGTCCGTCCCCCCGCTGACGTGCTCCTTCTCGCGGATCGTATAGACCGGCCGCCGCCCGGCGCTCACAATCAGGCCATGGGAGACGCCTATGTCGGCGCTCGGACGCCGCGACGGGAAGACGCCAGGCTACTGACAGGAAAGGGACGATACGTCGGCACGGTGCGCCTGCCCGGCACGCTCCACGCGTACGTGCTGCGCAGCCCCATCGCCCACGGCCGGTTCCTCGGCTGCGACGCCAAGGCGGTCAGGGCCGTCGAGGGGGTGATCGACGTCATCACCCCAGAAGAGGCCGCCGGCCTGCGCCTGCCCTGCGTCAGCGTGTCGCCGGGGCAGCGGCTCACCTCCTATCCGGTGCTCGACGACACGATCAGGTACGCGGGCCAGCCGCTCGCCGTCGTCGTCGCCCGCACGCCCGAGGCCGCGAGGGACGCGGCCGACCTGCTGGATCCGCACCTCGACGAGCTGCCCGCCGTCGTCGGCGTCGAACGCGCCATCGCCGAGGACGCGCCCGCGATCTATCCGGAGCTCGGCGGGAACGTGGCCGCCGACTTCACCGTGGGCGACGCGGACTGCGCGGCCGTCATCGACGGGGCCGAGCACGTGGTCGAGATGACGTTCAGGATGGGCAGGGTCTCGCCGTACCCGATGGAGCCGCGCGGCGTGGTGGCCTCCTACGACGGCGATGAGCTGACCGTCCACTGCTCGTCGCAGGCGCCCCACCACGTACGCGAGCACCTGGCCGACGCGTTCGGCATGGCACACGACCGGATCAGGGTGATCAGCCGCGACATCGGCGGCGGGTTCGGCGGCAAGGAGCACGTCTACCCCGACGAGGCGCTGATCTGCCTGGCCGCGATGCGCACCGGCCGCCCGGTGGCCTGGACGGAGCAGCCAGGCGACCGGGTGGTGGCCACGCTGCCCGCCCGGCAGGCCGTGCACCGGGCGCGGCTCGCGCTCGACGGCGACGGGCGCTTCCTCGCCATGGACGTGGACGTGCTCGGCGACCTCGGCGCCCACCCGTCGAACGTGGGCTGCTCGACGTTCGCGGTGACCGCCACGCTGCTGCCGGGCCCGTACCGGTTCGACCGGTTCGCCGTGCGGGTGCGCGGTGTCGTCACGACGACCACGCCCACCGGCTCCTACCGCGGCTTCGGCCAGCCCGAGGCCACCCTGACCAGGGAGCGGCTCATCGACGAGGCGGCGCGCAGGCTCGGCATCGACCGGATCGAGCTGCGGCTGCGCAACATGTACCGGCCGGAGGAGCTGCCCTGCACGACCCGGGTGTTCCAGGCGTACGACTCCGGCGACTACCCGCGCGCCCTGCGCACGCTCAAGGACATGGTCCGCCCGGTCGCCAAGGACGACGGGCGCAGGCGCGGCATCGGCTACTCCTGCCACGTCGAGTCCACCGGCATGGGGCCGTCGATGGACATGAAGGCGATCGGCATGCTGGCCGGCGGCTACGAGAGCGCCGTGCTGCGCATGGAGCAGGACGCCTCCGTGGTCGTCTCATCCGGTGTCGTCTCCATCGGCCAGGGCATCGAGACGACGCTCGCCCAGCTCGCCGCCGACCGTATGGGCGTGCCCATCGAGTCCGTACGCGTGGTGCTCGGCGACACGGCATCGACCCCGTACTCGTCGATCGGGTCGGTCGCCAGCCGCTCGCTGCCGGTCGGCGGCGGCGCGCTCACGCAGGCGGCCGACCGGCTGCGCGGCAAGCTGCTCGCCATCGCCGCGCACCGCCTGGAGGCGGCGGCCGAGGACCTGGAGATCGCCGACGGCTCGGTGCGGGTGAAGGGCGACCCGCGGGCATCGGTGCCGCTGAAGGAGCTGGCCACCTCGGCGTGGCGCGGCTGGGACCTGCCCGACGGCATGCAGCCCGGCCTGGAGGAGCGGGTCAGCTACGACCCGCCCGGCTACACGTTCGCGTACGGGGCGCACGCGGCGGCCGTGGCCGTCGATCCGGAGACCGGGGCCGTCGAGGTCGAGGGCTACTGGGTGGTCAACGACTCCGGCGTGCTGGTCAACCCCACCGTCGTCGAAGGGCAGCTGCGCGGCGCCGTGGCCCAGGGCATCGGGCAGGCGCTCACCGAGGAGATCGTCTACACCGACGAGGGCCAGCCGATCACCGAGTACCTGCTGCCGACCACGCGCGAGGTGCCCGACATCGAGATCACGATGCTGGAGACGCCCTCGCCGGTGACGCCGGGCGGCATGAAGGGCGCCGGAGAGGCGGGGACGATCGGGCCGCCCGCGGCCATCGCCAACGCGGTCGCCGACGCGCTCCCCGAGATCGCCGGGTCGGTCACGCAGGTGCCGCTCACCCCGCAGACCGTCTGGTCCCTGCTTCAGGACGCTCGCGGTACGTCCGAGTAGTGGGCGCGCGCCCGGGGGATGCGCTGCCGGCCCCGGGCGCGGCCTGGAATGTTAGCCGGGGCCGGGCACGGATGTCAGATCGGGGCCTGGCTTTGAGACGTCAGGCCAGGTCAGGCGTCGGTTGACAGACCGCGGCCGGGGTCGTGTGTCCCGTCCGGCCGAGCATGGATGTCAGGCCGGGGCCGGGGTCGTGTGTCCGGTCGGGCCGGGCTCAGGTGTCAGGCCGGGGCCGGGCCGCCGGTGAGGTCCTCCAGGGCCTTGCCCGACTCCGACAGCGCCTGCTCCAGCGCCTGCCGGCCGGCGGGCTTGTGCTCGGCCTCGGGCCGCTTGCGGCGCTTGGCGGCGTCGTTCTTGGGTGCGTTGCGGTCTGCACTGCTCATGCGGGTGTCCGTACCCGGCCGCGTACGGCCGTGCGCGGCGGCGGGCGAAACCCTGCCGAATTCTCCCCGAATCTTTGACCCGTTCGGGCCTTTCGTGCGTACAGGTTTCGACGGCCGTGTACGTCGACCCCTAGGCAGGTCCTCTTGTTGAGCGAAACGCGCCGCCCTTCAGCACCGGAAGGACCGGAAGGACCGGAAGCGCACAGACCGGAAAGACCGGAAAGAGACGCCATGACCAGGCTGCGATCGACTCGCCGGAGCCGTAAGCAGTACGCCTGGCCGCTGCCCGAGGACGCACGGACGGCAGGCCACGCCCGGGCTCTCATGCGAGAACGACTGACGGAACTCGCCCTCCCACCCGACCTGGTTGACGACGCCGTGCTCATGGTGAGCGAGCTGGTCACCAACGCCCTCATGTACGGAGACGACCCGTACGAGCTGCTGCTGCACGTGGACGCCAAGGAGATCATGTGCGCCGTCGTGGACGGCAGCCCGCTGCTGCCCGCCCAGGCCCCGCACGACCTCGCCGCCGAGCACGGTCGCGGCCTGCGCATCGTGGCCCGCCTCTCCGACGGCTTCTACGGCTGCCACCCCCAGCGTTACGCCACCCGGCCCGACCTGGTCGGCAAGGCCACCTGGTTCGCGATCCCGCGCGAGGGCACGGCGGGCAACGTCGTGCCGCTCAGAGCGGGCCTTTGACCCGCCTGCGTGATAATCGGGGGGTGTCGCGGCCTTCGAGGCGTTCGTTACTGCGGTTCGGCGGCGTGGCCGTGGCCGGGACGATCGGGGCGCTCGCGCCCGCGCGGGCGGCGTACACGCCGGACACCGCGTTCGTGCTGCTGCGCCGCCGCCGGCGGGAGGTGACGGCGGGGCCGCCCCACGACCCGGAGGCCCGCCCCTACCGCGCGCTGGGCCGGGCCGCCGCCCGCCACCTCGCCACCATGGACCCCCGCTCGTCCTCGCTCTGGGGTCCCCGGCGTGTGGCCGCGCTGTGGGGGGTGACGGCAGGGGCGGCAGCGGATGAGGGCGCGGGTGTGTGGCAGGAACTCGCATGATCCGTGACCAGGGCGCGCCTTACCATCGCGGGAGGGGCTGACGAGCGGAGCGTCCGATGGAGCCGTTGACCTTCGAAAGCCGTGATCTCGGCCAGACCGAGGAGTTCCTCAGCAGGGCGTACGCCAAGATGCGCATCGGATCCGACGTGGCCAGCCCGCGCACCCGCGTCTCGCGCCGCGTCATGGGGGCGGTGATCGCCGACCGCCTGGAGTTCGACTACGACATGAGCTACGCGGTGAACCCGCTCGGCAGGGTCTGCCTGCTCCTCGTCGAGTCGGGCAGCATCGTCAACCGGGTCGCGGGCGAAGACGAGGACGTCTTCGTGCCGGGCGACGCGGTGCTGCTCAGCCCCCCTGACCGGCCCTACAGCGGGCGGCTCCGCCGCGCCGGCTACAGCATCGTCATGTTCGACACCGGGCTGCTCCAGCAGGTGGCGGCCACGCTGCCCGGCCGCCGGGCCGAGCAGATCCGCCTGCTCGGGCACCGTCCCGTCTCGGCCTCGGCCGTGCGGCACCTGCGCCGCACGATCGCGTACGTACGCGACGACGTCCTGTCGGACCCCGACCTGGCCGCGGAGCCGCTCGTCGCCGCCGGTGCCGGGCAGTTACTCGCCGCCACCGTGCTCGCCGCCCTGCCCAGCAACGCCGCCCTGCCCGGCGACGAGGCCGCCGCCGATCGCCGCGACGCCCACACCCAGACGCTGCGCCGCGCCGTCGCGTTCATCGAGGAGCACGCCGACGCGCCGCTCGGCATCGCGGAGATCGCCGCCGCCGCCCGCGTCAGCCCGCGCGCCCTCCAGTACGCCTTCCGCCGCCACCTGAACACCACCCCGCTCGGCTACCTGCGCCGCGTGCGCCTCGCCAGGGCCCACGACGAGCTGCGCGCCGGCGACCCCGCCACCCTCACCGTCGCCGCGGTCGCCGCCCGCTGGGGCTTCTTCCACCCCGGCCGCTTCGCCTCCTCGTACCGGGCCGCGTACGGCTGCGCGCCCAGCGAGACCCTGAACGCCTGAGCTTTCGCTCCGTGACCCGCCCCGCTTCGCTCCATGTGCTGACCGGCCCCTGACTAGGGACGAAAGTGGACCGAAGACGCACCGCGCCGAGCACGCACGCCGACCACCACGGAGCTTGAGCTGGAACGCAACCCGCCCCGACACCATCGACCCCGGCCCGCCGCCTCGCCCCATGCCGCACCGCCATGTCGTCGCCCCTGAGCTACACCCGCCGCGACCTGCCCGGCGGCCTTCTCATCGCCGTGCGGGGCGAACTCGACTCCACCAACGAGCGCGGCCTTGAGTCGTACGTCCACGAGCACCTCCGCCCCGGCGACGACCTGATCCTGGACGTGGGCGGCGTGACCTTCATCGACAGCCATGGGCTCTACCTGCTGCTCCGGCTCGACGCCGCCGTCCGCGACCAGGGCGGCGCGCTCCGCTTGGCCGCCGTCCAGGCCGCGCCCGCGCGGGTGCTGCGCATCAGCGGCGTCGGCCAGGCGCTCGACATCCGCCCCGACGTTCAGGCGGCCGTCCAGGGCATGCGCGGCGAGCACGCGAACGGCCCCGCCGCCCGTGCCGACCGCCGCTCGACATGACATCTGTCATCCGGCTTCCATGATTGCGGCCTCTACCGTGCTGATCGGCCGCGCGGCCACGATGGTGACATGACGAAGGGCGACAAGACCTCCCCCAACTGGACGCTCGGACTGGCCACCGGCCTGACCATCGGCGTCGCCTTCGGCGCCACCGTTGACAACCCCTGGCTGGCGATCGCGATGTCGCTGTTCTTCTCGGTCGCGTTCGCACACGCCCTGGCCAGACCCGAGAGCGATTCCTGAGGACGTACGACGGGCCCCGGGGCCGAGGCGCTGAGACCACGCGCACAGGCGGCCGGCGGCTCAGGCGGTCCGCGGGCGCCGGTCTCCCACGGTGGTCCGTGGGCGTCGGAACAGGCGGCCAGCGGGCGTCGGCCTCCTGCGGTGGCCGTTCCCGGGGGCCAGGAATGCCCTCATAGCAGGTAATTTCTCGGGAAGGCCGCCCTGTCCCGGCACCGGGTGCGGGCGGCGGGCGGCCTAGCGTCGGCGACATGAAGATCGACGTGGTGCTGCCGTGCCTGAACGAGGCGGCGGCCCTCTCGTGGGTGCTCGGGCGCATGCCGGACGGCTTCCACCCGATCGTGGTGGACAACGGCTCGACCGACGGGTCCGCGCGGATCGCCGCCGAGCTGGGTGCGACGGTGGTGACCGAGCCCAGGCGCGGGTTCGGGGCCGCCTGCCACGCCGGGCTTGAGGCGGCGGCCTCCGACGTCGTGTGCTTCATGGACGCCGACGCCTCGCTCGACCCCGCCCAGCTACCCCGGGTGTCCGATCCGGTCACGGCGGGGGAGCGCGACCTGATGCTGGGCCGCCGCATCCTGGCGCCCGGCGCCTCCTGGCCACTGCACGCCCGGCTCGGCAACGCCGTGCTCGCCGGGGTGCTGCGCCGCCGTACCGGGGTTCCGCTGCGCGACCTGGGGCCGATGCGGGCGGCGCGGCGCGTACCGCTGCTCGGACTGGGACTGATCGACCGGCGCTTCGGCTACCCGCTGGAGATGGTGCTGCGCGCCGGGGCGGCGGGCTGGCGCATCGGCGAGATCGACGTCGACTACCTGCCGCGCCGGGGCAAATCCAAGGTGACCGGCACGGTACGCGGCACGCTGCGCGCGGTCGGCGACATGCGCCGCGTCATGACCCGCCAAGGCCGGGCCGCGTGACCGCCCCGCCGCTCCCCGCCGCACCCGGCGGGCAGGTGATCGTGATCGCCAAGGAGCCCGTTCCAGGCAGGGTGAAGACCCGGCTTGTGCCGCCGCTCACCCCCGAGGAGGCCGCCGCGCTGGCAGGCGCCGCGCTGGAGGACACGTTGCGGACCGTCGCCGAGGTGCCCGCCGCGGGGCGGGTGCTGGCGCTCGACGGCGCGCCGGGGCCGTGGCTGCCCGCCGGGTTCACCGTGCTGCCGCAGCGCGGGGACGGGCTGGACGAGCGGCTGGCGGCGGCGTTCGAGGACGCGCACCGGCTGCGGCCCGGCCCCATGGTGCTCATCGGCATGGACACCCCGCAGGTCGCTCCGGGCATGCTGGCCGACGCGCTGGCCCGGCTCGGCCGGTACGACGCGGTGTTCGGCCCCGCGACCGACGGCGGCTTCTGGCTGCTCGGGCTGCGCATCCCCGCCACCGCGCTGCTGCTCGGCGTACCGATGTCGGACCCCAGCACGGGCGAGATCCAGCTGCGCAGGCTGAAGGAGGCCGGGATGAGCGTCGCGCTGATGCCGTGCCTGACCGATGTGGACACCATGGCGGACGCGATCGAGGTGGCGAGGCTGGCCCCGGGCTCCCGCTACGCCGCCGCCCTCGCGGGAACGGGAGCACGACGATGACGGCGATCCTGGTGACCGGCTCGGCCGGGTTCATCGGCGGTCACGTGGTGGCGGCGCTGGAGGCGCGCGGCCACGAGGTGATCGGCTTCGACCTGCGTACGGGCGACGACGTGCGCGACGCCGCCAGGCTCGATCAGGTGCTGCCCGGCGTCGGCGCGGTCGTCCACCAGGCGGCCAAGGTGGGGCTCGGCGTGGACGTCGCCGACCTGCCCGACTACGCCTCGATCAACGTGTACGGCACGGCGGTCCTGCTCGCCGCGATGGCCAGGCACGGCGTGGAGCGGCTGGTGCTGGCCTCGTCGATGGTGGTCTACGGGGAGGGCGCCTACGACTGCGCCAGGCACGGCCGGGTACGCCCGGGCCCGCGCTCGGCCGACGATCTGGCGCGGGGGCTCTTCGAGCCGCGCTGCCCGGAGTGCGGCGATCAGGTGGTGCTCGCCGAGATCGGCGAGGACGCCCCGCTGGACCCGCGCAACGCGTACGCGACGACCAAGCTCGCCCAGGAGCACCTGGCCGCCAACTGGGCCCGCGAGACCGGCGGCACGGCGGTGGCCTTGCGGTACCACAACGTGTACGGGCCGGGGATGCCGCGCGACACGCCGTACTCGGGGGTGGCGGCGATCTTCCGGTCGGCGCTGGAGGCGGGTCGCGCGCCGCGCGTCTTCGAGGACGGCGGGCAGACGCGCGACTTCGTGCACGTACGGGACGTCGCCGACGCCAACGCCCTCGCGCTGGCCGCAGGGACGCCCGGCACGCTGGCCGCATACAACGTCGCGAGCGGCACCCCGCACACCGTCGGCGACCTGGCCGAGGCGCTCGCGGCCGAACGCGGCGGGCCCGCCCCGGTCGTCACCGGCGAGTACCGGCTGGGCGATGTCCGCCACATCGTGGCCAGCTCGCGCCGTGCGGCGGCCGAGCTGGGCTTCCAGGCGCGCATCGGCTTCGCGGAAGGCATCAAGGAGTTCGCCACCGCCTCCTTGGCCTGACCACCATGCTAACCCCCACCCCGCCGCGCGACGGAAACCGTCCGAAGCCGCCCGTCCACCGGCCGGGCCGGGTGTCCGGGTGTGCTGCCGTCGCGTGGGTGCTGCTGGCCGGCCTGGTCGGCGCGCTGGTGCTGACGGTCACGGCGGGGTCGCTCACCGGGGACTTCTCGGCGCTGATCCGCTGGTACGCGGTGTCGTGGGTGCTGTTCGGCGCCGCCGTGTGGGCGCTACGGCGGGTGCCGTACAGGCAGGCGGTGTTCCTGCTGCTCGCGGGAGCCGTCGCGGTGCCGGCGACCGGGCTGCTCGCGCCCCCGACGACCAGTACCGACTCCTATCGATACGTCTGGGACGGCCGGGTGCAGGCGGCGGGGGTCTCCCCGTACGAGCACGCCCCCGGCGATCCCGCGCTGGCGGGGCTGCGCGACCCCTGGCTGTTCCCGACCGGCGCGGCCTGCCATCACCCGTACCGGTACCCCGTCCACGACCCCGAGGGGTGCACGCGTATCAACCGCCCGGCCGTGCACACGATCTACCCGCCGCTGGCGGAGGCGTACTTCCTGGTCGTGCACCTGCTCTCGCCCGAAGAGAGCCGATACAAGCCGCTCCAGGTGGGTGGCGCGCTGCTGGCGCTGGCGACGTCGCTGGTGCTGCTGCGGGCGCTACGCCGCAGCAGGCGTGGCCCGGTCCTGGCGGCCTGCTGGGCGTGGTGCCCGGCGGTGCCGCTGGAAGCGGTCAGCAACGCCCACGCCGACGTCCTGGCCGTGCTGCTCGCCGTCCTCGGCCTGACGGTCGTCGCCCGGCGCAGGGCGGGCGGCGGGGCGCTGCTCGGCGCGGCGATCGCGGTCAAGTTCCTGCCCGCGCTCGCGGTGCCGGGCGCGCTGTCCGGCCTGCTCTCTCGCCGAGCGCCTATGCGGGATGCGGCGGCGGTGCTCGGGGCCGCCGCGCTGGTCGTCGGGATCGCCTATCTGCCGTACGCGCTCGCGACCGGCGCTGGCTCCGTGCTCGGCTACCTGTTCGGCTACCTCGACGAGGAGGGGTACGCCGCGTCCGGCGGCGGACGGTACGCGCTGCTGCGCCTGGCCGTGCCGGACGCGGCGGCCGGGCCGGTGGCGCTCGCGGCCGTCGCGGTCACGGCGCTGTTCGTGCTCCGCCGCGGCGACCCCGAACGGCCGTGGCGCGGGGCGCTGACGGTGACCGGGGCGGCGTTCCTTGCGTTCACGCCGGGCTACCCCTGGTACGCCCTGCTGCTGGTGGCGCTGGTCGCGCTCGACGGGCGGTGGGAGTGGCTGGGCGTCCCGGTCGCGAGCACGGCCGCGTACCTCGGGGTCGATGACGGTACGGCGGCGTACGCGGTGGCGGCGGGTGTGGCGTTGGCGGGGGCCGCCGTGCGTGCGGCCGGCAGGCGGTCATGAAGCAGCAGGTGGTCAGGACAGGGCCGCGAACCAGCGGCGTGCCACGCTCCACTGCTCCACGTGCGGAAACCCGCACCGCGTAGCAAGAGGCTCGATGTCGTCGGCGGAGACGGTGGCCCAGCTGAACCATTCACCGGTACGGCCGTCGTGGCGCAGCCGTACCCGGTCGATGGAGCTCTTGGTGCCGGGCGGGCACAGCTCGGTCAGTACGGTCCCGCCGGGCTTGACGAGTTGCCGCAGGCGGCGCAGCAGCGCGACGGGGTCGCCGCCGATGCCGATGTTGCCGTCGGTCAGCAGGGCTTCGGCCCAGCGTCCTGCACCCGGGATCGGGTCGAAGACGCAGCGTTGCAGGGCCAGGCCGCCGGCTCGCAGGGTGAGCTCGACGGCGAGCGGGGTGACGTCGATACCGAGCGCGAAGATGCCGCGCCGGGTGAGCGCCACGGTCAACCGGCCGGGCCCCGAGCCGACGTCGAGGGTGGGGCCGCCGCAGCGGGCCAGGATGCACTCGTCGCCTTCGATGGGCCGCAGCCACCGCTGGGCGGCGAGCGGCGTGACGCGGCCGTCGGCGTATTCGACCTCGACGTATCCGCCGCGCAGGCCCTGCTCGTAAAGGGCGCCGATCATGCCGGCACGCCCTTTCCACGGCCTCGCCGGCCGGCTGGTAGGGGTGCGCCGCTCGGTGATCCGGCAGTTCCGCGGTTCTCGCCCGTGGTCACGGTCTCGCGGTCTCGCCCGGCGGCCGGTAGCAGCCGACCGCTCAACGATCCGGCCGTCCCGCGGCCCGCCGCCGCACCACGTAGAGCAGCCCGGAGGCGGCGAAGAGCACCAGGGTGACGAGCAGCCACCGCATCAGGTAGGGGGCGGTGCTCAGCCCGGCGGCCGAGCGGTAGTTCGCCTCTGCCCCGCCCAGGATGAGCGGGAACCACACCAGCAGAAGCAGCAGCGACAGCGCGGCGGGCACCCGTACGTGGTTGATCCAGCGGCGGCCGCGCAGCACGCCGTCGGCGGCCGTGTAGAGCGGCCACATCACGAGGTCGTGCAGGACGATGGCGCCGACGAACCAGACGGCGAAGCCCAGCAGGATGCCCGCATCCACCACCCGCGTCAAGGCATAGCCCGCCACGGCGAAGCAGGCCGCGAGCCCCAGGAGGTGCCAGGGGCGCGCGCCGTACGCGCGCCGCCACAGGCCCGGCCCGCTCACCGCTGCTCCCGGAAGAAGTCGAGCCTGTGCACCCACTTGGTGGTGTGCACGCCGGGCAGGTTCGGCGCCATGATCCGGGCGGGGAAGCCGTGGTCGAGCGACAGGTCGGCGCCGTTGACCCGCAGCGCGAGCAGCGAGCGCGGGTCGGCCACCTGCCGGGCGTTGAGCGATGCCGCGCCGAAGTAGCCCACCCGCTGCACAGACGTGGCCGTGACCCCGACCGTGCCCGGCGCGTAGCCGGCCAGCGCGGCGAGGTCGGCCAGCCGTACGCCCGTCCACTCCTGCTCGGTGGACCAGCCCTCCACGCAGGCGATGGGCAGCGCGTACGTGTGCAGCGGCATCGCCAGCAGCTCGGCCCTGGTCAGCACCACCGTCCTGGGCCCGGCGACGGTCAGCCGCCACGCGTCACCGGTGTCGGCCGCGGTCACGCCGAGGCTGGCCGCCGTCTTGTTGATCTGGAAGTCGTTCGGGCCAGGACCGTAGTCGCGGCCGCGCGGGGCGAGCAGCGCGGTACGGCGCAGTGGCCCGTCCAGCGTCTGCCCCACCGACAGCCCGAACATCAGCGCCGAGCCGCCGCCGACGAAGGCGAGCAGGCCGCGCCGCGACATCGTGGGCGCGGCCGGGTGTGTGGCCACCAGACCGTCGGGGTCGGGCGGCTCAGGCCGCGTGCCGTCCAGTCCGGTACGCAGCTCGCGCAGGAAGTCCCTGGACCGCAGCGTCCGCACGGCCTTGGGCAGCTTCAGCGCGACGTGCACGGCGAGCGCCGCCAGGAAGATCCAGGCGCCGTAGAAGTGCGCCGGATAGAACGAGAACGGGAAGACGTAGAAGAGCTGGATGTTCAGGATCCCGGTGACGAACTGGAAGACCGCCCCGCCCACCAGCAGCACCAGGCTGAGCCGCTCCACGGCCTGCGCGACCGACCGCGCAGGCGGCCAGTCGAACAGCTTCGGGATCACCGACCAGAGCTTGGCCAGCAGCACCGGCACCAGCGTCAGCCCCAGAATGACGTGGGCGCCCTGGGTGACCCGGTAGAGCCAGGCGGGGTCCGCCGGCCACTCGAAGAGGTAGAAGCCCAGCAGCCCCTTGCCCGGCGTGGTGTCGTTGCCCGGCAGGCGGGGCTCGTACGCGGCGTACGACAGCAACCCGGTGATCGCGACGACGGCCAGGCCGACCAGCAGCACCATGCCGAAGACCGCTGTGAGCCACGGGCCGCGCAGCGGGCTGCGCCAGAAGCCGGGGCGGAACGGCCCGGGAGGGCCCGCCCGCCACCACCGCTCGAGCGTCTTTTTCCCGAAGGCGGGTCCAGGCGGCTTGTCAGGCACTGGTACCCCCCGGAAAAGCGTCGTCGCCTCGTGCTGGTGTCCTTACCGCGAGTAGCGTCTGTGATGCCCGGCCTCGGTAAACATTGCGGCAGGCTGTCCCTTTCACACCTTCCTGGTGACACGCTTGTTGACATAGTGCAACGTTCTGATTGCACACCGTAGACGGCTCGCGGAGTGCCGGACCCCGCCGGGTGGCCGTCTGAAAGCCTGCAACTGCCGGGCAACCCCGAGACGAACCGGCCGGAGGGCGACATGAACGAGGCCACCGCGCGTCTGCTGTTCGCGGCCGTGGAGCGGCTGGAGGCGGACATCGCGGCCCTGGAGTGCCCGGCCATGGTCGCCATCGAGGGCAGGGGCAGGCTGCTGCTGAGCGCCTACGACTACCTGCGCGACGTCCGTGCGGCGCAGGCGTTCGAGGTCATGGCGGCCGAGCGGGCGCTCGCGCTCGGTGCGGACCGCTGGGTGCTGACCGTGCCGCAGGTGTGGCTGTTCCAGCCGCCCGGCACGATCGCCGTCCGCCCGCTCGGCGGCGGCCCGCTGCGCGAGGGCGAGCATGAGGCCATCACGTGGATGAGCTTCGACCGCGCCGACGGCATCGACTACGGCAGGGTCGCGTACGTACGCCGCCCCAAGGGCGAGCCCGTCTTCGACGACCCGGAGATGTTCGACGTCGGGGTCACCCCCACCGGCACGATGCCCGGGTTCACGCTGCTCCAGCGCTATTTGGCGGCCGGATGAACCTGTCTTCGCGCGCTATCCGGCGGCCTGCCGGCCCCTGCTCCCAGTCCTAGGTAGAACGTTCGGTCTTGACGGTGCAGCACCCTTAGGTGCATGATGCAAAAGATAGAACGTTCGGTCTACCTCTGAAGGAACGTCATGAGCGAGACTCTGTACACCGGCATCGCCACCTCCACCGGCGACGGCAGGGCGGGAGGGCAGGCGAGGACCAGCGACGGCCTGCTCGACGTTTCCCTGGCCATCCCGAAGGAGATGGGCGGCCCCGGCGGCGCCACCAACCCCGAGCAGCTCTTCGCGGCCGGCTGGGCCTCCTGCTTCCACTCGGCGCTCAAGGCCGTCGCCGCCCAGCGCAAGACGCCCGTCACCGACTCGGCCGTCATCGCCGAGGTGCAGGTGCACCCCACCCCGGAGGGCGGATTCACGCTCAGCGCCGCCCTGCACGCCGAGCTGTCCGGCGTCTCACAGGAGGCGGCCGACGAGCTCGTCGAGGCCGCCCACGCCATCTGCCCTTACTCCAACGCCACGCGCGGCAACATCCCGGTCACGGTGGACGCGACCGTCGCATGAAGCCGACGGCCGGGCCGTCCATGGACCCTCGGCCCGGCCGCATCCCGCGCTGAAACACCATCTGAAAGGAACACCGTGACCACCGTCGACACCCCCACCACCCGCGGGATCGCGCAGGCGCTGCGCAGGCTCTACTTCGTGCGGTTCGCGTTCCAGCTCATCTGGGCCGGCCTGATCTTCGCCACCGCCGCGCAGCTCGGGCCGCTCGGCATCGCGCTCGTCGTCATCTACCCGCTGTTCGACGTCGCGGCGGCCATCGTGGACGCCCGCTCGTCCAAGGCCGGGGGCACTCCTTACGGCCTGTACGCCAACATCGCCATCAGCACCCTGGCCGCCATCGGCCTGGCCGTCGCGAGCGGCAACGGCGTCCCCGGCATCCTCGTCGTGTGGGGCGCCTGGGCCATCGTCGCCGGGCTCGTCCAGCTCGTCGTGGCCGTCGTACGGCGCAAGATGGGCGGCCAGTGGGCCATGATCCTCAGCGGCGGCATCTCCGTCCTGGCCGGCGGCTCGTTCATCATGGGCGCCTCCGCCCCGAACCCGATGCTGACCAACATCGCCGGCTACGCCGTGCTCGGCGGCATCTTCTTCCTCATCTCCGCCCTGCGGCTCGGCCGCGCCGCCAAGGGGGCGTGACGTGGACGCGTACGACGTCATCGTCATCGGCGCGGGACCCGTCGTACCCCACGGTCAGCGAGGTGTGGCTGCGGTTGCTCGAAGCCTATGGCCGCTGAACGTCCTCGCCCCGGCTCGGTGGAGGAGCCGGGGCAAGGACGCGGGGTGAGGATGCGGCTTGCTGCGGAACGAGCCGGGGCCAGGGCCGGGCGCCAGGACCAGCGCCAGGGCGCGGGTCAGGAGGCGGGCTGCGGCGCGACCCCGACCTCCCAGAGCCGGGCGAAGTTCGCCGCGTACGCCGCGACCACGCCCCGCTCGGAGAGCTCGACCATCGCCTCGTCGTTACGTCGCAGCGAGGTGGCGTTGAAGTTGTGGCTGCCGGTCATCACCCACCCCGTGCCCGAACCGGGCCCGGTCGAGTCGGTGACCACCATGTACTTCGAGTGGATCCGCCCGGCGGGCGTCGAGCCGTCCAGCGCCCGCCGCTCGATGCCGGCGGCGTCCAGCGCGGCCTTCACCGAGTCGTCGGCGAGGCCGTGCACCACGCGCACCTGGCAGCCCGCGGCCTTCAGCTTCGCCAGCTCGTCGACGATGGCGAGGCGGGTGCCGTCCCACTCGGACTGGCCGATCTCGACCCGGGTGCGTCCCTTGCTCTTGCAGCCGACCTCGGCGAGCCGCTGCGCGATCGGGTCGCGGTCGGCCACCGGGTAGAACTGCGCGGTGATCTTGCCCGCGGGCCCGCCGGCGACGACCGTGGTGTCGTAGTCGGGGTTCTGCACCTCGGCGGCGAGGTCGTCGAAGTACTTCGCGTAGCCCTGGAACAGCTCGCGGTTGCCGGGCAGCACGACCAGGTTGTTCCAGTAGCTGGTGGAGTTGACGTCGGTGATGTTGTTGGACGCCTGGACGACGACGTCGCGCTTGCCGCCGGTCTCCGAGAACAGCGTGAACTTGTTGTGCATGCCCTTGGTGCCCTGGCAGGAGGAGGTGTTCCCCTCCGGGCTCAGGTGGCTGCACACGTGCACCCACGACGTGGCCGACTTGTCGGTGCCGAGCGTGCCGATGAGCTGCTGGGCTGCGGGGTTGTCGATCTGGTAGCCGTCGATGACCATGCGCACCTCGACGCCGCGGCGGTAGGCGTCGAGCAGCACGGCCACGTAGTCGGCCCCGGCGTCGCCCGAGATGACGAACTCGGCGATCTCGATCGACGACCCGGAGGGAGCCTGCTTGATCAGCGAGCAGAGGCGCTCGACGACCGCGGTGGGGGTGCCCGCGACGGGGTCGTTGAAGGCGGCGCCGGTCTCGACCGGCACGGTCTCGGCGTTGCGGCAGGCGCTGCGGGCCGGCTCGGGCAGCGCGGCCTGCGCCGCCGGGCTGAGCAGCAACTGCCCGGACAGGGTCACCGCGGCGGCGAGCCCGGCGACCAGGGCGGGGTGCGGGGAACGGTTACGAGGCATGGAGTCTCTCCAATGCTGGGGGGTGGCTGGACGGGCGCAGGCGGGGTCGGCCCACGGACACCTGGGAGGATTCCGCCGGAACTCAGCCGACGGACGTCTGGGAGAAGTCCGGCGGTAGTCAATCGACGGACGTCTGGGAGAAGTCGGGCGGGAGTCGGCCGACGGGCGTCTGGGAGAAGTCGGGCGGGAGTCGGCCGACGGGCGTCTGGGAGAGATCCGGTGGGTCAGCCCACGGACACCTTCGAGAAGTCCGGACGTCCGCTGGCCGGCATCTCCAGTCCCTTGACGTCGTCGCGGACCGCGTAGTTGTTCTTGAGGTCCACCGGGTAGAGGCCGACCGCGTCATCCCAAATGATCTTGGCGGCCTGGGCGTACAGGTCCTTACGCTCGTTCTGGTCCAGCGACTCGCGGGCCTTGACGAGGATCTTGT
The DNA here is from genome assembly GCF_040678535.1 of Nonomuraea sp. NPDC052634. Lineage (NCBI taxonomy): Bacteria > Bacillati > Actinomycetota > Actinomycetes > Streptosporangiales > Streptosporangiaceae > Nonomuraea > Nonomuraea sp. NPDC052634. The sequence goes on along the minus strand of NZ_JBFATY010000005.1, from coordinate 416,750 downwards.
CGAGGTCCTTGTTGCAGTAGCCCATCCGCTTGGCGTCGCAGTTGTAGAGGCGGTTGATCGTGAAGTCGGCGTCGCCGGTGCCGGTGGCGTTGGTCTGCAGGTTCATGTCCCAGTTGAGGGAGTTGAGGTCCTTCAGCCAGGTCGCCCGCTCCTTCTCCTGCGGCTGCACCTTGATGCCGACCTTCTCCCACGCCGAGATGAACGCCTGCGCCATGGGCCGGATGTTCGGCCCGCCCTCCAGCGGCCACTGGATCGTGGTGGTGATGCCCTGCGGGTAGCCGGCCTCGGCCAGCAGCTTCTTCGCCCGCTCAGGGTCGTACGCGTACGGCTCAAGCTGGGTCGCCCCGAAGACCGCCTGCGTGACCGGCGCCTGGCCGACCGTGCCGAGGTCGCCGAACAGGTCGCCGACGATGCTCTTGACGTCGATGGCGTGCAGCATGGCCTGGCGCACCTTGACGTCGTCGAACGGCTTGTTGTTCTGGTTGAACCACAGGAAGTAGTAGTTGTAGCTGGGGCCGGTGCCGTAGACGATGCCCGGCACGTCCTTCACCTCGGCCACCTGGTCCGGCGGGATCGAGGCCAGCACGTCCACCTCGTCGTTGTTGAGCGCGGTGATGCGGGCGGAGACCTCGGGCATGTTGAGGATCTCCAGCTTGTCCACCTTGGCCTTGTCGCCCCAGTACTGGTCGTTGCGGGTCAGCACCACCTTGTCGTCGGGGCTGAACGACTCGAACATGAACGGCCCGGTGCCGATCGGCTTCTGCCAGTACGCGTCGTCGTTGACCTTGTCGCCCTTGCCGATGAAGACCAGCGACAGCGTGCTCGGCAGCGTGCCGAGCGGCGACGAGGTGCGGAACGTCACTGTGTGGTCGTCGGTGGCCTCGATCTCCTCGATGCCGGTGAGCAGCGGGGCGAGCGACCCCTTGAGGCCGATCAGCCGCTCCACCGACCCCTTGACGTCCTTGGCGGTGAACGGCGTCCCGTCGGTGAACGTCACGCCCTCGCGCAGGTGGAACACCCAGGTCTTGTCGTCGGGGCTCTCCCACGACGTGGCCAGCTTCGGCTGCGGCTGACCGTCCACCATGACGGTGAGCGTCTCAAGGCTCTGCTGGACGGTGGTCTGCACCGCCTCCTCGGCCGGGTACTGCTGTACGTCCAGCGAGACGGGGAAGAGCTGCGGCGCGTAGCGCAGCACCTTCTCCCCGCCGCCGGAGTCACCGGATCCGCCGGAGCCGCCGCAGGCCGTGAGGCCCAGCACCAGAGCGGCTGCGACGAGACAGCCCATGGCCCGGGATCGTGAGATCATGCCTCTCTCCTTCATTCGTTCTTGCTGGTGCCGCGGCTGCTCACGCCGTCGCGGGGGGGGTGTCAAAGTGAAGGTCGCCGCCACGGGCTTGTGATCGGACGGCGCGTTCCCCGCCGAGAAGAACTCGACGACCTCGCTGGCCCGGGTGACGACGGGGCCGCGGGAGAAGATCCAGTCGATGGCCTTCGACGGCGACATGAGCGGGGAGAGACGCGTTCCGCGTTCGGCGGTGAACGGCAGCGGCGACACGGGGTGGGTGACCGGCGAGGTGCGCCCGAGCGCGGTGAACGAGTCGAGGAAGCCGCCGTTGCCGAGCGCCCACAGCGGCTGCCCGATGTCGTTGATGTCCACCGTGAACAGGCAGGCCGCGTCACCGGCGATCTCGTTCAGCGCCTCCACCACCCGCTCGGCCTGCCCGGCGCGCAGGTTGCGGCGGTCGGCCCGCTCCTGCGGGTGGCCCGGCCAGGTCAGGTGCGCGGTGGAGAACACCAGCGGCTGCGCGCCGCCGGTCCTCGGCCGCAGCCGCACCCAGAACAGCCCGGCGTGCTCGGCGAGGATGCCGACGTCGCGGAAGCCGTACTCGACGAGCTCGAACAGCTCCTCACGCCACCACAGGTTGCTCTGCGTGCCCCACCCGGGAAAGTCGTCGTGCACGCGCGCGTGCCCCGGCAGCATCTCGTCCACCACGGCGCGCGAGCGGGGGCGCAGCTCCTGCGTGGCCAGCAGGTCGGGCGGCCGGGTGGCGAACAGGTCGCGGATCGCCGGTTCTCGCTGCTCCAGGTGCGCGTCGCCCCACAGGTTGTAGGTCATCGCAACGAAGGTGAACGATCCGGTCAGCATGCTGAGAGGTCCTTCCGATTCAGTCGGTACGCGTGGCGTCCGCCGCCCACGCGGTCGGCGCGTTGTACTCGACCACCGCGTTGCCCCGCTCGCCCCGGTAGTCGATCACCGTTACGGAGGTGTTCACCGGCGGGGAGAAGGCGAGGTGGCCTGGCTCGGGCAGGCCGAGCGCGGCGGCCGCGGCCACCCGGATCGGCCCGCCGTGGCAGAACACCATGACGCTCTTGCCGGGACCCGCCTGCTCTGCGATGTCGACGAGCGCGGCCCACACGCGCCTGCGCATGTCGGTGAACGTCTCGCCGCCGCCGCGCCGCGGATCGCCGCCCCGCGCGGCCTCGGCGAGCACGTCGGGGTACGCCGCGGCGATCTCCGTGAACGTGCGGCCGACCCAGTCGCCGATGTCGGCCTCGCGCAGCCGGGGATCCCGCTCGGCCGCGCCGCCGGCGAGGCGCAGGAACGCCTGCGCGGTGTCCCAGGCGCGCGGCAGGTCGCTGGAGACGACCAGGTCGGGCCTGCCGAAGCGGGCCTTGAGCACTTTCGCCGCCGTCTCGGCCTGCTCGATCCCGGTGGCGGTGAGCCCCGAGTCGGCCTGTCCCTGGTAGCGCTCCTCGACGTTCCACAGCGACTCGCCGTGCCGGACGAGGATCAGCCTGGTCGCGCCGCTCATCGGGCACCCGCCGGGGTCGCGGGCAGCTCGGGGAAGTGGCAGGCCGAGACGTGCTCGCCCAGCCGGTTGGTGAGCGCCGGCTCCTCCGTGGCGCAGCGGTCCTGCGCCTTCCAGCACCGCGTACGGAAGCGGCACCCGGACGGCGGCGACACCGGCGACGGGATGTCGCCCTTGAGGATGATCTGCTCGCGCGGTGGCCCCGCCCACGGCCGGGTCACCGGCACCGCCGACAGCAGCGCCTGCGTGTACGGGTGCTCGGGCGCCTCGAAGATCTGCTCCGTGGTGCCCTGCTCCACCACCTTGCCGAGGTACATCACCGCGACCTCGTCGCTGATGTGCCGCACCACCGACAGGTCGTGGGCGATGAACAGGTAGCTCAGCCCCATCTCCTCCTGCAGGTCGACGAGCAGGTTGAGCACCTGCGCCTGCACCGAGACGTCCAGCGCCGACACCGCCTCGTCGCAGATCACCAGGCGGGGCCGCAGCGCGAGCGCCCGCGCGATGCCGACCCGCTGGCGCTGGCCGCCGGAGAACTGGTGCGGGTAGCGGTCGGCGTGGTCGGGGTTCAGCCCGACCCTGGCCAGCAGCTCCCGCGCCTCGGACGCCCACTTCTCGCGGGGCAGCACACCGGGGTTGACCAGCCACGCCTCGCTGATGATCTGCTCGACCGTGAGCCGGGGGTTCAGCGACGCGTACGGATCCTGGAAGATCATCTGGATCTGCCTGCGCACCTGCCGCAGCTCGTCGCCCGGCAGCTTCAGCAGGTCCTGGCCGTCGAAGAGCACCTGGCCCGACTCGGCGGGCGCGAGCCCGATGATCGTGCGCGCCAGCGTCGTCTTGCCCGAGCCCGACTCGCCGACCAGGCCGAGCGTGCGGCCCTTGGGCAGGTCGAACGAGACGCCCGACACCGCGTGCACGGCGCCGATCTTGCGGCGCAGCAGCGCGGAGCGTACGGGGAAGCTGGTGTGCAGGTCTTTGACCGACAGCAGAGGCTCAGCCGGTGACGACATCGGTGACGACCTCCTTCGCGTGGTGGCAGGCGGCCCGGTGAGAGGCGGGACGCTCGGGCAGCGGCAGCAGCTCGGGACGTTCGGCGGCGCAGACGTCGGTGGCGTACCGGCAGCGGGGGCGGAACGGGCAGCCCGACGGCAGCCGGGTGAGGTCGGGCGGCGACCCCTTGATGGGCGTCAGGCGCTCGCGCGGGCCGTTCAGCTCGGGGATCGAGGCCATCAGGCCCTGCGTGTACGGATGCCCGGTGCGCTCGTAGACCTCCCGCAGGTCGCCGGTCTCCACCACCCGCCCGGCGTACATGAGCTGCACCCGGTCGGCGACGCCGGCCACCACGCCGAGGTCGTGGCTGATGAGGATCATCGCCATCCTGTGCTCGGCCTTCAGCTCGGCGAGCAGCGCCATGACCTGCGCCTGGACGGTGACGTCGAGAGCGGTGGTGGGCTCGTCGGCGATGAGCACGCGCGGCTTCAGCGCGATCGCCATCGCGATCATCACGCGCTGCCGCATGCCGCCGGAGAACTGGTGCGGGTAGTCGTCCACCCTGCGGTCGGCGGCCGGGATGCCCACCCGGTCCATCAGCTCGATCGCCTTGCGCCGCGCCTCGGCGCGGGACAGGCCCTGGCGGCGACGGAACAGCTCGCCGATCTGCGCGCCGACGCGGAAGACCGGGTTGAGCGAGCTCAGCGGGTCCTGGAACACCATGGCCAGGTCGGTGCCGTTGAGCTTGCGGGTCTCCGAGCGCGGCAGCGCCAGCAGGTCGCGGCCCTTGTACAGGATGCGGCCTCCGGCGATCTGGCCGGCGGGGCGCGGCACGAGACCCATCAACGCCTGGGCGGTGACGCTCTTGCCGCTGCCGGTCTCGCCCAGGATGGCCAGCGTCTCGCCCTCGGCGAGGTCGAAGCTGACCTTGTCGACGGCGGTGATCGTGCCCGCCCGGGTGCGGAAGCGTACGGTCAGGTCCTGCACCGACAGCAATGGGTCGGCCATCACATGCTCCTCAGCCGCGGGTCGAACCGGTCGCGCAGGGCGTCGCCGAGCACACCGAAGCTGATCACCAGGGCGGCGAGGGCGATGCCGGGGATCGTGGAGATCCACCACGCGTTGGACAGGTAGTCCCGGCCGTTGGCGATGGTCATGCCCCAGCTCGGCGTGCTGGCCGGGGTGCCGAGGCCGAGGAAGCTCAGTGACGCCTCGGCCAGGATCACGTGGCCGAGCTCCACGGTCGCGACCACCAGGATCGGCGCGATCATGGACGGCAGGATGCTGCGCGTCAGCAGGTGCCAGGTGCGCGCGCCGAGCGTGCGGGTGGCGTCGACGAAGTCCCTGTTCTTCAGCCCGAGCACCTGGCTTCTTGTCACCCGGGCGAACGTCACCCAGTTGGAGATGGACAACACGATCACGACGTTCACCACGCTCGGCCCGAGTATCGCCGCGATGAAGATGGCGAGCAGGATCGACGGGAACGTGAGCTGGATGTCGGCCAGCCGCATGAGCACCATGTCCAGCCAGCCGCCGAAATAGCCCGCGGCGATGCCGGCGGCCACGCCGATGAGCCCGGCCAGCACCAGCGTCGCCACGCCGACGGTGATCGACACCCGCGCGCCCTGCATCATCTGGGCGAGGATGTCCTGGCCGACCTGGTCGGTGCCGAAGACGGCGACCTGCCCGTTCGCCAGCGTGGTGCCCGGCGGTTTCAGCCGGGAGCCGAGGTCGGTGGCCACCGCGTCGTACTTCAGCAGGATCGGGCCGAAGATGGCGGCGAGCACGTAGAGGCCGATCACCGACAGCGAGACGATGATGCGCAGCCGCCCGATCTTCACCCGGGTCTTGCTCTGCTTCGGTTCGCCGCCGGCCGGCTCGGCCGGGTCCATCACGGTCACCGCCTCGCCTGGCAGCACCTGGTCCATTGGCCTGTCCATGGTCACCGTCCCAGCCGGATGCGCGGGTCGAGGTAGCCGTACAGGACGTCCACGATCAGGTTGATCAGGACGAACCCGCCGGCGATCAGCAGGATCGCGGCCTGCACGACGTTGTAGTCGCGGGCCGAGATGGAGTCGATGAGCAGCCGCCCGACGCCGGGCCAGGAGAACACCGTCTCGACGATCACCGCGCCGCCGAGCAGCTTGCCGAACTCCAGGCCGGCCACGGTCACGATCGGGATGATCGCGTTGCGGATGGCGTGCAGGAAGATGACCACTCGCTCCGGCAGGCCCTTGGCCCGCGCGGTCTGGATGTAGTTCTCGTGCACGACGTCGAGCAGGCCGCTGCGGGTCAGCCGGATCTGGATCGCGATCAGCGGCAGCGCGAGCGTGACGCCCGGCATGATCAGCCGGTCGAACCCGCCGTGGCCGCCGCTTGCGAAGATGTGCAGCTGCCGTGCGAAGACCAGGATGAACATGATGCCGATCCAGAACGACGGCATCGACTGCGCGAGCAGCGCGAACACCGAGACGATGCGGTCGGCCAGGCGGTTGACCCGCAGCGCGCCGACCACGCCGAGCGCGATGCCCAGCACCAGGCCGATCACCATCGCGACGACGGCGAGCTGCAGGGTGAGCGGGAACCGGTCGAGCACCAGGCCCATCGCGTCGGCGTGGTAGCGGTAGGAGTCGCCGAAGTCGAACCGCACCACGTCGGCCAAGTAGATCCCGTACTGCACGAGCAGCGGCTGGTTGAGCCCCATCTGCTCGCGCAGCTGCTCGATCTCGTCGGGGGTGGCGTCGGAGCCGAGGATGAGCAGGGCCGGGTCGCCGGGAACCAACCGCAGCACCAGGAACACGATGGTCACGGCGCCCCACAGCACGAACGCGGCGAACAGCGAGCGCCGGATGAGGTACGCGGTCATGGCCGGCCCGCTCGCTGTCGGTGGGCTTCCCGTTTCAGCATCGACAGGCAACTCCAGATAGAGCCATGACGCCGTCGGCGCATGGCGGGATTTTCGGGGGCTTGAGGGGATCGGCCGGCGGGCGGCCGGCCGATCTTGAGAGAGGGACGAATACGGGGGGAGGGGGCGGCGGGGCACCGGCCGGCGGTGTGGCCGGAGTGTTTCCTGCCGGGAACATTAACGTTAATGCGATTGCTGGCTGATGCTAGGATGGCCGGCCCCGACCGTCAAGGGTCCGTCCCCCGTCTTCTGCCGCTCCAGCGCTCGCGTACGGCCTCTGGCGATGCATACTACCTGCGCAAACGTGCGGTGGTAACAGTTCGTCACCGCTACGCTGTGAGGGTCTCGGGCCACGTGGGGTGGCCACCCAAGGGTTGACCGCCGCGCAACATTAACGTTAACGTCCTACTGCGACCGCATGACTCACTCCGGTCGATCGGTCGGGCGTAGGCATTCGCGACTCTTTTGTGCCAAGACCTTTTCAGGAGCATTCGGCGATGACCACGACGGAGCGGCCCGACCTGGCCGCAGAACTTCGTACTGCCATTTTGTCGGCAGACCCGAGACTGTCGAAGTTTTCCCCGCTTCGACGCATTCTCGCGTACGACGACTTCAATTCGGGGACCCACGGCTGGACCGAGTTGCTGGGCAACTACAACGGCAACGGCGACCTGTCCACCGTGGACGACCACATGCGGGACTTCCGGCCCCCGCAGCTGTCCAACTGCACGTTCTTCGACATCGGCAGCCACGGCGCGATGACCGGCTCGTACGCGCTGAAGCTGGCCACCCGGCCGTACACGGGGCACACCGCCACCGCCATCAGGCGGCTCACCATGAGCGGGCGCGGCCTGCTGCAAATCGAGGCGTACTTCACGTACAAGGCCGAGGCCACCATCGACGGCAGCGCGAGCGACGAGTTCGGCGACGTCACCTGGGACGGCAACCTGCACCCGTCGGAGGCGCAGTTCGGCTGCTTCACCGTGGCCACCGACCTGTGCGGCGACGGCGGCCTGCGCTATCACACGGTGGCCCGCTACATGAACACGTCGCTGGACAACAAGCTCAAGCGCCAGTGGATGTATCCGATCGTGCCGGAGCCGACGCCGCGCGAGCACCTCGAAGGAAAGATCAAGCTGGAGTACGGCGCCGACTTCACCGCGCCCAACCCCGAAGACTGGCATCCGTTCGGTGAACCGCAGGAGCTCTGCTACAACGAGGTGCCGACGAAGGTCAACTGGCATTACCTGCGCTGGGTCATCGACACCGAAGCACGACGTAACGTCGAGTTGCAGGTCAACGATCGCATCATGGACATGTCGGACGTTCCGGTGCCGCCGTACAAGGAGCGCTACGACTCCCTGGAGAACCTGCTGAATTTCTACTTCTCAGTACGGACCCACTCGACGGTCCGCAACTTCCTCTTCCTTGACTCGGTACTCATTTCCACGGAGTGGTGACGTAATGCGGCAGGTGCAGACGGCGGTCCTCGAACGGGACACGACGTTCGATTCCGACTTCGCCACGGAGCCGTACGAAGTGGCCTGGGCCGGCGAGGCGCGGTTCTTCATCCACACGCTCGCCACCTCCGGCCAGGACACCGAGGTGCGGCTGGTCACCCAGATCTCGCCGGACGGCCTGACCTGGTGCGACCTCGACGGCAAGGAACATGTCATCAACGGACCCGGTTTGGTGACATGGCCGGTAGATCATTTCGGACAATGGTTGCGGTTGCGCGGCACGGTGACGGGCACCGACCCGTCCGCCAAACTGCGCATCTATCTCACGGTCAAGAGCTGAGAGCGACCGCGGAAACCGACCAGAGGGGGCATGCGAATGGCTGGGGCTCGACGTCATACCTTGCGGGACATCGCCGCGACGTTGAACCTTTCCGTCAACACCGTCTCGCGTGCCCTCTCCGGCAAGGACGGCATAGGTGAGGAGACCAGGGCCCGGGTACGGGCCGAGGCCGAGCGGGTCGGCTACGTCCCCAACTCCATGGCGCGCTCGCTCGTCCTGGGCTCGGCGATGACCTTCGGCCTCGCCATCACCAACCCGTCCAACCCCTTCTACGCGCAGCTCATCTCCACCATCGAGACCCGCGCCCGCTCCCACGGCTACTCGCTGCTGCTCACGGTCACCGAGGAGTCGGAAGAGCACGAGATGCGCGCCGCCGAGTCGCTGCTGCGCTCGTCGGTGAGCGGCTCGATCGTCGTGCCCGTGCAGTCCGGGACCGAGGCGTGGCGGCGGCTCGGCTCCGTGGGCGTGCCGACCGTGCTGATCAACCGTGATCTGCCCGACCTCGGCTACCGCTTCGTCGGCACCGACAACGAGCTCGGCGGCTACCGCGCCACCTCCCACGCGATCGAACGCGGCGCCCGCTCGATCGTGGTGCTGGAAGAAGATCTGCCGATCACCACGATCGACCACCGCATCGCCGGCTTCCGCCGCGCCATGGCCGAGGCCGGGCTGCCGGTGCCGCGCGGCAGCATCATGCGGGTCCCCACCCGCCGCCACGAGCAGGCCGCGCTGCCGTGGCAGCCGCAGCAGGCGTACCAGGTGGCCCGCCGCATGCTGCGCAGGACCCGGCTGCCCGACGCGGTCGTGGCCGGCAACGACTACTTCGCACTCGGCCTCTACCGGGCGCTGGAAGAGCACGGGCTGAAGGTGCCCGACGACATGATGGTGATCGGGTTCGGCGACCACCCGTTCTCCGCCTTCCTGTCGCCGCCGCTGACCACGGTGCGGCTGCCCGCAGAGGAGATCGGCACCATCGCGGTGGACCTGCTGCTCGAGGAGATCTCGGGTACGCCCATCGCCCGCCCGCTCAAGCAGCTCATCGCCCCCACGCTGGTGGAACGCGGCTCGACCCAGCGGAGCTGACGGCCGTCTCGGGCCGGTGAGGCGCTGCGCTCGCTGGGGACGTCAGGCGGCGCTGGGAGCCGTCCTCGCTCAGCGAGGCTCAGGCAGTCCAGCTCGATGACGCCCAGTCGGGGGTGGACGAGCCGCTTGCGGTCGGAACGGCGCGGAGATCGTCGCCGACCGCACCGTCCCGCTGGCGGATGCCGCGTCGGCGTACGATCACGTCGCCCGGGGCCACGCGAAGGGCAAGGTCATCGTCCGGCCGTAACGCGGGAGCCGAGGCTGGTGCTGCTCGCCGTTCTGCTCACTGTGCTCGGTCTGTACGGCCTGCGCCGCCGCGACCTGGGCGCATCCTGAGCGCGACGATCACCGCGAGGACGGCGATCGCGGCCATGGCCAGGAAGGCATCGGAGTAGGCGGCGGCCGCGTCCCCGGCGTGCAGCGGGTTGAGCGCGTCCGCACCGGCCTGCTGCCGCGCCGTCACCAGCACGCCGAGAACGGCGGGACCCGCGCCCGCGCCGAGGAACTGGGCTCCCTGCAGGATCCCGAGGCCGGCTCCGGCCTGCTCGGGCGGCAGCGCCCGCGCGGCCGCGCTGATCATCGGGGTCAGCACGAAGAAGAAGCCGACGCTGAGCCCGAGTATCCCGACCCCGGCGGGCACCATCACCACGGCCCCCGCACCCGGCTGGAGACCCTTCACATCGACCACGAGCAGCGGCCATCGTCGATCCCGGAGAATTTGATCATGAAGCTTCCCTTACCGCCGCGAACGCTCTCAGCCGCCCTCCTGGTCGTCGTCGCAGCTTGCTCGACCGAGCCGGCGCCTCCTCAAGAGCGCCGGGTGACGAGCGCGAAGGACCTCGTCCTCCCGCTGGACGCCTACGACCTGAACGCGGTCGAGCGTTCGGTCGTCCAAACCGCGCGTTACCACCTGATCGAGCGCTGCCTGTCGCGCTACGGCCTGCCGTTCAAACCCCACGACACCCGGCCGGTCACCTATCCCAAGAACGCCTCCTACCTCGGCTGGCTCGGCGCGAAGCAGGTCGGCACGTACGGCTACAGCGGCCCGCGCGGTCAGCTCGCGGAGGTCGCGGCGGCCGTGGACGGAATCCGCGGCTACCTGATCCCGCCGAGCCAGGACGCGGTGCAGACCGGAACGGTGAAGAGATTCCGCGGCAAGCCCGTGCCGCCCGAGGGGTGCGACGGGGAGGCGCAGCGCAGGCTCAACGGCGACGCCCCGGGCCCCGACGGCGTCGCGCCCGCCAAGCCGCACATCTACAAGCAGCTCTACGTCTACATGGACGACGCAGCGGAGATCGCGTACCAGGACGAACGCATCAAGGCCGCGAACGCCGCGTGGAGCGCCTGCATGCGCGAGGCCGGCCACCGCTACGCCATGCCCGCCGAAGCGGAGGCGGACCCGCGCTGGGCGAGCAGGCGTGACACCGAGCCGCCGACGAAGGACGAGCTCAGCACGGCCGTCGCCGACGAGCGCTGCCGCCTTCAGGTGAATTACAGCGGCGCCCGGCTCGCCGCGTACGCCGACGCCCAGCGGGCGGTCATCGCGCGGCACAAGCAGGAGGTCGAACGCCTGGCGACCCTCCAGCGCACCCGGTACGCCAATGCCCAGAAGGTGCTGGACTCCGCGTGACGCGGGTCAGGCGTACTGCAGGTCGGCCTTGACGATGCGCCCGCCGCCGACGGTGAAGTCGTAGTGGGCGCGCCAGCCGTCCGAGCCCGCCGGAGCCCAGTACACGAGCAGCTTCTGACCGTCGGCCCGCTGCTCGGCGACCTCGATGACCCGCAGCGACCCGCCGATCACCTCGCGGTCGGCCCATGCGCGGATGGCGTCGTGGCCCTTGATGCTGCGGGAGACGTCCACGATCTCGCCGTCCGGCGCGAAGGACGCGACGAGGGCGGCCAGGTCCTTGGCGTTAACGGCGTCCACGTACGCCTGCGCCTCCGGCACCACCTGCCCAGAGGCGGACGTGGCGACGGTGGGGGATGGCTCGATGGCCGCGCCGGCACCGCAGGCGGCGACCATCAGAAGAGGTACGCAAACCAGCAGCACCGCCCACCACCTGAGTGCCGGAAAAGAGGGTATCGGTCGGGCGATCATGGCCCCGATGATGCGACCGCACACTCGCACACGTCCAAGACCTGTAGCCATAACCAAGAGCTATGGCGTCGGGCACTTGCGGCCACAGCCGCCTGCGGGCCGGATAACCCGAGGACACGAGCTGCGCCCTTCTGCCGGGGAGATCCGGTCCGGTTCATCCTGCATCCCTTGGCGATCTCTCCGCAGCAGCGGTGGCCTCTTCATCGGCCTCGGGGCGGGAGTTATCGTGAAGGCGGTGCAAAGCCAGGTGTGGCGGTGACAGCCCGCCGGTTTCTCCCGTCGGAGGAACGATCCGGTGTGATTCCGGAGCCATGCGGTGATACCCCGCCCCCTTCTCGGACTCCGATGATCGGGTCCCTGACGCCATCGGGCCGCGAGCGCGGCCGGACACCAGCGTGAAAGGGGAAGGGCATGTTCACCGGCAGAATCCACGAGATCGGCGTGATCGAGTCCGTCGGCGCGAACGACGTCGTCATCAGGGCGCCCAAGTGCGCGGGACGGCTGGCGCCCGGCGGGTCGCTGAGCGTGGCGGGGATCCGCCTGACCGCCGAGCACGTCGAGGGCGAGCTGATCAGGATGTCGGTCAGCACCGAGACCCGCCGCCGCACGACGTTCGACGAGATGCCGGAGCCCGGGCGGCGGGTGAACCTGGAGACGCCGCTGACCGTCGGCGACCCGCTGGACGGGCATCTGGTGCAGGGGCACGTCGACGGCGTCGGCAAGGTCGTACGCGCCGACGAGGATCCCGGGCTGGGGCGGCGGCTGTGGATCCGGCCGCCGGACCGGTTCATGGCCAAGGTCATGGCGAAGGGCTCGATCGCGGTGGACGGCGTGAGCCTGACCGTGGCCGAGGTCGTCAAGGACCGCTTCTCGGTGGCGCTGATCCCGTCCACGCTCGCCGGGACGACGCTGGCCGAGCTGTCCGTGGGCGACCGGGTCAACCTGGAGTCGGACATGGTGGGCAGGCTGGCGGCCGCGCCCGCCACGGCGAGCGCGCACGTCGCCAAGGCGGTCGCCGCGCTGGGCTGGGCCGGGCACCTGTCGGGCCGGGTCGGGGTGGAGAAGGCGGTACGCCAGATCGCCGCGGGCGGCGCGGTCATGGTGTGGGACCCCGCCCGCGAGGCCGAGGGCGACGTGATCTTCGCGGGGGCGGGCCTGCGCCCGGCGGCGTTCACGTTCCTGCTGACCGAGGTGTACGGCTACCCGTGCGTGCCCTGCGCGCCGGAGGTGCTGGAACGGCTGGAGATCCCGGCGCTGGACGGCCCGGGTGACCGCCACGGCACGGCCTTCCACGCGCCGGTGGACCTGGCCGCCTCCACCGGCACCGGGGTCAGCGCCGCCGAGCGCGCCGCGACCGTACGGCAGCTCGCCCGCCCCGACGCCACGCCCGCCGACTTCGTCACGCCGGGCCACGTCATCCCGATCGCGTCCAGGCCGGGCCTGCTGCGCGAGCGCGCCGGGCACACCGAGTCGACCGTCGCCCTGTGCCTGGCCGCGGGCCTGCCGCCGGTGGGCGTGTGCTGCGAGGTGATGCGCCCGGACGGCGTCATGGCCGGGGCGGCGGACCTGGAGGCGTCCGCGCTGCGCTGGGGCCTGCCGCTCGTCGACATCGACGACCTCCGCACGTGGCTGTGAGGCGGTCCGCGAGGCAAGGCGGTGGCCAAATCCTGTTGGGGTGGAGCGGGCGTTCGGAACGCAAGCCCCGATTCCCGCCCGGATGGATCACCAAGAACCGCTAAGTGAGGACTGCACCTAGGGGAGTGGCTCACCTACTTGTCCCAGGTCGGCGTGGCTATACCGAGAAGAGTCACATACGACCAGGGGAAGCAAGGGGGCCACTCCCGTGGAGGCGAACGACATCGACGCCGTGCCCGGTTTCCGGGCCGCGCTGGCGGTGGCGGACTCCGTCCTGTACGAGGGCTACCTGCTCTATCCCTATCGCCGTTCATCGCCGAAGAACCAGGTCAGGTGGCAGTTCGGCGTGCTGCTGCCGGAGTCGTGGGCGAGGGCGCACGACCTTGAGGGCGGCGGTGTGGCGGGTTCGGCGGAGTCGTGGTGGCAGCAGACGGAGTGCCTGCTCGTCGCGCCCGCCGGCGCCACCGTACGGGGCCGGCTCCGGTTCCTGCAGCTGCGCCGCCGCACGCCCGAGGAGCGGCTGCCGGGCGGCGGCCACCGGGCGGCCGACCGGGTCGGCGACGTGCTGGGCTTCGACGAGGGGGTGCCGCGCGAGCTCGACGTCGCGGCGTCCGTGGCGGAGCTGCTGGCCGGCGAGAAGCTGCTCAACCTCAAGATTCCGGGCTCGGAGACGGTCAGCCCGCTGCCCGGCGGCGAAGGGCGTACGCGGTGGCGCGAGTGGCCGCTGAGCACCCGGGTGACGCTCTCGCTGACGCCGTGCAAGGTGACCGCGGACGCGCCGCTGCGCGCGGGGGAGAGCCTGTTCAAGCTCCGCGTACGCACCGAGAACGCCACCCTGGGCCCGCCGCGGGACGCGCCCAGGGACGAGGCGCTGCCGCACGCCCTGATCGCCTGCCACACGCTGCTCACCGTGCCGGGCGGCCGGTTCGTCTCGCTGCTCGACCCGCCCGGCTGGGCGTGCGAGGCGGCCGGCAAGTGCGTGAACGCGCAGACGTACCCGGTGCTGAGCGGCGAGCAGGTGGTGCTGTCGTCGCCGATCCTGCTCTACGACAACCCGCGCGTCGCCCCGGAGAGCCCCGGCGACCTGCACGACGCGACCGAGATCGACGAGATCCTGTCGCTGCGCACGCTGACGCTCACCGACGCCGAGAAGCGGGAGGCGCGCGCCACCGACCCGCGCGCCGCCGCCATCATCGACCGGGTCGAGGCGATGACCCCGGAGGACCTGGCCCGCCTGCACGGCACGATCAGGGACCCGCAGAGCCCCGCGCCCTCGTGGCACCCGGAGGCGCACAGCGACACCGTCGAAGTGGCGGGCAAGATCGTGCGCAGGGGCAGCAGGGTGCGGCTGCGGCCCAGGCTGCGCGGCTCTGATCCGCAGGACATGTTCCTCGACGGCAGGACCGCCCTGGTGGAGGCGGTGCTGCAGGACGTCGATGGCGCCCCCCACCTCGCGGTGACGCTGGAGGACGACCCGGCGGCCGAGCTGAACCAGTGGTACGGCCGCTACCGCTACTTCTCGCCCGACGAGACCGAGCCGCTGGACGGTGAGCCCGCATGAACCGGGTGCTGGTGGCCGGGATCGGCAACGTCTTCCTTGGCGACGACGGGTTCGGCGTCGAGGTGGTCCGGCGCATGGACCCCATGGCCGTGCCGGCGTCGGTACGGGTGGCCGACTACGGCATCCGCGGCGTCCACCTGGCCTACGAGCTGCTCGGCGGCGCGTACGACACGCTGATCATGGTGGACGCGGTCGAGATCGACGGACCGCCCGGCACCGTGGCCGTCCTGGAGATCGACGACGAGCCCGTCCCCGAAACGTCGCCGCCCGTGAACGGGCACGGCATGCATCCCCAGGCGGTGCTCGACCTGCTCGCCAGGCTGGGCGGCCGGGTGCCCAGAGTGCTGCTGGTGGGCTGCCGCCCCCAGACCATCGACGAGGTCATGGGCCTGTCGGAGCCCGTCGCCGCCGCCGTCGAAGGCGCGGTCGCGGCGGTGACGGCACTGGCGTGTGACGAAGCCCACCGACGAGCCGACCCACCAGCCGACCCACCAGCCGACCCAGAAGCCGACCCAGCAGCCGACCCAGCAGCCGACAGGGAGCGCGCCGATGCATGAGACGGGAATGTGCGACGAGATCGTCCAGGCGCTGCTGCGCAGGGCGGAGGGACGGCGGGTGGCCGCGGCACGCGTCCGCGTCTCGTTCGCCGGGCACCGCGCCGACCCGGAGGTGGTCGAGCAGGGCTTCCGCGTGGCCGCGGCCGGTACGCCGGCCGAGGACGCGCGGATCGAGCTGATCACCGAGCCGCCCGCGGTGAGCTGCGGCGGCTGCGGCGCGCGTACGCCCGCGACCGACGCGCTCGCGCTCGTCGCCTGCCCGCGCTGCGGCGGCGTGGACGTCGAGCTCGCGGCCGACGCCGGGGTCGTCGTCGAGTCGATCACCTACCAGCAGGACGCCAGCGAGGTGCGCGCATGACACAGACGCAGCAGCAGGGCGGCACGACCGCCGGCTACGACGAGATGCACATCCTGTGGATATCCGAGGGCATGAGCTGCGACGGTGACACCGTCTCGATCACCGCGGCGACGCAGCCCGCGATCGAGGACGTGGTCAACGGCAACATTCCCGGCCTGCCCAAGGTCCACCTGCACAACAAGGTGCTGTCGCCGAGCCTCGGCGGCGAGGACTACCTGGCGCCGTTCAGGGCCGCCGCGCGCGGCGAGCTGGAGCCGTTCATCCTCGTCATCGAGGGCTCGGTGCCCAACGAGAAGATCAACGGCGACGGCTACTGGACGTCGTTCGGCAACGACCCGGAGACCGGCCAGCCGCTCACCCTGAACACCTGGATCGACCGGCTCGCCCCGCGCGCGTGGGCGGTGGTCGCCATCGGCACCTGCGCCACGTACGGCGGCATCCACGCGATGGCCGGCAACCCGACGGGCTGCATGGGCCTGGCCGACTACCTCGGCTGGGACTTCCGCTCGACCGGCGGGCTGCCGATCGTGAACGTCCCCGGCTGCCCGGTTCAGCCGGACAACTTCATGGAGACCCTGACCTGGGTGCTCTACCACGCCGCGGGCAGCGCGCCGCCGCCCCCGCTCGACGAGATGCTGCGGCCCCAGTGGCTGTTCGGCAAGACCGTCCACGAGGGCTGCGACCGGGCCGCCTACTACGAGCAGGCCGACTTCGCCCGCGACTACAACTCGCCCAAGTGCCAGGTGAAGATCGGCTGCTGGGGCCCGGTGGTCAACTGCAACGTGCCCAAGCGCGGGTGGATGCGGGGGATCGGCGGCTGCCCGAACGTGGGCGGCATCTGCATCGCCTGCACCATGCCGGGCTTCCCGGACAAGTTCATGCCGTTCATGGACGAGCCGCCCGGCGGCCACCTGTCGTCGGTCCTGATCAAGCCGTACGGGGCGTTCGTCCGCAGGATGCGCGGCCTCACCAACCACACCGTCAACAGAGAGCCCCGGTGGCGGCACAACCGTGAGGCGCTGACCAGCGGATACAACCCGCGCTGGCGCCCGTAGAGCCGCCGGCGAGCACGAGGAAGGAAAGCACGGCCGATGGCCATCGAGCAGCAGGAGAAAGCAGCGCACAAGCCGGGGACGCTCGTCGACATGTCCTGGGACCCGATCACCAGGATCATCGGCAACCTCGGCATCTACACCAAGATCGACTTCGAGAACCAGCGCGTGGTGGAGTGCCACAGCACGTCCTCGCTGTTCCGCGGCTACTCGGTGTTCATGAAGGGCAAGGACCCGCGGGACGCCGGGTTCATCACCAGCCGCATCTGCGGCATCTGCGGCGACAACCACACGACGTGCTCGGTCTACGCGCAGAACATGGCGTACGGGATCAAGACCCCGAAACTCGCCGAGTGGATCATCAACCTCGGCGAGGCCGCCGAGTACATGTTCGACCACACGCTCTTCCAGGACAACCTGGTCTTCGTCGACTTCTGCGAGGCGATGGTCAAGGGCACCAACCCGAGCGTGCTGCAGCGGGCCGAGACCACCGACGCGCCGAACGCCGGCATCCACGGCAGGCGCACGATCGCCGACATCATGCGGGCGTTCAACCCGTTCGAGGGCGAGGCGTACAAGGAGGCGCTGACCGTCAGCCGCGTCACGCGCGAGATGTTCTGCCTGATGGAGGGCAGGCACGTGCACCCGTCGACGGTCTATCCGGGCGGCGTCGGCACGATGCCGTCGCCGTCGGTCTTCACCGACTACCTGTCGCGGCTGATGAACATCATCGACTTCATCAAGAAGGCCGTGGCGCTCAACGACGACGTCTTCGACTTCTTCTACCAGGCGCTGCCCGGCTACGAGGAGGTCGGCCGGCGCCGGGTGCTGCTCGGCTGCTGGGGCGCCTTCCAGGACCCCGACGTGGTCGACTACCGCTACGAGACGATGAACGAGTGGGGCAAGGCGATGTACGTCACCCCCGGCATCGTCGTGGACGGCGAGCTCATCACGACCAACCTCGTCGACATCAACCTCGGCATCCGCATCCTGCTCGGCAGCTCCTACTACGAGGACTGGGTGAACGAGGAGCCGTTCGTCACCCACGACCCGCTCGGCAACCCGGTGGACATGCGCCACCCGTGGAACCAGACCACGCTGCCCGCCCCGCAGAAGCGGGACTTCGACGGCAAGTACAGCTGGGTGATGAGCCCGCGCTGGTTCGACCAGCGCACCGGCGACCACCTGGCGCTGGACACCGGCGGCGGGCCGTTCGCGCGGCTCTACACCACCGCGCTGGCCGGGCTGGTGGACACGCCGTATGTGAAGTCGACCGGCTCCAGCGTGCAGATCAACCTGCCGAAGGGGCCCGAGCTGCCCGAGGTCACGCTGGAGTGGCGGATCCCGCAGTGGTCCAACGCCATCGAGCGCAACCGCGCCCGCGTCTATTTCGTCGCGTACGCCGCCGCCATGGCCGTGTACTTCATCGAGCGGGCGATGCAGCGGGTGCGCAGCGGCGACACCAAGGTGTTCCAGGACTTCGACGTGCCGGACCAGGCCATCGGCGTGGGCTTCCACGAGGCGGTGCGCGGCGTGCTCTCGCACCACCTGGTGATCGAGAAGGGCAAGATCGCCAACTATCACCCGTACCCGCCGACGCCGTGGAACGGCAGCCCGCGCGACCACTACGGCACGCCGGGCCCGTACGAGGACGCCGTCCAGGACATGCCGATCTTCGAGGAGAACGGGCCCGAGAACTTCAAGGGCGTGGACATCATGCGGGCGGTGCGCAGCTTCGACCCGTGCCTGCCCTGCGGTGTCCACATGTACCTCGGCAAGGGGCGTACGGTGCGCAAGCTGCACTCGCCGATGTTCGGCGGCGGGCATGACTGAGCAGCGGCCGGAGAGGCTGGACGAGCGGGCCGTCGCCGGGCGGCTGGAGCTGCTCGAGGAGCTGCTGAACGAGCTGGAGTCGGCCCAGGGGCCCACCGCCGAGCTGGCGCTCGACGCGATCGCCACGCTCGCCGGGGTGTACGGGGAGGCGCTCGCCCGCGTCGTGGACCGGGTCACCGCGGCCTCGCCCGAGCTGGGCGCGTCGCTGGCTGATGACGTGCTGCTCGCGCACCTGTTCGTGCTGCACGGGGTGACCGTGGGTCAGGGTTCTGCGGGGGAGCGGGAGACGGCGTTCATCCCGCTCGACGCGCTCGCCCGCCGCCCCGCCGCCTCTGAGACAGGCCCGCTCGCCCGCCACCCCGCCGCCTCCTCAGGGACGGCCCCATGAGCGGTCCCGCTCCCGGCCTCACGCCCGGCGTAGCGCCCGGCCTCCAATCCGGCTGCACGTCCGGTCCCGCGACCGCGCTCGGGCGGGTGATGGAGCGGCCGGTCGCCCGCAGGCGGGCCGCCGAGCCATGCGAGCTGTGCGGCGAGCCGCTGCCCGGCGAGCACGCCCACCTGCTGGAGGAGCGTAAGGACCTGCTGCTGTGCGCCTGCCGCGCCTGCGCGCTGCTGTTCGAGCATGGAGAGGGCGCGCCGGGGCGGTTCCTGCTGGTGCCCGATCGGCGGGTGCGCCTGGCCGGGCCGTCGCCGTCCGAGCTGGGCGTGCCCGTGGGCCTGGCGTTCTTCGTCCGCGGCTCCGGCGGCACGGTGGTCGCGCACTACCCGAGCCCGGCCGGCGCCACCCGCTGGGAGGTGGAGGCCGACGCCTGGGACCGGCTCGCGAGCCGCCACGCGGAGCTGGCGTCGATGCGCCCGGCGGTGGAGGCGTTCCTGGTCGCGATGGTGCGCGGCATGGACGAGCGCTGGCTGGTGCCGATCGACGACTGCCACCGGCTCGTCGCGCTGGTCCGCCGCGAGTGGACGGGCATGTCCGGCGGGCAGCGCCTCTGGGACCGCATCGCGGCCTTCTTCGCGGAACTCGATGAAGCCGTACCCGACCGATGAGGAGGACGACATGGCACGCATTCGCGTAGGCGAGCCCGACGTGCAGCCCGACACGCCCTCGCACGTCAAAGGCGTGCGGCAGGGCAACGCGACGGGCAACTACCGCCGCCAGCGCGGCCACCGCAAGGACGGCACCGCCGACGCGCGGCGCTCCACGGGCGTACGCCCACGCAAGGAGAACCCGATCGTGTCGGGCATGCCGAACCTCTCACCCAGCTAGCGCGAGAGGAGGTGAAAGGCCGACATGCGGCAGCTAGGCAAGTGGCTGGCCCTGTTCGCAGGGGCCGCGATCATCACGATGGTCTGGCGGGAACTGCCCGCCATCAAGCGCTACATCACCATGCGACGGATGTGAAAGGAAACGAGGCGGCCGATGTGCCTGGGCATTCCCGGCGAGATCGTCGAACTCATCCCCGGACAGCCCGAACTCGCCAAGGTCGAGGTCGCGGGCGTCCGCCGGGTCATCAACGTCGGGCTGGTCGACCAGGACGGCATACGTCCCGGCGAATGGGTGCTCGTGCACGTCGGCTTCGCCATGTCCAAGATCGACGAGCGGGAGGCGGCGGCCACGCTGGAGCTCCTGCGCGGTCTCGGGCAGGCGTACACCGATGAGCTCGAAGCGCTCGCGGAATCCGACATCACCTGAGAGGCGGGACAGTGCGGTTCGTCGATGAGTACCGCGACGCCGGCGAGGCCAGGAGGCTGGCCGCGCGCATCCGGGACCTGTGCGAGCCCGGACGGCGCTACACCTTCATGGAGGTGTGCGGCGGTCACACGCACACGATCTACAAGCACGGGCTAGAGGACTACCTGCCCGAGTCGGTGTCGCTGGTGCACGGCCCCGGCTGCCCGGTCTGCGTCATCCCGATGGGGCGGGTGGACGACGCGATCGCCATCGCCCGAGAGCCCGGCGTGATCATGACGTCGTTCGGCGACATGATGCGGGTGCCCGGCGGGCAGGGCTCGTTCTTCGACGCCAAGGCCGCGGGCGCGGACGTCCGCATGGTGTACTCGCCGCTGGACGCGCTCAAGATCGCCCGGCAGAACCCGGACCGCACGGTCGTCTTCATGGCCATCGGGTTCGAGACCACCGCGCCGTCCACGGCGATGACCGTGCTGCGCGCCGAGGCCGAGGGCATCGGCAACTTCGCGGTCTTCTGCAACCACGTGACGATCATCCCGGCGATCAAGGCCATCCTGGACTCGCCGGACCTGCGCCTCGACGGCTTCATCGGGCCGGGCCACGTCTCCACGGTCATCGGCTGCCGGCCGTACGAGTTCATCGCCCGCGACTACGGCAGGCCGCTGGTGTGCGCGGGGTTCGAGCCGCTCGACGTGCTGCAGTCGGTGTACATGCTGCTGCAACAGCTCGCCGACGGCCGGGCCGAGGTGGAGAACCAGTACACGCGGGTGGTGCCGTGGGACGGCAACCGGCGGGCGCTGTCGGCCATCTCCCGGGTGATGGAGCTGCGGCCGCACTTCGAGTGGCGCGGGCTGGGCTTCATCGCGAACTCCGCGCTGCGGATGCGGGAGGCGTACGCGCGCTACGACGCCGAGACGCGTTTCTCCGTGCCTGGCGTACGGGTGGCCGACCCCAAGGCGTGCCAGTGCGGCGAGGTGCTGAAGGGCGTGCTGAAGCCGTGGGAGTGCAAGGTGTTCGGCACCGCCTGCACGCCGGAGACGCCCATCGGCACCTGCATGGTGTCGTCGGAGGGCGCCTGCGCCGCGTACTACAACTTCGGCCGCTTCACCCGCAGGCGCGAGCCCGTGCCGGTGACCCTGGGGAGCCGCACATGAGCGACAGGGTCCCCACCACGGCGGCGTGGGCCGAACGGGCGCTGGCCGAGTCCGGCCGTCACGAGCCCGCCTCCCGCGAGGAGCAAGTCCTCGAACGGATCGAACGTGCCCGCAACCGCAAGCCGAAGATCACCGAGGAGCGGGTGACGCTGGCGCACGGCGCGGGCGGCAAGGCGTCAAGGACGCTGATCGAGGCCGTCTTCGTGGACGCCTTCAGCAACCCGGCGCTGCGGCCGCTGGACGACGGCGCGACGCTCGACCTCGGCACCGGCCGGCTGGTGTTCACGACCGACGCGTACGTGGTCTCCCCGCTGTTCTTCCCCGGCGGCGACATCGGCGATCTCGCGGTCAACGGCACCGTCAACGACCTGGCGGTCTGCGGGGCCAGGCCGATGGCGCTGTCGGCGGCGTTCGTCCTGGAGGAGGGCTTCCCGATCGCCGACCTGCGCAGGATCGCCGCCTCGATGGCCGCCGCCGCCGAGCGGGCCGGGGTGCGGGTGGTCACCGGCGACACCAAGGTGGTCCAGCGCGGCAAGGCCGACGGCTGCTACGTCACCACGGCCGGCGTCGGCGTGCTCGATCGGCCGGTCACGCTGGGCGAGCCGCAGGTCAGGCCGGGCGACGCGGTGATCGTGTCGGGGCCGATCGGCGAGCACGGCATCACCGTCATGATCGCCAGGGGCGACCTGGACATCGAGGCGGACCTGACCTCCGACACCGCGCCCGTGCACGACGCCGTCGCGGCGCTGCTCGACGCGGTACCGGTGCGGATGGTGCGCGACGCCACCAGGGGCGGGGTCGCGACCGTGCTGAACGAGGTCGCGCGCGGCGCGGGCGTGGCCGTGACGGTGGACGAGCGCGCCGTTCCCGTCCGCCCGATCGTGAGCGGCGCCTGCGAGCTGCTCGGCCTTGACCCGCTGTACGTGGCGTGCGAGGGCAGGTTCGTGGCCGTGGTGGACGGCGAGCACGCCGAGGCCGCGGTGGCGGCACTGCATGCTCACCCGGTGTGCGAGGGCGCGGCGGTGGTGGGCTCGATCGAGCCTGGACCGGCCGGGATGGTGCTGCTCAACACCGCCTTCGGCGGCACCAGGATCGTGGACATGCTGGTCGGCGACCCGCTGCCGCGCATCTGCTGACGCTGTAAGAGAAGACTCGCTGACGCCGTACAAGAAGACTCGCTGGGCCGTACGGGAGATCCGCTGTGGCCGTACGGGAAGATCAACGGCGGTCGTCGGCCGCGGCGACGACCGCCTGCCCGAGCGCGATGCCGCCGTCGCCCGGCGGCACCCGGGAGTGCGTCAGCACCCGGAAGCGCGCGCGTTCCAGGCCCGACACCACGGCCTCAAGCAGCACCATGTTCTGGAAGACACCGCCGGACAGCGCCACCGTGCGCAGCCCGGTCTCCTCGCCCAGCACCTCGACCGCGCGCACCACCGCATCGGCCAGCCCGCGATGGAAGCGCGCGGCGATCCGCCCCGCGTCCACCCCCGCCGCGGCGTCCTCGGCCGCCGCCGCGACCAGGTCGCCCGCCGCGATGACCAGAGGGTCGCCCGCCACCAGCCGGACGGGGTACGCGCCCCGCTCCCCGGCGTCCACCCTGGCCTCAAGCTCGGCGGCCGCCTGCCCCTCGTACCCGATCACGTCGCAGACGCCCGCGACCGCCGCGACCGCGTCGAACAGCCGCCCGGCGCTGGAGGTGAGCGGCGCGTTCAACCCCGTTCGCGCCATCTGGACGACCGCCGGCCACAGGTCCCGATGCCGCTCGGTCAACGCCGGGACATTCCCGTGCACGCGGTCGAGCCAGGCCGCCGCCATCCGCCACGGCTGCCGCACCGCCGCCGCGCCGCCCGGCATCGGCACCGTCTCCAGATGCCCCGCCCGCCGGAAGGAGGCGAGGTCGGCGACCAGCAGCTCGCCGCCCCACAGCGTGCCGTCGGTGCCCAGGCCGAGCCCGTCGAACGCCACCCCGATGACCGGCCCGCCGTGACCGTGCTCGGCCAGGCAGGAGGCGATGTGCGCGTGATGGTGCTGCACGCCGACCAGGTCCACGCCCTCGCGCTCGCGGGCGTACGCGGTGGACAGGTACTCCGGGTGCAGGTCGTGGGCGACCACGGCGGGGCGTACGCCGAAGAGCCGGCAGAAGCGCTCGACGCCCTCGGTGAAGCAGCGCAGCGTCTCGTAGCTCTCCAGGTCGCCGATGTGCTGCGACAGGAACGCCTGGTTCCCCTTGGCCACGCAGAAGGTGTTCTTGAGCTGGGCGCCGCAGGCCAGCACGTGGCGGGGGAAGCGCCAGGGCACGGCGATGGGGGCGGGCGCGTACCCTCTGGACCGGCGCAACGTCAGCGCGCGCCCGCGGAAGGCGCGCACCAGGGAGTCGTCCGCGGGGGCCTCGATGCGCCGGTCGTGCACGAGGAAGCCGTCGGCCACGCCCGCCAGCCGCCGCAGCGCCTCCTCGTCGCGGTAGGCGATCGGCTCGTCGGTGAGGTTGCCGCTGGTCAGCACGTACGGCGCGGACAGGCGGTCGGAGAGCAGGTGGTGCAGCGGCGTGTACGGCAGCATCACCCCGAGATCCCGCGCCCCCGGCGCCACCGCGTCGGCCACCGGCGCGCCGGGGCGGCGCGGAGCCAGCACGATCGGGCGGCTCGTGCCGGTGAGCAGCCGCTCGGCCGCCTGGTCCAGGTGGATCAGCGTCCCCGCCGCCGCGACGTCCGCCGCCATCACCGCGAACGGCCGCCGCTCGCGGCGCTTGCGTGCCCGCAGCGCGGCCACGGCGGCCTCGTCGGCGGCGAGCACGGCGAGGTGGTAGCCGCCCAGCCCCTTGACGGCCACGACCCGCCCCGACTCCAGCCACCGGGCCGCCACCTCGATCGGGTCGCCGTCCACCGGCCGGCCGTCCGCGTCTAGGGCGCGCAGCGCGGGACCGCACGCGGGGCAGCACACCGGCTGGGCGTGGAAGCGCCGGTCGGCGGGGTCGGCGTACTCGCGCGCGCAGGCGGCGCACATCGCGAAGCCGGCCATCGTCGTCGCGCACCGGTCGTACGGCACGCCGGTGACGATGGTGAAGCGCGGCCCGCAGTCGGTGCAGTTGGCGAACGCGTACCGGTAGCGGCGGTCACCGGGGTCGCGCAGCTCGCGCAGGCAGGCGGCGCACGTCCCCGCGTCCGGCGACACCAGCGCCACGCCCGCAGCGGGCCCCGCGCCGGACAGGGCACGCCGGCTGGGCACGATGCGGAAACCCGGCTCTCCGACGGGCTCGGCGGGCTCCACTCGTACGCGCTCGACCTGGGCGAGCGGCGGCGCCTTGCCGGTCAGCCCGGCGGTGAACGCCTCCAGCACGCCGGGCTCGCCCTCGGCCTCGATGAACACCCCGCCCGGGTCGTTGCCGACGAACCCCGACACCCCGTACGTACCGGCCAGACCGCACACGAACGGCCGGAACCCCACGCCCTGTACCAGCCCCTCAACCCGCACCCGGATGCGGCGCGTCCTCGCCTCGGACATCGGCCGTCACGTCTCGCCGGTCAGCACCCGCTGGGTCAGCTCCCACAGCACGTGGCAGAGGGTGATCTGCGCCTCCTGGATGCGGTGCACGGACGCCGACGGCACCACGAACAGGTACGACACCCGGTCGTCCTGCGCCATCGGCCCGCCGTCGTACCCGGCCAGGCCGACGGTGAGCATGCCGAGCCTGGACGCCTGCGCCATCGCGTTGAGCACGTTGGCCGAGCCGCCGCTGGTGGACAGCCCCATGGCCACGTCGCCGCGGCGGCCAAGCGCGGCGAGCTGCCGGGCGAAGACCAGCTCGTACCCGACGTCGTTCGACAGCGCCGTGAGCAGCGCGACGTCCTGGGCCAGCGGGATCGCGGCGACCGCGCGCCTTCGTGCCGGTGGTGCGGTGAAGAGCTGCGCGATCGCCTGGGCGTCGGTGCTGCTGCCGCCGTTGCCGAGGGCGAACAGCCGCCCGCCCGCCTCGAACGCCGCCGCCATCGCCCGCGCGCACGCCACCAGCCGCTCGCCGTGCAGATCGATGAGCGACCTGCGCAGCTCGACGATCTCGGCGGCCTTCCTCCGCGTGGACGCGCACAGGTCCGCGACGACGGCCTCCCGATCGGTGGGCGCGGGCGCGAGGAACGGATAAAGCGCCTCGATCCCGCCGGGCTCGCCGACCGTGCTCACGGCCGCCTCCTCGCGATGGCCTCCTTGGCGTGCACGAGCACGACGTCGCCGGGCCGCGCGTCCACCAGCGCCACGCTGACCTCCTCCTCGGTCCCCGCCTCTGTCTCGACCAGCGCCAGGTCGTCGCCGAGCAGCCGCAGCACGCGCACCGGCACGGCCACGTCGGAGCAGGTGACGCAGACCTCGTCGCCGCAGTGGCCCGTCATCGTCGGCTCGGGAGGCCGGTCGGCCGGTCCCGTGCGCTCGGCCGGCTCCGTCATCGGGCCGCCTCCAGCTCGTAGAAGACGTGCACCAGCTCCCACAGCACGTGATAGATCGTCATGTGCACCTCTTTGACGATCAGCGGGTCGTCGGAGTGTACGGCGAGCACGTGGTCCGCCTCGGGATCCGCCTGCCCGCCGGTGAGCGCCACCGTGAGCAGCCCCAGCTCGCGCGCCGCCGCCAGCCCTTCGCGTACGGCGGCGCAGTCGCCATCCGCCGAGAGGCCGAGCGCGATGTCGCGCGGCCCGGCCAGCAGTCTGAGCTGGGCGGCGAAGATCTCGTCCAGGCTCCGGGTGCGGGCGATCTCCGTAGTCACGGCCATGTCGGTGGCCAGGGAGACGGCGGGCAGCGCCGGCTTGCCCACGACGACCGGATGCGCGAACTCGACGGCGACGTGCTGCGCGTCCGCCACCGACCCGCCGGTGCCGAACACCAGCAGCGTGCCGCCGTCGCGGAACCGCTCCGCCATCTCCTGGCAGGCGCGGACGATCCGCTCGGAGTCCTCGCCGAGGGCGGTGGCCGGTGCGGTCCGCCGCTCGATCGCGGCGGACACGGCGGTCATGGCGATCATGTCAGGGGCCGTGCCCACGACGCCTCCTCCCACTCTTCGCGTCCGGCAGGGGAACGCTCGGAAAGCTCGGGGCCGCCCGCTTCGCCGCTGATCCGCGTCCACCTGTCCAGGCAGGTCTCCAGCAGCCCGCGTACCTCGGTCAGCCGCCGCATCCACGCCTGCAGCTCGGCCATGCCGCCGGTGGTCAGCTCGTAGCGCCTGCGCGCGGGGCCCGCCTCCGATGCGACCCAGTCGGAGGCCAGGTGGCCGGCGCGTTCGAGCGAGCGCAGCGCGCGATAGACCTGGCCGGGCTCGGCGTCGGACGCCCCCAGCCGGGCCAGCCGTTCGATCAGGTCGTACCCGTGACCCGGCCGCTCGCAGATGAGCAGCAGCAGGAACGGAGCGAGCAGACCGCGGACGTCACTGCCCGACATCGTCCCCCTCCTTCGCCACGGTCGTCAGGACAGGACGCTAGGCCGCCGCACGCCACGAGCAGGGGCGGCGCGTCCGGCGTTTGCCCGGATCTTCGCCGTACGCAGGCCGAGAATTGCCCAGCGGCTCAGGATCCCCCGCAGGCCGAGGGACAGAACCGCACCTCGGGGAAGCGCGGCGACGGCTCGTCCAGGAGCGGCTGCGGCCTCCCCTTCAGGTGCCGGTCGAGGAACGCGGCCACGTACGTACGGGTGATCTCGGCGGCGCGGGCGGCGGGCAGGACGGCGGCGGGTTCGACGCCGAGCGCGTCGCCCAGCAGCGGCGCGTCCGTGAACGACGCGTGCTCGGCCCCGGTCACCACGAGCCACCGCTTCCACCCGCCCAGCAGCTTCCAGTCGCGATCCCACGAGGTGTCGCGGCCCCCTGAGGCGTGCTGCGGCGAGCCCAGGAACATGAACGGCCGGGAGAAGCCCTTGGGGATCCTGGCGTAGGTGGTGCCGTCCATGTCGATCCCGGCACGTACCCGGGAGTCCTTCGCCATGGCGGCCAGAGCGCTCGCGCCGCCGATCGACTGCCCGACCATGGCGATCCTGGAGCGGTCGATCCGTTCTCCGCCCTTCCACGCCGTGGGGAGCCGGTCGAGCACGAAGGAGACGTCGGCCGCCCGGCCCGCCACCACGCCCGTGCCGAAGCCGGGGTCGGTGTCGCTGTCGCAGGCCAGGCATTCGGCGATGCGCCCGTCGGCGAGTGTCGTGGCGTGGCTCTCGTACGCGTGGTCGATGCCGGCCACCACGTACCCGCGGGCGGCCAGGTCCTCGGCGAGCGAGGTGAGCGTGCTGACCGGGTTGGTGAAGCCGGGGGAGAGCACGACCAGCGGCAGCCGCCTGCCCGCGGGCCGGGCGTTCTCGATGGCGTGGGTGCGGGTCCCGCTCAGCAGGTCCGCCGGCACGCCCGCGATCCGCCTGCCCTTGAGCAGCAGCTCCGCCTCCTTCCGCGTCATGTACGGCGCGCGCCGCCCGTCACCGCGCTCGGCCGGGTACCACAGGGTGACCTTCAGCTCCCTGGCCTCGGCGTCGAGGTTCCACGGGTCGGGGCGGGAGGCGTCCTTGAGATGCAGGACCGTGCTGCCGACCGGATGCCCGCCGGTGGGGGCGGGCAGTTCGGCGGGTGCGCTCGGAGCGGTCGGCCGGGCGGCGGATCGGGGCGGCGCGGGCCCAGAGCAGGCGGACACGGCGAGCACGGCGAGCACAGCGAGCACGGCCGGTCCGGCCGGCAGACGTCTCATCGGGAGGTCCTCTCACTCGTGCAGCAAGGTCAGGGCCTTGTCCAGGGCGGGGTCGCGCCCGGCGGCCGCGTCCTGCGGGGTCAGGGGCACGTGGTGGTCGGGGGCCACGCCGACCTTGTCGATCACCTCGCGGTTCGGGCCCAGGTGATGCCTGCTGGGGAAGGCGAGCGTGGTGTTGTCGCGCAGCAGGTAGCTCTGCGCAGGGCCGGAGATGGCCCCGGCGGTCCTGGTGCCGACCAGCGTGCCCGCGCGCAGGTCCTTGATCGCTGAGCTGAAGTGCTCGCACGCCGACGCACAGCCGCGGTCGGTGAGCACCGCAAGCGGCAGCCCGACCGGCTCCACGGTGTCGTCGGTACGCGAGGCCGAGCACGCGCCGTCCACCGTGCACTGGTAGGCGGTGACCTTGCCGTGCACGAACGCGCTCACCAGCCGGACCGCCTCCACGGGGCTGCCGCCGCCGTTGCCCCGCAGGTCCAGCACGACGCCGTGCAGCGTTCTGCCCTCGCGCAGCCTGGCGATCGCCCGCAGCACCCGGTCGGCGGAGTCGGGGGCGAACCCGCGCATCCGCACGTAGGCGACGACGCCGTCCACCAGCTTCGACCGCACCACCTGCAGGTCGGCCGGGTCCTGCGGGAACAGGCCGGGCTTGAGCGTCACGCTCCAGCGGCGGCCGGTGCTCGGCCGGTGCAGCCGCAGCCGGACCGGCCGCGCGTCCGGATACCGCGGATACAGCCCGGCGATCGCAGGGCCGGCCTTGCCGTCGATGAAGGGCGCCGAGTCGTTGACCGACTCGATGACGTCGCCGGGACGCAGCCCCGCCTTCCGCGCCGCGCCGCCCAGTACGGCGGTGACGAACAGCGGGGGCACGGCGGTCTCCGCGCTGCCGGTCGCCTGGGGGCGGGTGACGTTCGCTTCGAGGCCCAGGCCGTAGCCGTCGCCGTCGTAGGCGTCGGGCGGACGTTCGACGCCGTGCGTCCAGCGGGCGTGATCGTCCCCGAGCGCGGCCACGATGGCCTCCAGGGTGACGACCGCCAGCCGGTCGCGGAGGTCGTCCGGCACCTGGCCGGTGACCCTTCTGTAGGTGGTCTCGAAGGCGGTCCAGTCGGCTTTCCTGTCGCCGGTCAGCGCCGGCATGGTGGCGTCGGGCACGTCGCGCCCGTTCCGGATGATCTCCTGCGTCAGCGCGGCGAACCCGGCGGTCAGCAGCGTGCGCGCGTCCAGGGTGGCACCGGCGTAGTAGTTGCCGAGGATGCAGAAGTACGCCTGCTCGATCACGTCGATCGTGGTGGCCGTCTCCGGCCCCGGCTGTCCTTGGGGCGGCGCGCAGACCGTACCGGAAGCCGCGTTCGCGTGGCTGCGGGGCGGCGCGGGAGTCGTGCAGGCCATCGCGAGCAGGAGCGCGAGCCCGGCCGTTGCGGTTCTGACGGCGGTCATGACGTACGCCTGCGGACCCACCGGAAGGCCCACCAGGTCAGGCCGAGCGTGAGCAGGGCGTAGATGCCCGTCTCGATCCACTGGAACGGCCAGAAGCGCTCAAGCGGCTGGTACGTCGCCCGCTGCCGGTAGCCGAGCCGGTTGATCTCGGCCATGCAGGTGCCGGCCACCGGAGATCCCCCCGGCGCGCAGGGCCCCGAGGTCGTGGAGACCGGGACGGCCGCCTCGCCGCCGTCGGAGATCGTCCGTCCCGACGGGTCGATCAGCTCGTTCGACAGCACCCAGGCGCCCGCCTGCCCCGGCACGGCCGACCTCAGCAGGACCCGCACGGGCCCGCCGCCCCCGCGCTGGATGGCGAGGCTGTCCACGTTCTCCAGGCCGAGCTCCGAGGTCGCCACGGCCGGGGGCATCAGGTGCGGGCGGACCAGCAGCGGCATGCCGAGCTGGAGCGCGGCGAAGACGGCCAGCGTGAGCGCCATGGCGGGCAGCGTCCGGCGCGCCATCATGCCGGCCGTCGTGCCCAGGACGAACGCGAACGCCGCGTACCCCATCGGCGCGATGCCGCGCGCCCCGAACACCAGCGGAGCCATCAGCGCCAGGTTCTCCGATGCCGACTCGTCCAGAGGACCCGACCACCAGGTCACCATGAGCCCGCACAGACCGGCGGCGGCCACCGCGATCAGGCCGGTGAGCCCGAGCTTGACCGCCAGCCAGCGGCGGCGGGTGATGCTCTGGTTCCACACCAGCAGATGCGTGCCCGCCTCCAGCTCGCGGGCCACCAGCGGCGCACCCCAGAACAGCCCGATCAGCGCCGGCAGCACCAGCACCACGAGGCTCACCGCCAGGAACTCCAGCTCGTACGAGCCGAAGAACTCGTTGTAGAAGTCGGCGCAGGTGCCCTGACGGGTGCACTCGGCGATCCCGGAGGCGTAGCGGCCGGCCAGGCCGGGGCCGGTCGCGACCAGGACGGCGGCGAGCACCGCGAGCGCGGCGGCCGTCACCGCGACCGAGCCGCGCAGTTGCCGCCAGGTCAGCCAGATCATCACCGCACCTCCAGCGCTGCGGGCCGGTGGCCGCTCGCCTGCTCGTCCATGTAGGCGAGGACGAGGTCCTCCAGGCCGAGCCGGGTGACCGTCCACGCGGGGTCGAGGACCGGGTCTTCGGTGCGGATCACGTACGTGCTCTGCCGCTCGGTGTGCCGCGCCGAGACCACGTCCTGGCCTGCGGGCAGCCGGCCGGGATCGCGGCGCGGCCCGGTGATCCGGAAATGGGTGGCCAGCAGCTCATCGACCTCCCCGGCCACCCGCACCCGCGAGCCTGCCAGCACGATCAGGTAGTCGCAGATGCGTTCAAGATCGGAGACCAGGTGCGAGGAGAGCACCACGCTGAACCGCTGCTCGGCCGCGGCCTCCATCAGGCCCCTGCAGGAACTCGCGGCGGGCCAGCGGATCGAGCGCGGCCACGGGCTCGTCCAGGATCAGCAGGTCGGGCCGCTTGGCCAGGCCCAACGTGAGCGCGAGCTGCGCGCGCTGGCCGCCCGACAGCCTGCCCGCCCGATGCGCGGGGTCGAGACCGAGCCGCGCCACCCGCTCCCGCGCCAGCTCCTGATCCCAGCGTGGATTGAGCCTGGCACCGAGCCGCAGATGATCCTCGACGGTCAGGCCCCCGTAGACCGGGGTGTCCTGGGCCACGAACCCCACCCTGGCCAGCTGCGCCGGCGTGCTCGCCGGCCGGCCGCCGAGCACCGAGATCGCGCCCGCCGACGGTTCGAGCTGCCCGCAGGCCAGCTTCAGCAGCGTGGACTTGCCGGCCCCGTTGGGGCCCACCAGCCCGACGACGTGTCCGGCGGGGACGTCGAGTGTGCAGTCGCGCAGCGCCCAGCGCCTGCCGTACCTCCTGCCCAGGCCCTGGGCTCGCAGAACGGAAGTCACGCCATGTCCTCCTGTACGCCGGTGGTGCGGATGGCCGACTTTCTCCATTTATCTAATGTCCTAGTACATTAGACCGCTCAGCGTCAGAGGCGCATAAAAGAAAGAAGGGCTGAGGTGCACCACCTCAGCCCTTGGAAACCCGCTTACTCGGACGGCCGGGACCCACGACCTCTGGAGAGAGGTCCGCCCGCCTGGCACGCCATCGGAAGCGCTGGACTCGGCCAGGGCAGCCCGGGGCGGAGTCCGTCCCAGGGCTGATCGCGTCCGGTCAGCCTTAGGAAGCCGTGCGCTCGTACGCGGCCTCGCGGGTCTGCGCCGCGCGCACGCGCGACACGTCGAGCTTCGTCGACCGGTCGAACCGGTAGATGCCGTTCTCCTCCTGGAACACGTCGGTGAGCTGCGTGTAGCAGTAGCCGAACATGTCAGGGTCGTCGAGCAGCACCCCGGTCAGCCCGGCGAAGCGCTCGTGGAACTCCTCCTCGGTCCGCACCCGCTGGCCGTAGCCCCAGGAGGTCGAGCGGTCGGCGGCCTGCTCGGTGCCGGCGAGCTCGGGGTTCCACCAGATGCCGCCGTACTCGCTGACGAAGTACGGCTGCCCCCGGTACGGCACCGAGATCGGCCGGCCCTCGATGTCGTTGACGTACGGCCGGTCCTTGCTCAGGCCGCTGAGCTGCTCGGCGAACGCCTCGGGCTCCTGCTCGTAGTTGTGGGAGTCGTACACGTCGGTCTCGGGCACCCGGTGGCTGTAGCCGGAGGCGTCGATGACCGGGCGCGTGGGGTCGGCGAGCTTGGTCGCGAGGAACATGCCGCGCGTGACGTCGTCGAGGTGGGTGAGGTGGTCGTGGATCACCTGGCCGGTCTCGTTGAGCGGGCACCAGCCGATGACCGACGGGTGCGACACGTCGCGCTCCAGCACTTCGAGCCACTGGGTGACGAACGAGGCGGTGTGCTTGTGCTCGCCCTCGGCGTGGGAACCCCAGTCGCCGAACTCGCCCCACACCAGGTAGCCGAGGCGGTCGGCGTGGTAGAGGAAGCGCTCCTCGAAGACCTTCTGGTGCAGCCGCGCGCCGTTGAACCCGGCCGCGAGGCTCAGCTCGATGTCGCGCAGCAGGGCCTCGTCGCTGGGCGCGGTCATGAGGCCGTCGGGGTAGTAGCCCTGGTCGAGCACGAGCCGCTGGAAGACGGGCTTGCCGTTGATGAGCAGCCGCTTGCCGTCGATCGACACCGAGCGCAGGCCCGCGTAGCTGTCCACGGCGTCGATGACCGCGCCGGCGGCGTCGAGCAGCTCGATCTTCACGTCGTAGAGGAACCCGTCGCCCGGCTCCCACAGCCGTACCCGGCCGGCGGGCAGCTCCAGCCGCACGGTGGGGGAGAGGTCGATGTCGGCGCGCACGGTGCCGGCGACGACCACGCCGTCCGGGTCGGAGACCGTGACGCGCACGGAGTTGCCCGGCCGGTTGGCCGACAGCGGGGCCACGACGGTGAACGCCGAGCCGGCGACGTCCGGCGTGATCCGGGGGCGGCGCAGGTGCACGTCGGGCACCGGCTCCAGCCACACGGTCTGCCAGATCCCGGTCGTGCGGGTGTAGAGGCACTCGTAGTTGTGGTAGCGGGTGGACTGCTTGCCGCGCGCCTGCGGGCCGTGACGGGAGTCGCGGGCGCGCACGACGATCGTGGCCTCCTCGCCTGGCCGCGCCACGCCCGACAGGTCGGCGGTGAAGGGGGAGAAGCCGCCGCGGTGGCGCACCACCTCCACGCCGTTCACCCACACCGTGGCGTCATGGTCGACCGCGCCGAAGTGCAGCAGCGTGCGGCGTCCTGCCCACTCGGCGGGGATCGTCACCGTCCGGCGGTACCACACGGCGGGCATGAAGTCGGTGTTCCCGATGCCGGACAGCTCCGACTCGGGCGCGAACGGCACGGTGATCGTCCCGGCGAGGTCGCGCTCGCGCAATCCGCGCTCCAGCCCGGTGTCGCCGGCGTCGATCTCGAACTGCCAGGGGCCGTTCAGATTGAGCCAGTCCGGGCGGACCATCTGCGGGCGCGGGTATTCCGCGCGGGGGACGTCGGGGGCAACGGAACTCGGCATCTGGCAACCTCGGCAATCCCGGCACGCGGGCGGATCAGGCCTTTTACTACGTAGCAAAGAGGTCTTTTGCTACGTAGCAAAGTGTGCCACACTCCCTCCAACCGGAGTCAACATCCGGTCACCCCGAGCTGTGAGGGCGGCCGGATTTCTGCGAGGAACCACGTATGAACGAGTGGACCCATTCCCGCCTCTCCCGGCGCAGAATGCTGCAAGCCGCAGGAATTACCGCACTTCTGGCCGGCTGTGGCACGGGGATCGCCGGCCGGGATCCCCGGGAAATCGTCTTCTGGCACCTGCTCGGCGGCGGAGACGGCGAACGCATGGCCGAGATCCTGACCGGTATCGACAACAGCTGGGACGCCGCCCGCATCAAACCGGTCGTCCTCGCCTGGGGGCCTCCCTACTACACCAAACTCTCCATGGCCGCGGCCGGCGGGCGCGCCCCCGACCTCGCGATCGTGCACATGTCGCGGCTCGCCGGCTTCGCCCCGGGCGGCCTGCTCGACCCTTGGGACCTCAACCGGCTGGCCCGCTACGGGATCACCGAGCAGACGTTCACCGCCTCGGCCTGGCAGAGCTCCATCGTCAACGGCAAGGTCTACGCGATCGCGCTGGATTCGCACGCGTTCATCTCGTTCTACAACGCCACCCTGGCGAAGAAGGCCGGCGTGCTGGACTCGCAGGGCAAGCTGCCGGAGATCAAGAGCCTGGACGACCTGAAGCGGCTCGGCAAAGAGTTCAAGCGGGTCACCGGCAAGCCGTACGGCATCGCGTACGGATATCTCGGTGACGGTAGCCAGCTCTGGCGGCTTTTCTGGACTTTCTACTCGATGCACGGCGCCACGTTCGACCTGCAGGGCGACCGCTTCACGTACGACGCCGAGGCGTTCGGCGACTCCATCGAGACCATGCGCAAACTCGTGGACGGCGAGGTCGCCTCCAGGAGCGCCGAGGGCGGGACCGCCAACTCCTCCTTCATCAACGGCGAGTCCGGTCTCATCTTCTCCGGGGTGTGGGACCTGCCGCAGTTCCAGAAGGCGGACTTCGAGCTCGGCGCGATGCCGATCCCGAACCTGTTCGGCACCGGGATCAAGGCGGCCTGGGGCGACTCGCACACGTTCGTGCTTCCGCACCAGTCGCAGCCCGACGAGGCCAAACGCGAGCTGGCCTATGAGGCGGTGGCGAGAATCCTCAAGGCATCGCTGCCGTGGGGCGGCGCCGGGCACACGCCCGCCTACCTGCCCGTCGTCAACAGCCCCGAGTTCAAGACGATGCGGCCCAACAGCGACTACGCCGAGACCGCGTCGTACCTGAAGTACGACCCGCCGTCGTCGTTCACCGGAGGCGGCTCCGGCTTCCAGAACCAGTTCGGCAACTCGTTCCAGAACGTGATGCTCGGCCAGACCTCGGTCAAGGACGCCATCGCCGACTTCGCCGAGCGCGTCAATGTCCTCATGTCCAAGGCGGTGCAGCGATGACGTCGATCACTTTGCCCAAGGGCGCCGTCGCCGACGCCTCCAAGACCGCCACGAAGGTCGCGCGGAGCAAGGTCGGGCTGCTCTGGGTGGCTCCGTTCTTCGTGTTCTTCGTGCTCTTCCTGGTCTGGCCCACCGTCTACGGCTTGTGGATGAGCTTCACGAACC
Source organism: Nonomuraea sp. NPDC052634 (assembly GCF_040678535.1). NCBI lineage: Bacteria > Bacillati > Actinomycetota > Actinomycetes > Streptosporangiales > Streptosporangiaceae > Nonomuraea > Nonomuraea sp. NPDC052634. The sequence goes on along the minus strand of NZ_JBFATY010000005.1, from coordinate 381,420 downwards.
GGGACCTCGCCGCGGGCGGGCAGCCGGACATCGTCGGGCTCTCCAACTACGCCGAGGCGCTCACCGACCCGATGGTGTGGAAGACGTTCGGCAATACGGTGCTGTTCACCGTGCTCACCACGATCCCGCTGGTGGTGGTGGCGCTCGCCGCCGCGCTGCTGGTCAACATGGGGCTGCCGGGGCAGTGGGTGTGGCGGATGTCGTTCTTCCTGCCGTACCTGCTGGCCTCGACCGTGGTCAGCAAGTTCTGGGGCTGGCTCTACAACCCCGAGCTCGGGCTGATCAACACCGTGCTCGGCCGGCTGGGGTTCGAGAACCAGGCGTGGCTGCAGGATCCGGACACCGCCATGCCGGCGATCGCGGCCACCACGACCTGGTGGACGCTGGGCTTCAACTTCCTGCTCTACCTGGCCGCGCTGCAGAACATCCCCGCCACCGTCTACGAGGCGGCCGCGATCGACGGGGCCGGCAAGTGGCGGCAGCTGTTCTCCATCACGCTGCCGCTGCTGCGCAACATCACCGGGCTGATCCTGGTGCTCCAGGTGCTGGCCTCGCTCAAGGTCTTCGACCAGATCTACCAGATGACCGGCGGCGGGCCCGACGACTCGACCCGCTCGATCCTGATGTACATCTTCGACTCGGGCTTCACCGGCTACCGGCTCGGCTACGCCTCGGCGATCTCGTACGTCTTCTTCGCCATCATCCTCGTCCTGTCGCTGCTCCAGCTGCGGTTCGCCCGGAGGTCCGACTCATGAAAAGCAGCAACGCCGGGCGCGTCGTGGCCTTCGTGGTCCTCGCGCTGTTCAGCCTCCTGATGCTGACGCCGTTCCTGTGGGCGGTGAACACCTCGTTCAAGTCGGAGGCCGACGCGAGCGCCGCGCCCGTGACGATCCTGCCCGAGCACGGCTACACCTTCGAGATCTACTCCTACATCTTCCGGCTCGGCGAGATCCCCACCTGGATGATCAACAGCCTCATCGTGGCGACCGGCGTCACGCTCATCACGCTGGTGATCTCCACGATGGCCGGCTACGCCTTCTCCCGGCTGGACTTCACCGGGCGGAAGCTCCTGCTCGGCGTCACCGTCGCGTCGATCATGATCCCGGGCACGATCTTCATCGTGCCGCTGTTCGACGAGATGCTGGCCTTCAACATGGTGGACACGTACTGGGGGATCATCCTGCCGCAGGTGGTCGCGCCGGTCATGGTGTTCGTGCTCAAGCGCTTCTTCGACAGCATCCCGCGGGAGCTGGAGGACGCCGCCCGGGTCGACGGGGCCGGGTCGGTCCGCATCTTCCTCAGCATCGTGCTGCCGCTGTCGCGGCCGATCATCGCGGCGGTGTCGATCTTCACATTCGTCGGCGCGTGGAACAACTTCCTATGGCCGTACATCGTGGCGAACGATCCCGACCTCATGACCCTGCCGGTCGGCCTGCAGACCGTCACCACCGGCTACGGCGTCGTCTTCGCGCAGAACATGGCGGGCGCGGTCATGGCCGCGCTGCCGCTCATCGTGGTGTTCCTGTTCTTCCAGCGGCAGATCATCAGGGGCATCGCCACCACCGGCCTCGGCGGCCAGTAGACCGGCTCACCGGCTGGACTCGCGCACCTGGAGGCTGAAGTCGACCGTGACGCGCGAGCCCAGCCCGCTGGGCTTGCCGGTGATCTGCTCGTGCAGCATGGCCACCGCGTTGGAGGCCAGCGCCTCCACGTCGGGGGCCACGGACGTCAGCGACGGCGTCGAGTAGCGGGCCTCCTCGACGTCGTCGAAGCCGACCACCGCGACGTCCTCCGGCACCCGCACGCCGCGCTCGGCGAGCGCGCGGAGCGCGCCGAGCGCCAGCGAGTCGTTCATCGCGAAGATCGCATCCGGCATGGGCCGGCCCGCGCTCAGGTGCTCCTCCACCGCCTGCCGGCCCACCTTACGGCTCCAGTCGCCGCCCACCAGCAGCTCGTCCGGCACCTCCAGGCCCGCCTCGGCGAGCCCGTCGAGGAAGCCCTGGACGCGCATCCGGGCCGTGATGTGCACGTGCGGCCGGTAGCCGAGCACCATCGGCCGCCGCCGCCCGCCGGCCACCAGGTGCCGGGCCACCGCGAGCGAGGCCTCCCGGTTGGGGATCCCGACGTGGTGGATCGGACCCTCCAGCACCTCGTCGCCCACCAGCACGATCGGGTAGCCGGGGCGGCGCCGGCGGCCGTCGCCCGGCCGCAGCGCCACGGCCGACATGATCGCGCCGTCGGTGAGCTGGTTGAGCTCGCCGCTCAGCACCTTCAGCTCGCGCTCGCGGTCGGACTCGGTCAGCTCGATCAGCACCGTGTAGCCGAGCGGCTCGGCCGCGCGCACGACCTGCTCGGCCAGCTCGGCGAAATAGCGCGCGCGGAACTCGGGCACGACGAGCGCGATCAGCCCCGTACGGGCCGCGCGAAGGCTGCGCGCCGCCGCGTTGGGCACGTAGCCGAGCGCCTCCATGGCGGCCAGGACGCGCTGGCGCGTCTCCGGGCGGACGTAGGGGTAGTTGTTGACCACGTTGGAGACCGTGCGCTGGGAGACCCCCGCGGCGCGAGCCACGTCGTGCATGCTGACGGCCATCAGCGCCGCGCTCTGCCCGAAGTGGTTGCCATGGCGCTCATCGTAGTGTCGGCAACCGGACGTTCCCATCGATTATTCGCCGACCCCAACGCCTCATGACACCGGCCGCCCCGTGCTGTCCGCCGCCACCGGGCGGAGCCCGTTCGAGGCGTCCACTTGGCACCCGCGAAGAGACCGCTTGCTGAAAGACCGTCAGTTCGGCCGCCGAGACCCACGACTCTGGAGAGAGGTCCGCCCGCCTGACCCGCTGTCAGAAGCACTGGACTCGGCCAGGGAAGCGAGAATGTGGAGCTTCTCGGCGCTCTCACTGCCCTCATCGGCGTAGTAGAGGACGAGGAGCACCCCATCGACCGGCAGCTTCTCGCGATGCAGATGGAGCGTGCCGACCATCGGATGGTTCACCACGGCGGTGCCGCCTTCGAGGCGTCGCACGTCGTGGCGGGCCCACAGCGTACGGAAACGAGCGCTGGCCAGCGAGAGCTCGCCGACGAGCTCCACCACGCGCGCGTCGTCGGTGTCCTCCCCGATCGACTGGCGGAACGCCCCCACGAACTCCTCGGTGGCCCTTTCCCAGTCGGCGTGGAACTCGCGCTCCTCGGGATCCAGCAGCAGGGACCGCAGCCGGTTCTCACCCGGCCTCAACCGCGGTGACAGGGCGAGGGCGAGCGCGTTGGAGGCGAGGACGTCGTACGCGCGGCCCTCGATGAACGCCGGCACCCCGATGGTGGCGAGCAGGTGATGCAGCCGGGCGGGCACCCGTTCGGCCCGCCGGCGCCGCGGGGCCGCCGGCCGCGGCGGCGCGGCCAGGTCGAGCAGGTACTGCTGCTCCACCTCGTCGAGATGGAGGACGCGCGCCAGCGCCGTGAGGACCTGGACGGACGGATGCTTGTCGCGCCCGCGCTCCAGCCGCATGTAGTAGTCGGCGCTGATCCCGGCCAGCATCGCGACCTCCTCGCGCCGCAGCCCGGGCACCCGGCGGTTGGGCCCGGCAGGGATGCCGGCCCGCTCCGGCGTGACGAGCGCCCGCCGGGCACGCAGGTACTCGCCGAGCCGGTTGGCCTTCTCCCCGTCCATGACGTTCAGGCTAGCGAGCGGCGCCCGGCGGAGAGGGGGCCCTGCCAGACCCCAGGAACACCAGGGTCCTTCCGCGCTCGCGCACCCGCGACGACCGTGGGAAGCAGATCGGACACCAGGAAAGAGGTCAAGCCATGGACATCAGCGGCCGTACCGTCTTCATCGCGGGAGGCACGTACGGGATCGGGCGCGGGCTGGCGCAGCGCTTCATCGACGCCGGCAGCACCGTCGTCGTCGGCGGGCGCGACATCGACCGGGTCGAGGGCGTCGAGGCCGTACGGATCGACGTGACCGACCCCGCCTCCATCGCCGCCGCCCGCGACGAGGTGCTCGCCAAGCACCCCGACCTCGACGTGCTCGTCACCATGGCGGGCGTCATGCTCGCCGAGGACCTCCGCGACCCGGCCCACATCGCTCAGGCCGAGACCACGATCGCGGTCAACCTCCTCGGCACCATCCGGGTCATCGACGCCTTCACCCCGCACCTCCTCGGCCGCGGCGCCGGGGACATCATCACCGTCACCTCCGGCATCGCGTTCATGCCGTTCCCCCTGATGCCGACGTACGGCGCCACCAAGGCCGGCGTGCACTCGTACACCGAGTCCCTGCGCGCCCAGCTCGCCGGCACCGGCATCCACGTCACCGAGCTCATCCCGCCCGCCGTCGCCACCTCCGACCAGCAGGCCAAGCTCAACCCCGCCGCGCTCCCCCTCGACGGCTACCTCGACGAGGCCGTCGGCCTGCTCACCCAGAACCCGACCCCGAACGAGATCATCGTCGAGCGCGCCCTGCCCCTGCGCTGGGCCGAACGGGACGGCACCTACGCCGAGCTCCTCGCCCGCCGCTCCGAATCCCTCAAGAACCTCCCCGGCCGCTGACCCCAGCACCGGGCGGTGCCGACCGGCGTCATACGGCGGGACGAACGAGCGACCTGCCGTGCCGGGCGGAGTGTGGCCCTTGCATGATGGGACCATGCCGATCACCCAGCATTTCGCTAACGGTATGTACGGCGCGGTCGTCATCGACCCGCCCGGCCTGCCGATGGTCGATCGCGAGCACCTCCAAGGCCAGGGCGGCAGGCCAGGGCACCATACCGAGGTGAGCGTGTCATGACGTGGTGGACGGTGGTGCGTTTTCTGCACGTGCTCGGAGCCGCGCTCTGGGTCGGCGGGCAGCTGGCGGTGTCGCTGGTCGTGCTGCCGCTGGCGCGCCGCATGCTGGACGGTGAGCGGCGCGGACAGGTCATGACCGCTGTCGGGCGGCGTTTCGGGCTGCTCACCGCCGCCGTGTTCCTGCCCGTTCAGCTGGCCACGGGCGTGGCGATCGCCTGGCACCACGGCGTCACCTGGGCTTCGCTGGCCGAGCCCGGTTACGGGCGGATTCTCGCCGCCAAGCTGCTGCTGTTCTGCGTCGTCATGGCCGCGGCCGGGGTGCACGGGTGGGCGTCCGGGGCGGGGCGGCCCACACTGGCGCGGGTCATGGCGGTGGGCTCGCTGGTGGGGTCGGTCGGCGTCGTTCTGCTGGCCACCGCGCTGCCCGGCACATGATCTCGCTATAGGGACTGCTGTCCGGCCCGCTTGATCCCGCTTTAGGGACTTTCGACCCTGCGATGACCGACGTTCGCCTGGTGAGCGAGCCCGGCCTCGTCCGTAGCTTGGACCCCGGCCCACCGGGCCTCCGTAGTCCATCTGCGTTGGGGGTTTCATGCTGTCCGCGGAATCTGCGGCGATCGTCCGTGCCACGCTGCCCGTCGTCGGTGCCTCGCTCGACGCCATCACCGCGCGTTTCTACGAGACGATGTTCGCCGAACGGCCGGAGCTGCTCGACGGCCTGTTCAACCGGGGCAACCAGGCGAACGGCGAGCAGCGCAGGGCCCTGGCGGGGGCCATCGCCGCGTTCGCGACACATCTGCTCGATCATCCGGACGAGCGCCCCGACGAGCTGCTTTCGCGCATCGCGCACAAGCACGCCGCCGTGGGCGTCACCGACGACCAGTACGTGATCGTGCACAAGTACCTGTTCGCCGCGATCGCCCACGTATTGGGCGATGCCGTCACCCCGGAGGTCGCGGCGGCGTGGGACGAGGTGTACTGGCTGATGGCCGGGGCGCTGATCGCCCAGGAGGCCAGGATCTACGCGGCGGCGGGCGCGCGTAACGGCGACACGTGGCGGCAGTGGCGGGTGGTCGCCCGCCGGGAGGAGACGCCGCACGTGGCCTCCTTCCTGCTGCGTCCGCTCGGCGACGCGCCCGTTCCGCCCGCGCGTCCCGGCCAGTACGTCAGCGTCCGGGTACGCATGCCCGACGGCGTCCACCAGCTGCGCCAGTACACCCTGTCCAGCGCGGGCGAGCTGCGCAGGATCACCGTCAAGCGGGTGACCGGCGACCCCGCCGGCGAGGTGTCGACGCTGCTGCACGAGACCGTACGCCCGGGTGACGAGCTGACCCTGTCCGCGCCGTTCGGCGACGTCACCCTGGACGACGGCGACGCGCCCCTGGTGCTGGCCTCGGCGGGCATCGGCGCCACGCCGATCGTGGCGATGCTCCAGCACCTGGCCGCCACCGGCTCGGACCGCCGCGTCCTGCTGCTGCACGCCGACCGCTCACCGGCCGAGCACGCGCTCCGCGAGGACATGGCGAACCTCGCCGACGATCGCATCTTCTGGTACGAACGAGGCGCCGCAGCTCCCGACCGCGACGGCCTGATGGACCTGTCGGACGTCGAGATCCCCGAGGGCGCGATCGCCTACCTGTGCGGGCCGCTGCCGTTCATGCGCGATGTGCGCGGCCAGCTGCTGAAGGCCGGGGTGGCAGCACGCGACATCAAGTACGAGGTCTTCGGCCCGGACCTCTGGCTGGCCGCCGCCTGACGCCCCGGTCTATGGCCGGCCCCCGCGTGATCCCCGCCTGGCCTGGCCCGGCCTGGCCTGGCCCGGCCTGGCCCGGCTCCGGCGAGCGAGCAAGCGGCTTTCTCGCCGGGGGAGCGGGCCGATGACGTCGGCCAGGCCGTCGGTGCGGGCGCCGTCGGCAGCGCGAACGTGCGTTCGGTGAGCGATGCCGGCGCCGTCACCGCTGCTGCCGGCACTACTCCACAATGGCCAACTTCGTCGAGGAACTTGTCAGAAAAGGGCACTTGGCCGCGCTCGTCACACGGCACGAACCTTCCGTCATAGCTCTTCGGGAAGGAGAAGGAATGGACGGGCGCACTACCGGTTCCCCAGGTTCGGCCTCCCGCTTGGCCGGCTCCCTCGGCAAACGCCACCTCAGCATGATCGCGATCGCCGGCGTGATCGGAGCGGGCCTGTTCGTGGGCAGCGGGGCCGCCATCAGCCAGGCCGGCCCCGGCGTTCTGGTGTCCTATGCCGCCGCCGGCCTGCTCGTGGTGCTGGTCATGCGGATGCTCGGCGAGATGGCGGCCGCCAACCCCGACACCGGCTCGTTCTCCGCGTACGCCGAACGGGCGATCGGCCCTTGGGCCGGTTTCTCGATCGGTTGGCTGTACTGGTGGTTCTGGGTGGTCGTGCTCGGCGTGGAGGCCACGGCGGGCGCGGCGATCGTGCACCGCTGGCTGCCCGGGGTGCCGCAGTGGGGGTGGGCGCTCCTGCTCATGGTCGCGCTGACCGTCACCAACCTGGTCTCCGTCCGCTCGTACGGCGAGTTCGAGTTCTGGTTCGCCTCCATCAAGGTCGCCGCGATCACGGTGTTCCTGCTGGTCGGCGTGGTGGCGATCGCGGGACTGCTGCCCGGCTTCCCCGCGCCGGGCCTGTCGAACCTCACCGGGCACCAGGGCTTCTTCCCGAACGGACCGGGGCACGTGTTCGCCGCGATGCTCGTCGTGGTCTTCTCCTTCTTCGGCGCAGAGATCGCCACGGTCGCCGCGGGCGAGTCGGCCCACCCCGAGCAGGCGGTGCGCTCCGCGGTGCGTTCGGTGGTGTGGCGGATCCTGGTGTTCTACCTGGGCTCCATCGCGGTCGTGGTCACGCTGCTGCCCTGGAACGACGCGAGCGTGGTCAAGAGCCCGTACGTCGCGGTGCTGGACCGGATCGGGCTGCCGGCGGCCGGCGTGGTGATGGACGCGATCGTGCTGACCTCCGTGCTGTCGTGCCTGAACTCCGCGCTCTACACCGCCTCGCGGATGGCCTACTCGCTGGCGGTGCGCGGGGACGCGCCCAAGGCCTTCGGCAGGCTGTCGAACGCGAAGGTGCCGGTCGTGGCCGTGCTCGCGTCGACCGTCGTGGGGTTCGTCACGGTGTTCTTCAACTACGTGTCGCCCGACACGGTGTTCCTGTTCCTCACCAACTCCTCCGGCGCCGTCGCGGTGTTCGTCTGGCTGGTGATCGCGTTCTCCCAGCTGCGGATGCGCCGGGTGCTGGAGCGTGAGACCTCGGACAAGCTGACCCTGCGCATGTGGGGCTATCCGTACCTGACCTGGGCGTCGATCGCGGGCATGATCGCCCTGCTGCTCGGCATGCTCTTCGACGAAGGGAACCGGTCGCAGCTCGCGATCAGCGTGGCCGTGGCCGTCATCGTCGTAGGCGTCGGCGTCTGGCGCCAGCGCGCGGGACGGCGCGTGACGGTCGCGGAGGCCCTCGCCCCGGACGCCGCCGTGGCCGACCGATCCACCGCCCGCTGACCAGGAACGACCGGCGTGCGTCCTCCCCGCACGCCGGTCGTTTCCATGCGCGCCCGATTTCACGGCTGCTGCGGTCGCGGCGCGCATGCACAGAAACCCCGCCTGTCAGGCCGTCGGTCAGGCACGGCCCGACCGGCCGCGCCCGCCGCGAGGCCGGTTCTCGCGGTCAGTTCCCGTGCGGGCCGGGGGCGCTGCTGCCCGTGTAGGACGGGGAGGTCGGACACGAGCCGCGCGAGCGCGGGTCCTCCTCGTAGCGGCGCCGGTGCAGCGCGGCGATCTTCTCCGCGATCTCCGGGTCCTCGTCGTCGGTGACGTCGAACGAGACGAAGTTCTCGACCAGCGGGAGACCGATCTCGTCGGTGTGGCGGTGCGCGGGGTGCTTCAGGTACGCCCAGTAGCCGTCCAGGTCCTTGAGCACGAAGGTTGCGCCCCACGTGTACGCGCCGCCGACGTCGCGGCCGACCACGAACGAGACGACCTCCGGGATGACCCGCCCCTGGTTGCGCAGGCTGTCCAGCGCGGCCTCGACCTTGTCGGCGGGGGCGTCGGGGCGCAGCGTCAGGCGGATGGTGTGGTAGATCACCGGATTTCCTTTCCTCGGTGGCAACGACGGATCGTGACCGCGGCGGCGAGGACGCCCGCGAAGGCCACGAGCCCGGTCAAGGTGAAGGCGCCCGCGATGCCGGACACCTCGATCAGGGGTTGTGCGGCGAGCGGCGAGAGGAACTGCCCGAGGAACACGGAGGCGACGAGTCCGCTGAGAACCCGGCCGCGGCCTTCGGGCGGCGCCAGCTCGGTGAGCCGCAGGTTCAGGTTCGGTACGGCGAGCCCCACCCCGGTGCCGCCGACGAGCAGGCCCGCGACGACCAACGGGGTCGTGCCCGCGGTGCCGATGACCAGCCAACCGGCGGCCAGCAGGGCGACGCTCGCGGCGGTGATGGCCGCGCCGCCCAGCCGGCGGCGGGCCCGCGCCCGCGCACCCGGCGGGCGGGCGCGGGCGCGGTGCGCTGTTCGCGCACGGCGAGCATCGCGAACGGCACGATGACGACGGACACCGCATAGAGCCACGACGGCGCGCGGAAGTCCACCTCCGCCAGCAGCCCCTGCGAGGGCGGCCGAGCCGGTGGCGATGGTGCTGGCGACCCGCCACGGGCTCGACGACCTGCCCGGCGTCGAGCTGACCGGCCTCACCGACGACGACGCGCAACGGCTGCGGCCGGGTGGACGAGGCCAGGCCCATGATCGAGGCGTTCACCGCCGAGGCCACCGCGAGCGGCACCGGGCAGACGATCGCCAACGCCAACTGGGCGGCGGCGGTCCTCGACAACGGCCTCGCCGACTACCCGGCGGCACTCGCCGCCGCCAGGGCGGCCACCCGCCACGGCGACCTGTTCGTCACCGCGATCGCCCTGCCCGAACTGGTGGAGGCGGCGACCCGCAGCGGCGATCACGAGACGGCCAGGGCGGCGCTGGCCTCGCTCACCGAGCGCACGGAAGGCAGCGCCACACCGTGGGCGCTGGGGGTCGGCGCCTATGCCCGTGCGCTGGTCACCGGTGACGAGTCCGACCATCGCGCGGCGCTCGACCACCTCGAGGCGACCAGGCTCGCCCCGTACCTGGCCAGGGCGCACCTGCTCTACGGGGAATGGCTGCGCCGCCAGGGCAGGAAACGGGACGCGCGCACGCAGCTGCGTACCGCCCGCGAGCGGCTGGCGGACATCGGCATGACCGCCTTCGCCGACCGCGCCACCGCTGAACTGCGCGCGGCGGGCGAGGTCGTCCGCGGCCGCACGACGGGCGACATCGACGATCTCACCGCTCAGGAGACGCACATCGCCCGCCTGGTCGCGGGCGGCGCCACGTCCAAGGAGGTCGCGGGGCGGCTGTTCATCAGCCCGCGCACCGTCGACGCCCACCTGCGCAACATCTTCCACAAGCTCGGCATCACATCCCGCCGCCAGCTCAGGGAGCTGCCCGGACTGCGGTGACCACACCCGAGCCTTGGGCGCGGCCGGCCACCTTAGGCTCTTCATCCCGATACGGGGAAGTAGCCGCGCTTGCTCACAGGCACCCACCTCGCCCTTAGCCGGCAGAATCGCTCAATTGCACCGTTATGTCGTCCTATGCGAATTTTGGCCGCAAAGTGTTCGGTCAGAAGCGCTAGTAGGCACACATTGTGGCATGCATTGCTAATATCATTCCCCGTATGGATCGCACGCCGGCGGCGGGCGAGGGCTGTTTGCTCCGGCCGCACGTGTGCCGGTGCGGAGCGCATGACGGCCGAGGGATATGCGGCGGCATGAATGCGTCGTCGCGATTGGCGCATGCCCATGAATAATGATCACCTGTTCTCCCAAGCGTGGCCTCGCCTTCATTTGTCAGGCCGGTGATCGGGAAAGGGGCGGAGGTGCTGACTGATAAAAAGAAAGACGGTCATAAGCGCAGATTCGCGAGTTGGTGGAATCGTAAAACGCAGGCTGAGATCTGGACCATCATCGCCGGCGTAGTGGCTCTTGTGACCGTTATACCCCCTATATGGGGTCCAGACGAGTCGCCCACCACCGCTTCCTCGGCGACTCCGAGCCCGGGTCCTTCGGTCCTCTACGAAGGCGGGCTCCGCTTAGACGGTGACAGCAAAGATCTCGATGCCAGCCCGCCGGCATCACGACCCGACGTCAACGACATATGGTGGGTGGAAAAGCGCTACGAACTCGATCTGTACGACAACGGTCTTGTGGCTCTCTGGCGAGGGGCAGGCAAGCCGGGCTATGAGGAATGCTACGACGCCGCTTATGCCGAGGGCTCTAAGGAACTGGCAGTAAGCGTTGGACGGTGGTATTGCATCAAGACGGTGGAGTCACATTTCGGTGCCTTCTTCGTAGAAGAGGTCGGCAAGACGGTCAGGGGACGACTAACGGTCTGGGAGAAGTCTTGACGATCTCCGCTCGGTGACGACTCGGTTCACTGCTGCCGTCACGGTCAGGACGATCAGGCCCCACGTCATGATGACGGCTGAAGGCGCAGGAGCCTATCCTCCATGGGCGCGGGATGCTCGAGCCACTGCCGTGCGCACAGCCGCCCGGCAACCGCCTGGTGATCGACGGCTGGCACAGCATTCACCGTGCCCTCGACCTCGGCTTGGAGCAATTGCCGGCGATCCTGCTGAACCCGGGAGACGAACGCGCCTACCGCCTACGCGGCGGCGACATCTGACAGTGCTGCGCGCGCGGGGGCGGGGCCAGTCATGGCTGGCCCCGCCCCCGACTATTTATCACTGCCGGCCAAGCGCAACCGTCAGCTCCGCATGGCCCAATGCCGCGAGGGCTGGCACCTCGACCACGAACCGGCCAGCACCCCGAACGAGCCGGACGAGGAGCAGCGTCGGCTGGTCGAGTTCCGCGCCGACGTCCACGCCCAGCAAGAGGCCGCCGGACGAGCAGGCCAGGACAGCACCGGCCTCGACATCCTCGCCGAGGGCTTGGACGAAGAGATCACCAAGGCCGGGATGCGCGGTCACGTCACCGGTCGGACCACCGGCCGCCGCGTCCGCTCCACCAGACGACGCCAGGACGCCCCGGACCTGCCCAAGCGCAAGATGGCCGCCACCACGCTGGGCCGCACCTTCACCGCACCGGACGGCCGGGTCTACCGGCCCTCGATGTTCATCACCCTGACGCTCCCGTCCTACGGCAAGGTCCGCGACGGCGTACCCCTCGACCCGGACACCTACGACTACCGGCGCGGCGCCCGCGACGCCCTGCACTTCTCCAAGCTCATCGACCGCTTCGTGCAGAACCTGCGCCGGGTGGCCGGATACGATGTGCAGTACTTCGCCACCGTCGAGCCGCAGCAACGCCTCGCCCCGCACCTGCACATGGCCATCCGCGGCACACTGCCCCGCGCCGAACTCAAGCAGATCATCGCCGCCACCTACCACCAGGTCTGGTGGCCACCCACCGACACCATCCGCTTCGAGGGAGACCACCTGCCGCTCTGGCAGGACGGCGTCGGCTACCTCGACCCCGACACCGGCGAAGTCCTGCCCACCTGGGACCAGGCACTCGACCAGCTCGACGCCGACGATGATGCCCAACCCCTCCACGTGGTCGGCTTCGGCGAACAGCACAACATCCAAAGCGTGCTCGCCGGCACACCCGCCGCCGGCAAGTGGCTCGGCTACCTCACCAAGTACCTGACCAAGAGCCTCGCCGACCCGCTCGACGCCGCCACCGACGACCAGGCCCGCCGCGACCACGCGGCCCGGCTCGTCGAAGCCCTCCGCTTCGAGCCGTGCTCACCCACCTGCGCCAACTGGCTCCGCTACGGCATCCAGCCTAAGAACGCCAGGCCCGGCATGCAGCCCGGCCGCTGCCGTGGCAAGGCCCACAAGCCCGGACACCTCGGCTACGCCGGACGCCGCGTCCTGGTCTCGCGCAAGTGGTCCAACAAGACCCTCGCCGAGCACAGGCAGGACCGCCGCACCTGGGTCCTGGAAGCCCTCGGCCACCCCGACCAGCCCACCGACCCGCACCGCTACATCTGGAAGCCCGTCCCGGCCGGCGACGCGAACGTACCGCCCCTCGCCGTACGCCTCCTCCGCACCGTCGCCGAACGCCAACGCTGGCGAGCCCACATGAACCGGCTAGAGCAAGATCTTTCGGCAATGGGAGGGGAGGTGGCGGCATGAGGGGTGGGGGAGAGCTGGAAGTCGTCCTTCCCGCGCATGATCCTCACCTGACTCCCGGCGCGGCGATGGAGCTGCTTGCCATTCTGATGGAAGCGAGTCCTGAGCCGTTCAGCGGCCTTCTGGCCGACGCGGCGTGAAGGAGGACCATGAGTGCCACCCGCTTCGCTTTCTACGGCCGTGTGTCCACTGAGGACAACCAGGACCCGGAATCTTCGCGGGCCTGGCAGCTCACTCGCTCCCCGGCGCTCATCGAGCCCAGAGGGGGCGTGATCGTCGCCGAGTTCTTCGATGTGGACAAGTCACGCTCCATTCCCTGGCAGCGCCGTCCGCATGCCTCGGCGCTGCTGGCCGAGCTGCGCAGCCCTGATCGGGAATTCGAGGCCGTGGTGATCGGTGAGCCGCATCGGGCCTTCTATGGCAACCAGTACGGCCTGACATTTCCGCTCTTCGAGCACTTCGGGGTTCCGCTGTGGGTGCCTGAGGTCGGGGGCCGATCGACCCGTCGAACGAGGCGCACGACCTGGTGATGAGTGTGTTCGGTGGGATGAGCAAGGGGGAGCGCAACCGGGTCAAGATCCGTGTTCGCACCGCCATGTCGGCTCAGGCTCAGGTCGAAGGGCGTTTTCTGGGTGGGCGTCCGCCGTACGGCTACCGTCTGGTGGACGCCGGCCCGCATCCCAACCCTGCCAAGGCGGCAGATGGTCGGCGGCTGCACCGTCTCGAACTCGATCCCTTCGCCTCGGCGGTGGTCGCCCGGATCTTCGCCGACTTTCTGGCGGGCTATGGGCTGTTCGCCATCGCCGAGAGGCTGACGCGTGAAGGGATCCTCTGCCCCTCCGCTCACGACCCGGCGCGGAACCGCCACCGCTCCGGCGTGGCCTGGTCCAAGGGGGCCGTGCGCGCGATTCTGACGAACCCCCGCTACACGGGCTACCAGGTTTGGAACCGGCAGCGAAAGGACGAGGTCCTGATCGACATCGATGACGTCGGGCTCGGCCACACCACCAAGCTTCGATGGAATCCCCAGGACAAGTGGATCTGGTCCGATGCGCCTGCGCACCCGCCCATCGTGAGCCGCGAGGACTTCGAGGCGGTGCAGGAGGCGCTGGCGAGCCGGGGCCACCGCTACACGGACAAGACAGTCAGGCGGTCTCGGCATTACTACCAGCTCCGCAGTCTGCTGCGCTGCGGCATCTGCGGGCGCAGGATGCAGGGGGAGTGGAACAACGAGATGCCGTACTACCGGTGTCGCTTCCCGCAGGAATACGCGCTGGCCAATCACGTCACACATCCGCGCAACGTCTACGTCCGTGAGCGCGACATCACCCCGAAGCTTGAGCAGTGGCTCGCGCGGCTGTTCACGCCGTGGAACATCGAACGGACGCTGGACCAGATGGTCGGGGCCCATGGAGGCCCGGCGCCGGCGGCTCAGGAGAGCGAACTGCTCAAGCGGCAGCTCGCTGAGAGTGATCGGAAGCTCGGGCAGCACCGCGCGGCTCTGGAGGCGGGTGCTGATCCGGTGATCGTCGCCGGGTGGATGCGGGAGGAGCAGTCGCACCGGAGCGAGCTGGAGCGTCGGCTACGGCGCCTGCCGGCGGCCCGGAGCGCCCGCATGGATCGGGACGCTCTCGCGGCGTCCCTGCGCAAGCTGGGCGACCTGGTGGACGTTCTCCGTGACGCGAGGCCGTCCCGCAAGGCGAAGATATACGCCGAACTCGGTCTGGAACTGACCTACTACCCGTCACAACGAAAAGTCCTGGTTGCTGTTACCAGCAACCAGGACTCCATCGGGTCAGAGTGCGTGTCCGAGGGGGGACTTGAACCCCCATGCCCATCACTGGGCACTAGCACCTCAAGCTAGCGCGTCTGCCTATTCCGCCACCCGGACTTGGTGCCTGCACGCGGGACCGTCATCTCGCGTCGGCTCCGTAAGGTTAGCAAACTCTGAGCACTGCGTCATACCGAGAAAGCGCGGGCGCGCCGGCATGGGGTGAACGGGGTCTCCGGATGGGGGTTTCGTGGGGCGTGCAGGAGGGGGTTGGGGTGGTTCGCGTGGGTCTGCGTACGGGGGAGTTGAGGATTTTCTGGCCGTCGGCTGAAAAGTGCTTGCGGCAACCTTGGGTACTGCTACGGTTACGGACCGTTGAGGGGTGAGTCCACGGACCGGCCTCACGATGTGGGGCCGGTTCTGGAGCTTGGAGGGCACTATGACGCGCGTGGCGGAACGGCCGGCGGGGGCTGCGGCCCCGGCTGCCCGCCGCCCGCGTGTCGCCGTACCGACGCAGGGCGTGACCATCGACCGGGCGGACCGGATGGCGCGGTTCGCGGCCGGCGCCCGGCGTATCGCCCTTCGGGCAGCCGCCACCGGGGCCCTCGTGGCCGTCGGGTGGCTGTTCGCCGTTCTGTTCGGCATGCTCACCGCCGCTCCGGCGGCCGCGGACTCCACCGCGGCGACAGAAGCGGCATCTCAAGCTTCGGAGGCCGGCTCTCTCGGTGAGACCGCGTCCCAAGCTCATCACTCGCTCATCAGCCCCGATGGCGTGACGGCGTCCGACAACGCCGAGGCCATGGCGGGGCGCACGGTCGACGGCCTCAACAGCCAGCGGGATCCTGGTCTGCCGTCACCGTCCGACGCCAACAAGATCCTGAGCACCGATGGTCTGGTGCCCAACGGCGGTGGTAACGGGCCGTTCGGCCCGGTTGCAGGGGACGTCGCGAGGTCCGTTTTCGACCCGCGGCTCGAGGCCGGCCGCGCACCTCTGGCGCGCCTGCTTCCCCCCGTCGTCCGCACAGCGGCGGACGACCCTTCTTTCTCACCTGACTGATCCCGCGTAGGTCCGGGGCGCGGGCCGGCATCGAGCCCGGCCGCCCCCGGACGGCGAGGCGCGCGGCTTTCCGGATCCGGAGCCGGCGCTGCTTCCAGGTACGAACGCGGCGGCGAAGCGTGGCGACTCGATCCGACAGCGCCATCACGCACGGCCACGACGTGTCCGTCACGTCCTGACATGCCGGACGCCGCCCGCGGGTGACATCAACGTCAGTTCACACCGGTTCGCGGAGCCCATGGGCTCTCCCGCTGCACGCGGTCACAACGCGTGAAACGTACGGCACAGGGACAAACCAGAACGCTGTGCCAGGCCCCGGGCGAGGCCGCGAGACCGATCAAGTACATCCCCCCAAAATCACTAGGAGCATTCTCATGCGTACGTGGGCGAAGGCATCGAGCCCTGCGGCTCTGCTGGCCGTGGCCGTCATGTCGTTCGGCGGCGGCACCGCGCTCGCCGACACCTCCGGCAACGGGTCCGTCGGCGGCGGCAACCAGGTCGATCTGCCGATCTCCCTGCCGATCGACATCAGCGGCAACTCGATCGCGGCCATCGGCAAGTCGGAGGCCACCTCGCGGGGCGGCGCCGAGGTCGTCGACACCCGCCGCGGCGGCATTCCCAACAAGACGTCGGGCAACGGCAGCGTGCTGGGCGGCAACCAGGTCAACGCGCCGATCAGCGTCCCCATCAACGCCTGCGGCAACGCCGTCTCCCTGATCGGCAAGTCCGACGCCGGCTGCCAGGGCGGGTCCTCGGTCCGCACCTCCGGCAAGGGCGGGGCCGGCGGCAACCGTACGTCGGGTGACGGCAGCGTCCTCGGCGGCAACCAGATCACCGCGCCCATCTCGGCCCCGATCAACGCCTGCGGCAACGCGGTGGCGATCTTCGGCGACGCGACCGCGGGCTGCAAGGGCGGCGCGACCGTGCACAACACCGGCAAGGGTGCGGGCGGCAACCGTACGTCGGGCAACGGCAGCGTCCTCGGCGGCAACCAGGTGGTGGCGCCCATCAGTGTGCCGATCACCATCTGCGGCAACTCGGTCGCGGCGGTGGGCCGGGCGTTCGCCGGCTGCCAGGGCGGCTCGTCCGTCACCAACAACGGCGGGCCCGGCAAGCGCTACCACGTGCGGCACCACAAGCCCGGCTCGACGGGCAACGACACCGACGGGCGCTTCGGGGTCGGCAGCGGCAACCAGGTCATCGCGCCGATCACCCTGCCGATCGACGTCTGCGGCAACGCCGTGGGCAACGCGGCGGCCGGGTGCCGCGGCGGGGCCACGGTCCACCAGTCGGGCTCCGGCGGCGGCAACCGTACGTCCGGCAGGGGCGGCGTGCTGAGCGGCAACCAGGTCGTGGCGCCGGTCACCGCGCCCATCAACGTCTGCGGCAACGCGGTGGCGCTGATCGGGCAGGCGTTCGCCGGGTGCAAGGGCGGCGCGACAGCGAAGACCCCGTTGAAGGGCGCGGGTGGCAACCGTACGTCCGGGGCGGGCGGCGTGCTGTCCGGCAACCAGGTCGTGGCGCCGATCACGGCCCCGATCAACGCCTGCGGCAACGCGGCCGCCGTGGTCGGCCTGTCGCGGGCCGGCTGCCAGGGCGGCGCGTCGGTGCACCAGTCGGGCAAGGGGGCGGGCGGCAACCGCACCTCGGGCGCGGGCGGCGTGCTGAGCGGCAACCAGGTGGTCGCGCCGATCACCGCTCCGGTCAACGTCTGCGGCAACGCGGCCGCGGTCCTCGGTGACGCGGCTGCCGGGTGCCTCGGCGGCTCGCGGGTCGGCAAGCCCGTTCACCACGGGCCCAGCAAGTTCGGCCACTTCGGGCGTACCACCACGAAAGTCGCGGCCACCAAGGGCGGCGGGCTGCTGCCCGTCGCGCCCGCTCTGCCGGTGCTGGGCGGCGGCCAGGAGGTCGGAGCCGCGGCGGCCGGGCTGACCAAGCACCTGCCCGCCACCGACGTCACCAAGCACCTTCCCGGCGCGGGCGACCTGAGCGGGTTCACGCAGCACGTCGAGGGCGTCGGCAACGTCAGGGAGGCCACCGGGCCCGCCAAGGGCGTCACCACGCAGCTCCCGGTCGTCGACGACATCTCCAAGACCCTCGGCCTGCCCGCGCTCCCCGAGCTGCCCGGCCTGACCCAGGCCCCGGCCACGCCGCCGAAGCGGACCGCCACCCCGCCGAAGCGCAGGGTCCACCACGCGGCCGCCGCCGACAGCAAGAGTCGCGCTTCGTCCGCCGACCGCAAGCGCCGTACCGCTTCGTCGAGCCCGATCTCGGCACTCTCTCCGGCGACCGACCTGGTCGCCTCCACCCCGGCCGGCAGCGCCGTCACTTCGGCCACCCGCAGCCTGCCGATCGGCGACATCGGCCTCATGAGCGCCGAGCAGCCGGCCGGCGTCACCGGAATGAACAGCGGTTCCCTGCTCGCCCTCGCGTTCGGCGGCATGCTGGCCGCCGCCGCGACGCTGTTCGCTTCCGCCCGCCGGTTCCGGTTCGGCCGTAAGTAGCCGTAAGTAACAGAAAGGAGGCTCTTATCTGAGGTACTTCGAGGTTCACCGACTACCTTGATGCACTTTGCCCGTTCCGGGGGCGCGGCCCGGGACGGGCAAAGCCATGCCCGCAGGGTGCCGGCCAGGGCGGGCAAAGTCACCCCCCCGCGAGGTGCCGCCTGACGCGGGCGAAGGCGTGTTCGCGGGTGTCGGCAAGGATGGGGAAGGCGTGCTCGCGGGTGTCGGCCGAGGGGGGCGAAGGGGTGCCGGCCGAGGTGGGCGAAGGGGTGCCGGCCGAGGTGGGCGAAGGGGTGCCGGCCGAGGTGGGCACAGGGGTGCCCGCGGCGTGCCGCCCGAGGTCGCCCGCAAAGGGGCTGCTCGGACGGGCGAGAACGTCCGTGACGAGCAGCGACGGGTTCGTCACGTACAAGACGCCCGTGCCGGGCGGGGTCAGGCCCGCAGCGTGCTCCGGACGCGCATGATCTTCCTGCGCAGACGTACGTGGCGGCTGCCGTCAGGGTGCACTCGGACGCGCGCGAGCTCCCACTGCCCGTACTCGGCGTGTTCGGTCAGCAGCTGACGTGCTGCTTCGCGAGTGAGATCGCGCGGAATGAAGATATCCATGTAGGAGTAGTCGAGCACAACGATTAGTCTCCATGTGAGTCAGGGCGCCATGCCGCTCGATGGGCCTTATTCTGCGTGCTTGTGGGTGGACCCGGAAGCTAGTGGGTAGCCCCGGGGGAAGGAAAATTCCGCGAGTCGGGTTACCTTTCAGTCTGTGCCGACTCCCGGCAGGGGGATTTTGCAAGCGAACAGCGAGGTAGGAAGCAGCGTGCCAGCCAAGAACGGCAGCGCCGGTGGAACACGCCTGGTGATCGTCGAGTCGCCCGCCAAGGCGAAGACGATCGCCGGGTACCTGGGGCGCGGCTACATCGTCGAATCGAGCATCGGTCACATCCGCGACCTGCCGGAGAAGGCCGATGACATCCCCGACAAGTACAAGAGGGCGCCCTGGGCACGCCTCGGCGTGAACGTCGAGCAGGGGTTCGAGCCGCTGTACGTCGTCAACCCCGACAAGCGTTCGCAGGTGGCCAAGCTGCGGCAGCTGCTCAAGGACGCCGACGAGCTCTACCTCGCCACTGACGAAGACCGCGAGGGCGAGGCCATCGCCTGGCACCTGCGCGAGGTGCTCAAGCCGAAGGTCCCCGTCCACCGCATGGTCTTCCACGAGATCACCCCTCAGGCCATCCGGGAGGCCGTGGCCAACCCGCGCGACCTCAACCTCCGCCTGGTCGACGCCCAGGAGACGCGCCGCATCCTCGACCGGCTCTACGGCTACGAGGTCAGCCCCGTGCTGTGGAAGAAGGTCAAGCCGAAGCTGTCGGCGGGCCGGGTGCAGTCGGTGGCGACGCGGCTGGTCGTGGAGCGCGAGCGCGAGCGCATCGCGTTCACCCCTGCCCACTACTGGGACCTGCAGGCGCTGTTCGACACCGGCAAGGCCGAGGAGCGGCCGCGCGACTTCACCGCCACGCTGACCACCGTCGACGGCAGGCGGGTGGCCCAGGGCCGCGACTTCGCCAGCACCGGGCAGCTCAAGGGCGGCGCCGACGTGCTGCACCTGTCGGAGCAGGCCGCGGGCGAGCTGGCCGGGCGGCTGTCCGGAGCCTCGTTCACGGTCAAGACGGTCGAGCGCAAGCCGTACACGCGTAAGCCGTACGCGCCTTTCCGGACGACCACATTGCAGCAGGAGGCCAGCCGGAAGCTGGGCTTCTCCGCGAAGTACACGATGCAGGTGGCGCAGCGGCTGTACGAGAACGGCTTCATCACCTACATGCGTACCGACAGCATCACGCTGTCGGAGACGGCGGTGGCCGCCGCGCGGTCGCAGGCGCTCAAGCTGTACGGCCCCGACTACGTGCCCGCCAAGCCGCGCGTCTACTCCAGCAAGGTCAAGAGCGCCCAGGAGGCGCACGAGGCGATCAGGCCCGCCGGCGAGGAGTTCCGCACGCCGGGCGAGACCGGTCTTTCCGGCGACATGTTCCGGCTGTACGAGCTGATCTGGCAGCGTACGGTCTCGTCGCAGATGAAGGACGCGGTCGGTGAGTCGATCAGCGTGAAGGTGGGCGGCAGGTCGTCGTCCGGGGAGGACGTCGAGTTCAGCGCGTCCGGCCGGACCATCACGTTCTACGGGTTCCTGAAGGCGTACGTCGAGGGCGCCGACGACCCGTCGACCGACCGCGACGACTCCGAGAAGCGGCTGCCCAACCTGGAGGAGGGCGACCCGCTCAGCGTGACCCGCCTCGACGTGGCCGGCCACTCCACCAAGCCGCCCGCGCGCTACACCGAGGCGTCGCTGGTCAAGGAGCTGGAGGACCGCGAGATCGGGCGGCCGTCCACGTACGCCTCGATCATCGGCACGATTCTCGACCGGGGCTACGTCTTCAAGAAGGGCACGGCGCTGGTGCCGTCGTTCCTGGCGTTCGCCGTGGTCAATCTGCTGGAGCGGCATTTCGGCAACCTGGTCGACTACGACTTCACCGCCGAAATGGAGAAGGTGCTCGACGACATCGCCAACGACCGGGCCGAGCGGGTGCCCGAGCTGCGGCGTTTCTATTACGGCTCCGACGGCGACGAGGGCCTGAAGGAGATGGTCACCGACCTCGGCGAGATCGACGCCAAGGAGATCAGCTCCTTCCCGATCAAGGGCACCGACATCGTGCTGCGGGTCGGCCGTTACGGCCCCTACCTCGAACGCAACGGCGCCAGGGTCAACGTCCCCGAGGACATGACGCCCGACGAGCTGACGGCGGAGAAGGCCGAGGAGCTGTTCTCGCGGCCGACCGGCGACCGTGAGCTCGGGCACGACCCGGTGACCGGTCACCTGATCGTGGCCAAGGACGGGCGTTACGGGCCTTACGTGACGGAGGTCCTGCCGGAGCCGCCCGCCGACGAGGACGCGCCCAAGCGGCGTACGAAGAAGGCCGACGCGCCCAAGCCCCGTACGTCGTCGCTGTTCAAGTCGATGTCCCTGGACACGATCACCCTGGAGGACGCGCTCAAGCTGCTGTCGATCCCGCGGGTCGTCGGCGAGCTGGAGGGCGAGGAGGTCGTGGCGCACAACGGGAAGTTCGGCCCGTACCTGAAGAAGGGCACCGACTCCCGCTCGCTCGCCTCGGAAGAGGAGCTGCTGACGGTCACGATCGAGCAGGCCAAGGAGCTGTTCGCGCAGCCCAAGCAGCGCGGCAGGGGGCGGGCCGCGGCGGCGGCGCCGCTGCGCGAGCTGGGCGACGACCCCAACTCGAAGAAGCCCGTGGTGGTCAAGGAGGGGCGTTTCGGCCCTTACGTGACCGACGGCGAGACCAACGCGTCCCTGCGCAAGGGCGACACGGTCGAGGACATCACCATCGAGCGTGCCGCCGAGCTGCTGGCCGAGCGGCGTGAGCGGGCGCCCGCGCCGAAGAAGACCACGCGCAAGACGACCGCGAAGAAGACCACGGCGAAGAAGACGGCGACCAAGTCATAACGTCAGATTCCCGGCGGTCATCGCGCGGTGGCCGCCGGACGTAGCATCGTCAGTGTGTTCGTCCTGATCTTCGTGGGCGGCGTGCTGCTCGCGCACTTCTACCTATGGCACCGGCTCGTCCGGGGCACCACCGGGCCCGGCCGGCTGCGCAAGGCGCTGACGTTGACGCTGGCGCTGCTGCTCGCGGTCCTCGTAGGGACGTTCCTGGGCACCCGCCTGGGGATTGAGAGCTGGATCGCCTGGGCCGGATACGTCTGGCTCGCGGTGATGTTCTACCTCGTGATCATCCTGGCGGTCCTGGAGATCCCGCGGGCCATCGTGGGGACGGTGCTGCGCAGGAGGGCCGCCTCGCGCGCCCCCGCGCCCGAGCCCGAGCCGGCCGCCGTGCCCGAGCTGGTCGGGGCGGCGCCCGCCGCGGGAGCCGTGGAGGCTCCGCAGGAGGAGGCCGAGCGTCCGGCGTCCGGCGACATGAGCAGGCGGCTCTTCCTCGGGCGGGCCACCGCCGCGATCGCCGGGGTCAGCGCGGTCGGCACGGTCGCGTACGGCATGACGAGCGCGCTCGGCGACCCCGTGATCGAACCGGTCAAGATCACTCTGCCGAAGCTCGACCCGCGGCTGAACGGCCTGCGGTTCGCCGTGGTCAGCGACATCCACCTCGGGCCGCTGACCGGGATCGGGCACACCGAGCGCATCGTCCGCATGATCAACGGACTTGAGGCCGACGTGGTGGCGATCGTGGGCGACCTGGTGGACGGCTCGGTGGCCCGGCTCGGCCGGCTGGCGCGGCCCTTGAAGGACCTGGAGTCCCGATACGGGGCCTTTTTCGTGACCGGCAACCACGAGTACTTCGCGCCCGAGGGGCCGGAGGAGTGGATCGAGGAGCTGGGCGAGCTGGGCGTTCGCTCGCTGCGTAACGAGCGGGTGGAGATCAGGCATCAGGGGGCCGTGCTCGACCTGGCCGGCGTCAACGACGTCGGCGGCGCCTCCAGCGGCGACGGCCCCGACTTCGCCAAGGCGCTCGGCGGGCGCGAGGAGGGGCGCTCCACGGTGCTGCTCGCGCACCAGCCGATCCAGGTGGCGCAGGCCGCCCGCCACGGGGTCGACCTGCAGCTCTCCGGCCACACCCACGGCGGGCAGATCGCGCCGTTCAACCTGGTCGTGGGGCTGCAGCAGCCGGTGGTCTCGGGCCTTGCCACGGTGGACGGCGTGCAGGTGTACGTCACGCGCGGCGCCGGGTTCTGGGGCCCGCCGGTACGCGTGGGCGCGCCGCCGGAGATCAGTCTGGTGGAATTGCGGAGCTGACTTCGGGTAATGAAGTGGTCACGTGACGCTTTGATGGCGTAGAGTATCCGCGCGGATACTCACGGAGGGCGGTCATGGCATCTTCCCCGGTGGAGCGGGCGTTCCGGCAGGAGGTCGCCTCCTGGGCCAGGCGCGGCGGGCAGCTGTTCAAGCAGGCCAGGCGGGCCGCGAGCCTCAACCAGGCGGCGCTGGCCAGCGTGAGCGGCACCTCGCGCACCACGTTGTCGGCCTATGAGCACGGCAGGAAGTCGCCGACGCTGGAGACCGCGGGGCGCATTCTCGACGCCGCCGGGTTCGAGCTGGTGCTGCAGGCGAAGGTCGAGTGCTCGGCCCGCACGACGAGTGACGGGCGCACGTTCCACGTGCCCACCCGCCTGCGGCGGCTGCCCGTGGCGGCGGCGCTGGGCGTCGTGCGCGTCGGCGGGCGGGCCTACGATCTGGCCGACCGTGACGAGCGGCGGGCCGCCTACACCGCGCTGCTGTGCGAGGGCGGGCCCGATGAGCTGCTCGGCCATATCGACGCGGTGCTGCTGATCGATCTGTGGGACGAGCTGGTTTTGCCCGAGGAGATCGCCGCGGCCTGGCGGCCGGTGGTGGAAGCGGCGCGGCACGAGGCCGGAGTGGCGCACCAATGACGCTTTCTGGGGCCTATTCGGGGTGTGTCCCCTGCGCCCGGCTATGCCGACGTATTACCCTCAGCCACGGACGACCGGGGAGATCCGGGCCGTCTTTTGACCACACCCTTCCGGTCGACACCTGGATACGCTGAAATCATGATTGCCCCTGGCCGGAGCCGCCCGGCCCACGTGCTGGCCAATGCGCCGTTCCGACGGCTCTGGACGGCCATGTCGGTGTGCAGCCTGGGCGACTGGCTCAACCTGCTGGCACTGACCGCCCTCGCGGGCAACCTCACCCAGGGTGACTACCGCGTGCAGTCGCTGGCCGTCGGCGGCGTCTTCGTCGCCAAGATGCTGCCCGCGGTGCTGCTCGGGCCGCTCGCCGGGGTCTTCGCCGACCGGTTCGACCGGCGGCTGACGATGTTCGCGGCCGACCTGCTCAGGTTCGCGGTCGTGCTGTCGATCCCGTTCGTCAACGCCTACCAGTGGGTCATCGTCGCGACCGTCCTGGTCGAGTGCATCAACCTGTTCTGGGTGCCGGCCAAGGACGCCACGGTGCCCAACCTCGTGCCCAAGGCGCAGCTCGAGTCGGCCAACCGGCTCAACCTGCTGGTCACGTACGGCACCGCACCGGTCGCCGCCATGCTCTTCGCGGCGCTGTCGGTGGCGGGCGACCTCATCGGCGGCCTGCTGCCGTTCCTGCCGGGCCACGGCGCGACCAGCATGGCGCTCATCGCCAACGCCTGCGCCTACCTCGTCTCGGCCGTCCTCATCTTCACGCTGCGCGACATCCCCAAGCGTGACGGGGCGATCTCCACGCCGTCGGTGCTCAAGCAGATCGTCGAGGGCTGGCGGTTCGTGGGCGGTAACCGCGTGGTGCGCGGGCTGATCATCGGCATGCTGGGCGCGTTCGCGGCGGGCGGCGCCGTGGTCGGCGTGGCCAAGATCTACGTCGAGGCGCTGGGCGGCGGCGACGCCGCTTACGGCGTGGTGTTCGGCGCCGTCTTCACCGGCATGGCGCTGGGCATGTTCTTCGGGCTCAGGCTGCTGCGCGAGCTGTCGCGGCGGCGGCTGTTCGGGCTGGCCATCACGGTCGCGGGCCTGGTGCTGGTCGCGATCGCGCTGGTGCACAACCTCGTCATCGTGGTCATGCTGACCGTGCTGCTCGGGGCGTGCGCGGGCATCGCCTGGATCATCGGCTACACGCTGATCGGGCTCGAGGTCGAAGACGCGCTGCGCGGGCGCACGTTCGCGTTCCTGCAGTCCACGGCCCGGGTGACGCTGCTGTTCGTGGTGGCCGTGGCCAACCCGCTGGCGGCGCTGTTCGGAGTCCACGTCATCGGCATGGGGCAGTTCAGCTACCGCTTCGACGGCACCAACCTCGTGCTGGTGATCGCCGGTGCGCTGGCGATGGTGGTCGGGGTGCTGGCGCTGCGTCACATGGACGACAGGAAGGGCGTCCCGCTCGCCGCCGACCTGATCGCGGCGGTGCGCGGCCAGCGCTACCCGGCCCAGGCGGCCGAGCAGGTGCCGGGGCTGTTCATCGCGTTCGAGGGCGGCGAGGGCTCGGGCAAGACCACCCAGGCGCGGGTGATCGCCATCTGGCTGCGCGACCAGGGCTACGACGTCGTGCAGACGCGCGAGCCCGGCGCTACCAAGATCGGCATGCGGCTGCGGGCCATCCTGCTCGACGCCGCCGAGCGCGGCCTGTCGGCGCGGGCCGAGGCGCTGCTGTACGCCGCCGACCGGGCCGAGCACGTCGAGAAGGTGATCAGGCCGGCGCTCTACCGGGGCTCGCTCGTGGTGACCGACCGCTACGTCGACTCCTCGCTGGCGTACCAGGGGGCGGGGCGCACCCTCGACCCCGAAGACGTCTCCAAGCTCAACGCCTGGGCGACCGGCGGGCTGGTGCCCCACCTGACCGTCCTCATCGACACCCCGCCCGAGGTGGGCCTGGCCCGGCTGGGCGGTGCCGCCGATCGCATCGAGTCCGAGCCGCTGGAGTTCCACGAGCGCGTACGCAAGGAGTTCCGCGCGCTGGCGGCGGCGTCCCCCGACCGCTACCTCGTGGTCGACGGCACGCTGCCGCAGGAGACGATCACCCGGCAGATCCAGGACCGCATCAGGGAGATCCTGCCCGACCCGGTTCCTCGCGAGTCCGAGGACGCCACGGGCACCATGCCCGCCATCCGCGACTGGTGAGCCACGCTCTGACCCGCCGCCCGTGGCCTCGCCACCAGGTGCGCAGCCACAGCAGTTCGGGCGCTACGACGAGGACCAGCACGACGAGCGCCTCGGCCATGGCCAGGGGATCGTCCGCGTGCAGCAGGTGTTGCGCCGCCTGCGCGATCAGCGTGCCCAGCAAGGGCAGCATCACCAGCGCGGCCAGCGCCAGGCAGGCGAGGGTTCCGGCGGCCTGGAGCAGCGCGTAGCAGCGCACGGCGGCCCGTTCGCGGGGCGGCAGCCCGTTCAGCGTGCCGCGCCTGCCGCGCGTCAGGGCGAGCATGTACGCGCGGCCGTCGCCGTACAGGTTCCGGCAGCCGGTGAGGTCCTGCAGCAGGAAGTACAGGTCGGTACGCGTGAACACCAGGAGCTGGTAGGCCACGCGGGCGAGCTGGATGAGGATGATCCACGCGGCGAGCGGATGTGGTCCGGCGACGTACGTCCAGGTCAGAGCCGCGCCGCAGATGGCGAGGTCGAGGGCGATGCCGGAGAGGTAGACGGTGACGCGGACCCGGGTGGGGGCCGCCCACACGCCGGAGACGTCGGTCTGGGCGACCAGGAACTGCAGGCGCGTTCCGAGGCTCATCCGCGCGGGCACGCCCGCCGCGCGCGCGGTGACCAGGTGCGCCAGCTCGTGCAGCCCGGTCGTCAGCCACGCGAGGACCGTCCACGACAGCAGCACTAAGGCGCCGTGGCCGGTCCAGAGCGCCGTCTGCAGGTCGGGGAAGACGGCGGGCCGGGCGATGAGGCAGGCGATGCCCGCGCAGATCGGTGCGAGCAGGGCCAGGTGGAGTGCGGGGTGCAGGGCCCAGCGCAGGTGCCGGGGCTCGAGCCGGGGAAAGGTCGGCCGGAGCGGCGGCGGGCTCGCGACCGGGCGTCCGTCGATCTCCGCGACCAGGCCCGCCTCCGACAGATCGGCCACGAAGTCCGCCACGTCGAGATCGGCGCCCGCTTCCGTCAGCAGGCGGGCCCGTACCTGATCGACGCTCAGCCCGTCCTGCAGCAGCCGGATCGCCCGCATGCCCTCCTCGGGCACGACGACGAAGTCGCCGGAGTCGACGCGCCCGACGATCCACTCCGCGCCGTCCTGGCGGACGCCGAGAGGGTGGAAGGCGACGATCAAGCGCGCCTCGTCCTGGCGCAATAGGCACGCAGGTCCTCGCCCTCGTCGAACAGGGACGCAAGGACCGGAATGCAGGGCTCGATGACCTCAGGGTCGGTGATCTTGCGGGCGCCGGTGTGCCGTCCCTTCTCGTCGTACAGCACTTCGTACAGCACGGTCGGGTTGAACAGCACGAGCTCGGGGACCGGGCCGGCGGCCTCGTACGGGCGCACCGCGGAGACCGTCACCACCCGGTTGTTCTCGCCTTCCTCGGCGCGTATCGCCAGCACCTCCAGCTCCCAGCGGAGGTATCGGCTGAGCGGCTCCTCCACCACTCTGATACGCCGGAAGTCCATTCGGTCGGGATTGTCGGCGCGGAAACCGGGGCGCATCTGGTCCGCCAGTTTCATCGAGCGTTCCCAGTCGCCCTCCAGCATCGCCTTATAGCTGGGGAGATCCCCCTCGTCGAAATGCTGGGCGCGTTCGAGCTTCCACACGATTCCGGCGGCGGCCTCGAACTCCTTGCCGAAGTCGGTCCCGTACTCGGCCGCGTCCATGGTGGTCGCGGGTGCGGTTCGTACGCGGCTCAGCACATCACTCATCAAAGCCTCCGAAAGTGCGGGCAGGTCGCCCTGCCCGCAGGTGGATCAGTTGGAGTTGCCGTGACTCGGCGTCCACGTGGTCGGCTCGATCTTCTCCAGCCGGCGGACGACGATCTTCTTCTTGCGCGGCTTCTGCTCGTGCTGCGGTTCCTGCGCGGATGTGTTGCTCATGACACTCCTTGTCGAATCGCAGTGAAGAAGGGCAGTTTTAGATTCCCCTCTTTTTCGCTATCGATCAAGAACAGAATTCGCAGCCGGGTAATGACGGATTGTGTGCGTACACATGCCCGTTCGGATCCAATAGCGCCACACCGTGGAAATAGCCGGGTGGTGCGGGCAAGATCCCGGTGATGAGCGCCAGCACGTCATGGGCGACCAGTTGCCCGGAAAGCCCGGCCGACGCGGCCATCACACCCGGCCAGGCGTAGTCCGCGCCGGGCTGCGGCGGGATGCCGGCGCGGACGCATTCGTAACAGGGGCCGCCGGGACCGAAGACCCCCACGCTGACGAGGGGGCCGTTGTATCCGCCGCTGACCCAGGGGATGCCCTTGCGCGCGCAGACCCGGTTCGCCCAGGTCTGGATGCCGCCCGGCTCGCGCGGGTGATCCGCGCACAGCGCGAGGACGTCGAACCCGTCGACCAGCCGATCCAGATCATCGGGGCCGGCCACCGTGGCGCTCTCCCCGGTGATCTCGATGTCGGAGTTGAGCCGGCGCAGCCTGTCCAGCGCCACCTCGACCTTGGGACGCCCGATGTCCGCCTCGGTGTAGAGCAACTGCCGGTTGAGGTTGGACAGCTCCACGACGTCCGGATCGACCAGGTGCAGCCGGCCCACGCCGGAGGCGGCCAGCGACCAGGCCACATGGCCGCCCGTACCGCCGAGGCCGATGACCAGCACCCGCGCGGCCTTGATCCGCAGCTGCGGCTCCCAGCCGTGGTCGCGCGGGGTGAGGTCGATCCAGCGATAGAAGTCCCTGCTCCGGCTGTAGCGTTCCTTCTCCCGTTCGCTCAGCTCCGCGCAG
This sequence comes from Nonomuraea sp. NPDC052634, assembly GCF_040678535.1. Lineage (NCBI taxonomy): Bacteria > Bacillati > Actinomycetota > Actinomycetes > Streptosporangiales > Streptosporangiaceae > Nonomuraea > Nonomuraea sp. NPDC052634. The sequence continues at coordinate 352,736 of NZ_JBFATY010000005.1, read as the reverse complement.
GGGCCCGGGTCGGCCTCCTCCACATGGCCGGAGGACAGCAGCGTGGCGACGATGTCGCCGGCCTCCTCGGGGGTCAGCTCGGTGAAGCGCTTGGCGAGCTCGGCGGTGATCTCGTCGGTGGGGCGCGTGCCGTCCATGAGCGTCAGCGCGGCCCAGGCCCAGCCGTCGGGGTCCTCGATCTCCGAGGCGATGCCGTACATGACGCCGCCGAGGCGGATGGTGCCGTCGGATGAGCGGCTCGGGGCGTGCTCGGGTTTGACGCGAGGGAAGCGCACTGTTCCGATGGTCGGCAACCGCCGGCCGGAGGTCAAGATCGGGTCGAGCGTACGCACGTGGCGGGCGGCGGCGGCGACTAGCCTTGGGCCGTGACGGTTTTCGATGACCTCGTGGGGCAGGACCAGGCGATCGCCGTGCTGTCGCGGGCCGCGGCCGCGGCCGGAGAGGTCGTCGCGGGCGGGCGCGGCGCGGGCATGACGCACGCCTGGCTGTTCACCGGCCCGCCGGGCGCCGGACGCGAGGACGCCGCGCGCGCCTTCGCCGCCGCCCTGCTCTGCCCCGACGGCGGCTGCGGCCACTGCGAGCAGTGCCACCAGGTGCTCATCGGCTCGCATCCCGACCTGGAGTCCGTACGTCCCGAAGGGCTGTCGTACAGCGTCAAGCAGACCCGCGAGCTGATCCTGCGCGCGGCCGGCGCGCCCACGCAGGGGCGGTGGCGGGTCATCCTGTTCGAGGACGCCGACCGGGCCACGGAGTCGGCCGCGAACGCGCTGCTCAAGGCCATCGAGGAGCCGCCGCCGCGTACGGTGTGGCTGCTCTGCGCGCCCGCACCCGACGACCTGATGATCACCATCAGGTCCCGCTGCCGCCTGGTGAACCTCGTCACGCCCACCACCGAGGCCGTCGCCCACGTACTGGCCACCCGCGACAACGTGCCATGGGAGACCGCCAGATTCGCCGCCAGGGCCGCACAGGGCCACATCAGCCGCGCCCGTGCGCTGGCGCTCGACGAGGGCGTCAGGAAGCGGCGTGAGGCCGTACTCGGCATCCCGCGCACGCTCACCGGCGTCGGCGAGTGCATCGCCGCGGCCGAACGCCTCGTGAAGACCGCCGAGGAGGAGGCCGCCGCCGCCACGGCCGCGCTCAACGAGAGCGAGACGGCCGAGCTGCGCAAGCTGTACGGCGAGGGATCATCAGGCAAGGGGCTCAACCGCGGGCTGGTCCGCGGCGGGGCCGGGGCGCTGAAGGAGCTGGAGGACCGGCAGAAGTCGCGCGCCACCCGCATCAAGCGCGACTCGCTCGACGCCGCCCTGCTGGAGCTCGTGTCGTTCTACCGGGACGTGCTGGCCATGCAGCTCGGGGCGACGGAGGTCGAGCTGGCCAACGACGACCTGCGCTTCGACCTCGACCAGCTCGCCAAGTCGTCCACGCCGGAGGAGACGCTGCGGCGCATCGACGCGATCATGCAGTGCCGTGAACGGCTGGCGGCCAGCGTCAACCCGCAGATGGCCGTCGAGGCGATGATGCTCGCCCTGCGCTGAAAATACTCGCGTGACCGGAGCAGCAGATGAGCCGGTCAGGCGTCTCTGTTGCGTGGAAACCGAACTGCTCACCCGGCAGGAAGACCTGTCGCGGCGCCGGGCCGACGTCGCCTCGATCTTCGCCGAGCACCACGTCGGCCTCGTCCGGCTGGCCCTCATCATGGTCGGCGACCAGGCGAGCGCCGAAGACGTCGTGCAGGAGGCGTTCGAGCGCACGTGCGCCCGCCGCGGCCGGCTGCGCGACGACGGCAAGCTGCTCGCCTACGTGCGGTCCGCGGTGCTCAACGGGTGCCGATCGGTCCTGCGGCGGCGGGCCACGGTGTTCAGGAAGACGCCGCCGTACGATCCGCCCGTCTGGTCGGCGGAGAGCGCCGCGCTGCTGGGGGAGGAGCGCCGGGCGGTCCTGCTCGCGCTGCGCGGGCTGCCCGGCAGGCAGCGCGAGGCGCTCACGCTGCGCTACTACTTCGATCTCACAGACCAGGAGATCGCCGAGACGATGAAGATCAGTGCGAGCACCGTGCGGTCCACGGTCGCGCGAGGGTTGGCGGCTCTCGGCCGGGCTCTCGGGGAGGACTCATGAACAGCCCTATCGAACAACGGTTGCGCGAGGCCCTGGAAGAGGCCGGGGCGGCGCTCGACCCCCACACCCTTCGGCCCCTGCGCACTCCCGAGCGGCGGCGGGTGCGGGTGGATCTGCGGCTGGTGGGCGTGGCGGCGGCCGCGGTGGCGATCGCGGGCGCGGCGACCGCCGTGGCGCTGGGCACCGGCGGCGACGAGCACGTGGCGGCGGTGGAGCCCGCGCAGAGCGAGGCGGCCGAGATGGTCGTCTTCCTGTGCACGAAGTCGGCGAAGAGGCCGCCCTGCCGCGGGCAGGAGGCCACCCCGGCGCAGGTCGAGGCCATCGAGACCGCGTTGCGGAGGCTTCCTCAGGTCAACGAGCTGTCCTTCGAGGACCAGGCGGCGGCCTATGAGCGGTTCAAGAAGAGCTTCGCGGGCGACACCGCGATGCTCGGCGCGGTCAAGGCCGAGGACCTGCCGGCGGCGTACCGGCTGAAGATCAAGAAGGGCGGGGACCGGAAGCAGGTGGAGGACGCCGTCATCTCGCTGGCGGGGCTCGCCGGGATCGTGAACCGCGCTTCGCCGGAGGTCACCCGGCAGCCGACCGCTGAAGAGACCAGGTGGCAGATCACCGCCTTCCTGTGCCAGCGGGGTTCGCGCGAGTCCGCATGCGGCTCGGGACCCGCCAAGGCCGTGACGGCCGCGCAGAGGCAGGCGATCGAGCGGCTGATCCGCCGGATGCCGCAGGTGGCGGAGTACGTCTATGAGAGCAAGGAGGCGGCGTACGCGAAGTTCAAGAAGACGTTCGCCGACGATGCGGCCCTCATGCGCCACACGGCGGTGGAGGACATGCCGGAGTCGTTCAGGATCGCGCTGAAGGATGAGAGGAAGGGGGCCGAGGTGATCGAGAAGCTGGAGCGGCAGCCCGGGGTGGCGGAGGTGGTGTACCAGCGGTGTGTGGCGGAGCGGCGGGCGCTGTACGTCGACTTCGGCCTGGAGCTCCCTGCGGGGAGGGTGTGCTCCTGAGGCGGCCGAGACGGTGGGCCGGCGGGACGGCGGCCTTGGGCAAGGCGGCGGAATAAGGAGCTCGGTGGGGGTGGCCTTCCAGGCATGCGCACGTAGTGTGGCGGGGAAGGCCGTAAGTGACCGACCCCGAGGCCGTCAGGAGGCGAGCTCGAGCCCATGGGAATGATCATGGCCGTGAGCTTCACCCGCTACGGGAGGCTCTACTACCTCGATCCCGGCGATCGCACGTACAAGGTGGGCGACAAAGTCCTCGTACCGACCAACGCGGGGCCCGAGGTGGCGGAGTGCGTCTGGGCGCCGCAGTACACGAGCGAGGACATCGAGGGCCTGCCGGTGTGCGCCGGACCGGCCGGCGAAGAGCACCTGTCACGTGACGAGTCGAACAAGCGGCGCCGAGCCGAGGCCCGCAGCGTGTCCAAGCGGCTGATCAAACGGCACTCGCTGCCGATGAAGGTCGTCGGCGTCGACTACCTCGACAAGGACAACGTCTACACGGTCTACTTCTCGGCGCCGCACCGGGTCGACTTCCGCGCCCTCGTTCGCGACCTGGCCCGCAACCTCCGGGCCCGGGTCGAGCTGCGCCAGATCGGCCCCCGTGACGAGGCCCGTCTCCAGGGCGGCATCGGCCCCTGCGGCCGCGACCTGTGCTGCGCGACCTTCCTCAAGGACTTCGAGCCGGTCTCCGTACGCATGGCCAAAGACCAGGACCTCCCGGTCAACCCGCTGCGGATCGCCGGCGCGTGCGGGCGCCTCATGTGCTGCCTCAAGTACGAACACCCCCTCTACCAGGAGTTCCGCGCCACAGCCCCACGCACGGGCACGAGTGTGGAGACGCCCGAGGGGCCCGGCACGGTGGTGGGGCACAACGTGCCCTCCGACTCGGTCGTGGTCCGCCTCAACGACGGCGGGAGGCGGTGCTCGTGCTCCCGTGCGAGCGTGTGCGGGCCCCGGAAGGCGTACGACTCGGCGTACGGGGGCGGCGGGGAGCCGGGAGGCGCGAACTAGACCGCAGGCGGCCCATGGGCGCGAGCGGCCTCGGGGCACGGACAGCGTGCCCCGAGGCTCGGCGGAGTGACCCGACCCGGGCCGTGGGTGGCGCGAACCCGGGTGCTTTGCGGGGATCGGAGATCGATGGGAGCGAGAACCCCTCAGGCTCCTGTAGACTCTTTCACGCTGCACGGCAGATGCCGCCTTAGCTCAGTCGGCCAGAGCACTTCACTCGTAATGAAGGGGTCTGGGGTTCGAATCCCCAAGGCGGCTCCCAGTTGAAAGGGCCTCTCGCGATCGTCGCGGGAGGCCCTTTGCTAACGCCCTCGCTCACCGCAGGTCGCTGCATGTTCCTGCATGACCTCACGCGAGCCGAACTGATCGGCTCTGGTGGCTCATTCGGGAGGGCGGGTTCGCGTCTGGCTTGATGAACGGCTCACTTGCTGTCATCAAGCCTTTGGTATCCAGGCGGACGGTCTCTGTGCATCCTGCGTACGGCATGGCCGAAGGTTGACGCGTGGGACAGGCCGAGTGGCGACCAGGTGCTAAGGACAAGGTGTTCCACGGGCCAGGCACGCCGACTTGACGTCTAGATCGTCGTAAGCAGCGTCAGCTTGCGCTCTCGTGCAGGGCGGTGCGTCTACTGCCGGCCTTGGCCACGCCGATCTTCGCGGCATTGAGGGCGAGCATGACCGGGGGTAATAGGGCGTCATCGTCCGCCCCGGTGCCGAAGGTCCCGTGCTAGATGTACTTGGTCATGAACTTGGTGTCAGTCGGCTGATGGGTGGCTGGCCGCCGAGGTGTGTGCGGTGCTGGTTGCTGGTGTAGGGCCGGCGGTAGGCCCATTCGGTGGCCAGCGTGCGGTTGAAGCGTTCGGCTTTGCCGTTGGTCCAGGGGCAGTGCGGGCGTGTGAACTTCTGGCGGGCGCCCAGTTCGGCGCAGGCTTGCTGGAAGGCGCGGCTGCTGCGGTAGTTCTTGGCGTTGTCGGTCAGGATCTGGCGGATGCGGTCGATGCCGTGGGCGGCGAAGAAGGCGGCGGCGCGGGTCAGAAAGGCGGCGCAGGTGGTGCCCTTTTCGTCGGTGAGGACTTCGGCGTAGGCCAGGCGACTGTGGTCGTCGACGGCGGTGTGCAGGTAGTCGTAGCCGATGCCGCGGCCGCGGACCTGCTCGCTACGGCCATGCGCGCGCCAGCCGCCGCCGTCGGGGATGCGGCCGAGTTTCTTGACGTCCAGGTGAATCATGTCGCCGGGCGCGGCGTGCTCGTAGCGGTTGGCGCTTTTGCGGTGGGCGCGGATGGGGGTGCCGGTGAGGGGGCGCAGGCGGCCGGAGCGGCACGCCGTGGCGGCGCAGGATGCGGGTGACGGTTCTGGCCGGTACGCCGGTGACCCGGGCGATGTGGTCGGGGCCGGAGCGCAGCTGGGCACGGGCGGTGAGCACCCGCTGTTCGGTGGCGGCGGGGGTGCGGCGGGGGCAAAAGCGGGGGCCGCTGCGCCGCTCGTGCAGCCCGTCCCAGCCCTCGGTCCGGAACCGGCGCACCCATCGGTGTCCGCATTGCCGGGAGATACCGAGTTCGGCGGCGACATGCGCTACCGGCCGGCCGTCGAACACGACACGGCGAATCAGCAGGCATCTGCCATGAAACGTCAGCCGCGCGTTAGCGTGACCCATCAAGACCTCCGGGTGGTGGTGAAGCGGCAAACTCCACTACGCCCGGAGGTCTTCTGCGTGATCAACTACCTGCGACCGCGTGTCACCAAGACTTTGGCCAAGTACAGCTAGACGCATGCGCCGATGCCAGTGTGCTTGATGTCGTCTAATGTCGGTTTGATCTCGGCCGGCAACGGCTGACAAGTTCGAGGCTCCTTCGCGCTTCGTTCGTGTTCCTTGGGTCGTAGTTCCGCTTGCTGTCGTTCTTGTACGCGATTGGCAATGCCGAACCGTAATTCCTCTCTTGCGGATGGGTTGACGGTGGTAGGTTACTGGTGTGGAGTATGTCCGGACTGCGCTCTATCTCGACTTTGACAATGTCTTCACCGGCATGTTCAACTTGGATCCAGAGGTGGCTATCCAGTTCGCGAGCGATCCGGGCGCTTGGCTTCGCCGTCTGTCTACGACATCCACTACGGATGCTTCACGACGCTGGCTGATTCTGCGTTGTTACCTGAATCCATCCGGATGGGTGAACCATCGCGACCCGGATGGGAAGGCGGAGCGGCTGTACTTCTCTCGGTTCAGGCCGTCGTTCGTTCGCGCCGGCTTCGAGGTGATCGACTGTCCGCGTTACAGCGCTACGAAGAACGGCGCCGATATCAGGATTGTCATCGATGCCGTTGATGCACTGTCGGCCGACACTTTATATGAGGAGTTCGTCATCGCCTCCGGTGACTCCGATATGGCGCCTCTACTGCAACGACTGCGTCGCGCAGACCGGCGCACAGTGATCGTGTCACCGGCAGATGCCGCCGAGGCGTTCACCTCAATCGCCGATCAAGTCCTGGGCAGTCGGCAGCTGCTGGCGCTGGTTTCGGGTGAACATGTTGACTTCGATGACGATGCGGACATGACCGCGGACACCGAGGGTGAGGACTGCGACGGTGGGGTCACGCATTCCGATGGCGTGTCGGTCGACCACGATGAGGCGTACATGTCGTTCCGCTCGAAGGTCCTCAGGGAGTATAACGAGGCGCCCGCGCCGATAAACATGGCTACTCTAGCGGGGCAGCTGCGCAGCGAGCTGGGTGACGTGATCGCTCACACCGACTGGTTTGGTCATGGCGGGTTCGCTCGAGCGGTGGAAAGTCTCAATCTGCCCAACCTATGTATGTCGCAGCACTATTTGTGGGACAAGATCCGTCACACGCCCCCTGATGCCGTAGGGCAGGTTGTCGCTCTGCCGGAGCCTGTCGAGCGCTTGACCGAACTATTCAGCCTGCCTCGGCTGCCATCTGGGTGGTGGCCGGCCATATATCAAACGCTTTCCGCCTACGCCCATTCCCATCAGTTCAATCTCGCTCATTGTATTAGCTGGTCGCGCGACCAGCTTCAGACTCAAGGACTTGCTGTAAGCCGCAAGGTCATCGAAGTCGTCCTGCATGGCACGGCAAATGGTGGTTGCCCTCTGTATCGCCAACCTTCGCCAACTGAAGTGGAGATCGGCATGGCGTTTGTGAAGAGCATGCTCAGCCGGGCCGATCAGGTGGGATTGGCCTTCACGTACGAAGAAGAAGCAGCAGTTCGGGCCTGGCTGGGGGCGCAGTTGGAGGACAATGCCGGGGGTGCTAGCTGAGCCGTCACCTCGACCGCGGCGTTTCTGCTGAGGTAGACACCATGGCGGCGACACGCGCTCCGGATGAGAGGTCGATTGTTCGCCGAGCATGGGTGGTCGCGAAGGTTTGGGGTGTGGGGCCGCAGGTTGAGGTGAGTCGGCGGGTGTTCGCCCAGATCGCTCGGCAGTCTTTGCCGTTCGCTACGCCGCTGATCCTGGTGTGCGTGAGCGGGACGGGATTGTGGTGACGTTAGAGCGGGAGCTTTCCGGGGTTCCGGTGCAGGCTGAGTCTTTCGCATGGCTTCGCCGGTTGGAGCCGGGCTTGTGGATACGCGGTTGGCGGGGGCGGGTGAGGCGAGCATGATGGCGGGAAAGGGGGTGCGGCAGGGGTGAACGATCGGGGATGCTGGATCGTTCTCGTACCAAATGGGTCGGTGTCATGGGGAAGGGGGCATGCGTCCGTGTCAGGGATCTTCTGGGCCTTTGTTCTCTGCTTGAGGCGCCTGCTGCGCTTATTCCGGTGATTCGGTCGCCAGTAGTCCGGTGATCCGGCCGGCGACGGCTGCCCAGGAAAGCCGGTGGCGGTGGGGATCGTGGGGCGGGACGATGTGCCGGTGGCGGCGCGAATCGGGATGCGTCCCGTCACGTCGGCCGAGGCTGGCGGGCGGGTGGCTGGAGCGGGTCATGCGGGCAAAGGCGGCCGGTGTGAGTGAGGCGGAGGCTTCGAGCGGGGCTGGTCCGGTCGGTGGTGGCGGGGGTTCTGTGAGTAGCGCGGGGGTTGCCGGTGGGCGGCGGTTTGCGGGGCGGGACCGGCTGGCCGGGCTGGTACGTGAGGTGTTCGGCCCCGGAACCCGGCTCGACGGGGTGGAGCGGTTGCGGGGTGGGACCAGGAAAGGGGTCTATCGGCTGACGTTCGGTCGGGGGCCCGGTGCTGTTCTTTACTCCTGGGCGGTTGAAGAGAACTTCTGGGGTGATGAAGGGGGGCCTTCGGGGCTGCAGACCTTTCTCGCGGCTCATCAGGAGTTCAGTGCGCTGGGCGTGCGGGTGCCGCGGCTGCTGTTCGCCGACGGGAGCGGGCGGCACTACCCGGGTGAGGTGGCGGTCGTTGAGGATGTGCGCGGTGGCACGCTTGAGGAGCGGCTTCGAAGGAACGACCTCAGAGGTCTGAGCCCGCTGGCGGCTTACCTCGAAACGATGGCGGGGCGGCGGTCGGCGGGGCTCGGCAGGGTCGGGCAGGTCGAGGCGGGGGTGTGCCCGGATGTCGTGCTGGGGTGGGCGGTCAAGGATCTGGCGGAGGCGGCGGGACGGGTCGAGGCCATCAGGCGGGAGCGGGACGCGTTCGAGGAGCTGCTGCGGGAGATGGCGGCCGGCGTCGAGCCGCGTACGGAACACGCGCTGATCCACGGCGAGCTGGGGCCCGACCACGTGCTGATGGACGACGGCGGCGAGCCGGTGCTCATCGACATCGACGGGGCGAAGTTCTTCGACGTCGAGTGGGAGCACGTCTTCCTGCGGCTCAGGTTCGGGGAGCACTACCCGCGGCTGCGGATCGAAGGGCTGGACGAGGCCAGAATGCGCTTCTACCGGCTGGCCCAGAGCCTGGCGCTGGTGGCCGGGCCGTTGCGGCTGCTCGATGGGGACTTCCCGGATCGGGAGGCGATGATGGCGATCGTCCGGCACCACATCGGGCAGGCGCTCGGCTTCGTACGGGGTGGGTGACAGACCTTGCGCAGGTGGGCAATCCTCCAATAGGAAGGTTTCCTGGCTGATAAGCGGGAGTTGAGGCGGTTGCGTACGGTCTTAGCGGTCCTCGGGCTCCTGCTCATCACGGCCTGCGGCCAGCGGAAGGACGAGCCGCCGGTGAACGCCGACGACGTGATGTTCGTCCAGATGATGGTGCAGCACCATCGGCAGGGCATCGAGATCGCCCAGATCGGCGCGGCGCAGGCGACCGACCCCGAGATCAAGACGCTGACCTCGGCCATCGTGGCCACACAGCGGGACGAGGTCGAGATGCTGAAACGCTGGCTGCGCGACTGGGACCAGCCGGTCACGCCGCCGAGCAGCGCCCACGACCACCACGGCGGCATGCCGGAGACCGACGCCAAGCGCATCCAGGCGCTGAAGGTGTCGAAGAACTTCGAGTACGACCTGCTCAACCTGCTCATCGCCCACCAGGACGACGCCGTGCAGATGGCCTCGGCCGAGGTGGCGGGCGGGGCCCACCCCGAGGTGCAGAAGTGGGCGGCCCAGGTGCAGAGCTCCCGTAAGGGGCAGATCGATCTGATGCTCAAGCTGCTCAAGAGTTAGGCCGCCCCGCTGTTCGCTGGGCGCCGCGGTTGCTCTTCCGGGCTCTCGCGCGTCCCCGGCTCGCCTGCGGACCGGGGGTTCGGCGGGTCGTCGTGTGCGGGGTGGTCCGGGGAGAACCTGCTCGGAGCGGTACGGGCCTCACATGGCGATCTGTGACGAATCGATATCCCTCATAGACGCCACACCTGAAAAGTGATTAGATCACTTGATATGTCCGAGGTAACGCGGCCCTCGCTTTCCGACGCTCTCACCGAGCGCATGCTGGAGCTCATCCGTACGGGCGGGCACCGGCCCGGCGACAGGCTGCCCTCGACCAGGGAGCTCTCCCAGCGCTTCGCCGTCACGACTCCGACGTTGCGCGAGGCGCTGCGCAGGCTCGAGGCCACCGGGGCCATCGAGATGCGGCACGGTTCCGGCATCTACGTCGGAGCCGCCATAGAGCGGCTGGTGCTGCCCAATCCGAACATGCGTGAGATGCACGCCCCTCAGCTCCTGGACCTGCTCGGCGCGCGGATCGTCATCGAGCCGCCGCTGGCGGCGATGGCCGCCGAGCACGCCGGCGAGGAGGAGATCGCGGCGCTCAGGCAGGTGCTCGACGAGGCGGGCAGGCATCTGCGGGGCGAGGACGCCGAGTTGCACGAGGCGAACATGACCTTCCACCGGGCGACCGCCCGGATGGCGGGCAACAGCGTCCTGCATGAGGTGGTCGACTCGCTGCTGACCGTGCACGGCCCGGAGCAGCGCGAGATCCTGCATCTCTTCGACGACCGGCGCCGCGACTACGAGGAGCACCTGGCGATCCTGGGGGCCATCGAAGCTCGCGACGCGGCGCAGGCCGAGGAGCGGATGCGGGCCCACCTGGTCGATGTGAAGACCGTTATCGAGCACAGGTTGCAATCCCCCCGATGAGAACCAAGGAGGCCGGCCCATGTTCCGGTCACGTGTGGCCACGCTCGGCGTGGCGGCGCTCGTCCTGGCCGCCTGCGGTGGCAACGGCGCCGGCGAGCAGCAGAAGAAGACGGAGCTGACCCTCTACAACGACAAGGGCGCGTGGTCGAAGTACTTCGACGAGATGGGCGCGCTGTCCAAGCAGAAGATCGGCCTGGGCATGAAGCCGACGGGCTACACGGACTCGGCGCAGTACCAGGCGTTCATCAAGGCGTCGTTCCGCACGAACGTCAAGCCCGACCTGTTCACCTGGCAGACCGGGGGGATGCTGGAGGAGATCGTCAAGCAGAAGCAGGTGGCCGACACCTCGGCCATCTGGCAGGAGGCGATCAAGGCGGGTGACCTGTCGGAGGACCTGCTGCCGTACTACACGGTCGGCGGCAAGCAGTACTGCGTGCCGATGAACGTCGCCTACTGGGGGATGTTCTACAACAAGAAGATCTTCGACAAGTACGACCTGAAGCCGCCGCAGACGTGGGACGAGCTGGTCCAGATCGCCGAGACCTTGAAGAAGAACGGGGTCAAGGCGTTCTACCACACCAGCGTGCTGTTCTCGTTCGTCTGGTTCGAGCAGCTCCTGGCCGGCACCGACCCCGACCTGTACGACCGGCTCTCCACCGGCAAGGCGAAGTACACCGACCCGGGCGTGGTGCAGGTGATGGAGCGGTGGAAGCAGCTCATCGACGCCGGATATTTCATTAATCCGGGGGATAAGACGGACCCGGGCGACGTCCTGAAGAACGGCAAGGCCGCGATGGTCACGTTCGGCACCTGGTTCAACACCAGCATGACCAGCCGCGACATGAAGGCCGGCACGGACTACGACTTCTTCGTCATCCCGAACGTCAACCCGTCGCTGCCGAAGACGTCGATGATCTTCGAGAGCGGCCCGCTGTGCTCGCTCGCCAAGGCGGCCGACCCCGAGGCCAGCATGAAGTACCTCAAGTGGTGGACCACCGCCGAGGCGCAGGAGAAGTGGGCCAAGAGCCGCGGTGACGTCAGCGCCAACCCGAAGGTGACGATCGACGACAAGGCGCTCGGCACGGTCACCAAGGACGCGGGCAGCGGCAAGTACCGCCTGGTCAACCGCTACTTCGAGGCGACGCCGCCGCCCATTCTGAACGCCGCGCTCGACGGGTTCGGCAAGTTCGTCACCGAGCCGGGCTCGTACATGGAGGTCCTGCAGACCATCCAGAAGGCCGCCGACGAGTACTGGAGCACGCACCAGTGAGTGCGGCCCCAACTCAGGTGAAAGCCCCGCTGCTCGGCCGGTTCAGGCATGGGTACGTGGCGCCCGCCGCCCTCCTGGTCGCGGTGCTGCTGTACGCGCCGTTCCTGTGGACCGCGTACCTGAGCCTGACCCGCTACGACGGCCTTGAGCCGCCCGCCTGGACCGGCCTGGCCAACTTCGGCAAGCTCTTCGCGGACACCGCGCTGCTGACCTCGACCCGCAACACGCTGATCTGGGTGATCGGCACGATGGTGCTGCCGGTCGGGCTCGGGCTGCTGGTCGCGGTGCTGTCGTACGACATCAAGGGCGGCGCGTGGTTCCGGGCGCCGTTCATGCTGCCGTACGCGCTCAGCGGCGCCGGCCTGGCCATGGTGTGGAGCCCGATCCTGTCCCACGGCGGCATCGCGAACGTGCTGCTCGGCGTGGACACGGCGTTTTTGCAGGACGCGCCGGTGAACACGCTCGCGATGCTCGCGGTCTGGACCTGGCAGCAGCTCGGCGTGAACACGCTGCTGTTCGTCGTGGGCCTGCAGTCGATCCCGAAGGAGCCGATCGAGGCGGCGCGGCTGGACGGCGCGTCCGGCTGGCGGCTGTTCCGGCACGTGATCTGGCCGCTCATGCGGCCGCTGACGGCGGTCGTGGTGGGTCTCGCGCTGGTGGCGAGCCTGAAGACGTTCGACATCGTCTGGGTGCTGACGCAGGGCGGTCCTGGACGCAACTCCGAGACGCTCGCGGTGACCATGTACAAGGAGACGTTCGTGGCCAGCGACTACGGCTACGGCTCGGCGGTGGCGGTGATGCTGACCGTCGTGACGGGGCTGGCCTCCTACCTGTATCTGCGCAGGCAGGTGACGGCCACGTGATCCGCCGTGCCGTGCTCGTCGCGCTCGGGCTGATCTGGCTCGGGCCGACGTACCTGCTGCTCGTCAACGCCGCGCGGCCGTCCGATGCGTACGACCCGGCCGGCGCGTGGCTGCCCTCGGGCGACTTCGCCCTGTTCGACAACGTCGCGACGGCGCTGGAGAGCGCGAACCTGACGCCGAGCCTGGCCAGCACCGCGCTCTACAGCGTGCTCTCGCCGCTGCTCGGCGTGCTGATCGGCGCGCTGGCGGGCTACACGATCGTGGTGCTGCGGCTGCGGCACGGGTTCTGGTGGTTCCTGCTGATCTTCGGCGGCACCGTGTTCCCCTCGCAGATGCTGCTGGTGCCGCTCTTCGTCGGCTACAGCGACGCCGGCCTGTACGACAGCCGCCTCGGCATGCTCCTCATCTACACCGCGATCAACGTGCCGCTGGCCGCGTTCGTGCTGCGCAACTTCTACAGCGGGGTGGCGTTCTCCATCTTCGAGGCGGCCCGCATGGACGGCGCCTCGACGTGGCGCATCTTCTGGCGCATCTACCTGCCGATCTCGTTCACGGCGCTGACGGCGGTGTTCATCCTCGAATTCACCTTCATCTGGAACGACCTCATCTTCGGCCTGACCCTGACCCAGACAGAAGAGGTCAGGCCGGTCATGACCGCCATCGCGGGTCTCATGACCGACGTGTACGCCGGCACCCCGGTCCCGGTCGGCCTGGCCGCCGGGCTCGTGGTCTCGCTGCCGACCGTGGTGTTGTTCCTGGCAACCCAGCGCCTCTTCGCCAGGGGCCTGTCTCTAGGGAGTGTGCAATGACCAGCCGGTTGCTCCAGCGCAGCCTGGGGAGTCCCGACTACGACGGGATCAGGCAGGCGCTGCGAGACGACACCTCGACGCCCGTGATCAGCGTGCGCGGGCTGGAGGTCCGGGTCGCGGTGCTGCCGCTGTTCACCCACGACGGACGCCAGGTGGTCCGGGTCTCCAGCACCGAGCCGCTGACCCACGTGCTGGTGGGCGTGGACAGCGCGACGGGCCGCGATGTGACGCTGCTGGTGCCGGAGGTGGACGCGCCGCGCGAGTTCACGCTGGAGTGCCGCGACGACGCGGGCGTCGTGGGCAGCGCACGGATCACGGTGACGCCGCAGCGCAAGTGGAACGTGTTCGTGGTGCATCACTCGCACCTCGACATCGGCTACACCGACCCGCAGGGCACGGTGCTGCGCCACCACCTCGACTACCTGGACGCGGCCGTACGGCTGGCGCAGGAGAGCGCGTCCTGGCCGGACGACGCGCGCTTCCGCTGGACGGTCGAGTCGTCGATGCCGGCGCTGCGCTGGCTGGAGGCCAGGCCGAAGGAGATGGTGGACGCCTTCGCCGAGCTGGCCAAGTCGGGGCAGATCGAGGTGACGGCGCTGCCGTTCCAGCTGCACACCGAGGCGTGCTCGACCGAGGAGCTGCACCGGCAGCTCCGCTTCACCGCCCAGCTGGAGCGCCGCTACGGCTTCGCCACGAAGTCGGCCATGCACACCGACGTGCCGGGCGCGGTCGTGGGCCTGGTGGACGCGCTCAGCCAGGCCGGGGTGCGCTACCTCGCCGCCGCGCACAACTGGGCCGGGCGGTCGGTGCCGTACCTGCACGGCGGTGACAAGCTGACCAGGCCGTTCCGCTGGCGGGCGCCGAGCGGCAACGAGATCCTCGTGTGGTTCACCGACACGCCGCACGGCATGGCGTACATGGAGGGCAACACGGTCGGGCTGACCGACTCCTACGAGCTGGCCGACGACCTGCTGCCGCGCTACCTGTCGGCGCTGGCGACGCGCGGCTACCCGTACGGGCCCGGCACGTTCGGCTGGCAGGGGCCCGACGCGCCGAAGGAGCCGTACGAGCTGGACGTGCTGCACCTGCGGGTGCAGGGCGCGCACGCCGACAACGCGGGCCCGTCGATCGTGCCGGCCACGATCGCGCGGCGGTGGAACGAGCAGTGGGCCTACCCGCGGCTGCGCAGCGCGGTCAACAGCGACTTCTTCGAGTTCGTCGAGGAGCGCTACCACGACCGGCTGGCGGTGCACGAGGGCGACTGGACCGACTGGTGGGCCGACGGGCTCGGCTCGGGGGCGCGCCCGCTGGGCTACGTGCGCAGGGCGCAGTCGGCGCTGCGGGTGGCCGAGACGCTGCACACGCTGGCCGGGGTGGACGCGACGGAGCGCATCGACGCGGCGTACGACAAGGTCGCGCTGTTCAACGAGCACACCTGGGGCGCGGCGAACCCGTGGGAGGACGCCGAGGAGGGCGGCGACTCGGGCGGCCTGCAGTGGACGCGCAAGTCGTCCGGCGCGTACGACGCCCAGGACGACGCCTCCGACCTGCTGCACGCGGCGACCAGGCGGTTCGGCGCGGCGCTCTCGGACGCGGGCGCGGAGGATGACACACGCGGCGCGCTGGCCTCGTTCGCCGTCTTCAACCCGGCCACGTGGGCGCGGACCGACGTCGTGCGCGCGTTCCTGCCGAGGGACGTGGTGGGCACGGAGGTGCCGATCGCGATCGTGGACGCCAGGACGGGTGAGCGGCTGCCGCACCACGAGGAGCCGGTGGACCCGGCGGACTGGCCGACCCGGCCGATCGGGCGGCACGTGCACGCGGTGGTGAAGGACGTGCCGGGCTACGGCTACGTACGGCTCGACGTCGTCCCCGGCGAGACGCAGGCCCCCGAGCCGGTCGAGCTGGACGAGAGCGGCGTGATCGAGAACGAGTTCTACCGCGTGGCGTACGACGTGCGCGAGGGCTACATCGGCTCGATCTTCGACAAGCGGGCCGGCCGCGAGCTGGTCAACGGCGACGCGGCGGCCGGCTTCGGCCAGTACGTCTACGACCAGTACGCCACCGCACCGCACTTCAACCACCTGTCGGGCCACGTCGGCGCGCACGACCGCACGCTGCTCGGCAACCGGTCGATCGGCGAGCACGCGCGGATCACCGAGGCGAAGCGCACGGCGGTGGGCGAGCGGCTGGTCGTGGAGCTGCGCGGCAAGGGCGTGGACTGGATCCGCACCACGATCGAGCTGCACAACGGCGTGCCCAGGCTGGATCTGACCTATCAGCTCGCCAAGCAGGGCACCGCGGCCAAGGAGGCGGTGTTCCTCGCGTTCCCGTTCGCCGCGGGCAAGGCCACGGCCTGGGAGCTGACCGGCGGCGTCGGCGGCCCCGACGTGCCGCGGGTGCCGGGCTCGGCCGAGTACATGCTGCCGATCAGGCACTGGATCGCCTTCGAAGACCCCGGGCTGACCATCGCCTGGGCCACGCTGGAGGCGCCGCTGGTGCAGCTCGGCACCATCCACATGCCGTACGCGCCGTTCCCGCCGACGCTGGAGCAGGAGGACGGCACGGTCTACTCGTGGGCGCTCAACAACATCTGGGACACCAACTTCCCCGCGCAGCAGCAGGGCGAGACGACGTTCCGGTACGCGGTCACGTCCGAGAGCGGCGCGAACGGGCGGCGGCTCGGCGCGGCGGCGGCCGCGGGCCTGTGCGAGCCCTTCGTGGGCGCGCTGATCACCGGCGGCCCGCAGGCGTCGGAGACGTACGTGACAGTTGACCATCCCGACGTGCTGGTCACGTCGGTGGGCTGGGACGGCGTGCGGCTGCAGTCGCTGGCCGCCGAGCCGGTCGAGACGAAGGTGACGATGCCGGGACAGGAGCCGGTCGAGGTGCGGCTGCCCGCCTGCGGGGTGGCCGTGGTCAGGGGGACGCGTCAGTGAAGATCGTCGACATCCGGGCCACGACGGTGGCCGTGCCTCTGGAGGCGCCGCTGCGGCACAGCAACGGCGCGCACTGGGGGCGCTTCGTCCGGACGATCGTCGAGGTCGAGGCCGACAACGGGCTGGTCGGGCTGGGCGAGATGGGCGGCGGCGGGGAGAGCGCGGAGTCGGCGTTCCGCGCGCTGGTGCCGTACCTGAAGGGGCACGACCCGTTCCAGCTCGAAGCGCTGCGCTTCAAGGTCGCAAACCCGACGGCCTCGCTCTACAACAACCGCACGCAGCTCCTCGCCGCGATCGAGTTCGCCTGCCTCGACCTGGTCGGGCAGCGGCTCGGGGTGCCGGTCTGCGACCTGCTCGGCGGGCGTATCAGAGACCGGGTGCCGTTCGCGTCGTACCTGTTCTTCCGGTACGCCTCCGACGCCCACGCCGAGATCCGCACCCCTGACCAGCTCGTGGAGCACACGAGGCGGCTGAAGGAGCGGCACGGGTTCACCGTGCACAAGCTCAAGGGCGGCGTGTTCCCGCCGGACTACGAGCTGGAGTGCTACCGCGCGCTGGCCGAGACCTTCCCCGGCGACCGGCTCAGGTACGACCCCAACGCGGTGCTGTCGGTGGCCGAGGGCCTGCGCTTCGGCAAGGCCATCGAGGGCCTGAACAACGACTACCTGGAGGACCCGGTCTGGGGGCTCGAAGGGCTGCGGGCCGTGCGCGAGCGGGTGAGCGTGCCGCTGGCGACGAACACGGTCGTGGTGAACTTCGAGCAGCTCGCCTCCAACGTGCTGCGCAGGAGCGCCGACGTGGTGCTGCTGGACACGACGTTCTGGGGCGGCATCAGGCCGTGCGTGAAGGCGGCGGGGGTGTGCGAGACGTTCCAGATCGGGGTGGCCGTGCACTCCTCGGGTGAGCTGGGCATCCAGCTCGCGACGATGCTGCACCTGGGCGCGGTGCTGCCGAACCTCACGTACGCGGCCGACGCCCACTACCACCAGCTCAGGGACGACGTGATCGAGGGTGGGAGGATGGCGTACTCGGAGGGCGCCATCGCCGTGCCGGACGGCCCGGGTCTGGGGGTGCGGCTCGACCGCGACAAGGTGGAGCGGTACGCCGAGCTCTACCGCGAGCTGGGCGGCTACCCCTACGACCGCGACCCCGGGCGTCCCGGCTGGTACGCCACGGTCCCCAACGAGAGGTTCGCGGACCCGACGGTGGAAATCGCACCATAATGGGGCGATATGTCTGAAGAGTCGAAGCCTGCCGCCCCCGCCGACAACCTCGTCACCTCCTCCCACACGCTGCCGACCGGCGAGTCGTACACCGCCACCGCCGGCACGCTGGTGCTGCGCGAGGAGGTGACCACCGACGGCACGTTCGAGGGCCTGCGCCCCAAGGCCGAGGTGTTCGTCACCGCCTACACCCTCGACGGCGCCGACCCCGGCAGCAGGCCGGTGACCTTCGCCTTCAACGGCGGGCCCGGCTCGTCCAGCGTGTGGCTGCACCTGGGCGTGCTCGGGCCGCGCAGGGTCGTCATGGGCGACGCCGGTGCGCTGCTGCCGCCCCCGTACGGGCTGGTGGACAACGAGGAGAGCCTGCTGCGGGTGAGCGACCTGGTCTTCATCGACCCGGTCTCCACCGGCTACTCGCGGGCCGCCCAGGGGGAGAAGGCGGAGCCGTACCACGGCTTCACCGGAGACCTGGAGTCGGTCGGCGAGGTGATCAGGCTCTGGACCACCAGGAACGCGCGGTGGATGTCGCCGAAGTTCCTGGCCGGCGAGTCGTACGGCACCGTGCGGGCCGCCGGTCTCGCCGAGCACCTGCAGTCGCGCTACGGCATGTACCTCAACGGCGTCATCCTGATCTCCTCGGTGCTCGACTTCATCACCGGCGAGTTCAACGACGGCAACGACCTGGCCTACGCGCTCTACCTGCCGACGTACGCGGCCATCGCCCACTACCACGGCCTGCACGGCGACCGGCCGCTCGCCGACGTGCTGCGCGAGGCCGAGGAGTACGCCGACCGCGACTACCTGTGGGTGCTGGCCCGCGGCAACCGGCTCACCCCGGAGGAGCGCGCCGCCGCGGTCGCCAAGATCGCCCGGCTGACCGGGCTGAGCGAGGACTACGTCGACCGGGTGAACCTGCGCATCGAGCACATCAGGTTCTTCACCGAGGTGCTGCGCCACCGGCGGCAGGTCGTCGGCAGGCTCGACGGCCGCTTCACCGGCTGGGACCCCGACGCCGGCCGCGAGCACTTCGCCGCCGACCCCAGCATGGACGCGATCATGGGTCCTTACAGCGCGGCGCTCAACCACTACCTGCGCACCGAGCTGGGCTACGCCAGCGACCTGCCGTACGAGGTGCTCACCTCGCGGGTGCGGCCGTGGTCGTACAAGGAGTTCGAAAACGCGCACGTGCAGGTGGTCTCCCGGCTCGGGGCGGCCATGCGGGCCAACCCGCACCTGCGCGTCCACGTGGCCTGCGGCTACCACGACGGCGCCACCCCGTACTACGCCGCCGAGCACACCTTCGCCCACCTGCCCGTGCCGCCCGAGCTGACCGGCAACATCGAGTTCAAGTACTACGAGGCCGGCCACATGATGTACGTGCACGAGCCCAGCAGGCTCGCCCAGTCAGCCGACCTCGCGGCGTTCGTCCTCGGCGAGCAGGCGTGAGGCCTTCGCCAGGCGCTGCTCCAGGTTCTGGCGGAGGGCGGCGAACCTGTCGGGGTTGTCGCGGATGAGGGCCCGCTGCAGCTCGGCATCGGCCGCGTACCAGGCCGCGACCAGGCCCGACGCCCACTTGCACCGGGTGTCGGCGGTCGCGGTGCGCCGCTCCTCGTCCGTCACCGCCGTGGGCTCGTCGAGGTTCCAGCGGCTGTCGCCGATGGCCGCCTCGGGCGACGGATAGGAGTGGCCGGCCTGCTTCATGCACGACTGCCAGCGCTTGACCGCCGCCGTCACCGACGGGTGCTTGGCGGCCTGTTCGAGCGTGAGCGAGTCCTGCAGCGCGAGCCACGGCCAGTCCGCCTTGCGCGCGCCCTCCTCCAGGGCGAGCGTGGCGCGGTCGAGGCAGCCGCGGTCGGCCGCGGTGCCGTACAGGCGGTGCCGGGCGCGTTTGGGCAGCTTGCCGGCCCAGGCGCCGGTCGTGTCGGGAGACGGCGGCCTGGCCAGGTGATAGCCGTGCGTCTTGGCCGCGTCCGGGTCGGCGACGCCGTAGCGGCGGGAGTTGCCGGGATCGATCGCGGCGATCTGCGCCGCGCTCTCGGCGGGTGGGTCGATGGTGATGCCCTGCTTGCGCATGCACCTGACGACGAGACGGTTGTGGGCGTTGCCCAGCGTGGCCCGCTGCTCGGGAGTGGTCTTGTACGCGTCGAACGGGAGCACCAGGTGCGACACCGAGGTGACGCCCTTGGCGGGCGCGGGCGGTGCCGCCGGCTTCTCGACGCCGCAGGCCGCGGCGGCCGTCGCCAGCACCAGCGTGCTCGCGAGGAGTCCGCGGCAGCCGGTTTCCGAGGGCCAAGCCCGGAAACCGGCACTCCCTGTCTTACTCAGCGGCACCAGATGTCGATCGCGCTGGCGCGGTCGTTGCCGATGGCGTTGTTCGCCAGGTAACCGTCGTTCGAGTTGTGGGTGAACGTGCTGTGCGCGCCGGTGTAGCCGGGGTGCTGCCACAGCGTGGCGCTGCAGCCGATGCGGTTGCGAATCGAGCTGGTGTCGTTGTCCATGCTCGTCCAGGAGTTGCTGAAGTCCCAGTTGAGCCAGTTGTTGTCGGCGAAGTTGGAGTCGTCAGAGACGAAGTCCCGCCAGTGGTCGACCTGGCCGCGGTTGTAGTCGTAGCCCGCGTACAGGCAGACGCGACCGCCGTAGCAGGTCGAGCGGGGGCTGGCCGCCGCCGCGGCGGCCGGGGCGACCACGGTGAACAGCGTGGCCGCGGCGATGAGACCGGCGGCCTTCTTGGTGAGCCTCACAGGTTTCTCTCCGATCAGTGAGTCGTTTTCGGCCTGGAACCCGACAGGCGGCGAATCGCCCGCGAGCCGCGTTGACCCCCGCGCGATCGCTTGAAGGCTCCGCGCCCGTGCAGGGTCGCGGGCCCGGCCCGCCGCACTCACTGCTATCAAGGCCCCGCACAACGCTTTCACGGCGTTGGCAGAAGACTTGGCCCTCGTGGAGGAACCCGTGGCCTGCGCTCGACCTATTCGGGAAGCGTCGGCTACTCGGGCCGGCTACTCGGGGAGGCTACTCGGGCCGGCTACTCGGGGAGGCCGGCTACTCGGGGAGCGCTGCCGGGTTCTGCGCGAGCAGCCCGCCGTCCACCCGGTGCTCCGCGCCGGTCACGAACGACGAGCGCGGCCCCGCCAGGAACGCCACCACCTCGGCCACCTCCTCAGGACGGCCCACCCGGCCCAGCGGGTGGCTCTTGCCCCACTGCGCGACCTGCTCCTCCTGCGACAGCTCGCCCCGCCACAGGTCGGCCGCCCAGCGCAGCATCGGCGTGTCCACCGAGCCGGGGCAGACCGCGTTCACCCGGACGCCGTCGCGGGCGTGGTCCAGCGCCATGGCCTTGACCAGCCCGTTCAGCGCGGCCTTGCTCGCCGTGTACGCCGCCACCTGCGCCTGCGAGGCGAACGCCTGCACCGACGACACCACCACGATCGACCCGCCGCCCCTCGCGCGGAGCTGCGGCATCGCGGCCTTGCAGGTCAGGTAGACGCCCTTGAGGTTGATGTCGAGGACCTCGTCCCAGACCTCCTCTGGGGTGTCCTCGACCGTGCCGTAGCGCTGCACGCCCGCGCAGGTGACCACGATGTCGAGACCGCCGTACCTGGAGACCGCGAGGTCCACCAGGCCGCGCATGTCATCGGCGCTGCGCACGTCGGCGACCCGGCCGGTGACGCGCTCGCCGTCCCGCTCGGCCTCCTTGTCCACGCCGCAGTACACCACCGACGCGCCGCCGGCCGCGAGCCGCTCGACCACCGCCCGCCCGATGCCCATCGAACCGCCGGTGACCAGCGCCACCTTGCCGTCGAACTCGCTCATGCCACGACCTCCGCGCGCAACCTCAGCACCTTCGTCTCGTACGGCTCCAGCACCAGGGCCGTGCCGTTCTCCACAGCGGTGGCCAGGCCGTTGGTCGGCATGCCGGCGAACGGCTCGAGGCCGACCGTGTACGCCTCACCCCACCAGGGGTACCCGGTGGTGGCCCCGAACTCCTGCCACATCCACAAGTACGGCAGGAGCGCGGCGTCCCACTCCACCCGGAAGCCGATCTCACCGGTGATCTCGTACCAGCCTTCGGAGAAGCCGGTCAGGTAGACGATGTCGCTCGGCGTGCCGGGCTCGGGCACCACGCTCAGGTCCAGGTCGCCGCCGCCCTCGGCGGGCACGACCGGCCACTGCCACGGCCCGCCGGGCTTGACCCGCCGGCCGCCGGGCGCGATCGGGACGTCGTGCGGGATCACGGTGACGCCGTCGGGCAGCCGGATCCGCGCTCCCGGGTGCAGGAACGGCCGGCCGAACACGATGTGCTGGCCCCACATGGCGTGCAACCGCTGCCCCGACTCGTTGGTGGCGGACGCCTCGATCTCCAGCGCGGCCGCGCCGTACCGCAGCCGCAGCACCTTCTCCATCCGGTACGGCAGCCGCCGCGTCCGCACGCCGAGCCGTACCGCGACCTCCTCGGGGGAGTCGGCGACCACCTCGCACTCCCAGGGCAGCGCGAACACCTCGCCGTGCTGGGCCAGCCGCGCGCCCCGGTACTCGCTGGGCGCGCCGCCGTTGGGGAAGACGTCCTGCCAGCCGCCCTCGTAGTAGTCGGCGAACGGCGCGACGTCGTCGGGCGCGCCCTGGAAGTGCTCGCGCGGGTCGCGCAGGCCGCGCGGGGTGAGCCAGACGAGGTC
Organism: Nonomuraea sp. NPDC052634; assembly: GCF_040678535.1. Classification (NCBI taxonomy): domain Bacteria; kingdom Bacillati; phylum Actinomycetota; class Actinomycetes; order Streptosporangiales; family Streptosporangiaceae; genus Nonomuraea; species Nonomuraea sp. NPDC052634. The sequence continues at coordinate 330,369 of NZ_JBFATY010000005.1, read as the reverse complement.
GGTGTCGGTGGGCTTGTGCAGGAACTCGATGACGTCGCCGCCCTTGTCGGGCAGCACGGTCACGCGCAGCCGCTCGTTCTCCAGCGTGACCGCGCGCATTCCCTCGATCGTGCCCTGTCGCAGGCGGGCCGCCCAGTTGCGCCTCACGTGAACGTCACATCCAGGAATCGGGGGCGGTAGATGGAGACGTCGTCGTAGTGGTCGGTGTTGACGAAGCTGTTGACGTTGTAGGACACCACGAGCCCCGGCCCGTCGATCTCCGGGTGGGCGTGGGCGTTGTAGGTGAAGATGTTCCCGCCGGTCTCGGGGGTCGTGTAGACGTGCTGCTTGCCGGTGAAGGGGCCGGCGGGGGAGCAGGCGGAGTACGCGACGATGGTGGGGTTGAGCGGCTCGGTCGTGTCATGCGTGATCAGGACATATCCCGATCCGACCTTGCTGACGCTGTACTCGTTCGCCACACCCTCCATGATCCGCGCGGAGTCGGCCTCGTCGGGCGACCAGCCGCCGTCGGCCGTGCGGTACTCCCACGGCCCGAGCAGGCTGTTCCCCTTGACCCTGGCGATGTGCATGTACTTAGGCGAGCCGTGGTCCTCGACCCCGTAGACGTAGGTGTAGCCGCCGTCCCTGAGGATGCCCGACGCCCAGGACACGCCGTTGCCGCTGGGCAGGTCGTGCACGCTCAGCGGGCGATCGAGCCGCCCAGGGGAGAAGCGCGCGACCACGTTGCGGTGCCAGCGCCAGTCCCAGGCGCCGGGGCCGAAGCGCTCGTACTCCTGGTAGGTGACCTCCACGACGCCGCCGGCCAGCGTCGCGTCGCCGGCCCAGTACCAGTGGTCCTCGTCGCGCGGCGGCATCACGGCCTTGGGCGCGTCCGGCGTGCCGCCGTGGATGGTGGACAGGCGGCCGTCGCGCTCGACGGCGAACGTGTTGTTGAGGAACACGGTCGTGCCGCCCTCCTCGACCACCGGCGGCCGGGTGCCGTCCGGGTTGACCTTGCCGAGGAACGTGTCGGAGAAGATCCACAGCTCGCGGCCGCCGGGCAGCTTCAGCGAGTAGGTGCCGTCGGCGCCCGTCCAGTCGTCCAGGCGGTTGTTGTCGTTGCCGTAGTTGGTGAACAGGCTGGTCAGGCGGAGGTTGGGGGTGGCGCCCGCGACCGTGGGCGCGCAGGCGGCGCTCGCCTTCGCGGTCTGTGCGGGGGCCTGCTGCTGTGCGGTGGGTACGGGTTTCGGCGGGGCGGCCCAGGCGGGCTGGGGTACGGCGGTGAAGCCGAGCAACGCGATGGCGAGGGGGGCGAGGGCTGAGCGGAATCGCGTCATGACCGGTCCTAGGGGGAGGGGAGCTCCCTACAGTTCTAGTCATTAGATCACTTGGTGTCCAGGGGTGAAGTGAGGTCTTCGGGCGGCCTGCTCTTGCGGTTTCATGCGGGTTTGCGGGCCGGAAAACCGAATGACCGCCTGGCTGCCCGGCCGCTACCCTGCCCGGGTGGGTCACGTGGAAGTAGCGCATTTGACGTACGTGCTGCCGGACGGGCGGCCGCTGCTCAACGACGTCTCCTTCCGCATCGGCGAGGGCGTCAAGGCGGCGCTCGTCGGCCCCAACGGCGCCGGCAAGACCACGCTCATGCGCCTCATCGCCGGCGACCTGCAGCCGGTCGAGGGCAGCGTGGCGAGCTCCGGTGGCCTGGGCGTGATGCGGCAGTTCATCGGCAGCGTGCGCGACGGCAGCACCGTACGCGACCTGCTGCTCGGCGTCGCGCCGCCGGCCGTGCGGGAGGCGGCGGAGCGGCTCGACGAGGCCGAGCTGGCCATGATGGAGCGCGACGACGAGAAGACCCAGCTCCGCTACGCCCAGGCCATCGGCGACTACACCGACGCGGGCGGCTACGACATCGAGGTGCTCTGGGACACCTGCACGGTCGCCGCGCTCGGCCTGCCGTACGAGCGGGTCAAATACCGCGACGTGGCCACGCTGTCGGGCGGCGAGCAAAAGCGCCTGGTCCTGGAGGCGCTGCTGCGCGGCCCCGACCAGACCCTGCTGCTCGACGAGCCCGACAACTACCTCGACGTGCCCGGCAAGGAGTGGCTGGAGCGGCAGCTCAAGGAGACGCCCAAGACCGTCCTGCTGGTCAGCCACGACCGGCAGCTCCTCGCCAACGCGGCCGAGCGCATCATCACCGTCGAGTCGGGCAACATCTGGATCCACGGCGGCGGCTTCGCCACGTACGCCGAGGCGCGCAAGGCCCGCAACGAGCGCCTCGACGAGCTGCGCAGGCGCTGGGACGAAGAGCACGCCAAGCTCAAGGCCCTGGTCAACATGCTCAAGAACAAGGCGCGCTACAACGACGGCATGGCGCCCGCGTACCACGCCGCCCAGACCAGGCTGCGCAAGTTCGAGGAGGCGGGGCCGCCCGAGGTCGCGCCGAGCGAGCAGCGCATCTCGATGCGGCTGCGCGGCGGGCGTACCGGCAAGCGCGCGGTGATCTGCGAGCAGCTCGAGCTGACCGGCCTGATGCGCCCGTTCGACCTGGAGGTCTGGTACTCCGAGCGGGTCGCCGTGCTCGGCTCCAACGGCTCCGGCAAGTCCCACTTCCTGCGCCTGCTGGCCGGCGAGCCGGTCGCGCACAAGGGCGTGGCCAGGCTGGGCGCGCGCGTGGTGCCCGGCCACTTCGCCCAGACCCACGCCCGTCCTGACCTGCTCGGCCGTACGCCGGTCGAGATCGTCATGACCGAGCACGGCAAGCTCAAGAACGAGGCGATGAAGGCGCTGGCCCGCTACGAGCTGGCAGGCCGCGTCGCCGAGCAGCGCTTCGAGACGCTGTCGGGCGGCCAGCAGGCCCGGCTGCAGATCCTGCTCCTGGAGCTGTCGGGCGCCACGCTGCTGCTGCTCGACGAGCCGACCGACAATCTCGACCTGGCCAGCGCCGAGGCGCTGCAGGCGGGACTCGACGCGTTCGAGGGCACGGTGCTCGCGGTCACCCACGACCGCTGGTTCGCCGCCGACTTCGACCGCTACCTCGTCTTCGGCTCCGACGGCACGGTCTACGAGTCGCCCGAGCCGGTCTGGGACGAGACCAGGGTGGTGCGCCCGCGCTGACCGCGCTGGACCAGGGGGCGGCAAAGAGTTGGTACGGCTGGCGCGTGTCCGGTGACGGGCGTGCCCATGACCGGGTTATCACGGCAAAGTGATCCCGCGTAGCCGAACCGTCAGCCTCCTCGCACTCGGGGCGATCTGCCTCGCCGGGTGCGCGAGCGAGGAACGTCCCGTCAAGCCGCAGCTCAAGCCGCTCGCGCTCAAAGAGCAGGTCTCGAACATCGTCAAGTCCGCCGACGGCTACGCCGTCAACTGGGCGGGCGTGCTGACCAACGCCAACCCGTGGCACTTCGGCGAGCACGTGGTGGCCACCATCGTCGGCCACGACGCCAAGGGCGCCGAGGTGCTGAAGCTGGACCAGCCGCTCGACGCGGTGCCGCCGGGCGGCTCGCTGGCGTTCACCGGGCAGGCGCCCACCTCGGTGAAGCCGGCGAAGGTGACGATCCAGTACCGCCCGGCGCAGTGGCGGCAGGCGGCGCGGATTCCTTCGGCGTTCCAGCGCTTCCCGATCAGCCGGGTGCAGACATTGCCGCAAAAAGACGGCTCTTACCTCATTACCGGATATGTCGATAATCCATATCAAATGCCGGTGAGCAGCCTGGTGGTGACCGCGATGTTGCGCGACAAATCCGGCAAGCTGCTCGGCGGCGGTGACACGTTCGTGGACGACGTGAAACCGGGCAGCCCGCCGCGTTTCGTGCTGTCGGTGCTCGGGCTGCCCAAGAACGCCAAGGTCGCCACGACCGAGGTCACCGCCAGGACCTGGGGGTCTACCGGGCGTCCGTACGAGGAGCTGGCGCTGGCCGGGGCGCGGCCGATGCACACCGTCAAGCCGACGACCGAGCCGTTCGCGGTGGACAGGAGCACTGCGGTCGTGTCCGAACTCAAGCAGTGATTTCCGCAAATTTCGGGCGGAAATGGCTTACAGCGGGAAATTTCCGTACGGGATTCCGCCCGCTCTCCGACAAGAACCGGCGATAAGCCCGGAAGTGGTGGAACTACTAGTTACGGATCCATTACCTTCGGTCACATGACTGACCGCGTCCTGGTGGAAGCACTCCGCGCCCGCGATCCAGGGGCGATCGCCGCGCTCTACGACGCGTACGCGGAGAGCGTCTACCGCTACTGCTGGTCCCTGCTGCTGAGCGCCGAGAGCGCTCAGGTGGCTCTCCGCGACACGCTGATCGCCGCCGAGGCGCACGCCGGCGCCCTGGCCGACCCCGACAGGCTCCGTACCTGGCTGCTCGCGCTGGCCAGGGCCGAGTGCCTGCGCCGCAGGGCCGCCGAATCGCCCGACGCCGGCGAGAGCCTCGCCGAGGCGCCGCAGCTCGACGACCCCGCCGACGCCGACCTGCGCGTCATGGCGTGGCACGCCGTACGCGGCCTGCCCGCGCCCGAACGCGAGGTGCTGGAGCTCGTCCACCGCCATCGGCTGCCCGGGCCCGAGCTCGCGCAGGTGCTCTCGCTGCCCGTACGCCAGGTCGAGCTGCTGCACGAGCGGGCCCGCGAGAGCCTGGGCGACGCGATCACCGCCGAGGTGCTGGCGAGGAAGGGGCCCTACGACTGCCCCCGCCGGGCCCGCATCCTGTCCGGCTTCTCCGGCGAACTGACCGCCGAAATGCGCGAGCACCTGGTCCGCCACCTGCCGCGCTGCAAGGTCTGCTCGCCGCACCGGGGCCGCGAGGTCTCCGTCGCCAAGGTCTACGAGCTGCTGCCCGAGCCCGCGCTGCCCGAGACATTGCGCGTTCGGGTGATGAGCTGCTTCGCCGACCCCGAACTGCTGCCCTACCGCCGCTACGTCGCCCGCCGCACCGCCGTGCTCGGCGCCGCCGGGTTTCCCCTTCCCGCCGCGCACCACGTTCGGCGGTGGCCTCAGGCGGTGGCGGGCGCGCTGGCGGCGGTCGCGACCGTGGTGGCGATAGCGGTCATCTTCCAGCACATCGGACGCGAGAACGGCGGCGTGACCGGCGTCGCCACGGCCGCCTTCCCCGCCACCGGCGAGCCGCCCGGCATCCGCCTGCCCTGGCAGGCCGACCCCGAGGACGTACCGCTGGCCGTCATGCCCATCCTCGACGGCACCGCCACGCACCCCCTCGGCGTCACCGGCTCGCCCATCCAACCGCCCCCCGCCGTTCCGATGACCACCACCCCGACCACGCACCCGGTGCCGTCATCCCCCCATGGCGAGCCCGCACCGCCGTCGGAGCATCCGGTCCCACAGCCGACCAGCCCCGCCTCACCTCCCGTAACGCTCCCGCCCCAGCCCCCGACCCACCTCACCCCACCCGCGGGCTCTCCGTCCACGCAGCCTTCGCAGAACCAGCCGACGAGACACCCCCACACGCAGCACCCCCACACGCAGCACCCCCACACGCAGCACCCCCACACCGAACGCCCGCACACCAAGCACCCACCCCGCCCTCACCCATGGCCACCTCACACCCGTACTCCCACCCCGACTCCCACAGCGACCGTCACGGAGACGCCCACGCAAACCCCCACACCCCCTCCGACCACCCCCACCGAGGCCCCGGCCATCACCGCCACACCGGATAACCGCAGCTGACCCTGCGCCTGCGCCTGTGCACCCGCCGCCCGTGCGGCCTCGCCCCTCGAAGGCTTCGCAGTCGCCTCCCGGGGCGTCGCTCGGCGCTTGGCGTTTCCCCGACCGGCCTGAGCCCGTTCGCTCCTCTCCGACCTCAGCTCCGTACGACCCGCGCCTTCGCGCGAAGGACCTCAGCCCCGTACGACCCGCGCCTTCGCGAAGGACCTCGGTCGCGCGCGGCCGAGTGGCGGTTCGCCTGCCCACCCCTTTCGCTGCCGACGCCGGCCCCGTGCCGTCCGCAGGTCCGCACTCTCACGAAGAAGCTCGGCCGGCGCGTCCGGGGGCGGCTTGACCCCTCTCGCCGACCCCGGGCCCGCGCCGGCAGATCACCGTTTGGCCAGTGGTTCGGAAAGGGGCAGGTGAGGCTCGGTAGAGTCACGTTACGTGTGTTAACCCAGGGGAATCGTGCGCATAGAGTAACCAACGGTTTCAGGGGGACCTATGCGCGCATTCCGGGCCGGGCTCCTCGTTGCCTGCCTGCTCGCCACCTGTCCGCCGTGCCCGCCGGCCGTGGCCGAACCCAGAGGGCCGTCCGCCCGGGACGTCAAGAAGGCCCGCCAGCTCGTACGCCACCGCTCACACCAGCTCAGCAAGACCACGGCGGCCCTGGTCACCGCCCAGTCGCGGCTGGACCGGCTGGCGGCGGAGGTGGAGCGCCTGGTGGAGGCGTACAACGGGGAGATGGTCCGGCTGCACCGGGCCGAGCAGGCGCACCAGCAGGCCACGGCCCGGCTGGCGGCCGCTGACGCGGAGGTGGAGCGGGCCCGCCAGGACGTCGCGCTGCTCGCCGCCGAGAGCTACGGCGGTCTGGGGACGGTCAAGCCGTACATGGCCATGCTGGCCGACCGGGGCGGCACGGAGGGGTTCCTGCACCGGGCGAGCGTCCTCGGCTACCTGGAGGAGGAGCAGGCGGCCGTCATGCGGCGGCTGCGCGACGCCCAGGAGGTGGCCACGATCCTCAGGACGCAGGCCGCCCGCGCCCACGCCGAGCGGCTGGCGGCGGCGGAGAGCGTACGGAAAGCGAAGATCGCCGCCGAGAAGGCGGTGGCGCGGCAACGGCGCGAGACCAAAGAGCTGATGGCCCGCAAGACGACCCTGCAGCGCAAGGTGAACGCCGCCCGCGCCCGCGCCCGGCTGCTGGCCAGGCGGCGGAACGCGGCGCTGTCAGGGCTCGTCAGAGGTGGTTCGAGGCTGGGGGACGTGGCCGCGAACTGGGCGCTCACCCAGCTCGGCAAACCGTACGTGTGGGCCGCCGCGGGCCCCGACACCTATGACTGCTCGGGGCTGACGATGCGGGCCTGGGAGAAGGCGGGCGTGCGGCTCGACCACTGGACGGGCACCCAGTGGACCTCGGGCCCGCACGTGCCGCTCGACCAGCTGCGCCGCGGCGACCTGCTGTTCTTCGCCCACGTCAGCGGCGACCCCTCGACCATCCACCACGTCGGCATCTACGTCGGCCGCGGCCAGATGGTGCACGCGCCGCAGACCGGCGACGTCGTGCGGGTGGCCTCGATCTGGCGCGGGGACCTGGTGGGCGCCACCAGGCCCCGCTGATGAGGGTCAGTGGTGGCCTTGCTCCTTGGCCCGGCGGAACGAGCGCTCGATCTCGGCCTCGGCCTCGATGCGGCCCACCCAGTTGGCGCCTTCGACCGACTTGCCCGGCTCCAGGTCCTTATAGACCTCGAAGAAGTGCTGGATCTCCAGCCGGTCGAACTCCGAGACGTGGTGGATGTCCTGGATGTGATGCATGCGGGGGTCGGTGGACGGCACGCACAGCACCTTGTCGTCACCGCCCTTCTCGTCGGTCATCCGGAACATCCCCACCGCCCGGCACGTGATGTAGCACCCCGGGAACGTCGGCTCCTGGAGCAGCACCAGCGCGTCGAGCGGGTCGCCGTCCTCGCCGAGGGTGTTCTCGATGAAGCCGTAGTCGGCGGGGTACTGCGTGGAGGTGAACAGCAGCCGGTCAAGCCTGATCTTGCCGGTCTCGTGGTCCACTTCGTACTTGTTCCGTTGTCCCTTGGGAATCTCAACGACAACGTCGAACTCCACCGCGGTTCCTCCGCTCAGGCCCCCGGGCACCCCCGGCTGGGCGTTAATGTCTCGTAAGCGAACACAGGAGAGAGGGCAGGCGACGTGGCGCGGCGTGACCGGTTGGTGATGCTGACCACCCTCGCCGTGCTCCAGGTCCTGACGATCGTCATCGGCGTCTACGCGATAGCGACCGACTTCAACCTGAGCGCGCTGACGAGCGGGTCCGCTTCGACCGATCCGACGGCGTCGCCGGCGGAAGGCTCTCCACCCGTCCCCGTGGTCACCGCAGGGCCTGTGCTGGCCCAGCTTTCGGCGAAGTCAGGAGACGGACCTCTCCCGACTAAGGGTACTTTGACGAAGCAGTTGGCCAGCGCGCTGGGTGACGATGCGCTCGGCGAACGCGTGGGTGCGGCCGTCATCGACACCGCCACGGGCGAGCAGCTTTTCGCCTCCGGCGCCGACACTCCCATCACCCCCGCGTCCACCACCAAGGTCATCACCACTACGGCGGCCCTGGCCTCACTCGGGCCCGACGCCCGGCTGTCCACCCGCGTCGTCCAGGGGTCGAAGCCCGGCGCCATCGTCCTGGTCGGCGGCGGCGACCCCCTGCTCGCCGGTCCCCGCGCCAAGCAATCCGGCTACCCCAAGCAGGCCAGCCTGAACACCCTCGCCGCCCGTACCGCCGCCACGCTCAAGGCGCAGGGTGTGCGCAAGGTCACGCTCTTCTACGACAGCACCCTGTTCACCGGCACCCCCAAGGCGCCCGGCTGGAAGCCCAACTACATCCCCGACGGCGAGGTCGCCCCCGTACACGCCCTCATGATCGACGAGGGCCGCCAGAACCCGGGCATGCGCGCCCCCCGGGTACAGAACCCGCCCCAGTACGCCGCCGACGCCTTCCGCGGGCTCCTCGCCAGGCACGGCATCTCGGTCGCCAAGTCCGTACGCCCGGCGAAAGCCCCCGCGGGCGCCGCCGAGCTGGGCCGCGTCGACTCCGCGCCCCTCTACGCGCTCGTCGAGCACACGCTCACCCGCAGCGACAACGACCTCGCAGAGGCCCTCATGCGGCACGTCGCCATCAAGGAGGGCCAGGAGGCGTCGTTCGCCGGCGGCGCCAAGGCCGTGCTCGCCGTGCTCCAGCGCCTCGGGATCGCCCAGAACGTCTCGCTCTCCGACGGCAGCGGCCTGTCCATCCGCAACCGCATCAGCCCCAACGCCCTCGCCAAGGCCATCGCCCTGGCCGGCTCGCCCCAGCACCCCGAGCTGCGCGCCGTCACCACCGGCATGCCCATCGCCGGCTTCTCCGGTACGCTCGGCAACGGCCGGCGCTTCGTCGACAGCCGCAGCAAGGACCAGGTCGGGCTCGTACGCGCCAAGACCGGCACGCTCAACCACGTCAACACCCTGGCCGGGCTCGCCACCACCAAGGACGGGCGGCTGGTCACCTACGCCTTCATGGCCGACCAGGTGCCGGTCAACGCCGAGCCCGTGCTCGACCGGCTGGCGGCCATCGTCGCACGTTCCTGAGCCGGTCCTTCGCACGTTCCTGAGCCGGTCCTTCGCGGGGCGGACGAGAAACACGTACCGTGGACGTTATGCAGGTGATCGACTGGGATCTGGCCGTCACGACCGGCACGCGCCTCGTGCGCCCCGGCCCTCAAGTGAGCCGGGAGGAGGCCAGGCAGGCCGTCACCGAGCTCCGCACCCTGTCGCGCGAGGCCGAAGGCCACGTCCGGCAGTTCACCAAGATCCACACGGAGACCGCGCCACGACCGGCGACCATCGTCGACCGGCCCGGCTGGATCAGGGCCAACGTCGAAGGCTTCCGTGTGGTGCTCGAGCCGCTGACCCAGCGCATGGGCAACTCCGAGAACCAGCCGCCGGCCATCGTCAGCGCCGTCGGCTCCCGCATCACGGGCGTCGAGGTCGGGGCGGTCCTCGCCTTCCTCGCCTCCCGCGTGCTCGGGCAGTACGAGCTGTTCCTGCCGCCCGACCCCACCGGGCAGGAGCCGGCGGGGCGGCTCACGCTCGTCGCGCCCAACATCGTCCACGCCGAGCGCGAGATGGGCGTCAACCCCCACGACTTCCGCCTGTGGGTGTGCCTGCACGAAGAGACCCACCGCGTGCAGTTCACCGGCGTGCCCTGGTTGCGCGAATACGTGCGCTCGCAGATGACGGAGTTCCTGCTCGCCTCCGACCTCGACCTGCCCACGCTGCTCGAACGCCTCCGCAACGCCGCCGACACCGTGGCCGACGTCGTACGCGGCGGCGAGGGCAACCTCATCGACGCCATCCAGTCGCCGGGGCAGAAGGAGATCCTCGACCGGCTCACGGCCGTGATGACCCTCGTGGAGGGGCACGGCGACTACGTCATGGACGCGGTCGGGCCGTCCGTGGTGCCGTCGGTGGCCGAGATCCGCTCGAAGTTCGCGCAGCGCCGCGAGGGCGGCTCCCGCCTCGACCGCACCGTCCGGCGGCTGCTGGGGATCGAGGTCAAAATGAAGCAGTACGCGGAGGGCTCCGCCTTCGTCCGTACTGTGGTGGACCGGGTGGGGATGGACGGCTTCAACAAGGTCTGGACGTCCCCCGAAACCCTTCCGACCACCCCGGAGATCGCCGACCCCACGGCCTGGATCAACCGCGTGATAGGCACCGACACCCCGGCCCTTCCCGCCTGACCCGGGGCTCGCCCGCCTCAGTGGAGGACAACGCCTGCGGCTTGCGGGCGGTGACCCGCACAGGGGAGGCGGTACGCGGGCTTCCGCGGTGACGCCTTCGGGCTGGAGCGGCGACGGCTTCGGCAGCGGAGTCGCCGTCGGGCACGCACGCTTTGGGCTCGCTCTGCTCCGTCAGGGCTGACCCATCCGAGCGCCGCGCGCGGGGCGGGAGAATGGGGGCGTGGGTCCGCATCCGGCTGTTGCCGACGTTCGCAGGGCCGTGCGGGAGGCGTTGGCCGATGTGCCGCACGGCGCGCTGGTTCTCGTGGCCTGTAGCGGCGGGGCCGACTCGCTGGCGCTGGCGGCGGCGACGGGGTTCGTGGCGCCGCGCATGAAGCTGAGAGCCGGGCTGGTGACCGTTGATCATCAGCTCCAGGAAGGCTCGGGAGAGCGGGCCGCGGAGGTGGTGGCGCTCGGCGCGAAGCTGGGGCTGGAACCGGCGGAGGCGATCGCCGTCACGGTCGGTACGAGCGGCGGCCCGGAGGCGGCGGCCAGAGAGGCGAGGTACGCGGCGCTGGCGGAGGCGGCCGACCGGCTGGCGGCGGAGGCGGTGCTGCTCGGCCACACCCGCGACGACCAGGCGGAGACGGTGCTGCTGGGCCTGGCCAGGGGCAGCGGTACGCGCAGCCTGTCGGGGATGGCGGCCGTGACGGGACGCTACCGCCGCCCGTTCCTGGGCATCCCGCGGAAAACGACGAGAGCTGCCTGCGAGGCGCTCGGCCTGACCCCCTGGGACGACCCGCACAACGAGGATCCCAGGTTCACGAGGGTGCGGGTCCGCAGGAGGGTGCTGCCGGTCCTGGAGGAGGAGCTGGGCCCTGGGGTGGCGGAGGCGCTCGCGCGGACGGCCGCGCTGGCCCGGGAGGACGCGGACGCGCTCGACGCGTGGGCGGACACGGCGTACGGAAATTGCGCTGTTAGCGATATCGGCGGGTCGGTACGGCTGGAGGTGGCGGAGCTGGAGAAGCTGCCCGACGCCGTCAGGCGGCGGGTGGTGCGCAGGGCGGCGATCGCGGCGGGAGCGCCGTCCGGCGCGCTTTCGGCCACCCACGTGCTGGCCGTGGACCGGCTCATCACGCACTGGCGCGGGCAGAAAGCGGTGGACCTGCCCGGGGGTCTGTCGGCCGTGCGGCGGTATGGCACCCTGATATTCGCCATCAGTCCCATCCCGTAAGGAACCACAGGTGGACGCTGCCGACATGGGCAATGACCTGGAAAAGGTACTCATTCCCGAGGACGAGCTCCAGGCGAAGATCAAAGAACTCGCGGCCCGCATAGATGAGGATTACGCGGGCAAGGAAGTGCTGCTCGTTGGCGTGCTCAAGGGCGCGGTCATGGTCATGGCCGACCTGGCCAGAGCGTTGCACGTGCCGGTGCAGATGGACTGGATGGCGGTGTCGTCGTACGGGGCGGGCACCAAGTCGTCCGGCGTCGTACGCGTGCTGAAAGACCTTGACACTGACATCATGAACCGCCATGTGCTGATCGTCGAGGACATCATCGACTCGGGCCTGACCCTGCACTGGCTGCTGGAAAACCTGAAGTCGCGCAATCCGGCGTCGCTGGAGATCTGCGCCGCGCTGCGGAAACCCGACGCGGTCAAGGTGCCGATCGACGTCAAATACGTCGGCTTCGACATTCCCAGCGAGTTCGTCATCGGTTATGGGCTCGACTACGCGGAGCGATACCGCAACCTGCCGTTCATCGGCACCCTCGCTCCGCACGTATATCGATAACGGATAGGGCCCTCCGTTCCGGCAATGGCCGGGAACATGGCGCAACCTGACGTACGTTGATAGGGCAAGGCCGGTGTAGCGGGCGGGGTCCCTCCGTGCGCTTCGCCGGTGTACCTTCAGACTCCGGGAGGGTGACCCCGTGTCCCCTTCGGGTAGTCAGAAGTCGCGGTGTCGGATGCCGCGGCCCCGGGCGTGCCCGGGGTTCCAGGCCATGGTCAGGAAGGGACGGGCCCGCAAGGGGTTCCGCATCGGATGGATCTCAAGCGATTTACACGTGGGCCACTGCTGTGGATCCTGGGCATCGTCGTGCTGCTCCTCCTCGTCACCCAGCTCTGGAGTGGCGGTGGAAATTACAAGTCGGCCGACACGTCCTTGGTTCTTCAGCAGATTCGCGCCGGAAACGTCAGCAACGCCAAGATCGTCGACAAGGACAACCGGATCGAGGTGAAGCTCATCAACCCGGTCGCGGTTGAGCCGGGCGGCACTCCGACCAACCTCATCCAGTCCGACTGGGTCACCGGCTACGGCAGCAAGCTGACCGACGAGCTGCAGGCCCAGGTCGACGCCGGCAAGACCAAGAGCTTCACGACCGAGGTGCCGCAGGAGAACGTCCTGCTGAGCCTGCTGGTCAGCTTCCTGCCGATCGTCATCATCGTGCTGATCTTCCTGTTCATCATGAACCAGATGCAGGGCGGCGGCTCGCGGGTGATGAACTTCGGCAAGTCGAAGGCGAAGCTCATCACGAAAGACACCCCCAAGACCACGTTCGCCGATGTCGCGGGTGCGGATGAGGCCATCGAGGAGCTGCAGGAGATCAAGGAGTTCCTGCAGGCCCCGGCGAAGTTCCAGGCGATCGGCGCCAAGATCCCCAAGGGCGTGCTGCTCTACGGCCCGCCCGGCACCGGTAAGACCCTGCTGGCCCGCGCGGTCGCCGGTGAGGCCGGGGTGCCGTTCTACTCGATCTCGGGTTCCGACTTCGTCGAGATGTTCGTCGGTGTCGGCGCCTCCCGCGTGCGCGACCTGTTCGAGCAGGCGAAGGCCAACGCCCCCGCGATCATCTTCATCGACGAGATCGACGCCGTCGGCCGCCACCGCGGCGCCGGCCTGGGCGGCGGTCACGACGAGCGCGAGCAGACGCTCAACCAGCTCCTCGTCGAGATGGACGGCTTCGACGTCAAGGGCGGCGTGATCCTCATCGCCGCGACCAACAGGCCCGACATCCTCGACCCCGCGCTGCTGCGTCCCGGCCGTTTCGACCGGCAGGTCACGGTCGACCGCCCCGACCTGGAGGGCCGCAAGGGCATCCTCAAGGTCCACGGCCGCGGCAAGCCGTTCGCGCCCGACGTCGACCTCGACGTCATCGCGCGCCGCACGCCCGGGTTCACCGGCGCCGACCTGGCCAACGTGATCAACGAGGCGGCCCTGCTCACCGCGCGGGCCGACCAGAAGCTGATCACGATGGACGTCCTCGAGGAGTCGATCGACCGCGTCATGGCAGGGCCCGAGCGTAAGAGCCGGGTCATGTCCGACAAGGAAAAGAAGATGATCGCCTACCACGAGGGCGGTCACGCGCTGGTGGCGCACGCGCTGCCCAACTCCGACCCGGTGCACAAGATTACGATCCTGTCCCGCGGCCGGGCGCTCGGTTACACGATGACGCTGCCGATGGAGGACAAGTTCCTGGCCACCAGGTCGGAGATGATGGACCAGCTCGCGATGCTGCTGGGCGGCCGCGCGGCGGAGGAGCTCGTCTTCCACGAGCCCACCACCGGCGCCTCCAACGACATCGAGAAGGCCACGGCCGTCGCCCGCCGCATGGTGACCGAGTACGGCATGAGCGAGCAGCTCGGCGCCCGTAAGTTCGGCACCGGCCAGGCGGAGGTGTTCCTGGGCCGCGAGATGGGCCACGAGCGCGACTACTCCGAGAAGATCGCCTCCACGATCGACGAGGAGGTCCGCCGGATGATCGAGACGGCGCACGACCAGGCGTGGGACATCCTGGTCGAATACCGCGACGTGCTCGACAACCTGGTGCTGGAGCTCATGGAGAAGGAGACCCTCTCCCGTGAGCAGGTGCTGGAGATCTTCGCCCCCGTGGTGGTCAAGGAGCACCGCCCGTCCTACGCCGGCTACGGCAAGCGGCTGCCCTCCGACCGGCCGCCCATCCTGACCCCGAAGGAGCAGTCGGCCAACGGCTCGCTCACCACGGGCGGTCAGAAGGACGCGCTGCCCTCGGGGGACAGTACGTCGTGACGCAGCACGCCGTTGACCTCGGGCGGATCGAGAAGGCCGTTCGGGAGATCCTCTACGCCATCGGCGAGGACCCCGACCGCGACGGCCTGATCGAGACGCCCGCCAGGGTCGCCCGCGCGATGGCCGAGCAGTATTCCGGGCTCGGCCAGACGCCGGAGGACGTGCTCAACAAGGTGTTCGACGTCGATCACGACGAGATGGTGCTCGTACGCGACATCGAGGTCTACTCGACCTGCGAGCACCACCTCGTCCCGTTCCACGGCCTGGCCCACGTCGGCTACATCCCCAACGAGAAGGGCCAGGTCACGGGGCTGTCGAAGCTGGCCAGGCTGGTCGACGTGTTCGCCCGCAGGCCGCAGGTGCAGGAGCGGATGACCTCGCAGATCGCCGACGCGCTCATGCGGGTGCTGGAGCCGCGCGGGGTCATCGTGGTCGTGGAGTGCGAGCACCTGTGCATGACGATGCGCGGCGTGCGCAAGCCGGGCGCCAAGACCGTCACATCGGCCGTGCGCGGCGACTTCCGTACCAGTGACAAGACCCGGTCCGAGGCCATGGCGCTCATCCTTGGGCGCTGATCTGCTCGCGCGCGGCGAACGAGGTACCCACGATGTCAGCAGGTGCGAAGAAGCGCCTAGGCTTGGCCCATGACTAGCGTGCCCATCAGCGTGCCGGGAGGTGCGGAGCGGTGCCTCGTCATGGGTGTGGTCAACGTGACGCCCGACTCCTTCTCCGACGGCGGCAAGTGGTTCGACCCTGACGCCGCCATCCAGCACGGCTTCGACCTGGTGCGCGAGGGCGCCGACATCGTCGACGTGGGCGGCGAGTCCACCCGTCCGGGCGCGGCCAGGGTGTCGCAGGAGGAGGAGCTGGCCCGGGTGGTCCCGGTGATCCGGGAGCTGGCCGCCGGCGGGGTGGTGGTCAGCGTCGACACCATGCGCGCCGAGGTCGCGAAGGCGGCCGTGGAGGCGGGGGCGCGGCTGGTCAACGACGTGAGCGGCGGCCTCGCCGACCCGGAGATGCCGCGCGTGGTGGCCGCGACCGGCGTCGCCTACGTGGTCATGCACTGGCGTGGCCACAGCCATGACATGGACAGCCGCGCCATCTACACCGACGTGGTGACGGAGGTGCGCGAAGAGCTGAGCAAGCGGGTCGATCTGGTGCTGGCCGAGGGCGTGACGGAGGAGCAGATCGTGCTCGACCCGGGTCTCGGGTTCGCCAAGAACGCCGAGCACAACTGGGCGCTGCTGGCCGGCATCCCGCACCTGGCCGAGCTGGGTTTCCCGCTGCTCATCGGGGCTTCACGCAAGCGGTTCCTGGGGCGCCTGCTGGCCGATCCCGACGGCACGCCCAGGCCGTTCAGCCGCTGCGACGACGCCACGCTGGCAGTGACCGCGCTGGCCGCCCAGGCCGGAGCCTGGTGCGTACGCGTGCACGAGGTAGGTCCCAACGCCGATGCCGTGCGCGTGGCCGCCGCATGGAAGAGAGCCGGAGCAGGCACATGAGCAGCGTCGACACCGCCGCCGTCGAGACGGTCAACCAGGAGTTCTACGCCGCCATCGAAAGCGGCGACCTGGACAAGATGACCGAGATCTGGGCCGAGGACACCGCCGACGACCAGGTGAGCTGCGTCCACCCGGGCTGGACCCTGCTGACGGGCCGGTCCGAGGTGCTGCGGTCGTGGGCCCTGATCATGGCCAACACCACCTACATCCAGTTCGTGCTGACCGACGTCAACACCACCGTGCTGGGCGATGTGGCCGTCCTGACCTGCGTGGAGAACATCCTGACCGCGGGAGAGGAGGGCGAGGCGAGCTTCGCCGCGGGCAAGGTGGTGGCGAGCAACGTCTACATCCGCACCCCGCAGGGCTGGCGGTTGTGGATGCACCACGGGTCGCCGGTGCTGCAGGCCGACGACGACGATGAGGAGGAAGGCGAGCTTGAGCGCTGACCGCATCACCCTCAAGGGCCTGCGCGCCAGGGGGAGGCACGGCGTGCTCGCTGCGGAGCGTGATTTGGGGCAGGAGTTCGTCGTGGACGCCACCCTGTACCTCGACACCGCGCCGGCGGCGGCGGGCGACGACCTCACCAAGACCGTTCACTACGGGGAGCTCGCGCAGGAGCTGGCCGCGGTGGTGGAGGGCGAGCCGGTCGCGCTGATCGAGACGCTCGCGCAGCGCCTGGCGGACGTGTGCCTGGCCAACGAGCTGGTGCACAAGGTCGAGGTGAGCGTGCACAAACCGGCGGCGCCGATCCCGCTGCCGTTCGACGACGTGATCGTGACCATCGAGCGGAGCCGCGCATGAAGGTGGTGCTCTCACTCGGCAGCAACCTGGGGCGCAGGTTCACGACCCTCCAGGGGGCGCTGGACACCCTGTTCGACGCCCCTGGGCTGGAGTTCGTCAAGGCGTCCCCGGTCTACGAGACCGACCCCGTGGGCGGCCCAGGCGGGCAGCGGCCGTACCTCAACGCGATCGTCATCGCGGAGACCACGCTGGAGCCGCGCACGCTCCTTGAGCGGGCGCTGAGCGTGGAGAACGCGTTCGGCCGCGAGCGCCTTGAGCGCTGGGGCCCGCGTACCCTCGACATCGACCTGATCGTGGTGGGCGACGTCGTCTCCGACGACCCCGAGCTGACGCTGCCGCATCCCCGGGCGCACGAGCGGGCGTTCGTGCTGGTGCCGTGGGCGGCCGCCGACCCCGAGGGGGAGCTGCCCGGCAAGGGCACGGTGGCCGGGCTGCTCGAAGGGCTCGATCGGCGGGGCGTGCGCCTGCGTGAGGATCTCAAGCTGCAGAGGCCCGATTGAAGCCAACGTCTCCTGGTCCCCTCGTCGGCATTTTGATCATCGTCGCCCTGGCGACCTGGGCGGCGATCATGATGGGCGACTACGGCGGGTGGCCGGTGCTGCCGTGGACCGCGATTCCCACGCTGCTGCTGCTGGCGCTCGGCGAGGGCTACAGCGGCTGGGCCACCAAGGCCAGGATCGCGCGCAAGCCCGGCACCAAGCCGGTCGAGCCGCTCGCGGTGGCCCGCCTTGCGGCGCTGGCCAAGGCGTCGGCGTACGCGGGCGCGGTCTTCGGCGGCATCTTCGCCGGCTTCGCGCTGCACACCGTGCAGCTCCTCGACCGCGAGACGCCGCGCGGTGAGTTCTTCATCGCGACGGGCTCGCTCGTGTCGTGCGTACTGCTCGTCTGCGCCGCGCTTTACCTGGAGCACTGCTGCAAGGTGCCGAAGAAGCCCGAGGACGAGCAGCCGCGCGACTAGCGCTCGCCGGGCTGGCCCTCCTCGATGGCCCGCTGCGCGGCGGCGAGGCGGTCGTGCCACATCTCGCGCTGCAGCAGGCGCAGCGCGCGGCGCAGCACGTCGCTGGGCCGCTCACCTTCCCGCAACGCGGTACGGATGATCCGCTCGTCTTCGGCGTTGGCCCGGAAGGCGATCTCAGCCATGCCTTGAGCTTATGGACCCGCCGACGGCCTTGTCCTGCGTTTGACGGACGGGCGCGCGGCGGCGGCCGAAGAGGTAGATGACGGGGGCGGTGCAGATCAGCGGGCCGATGACGGCGAGCGGGCGTTCGAGCCACCACACGAGGTCGGGCGGTATCCGGTCGCCGAGGGTACCGAACAGCCACCACGACAGGCCGAGCGAGATGGCCATGCCGGTGGTGTGGAAGAGGAACAGCGGCAGCGAGTAGCGGTTGATGAACTCGTTGAGCCGCCGCCAGCGCGGACGCTCCAGCACCCGCTCCATGGCGGGGCGCAGCACCTCGACCAGCCCGATCTGGAACAGCAGCAGCGCGACGATGACGAACGTGGGCGGCGCCATGTTCGACCACTTGTCGCCCGGCACGCCCACCATCGAGCCCGGGTAGATGCCGGAGTACACCAGCCCGAACAGCGCGAAGAAGCCGGTCCACAGCAGCGCGGCGTCGTAACGCCTGGGCAGCTCCACGACCCGGTCGTAGAAGAAGCCCGCCTGGTGCGCCAGCCCCCACACGACGATCATGTTGAGCCAGCCGACCCAGTCGAGGTCGTAGCGGAAGCGCAGCACGTCCACCACGAGGGCGGTGCCGCCGAGCCAGATCAGCGCGAGCACGTCGTAGCGGCGGTGCAGCCACAGCGCGACCGGCAGCAGCGCGATGAGCACGAGATAGACGGCGAGGAACCACAGCGGGCTGAGCACCAGCAGCACCACCCGCCACATCCAGTCCACTTCGAAGGTGTACGTCACCATCGCCCCGATGACGACCCACACCCCGGACAGAAACAGCGCGGGTAAGGCGAGCGCGCGGATGCGGCGCAGCACGAACGCGCCGATGCCGACGCCGCGCTCCTTGGCCCGGTGCCAGGACAGCAGGTGCACGTGGCCGCCGACGTAGAAGAACAGCGGCAGCACCTGCAGCAGCCAGGTGAGGATCCACAGGCCCGAGGTGAAGCCGAGCGGGCTGGTGGGTTCGGGGCCGGACGGCTTCCATTCGAGGATGGTGAACGCCCAGTGCCACACCACCACCACGACCAGGCTGATCGCGCGGAGCCAGTCGATGTACTTGTCGCGTTGCCGCCCTGTCACTGCCGCCCTGTCACTTGTCGATGTCACCCACGACGAAGAACATCGAGCCGAGGATGGCGACCATGTCGGCGACCACGTGTCCCGGCAGCATCTCCCTCAGCACCTGGATGTTGTTGTACGACGCCGAGCGCAGCTTGAGCCGCCACGGCGTCTTGTCGCCCCTCGAGACCAGGTAGTAGCCGTTGATGCCGAGCGGGTTCTCCGTCCACGCGTACGTGTGGCCCTCCGGCACCTTCAGCACCTTCGGCAGCCGCTGGTTGATCGGCCCCGGCGGCAGCTCGCGCAGCCGCTCGACGCACGCGTCCGCCAGGTCGAGCGAGACCTTGAGCTGGTCGAACAGCACCTCGAAGCGCGCGTGGCAGTCGCCCGCGCCGCGCGTGACGACCTTCACCGGCAGCTCGCCATAGGCCAGGTACGGATCGTCGCGCCGCAGGTCGAAGTCCACTCCGGAGGCGCGGGCGATGGGGCCGCTGACGCCGTACTGCATGATCTGCTCGCGCGTCAGCACCCCCACCCCCTTGGTACGGGCGATGAAGATCTCGTTGTGCAGGATGAGGTTCTCGATGTCCGGCACCCGGCGGCGGGTCTCGGCGACGGCCGCCGACACCCGATCCAGCCAGCCCAGCGGCAGGTCCTCCTTCAGGCCGCCGACCCGGTTGAACATGTAGTGCATGCGCCCGCCGGAGATCTCCTCCATGACCGCCTGGATGCGCTCACGCTCGTTGAACGCGTAGAACAGCGGCGTCATCGCGCCCAGCTCCAGCGGGTAGGAGCCGAGGAACATCAGGTGGTTGAGCACGCGGTTGAGCTCGGCCAGCAGCGTACGGGCCCAGACGGCGCGCACGGGCGGCTCCATGCCGAGCATGCGTTCGGCGGCGATGACCACGCCCAGCTCGTTCGCGAAGCCCGACAGCCAGTCGTGCCGGTTGGCGAGCATGATGATCTGACGGTAGTCGCGCACCTCGAACAGCTTCTCCGCGCCGCGGTGCATGTAGCCGACGATCGGCTCGGCGGCGGTGATGCGCTCGCCGTCGAGCGTCAGCCGCAGCCGCAGCACGCCGTGGGTGGACGGGTGCTGCGGACCGATGTTGAGGATCATGTCCTCGGTGGCCAGCTCTTTAGCTCCCGCGCCGATTCCGACCACACGTTCCGTCATACGGCCATGCTCCCACCGTCGTCACCGGTGATCCAGCAGGGGGGTTGGTCAAGAGATGGTATGCGATGGCATCCCGTAGGCGGACACGGGGAGGAATAGCTGGAACGGGGGGAGAAGGACCATGAAGAGAGTTCTCTTCGATATCGCGGCCCTGATCGCGCGCATCGTGACCGGCGTGATCTTCGTCGCGCACGGATGGCAGAAGTGGCAGGGCGGGCACGCCGCGATCGCGGCGGGATTCGGCGAGATGGGCATCCCGATGCCCGAGCTTGCCGCGGGCTACGCCATGGTCGTCGAGCTCATCGGTGGGGTGCTGCTCATCCTCGGGGCGTTGGTCCGGCCGGTGGCGCTGCTGCTGCTGATCAACATGATCGGCGCGGTCGTCTTCGCGCACTCGGGCAAGGGCCTCTTCGTGGACGAAGGCGGCTGGGAGCTCGCGGGGGCGCTCGCCGCGCTCTGCCTGCTGTTCGTCGCGCTGGGCGGCGGGCGCATCGGCATCGACGGCATCTTCGGCCGCATGTGGCGCAAGCGGCACGAACGCGCGGACGAGGACTTGGCGTCCCAGCAGACGGGCCGGAGCGGCGCCACCTCTGCGGGCTATGGCGCGGGCGGGCCGACCACGCCCGCCAGGTCCGCCACCACCGAGCAGCCGGAGGTGCCTCGGCAGCAGACGGCGCCCCACCACGAGCCTGGTGGGTCCCGGCAGGACCGGGCGAGCCGGCTCAGCGACGACGACATGCGGGAGATCGACTCCCTGGTCGCCGACGAGCCGCCCCAGCACCGCAAGCCGCCGAACCGCTGACTCGCCGAACCGCCGACCTGCCGACCTGCCGACCCGGCGACCCGGCGACCCGCTGACCTGCCGAACCGCCTGACCCGGCGAACTACCGACCCGGCGACCCGCTGACCCGGTGGCCGCCGAGCCGCGCTTCCGGTCTGCGCGTCTGCGGGCTCACGTCCGGAATGAGCGCCCGAGAACCCGGGCGCACGGTCAGCGGGAGACCAGGTCGCGCAGGGCCGACACGAGCCGGTCCACGTGCTCCTGCGTGGTGCCGATGCCGATCGAGGCCCGTACGGCGGAGGCGGTGCCGTCCTCGCAGCCCCCGTCGGAGGCGCCCAGCAGGTGGCGGACGAACGGGTGCGCGCAGAACTTCCCGTCGCGCACCCCGATGCCGTACTCGCCGGACAGCACCTCGGCCACCTCCCGCGCCGAGTAGCCGTCCACGGTGAACGACACGATGCCGACCCGGGGGTGGTCGGGGCCCCACAGCGACAGCTCGCGCACCCCGTCGATCGAGGCCAGCCCGGCGCGCAGCCGGGCGAGCAGCCGCTCCTCCTCGCCGACCAGCTCCGTCCAGCCGGTCGCGGTCAGCGCGTCGCAGGCCGCGGCCAGCGCGATGGCGCCCAGCACGTTGGGGGTGCCGGCCTCGTGGCGCGGCTCGGGGTCGTCGTGCCACTCGACGCTCTCGCCGACCGAGCGCACCGCGCCGCCGCCCTTCAGGTACGGCTCGCCAGCGGCCAGCCAGTCCCGCCGCCCGACCAGCGCGCCCGCGCCGAACGGCGCGTACAGCTTGTGGCCTGAGAAGGCGATGTAGTCGAGGTCGAGCGCGGTGAGGTTGAGCTTCCTGTGCGGTACGTACTGCGCCGCGTCCACGAAGATCCGCGCGCCGTGCCGGTGCGCGATGTGGGCCAGGGCCGCGATGGGCCACAGCTCGCCGGTGACGTTGGATGCGGCGGTGACGACGAGCAGCTTGGGCCCGTCGATGGCGGCCAGCGTCTCGTCGGCGGCGCGGACCGCCTCGCCGGGGAAGGCGGGCGGCGCCAGCCGGACGGCGTTCGGCCAGGGCAGGAGCGAGGCGTGGTGCTCGGTGTCGAAGACGACCGTGGTGCAGCCCTCGGGCAGGCAGCCGGCCAGCAGGTTCGTGGCGTCGGTGGTGTTGCGGGTGAAGATCACCGCGTCGTCGGGGCGGGCGCCGACGAAGGCGCGTACGGTGTGGCGGGCCTGCTCGTAGCGGGCGGTGGTGAGCTGCGATGCGTAGCCCGCGCCGCGGTGGACGCTGGAGTAAGCCGGAAGCGCGGCGGTGACGGCGGCGCTGACCGGCTCGAGACAGGGGGCGCTGGCGGCGTAGTCGAGGTTGGCGTATCCGACCAGGCGGCCGCCCTTGACCGGCACCTCGAGGTCGGCGCCCAGGACGGCGGGGATCGGCCGGCGCTGCTGCGTGGCGGTGGCGGAGCTCTCCTCAGCGGTGGCGGCGCGGCCGGAGTTGAAGATCGTCAGAGTGGACACGGCAAACCTCCTTCGGGACCATCGGGCCCCTGGAAGCAGCCACGGAGCCCGCGCTTGCCCGCCACACCTCGTGACGGACCAGGTCTTCACCCGGGGCACCCCGCCGCGGACGCGAGGGTTGCCGGCCAGCTAGCCGGGGCTTGACGCTGGCGCTCATGACCTACGGGCTGAACTATAACCGACGGCCCGGCAGAAATCGCAAGGGCGAACTTATGTGACCTCCGACTCGTTGCTACCGGATATCCGACAGCACCCGAGTCATGGAGGTACCCGATGCTCGACTGGGTGGCCGACCCGCAGATCTGGATCGGCTTCTTAACCCTGGTCGCCCTGGAGATCGTGCTGGGGATCGACAACATCATCTTCATCTCCATCCTCGCCGGGAAGCTGCCGCCCGAGCGGCGCGACCGCGCCCGGGTGCTCGGCCTCGGCGCGGCCCTGGTGAGCCGGTTGCTCCTGCTGCTCGGCCTGTCGTGGGTGGTGCGGCTCACCGATCCGCTGTTCGCCGTCTTCGGCCATGAGATCTCCGGACGCGACCTGATCCTGCTGCTCGGTGGCCTGTTCCTGCTCGGCAAGAGCGTCACCGAGATCCACCACAACATGGAGGCACCGCACGAGGAGGAGGGCGGCAAGAAGGTCGCGGCCACCTCGTTCGCCTCCGTGATCCTGCAGATCATGGTGCTGGACATCGTCTTCTCGCTCGACTCGGTGATCACTGCGGTCGGCATGGTCGACGAGCTGGGCGTGATGATCGCGGCCGTCATCGTGGCGGTGGCCGTGATGCTCTTCGCGTCCGGGCCGATCAGCCGGTTCGTCGACAGCCACCCCACGATCAAGATGCTGGCGCTGGCGTTCCTGGTGCTCATCGGCGTGATGCTCGTCGCCGAGGGTCTCGACCAGCACATCCCGAAGGGTTACATTTACTTCGCGATGGCGTTCTCTGTCGTGGTGGAGCTGCTCAACATCCGGGTACGGAGCAGGCACGCGAAGAAGGAGCAGGTCACTCCTAAGATGAAATAGTGGGCTTTGATCCTTGGAATCCGGATTTCGTAGCGCACCCCTACGGGGTCTACGACGAGTTGCGGCGCGAGTCGCCCGTGACGTACTTCGAGCCGACCAATCAGTGGCTCATCGCGCGGCACGCCGACGTGAACGCGCTGCTCAGAGACCGCCGGCTGGGCCGCTCGTACCTGCACGTGGCGACCCACGAGGAGTTCGGCAGGCCGCCGGAGCCGGAGTTCCAGGAGCCGTTCTGGCGCGTGATCAGGGCGGGCATGCTCGACGTGGAACCGCCGGTGCACACGAGGCTGCGCCGGTTGGTCTCCAAGGCGTTCACGCCGCGCATGGTCGAGTCGCTGCGGCCCCGCGTCAGATCCATCGCGCGTGAGCTGGTGGACGCGTACGTGGAGAAGGGCGGCGGCGACCTCATCGCCGAGGTCGCCGAGCCGCTGCCGGTCACCGTCATCGCGGAGATGCTCGGCATCCCCGAGAGCGACCGCCACCTGCTGCGCCCCTGGTCGGCCGACATCTGCGGCATGTACGAGCTCAACCCCACCCTGGAGGCCCAGCACACCGCCGTACGCGCGGCGTCGGAGTTCGCCGACTACCTCAAGGCCCTGGCCGCCGAGCGCCGCGCCGCTCCCGGCGACGACCTCATCAGCGCGCTCACCCAGATCGACGAGCTGACCGAGGACGAGCTGGTCGGCACCTGCGTGCTGCTGCTCAACGCCGGTCACGAGGCCACCGTGAACGTCACGGGCAACGGCTGGTGGTCGCTGTTCCGCAACCCCGGCGAGCTGGCCAGGCTGCGGGCCGATCGCTCGCTGCTGCCCACCGCCGTCGAGGAGCTGCTGCGGTGGGACACGCCGTTGCAGATGTTCGAGCGGTGGGTGCTCGAGGACATCGAGGTGCACGGCGTACGCATCCCGCGCGGCTCCGAGGTGGCCCTGCTGTTCGGCTCGGCCAACCGCGACCCCGAGGTGTTCGACGACCCTGACCGGCTCGACGTGGGGCGCGCCGACAACCCGCACATCTCGTTCGGGGCCGGCATCCACTTCTGCCTGGGCGCGCCGCTGGCCAGGATCGAGCTGGCCGAGTCGTTCGGCGCGCTGCTCGACCGCACGGCCGAGCTGGAGCTGCGCGAAGAGCCCGAGTGGAAGCCCGGGTACGTCATCCGCGGCCTGCGCGCACTCCAACTCACCGCCACCCCCGCCTGAGCACCCCGCTTCAGCCGCCCGCCCCTCCGCCACCCCGCACCACTTCCGGCCCGCACCCCTGCCGGCCCGCACCTCTGCCGGCCCATGCGCCTGCCGGCCGGGCCGCCTCCTGTCCCGTGCGCCTGCCGGCCCAGCCGTCGGCCACCCCAGTGTCGGTCGGTCACCCGACCGTCGCCTGGATGGCCACCGGGCTCAGGCGCGGCTCACACGGGGGCGCCTCGCCAGGCGTGCGCGGCGTGCGGCGCGTGCGGCACCGGTGGGCAGCGGGCAGCGAGCGAGCGACGCGTGGCGGGCGAAGCGGTCATTTGCGCCTCGAAAAGGGCGGGTTCACTTGGTCTGGCTGAGCCAGCCGAAGCCGCCGAGGCCGGTCGCCTCCAGCAGCTCGCCCTCTTCGGAGGCGCGTGCCAGGGCGCGGAGGTAGCCGCGCGGGTCGGTGCGGGCCAGCTCAAGGGGCGGGCGCGCGCCGGTCAGCCCCAGCTCGCGCAGCGCCTCGCGCTGTGTGGACAAGGTTGTGGATATCGCGCCGGCCCGCCGCCCGGCCTCGGCGCACGCGTCGAGTGCTACGTGTGCGGTGATGTCGCAGCTCCCGTCGGGTACGGGGGTCACGACCGACCCGTCCCGGTATCCGGTCAGCGTTCCACAAGGTGGACGGTTATCCACAGGATGTGCATAATCGATGGCGATCGCCCTGCCCCTGGTGAGGCGTACGAGGACGGAGGCCCACGCCTCGTCGCGCGGCCTGCCGATCTCGGCCCGCGTGCCCACCCGGGTCAGCGGCCACCACCGGTCGAGCCACTCGCGGTCGGCGGGATGCGGCGGGTCGCCCAGGCGCTCCTCGCCCGTGGAGACGTTCACCATCACCACCCGCGGCCCTCGCGAGGTCTGCTCGACCACGTCGAGCGGTACGTTGTCGAGCCACTCGTTGGCGATGGCCAGCCCGGTGACGGCGTCCGGCAGGCTCCTGGACCAGACGATCTCCTCGGGCAGGTCGTCGGGCCGCGGCGACAGGTCCACGGCCGTGACCCGCAGCCGGTCGCGCAGCCCAGGCTCGGCGCGTTCGAGCACGCGGGTCACCAGCACGCCCTCACCCGCCCCGATGTCGACCAGGTCGAGCACGTCGGGCTTGCCCAGCTCGGCGTCCACTTCCGCGAGCAGCGTGAGCACCGCCTCGGCGAAGGCCGCGGACGCGCTGACCGAGGTGCGGAAATGGCCTGAGGGGCGTTCGCGGAGGTAGAAGCCCTCCTCGCCGTACAGCGCGCGCTCGGTCGCGGCGCGCCAGGTGAGCCACATGTCTGGACTATCTCATGACTTACATTGGAGACGCACTGTCATCGAATGACTACGAGACGTTGCGAAGTTGCGGTAGCGTTTACCTGTTGTCACTGAGTGATTGCGCTGCGCCAACCCCCAAGTGGTGTGGCCTTTCACTCGCCGAACCAGCACCCGCGGTATGACGCCGCGAAAGAGAGGAGCCCTCGTGCTGAAGAAGATCTTGGTCGCAACCGGAGCCGTCGCCATGCTCTCGCTGGCCGCCCCGGCGCACGCCGACATCACCAACGGCACCGGCGGCGTTATCTCCGGCAACCAGCTCCACGTCCCGATCGTCGCCCCCATCAACGTCTGCGGCAACGCGATCGCCGTCATCGGCTTCGCGAGTGCGGGCTGCAAGGGCGGCGCCAACGCCTACGCGCCCAGCCACCACTGAGCGACATGGATGAGCCCGGGCCGGTGTAGGCCGGCCCGGGTCCTTATCCCGGCGGATCAGTCGGCGGTCGACCCGCCGGCGCACTCCCAAGGGGTCATACACAGTCGCGGGCGTCGGGTCCTGAAGGACTCGGCGCCCGCTGCCATTGCGATGGCCCCTCTCCTCATCTCTTCCGACAGGGGGTGCACCGTTTTGTCTGCCCTTGCCCCTTTTGTCGTTAACTCAACGCGCGGCAAAACACCGGTCACACTCGCCGCTCCGCGAGACGGTTACGCTGGTCGGCAGTGCCATCACGTTGGTCAGGGGTGAGACGTCATGGACGCAGGGGACCGCCCGGCACGGCTGGCCGTCGGCGTGCTGGGCGCCGGCAAGGTGGGTTCCGCCCTCGGCGCGGCGCTCGCGCAGGCAGGCCATCGGGTGGTGGCCGCCAGCGGCGTTTCCGACCGTTCCCAGCGGTGGGCCGCCGAGCGGCTCGGCGTCTCGCCGTCCAGGCCCGACGAGGTGGTGGCGGCCGCCCAGCTCGTCCTGCTGACGGTGCCCGACGACGCGCTGCCCGACCTGGTCGGCGGGCTGGCCAGCACGGGCGCCGACCTGCGGGGCAAGATGCTCGTCCACACCAGCGGCGCGTACGGGCTGTCGGTGCTCGACCCGGCGGCCGAAGCGGGCGCGCTGCCGCTGGCGCTGCACCCGGTGATGACGTTCACCGGCCGCGACGACGACCTCAACAAGCTCACCGGCATCTCCTACGGTGTCACCGCGCCCGACGTACTGCGTCCCGTCGCCGAGGCGCTGGTGATCGAGATGGGCGGCGAGCCGGTCTGGATCGCCGACAGCGACCGCCCGCTCTACCACGCGGCCCTGGCCGGGGCCGCCAACCACATGGTCACGCTCATCGCCGAGTCGTCCGACCTGCTGCGCCGCATCGGGGTCGAGCACCCCGGCAGGATGCTGGGGCCGCTGCTCGGTGCCGCGCTCGACAACGTGCTGCGGCTCGGCATCGCGGGGCTGACGGGTCCGGTCGTCCGCGGCGACGCCGGCACCGTACGCAAACATGTCGACGCGCTCATCCTGGCCGCGCCCGAGGCGGCGGACGCCTACATCGCGCTGGCCAGGCTCACCGCGGACAGGGCGCTGGCCGCGGGGCTGCTCAAGCCGGAGGAGGCGGAGCGGCTGCTCGACGCGCTCGGGGGCAATATATGGACCTGACCGTAGCGTTCGGAGGGCACTTATGGAGCTGATCGTCGCCAGAAACCGGGAAGAGCTGGTCAAGGCACGGCGTAGTGGCACGGTGGCGCTGGTGCCCACCATGGGCGCGCTCCACGAGGGGCACAGGTCGCTGATCAGGCTGGCCCGGGTGCGCGCCGATCAGGTCGTGGTCAGCATTTTCGTCAATCCTCTACAGTTCGGCCCTAACGAGGATTTTTCGCGTTATCCCCGTACATTTGATGCCGATCTGGACGTGTGCCGGGCCGAGGGCGTCGACGTCGTCTTCCACCCCTCCGCCGAGGAGATGTACGCCCCCGACCGCCAGGTCAGCGTCTCCGCCGGCGAGATGGGCCGCATCGTCGAGGGCGCCGCGCGTCCCGGCCACTTCGACGGCGTGCTCACGGTCGTGCTCAAGCTGTTCAACCTCGTGCAGCCCGACCTCGCGGTCTTCGGGCAGAAGGACGCCCAGCAGCTCGCGCTCATCCGGCGCATGGTCGCCGACCTCGACCTGCCGATCGAGATCCTCGGCGCCCCCACCGTACGCGAGCCCGACGGCCTGGCCATGTCCAGCCGCAACCGCTACCTGTCCGACGAGGACCGGCAGGTGGCGCTGACGCTGTCGCGGGCGCTGCGGGCCGGTGCCGCCCGGCTCACCCCCGCCGAGATCCGCGCCGAGGCGCGCAAGGTGCTCGACGAGGCCGGGCCCGCGCTCGACGTCGATTACCTCGCGCTGGTCGATCCGGCCACGTTCGTCGAGGTCGGCGACGACTACGAGGGCCTGGCCGTGCTCGCGGTGGCCGCCAGGGTCGGCACCACCCGGCTCATCGACAACGTCACGCTCACCCTCAACCCGCGAACCACCACTCCCGCCTGACCGGAACGACGGCCGCTGAACACGGGCGCGGCGCGAGGGCCACGCAGCCCGCCACCGGAGCGCGCCGCGCCCGCCTTCCGCGCCGCCCGCCTGCCCGTCTGGGGAGCGCCGCGCCTGCCTTCCGCCCGCCCGTCTGTCCGTCTGGGGAGCGCCGCGCCTGCCTTCCGCGCCGC
This sequence comes from Nonomuraea sp. NPDC052634, assembly GCF_040678535.1. Lineage (NCBI taxonomy): Bacteria > Bacillati > Actinomycetota > Actinomycetes > Streptosporangiales > Streptosporangiaceae > Nonomuraea > Nonomuraea sp. NPDC052634. The sequence goes on along the minus strand of NZ_JBFATY010000005.1, from coordinate 301,754 downwards.
CCGCCTGCCCACCTGAGAAGTGCCGCGCCCGCCTGCGCACCCCGGGGCATGGCCACGCCGAGCCAGGCGTTATCGTCATAGTGACGAAATCGCCTCAGTGAGGAGACCCCCATGAGTGCACCGGCGATTCCCCTGCGTCTGACCGCGCCCAGCCCCGGCTGGACCGTGGACGCGGACGTGGTCGTCGTGGGCTCCGGCATCGCGGGCCTGACCGTGGCCCTGCACTACGCCGAGCTGGAGCCGGAGGCCAAGGTTCTGGTCGTCACCAAGGACCAGCTGTCGTCCGGCTCGACCCGCTGGGCGCAGGGCGGCATCGCGGCCGTGCTCGATCCGCGTGACACCCCCGATGAGCACCTGAACGACACGCTGGTCGCCGGTGTGGGGCTGTGCGACGTACGGGCGGTGCGCACGCTCGTCACCGAGGGCCCGGGAGCGCTGCGGCGGCTGATGGAGCGCGGCGCCCGCTTCGACCGCACCCCCGAAGGCGAGCTCCAGCTCACCAGGGAGGGCGGGCACCGGCGGCGCAGGATCGTGCACGCGGGCGGCGACGCCACGGGCGCCGAGGTGCAGCGGGCCCTCGTCGAGGCGGTGCGCGCGGCCTCGATCGAGGTGATCGAGCACGCCCTGGTGCTCGACCTGCTCAAGGACGCCCAGGGCCGGGCCAGGGGAGTGACCCTGCACGTCATGGGCGAGGGCGCGCGCGACGGCGTGGGCGCGGTGCACGCCAGGGCGGTGGTGCTGGCCACCGGCGGCATGGGCCAGGTCTACGCGGTCACCACCAACCCGGTCGTCTCCACCGGCGACGGCGTGGCGCTCGCGCTGCGGGCCGGCGCCGTGGTGCGCGACATCGAGTTCGTGCAGTTCCACCCCACGGTGCTGTGGCTGGGCGAGGGCTCGACCGGGCAGCAGCCGCTGATCTCCGAGGCGGTCAGGGGCGAGGGCGCGTTCCTCATCGACCACGAGGGCGAACGGTTCATGACGGGCGTGCACGAGCTGGCCGACCTCGCGCCGCGCGACGTCGTGGCCAAGGCCATCATGCGCAAGATGCGCGAGAGCGGGCGCGAGCACGTCTACCTCGACGGCCGCCACCTCGGCCGCGAGACCTGGGAGTCGCGCTTCCCCACCATCTACGCGGTCTGCCGCGAGCACGGCATCGACCCGGCGAGCGAGCCCATCCCGGTCGCGCCCGCCGCACACTACGCGAGCGGCGGCGTCCGTACGGACCTGCGCGGCCGTACCTCCATCGAGGGCCTGTACGCCTGCGGCGAGGTCGCCTGCACGGGCGTGCACGGCGCGAACCGGCTGGCCTCCAACTCGCTGCTCGAAGGGCTGGTCTTCGCCGAGCGCATCGCCGAGGACATCCACGCCTCGCGCCCGTCGCCCGGCGACCCGGTGCCGGGCACCGGCCACGAGGGCCTGGTGGACCCGCGGGTCAGGCCGCGGATCCAGGCCCACATGAGCAACGGCGCGGGCGTGCTGCGCAGCCGCGACTCGCTGCTGCAGACCGCGCGGGCGCTGCGCGACGCCCGCTGGACGCCGGTCGCGGTGCCGCCGTGCACCGAGTCGTGGGAGGCCACGAATCTGCTCACGGTGGCCACCGTGCTCACCGGCGCGGCGGCGGCCAGGCTGGAGACGCGCGGCTCGCACTGGCGCGAGGACCACGAGGTGCGCGACGACAACGAGTGGCTGGGCCACCTGGACGTGACCCTGACCGAGGAGGGGCTTCGCATGACGTACACGCCGCATGGGGACGCGATGCCGGCGCGCCTGGCGCAGGAGCTGACGGCGGCCGGGCTGGACCCGGCCGAGGTGGACGCGCTGATCGGCCGCGCGCTCGACGAGGACCTGCAGGAGGCCGGCGACGTGACGAGCCTGGCCACGATCCCGGCCGGCCGGCGGGCGGTGGCCGACGTGGTGGCGCGCAAGGACGGCGTGGTCGCGGGGCTCGCGGTGGCCGAGGCGGTGTTCGTCCGGCTGGGCGCGGTACGGGCCGAGCGGGCGGCCAAGGACGGCGAGCGGGTCAAGGCGGGCGACGTGCTGATGACGCTGGAGGGTCCCGTACGCGGGCTGCTGACGGCCGAGCGCACCGCGCTCAACCTGCTCACCCACCTGTCCGGCGTGGCCACGCTGACCGCCCGCTGGGTCGAGGCGATCCGCGGCACGGGCGCCCGGGTGCGCGACAGCCGCAAGACGCTGCCGGGGCTGCGGGCGCTGGAGAAGTACGCGGTGCGCTGCGGCGGCGGCGTCAACCACCGGATGTCGCTGTCGGACGCGGCGCTGATCAAGGACAACCACGTGGTGGCGGCAGGAGGCGTGGCCGAGGCGTTCAGGGCGGTCAGGGAGCGGTATCCGGACCTGCCGATCGAGGTGGAGATCGACCGGCTCGACCAGCTCGAACCGGTGCTCGACGAGGGGGCCGAGCTGATCCTGCTCGACAACTTCACGGTCGAGGACACGGCGCGTGCCGTACAAGTCGTGAAAAATCGGGCGAAAAATAGGGTTGCTCTTGAAGCGAGCGGGGGATTGACCTTGGAATCGGCCCGTGATGTGGCGGACACTGGCGTCGACTACCTTGCGGTGGGCGCGCTAACGCACTCAGCGCCGGCCCTGGACATCGCACTTGATCTGCGGGGGTAATTGATGCTGCTCACGATCGACGTCGGCAACACGCACACGGTGTTGGGGTTGTTCGAGGGCGAGGACGTCATCGAGCATTGGCGGCTCGCCACCGACGCCCGGCGCACCGCCGACGAGATCGCGGTCGTACTCCAAGGTTTGCTGGCCCAGTCGCCGCTGCTGAAAGGGGCCGACGTCGACGGCATCGCCATCTGTTCCACCGTGCCGAGCGTGCTGAACGAGATGCGCGAGATGTGCCGCCGCTACTACGGCGACGTGACCGCGGTGATCGTGGAGCCGGGCATCCGCACCGGGGTGCCCGTACGCATGGACAACCCCAAAGAGGTCGGCAGCGACCGCATCGTGAACGCGCTGGCCGCCATCGACCAGTACGGCGGCCCCTGCATCATCGTCGACTTCGGCACCGCCACCTCGTTCGACGCGGTCTCCGCCAAGGGCGAGTACGTCGGCGCGGTCACCGCGCCCGGCATCGAGATCTCCGTCGACGCCCTGGCGGCGGCCGGGGCGCAGCTCCACAAGGTCGAGCTGGTCAGGCCGCGCTCGGTCATCGCCAAGAACACGGTGGAGGCGCTGCAGGCCGGCATCATCTACGGCTTCGCCGGCCAGGTGGACGGCATCGTCGAGCGCATGGCCGCCGAGCTCGCCGACGACCCCGACGACGTCACCGTGGTGGCCACCGGCGGCCACGCGGCGCTCGTGGTGGGCGAGTCGCGCTCGATCGACGTGCACGAGCCGTGGCTGACCCTCATCGGGCTGCGGCTGATCTACCACAGGAACGCCGGCTGAGCGCGTACGCAAGGAAAAGCGGCCCTCCGCCGAGTGCGGAGGGCCGCTCGCTTGCCGGTTGATGTCAGCCCCTGGCGCTGAAGATGTAGTCCCAGTTGCCGCACCGCGTCGGCCACGCGCGGCGCTCGGGGCCCGCCTGGCAGACCTTCACCCGCACGCCCGAGACGTCGAAGACGCGGAAGCGGATGAGCTTGGAGTTCGGGTAGCCGCAGTACTTGTCGGTGTAGACCGTGTCCCAGCCGCCGCGGAACTCGCGGGCCTGGAAGGTCACCCACGCGCACTTGCCGCCCCGGCGGTAGCTGCGGGCGTCGCGGTCGTACAGGCGGCCCCGGACGACGGCCGTGTTGTCGCGCCGGCCGTCCCAGTTGACCCGGATGGTGCCCTCGGCCTTGGCCAGCCTGTTGCTCGAGTAGGTGCTGAACGACGCGACGCTGTCGCGAGGGCCGAACGAGGACGCCTGGGCGGCGGTGGGAAGTGACAGGGCCAGCGTGGTCGTCGCAGCCGCGGCCAGGAGCCCTGTGGCGATCTTCTTGAACATCTTCTCTCCTTGAGCTCCCCTTGGGCCGGTTCCCTACCGGCTCCCCCCTGAGCTCGTAAGAAAGATGTAAAGCAGGGCTCTTGCAGAGGATCTACAGTGCGCCGACCAGCACTTGCAGAGGATCTACATCAGGCCGACGAGCCTTTCAGTTCGCCATATCCCCTACCCTTTGATGGTGTGAGCGACGAACTTCCCGAGCAGATGCGCATCCGGAGGGAGAAGCTCGACCGCCTTCGCAGCGAGGGCGTCGACCCTTACCCGGTGAACTTCCCACGTACGGCGACCAACGCCGAGGTCAGGGAGAAATACCAGGGCCTGGAGCCCGACACCTCGACCGGTGACAAGGTCGCGGTCGCGGGGCGCGTCATGCTCAGCCGCGTGGGAGGCAAGCTCTGCTTCGCCACCCTGCGCGACGGCAGCGGCGATCTGCAGGTCATGATCTCGCTCGACAAGGTGGGCGAGGAGTCGCTGGCCAAGTGGAAGCGCGACGTCGACCTGGGCGACCACGTCGGCGTGATCGGTGAGGTCATCACCTCGCGCAGAGGCGAGCTGTCCATCCTCGCCGACTCCTGGCAGATCACCGCCAAGTGCCTGCGCCCGCTGCCGGAGAAGCACATCGGCCTCACCGACCCCGAGGCGCGGGTCCGCCAGCGTTACGTCGATCTCATCGTCAACGACGAGGCCAGGAAGATGGCGCGCATCCGCAGCGCCACTGTGCGCGCGGTGCGCGACTTCTGGCACGAGGAGGGCTACCTCGAGGTCGAGACGCCGATGCTGCAGCCGATCCACGGCGGCGCGGCGGCCCGGCCGTTCAAGACCCACATCAACGCCTACAACATGGAGCTCTACCTTCGCATCGCGATCGAGCTCTATCTCAAGCGTCTTGTGGTGGGCGGCATCGAGAAGGTCTTCGAGATCAACCGCAACTTCCGCAACGAGGGCGCCGACTCGACGCACAACCCCGAGTTCACGATGCTCGAGGCGTACGGCACCTACCTCGACTACAACGACATGGCCGACCTGACCCAGCGCATGTACCAGAAGGCCGTCGTGGCCGCGCTGGGCACCACGGTGGTCGTGCACGACGGCGTCGAGATCGACCTCGGCCTCAAGGAGTGGCCGCGCATCACCCTGTACGGTGCGGTGTCGGAGGCCGTGGGCGAGGAGATCACCACCTCCACCTCCCTTGAGGAGCTGCGCAAGATCGCCGACCGCCGCGAGGTCCACTGGGATCCGAAGTGGGGTCCGGGCAAGCTCGTGCAGGAGCTGTTCGAGGCGCTGGTCGAGCACACGCTGGTGCAGCCGACGTTCGTCATGGACTACCCGCTGGAGACCTCGCCGCTGACCCGCCAGCACCGCGACAACCCGCTGCTGACGGAGAAGTGGGACCTCATCGGGTTCGGCACCGAGCTGGGCACCGCCTACTCCGAGCTGATCGACCCGATCGAGCAGCGGCGCCGCCTGGTCGAGCAGTCGCTGCTGGCCGCCGGTGGCGACCCCGAGGCCATGCAGCTCGACGAGGACTTCCTGCAGGCGCTCGAGTACGCGATGCCGCCGACCGGTGGCATGGGCGCGGGCATCGACCGGATGATCATGGCGTTCACCGGCAAGAACATCCGCGAGACCATCCTGTTCCCGCTGGTCAAGCCCACTCACTGAGCATTCTGCGGGGCGGCGGCGCGGCCACACGTCGGCGCCGCCGCCCCGCGCTTTTACGGTGCGGCCGCCGTCCCCCACTCGGCGCCTTCTCGACCGAAATCTGCCCGGGCCGCTCTGGAATGCGCGTTGGAGCGCTCAGGAGCGCGCCTCCGGGGCCTGCACCGCCGGTCCCCGGTAGTAGCCGTCGAACGCCATTCTGGCCCGTCCGGTTTCCGACAACTGATCGTCTGTAAGCACCGGGTCAAGTCCGCGGTCCGCCACCTCGCTTCAGCTGGTCCCGCCGCATGAGCGCGCCGGACGACCGGCTGATCACCATGACGGGCGGCGGACAGGCCGGCTCCGCCCTGCGGTCGCGCTACTCGGGCGGCGCCTCGATCGGCGTCTCGCTGTGCTGCCTGAGCCGCTCCTGCATGCGCGGGGTGGAGGGCCGGCTCACCGGCACGCGCAGCCCGCTGCGGCCGGGTGGGCCGGGCCGGAGGACCGATTCGAGTCGCTGACCTGGGGATCTTTCACTCAGCATCACCCTGAGGTCAGGGGGCGCGGCGTCACTGAGCGGCGGCGCTCGGCGAGCCGTCCCCCGCACATGCGGAAGAGCGGTCCGCGTGCGCTCGGCTCGCGGTAACGCGCGTACGGATCACGCTGATATTCACCATCGAACGGATCGATTCCCGAAGATCGACGGCCGCCTGAGCCGTTGTTTCCCGAAGGGGGTGAGGCTCGCGAGACCGCTCAGGAGACACCGATCTGTAGCGCTTTATCGTCAGGGCGTCACATATTTCGGATCATGTCAATAGTGCTGGTCAAGTATGGAAGACGTCATTGCTTGACGACCTTTCCGAGATGCGTTTACGGTCTGCGAGGAGCAACCTGGGTCCGGTCGAGAGGCCCACGTTCTGCGCTGTTGGGGGGGAGGGCTCCCGATGGAAGTGCTCACTGAGGATGTTCAACTCAGCCACGCCGATCTCGCGTTGCTGGCGGAGCTGGCCAAAGGGGTCACGGTCGACAGGGTCGGCAGGCGGCTGGACATCAGCGGCCGCACCGTACGACGGCGGTTGCGGGTCATCTGCGACCGCATCGGCGTCGCCACGGCGATCGAGGCCGTGGCCTGGGCGGCCCGCCGCCAGCTGATCTAGCCGCGCCGATCAAGCCCGGCGGTCAGGGCCGGGCGACGGGCGCTCATTGGCGGCGGATCAGTCGGCGATGCGGACCGCGCCGGCGTAGGGCCTGTTCGCGATGGAGGCGATACGGACGACGTCGCCGGTGCGCGGGGCGTGGATCATCATGCCGCCGCCGAGGTAGATGCCCACGTGGTGCAGGTCGCTGTAGAAGAACACGAGGTCGCCGGCCCGCAGCTCAGAGCGGTCGATGTGCCGTCCGGCCGTCCACTGGCTGCCGGTGTAGTGCGGCAGCGAGATGCCGACCTGCTGGTAGGCCGCCATGACCAGGCCGCTGCAGTCATAGGAGTTGGGGCCGTCGGCGCCCCAGACGTACGGCTTGAGCTGCTGCGTCAGCGCCCACCTCGCGGCCTGGGCGGCCTTGCCGCTGCCCGGGATGGGCAGGTCGACGCGCTGGGCACGGGTGCCGGGCCGGCCCGCCTCGCCGAGCGCCCGGCGGAAGAGGTTGCTCTCGACCTTGGCGACCAGCTTGGTGATCTTGTCGCGCTTGGCGCCGAGGTCGGAGATCAGCTTCTGGACCTCGTCGATGCGGGTCTTGGCGCTCGCCCTGGCGCGCTCCGCGGCCTGCCGGGCCCTGGTGACCTGGTTGACGGCCTCGCCCTGCTGCTGCTCCAGCACGTACGTGGTGGCGGCGCGGTCGAGGAACGTGTCGGGGTCGTCGGAGGTGGCGAAGGCCAGGATGCGGCTGAGCCCGCCGGTGATGTAGGCGTTCTCGGCCAAGGCGGCCGCTTTGGCGCGCTTGGCGGCGAGATCGGCCTCACTGGCGGCCAGGGTCTTCTTCGCGGCCTCAGCGGCCCTCTTGGCGCTCTTGAGCTTCTCCCGCTGGCCGTTGTACTGCTCGGTCAGCTGCTCGATCTCGGTGTGCATCTTCTCGACCTGCTTGGCCAGGTCTTGAAGCGAGGGCTTGGGGTCGGCGGATGCCGAGCCGACGGGGGTCGCGGCCATGAACGCCGCGAGTGTGACACTTATTACACCGAGCAGGCGGGACCGCCGTGCGGCGCGTTTCGGAGGGCGGGCGTGCTTGCCCGCCGTCGTCCTCTCACGCTCGCGCGTACGCTTCACCAACCAGCTCCTTCCATCGGCGCCTGCCGGGTTAGCTGACGGGTTCGGGCCGGAGCAGCCCTACCGGTGGTGCGGATTCACCCCGGGTGGCGTTGGGGGCGCCACCGGCGGTTCCCCGGCTCCTCCCTGCGGAGGATTAGGCGTGTCGCCCGCGCGCGACACGCGGGGAACATCGTCGCTGGACACTAATGCACTCCGGGTTCGTGCTCAACCAGAACTGCCGACTCTGTTGAGGTTTCACAACCGAAGGGTCACAAGGTGATCTCGTGCCTGGCCGTACAGAACCGGTTTTATGCCGGATTTGGCGCAACTTCGGATGGGCTGCACGCCTGCTCGGAGCGCGTGCTCGGATGAGCACGAGTTGTTACAGCATGGGGCGAGACGTGGGAGTTACGGCCGAGCCGTAATGACATCTGTACCCTGGAGGGCCATGGAGCAGGTGGCCGAACTGACAGCAGCCGAGACCGCGGTGGTGGTCCGGCGTGCCCGCACACCCGATGTGCGGGCCATCAGGAGGCTTGTGGACACCTACGCGGGAGCGGGCCCGCGGCTCCTGAAGAAGGCCACCGTCACCCTGTACGAGGACGTACAGGAGTTCTGGGTGGCCGAACGGGGCGGGCAGGTCGTCGGCTGCGGCGCGCTCCACGTGCTCTGGGAGGACCTCGCCGAGGTCCGGACGGTGGCCGTGGATCCGGAGTGCCGGGGCATGGGCGTCGGCCGTCGGATCGTCTCGGCGCTCATACAGCAGGCGAAGGATCTGGGTCTGAGGCGTGTATTCTGTCTGACTTTTGAGGTCGACTTCTTCGCCCGGCTCGGCTTTCGCCAGATTCAGGGCACGCCGGTCTCACCCGAGGTGTACGCCGAACTGCTGGCCTCGTACGACGAGGGTGTGGCGGAGTTTCTCGATCTCGAACACGTCAAACCGAACACCCTGGGCAACACCCGCATGCTGCTCCATCTGACATCGGGTGACGCGGACCCTGACCATACGGAAAGGTGATTGTTGATACCTATGTCGATACGTTGGGCAGCACAGGCATGTGTCCTGACACGTGCCACATGCGCACTTGAAGCGAGGTGACACGGTGAGCACCGGACAGCCGCCGTATCCACAGGACGAATCCGGCGAGAATTCTGCACCCGGCACCCCTTACGGGCCGCAGAACGCGGGCCGCCACCCCGGCGCGCCCGACCCGGACGCGACTGTGGTCGGCTACCGGGCGGACGACGCCTACGGGCAGCAGCCCCAGTACGGACAACAGCAGTACGGCTATGGCCAGCAGCAGCCGTCCCAGCCGGGATACGGCCAGCAGCAGCCCCCCTATGGCCAGCAGCAACCCCCTTACGGCCAGCCGGGCTACGGCCAGCAGCCGCAGCCGGGCTACGGCCAGCAGGGCTACCCCCAGCAGGGCTACGACCCCCAGCAGCAGGCTTACGGGCAGCAGCCGCAGTCCCAGCCCGGCTACGGCCAGCAGGCCCCCTCCGGCCAGCAGGGCTACGACCAGCAGGCGCCGTACGGGCAGCAGCCCCAGTCGCAGCCGGGCTACGGCCAGCAGGGCTACGACGCCCAGCAGCAGTACGGCCAGCAGGGCTACGGCCAGCAGCCGCAGTCCCAGCCCGGCTATGGACAGCAGCCCCCGTCTCAGCCCGGGTACGGTCAGCAGCCGCAGTCCCAGCCTGGTTACGGTCAGGGCTACGACGCCCAGCAGCAGTACGGGCAGCAGCCCCAGTCGCAGCCCGGCTACGGTCAGCAGGGCTACGACGCCCAGCAGCAGTACGGCCAGCAGGGCTACGGGCAGCAGCAGCCGTCCCAGCCGGGCTACGCGCAGCCCGGGTACGGTCAGCAGGGCTACGACGCTCAGCAGCAGTACGGGCAGCAGGGCTACGGCCAGCCGCAGCCGTACGGGCAGCAGGGCTACGGGCAGCCCGGTTACGGTCAGCCCTACCGCCAGCCGATCGGGGTGCAGCCTCCGGGCGCGCCGGCGCCGCTGGCGGAGTGGTGGCAGCGACTGCTCGCCAGGCTCATCGACGGTGTGGTCTTCGGTGTCGTGATCGTCGTGGTGTCGCTGCTGCTGACGCCGCTGTATCCCTCGTACAGCTCGATCACGGGCGTCGCGAGCGGGCTGGCCTCGGCGCTGCTGTACACGGTGGTCTCCGCGGTCCTCATCACCTTGATCTACACCCTGTACGACTTCCAGCTGACCAGGATGAAGGGTCAGACGCTCGGCAAGATGGCGCTCGGCATCAAGGTCGTCCAGGTCGGCGGGCAGCTCCAGCCCGACGGCGTGCCGACCGGCCCCGCGCTCAAGCGCTCGGCGATGACGGTGGGCGGCTACATCTTCTACTGGGTGCCCTTCGTCGGATGGCTGATCACGCTGGTCGCCTACGGGCTCAACGGCGCGTCCCAGCTCTGGGACAAGCCGCTGCAGCAGACGTTCGCCGACAAGTTCGCCAAGACCGTGGTCGTCAAGGTCAGGTAGACCCCTCAGAAGTCCTCACAGGCGTCACAAGGGCCGGCTCCGCGCCGGCCCTTGTGTTATGTCCGCAGACCCCGGAGAAAATGGTGAGGGCCCCCCGTGCTCCGCGAAGACGTGAGGTGGGAGATATGGCCGGGACACCGCAGGTACCGGACGCACCTCCCGCTGAATGGTGGGAACGCCTGGCCGCCCGGCTCATTGAAGCGCTCGTCTTCGGGGTCTTCTATTACATTCTGTTCATTGCGCTGTGGGCCATCTTGCGGACTGTCGGGATGTCGGAGATGTTCGGCGGTCGGCTGCCCGGAGTGGCAGGCTGGGCGGTGGCCGGGCTGGGTTATGCCGCTTACGACTGGTGGGCCCATTCACGGCGCGGGCGTACGTTCGGCAAGGCGATCATGCGCATTCGCCTGGAGCCGGCCCGCCGGCCGGCCCGTAAGCTGCTGAAACGGTCGCTGGTCTATCCCGCCCCGCTGATGCTCATGGGCATTCCCGTGGTCAATCTGCTGACCGGAATGCTGCTCTTCGGCGTGGGGCTGCTCATCCTCATGGACAAGCCGCTGGAGCGGGGCCCGCACGACAGAGCTGCTGGAACGCGGGTAGTAAAAGATCTTCGCTGAGCCTTGTGTACCAGGGGCGATGTCTTTTCGTAAAATTTTCGCTTGATCCGGTAAGGAGCCTGGAGAGACTGGCATTAGGCTATGGGGCGTCCGGGTTGCCGGATGTTGGCGCCCCTGCGACACGCAGGGCATCTGTGTGCCGCTATGGTCGGTTGCGGGTGGCATCGCACCGTGCGTCATGAGGAGCCGGGCTCTCGAGGTGACGCACCGGACGCTTTAAGCGCCCCCGAAACCCCGCTAGCCGTGGAGGCGAAGGACGAATGGAAGCCCTAACAGAGGTATTGTCAGCGCTCATCCCCCCGGCGGTGGTGGCGGGCGCCTTCATCTTTGGCGTAGTGAAGTTGGTCCGCTCCGAGGCTCTGGGGGGCCGCCGAAACCGCGAGGATCAGCCCGAGGGCCAGAACTGATCGGCCAGTCAGCCGAATCCCCGTAGCGCTGAATTGTCTCCACGCCTTTCCGGGTATATGTTTGGGCAGGCGAATGAAACAATGCTCCGCGAAAGGATTGCGTACATGGCCAAGCAGATCCAGGAGATTCTCATCGATGACCTCGATGGGGGCGAGGCCAATGAGACGGTCAGCTTCGCTATTGACGGCTCGTCCTATGAGATTGACCTCAGCGACCTTAACGCGAAGAAGCTGAGGGACGCTCTATCGCCTTTCGTGCAGCACGCGCGCAGGGCGGGCTCGGCCACCACGCGTCGTCGCGGGCGCAGCGGCAGCCGGGCCATGAGCCGGGAGAAGAGCTCGGAGATCCGTCAGTGGGCCAAGGCCCACGGCCTGCCCGTCAGCGAGCGCGGCCGCATCGCCTCCACCGTCGTGGAGAAGTACGAGGCCGCGCACTGACGCCGCTCTCTAACAGAGCGACAGCCGACCATGCGCTTATGATGTTCGCCTTGGACCCCGGCGACCGCCATAAGCGCATGATCGTATCCCCGGCGTCCACGAATCCGGACTTCGGTGGATGATGATCGCGTAAGGCGCCCATATCCGGGCGTAATGGGCACGCGCGTTCCTTGGCCATCCCCGGCGCGTTTCCGCGCCGGGGCCGCGATATGCGGGCGAGCGCGCGCCGAAAGCCGTGTGGGGCGGCCGTGCCGCTTTCAGCGTACGCTCCGTGTACGCCGCGGGGCGGCCGCCCACATTGCCGTTCGCCGGCCGTGCCCCCGCTGGTGCGGCGCAAATCCCGGGCCGCCGGTTAAGCCGGCCGCTGAACTCTTCACGCGCTGTAGTGTAAAAGCGTGATCCACGGTTACCGTACGCGGCCGTAAACACGAAGCGTACGGATGCGCGGGCATCCCGATATCCCGCTCCCGCGCCCCTCCCGGGCATATGACGCGACTATGAGCAAGGCTCGCGCAATGCCGGTTCCCCTGCATCCCCCCGCAATGCGGCCATCTCGCGAGCAGTTCGTTTCCGATTGCCGTGCACGTGTGTGTGCAAGGATCACGAGAGAATGCATCGCATCAACCGCCGAGCGCGTCTCATCATGCGGGATGGGTTCGGTAACCGTCCTGATCGGATGGCGGAATACCGATTACCGACGGTACGGGCCTTCCGGGAGCGCGGTGCGCGCACTGTGGTTGATCGTGTTCGATGCGTAACGGGCTCGCTTGGCCAAGCCTCGCATCACGACATACGATGATTACGTAACAGATACGGACGTTGCATCAGTGCTGATGCGCGGGCGAAGTGGCGTCCCCAACGCCGCGTCGTACGAGGCGTCCGGCGGCCAGATGCGTGTGTGATCCGCATGCGCCGCGAGTGGCAATTCCAGTCGTTCCTGAGAGACGGCTTAAACATCGTTCGCTTGCGGCGTAGCGGGAACACGTCACCCCCGATCAGTAGTTGGATGGAGGGTGAACGCCCTGCTCTCGGGGAACGTGTCTGCTATAGAGCGTGTCAGCGGCAGAGGGCACGGTTCGCCGAGCCAGGGCTAGCATGCGGGAGGACGGGACCGGATTTACCGGCCTGACTGACCGCTCTGTGAGGAGCGACGAGATGTTCGAGAGGTTCACCGACCGAGCGAGGCGTGTTGTCGTCTTGGCCCAGGAAGAGGCCAGGATGCTCAACCACAACTACATCGGCACTGAGCACATTCTTCTTGGTTTGATCCATGAAGGTGAGGGCGTGGCCGCCAAGGCTCTCGAGAGCCTGGGCATCAGCCTTGAGGGTGTGCGCCAGCAGGTCGAGGAGATCATCGGCCAGGGCCAGTCGGCTCCGTCGGGGCACATTCCGTTCACCCCGCGGGCCAAGAAGGTCCTCGAGCTGTCGCTCCGTGAGGCTTTGCAGCTGGGTCACAACTACATCGGCACCGAGCACATCCTGCTCGGGCTCATCCGCGAGGGTGAGGGTGTGGCCGCCCAGGTGCTGGTCAAGCTTGGAGCTGATCTCAACCGTGTCCGGCAGCAGGTCATCCAGTTGCTCCACGGTTACCAGGGCAAGGAGCCGGCCGCGGCGGGCGGCCCCCAGGAGTCGGCCCCGTCCACGTCCCTGGTGCTCGACCAGTTCGGCCGTAACCTGACCCAGGCCGCCCGCGAGGGCAAGCTGGATCCGGTCATCGGCCGCGAGAAGGAGATCGAGCGGGTCATGCAGGTCCTCTCCAGGAGGACCAAGAACAACCCCGTTCTCATTGGCGAGCCCGGCGTCGGCAAGACCGCCGTCGTCGAGGGCCTGTCGCAGAAGATCGTCAGGGGCGAGGTGCCCGAGACGCTGAAGGACAAGCAGCTCTACACGCTTGACCTCGGCGCCCTGGTCGCCGGCTCCCGCTACCGCGGTGACTTCGAAGAGCGCCTGAAGAAGGTGCTGAAGGAGATTCGCACGCGCGGCGACATCATCCTGTTCATCGACGAGCTGCACACGCTCGTGGGTGCGGGCGCCGCCGAGGGCGCGATCGACGCCGCCAGCATCCTCAAGCCGATGCTGGCCCGCGGCGAGCTGCAGACGATCGGCGCGACCACGCTCGATGAGTACCGCAAGTACTTGGAGAAGGACGCGGCACTCGAGCGGCGCTTCCAGCCGATCCAGGTGGCCGAGCCGTCGCTCAGCCACACGATCGAGATCCTCAAGGGTCTGCGCGACCGCTACGAGGCACACCACCGCGTGTCCATCACCGACGACGCGCTGGTGGCCGCCGCGCAGCTGGCCGACCGCTACATCAGCGACCGCTACCTGCCCGACAAGGCGATCGACCTCATCGACGAGGCCGGCTCCCGCATGCGCATCCGCAGGATGACCGCGCCGCCGGACCTGCGCGAGTACGACGAGAAGATCGCCAACGTCCGCCGCGACAAGGAGTCCGCGATCGACGCGCAGGACTTCGAGAAGGCCGCTGCACTCCGCGACCAGGAGAAGCAGCTCCAGCTCAAGCGCGAGCGGCGGGAGAAGGAGTGGAAGGCCGGCGACATGGACGTCGTCGCCGAGGTCACCCAGGAGCTCATCGCCGAGGTCCTGGCGACCGCCACCGGCATCCCGGTCTTCAAGCTGACCGAGGAGGAGTCGCAGCGCCTGCTCCGCATGGAGGACGAGCTCCACAAGCGGATCATCGGCCAGGACGACGCCATCAAGGGCCTGTCGCGCTCCATCCGGCGCACCCGCGCCGGGCTGAAGGACCCGCGCCGTCCCGGCGGTTCGTTCATCTTCGCCGGCCCGTCCGGCGTCGGTAAGACCGAGCTGTCCAAGGCGCTCGCGGAGTTCCTCTTCGGCGACGAAGACGCGCTGATCAGCCTGGACATGTCGGAGTTCATGGAGAAGCACACCGTCTCCCGGCTGTTCGGCTCGCCTCCCGGCTACGTCGGCTACGAGGAGGGCGGTCAGCTCACCGAGAAGGTGCGGCGCAAGCCGTTCTCCGTGGTCCTGTTCGACGAGATCGAGAAGGCCCACCCCGACATCTTCAACTCGCTGCTGCAGATCCTGGAAGACGGTCGCCTGACCGACGCCCAGGGCCGGGTGGTCGACTTCAAGAACACGGTCATCATCATGACCACCAACCTCGGCACCCGCGACATCTCCAAGGGCATCGGGGTCGGGTTCGCGAAGTCCAACGACACCGAGTCCAACTACGAGCGGATGAAGGCGAAGGTCCAGGAGGAGCTCAAGCAGCACTTCCGGCCCGAGTTCCTCAACCGTGTCGACGACATCGTGGTCTTCCACCAGCTCACGCCGGTCGAGATCATCCAGATCGTGGATCTGATGCTCGCCCAGGTCGACGCCAGGCTGAAGGACCGCGACATGGGGCTCGAGGTCTCGCCCGAGGCCAAGCAGCTGCTCGCCGACCGCGGCTACGACCCGGTCATGGGCGCCCGGCCGCTGCGCCGTACGATCCAGCGCGAGCTGGAGGACTCGCTGTCGGAGAAGATCCTGTACGGCGAGCTCCGGCCCGGCCAGGTCGTGAAGGTGACGGTCGAGGGCGAGGGCGACGACGCCAAGTTCGTCTTCAAGGGCGAGACCGCCTCGAAGATCCCGGACTCGGCCGCCGCGATCGCAGCTCCGATCCAGAACTGACGTCCCTTCCTTAGGGGCTGAACCGGAAGCCCCCGTGTGAGTCGCTCGCACGGGGGCTTCCGCGTGCCTGGGGTCTTTTCGCGGGTGGCTGTGCGGGGGCGCTCGGTTCTTCGACAGGGACGGCGTCGGCGCGCCGCTGGGGAGCTTCTTGAGGGCGCGCTGCGGGCCGCCGCCTCCCGGGGGCTTGGGCCTCGCCGCTGGGCACGAGCGTGCTTGAGCAGCCTTATGGCGTGCACGGGACCGGGACTGCGGGACGCTCCGCGGGGCCAGGCCGTCCGGGACGAGCTCGCCAGACCCGCTTTCCAGGGGAGCGCCGGCCCGCCTGCTGGGCGGCCGGGTGTCGCGGGTGGTGTGGGGTGCGGGTCCGCCTGCCCGCGCCCTTGTGGCGTCCATGCCGGGTGCCCGCGTCACGTCACGGGCGGATCAGCTTTCCGTAGGCGGCGCGGATGTCCGACTTCGAGGACTTGACGTACATCTCGCTGGGCGGGCCGGTGTCGATGCCGCCCCAGTAGGTGTAGTGGATGCGGCGCGGGCAGGCGGAGCCGCCGATCTGCACGCTGCGCGGGCCGACGCGCTTGCCGGTGCGCAGCTCGTAGACGCGTACGGGGACCTTCCGCTTCTTGAACGTCACGTAGCTGGGGCTGAAAGCGGTCAAGCTGGTGGTGGACCTGTACGGGCAGGTTCTGACCGAAGAGCCGTACGTGGTCTCGCCGGCGCAGATCACCAGGACGGCCTTCGCGGGGTCCTTGGTCACCCACGAGGAGGGCAGCTTCTTCCTGTGGCCGCTGTTGCCGATCAGGATCGCGCGGTGCGGCCCCCTGCCCCGGTACGGCTTCGCGCCGGAGTAGGGCGCGGGCCTGCTGCAGTACTTGGGCTTGCCGCCCTTGAGCAGCTTGCGGACGTTCGCCAGCTCGATCTCCAGGCCGGCCCGCTTCCTGCCGTCCTTGGCCCTGGATGCGAGGTCGTCCTTGGGGTACTGCTTGAGGAGCTGCTCGTACTGCGCCTTGGCCTTCTTCCACTTCTTGTCCTTCGCCAGGGCGTCACCGCATTCGACGATCGCAGCGGGCGCGACCTTCGGGACGATCTCGGCGGCGCGGGCCAGCACCCCGCCATCGGAAGGCCGTTCACCGAGCCAGTCGGTGATCGTCTTGGTCTCGCAGGCGTCCTTGGTCGGCAGGGCCTTCAGGAAGTCGTCCAGGACCTTGCCTGCCTTCGCCTCCTGGCCGGCGGCCTCTTTGAGCGCCTGCGACAGGTGGCCGAAGCCCGACTCCAGGGCCTTGGTGTCGCCGGTCAGGGCGGTGTTCAGGTCGCCGGCGGCCTGCGCGAGGAAGAGGTCGGCCCTGCGTCCGTCCACGCCCTGCCACAGCGCGCCCGGGTGCGCGTGGTAAGTCTCGAGCGTACGGGCGGCCAGCAGCCGATCGGTCGAAGCCTGCCGCTCGGCGGTCACCAGCAGCTCGCAGGCCGCGCCCTCGTTCTCGGCCCGGGCGGTCAGCGGGGAGTCGGCCACCCGGTGCCCGGCCCAAAGCCCTGCCAGAGCCGACAGGGCTCGTGTGCAGTCGCCGTCACGGTGGGCCGCCGCGGCCTCCTGGTGGATACGGTAGGCGTCCAACCGCAGGTAGCCGGCGGCCAGCAGGACGACGAGGGCCGCGGCCAGCCCGACGAGCCGTTGCCGTCGCTTCTCCTCGGGGTTCTCGCGTTGTAAGCCCCTGCTCGCCAGCCACCAGCCGTGGGCGGTGACGAGGACCCACCACAGCAGCACCACGT
Source organism: Nonomuraea sp. NPDC052634 (assembly GCF_040678535.1). Lineage (NCBI taxonomy): Bacteria > Bacillati > Actinomycetota > Actinomycetes > Streptosporangiales > Streptosporangiaceae > Nonomuraea > Nonomuraea sp. NPDC052634. Next base: position 284,537 of record NZ_JBFATY010000005.1, on the reverse strand, counting down.
ACTCGAACCAGGTGACCCGCGCGACCAGGGCCAGCACGACGACGAGCGCGATCGTGACCGCCACGGAGCCGAATGCCAGCCCGCGCCGCCGCATCATCAGGTATCCGACGCCCAGCAGCGAGGCGTTCCCGAGCGCCACGGCCAAGGGGTCGGAGGTCGGCCCAGATTCAGGTGGAAGGTCATGGGCACTCGCCGGTCTCGGATCCATCGTGGCGCCTTTCTCGTACGAACGGCTCACGGCCCTGCTCGGATCACCGCCATTGTCGGTGCGGAGGTTTGGGAGGGGTCCCGGACCAGGCGGCCCTGATCACACGATGCGATGTTCATGTGGCCCAGCGCAATACCTCTTCCGGCTTTCTGTCCGGGTGGTGGCCCAGTGGGGGCTTGTGAGGCGCTGAGGGGATGTTTGGGAGGCTTTCGGCGTTTGTCCTAAGGTCAGGGCGGGTGGGAGGTTCCCCGGGCGCTCCGAGGCGGCCACAGGCGGTCTTCACGGTGAATGATCCCGGTTTGTGATGACCGTTGCGTAATTGTTGGGTGGCCGGGTATGCCACCACCGGAAGTAGTACTACACTGCGTAGAGCATCGCCAAGTCTCACCAAGTGAGCCACAAGAGCGTTATCCCGAGCTGAGGCTGCTCCCAGCGGAGTAGCGGACGATCGACTCAGGGCGGACGCGCATACGACCCGCAGACAGGCAACATGCTCACCTGGCTCGCACGCAACGAGGCGGGCGACGGGACACAACAAGCAAGCCGTGGAGGAAACCGATGCGCCTGCGTCACGATGACGGAACGCTCGTTCACCTCGCCTACAACGCAGGCGTCCACCCCGCTGAGGACCTGGAGAACCTCATCGCGCACCTCACCCGTTACGCGGTCCCGGTGCGCAAGCGGCTGGGCGTTGAGCGCATGGGCATCGGGTTGTGGCTGTCCCCGAGCGTCGCCGACCACCTCATCGCCGACCGGATCGAGCTCGTACGGCTGCGCCGCTCCCTGGAGGAGCGCGGCCTTGAGGTCGTGAGCCTCAACGGCACCGGCGGCCGCAACCAGGAGGTGCCCGGCCCCGACTGGGCCAAGCCCGAGCGCTACCGCTACACGATGGCGCTGGCCAGGATTCTGGCGTTCCTGCTGCCGGAGGACGTGCAGTTCGGCAGCATCTCCACCATCCCCATCGGATGGCGCCGCGACTGGCCCGCCGACCTGCACGCCATCGCCACCCGCCGCCTGGAGCGGCTGGCCCGCGAGCTGCGCGGCATCTACAGCACGACCGGCAAGACGATCAGGGTCGGCTTCGAGCCCTGGCCTGGGTGCGTGCTGGAGACCACCGAGCAGGCGCTCGAACGGGTCGGCGGCATCGACTCCGAACACTTGGGCGTGTGCCTGGACGCCTGCCACCTCGCCTGCGGGGCCGAGGAGCCGGGCCAGGCGCTCAAGGGGCTGGCCGAGGCGGGCGCGCCTGTGGTGAAGCTCGGTCACGTCCACAACCACACGGGCGAGACGCCCAGCACCGGGGCCGTGCTGCACGACACGCTGACCGCCATGCTGTCGGGGGCGGTGAGCGGCAGCGCTCACATCGAAGTGGAGACCCACAACCTCACCGTGCCGGGCCGCGCCAAGGGGCCTGGTGCGCTGGTGTCGCTGCTGGCCGAGGAGCTGGACTGGGCGCGTACGAACCTGACCGCCCTGGGGCTGCAGCTGGCCGCCTGAGCGGCTCGATCTGCAAAGGCCCGGCCGGTGCTTCTTTCGCCGGCCGGGCTTTTTGCGTGCCGGGGCGGTCAGAGGTTGCCGAACCAGCCCGGGGTGTCGAGGCGCCACGGGTTCGCGGGGGTCATGGTGCGAAGGTCCGCCTCCAGGGCCTGCAGGCGGTCCTCGCCCAGCTCGGCGGCCCAGCGGGCGCGCAGGGTGCCGAAGATGCGGGCGGAACGGGTGAGCGCGTCGGCCCCGCGCGGCGTGAGGCGGACGATCTTCTCGGCGTGCAGCTCGTCGATGATCATTCGGAACGCGAGCAGCAGGCGCAGGGGCAGTTCGAAGCCGGAGCTTGACACGATAGACAGCGCCGGTCGGAGACTCCGGGCGGGGTGATGACGACGTTCGCCTCGCCGACGCAGGGCGGGGCGTCACGGGCGATGTGGCGGGTCGACGCGCACCCGGGAGCCGTGGGGCCGGTGCACGACTTCGACCGCGAGCAGGTGTGGAGCTGGATCGCCGGGGCGGCGACCGTGGAGCTGGGCGGAGAGACGTACACGGTCGGCGCAGGGGACACGGTCGTCATGCCGGCGCATACCGTGCGGCGGGTGCTGGCCGACCCCGAAACGGGCTACAGCGCCGTCGTGACGGCGCCCGCCGGGGCGCGGGCGCTCGCGGCCGACGGCAGCGGTGACGAGTACGGCGTTCCGCCGTGGATCGCGTGAGGGGGAGCGCGGTGAGCGTTGTGACGGCGAAAGAGGCGCGCCGGGCCGAGACGCCGAACGGCGTGATGACCACGCTCGCCTCGCCCGCGCAGGGGCAGGCGGAGGCGGCGTTCTGGCGGGTGGAGGCGCGGGTGGGGCGAAGGTCTGCAACCCTGGTGGTACGTCGGAGCCCGACGCCTGCCACCTCGCGCCTAAGGACGACGAGCGCATCGTCCCCCTGTGGGGCAGGTGAGCCGGTTCGCCCGGTGAACTCTCCTGATCGGCCTGCCAGGAGGTGCGGGGGAGGCCGAACTGTGGGTCCGGTTCGCCCGGTGAGCTTCCCTTGGTGGAATCGTCAGGTGGGCAGGCGGTAGGTACCGTCGTCCAGCACCTCGGCCAGGCCGTCGGCGATGAGGCCGTCGAGTGCGCGTTCGCGCTGGACGGCGTCGTCCCACACCACGTCGAGCGCCGACTTGGGCACCGGGCCGTGGGCCTCGCGCAGCACGGCGAGGAGGCGGCCGCGGCACTGGCGGTCGGTGCCGGCGTACGTCTGGCCCTTGCGGGCCGGGCCCTCGTGCGGCGGCTTGCCCGCGAGACGCCAGGCGCACAGCGAGGTGATCGGGCAGTCGGCGCAGCGAGGGGAGCGGGCCGTGCACACCAGCGCGCCCAGCTCCATCACGGCCACACCCCAGCGGGGCGCGCCCAGTTCGGGCAGCAGGCTCTCGGCGAGGCGGCGTTCGGCGGCGGAGGTTGCGGCCGGCGGGTATTCCTCGCCGCGGATCGCCCGCGCGAACACCCGCCGCACGTTCGTGTCGAGCACCGCGTGACGACCGCCGAAGGCGAAGCTGGCCACGGCCGCCGCGGTGTACTCGCCGATGCCGGGCAGCGACAGCAGCGTGTCGTGGTCTGAGGGCACCTCGCCGCCGTGCTCCTCGGTGATGGCGCGGGCGCAGGCGTGCAGGCGCAGCGCCCGGCGCGGGTAGCCGAGCCGGCCCCAGTGGCGTACGGCCTCGCCCGGCTGCTCGGCGGCCAGCGCCTTGGGGGTGGGCCAGCGTTCCATCCACTCGTGCCAGACCGGCAGGACACGGACGACCGGCGTCTGCTGGAGCATGATCTCGCTGACCAGCACTCCCCACGGGGTCGCGTCGGGGGCGCGCCACGGGAGGTCTCGGGCGTTGTCCTCGTACCAGTCCAGAACGGGGGCGTGCAGGAGGTTCGGCTCAACCACGCGGTCAAGCGTATTCGGAGATTAAGGCCGTCGGCGTGTCGTCACCGAACGTGGTCGCTCTCTCACCATCCTTGGCGTATGGACCCGGATACTATGCGTGGCGACGGCGGTGACATCTACTGGCGGCGCCGGATGAGCGTGCTGATCGCGGTGCTCGTCGTGGTGGCCGTGGTGGCGTGGGCATGCTCAAGCGGCGGCAGCGGGCCGGAACGTGAGTCCAGCGCTCAGTCGTCACCGAGCGTCAGCCCCACGCCGACCGTCGACCCGCTGCTCGCGGGCCTGCGTACGCTCGCCATGGGCACCGCCAGCCCGTCGCCCACGCCGACGGCCAGCCCCAAGGCGTCGCCCTCCGAACGGAGGCGACCAGGTGAGCCGTGCTCGGACAAGGATCTGGTGCTCAGCCTCCAGGGCAGCGGTAAGGAGCCGATCTACAGCGGCGACGCCCGGCCGTCCTTCCTGGTCACGCTGGTGAACACGGGGCCGGTCATGTGCACGGCCGACGTCGGCCCCCGGTCCATGGAGATCCGGATCACCTCCGGGACGGACCGCATCTGGTCGACGGCCGACTGCGTGAGCGGCGAGGGCACGGAGATCAAGCAGTTGCGGCGCGGGGTGCCGTACGTGCGCATGCTGGAGTGGAACCGGCGGCGGTCCAGCTCCGACTGCCGGGCCGAGCCGCCCGCCGCGCTGCCCGGCACGTACGTGGCCATCGCGCGGATGGGCAGGCTGCGCAGCCACAAGGGCGTCTTCCACCTGCGCTGACCACGAGCACCGCTGGGGTCACGGGCGGTCGTAGCGGGTCACCACCACGCCCTTGTCGCAGACCCGCGACTCCACCAGCCGCAGCCCCAGCCGGTCGGTGCCGTTCGGGAACAGCGGGCGGCCGCCGCCCAGCACCACGGGGTGCACGGCGATGTGGTACTCGTCGATGAGTCCGTGCCGGGTCAGCGTGCCTGCCAGGCCCGCGCCGCCCATCAGCAGGATGTCGGCGCCGGGCTGCCGCTTGAGCTCGGCGATGCGCTCGGCAGGGTCGGTGCGGATCACTTCGGCGGCCCACTCGTCGTGCTCCAGGGTGGTCGAGACGACGATCTTGGGCGTCTTGCGCCAGACGGGGGCGAACGTCAGGTCGTGCGGGTCGTCGGACAGGGCTTCGGCGTTCGGCCAGTAGCCGACCATGATCTCCCAGACGCCTCGGCCGTACAGGAAGGCTCCGGCCCGCGCGCAGAGCTCGTTGGAGTACGCCGACAGCTCCTCGCCCATCATCGCCCAGTCGAACTCGCCACCGGGGCCCTCGATGTGGCGGTCGATGGAGGTGTGCACCCAGAACAGGATCTTCCGCATGGTTTCCGTTTCCCTTCAGTGGTCGTTGTCACCAAGGGGTCGGAGCGGGTCGGCCGGTCTCGACATGGGACGCGAGAAATCCCCCGATGTGAAATAAGTCATTCACCGTGCGGCCCGGCCGGAGTAGCCGTGCGCTCCGGTCGCCGGGAGTAGCCGTGCGGTCCGGCCGCCGGGAGCAGGAGGCTGTTGGAGCTCGCGAGAGTGGGTGCCTGGGCGCAGTGGGGCGCTTTCGCGTCGTGGTGGGTGGCCTGGGTCCGGCGCGAGGGGCTGTGCGCTTTGGCGGGGAGCCCGGTCGGAGATTCGGTGCGCTGGTGGGCGCTGCCGGGCGACAAGGCTCACGTGAGACGGAGAAAGGGGGCGCTGCTTGGCGGCCGGGTGGGAAACCACGTCACCCGAGGAGGCGCGGAGCCGGAGGGTAAGACGTGGCGTTCGAGGATGGAGGGTCTGGCGTCAGACGTGGTGTTCGAGGATGGAGGGTCCGGCGTCAGACATAGCGTTCGCGGATGGCGGGCTCGGCGTCAGACATAGCGTTCGCGGATGGCGGGTTCGGCGTCAGACGTGGTGTTCGAGGACGGAGGAATCGCGTCAGACGTAGCGTTCGAGGATGGAGGATTCGGCGAGGCGGGAGAGGCCCTCGCGGACGCTGCGGGCGCGGGACTCGCCGACGCCGCCGACGGCCTGGAGGTCGTCGATGCTGGCCGCCAGCAGCTTCTGCAGGCTGCCGAAGTGGTTGACCAGGCGGTCGACGACGACGGCGGGCAGCCGGGGGACCTTGGCCAGCAGGCGGAAACCGCGCGGGCTGACCGGGCTTTCGAGCTGGTCGCTGCCGCTGTGGCCGAGCACGCGCGCCACCGCCGACAGGTCGAGCAGCTCGGAGCCCGACAAGTGGTCGAGGTCGTGCATGGCCTCCTGCAGGCGGCGCTGGCGGCGGCCGGCCGGGGCGGGGAGGTAGTCGCGGATGACCAGCTCGCGCTCGGAGTCGACGCCGGCCACCAGCTCGTCGAGCTGGAGCGAGAGGAGCCGGCCGTCGGTGCCGAGCTCGACGACGTAGCCCTTGATCTCGTCGGAGATGCGGCGGACCATTTCGAGCCGCTGTGCCACGGCCGCGACGTCGCGCACCGTCACCAGGTCTTCGATCTCCAGGGCCGACAACGTGCCGGAGACCTCGTCGAGCCGGTGCTTGTAGCGCTCGAGCGTGGCCAGCGCCTGGTTGGCCTTGGACAGGATCGCGGCCGACTCTTCGAGCACGTAGCGGATGCCGTCGAGGTAGAGGGCGATGATCCGCATCGACTTGCTGATCGCGATGATCGGCAGGCCGGTCTGCCTGGCGACGCGCTGGGCGGTGCGGTGGCGGGTGCCGGACTCGTCGGTGGGGATGGACGGGTCGGGAACGAGGTGGACGGCGGCGCGGACGATCTTCTGGTCGTCGCTCACCACGATGGCGCCGTCCATCTTGGCGAGCTCGCGCAGCCGGGTGGCCGAGAATTCGACGTCGAGCTCGAAACCGCCGCTGCAGAGCGATTCGACGGTGCGGTTGTAGCCGAGGACTATCAGCCCGCCGGTCTGCCCGCGCAGGATGCGTTCGAGGCCGTCGCGCAGAGGAGTGCCCGGCGCTACAGCGGCCAGCGCTTCGCGACGGCGGTCGTCAAGACTCCTATCCACCTGACCCCCGTGTCGATCGGTCACCTCAGCTTAGCCGCGCTCACGTGACGTGTGTGAGTGCGTCCCAAACGTTCTCCGCCTGCACCACCTCGAACCCGGGAGCGAACGCGACCGGCCCGACCGGCACCAATGCGCGCTGGCCGCCGCGCTTTCGCCCGCCCTCGTCGAGCGATCCGGCGGGAACGAGTGCCCTCTTGAATCCCAGTCTGGCCGCTTCACCCAGCCGCCTGCGAACGTCTTTCACCGGACGCAGCTCGCCCGCGAGCCCGACCTCGCCGAGCGCCACCAGACCGGAGGGCAGCGGCTTGTCGCCGGCCGCGCTGGCGACGGCCAGCATGACCGACAGGTCGACGGCGGGATCGGCCAGCCTGATGCCGCCCACGGTGGCGGTGAAGACGTCGCAGCCGCCGAGCCGGGCGTTGAGCCGGCGCTCCAGCACCGCCAGGATCATCTGGACGCGATAGGGGTCGAGGCCGGACGAGGTGCGGCGGGGCTGCTGGGCCTCGGTGCGCGCGACCAGCGCCTGCACCTCGGCGGGCAGCGGACGGGTGCCCTCGACGGTGACGGTGACGCACGTGCCGGGCACCGGCTCGCTGCGCCGGGAGACGAACAGCCCGCTCGGGTCGGTGATGCCCTCGATGCCGCGCTCGTGGAGGTCGAAGCAGCCGACCTCGTCGGTGGGGCCGAAGCGGTTTTTGATCGCGCGGACCATGCGCAGCCGGGAGTGGCGGTCGCCCTCGAAGTTGAGCACGACGTCGACGAGGTGCTCAAGGGTGCGCGGACCGGCGATGGAGCCCTCTTTGGTGACGTGGCCGACGATGAGCGTCGCCATGTTGCGCTCCTTGGCCAGCCGCACGAGGTTGGCGGCCACCTCGCGCACCTGCGTGACCCCGCCGGGCACGCCCGTGGCCTGGCTGGTGCCGATGGTCTGGACGGAGTCGACGACCAGCAGCCGCGGCTGCACCTTCTCCACGTGGGTGATCAGGGCCGACAGCTCGGTCTCTGCGGCGAGGTAAAGGTTTTCTTGGATCGCGCCGATGCGGTCGGCCCGCAGCCGCACCTGGGCCGCGGACTCCTCGCCCGTGACGTAGAGGACGGTGGTGCGCTCGGCGATACGGGCGGCGGCCTCGAGCAGCAGCGTGGACTTGCCGATGCCGGGCTCGCCGGCCAGCAGCACCACGGCGCCTGGCACCAGGCCGCCGCCGAGCACCCGGTCGAGCTCGCCCACGCCGGTGGTGCGGGCCGTCGCCACCTCGGCCTTGACCTGGCCGATGGGCAGGGCGGGAGCGGTGGTGGCACCGGCCTGCACGACGGTGGCGCCGGCGCGGGCGCCCTCTTCGTCGACCGTGCCCCACGCCTGGCACTCACCGCACCTGCCCACCCACTTGGGGGTGCGCCAGCCGCACTCGGTGCAGCGGTATCCGGGCTTCTGGGCAGTCTTGGCCATGAGGAGCAGGCTAGCGCCAGGCACCGACAATCCCACCCGTCCCGCCCGTAACCGCGACCGGCGCGGCGCGCCGGCTGATGAGGCCGATCAGGACAGGCCCAGCTCGGCCTCCGGCAGTCGTTCCGGCCCGGGGCAGGACCGGCTCGGCCGATCGCCTCAGGACAGGCCCAGCTCCGCCTCCAGCAGGCGCTTCGGCTTGGCGCCCACGATCTGCTTGACGGGCTCTCCGCCCTCGAACAGCAGCATCGTCGGCACGGCCATGACGCCGTAGCGGGTCATGATCTCGGGGTTCTCGTCGGTGTTGAGCTTGCCGACGGTCAGCCCGTGCTCGGCCTCGATCTGCTCCAGTACGGGACCCACCATCCGGCACGGCCCGCACCACTCGGCCCAGAACTCGACCAGCACCGGCTCGTCGCTCTTGAGCACCCGCTCCTCGTAGTTGTCGGTGGTCAGCGTGATCATCTTCATCCCCTTACGAAGCAACCAGGACAGGACTGGGCGAGCTGGGCGGCCACCTCGGCGCGCCGCGCGAGCAGCACGCGGATCTCCCGGTCGATCTCGTTGAGCTTGCGCTCGTAGACCGCGACCGACTCGGCGCAGGAGCCGCCGGTGCTGTGACCACGGCGCAGGCAGTCGACGAACGGCCGCGTCTCCTCCAGGGTGAAGCCGATCTGGAGCAGGGCGCGGATCTCCGAGACGAGCCTGACGTCGTCCTCGGTGTAGGTCCGGTAGCCGTTGGACGCCCTGCGGGCGTGGAGCAGCCCGTGTTTCTCGTAGTAACGGAGGGAGCGGGTGCTCACCCCGGTGCGTTCCGCCAGCTCACCGATGCGCATGCGGCCAGGCTAAACGTTGACACTCGTGTCAAGGTCAAGCGTTCAGAAGTAGCGCCAGCGCAGCACGTTGGGGTAGTCGAGCTCCAGCCCCGGCGTCTCGGCGATGGCCTGCTCGGCCACCTCGGGCGCGAACTCGATGCGCAGCACCGCCTCCAGGTCGGCCCTGCGCTGGAAGACCATTCTGAGGTCGAGCGGCCTGCGCTGCCAGCCGTGCCGGTCCCAGAACGCCTCGACCTCGCGCGCGGAGTAGGTCGGCACCGTACGCGAGAACCACCGGCCGAACGCGCCCCGCGTCGCGTCGAGGTCCACCACGAACGCGGCGCCGCCCCTGCGCATGACCCGCGACAGCTCGCGCAGCCCTGGCTCGCACCCGGGGCCGAAGAAGTACGCCCAGCGCGCGATGGCGACGTCCACCCCGGCGTCCGGCAGCGGCAGGTCCTGGGCGGCGGCGGTGTGGACGGTCACGTTGGGCAGCGCGGCGCAGCGGCGGCGGGCCAGCGCGGCCAGGTCGCCGTGCGGCTCGACGCCGATCACCCGCGCCGCCTCGGCGGCGAGGATCGGCAGGTGGTAGCCGGTGCCGCAGCCGATGTCGAGCACCGTGGCGCCGGCCCAGGGGCGCAGCGCGCGCATGGCCGCGTCGGCGGCGCCGTCGGGATCGACGGCGCGGTTCTCCAGCTCGTAGATCTGCGGGGTGTTCCAGATGTTCGGGCTGGGGATGGCGCCTTTCACGATCCGTGGCATGCGTTCCACGCTAGGGCCTTTCGCGCACTCGTCCGGACAGGCCGTCGGTACGGCTCGTCTGTACGGGGCAGAAGGCACATACGGACAGGGCAGAAGGGCCTGACGCGCCAGATCGGCTTCTCCGGCTTAGGCTGGCTACGTGGCTGATGTCATCCGCGTGCCCAATGCGAAGATCGCATTGTCCACCGCCTCGGTATATCCGGAACGCACTCCCGACGCGTTCGAGCTGGCCGCCCGCCTGGGCTACGACGGCGTCGAGATCATGGTCGGCGCCGACCCCGTGAGCCAGGACATCGACGTGATCGAGCGGCTCTCCGATCACTACGAGGTCCCCGTCCTGGCCATCCACGCGCCCTGCCTGCTGGTGACGCAGCGGGTGTGGGGGCGCGACCCGTGGGCCAAGCTGCTGCGGGCCCAGAAGGCGGCAGAGCGGCTCGGCGCGTCCACGGTCGTGGTCCACCCGCCCTTCCGCTGGCAGCGCGAGTACGCGCGCGAGTTCGAGACCGGGCTGGCCAGGATGCGCGACGAGACGGACATCACGTTCGCGGTGGAGAACATGTTCCCGCTGCGCGCCAGGGGCAACGACGTGGTGCCGTACGCACCCGACTGGAACCCGATCGACTACGACTTCCCCCAGGTCACGCTCGACCTGTCGCACACCGCCGTGTCGGGCTCCGACGCCATGGAGATGGCGACCAAGCTCGGCGACCGGCTCGCGCACCTCCACCTGGCCGACGGCATCGGCGTGACCAACAAGGACGAGCACCTCGTGCCCGGCAGGGGCAACCAGCCGTGCGCGCAGATCCTGGAGCGGCTGGCCGGCAACGGCTACTCCGGGCTCGTGGTCCTTGAGATCAACACGAGGAAGGCGGCCAGCCGCACCGAGCGCATCGACGACCTCGCGGAAGGGCTGGCCTTCGCCCGGCTGCACCTGGCGGCGTCCACGTGAGCGGGCCGCTCAAGGACCTGGCGCGGACGTTCGACCGGGTGGCCGACGCCTACGACGAGGGGCGGCCCGGCTATCCCGACGAGGTCTACCGCGCGATGACCGAGGTGTCGGGCGTCGAGCTCGACGGCGCGACGACGGTCGACGTGGGTGCGGGCACCGGCATCATGACGCGGGCGCTGCGGGCGCGCGGCTCGCGGGTGATCGCGGTGGATCCCGGCGAGCCGATGCTTGCGCACCTCGTCGCCAAATCGGGCGGACGGGGAGCCGGTCGAGGGCGCGCGCAGGACGAGCGAGGGCGTGCCCGGCGAGCCGGACAGGGCACCGGGCAGGCCGGGCAGGGCGGCGGCGAGGACGGCTATGCCGGCGGGGAGGAGGCGCCGCTCGCGGCCGTGCTGGGCGACGGTAACGCGCTGCCGCTGACCGACGGCGTGGCCGACCTGGTGATGTACGCCCAGTCGTGGCACTGGCTCGACCCGGCCGCCTCCATCGCCGAGGCGCGGCGGGTGCTGCGGCCCGGCGGCGCGATCGTGGGCTGCTGGAACTTCAACCACGCGTCCCAGGCCGACTGGCTGGCCGCGTACGAGACGAGGCTGGCCGAGGAGGTGCCCACCTACTACGGCCCCGCCGTGGAGGAGTGGTCGGTGCCGCCGATCGCGTCGGCCTTCGAGGTGGTGGGGGAGCGCTGGATCCCGTGGACGCGGCTGGTCGGCATCGAGCACTTCCTGCTCGACCTGCGCTCTCACTCGTACATGGCGGCGCTGTCGCCGGAGCGGGCCGACGAGGTGGTGGCGCGGCGGCGGGCGGAGCTGCGCGCGGCCTTTCCCGAGGGCGTGCTGTCGGTGCCGATGCGGGTCTACCTGGCGGTGGGCCGGTGACGCGCTGCCTGGAAACGGGCGGGCGCCCCTCGCTGCCGGGCGTACGGACCGGCGGGGCACAGCGCCGCCCGGCGACGGGCGCGAGAAGCGGGGCGAGGCGATGACCGCGCAGCGGCGGCGGCCGGGGCGCAGGCCCGGCGCGGTGGACACGCGCGGCGAGATCCTGGCGGCGGCGCGGAAGGTGTTCGCGGAGAAGGGCTTCGACAAGGCGACCGTACGCGGCATCGCGCGCGAGGCCGGCGTCGATCCCGCGCTCGTGCACCACTACTTCGACACGAAGGAGGGCATGTTCGCCGCGGCCATGCAGCTGCCGATCACGCCCGAGCAGGTCATTCCGCTGCTGCTCGAGGGGCCGCGCGAGGAGATCGGCGAGCGGCTGGTCGGCATGTTGCTGCGGGTGACGGCCGAGCCGGAGATGCGCGAGCCGATGGTGGCGCTGCTGCGCTCGGCGATGACCAACGAGCAGGCCGCGACGATGTTCCGCGAGTTCATCCTGCACGCGCTGCTCTACCAGGTGGCCGACCGTCTGGGGGTGCCGCATCTGCGGGTGGAGGCGGCCTTCGCGCAGATGTTCGGCGTGATCATGGGTAGGTACGTCCTCAAGCTGGAGCCCCTGGCGAGCGCGAGCATCGAGGAGCTGGTCGAGCTGCTGGCGCCGACGATTCAGCGCTACTTCTACGGGTAGAGCATTGTTCTAGAATGGGCGGCGACCTTAGGGTATGTCGCGTGAGCCAGTAAAGTTACTCGTGGGTAGGATCGGCCTATGCCTGCGCAGCGGGTGACCGTACGCTGACAGCCAACGTCGTCTGTGGGAGGACCCGTGCTCTGGGTTGCCATCATCGGGCTCGTCATGACCGTCCTGGCGGTGGCCGTGGCCGGTCGAAGGGTGCTGTTCCTGTACAAGCTCGCCACCGTGGGCCCGCCCGCGCCCGAGCGGATCGAGTACGCCAAGACTCACGTGGGCGACGAGATCAAGGCGCAGCTCGTCGAGGTCTTCGGCCAGAAGAAGCTGCTCAAGTGGACGCCGTCGGGCGTCGCGCACTTCTTCGTCATGTGGGCGTTCTTCATCCTGCTGACCGTCTACATCGAGGCGTACGGCGCGATCATCCAGGGCGCGATCACCGGGCGGCCGAATTTCCACATCCCGCTCATCGGCACCTGGGGCGTGCTCGGCTTCCTGCAGGACTTCATCGCGGTGGCCTGCCTGCTCGGCCTGGTCGCGTTCGCGGTCATCCGGGTCAAGAACTCGCCCAAGCAGCTCGGCCGGCGCTCCCGCTTCTCCGGCTCGCACCTGGGCGGCGCCTGGCTGGTCCTGTTCATGATCTTCAACATCATCTGGACCCTCTTCCTGGCCAGGGGCGCCGCGGCGGCCAACGGCAACTTCCCCTACTCCTCGGGCGCGTTCGTCTCGCTGGCGCTCGGCGACGTGCTTCCGCAGAGCGCGCTGCTGGAAGAGATCGGGCTGCTGCTGCACATCGGCTTCATGCTGGTGTTCCTCATCATCGTGGTGAACTCCAAGCACCTGCACATCTTCACCGCGCCGCTCAACGTGCTGTTCTCCCGCCGCCCCGACGGGCTCGGCGGCGCGCCGGAGCTGCGGGTGGACGGCAAGCCCGTCGACTTCGAAGACGAGGACCTCGACCCCGAGCGGCTCGGCCGGGGCAAGATCGCCGACACCACGTGGAAGGGCTTCCTCGACTTCTACTCCTGCACCGAGTGCGGCCGCTGCCAGTCGCAGTGCCCGGCGTGGAACACCGACAAGCCGCTGTCGCCGAAGATGCTCATCCTCGACCAGCGCGACCACGCCTTCGCCGTGGCGCCGTACCTGATGGCCGCGCAGAACGGCGTCGAGCACAAGGACGCCGACGTGCTCGCGCTGCTGGAGAAGCCGCTGGTCGGCGAGGAAGGCGTGATACACCCAGACGTGCTGTGGTCGTGCACCAACTGCGGCGCCTGCGTCGAGCAGTGCCCGGTGGACATCGAGCACATCGACCACATCCTCGACATGCGCCGCTACCAGGTCATGGTGGAGTCGTCGTTCCCGTCCGAGGCGGGAGTGATGGTCAAGAACCTGGAGAACAAGGGCAACCCGTGGGGCATGTCCGAGATGAAGCGGGCCGACTGGATCGAGGAGCTCGACTTCGAGGTCGAGGTCGTCGAGGACAAGATGCCCGAGGACGCCGAATACCTGTTCTGGGTGGGCTGCGCGGGCGCGCTCGAAGACCGGGCCAAGAAGACCACCAAGGCCGTGGCGGAGCTGCTGCACATCGCGGGCGTCAAGTTCGCGGTGCTCGGCCCGATGGAGGCGTGCACCGGCGACCCGGCGCGGCGGCTGGGCATGGAGTACCTGTTCAACATGCTCGCCCAGCAGAACATCGAGACGCTCAACGAGGCCGGCGTCAAGAAGATCGTGGCCACCTGCCCCCACTGCTTCAACACGCTCGCCAACGAGTATCCGCAGCTCGGCGGCACGTACGAGGTCGTGCACCACACGCAGCTGCTGGCCAAGCTGGTCGATGAGGGCAAGCTCACCCCGATCACCCCGATCGAGGAGAAGATCACCTACCACGACCCGTGCTTCCTCGGCCGCCACAACAAGGTCTACTCCCAGCCGCGCGACATCATGGCGAAGGTGCCCGGAGTGCAGACCCAGGAGATGCACCGCCACAAGGACCGCGGCTTCTGCTGCGGCGCGGGCGGCGCGCGCATGTGGATGGAGGAGCGCATCGGCAAGCGCATCAACACCGAGCGCGTGGACGAGGCGCTGACCACGAACCCTGACACGGTCTCGACCGCCTGCCCCTTCTGCATGGTCATGCTCGGCGACGCGATCAACGAGAAGAAGAACAACGGCGAGGCCAAGGAATCGCTGGAGGTCGTGGACGTCGCGCAGCTCCTGATCAAGTCAGTCAAGAGCCCGTCCTGACCGCGACATGTCGGACTCCTCCACACCTGATGTGGAGGAGTCGCATGTCAACGCACGTGACAGGAAGAAATCCGGCATCCACATAACGGGAAAATCACGGTAACCTCAACGTCGCATGGCTCTATTCGGACGGGGAGGGGGCTAGTGATGGGCGTCGTCGTCACAGACGCCGAAGTCACCCTTGCCGACGTGCTCTCCCTGCGCCTCGCCATGGACGGACCTCTGGAGGAAGGCACCGAACTCGTTCTGCGGCACCGCACCACGGGCGTGGAACGCGCCGTGCGGCTCGGCACGCCGGGCGCCCGGGCGCGCGAGGCCTCGCTCGCGGTGTCGCTGGAGCCGCTCGGCCTCACCGCCGGCCGGTGGGACGCCTACCTGCGCCGCGGCGGCAAGCGCACCAGGCTGCGCAGCATCGACCCGGGCTTCTCGCTCGACCACCTCGACGCGTACGCGCTGTGCCGCCGCACCCTCGCCTACCGCTCCTACCGCACCCGCAACGGCTACCTCGCGCTGAAGATCTCCGAGGCGGAGCCGGTGGCGGAGGTGCGCTCGGTCTGGTTCAGGGAGGGCCGCTTCGAGGTGATGGGCCTGCTCGCCTACACCGGCCTGGAGGACGACGACTCGCGCCACGAGGCCGTGCTGACGCTCAGCCGCAGGCAGACCGGCGCCCGGCTGAAAGGCAACGCGACCGTGCAGGGAGTGCGCTTCCACGCGGCCGTGTCGCTGGTGGACGTGCTGGCCGCCGACCCGGAGGGCGCCGCGGGCTCCGGCACGTGGGAGCCGGTGCTCGAAGTGGAGGACGTGCCCACGGCGCTGCGGCTCGGCTCACGCCTCGACGACGTGGACGGCAAGCGGCGCCGGCTGCACTACCCGTCGGCCCGGGTGGACGGCGTGCTGATCAAGCCCTGCTACACCGCCGACGACGAGCTGCGGATCGAGGTCGGCGGATGAGGATCAGCCTGGTGCTCGCCTCCGCGTACGGTATGCGCGGTGACGTGCGCGCCATGCTGAACCTGGCCACGGCCCTGGCCGAACGCCACGACGTCGAGGTGATCAGCGTCAGGCGGCAGAAGGAGAAGCCGTTCTTCCCCATCAGCTCCAAGGTCTCACTGCGCAGCGTGGTGGACGCCAGGCCCGGCGTGCGCCACCTGCTGCCGCGCGGCCAGGTGCGTACGGAGGTCGCGCTCTGGCGGGTGCTGCGCAACCTCAGATCCGACGTGGTGATCACGACCAGGCCGGGCATCGGCGTGCAGGTGGCCAGGCACGCGCCGCGCGAGACCCTCAAGATCGCCCGCGAGTGGGGCAGGCCGGCCGTGCCGGGCCCCGTCAAGCGCTACTATCCGCGCCTGCACGCCGTCGTGACGGCCACCGAGTCGGCGCAGGAGGAGTGGACCAGGCTGCTCGACGACGGCGGGCCGCCCGTCCACTGCGTGCTCGACGCGCTGCCCTGCGGGCCGCGGCCGCGCTCGCGCATGGACAACAGGATCGTGGCCGCCGGCGGCCGGTGGGTGCCGGTCAAGGCGTACGACCGGCTGATCAGGGCGTTCGCGATCGTGGCCGACAAGCGGCCCGACTGGCGGCTGCGGCTGTACGGCGGCGGCCCGGAGGAGCGGCTGCTGCGCTCGCTGGTGCGGGAGCTGAACCTGCACAACCACGTCTACTTCATGGGCACCACACCCGACCTCGCGGGCGAGTTCGCCAAGGCGTCGATCGTGGCCAGCACCTCGCGCAGCGAGGACCTCGGCATGGCGGTGCTGGAGGCGATGGGCTGCGGGGTGCCGGTGGTGGCGTACGAGGGGGCCAGGGGGCCCAGGGAGTTCGTCGCGACGGGCTACAACGGCGTGCTGGTGCCCGAGGACGACCCTTCGATGTTCGCGGCGGCGCTGCTCGCGCTGATCGACGACGAGCGCCGGCGGCGGTCGCTGGCGGCCGGGGCGCGCGACACGGCGCTGCGGCACTCGGCCGACGAGATCGCCGAACAGTGGGAGAAGCTCATCTCCGGGCTTCGCTAGATCACCTGGGCCATACCTCTTACGGGTACCGTAGAAGCATGCATGGGTACAGCGGAGACAAGCAGGCATATCTCACCCGCCTGCGGCGAATCGAGGGGCAGATTCGGGGCCTGCAGCGCATGGTCGACGACGATGCCTACTGCATCGACGTGCTGACCCAGGTCTCCGCGGCGACGAGGGCCCTGCAGGCGGTGGCGCTGGGGCTGCTCGAGGAGCACATCTCCCACTGCGTGGCCGACGCCATCGCCACCGGCGGCCCTGAGGCCGATGCCAAGGTCAAGGAGGCCTCCGCGGCCATCGCCCGCCTCGTCCGCTCCTGACGCCTTCGCCCGGCCCGGTCTGTGCGGTCGTGCTGTGGGGCCTCCGCCTCCGCGCCTGATGCCCGTGCCGCCCGTGACGCCCTCAGCGCGGCCGTGACGCACACGCCCCGTGTCCGGCCTGGCGTGTGAAGGTCGCTCAGGGGGTGGGGCGGGCTCGTGTCTGAGGGGATGGTCCGAGTGTGCGCGCCCGCGTTCGGTCTGGCGTGCCGGGAAGATCGTTTTGGGAGAGGGGAGGGCTCATCCGTGAGGGGGATAGTCCGAGTGGCGGAATGACTAGTTATGTGAAACCCCGGAAACCGGTGTTCCCGACCCCCTTGGGCCGGGAACTAGGTCCCCGGGGCTAGTAATCGTGATGGTTCTTCAGCGGCTCGCCGAAGTCCGCAATCCGAGCGCGTCGTCGAGTTCGTCCAAGGTCAGCCGCCGCTCGCTACCGGCCACGGCCGTGAGCACCTCGGCGTAGAGCGCAATCTCGTCCAACGCGACACGGTCGTGGACCCGAGAGTCCAGGTCATCGTGCCCCACCGCGTCGTCCTTCCTTCCGCAGCCCACACCCTCTACGAGGTTACGGCGCGGGCCCTTCCGGCGACATGGCCCATCGGAGTCATTCCTTTCGTCGCCTAGGGGGCCCCAGGGGGATCATTTCCCGTTTCCGAGATCACAATTCAGCTAATCGGGTGTTATCGGAAGGGTTGAAACGATAGTGGGGAGGTAAGGTGGAAATAGCGGTATTAGTGGTTTACATGTGACCTGTGTGGTGGTCGTCACGTTCGTGGACGATCTTACGCACCAGCGCCGTCTGGCTCGCCAGCCCGCGCTCGGGCATCTTGGCCCCCGTCAGCCGCTCCCACGCAAGCCCCGTCGCGTACGCGGCCCCCAGCACGGCCGCCGCGCTCGCCCGGTCGGGCGGCGCCACCTCGATGACGGGAGCGGGCGCCACGGACACGCCGCCCCCGCGTACGGGGAAACCCTCGGGCTCGGTCCGTTCGGCCGCCGAGGTGCTCGTCAGGCCCGCGCGGCGCAGCTCCTCGTACGCCATCCGCAGCCGGTGGTCCAGCCGCCCCGGCAGCACGCCGCGCGAGTCCGAAAGGTCGGCGAGGAACGTGGCCGCCGCCTCGCGCGGGTCGGGCATGAAGGACAGCGCGTCCACGAGGTCGTACACGGAGTGGGAGAAGTGACCCTCGGGGTCGTTCTCGACGAGCAGCGCCCGGCACAGCCGGGGCGGGCAGCGTTTCAGCCACGCCTGCCGCAGCGCCGCGTCGTCCTCGTGCGGCTCGTCGATCTCGGCCTTGCGCAGCATCGGCTCGACCATCGTGAGCAGCGCCAGCGCGCGCGGCCTGAAGCGGGTGTCGAGCAGCAGGATCTGCGCGGTGTCGGCCATGACGGCGGCCAGCCTGAGCGCCGCGCGCGGCTGCCCGGCCCGCAGCCGCTCGGCGACGAGCGTGGCGAGGTCGAGCAGCGGCGGCGCGGGCAGCCAGCGCACCCACTCGTCGCCGGGCAACGACCGGCGCAGATACTCGCCGAAGACGGTGATCAGCCGCTCGTTGCCGTCGAAGGCGGGCGCGTACGCGCACCACATGATCGTGCCCCACACGGCGGCGACCGTGCTGGGCACGTCGGAGGCGAAGATCTCGCCGAAGGCCGTCAGCGGGTAGTCCAGCTCCGACTTGCGGCCGCAGGCGCGTACGAGCTGCCTGACCTGCTCGGTGAGGCCCTCGGGCACGTCGGGACCGATGAACGACTGCGTGGAGCCGGGCTCGGCGTGGAAGTCGTAGCCGTGCGGCACCACCTCGTCGGGCAGCGCCGCGGCCTGGTGCGCGTCGCGCCGGGCCCGCAGCCTGCGGGGCGGTGGCGCGAGGTGCCAGCGGCCGTCGGCGGGGTCGTACAGGTGCCAGCGCGCGTGCGCGCCGAACAGCCACCGGTCGCCGTCGGGGGTCACCAGGATGCGGGCCGCCAGGACGTGGGCGCGGTCGGGCACGGACAGCCCCTGCCAGCGCGGATCGGCGACCATGGTGCGGACCTCCGCCTCGGTGGCGGTGAAGGCATCCCAGGGTCGCACGGCGGTCATCGTACTGGGCGAAGGTGGATCATCCATCGGCATTTCGCGGCAGAATGGCCGCTATGAGGGCGAAGGTTGCAGGGATCGTGGCGGTCGTCAGCGTGCTCTCCAGCTGCGGTGCGGATGCGCCGGCACAACCGACGCTCTCAGGGCCGGGGATTCTCACGCTACAGAACGCCACCGCGCCGGCGCCCGGCGGGGAGGTGGGCGAGGCGTCCACGGAGTTCGACGACGCGGCCGATCTGTCCATGTGGACCAAGCTCAGTGACACCGAGAAGGACATCGACAGGATCGCCAAGCTCGATGTGAACGAGACCGTGAAGGGCGCGATGTACCTGGAGCCGAAGACCTCGGCCTGGTTCGACGCCTTCCGCGGGCCCTTCGTCTACCAGGAGCTGGCCGGCGACATCGTCATGTACGCCAAGGTCAAGGTCACCGGCAAGAAGGGCGGCAAGCCCAAGCGGCTGTTCTCGCTCGGCGGCCTGATGGCCCGCCAGCCCGGCTCGTACGCCAAGCCCAACTGGGTCTCGATCACCACCGGCACCGCGGAGAAGAGCGGCCAGGTCGAGGTGAAGTACACCCAGGACGGCAGCTCCAAGCCGGAGGAGCTGGCGGTCAAGGACGGCTGGGTGGAGCTGGTGCTCGGCCGGGTCGGCCGGGTGTTCGTCGCCCTGTACAAGGAGGAGGGCGGCACGTGGAAGGTCGGCAAGCGCTGGCCCTCGACGCTGCCCGACGTGCTCCAGTGGGGGGTGACGGCCTACACCGACTGGGACAGCTACAGCACGCTGAAGAAGGACGCCGCCAAGGGCAACGCCAAGCAGGTCAAGGGCACGCCCGACCTCAAGCTCACGGTCGACTTCGTCCGGTTCCTGCGGCCGGAGCTGCCCGACTACGCCGATCCGCTCAACGAGGCGTCGGTCTCGGACGAAGTGCTGATCAAAGTGATGACGCCTGCCGGTGCCTGATCGCCTTGGCCTGGTAGTTGTCCGGCGTACGGGCGAAGGAGGCGCGGTCGTCGTCGGTCAGCTCGCGCACGATCTTCCCCGGCACGCCCGCGACCAGCACTCCGGACGGGATCTTCTTGCCCGGCCCGACCAGCGCGCCGGCCGCCACCAGCGTGCCCGCGCCGATCCTGGCGCCGCCCAGCACGATGGCGCCGATGCCGATCAGCGCGCCGCGCTCCACGTACGCGCCGTGCACCATGGCCTTGTGGCCCAGGCTCACGCGGTCTTCGAGTATCGCGGGCTCTCCGGGATCGGCGTGCAGGCACGACAGGTCCTGGACGTTGCACTCCTCGCCGATCTCGATCCGCTCGTCGTCCCCGCGGAGAACGGAGCCGTACCAGATGCTGGACGCCCGTCCGATGCGTACGCGGCCGACCACCACGGCGCCGGGCGCGATGTACGCATCGGGGTGTATGTCTGGGGTTGCTCCGCCATCCAACGCTGCTATGTACATTCGAGGCATCTTATTTCCAGGTCGGGGTATGGCGTTCGGGTTGCGGCTGTGGGCCGATGGCAGGAAAGTCGTTTCCTGACGTCTCGTCGCCAGACCCTCACAACCCGCAGTTTTCCCCCGCCTCACGCGAACCCTTAGGTAACCCCCATGATGAACCAGCACGAGAACTTTCCCGATCTGATGCAAGAGGAGACCTTCGAGGTCGTCATGCGCGGCTACAACCGCCGCCAGGTCCACGACTACATGATGCGCACCCGTAACCAGATACGGGATCTCGAGGAACGGCTGGCGCGGGCCATAGAGCAGGCGGAGCAAGGCCGGATCGAGCTGGCCGAGGCCCGGCGGCGGATGGTCGAGACGCCCCAGAGCTACGAGGACCTGAGCCCGCGGCTCGCGCAGATCCTCCGGCTCGGGGAGGAGGAGGCCCAGGCCAAGCGGGAGGACGCCGAGGCCGAGGCCGCCAGGGTGCGCGAGGAGGCCAAGACCGAGGCCGACCGGCTCGTCACGTCGGCGCGCGAGACCTCCGACAAGATCCTCACCTCCGCCCAGGCCGAGGCCGAGCGCCGGGTGAGCGAGGCGACGCAGGCCGCCGAGCGCATGCTGGCCCAGGCGGGCAGCGACGCCGAGGAGCAGCTTTCCGCCGCCCGTACGGAGTCGGAGGAGACGCTGGCCAACGCGCGGGCCGAGGCCGAGCGGCTGGTCACCACCGCCCGCGAGGAGTCCGAGCAGCTCCTGGCGTCGGCCCAGGCGCAGGCCGAGCAGATCGTCTCGGGCGCGCGGGCCGAGGCCGACGCGCTGCTGACCGGCGCCCAGCAGCGGGCGGCGGCGATCGACGAGCAGGCCGGCCGCCGGGTCGACTACCTCACCAACACGCACACGGAGGTGGTGCGGCGGCTGACGGAGATCAGCACGGTGCTGGGCGACCTCATGGTGGCCGAGTCGAACGCCGGGCCGCTGGTGCCCGAGTCGGCGGTCTCCACCTCCCCCGCGCTCCCGCAGCCGCAGCAGGGCATCGAGCCGCCGCAGGAGCCGCAGGACGACGTGCGGGTCATCATCGAGGATGGCGAGACCGCATCGGAGCCGGCCTCCGTGCCGGCCCCCGATCCGGCCGGCACGGAGGTCTCTGACGACACGGACGTGCACATCGTGCGCCTGCCGGAGACTCCCGCTCACAAGTGACCGCGGTGCGAGCGGAAGCCTCCGCCCCCGATAGGGTCGGAGGCTTCCGCGTTCGTGGCCCCTCCTGATTTGGGGGCCCGGTACCGGGGCCGCCGAGACGCTGGACCCGGCACCGGGCTGCTCGCGTGCGGGTGGCGTGACGCTCCGCCGCCCGCGTCATGGAGGCGCGGGGCCGGCCCGTTCCTGCTCGCCGGCCCGCCTCTCCTGGTCCCGGAGCTGGTCGCGCAGCCCCTCCGGGTCGTCCGCGTCGATGGTCATCGCGCATCCTGCCTCGCGCTGCGCCGCGCTCAGCGGATGGTGTCTCGTGGCCCACCAGCGGCCCGCGTCGCTCCGCCAGATGGTCCACTGGGGATGCTCCCGGGCGATCTCGGCGAGGTGCCGATCAAAGGACATCGCTGTCCACCTTCCCGGGCCCCGAGCGAGGTTCCATCTCCCTTAAGAAGATGCGCCACCTCTCTAGAGAATTCAATGATCGCGGGGGTCAGGTCAACGTTGCCTTGACAAATCACCTTGAATCATGCGTCGAAGTCGTATTGGAGTACATACGCGGCCGAGTCCAGGATCATCTCGTTCAGCTCGACCGGCCGCCCGTCCGACGCGTACGCGGTCCGCGCGATGACGATCACCGGCGTGCCGCCCGGCAGGTCGAGCAGGTTGCTCTCGCGGGGGTTCGGCATGCGGGCGCGCACCTCCTCGGTGAAGTGGGCAGGGGGCACGCCGAGCTCGGCGAGCCTGGCGTACACGCCGCCGGGCCCGGTGTCGGTGAGGGTGATCGCGCTGCCCTCGACCAGGTGGGCGGGGAAGTAGGAGGTGGCGAGCTGCACGGGCCGCGCGTCCACCAGATAGCGCCGCCTGCGCACCCACACCTGGTCGCTGTCCAGCACCCGCGCCACGTCCTCGGCGGCTCGCTCCAACGCCACCTCCACCCGGTCAACGGTGAACGGACGCCCGCGCGCGTCGGCGTCCCAGATGGCCCTGCCCTGCCCCCACTGCTCCCGCGACAGGCGTCGTGCGCCGTGCCTGCGGATCGGTTTGAACTGCCGCACGTAAACCCCCGAACCTCGTTTGGGCACCGCCAGCCCTTCGTTGATCAGTACGGCAAGCGCCTGCCTGGCGGTGGCTCGAGCGATTGCGTATTCGGCCATCAGTGCGTTCTCGCCCGGCAGTCGGTCCCCGTCGCGCAACTCGCCGGCATGAATCCGGGCGCGGAGACCGTCGGCGATGCGTCGATAGATAGGGGGCTCGTGGGGTACCGGGGATTCAGACAACTTTGATCACCCTCTGTCACCAACCAGGTTGTGGCGTCTCCAGAGAACTTGCCCCGTCTTGTCCACGATCGCACAGATGCAGGCGATGGTCGCGGGCAGATTTTGGACGGATCGTGCCTGAGTGGTGAATTCCGCGAGGTTTTAGCGGAC
Source organism: Nonomuraea sp. NPDC052634 (assembly GCF_040678535.1). Taxonomy (NCBI): domain Bacteria; kingdom Bacillati; phylum Actinomycetota; class Actinomycetes; order Streptosporangiales; family Streptosporangiaceae; genus Nonomuraea; species Nonomuraea sp. NPDC052634. Next base: position 261,704 of record NZ_JBFATY010000005.1, on the reverse strand, counting down.
CGTTACTGTGGAACGGTCCGGGCCGGTATTCGATCCGCCCACCAGCGGCGAGTAACCAAAGAGAAGATCGCGGCGCCCGCCGCATTGAGGAGCACATCGTCGACGGACGAGAAACGGCCCAGGCGTAGGACGTACTGAAGCGTCTCGACGATGACCGAAAACCCCGCGGCGAGGGCCGCGACCCTGGCCGTCGAGCACATCGCGCGGCTGCGCACCGGTAGCAGCGCGCCCAGCGCGGCGAAGACCAGCAGATTGCCTCCGACCTGCACCAACACCTCCTCCCACGGCGCTCCGGCGAGGTCTGCGAGGTCGCTGAACGGCACCAGCGAGACCCCGTCGGCGCCGCCCGCGGGAGTGAGGATCATCCAGATCCATGGAGCGGTCCCGACCGCGATGCCCACGTCGGCGACGGAGGTGCGCAGGGGCATGGGATGGCCGGAACGGGTGCGATGGCGGGCGAGGAGCACGATCGCCAGCAAGGCCAGCGGAAGTGCAATCGTCCCAGCAATTATGACGTTTCCCCACAATTCCCATGTCCGTGCCATCCGACCATGATGGCGATGATCTAGGGATACCGGAAGATGTCCCTTCGGACAGGTCTTAAGGGACGGTCGCCCCTTAAGGCATGGCGCCTAAGAGACGGGCCTAAGAGACGGGCCTAAGAGACGGGCCTAAGAGACGGGCAGGTGCCGGTCGAGGAATTCCAGCGCCACCCGCCAGGCGCGCTCCGCCGCCTCCGGGTGGTGGAACATCGGCGCCTCGCTGTTGTGGAAGGCGTGCCCCGCCTCCTCCTCGATGTACATCACCACGTTCGGACGGCTCCGCGCGGCCTCCTCCACCACCGCCACCCGATCACGCGAGATGAACGGGTCGTCGCCGCCGAACACCAGCAGCAGCGGCGCGTCGATGCGTTCGAGCAGCCCGGTCGACTCGGGCACCGCCGAGCCGTAGAAGGACAGCACGGCCGCCAGCTCGATCTGGGTGGCCAGCATGAACGCGACCGTGCCGCCCAGGCAGAAGCCCAGCGCGCCCACCCCGCCGCGCACCTCCGGCATCGCGCGCAGGTGGGCCACCGTCAGCGCGCAGTCGGCCACCCCCTGGGCCAGGTCGAAGTCGCGGGCCAGCTCGATGGAGGTCGCGGTGCCCTCCGGCGTGTGCTCGCCTCGCCAGTGCGGCCTGATGCGCCAGAACAGGTCGGGCGCGGCCACCACGTAGCCCTTTGCGGCCAGCTCGGCGGCGACCTTCTCGATGTACGGGCCGACGCCGTAGATCTCCTGGATCAGGAGAATCCCGGGCCCGCCGCCCGACTCGGGCAGCCAGGTCCGTACGTCGAAGGTGCCGTCGTGGGCGCTTATCCGATCGGTGCGGGTCTGCATGTCCACCAGCATCGCGCATGGCGCCCGCCGCGTTCCGGCGAGACGATGCGAACGGCGGGTCCGTGTCGTCAGCGTCGTCAGCGTCGTCAGCGTCGTCAGTGTCGTCAGCGTCGTGTGCGTCGTGAAGTCCGCGTCGTGTCGCCGGTGCCGTGCCGTCCGTGCCCCGCGAGGCCCGCCGCCGTCCGCGAACCGATCGACACCGGGAAGTGGAGGAGAGATGAGGAGAACGTGGTGCTGACCCATTTCATCGGCGGCCGGCCGGTCGCCGCGGGGCCGGGCTTTCCCGTCCACGATCCCGTCACGGGCCTCGTGGTCAGGCACGTCCACGAGGCCGATCCCGAGGTGGCCGACCGGGCGGTGCGCGCGGCCAGGGAGGCGGCGCGCGACTGGGCGGCGATGCCCGTCGGCGAACGCGCGGGCTGGATGCGCCGCCTGGCCGAGGGCATCGAGGAGCGCTTCGACGACCTGGTGGCCGCCGAGATCGCCGACACGGGCAACCCGCTCGACCAGACCCGCACGCTCGACGTGCCGCGCGGCATCGCCAATTTCCGCGCCTTCGCCGAGATGGCCGCCCAGCGGCCGGAGGAGGCCTTCCACCTGTCGGGCACGCTCAGCTACACCGTGCGCAGGCCGCTCGGCGTGGTCGCGGTGATCGTCCCGTGGAACCTGCCGTTCCTGCTGATGACGTGGAAGCTCGCGCCCGCGCTCGTCTGCGGCAACACCGTGGTCGTCAAGCCGTCGGAGCACACGCCGGGCTCGGCGGCGGTCTTCGCGGAGATCTGCGCCGGCGCGGGGCTGCCGCCCGGCGTGGTGAACATCGTCTTCGGGCACGGGTCCGCAGGCCAGCTCCTCGTCGAGCATCCCGACGTGGACGCGGTGACATTCACCGGCTCCACCAGGACCGCCGCGGCGATCATGCGGACGGCGGCCCAGCGGGTCAAGCCGATCTCGTTCGAGCTGGGCGGCAAGAACGCCGGGCTGGTCTTCGAGGACTGCGACCTCGACAGGGCCGTGGAGGGCACGGTCCGCTCGGCCTTCACCAACGGCGGCCAGGTCTGCCTGTGCACCGAGCGCATGTACGTGCAGCGCCCGATCTTCGAGGAGTTCTGCGCCCGCCTGGCCGCCCGCGCCCAGGAGGTGGAGCCGCAGCCCATGATCTCCGCCGCGCACCGCGACAAGGTGCTGTCCTACTACGCCCTGGCCCGCTCGGAGGGAGCCAAGGTGCTGGCGGGCGGCGGCGTGCCGGTGTTCGGCGACCACCGTGACGGCGGATACTACGTCGAACCGACGGTAGTGGCAGGCTTGTCGGAATGGTCGAGGTTCAACCGGGAGGAGATCTTCGGTCCCGTGTGCCACGTCGCGCCCTTCGACAGCGAGGCCGAGGCCCTCGACCTCGCCAACTCCAGCGAGTACGGCCTGGCCGCCACCGTCTGGACCACCAGCCTGGACCGCGCCCACCGGGTCGCCCAGCGCCTGGAGGCGGGGCAGGTCTGGGTCAACACCTGGGACGTGCGCGACCTGCGGGCGCCGTTCGGCGGCGTGAAGCTCTCGGGCATCGGCAGGGAAGGCGGCACCCGGTCGCTCGACTTCTACTCAGAACCCACCACGATCACCATCAAACTGGAGCAGCCCGATGCATGACGAATGGTCCCAGGCAGTGGACGTGCACGCCCAGGCCGCCGACCGGCTGGCCGAGGCGGCGCGTACGGGCAAGCCCTGCGAACCGATCAGGGACCTGGTCAGCACGGCGGCCGACGGGTACGCCGTACAGGAGATCCACACCAGGCGGGCGCTCGGCGAAGGGCGGCGGCTGGTCGGCAGGAAGGTCGGCGTCACGAACGCGCAGCTCCAGCAGCGCTTCGGCATCGACCAGCCCGACTACGGCATGCTGTTCGCCGACATGTCCTACTGCGACGGCCTGCCGGTCCCGTACGAGCGGTTCCTGCAGCCGCGCGCCGAGGCCGAGGTGGCGCTGGTACTCGGCGACGACCTCACCGGCGGTCCTTTCACGGTGGCCGACGTGATCAGGGCGGTGGACTTCGCGCTGCCCGCGATCGAGATCGCCGACTCGCGGATCGCCGACTGGGACATCACGCTGGCCGACACCGTCGCCGACAACGCGTCGGCGGGGGCGTTCGTGCTCGGCAGTACGCCGGTGCCGCTGACCGGGCTCGACCTGCGGGCGGCGGGGATGACGATGACCCGTAACGGCGCGGAGGTCTCGACCGGCTCGGGCGAAGCCTGCCTCGGTCACCCGTTCAACGCCGCCGTCTGGCTCGCCACCCGGCTCGGCCGCACGGACTACGCGCTGCGGGCCGGAGACGTGGTGCTGACCGGCGCGCTCGGCCCGATCGTCCCTGTCGAGCCCGGCGACGTGTTCGACGCCCGCATCGAGGGCCTCGGCTCGGTACGGGCGGTGTTCGGCGCGTGAGACCCCCGCCCAGGGCCTTCCGGGTGCCCGGCAAGGCCACGCCCGCAGGCCGGCACCCGCACGTCAAGCGGGCCGGCGACTTTGAGATGCAGGCGGTCGCCTACCACCCGCAGGAGCGGGCCTTACCGTCGCCGGGCTGAAGGGAGTCTCCCCATGCGCCTGCCCATGCTGGGGCTGCCGGCGGCCGGGCTGGCGGTGCTCATGGCGGCCGGCTGCGGCGGCGCGGTGCCGCAGGCCGGCGACGCTGCGCCGGTCGAGGTCGGGGCGATCATCACGCAGACCGGCGTGTACGCCGCGCTCGGCGACGAGATGGAGACCGCCATGCGGCTCTACCTCGACGATCACGGCGGACGGCTGGGCGGCAGGCCCGCCCGGCTGATCGTGGCCGACGACGCGGGCAGCCCCGAGAGGGCGAGGAAGGAGGCCAGGCGGCTGATCGGCGAGGGCGCCGACGTGCTCACCGGGCTCATCTCTTCGCCTGTCGCGGTGGCGGTGGCCGATGAGGCGGGCAGGGGAGCACGCGGAAGGGCCGTCCTGGGGCCGGGCGGGGGAGAGGGGGCCGACGGAGCGGGTGCGGTGCCCGTCGTGGTCGCCAACGCCGGTGCGGACGAGCTGGGCGGGCCGCACGTCTTCCGCGTCTCGTACACCAACCGCGAGCACGGCCGCGCGGCCGGCCGGTACGCCGCCGAGCGATACGGCCGGCGGCCCGTTGCGCTCATGGCCTCCGGCTACTCGGCGGGCGAGGAGACGCTGCGTGGCTTCGTCGAGGGCTACGGGGCCGAGCCGATCGCCCGCGTCATGACGCCGCCGGGCACCGTCACCGAATTCGAGCGGTACCTCGCCCGCGTCCCTGACGAGGCCGAGCTGCTGTTCGCCTGCTACGCGGGTGGGGAGGCGGTGGCGTTCGCCCGGGCGTACAAGCGGCTCGGCTACGACGCCAAGGTGCCGCTGCTGGCCTCCATGAACCTGACCGACGAGGACGTGCTGCGCGCGATCGGTCCCGATGCCGAGGGCATCACGAGCGTCGGCATGTACGCGCCCGCGCTGGACAACCCGGACAACGCCGCCTTCGTCGCCCGCTGGCGGGCCAGGACCGGCCGCGACCCGTCGGCGGTCGCGCTGCAGGGCTGGGACGCGATGCGGGTCATCGACGCCGCCCTGTCCAGGGGCGGCGATCTGACGCGGCGGCTGGGGGAGCTGGGCGAACTGGCGGGTCCGCGCGGCCCGTTCCGTCTGGACGAGCGGCACGAGCCGGTGCAGAACTGGTACGCCAGGGAGTACCACAATGGGGTGAACAGCGTTACAGCCACCATTCCGCCATGAACAGGAGCGAATCCCGTGGATCGCGACCAGTGCCTCGCCCTCGACGCCCAGGACCCGCTGCGGGCGTTCAAGGACGAGTTCGTCCTTCCAGAAGGCGTGATCTACCTCGTCGGCAACTCGCTCGGCGCGCTGCCGAAGCGTACGGCGGAGCGCATGCGGCGCGCGGTCGAGGACGAATGGGGCGGCCAGCTCGTCGGCGGCTGGAACCACGCCGGATGGTACGACCTGCCGCTCACCCTCGGCGACCGCCTGGCCCCGCTCATCGGCGCGGGACCGGGCCAGGTCGTGGTGGGCAACACCACCTCGATCGCGATCTTCCAGGCGGTGGCGGCGGCGCTGCGGCTGCGGCCCGACCGCCGGGTGATCGTCTCCGACGCCCAGAACTTCCCCACCGACCACTACATGGTGCAGGGCCTGGCCGGGCTGGTCGGCGGCTATGAGATTCGCGACCTCGCCGAGGGAAGCTTCGCCGACGCCGCCGTGGTGCTGCTCTCGGAGGTGGACTACCGGACCGGAGCCCGCAGGGACATGGCCGAGGTGACCGCCGCCGCGCACGCCGCCGGTGCCCTCATCGTGTGGGACCTGTGCCACAGCGTGGGCGCCATGGAGGTGGACGTCTCGGACGTGGACTTCGCGGTCGGATGCACGTACAAGTATCTGAGCGCGGGGCCGGGCGCGCCCGCCTTCCTCTACGTCAACCCGCGCCACCACGGCACGGCCGAGAACGTGCTGTCCGGCTGGCACGGGCACGCCGCGCCGTTCGCGTTCGAGACCGACTTCCGGCCCGCCGACGGCATGCGCAGGTTCGTGATCAGCACCCCGCACGTGCTGTCGCTCGCGGCCCTGGACGCGGCGCTCGACGTGTGGGAACGCGTGCCGATGGCGCAGGTCAGGGCCAAGAGCAAGGCCCTCACCTCGCTCTTCGTCGACCTGGTCGGCGACCGGCTGGAGCTGGCCTCGCCCGCCGACCCGGAGGCGCGGGGCAGCCAGATCAGCCTGCGCCACCCCGACGGCTACCCGATCATGCGGGCGCTGATCGACCGCGGCGTGCACGGCGACTTCCGCGCGCCCGACACGCTCAGGTTCGGCTTCGCGCCGCTCTACCTCGGCTACACCGACGTCTACGACGCCGCCGCGACCCTGCTGGAGGTGCTGGACAAGGAGCTGTGGCGGGACGAGAAGTACGCCGTCCGCCTCGCCGTCACCTGACGCCTCGCCGCCCGCGCGGCCGTCGCCCGGACATCGTCGCCGGGCCACGCGACGGCACGCCTGCGCGGCGCGCCCAAGGGATGTGAAGGGCGGGCGGGGCGACGGGTCAGAGCGCGTCGAGAGCCTTGATCGCGCGCTTGGGCGCGACCGCGCGGTAGCTCTCCTCCACCCAGTCGAGCAGCACCTCGGTCTCGGGCAGCTCCGCCATGAACGGCACCGTCACCCAGCCTGCCTTGCCCAGCCCGTAGCCGCTGGGCTTCGCGCCGGGGACGGTCAGCGCGTGGCCGTGGGCCTCGGAGAGCAGCTTGACGGTGAACGCCGGCTGCCACTTGCCGGTGGGCTCGTCGAGGCCGAGGAAGACGAAGACCTTCTTGCCGACCTTGACGACGGTCTCGCCCCAGGGGTGGTCTTCGTGGGCCTCGGGCAGGCCGAGCGCGAACGCCAGCAGCTCTTCCCGCACGTCATGCCAGTCGCTCATGCCTCACCCTAACCCGGCCGGCGGAATTCTTCGAGCTTGCGTTCGATAACGTCTCTGACCCGGTCGCGGGCCTCCATCCTCGGCACGCCCGCCATCAGCAGCCGGTCGTAGTCGGTGTCGAGATGCCGGATGGAGGCGATCACCGCGAGCGTGATCGCGTTCTCGTCGAGCGCCTTCGCGGCGGCCGACCTGCCCACCCGGCCGCTGCCACGCTGGCCCGCGTGCTCGGCGATCTCGCGGGCGCGCGGCTCGGGGCAGCCGGGGAAGAGCCTGGCGATCTCGGCCGCCATCTTCGCCTGGAACTCGACGTCCTGCTCGGCCCTGCGGACGCGGTCGCGCTCGCGGCGGCGCAGGCGTACCTCCTCGTCGGCCAGGCAGCGCTCCTCGGCGGCGGCCAGCGCGGCCTCCTCGACCAGCAGGCCCTTGCGCTGGTAGACCTTGCGCCGCCGGTTGTACTGCACGACGACCGCTGACAGGCCGCTCTCCTGCTTGGCCCGGCGGCTGAGCGCCGCGTTACCGGACGGCAGGAACACCAGGTGGTCGAGGTCCGCGCAGGTCAGGCAGTGGGGCTCGTCGTCCTCCATGATCAGATAGGGGCCGGTGTCGCCGCAGGACGCGCAGGTGAACGGCTCAAGCGGGGCCACCACCATGAGGTCGGGCGCCTTGCTCTGCGCCTCGGTGAGCCGCCGCACCCGGGCCTCGCTCAGGTCGGGCGACAGCCAGTGCACCCGGAACGGCGCCTGGTCGGGACCCTTGACGAAGCGCAGCTCGCGGCGGTCGCGGGTGCCCGCCACGTACGGGGTCTCCACCGGCCGCAGCCCCTTGGCCAGCGCCCACTCGCGCAGCAGCCCCGCCGTGACGAGCAGCCGGTCCTCGTCCACCGCGGCCAGCTCCGCCAGCGTGCCGGCGCGGCCCTGCCGCCAGACGTCCACGTGCCTGGTGTGCAGCCAGCGCAGGCCCGTCACCACGTCGATGAACGTCACGTACTTGCGGGTGGTCAACGCGATCTCGGCGGCTTGGGCGACCCTGCGGGCCAGGTTGGGCTTGGACACCCTCCAAGTTTGTCGTGAGATGGCGCGGCGCGAAGCTTTCCTTGCACCGCTTGCGGCAAGTAACTCCTTCGGACTCGGGCCCCGGAGGAGAGCCCTGGAGGAGAGAACGTTGCGTCTGTTCTGGCCTGCCCTGCTCCTGCTCGCCACCTCGTGCGGCCTGGCGGAGGAGGGCACGCAACCCGTCGTCACGGGACGTTTCGGCAGCAAGCCGGTCGTCACCCTCCCGAAGGGCAAGCCGGGGCGGACGCCGCGTATCACGGTGCTGTCCACGGGCAGCGGGCGCCGGACGATGCCGGGCGACGTGGTGCTCGCCGACGTGGACATCCGGCGCTGGTCGGGCAACCGGCCGTACATGAGCACCTACGACGGCGACCAGCCCACGACGGTCGTCTTCGACGGCCGCAAGGTGCCGGAGACCTGGCGGCGCTCGCTCATCGGGCATCCGGCGGGCAGCCGGGTCATGCTGATCAGCCCGGCCGGTCAGGCGCTCGGCCCGAACGTGCCGTCGGCCGGCCTCGACCCCGACGACACGCTGGTGCTCGTGTTCGACATCATCGGCGGCTACCCGCCGGACGCGCGCCTGGTCGGGCGGACGCTGCCGGTCGTGCCCGCCGACCTCGCCCCCGCCGACCCGCCCCGCGTGCTCATCGACGGCTCGGGCGGCGAGGTCGCCGCGGGCTCGAAGGTGGTCGTCCAGTACGTGGCCGCGTCCTGGCCGTCCCGCCGGGTCGTGGACTCCTCCTATCGGCGGGGCGGGCCGAGCGCGTTCACGCTGGAGCCGGGCGCGGTGCCGGCCTCCTGGGTCGGCGCGCTGGCCGGGCGGCGGGTCGGCAGCAGGATCGCGGTGCCGTCGCCGGGCGAGCGGCCCAGGCTCTACGTGATCGACATACTCGACACCGTCACGCACGCGTAGGCCGGGCGGCCCTCGCGCCGCCCGGCCTGGTCAGATGAGGGGTCGGGTCAGGTCAGCTGCAGTGCTCCCACGGGCTGTCGTACGTGGACGAGCCCGCCTTGCCGCCCCACTTGACGCATGTGCTGGGAGCGGCCGCCTTGACCGGGCCCGCGTAGTAGCTGAAGTTGCCCGAGTCGGTCTTGCGGGACTTGCCCTGCACCTCGAGATAGGCGCTGACGGCGGTGGCCTTACCGATGTTCTTCGCCTTCAGCGTCACCACGCAGTTGTTGGCGTTGCTGGAGTTGTAGAGCAGGTAGACCGTGCCGTCGGTGCCCAGCTTGGCCGAGTCGATGACCTTGAAGCCGGAGCCGCACACCTGCTCGGGCTTGTACGGGTTCGTCGATCCGCCGCTACAGCCGTTCTGCGAGGTCAGGGTCTGCTGGGGGTACCCGAACGTGACCCCGTTGAAAACGGCCCGCTGGATGTTGGACGGATAGTTGTCGCCCAGCCGTACCTCGTAGTGGAGGTGCGGCGAGATGTTGTTGCCCGGCTTGCTGGTGTTGCCGACTGTGCCGATCTTCTGGCCCTGGGAGACGGACTGTCCGACGCTGACCGTACGGGTGTCCAGGTGCGCGTAGTACGTCGCCCAGCCGCCACCGTGGTCGATCTTGACCAGGTTGCCGAAGCCGTTGGTCGAGCCTTGGTGCGACGAGATCACCACCGTCCCGGCGGCAGCGGCGACCACGGTGTCGCCCTTGTCGGCGTCCGCGGTGCTGCCCCGGTTGAAGTCGATCTCGTACGAGCGGTGCGCGCTGCTCGCGCTGGAGTTGCCCGTCCACGTCTGGCCACAGGGGAAGGGGAGCTGGAAGTTCGTCGCGAGGATCTGGGCCTCTTCCGATTCCGGTACGGGATCGGCCGCCGCCGGGGACGCTGCGCCGAGGCCGGCGATCAGCACCAGGGCCGCGGCCATTGCTCCGTAGAGCTTCATGGGGTGATCCTTTCCGTGGGATCTCTGAGACCCAGGGTCCGTACGAGCCGCACAGAAAACGTCCACAACCGATACAAACGGCTGTCAGGCCCCTGTAGAGGAGCTGATGCGGATGACGGTCACCTTCCACGTGCTCGGCCCGCTGGAGGTCCGCCGCGACGGACAACCCGTCCGGATCTCCGGCAGGAAGCCTCGGCTGCTGCTCGCCACGCTGCTGCTCGACGCAGGCCAGGTGGTGGCCGCCGACCTGCTCGCCGAGGTGCTCTGGGCACAGCGGCCGCCGCGCTCGGCGCAGGCCAACCTGCGCACGTACGCGAGCTCGCTCCGCGCCGACCTGGGCGATCTGCTGCGTTCCGACGGCGGCGGCTACGCCATCGACGTGACCGCGTCCGAGCTGGACCTGCTGGCCTTCGAGGAGCTGGTCGATCAGGGTGAGTACGACGCCGCGCTCGCCTTATGGCGCGGCGCGCCCCTGTGCGACCTGCCCGGCAGCCCCGTCTGGGACCGCCGCATCGAAGCGCTGCGCGACCTGCGCGCGCGTGCCGCGGAGGCGCTGATCGAGCGGCGCATCGCGGCGGGCGACCACGACGGCGCGGTCTCGGAGCTGCGCGGTCTGCTGGCCGAGCAGCCCTACCGGGAGGACCTGTGGGGGCGGCTGCTGCTGACCCTGCACCGCGGCGGCAGGAAGGCCGAGGCGCTGCGGGCCTACGCCACCGTGCGCGGCCGGCTGGTCGACGAGCTGGGCGTCGAGCCGGGGACGGAGCTGCGCAGCGCGTACGAGCTGATACTCGCCGACGAGAGCGCGACCGTCGTGCCCCGCCAGCTCCCGCCCGACCTGCCCGACTTCACCGGCAGAGCAGATGAGGTGGCGAGGCTGAGCCGGCCGCATCCCGTCGCGGTCGTCTCGGGGCCGCCCGGCTGCGGCAAGTCGGCGCTCGCCGTGCACGTTGGGCACGCGTTACGCGCGGCCTACCCATCCGGGCAGCTCTACCTGGAGCTCGGCGACCGCGAGCCGGGCGACCTGCTGGCCGAGGCGCTCAGGGCGCTCGGCGTCGCCACGCCGCCGCCGACGGTGGCCGAGCGGTCGGCGCTGCTGCGCTCGCTGCTGGCCGAGCGTCCCATGCTGGTGCTGCTCGACGACGCCCGCGACGCCGCCCAGGTGCGCCCGCTGCTGCCCGGCAACGGCAGCGCCGTCATCGTCACCAGCCGGCGCCGGATCACCGAGCTGCCCGGGGCCGCGTTCGTCCAGCTCGGGCCGCTCGCGCCCGGCGAGGCGCTGTCGTTGCTCGCGAAGGTCGCGGGCACGGACCGGGTCGCCAGGGAACGTGAGCCGGCGCTCGCCATCGTGGCCGCCTGCGGCCACCTGCCGCTCGCCGTCAGGAACGCGGGCGCCCGCCTGGCCGCCCGCCCCGGCTGGTCGCTGTCGGTGCTGCGGCAGCGCCTGGAGGACGACTGGCTGGCCGAGCTGCGCGACGTGCGTGAGGGCCTCGACCGCGGGTACGCGCGCCTGCCCGACGAGGCCGCCCGCACGCTCGCCACGCTGGGCCTGCTCGGCCCCGCCGCACAGCCCGGCTGGGTGATCGACGCCGCGCTCGGCCGCCACGGCGCGGGCGAGGTCACCGACCTGCTGGTGGAGGTCAACCTGCTGGACCCGGTCGGCACCGACGACACCGGCCAGCCGCGCTACCGGGTGCCCGACCTGATCGCCGAGCACGCCCGGCGGCAGCCCGGCGACCCCGCCGCCGTGGGACGGGTGCTCGCCGCGTGGACCGCGACCGCCGAGCACGCCATGGCCCGCCTGCCGACCACGGTGTTCAGCCTCACCGCCGCGGGGGCGCCGCGCTGGCGGCTGCCGGGACCCGTGCTCGACCGGCTCACCGCCGACCCGGTGACGTGGTTCGAGGCCGAGCACGAGACGCTGGCCGCCGCCGTGGAGACGGCGGCGGGCAACGGGGCGGCCGAGTCGGCGTGGGGGCTGGCCGCCGCGATGGTGCCGTACCTGGATCTGCGCTGCCACCTCGGCACCTGGCGGCGCACGCACACCGTCGCACTGGCCGCCGCCCGCGCCGCCGGCGACCGGTACGGCGAGGCCGCCATGCTCAGGGGCCTTGCCCAGGTGGCGCTCTACCAGGATCGCTACGACGAGGCCACCGACGCCTTCACCCGCTCGCGCCAGATCTTCCGCGACATGGGGGACCGCAGGGCCGAGGCCACCTCGATCTGCGGCCTCGGCGCGGTCAGCCAGTTCCGCGGCCGGCACGCGCAGGCGCTCGGCCACTTCCGCCAGGCCCTCGCGATCTTCGAGGCGACCGGCGACAAGCCCGGCGAGGCGTACGCCCGCCAGGCCATCGGCCGGGTGTGCCTGAAGTCGGGTGACCTCGCGCAGGCGTCGGAGTCGCTGGGCCTGGCCATGCGGCTGGCCCAGGAGCTGGGCGACTCCCACAGGGAGGGCTGCGTGTGCGTCCAGATGGGTCACCTGCACCAGGCCATCTCGTTCCACCGGCACGCGCTGGAGATCTTCGAGTCGCTGGGCGACCGGCACTGCGGGGCGTACGCGCTGCAGAGCCTGGCCGGCCTGCAAGCGGCCAACGGCGACCTGGCCCGCGCCTCCTCCGGGCTCGAACGCGCGCTGCGGATCTTCCAGGAGCTGGGCGACCGCAGCGGCGAGGCGTCGAGCACGCAGCTCCTCGGCGAGCTGCACCGCTCGGCGGGGCGTACCGGGCTGGCGCGCGACTACCTCAGGCAGGCCGACGCCCTGCGCGCCAGCCTGTGAGCCCTACGGCCGGGACGCTGTGCGGCGGCGACCCCGGTGTGCTCCACGAGCCTGGTGTGTTCTACGGTCGGGACACGATGCGGCGGACGAACCTGGTGAGCCGTGACTTGTGGCGCCGGCCGGGCGGCGGCGGTGCGTCGCGCAGCGCCTGGAGCGCCTGCGCCGCCGTGGGGCGCTTGGCCGGGGAGTGGTCGAGCATCATGCGCACCACCTCGGGCACGTCCGGCCCCTGGGCGTCGGCGCTGGTCGGGAGCTGGCCGGTGAGCAGCTGGTAGGCGATGGCGCCGGCCGCGTAGACGTCGGACGAGGTGGTCATGAGGTCGGGCCGCTCCTGGCACTCGGGCGCCACATAGTGGGCGTCGAGCACGTTGCCCAGCTCGTGGGCCACCGTGTAGTTGCGCGGGCCCGGCTTGGCGTAGTCGAAGCCGGTCAGCACCGCGTGGCCGTCGTCGGTGACCAGCACCGCCGCGGGCGTGAGCGCCCGGTGCACCACGCCGTGGAGATGGGCGTGCGCCAGGCCGCGCAGCAGGTCGGTGATGACGCCCATCGGGGCGGCCTTGCCCATCGCCAGGTGCAGCGCCTCGCCGTGCACGTCGTCGAGCACCAGCACGAACCGGCTCTCGTCGTCGATCGCGAAGAAGTCGCGCGAGCGCACCACGCACGGGTGCGGCGGGATGCGCGCCAGCGTCTGATACGCGTTCGCGATGCGCTGCCGCTCCGCCGCCCGCGACTCCTGATCGGCCAGCGGGTCGGCCTGGTAGACGCGCAGCAGCACGGTCTCGCTGCCCGGCAGCGTGGCGTTGAACGCGCGGTATTCGGTGACCTTGGCGTCGCCGCCGAGCTGCTCCTCCACCTCCCAGTTGCCGAACCTGGGCGGCGCGGTGCTGCGGCGCACGGTCTGGTTGAGCGCGTCGAGGATCGCCGTCATGTACGGCCGGATGTCGGGGCTGCAGCCGCGCCGCACCCGCGAGACGTCGCTCAGCGTCGCCACCAGGTTGGGCAGGTCGGTGACGTTGACCGCGTCGCGCCCGGCGGGATCGATCAGCTCGGCGTCCGGTGAGGTGAGCACGACCAGGCTGTCGACGTAGACCCGCTCAAGCTGGGTGGCACGGGAGACCAGCAGGCCCTTGAGCGCCTTGGCGGTGCCCCGCAGCTTGGTCACCGGCGAGCCGAACGCCTCCCTGCGCGGCGGGAACCAGCGCGTGCCCGACACCTCGATGCGGCCCCTGGTGCCCTTGACGTCGACCACCACCAGCGAGTGGCCGGTCAGGACGAGCAGGTCGACCTCGAACACGTCGTGGCCGCGCGGGACCTCGATGTTGTGCAGCAGCAACCAGTCGGCGGGCGCGTGGTCTCGCAGATATGCGATCACGCGCCGCTCGGCGTCGTTGACCGGACGTCCTCCGCCGACGATCTCTGCCATGAACACTATCCTCGCACGGGATCGGGCCCGGATCTTCGCCGGGCGGCGAACCGCCCCGGCGGGATTCCCGCACGTCATCACAGGTGCCCCCGGTCCTCGTACGTGGTCCGCGGCGGCCCTTTCAAAAGCGTTTTCCTGCTGCCGGATACCAGCGCCAAGCGGCGGTCGATCGTTGTCCAAAGACCGGTGATCCTCCACCCCATACGCGGCGTGGCCCGGCGGCGGCACCGGTTCAATAGCGGATCCCGCGGAGTGCCGATCGTGCACCGCCGCCGCAGTGCCGGAAAAGCGGCTCAAAAAATCCAGGCGGCTCTTTGACCTTGCCGAGAGATTTTCCAGTTGCGCTTTTCGAGGGTTCCCGTGATGGTTATTCGCGGCACCTAGCAGCCCTGCAACGAACGACCACGGCGTCGGTAAATTCACGCCGTTCCATGGAGGAAAGAAAACATGATCCGTCGCATTCTGGCCGGTGCCGCTGTCGCGGCCGCAGCCTTCGGCTTCTCCGCCTCCGCCGCGTCCGCCGGCGTCGGCCCCAACCCGCACAACGAGGGCGCGAGCTTCGTGAGCCAGTTCCAGATCCTGGACGACGTGCTCAACGACGTCGGCAACCACTCGCTGAACAACCTCGAGATCGCCATCGGCCAGCTCCTCGACGAGGTGAACGTGAGCGCGCTGAACGGCAACCAGCCGAAGGTGGGCGACAAGAACATCAACACCCGGATCGACAACGGCGACGCTCGCGCCCAGTAGCCCGGTGGGCGCGCGGGCGGCGAACCATCGCCCCCGCCGCCGGTGCACAGGTAAAAAGTGCAGGCCCGCGATGGCATTGACGCCGCCCAGCCATCGGGTGCGCCCGCGGATAAGCGGGCGCCGGTTTCCAGAATCGTGACCGGCGAAACCTGATGCCAAAGAATCGAGGCGTCTTCTTGACCTCCGTAAGGTCTTTCCGGGTTGCGGGCCCCGCCACCTGCCGCGATTGTTATTCGCGGCACCTCACAGCCCTGCACGAACGACTATGGCGCCGGAAATTCCGGGCCGTTCCATGGAGGAAAGCAAACATGATCCGTCGTATTCTGGCTGGTGCCGCAATCGCGGCCGCTGCTCTTGGCTTCTCCGCCACCGCCGCGTCCGCCGGCGTCGGCCCCAACCCGTACAACGGGGGCCAGGCCATCCTCAGCCAGTTCCAGATCCTGGACGACGTCCTCAACAACGTCGGCAACCACTCGCTCAACGACCTCGAGCTCAGCATCGTCAAGGTCCTCGACGAGGTGAACGTGAGCGCGCTGAACAACAACCAGCCGGCGGTCGGCGACCACAACAAGGACACGAAGATCAAGAACGGCCAGGCTCAGGCCAGGTAAGACCGGTCGCGGAGGCAGGGCAGGTGCGCCGGCCGTGCGACCGCACCCGGCCGCACGGCCGGCCGCTCTTCCCGCCTTCTCCTGGCGCGTCACAGAACTGAACGATCGTGGGGACTCGCAAGGTCGCGGAGCGCTTCCCGGAGCGCCGAAACGCTCGGCAGGCGATCGATGAATCGTCCAGGTACGGCCGGCGCCGTCGCGAACGCCATCCGGAAATCGGCCGGAAAAGGTGCCGATCTGGTTATAGGCGCTTTCCGCGGGAGGACCGGAATTCACCTGGTCGGCCGGGAATCAGCACCACAGGTTTCACGCGTTCCTTGACCTCCATTACGAGTCGCATCTCCCATATCACCACGATCACCGTCAGCGGCGCCGCACAGCCCTGAACAAAAAAACCTGGCGTGGTAATGCCGCGCCGTTTCATGGAGGAAAGCAAACATGATCCGTCGTATTCTGGCCGGCGCCGCTGTGGCGGCCGCGGTCTTCGGCTTCTCCGCGTCCGCCGCGTCCGCCGGCGTCGGGCCCAACCCGAACAACTCGGGCCAGGCCCTGCTGACGCAGTGGCAGCTGGGCGACGACGTCCTGAATCACGTGCTCAACCACTCGGTCAACGACCTCGAGGTCGGCTTCCTCAGCTTCCTCGACGAGATCAATGTCGCGCTGCTGAACAACAACCAGCCGAGGGTCGGTGACGGCAACGTCAACACCGGCATCGACAACGGCAACACGCAGGCCCGGTAAGACCCTGGGCGCGCAGGCGGGGAGGGCGCGGCGGCCCCACACCGGACGGGCCGCGTGGCCAACCGCTCTCCCGTGACCTGGGCGATCCGGCGAGGCCGGCCGTGGAGACTCGCGAGGCCACGGCCCGGCCCTGCCGGTGGACCGAACGTTCGGTGATCCGTACGCCTCCGGCGCGATCCCACCAAGGACCGCCCGGGGGCGTACGGCCTTTTCACGTACTAATCCTTTTCACGTACTAATAGGGTGCACCGCCTTAGCGGGAGTGCACGGCCTTGCCGGGAGTGCGCGGCCGGCTCCCCGGGAGGCGGGCCGTTTCACGGGCATGCGGCCGGCTCCTTAGGAGGCGGGCCGTTTCAAGGGCACGCGGCCGGCTCCCCAGGAGACGGGCCGCTTCACGGGCACGCGGCCGGTCAGCGGTCGGGGTCGCCGCGGCCGACCTCCACGCGGACGAAGCCGAGCAGGTCGGCGCGGTCCAGCGGGTCGATGCGCACGTACGCGCCGGTGTGCGGCGCGTGCACGATGCGCTGATCGTCCACCGCCAGCGCCACGTGCTCGGGTCCCGGCGTCTTCTTGTCGCTGTCGTAGAAAACCAGGTCACCTGGTTCCAGCAGGTCACGCGTGATCCTGACGCCTGCGCGCCACTGCTCGTACGTGGTGGTGCCGATGAGGGCGCCCGCCCGCGCGTAGGCGTACTCGGTCAGGCCTGAGCAGTCGAAGCCCTTGGTGGCGGCGCCGTGCCCGATGCCGTAGCCGGGGCCGTTCACCCCGCCGCCGCCCCACGAGTACGGCGTCCCGATCATCTCCAGCGCCGCCCGCAACGCGATCCCACCCGCCGTCGCCCGAGCGGCGGCGCTGCTAGGGGCGAGGAGACAGGACACCAGCACCGCCATCCCCACCGCCGCCGCCCGCGCCGCCGTTCCCGCAGGCCGTCCCCGCCGTTCAGGCCGTCGCCGCAAGGCCCGCCGTATCCGCAAGGCAGGCCGTCTTCGCCGGTCCGGCCGTGTCCATCGGTCCGGCCGTGTCCACAGGTCCTGCTGCCTACGCCGTACCGGCCGTCCGCGCCGTTCTTGCCGTCTCCGTTCCTGGTCCATGGCACATCCGCGCTCCCGATCCGAGCCGCGCCAGGGGCCGATGTGGCCGCCCTGCCCGCAGTTGTCTCCTCTGTGGCTTTTCTCGCTCTCTATGCCGACAAAACGCCATCGGGGTACGTACGCAATAGGGTGAAATTTCCACTGATAAAGGGCAGATCGCCGACCCTCCGAGCGACTTCATAGATCCTCGGTAAAGCCCGTCGTCCCCGCCTCCGCAGCACCTCGCAACTCCGGACAGGCCCCGCGAGACCGTCAACTTCAGCTTTATCCGATAAAACGGTCATTATCCGACGAAAAATCCGATGCCCGGCATGTTTCGTGTAGCCTAGGTTTCGGATTAATCGCCGGAAAGCGCGTGCGGGGGGATCCGCAGGTGCGTACGGCGACAACCCCCAGAAAGAGCGTGTTGGGGGGTGCGGGGGAGCGTGAGCGTTCAGGAACGGCTGCTGTACCAGGACCGGCAGCTGACCATCACCACGGCCGCGCCGCCGGGCCTGCCGCCCGTGCCGGCGGTCGCGCTGGTCGGCGAGATCGACGCGACCAACAGCCGCGCGGTGGCCGGCGCCCTGGAGAGCATCCGCCAGGGCACCTACATCGTGGTGGACACCGGAAAGCTGACCTTCGTCGACGTGTCGGGGCTGCGCGTGCTGGCGATGCCGACGGTGCCGCCGTCGGAGCGCTGGATCCGCCTCTACAACGTGACGCCCTACCAGCGCCGGCTGCTGCGGATGATGGGCTGGTTCTACCAGCCCAGGATCCACGTGCCTACGCAACAGCCCCAGGCACCCTGATCACCTACGCGACAGGGCTGACGGCCCCCGGCGGCCTGATCACCGCGGCCGAGGTGCCGAGCCCGCTCGGCCCGTGGAAGCGCGGCCGCGGCGCTTGATGGTGCCGCAGCAGCGAGGGCTCGTCGTAGCGGCGGCAGTTGTGGTGCCAGTTGAGTATCGCGGCCAGCCAGTTGCGCAGCTCCTCGAGGAAGCCGTCGAGGTCGCGCCGCGCCTCCTCGCCGAGGCCGAAGTCGTCGCAGACGATGGGCAGCTCGTTGGCCACGATGTGCTCGAACTGCCGCACCCGCGAGGCCATCAGGTCGTCCACGACGCCCAGCGCGGTCGGGTAGTCGCAGTCGAAGAAGTTCTGGACGACGAGGATCGCGTTGTGCACCTCGCCTTCGAACTCGATCTCCTTCTGGTACGAGAACACGTCGTTGACCAGCGTGCCCGCGTCCATCATGGCGTTGACCAGCGCCACCATCGGCCCGCTGGCATAGAACTCCTCGGGGATGTCCTCGGAGTGCCGCAGCCGGCTCAGGCTCATCGTGAGCTGCGAGCCGAACGTCGAGCGCCGCATCTCGACGTAGTCGACCGGGTCGGGAATGTGGTGGGCGATCTCGCCGGCCAGCTCCCACAGCCAGCTCTCGCACATCGCCTCCACCGCCTCCCGCAGCTTGCGCCTGTCCTCCCGCGGCATCGGCCCCGCCGTACGCGCCCAGATGTCGGCGAGCGACCGCTCCAGAGCGTTGGCGGGCGGCGGCGCGGGCGTGCCGTCGAGCGGCATGAACGCACCGAACCGCGCGACCGCGACCTTGGCGGCGGCCAGGTTGCGGGTGCGGCCGAAGACGACGGGGAAGTAGTCGTCGCCGTACGTGCCCCACGCCAGCCACGCCGAGGCCAGGTCCAGCTCCTCGGGTGTGGCGTCGGGGTGGATGCCGGCGGCGCACAGCGGCAGGTCGTAATCGACGAGCTTGGCCTCGTCCCAGACGGCGGGCCCGGCGACCCCGTGCGACGGCTCCAGGATGCCCATCTCGTGGCACCAGGTCACGAGGTTGCGCCGCGCCCGGTCGAGGTGGGGCGACAGGCGCAGCGGGAACGGCACGTACAGGTCGGGGATGCGCGACGGCCCGACCCGCTGGTACGGCACGTGCGTGAACGAGCGCACCCGCTTGGCACCCAGCAAATCGATCACCGACGACATGCCGAGCGGCCTGCTCGCCCCGGCCCGCTCGTTCATGTAGCGGCTTGAGCGCATGTGCCACTCGTGCCCGCCGGCCTGCCAGTCCTGCAGCCCCTTCACGTACGCCGCCACCCCGGCGGCGCTGAGCGGGTCGATGCCGTGCTCCACGAACAGCGGGCCCAGCTCGAAGACCGCGGTGTGCTCGAACTGCTGCAGCCGCGAGGTCAGCAGGTCGTTGACCGCGTTCGCGGCCTCCTGCGTGGAGCAGCCGAGGAACCTCTCCAGCACCAGCACCCCGTTGCTCAGCTCGCCCTCCTCGGCGACCTCGCGCTGGTAGGAGAACAGGTCGTTGCGCAGGTGCACGGCGTCGGAGAAGGCGTCCTTGAGCACCCGCAGCGGCCGGCTCTCCGCGATCTGAGCCGGCACCTCCGCGCCGACCGCGTGCTCCACGAGCCCGGCCGACCAGGGGGCGCCGCCGACCTTGCGCCGCATCTCGATGTACTCGACGGGGTTGGCGACCCGGCCGCGGTTGATGTTGGCCAGCTCCCACAGCGACTCGTTGAGCAGGTTGCGGGTGCTCCCGGCGAAGCGGGCCCGCCAGTCGAGCGACATGCTCGGCACCGTACGCGGCCACAGGTCGGCCAGGCCCGCCTCCACCGGGTTCTGCGGCTCGGGCACGCTCAGGTCCGCCCCCATCGGCATGAAGGCGGCCAGCCGCGCCAGGTACTCCTTGCCGCCCGCCAGGTCGCCGGTGCGCTTGAAGAACTCCAGGAAGTGGTCGTCGAAGAAGAACACCCACACGTACCAGTCGGTGATCAGGCCGAGCTCGGCCGCGTCGCAGTCGGGGTGGGTGTAGGCGCACATCAACGGATAGTCGTGGGCGTCGAGGTCCGCCTCCTCCCAGACGCCCGAGCCTTCGAGCATGCCCATGTCGCGCGCCCACTGTTTGGAGTGCACGCGCGCCTCGTCCAGATGCCGGTTGAGCCGGGCGGGATATGGCAGGTAGAAGTCCGGCAGTTCGAACGGCTGCGTCATGGTCGACTCCTTCGCGTCATCACGGGGCAGGGCGGCAAGCGGCCCCGCCCGCCAGGGGTGGCGGACGGGGCCGTGGAACGTTCTAACCGATGCGGCCGAGCTCGACGTCCTCCAGCACGCCCAGCGCGTCGGGCACCAGGACGGCGGCCGAGTAGTAGACGCTGACCAGGTAGGAGATGACGGCCTTCTCGTTGATCCCCATGAACCGCACCGACAGGCTGGGCTGGTACTCGTCGGGGATGCCGGTCTGGTGCAGGCCGACGACGCCCTGGTTCTCCTGGCCGGTGCGCATCAGCAGGAACGACGTGGTCCGCGCGTTGCTGATCGGGATCTTGTTGCACGGGAAGATCGGGACACCCCGCCAGGCCGGCACGCGGTGGCCGTTCACCTCGGTCGACTGCGGGTAGACGCCGCGCTTGCTGCACTCGCGGCCGAACGCGGCGATGGCCTGCGGGTGCGCGAGGAAGAACGAGGGCTCCTTCCACACCGTGGACAGCAGGTCGTCGAGGTCGTCAGGGGTGGGAGGGCCGGAGCGCGTGCGGATGCGCTGGCTGAAGTCGGCGTTGTGGAGCAGGCCGAAGTCGCGGTTGTTGATCAGCTCGTCCTCCTGACGCTCGCGCAGGGCCTCGATGGTGAGGCGGAGCTGCTGATCGAGCTGGCTCATCGGCTGGTTGTAGAGGTCGGAGACGCGGCTGTGCACGCGCAGGACGGTCTGGGCGACGCTCAGCTCGTACTCGCGGGGGCTCGTCTCGTAGTCCACGAACGTGCCGGGCAGCTCGGCCTCGCCGACGTGGCCCGCCGACAGGTTGATCGCGGCCTCGCCGTAGTCGTTCTGGGCGCGCGAGCCGCTGGTGCGCCAGGTCTCGACGTGCTCGCGCAGGGCGGGTGAGCGCTCGGCGATCTGCTCGTAGTCCTGCCTGGAGAGCGTCAGGACGGTGGTCGTGGTCTTGGCGCGGGCGCTGAACTCGTACCTGCCGCCCTGGACGAGCGTCTGCTCGCCGAGGTAGTCGCCGTCGGCCAGCACGCCGAGGCTCTGCTCGTCGCCGTACGCGCCCCGCCCGATCTTCGCCACCCGCCCGTGCGCGATGAGCACCAGCCGGTCCACCTCGCCGCCCTCGGCGACGATCTCCTCGTCGGGTGCGATCTCGTGCTGGGTGAAGCGGTCGGCAAGCGCCTCAAGCACCTCCATGTCGTCGAAGCCGCGCAACATCGGCAGCTCCGTCAGCTCGGCCGGGATCACCCGCACGTCGGCGCCGGTGGTGCTGAAGGTGATCCGGCCATCACCCAGTGTGTACGTCAGTCGCCGGTTCACCCGGAACACGCCGCCGGAGCACTGGACCCACGGCAGCAGCCGCAGCAGCCAGCGCGTGGTGATCTCCTGCATCTGCGGCGGCGTCTTGGTCGTCGTCGCGAGCTGTCTGGCGGCGTCGGTACTGAGGCTGAGCTGCCCGTTGCCGTTGATGCCCCCGTTGCCGTTGGCGTTGGGCGCGGTCGAGTGGGTCGTTTCTGTCATCGTGCACCACCAATCTCTATGTGCGGACTAGCCGGGGTTGCGGGATGAACGGAGTTCGAGCGGAAGGGAGAACGTGAGCGTCTCCTCGGCCAGGGTCACCGGCTGGACGTCGGCGAACCCGCGGGCCGAGAGCCAGTCGAGTAATTCGCCGACCAGCGGCTCGGGCACGGACGCGCCGGAGCTGACGCCGACCGTGCGCACGCCGTCGAGCCAGCGCTCGTCGGCGTCGGCGGCCCGGTCGATCAGGTGGGCCGCGTCCGCGCCGGCGTTCAGCGCCACCTCGACGAGCCGCCGCGAGTTGGAGGAGTTGGCCGAGCCGACCACGACGACCAGCTCGCACTCGGGCGCGATCCTGGCGACCGCCTCCTGGCGGTTCTGGCTGGCGTAGCAGATGTCGTCGCTGGGCGGATCGACCAGGCCGGGGAAGCGGTCGCGCAGCCCGGCGACCGCCCGCATCGTCTCGTCCACGGCCAGCGTGGTCTGCGAGACCCAGCTCACCGGCTCCGAGCCGTCGAGCGCCAGCTCGTCCGGCCTGGCCGGGTCCATGACGTGGATGCGCCCCGGGGCCTCGCCCACCGTGCCCTCGACCTCTTCGTGCTCGGCGTGCCCGATGAGCACGATCTGGTGCCCGGCCTCGGCCATCCTGGCCGCCTCCTTGTGCACCTTGGTGACGAGCGGGCAGGTGGCGTCGATGGTGCGCAGGCCGCGCAGGCCCGCCGCCTCCTTCACCGCCGGGGCGACGCCGTGCGCGGAGAACACGACGAGCGCGCCCTCGGGCACCTCGTCCAGCTCCTCGACGAACACCGCGCCCCGCCTGGTCAGGTCGTCCACCACGAACGTGTTGTGCACGATCTGCTTGCGCACGTAGACCGGCGGTCCGAAGCGCCGCAGCGCCTCCTCGACGGTGACGATCGCGCGTTCGACGCCCGCGCAGTAGCCGCGCGGGGCCGCGAGCAGCACCCGTCCCATGTGGGGATCCCCTCACTTGCTGCGATGTGCGAGCTGGTCGGCCATCTCGGCGAGCACGCCGGCCGCCTCGGGCTTGATCTGCGCCTCGTCCAGCGCCGCCACGGCCTGGCGGACGCGGTCTTCGATCATGTTCTCGACCCTGGCCAGCGCGCCGGTGTCGATGAGGATGCGGCGCACCTCCTCGGCGCGCTCCTCGGTCAGCTCGGGGTTGCCGTGCCAGGTCCGCAGGTGGGCGAGCTGGGCGGGGGAGGCGTGCTGCACGGCGTGGGCGTACATCACGGTCTGCTTGCCCTCGCGCAGGTCGTCGAGCGCCGACTTGCCGGTCTCCTCGGCCGAGCCGAACGTGCCGAGCACGTCGTCGCGGAGCTGGAACGCCTCGCCGAGCGGCACCCCGAACCTGGAGTAGGCGTCGAGCAGGTCGGGCGGGGCGCCGGCCAGCGCGCCGCCGATCTGCAGCGGCCGCTCGACGGTGTATTTCGCGCTCTTGTAGCGGATCACGGTCAGCGCCTGCGCCTCGGTCGCACCCGCGCGGAGCTGGGCCAGCACGTCGAGGTACTGGCCGCTGATGACCTCGGTGCGCATGGCGTCGAACAGGTGGTGCGCGGCGCGCAGCCGGTCCGCCTCGACGCCGCACGACGACAGCAGCGCGTCGGACCAGGCCAGGCTCAGCGTGCCGAGCAGGATGCCGCCGGCCCTGCCGAACGCCTCCGCGCCCGGTCCCTTGTGCAGGGCCGACAGGCTGCGGTGCACGGTGGCCTGCCCGCGGCGCAGGTCGCTGCCGTCCATGATGTCGTCGTGGATCAGCAGGCCCGCGTGGCACAGCTCAAGCGCGGCGGCCGCGGTGATGATCTCTTCGCAGTCGTCGCCGCCCGCGCCGCGCCAGCCCCAGTAGCACAGCTGCGGCCGCACGCGTTTGCCGCCGCCGAGGATGAAGTCCGCCAGCAGTCCGTACGCCGCCTCGACGCCGGGGTCGGAGACCGGGTTGCCCCAGGCATCGAGGAACTCGCCGAGTCGCTTGTCGATGCGGGAACCAAGGGAGTGCTGCGGGAAGCTCACCGGCATACGCGCGGCCCTTCTGTCGTCCGTCACTACACCTAGTTACTCATCCGATACGGATTGTGTAAAGTATCTTTTGTGGCTCGGGTTTTCTTTTGCCACAGCAGTCACGCGGCCAGGGGATGTCATGAAGACGGTGCTGCCCCACGTGTCCACCCCCGACGACCTGCGGGCCCTGCCCTCCTGGCGGTTGCCGTCGCTGGCCCGCGAGATCCGTGACTTCCTCATCGAGAAGGTGAGCGCGCGGGGCGGCCATCTGGGCTCCAATCTCGGCGTCGTCGAGCTGACGATCGCGCTGCACCGGGTGTTCGACTCGCCGGACGATGCGATCATCTTCGACACCGGCCATCAGGCGTACGTCCACAAGATCCTCACCGGCCGCCGCGACGCCTTCGACGAGCTGCGCGTGCGCGGCGGGCTGAGCGGCTACCCGAGCAGGGCCGAGTCGCCGCACGACCACGTCGACGGCTCCCATTCCTCCACCGCGCTCGCCTACGCCGACGGCATGGCCAAGGCGCGCAGGCTGGCCGGCGACGGCGGCAGGCCGGTGGTCGCGGTGGTCGGCGACGGCGCGCTCACCGGCGGCGTGGCCTGGGAGGCGCTCAACAACCTCGGCGCCGACCGGAGCCTGCCGGTCGTCGTCGTGCTCAACGACAACGGCCGCTCCTACGCGCCCACCGTGGGCGGCTGCGCCGAGCATCTCTCCCGGCTGCGGGCCGAGCCCGGCGTCTCCGTGTTCGAGAGCCTCGGCCTGCGCTATCTCGGCCCGGTCGACGGCCACGACATCGCCGCCCTGGAGCAGGCGCTGCGCACGGCCCGCGAGCTGCGCGCGCCCGTCGTCGTCCACTGCGTCACCCGCAAGGGGCGCGGCTACGGCCCCGCCGTGCAGGACCTTGACGAGCACCTGCACTCCATCCCCGCCTCCGACCCGGCCACGGGACGGCCGCTGTCACCGGTGCGCGGCACGTGGACGCACGCCTTCTCCGACCACCTGTGCGCGCTGGGCGAGCGCCGCCGCGACCTGGTCGCGGTCACCGCGGCCATGCCGGGCCCCACGGGGCTCGCGGCGTTCGGGCGGCGCTTTCCCGGCCGCATGTTCGACGTCGGCGTGGCCGAGCAGCACGCCATGGCCTCGGCGGCCGGCATGGCGATGAGCGGGCTGCACCCGGTGGTCGCGATCTGCGCGGCGTTCCTCGGCCGGGCGGTCGATCAGGTGCTGATGGACATCGCGCTGCACCGGCTGCCGGTCACGATCGTGCTCGACAGGGCCGGGATCACCGGCCCCGACGGGCCGGGCCACCACGGCATGTGGGACCTCGCGACGCTGGCGATCGTGCCGGGGCTGCGGGTGGCCGCGCCGCGCGACACCGTACGCCTGGGCGAGCTGCTGGAGGAGGCGGTCGCCTGCGAGGGGCCCACCGCGCTGCGCTTCCCCAAGGCGCCGGTCGGCGCGGAGATCCCGCCGGTCGGCAGCGTCGGCGAGGTGGACGTGCTGGTCTCCGGAGGGCAGGACGTGATGCTGGTGGCGGTGGGCCCGATGGCCGGGCCGTGCCTGAGCGCGGCGGCCCTGCTCGCGGAGTCCGGCATCGGGGCGAGCGTGGTCGATCCGCGGTGGGTCATTCCGGTCTCCGATGACCTGCGCAAGGCGGTCGGCGGCAGCCGGCTGGTGGTGACCGTCGAGGACGGCGTCGCCGCCTCGGGGGTCGGCGCGCTGGTGCGCCAGGTGTGCGGGCCCGGCCAGGGTGTGCTCAACCTCGGGCTGCCGTGCGCGTTCATCGGCCAGGGCGGGCGCTCGGAGCTGCTGGCCGAGGCCGGGCTGACCGGCGAGGGCATCGCACGCGCCGCCGGCGACGCCCTGCACGCCCTCGGCAGGATCTGATACGGCGGGTTCTGGGGGCGCCGGGCAGGGTCTGATGCGGCGCGTTCAGCGGGCGCCGGGCAGGGGCTCGTGGCCGGCCAGCTCGAAGGTCATGCCGTGGCTGCTCGACGTCGTGGTGATCGGCCGCCGGATCAGTTCGCTCGCGCGGTGCGCCACCTCCTGGAACTGGCGCTGCCGTTCCGGGGTGTCGGCGGCGGCCAGGCGTACGAAGCCCTTCTGTGCGAGCTCCTGGGCGAGCCACTGCGCCATGGTGGCGTAGAAGCGCGCCTCCTCGTCGGAGTCCAGCGGGGTGGGCCGCACGCTCTCCTGCGCCGGGCGGTGCAGGACGCGCGGCTCGAGGACGGTGTCGTCGGCGCGGGGCTCCAGGGGGTTGTCCATGCGCGCAGTCTAGGGCGGCCGCCCGGCGCGCGACGCTGTTTGGCGTTCTATGTGGGGGTATGCGGCCTTTGTTGCTCCGGCTTCGAGGAGACGAGCATGAAGGCAGTCACCTGGCACGGCAAGCGCGACGTACGGGTCGAGGAGGTGCCCGACCCGGCCATCAAGGAGCCCAACGACGCGATCATCAGGGTCACCAGCACCGGGATCTGCGGCTCTGACCTGCACCTGTACGAGGTGCTCGGCCCCTTCATGGCCGAGGGCGACATCCTCGGGCACGAGCCCATGGGCGTGGTCGAGGAGGTCGGCTCCGCCATCACCACGCTCAAGCCCGGCGACCGCGTCGTCATCCCGTTCAACATCTCCTGCGGCCACTGCCACATGTGCGGCCTCGAGCTGTACGCGCAGTGCGAGACCACTCAGGTGCGCGACCAGGGCATGGGCGCCGCGCTGTACGGCTACACCAGGCTGTACGGCCAGGTGCCCGGCGGGCAGGCCGAGTACCTGCGGGTGCCCGAGGCCCAGTTCGGCCCCATCAAGGTCCCGGAGGGGCCGCCGGACGAGCGCTTCGTCTACCTGTCGGACGTGCTGCCCACCGCCTGGCAGGCCGTCGCGTGGGCCGACATCCCCGAGGGCGGCAGCGTCACCGTGTACGGCCTCGGCCCGATCGGCCAGATGTGCGCCCGCATCGCCCGCCACCTCGGCCACCGCGTGATCGGTGTGGACGGCGTCATCGCGCGCCTGGAGATGGCCCGCCGCCACGGCATCGAGGTCATCGACGCGAGCGAGGTCGCCGACGTGCCGGGCGAGGTCAGGGAGCGCACGTCGGGGCGCGGCACCGACTCCGTCATCGACGCGGTCGGCATGGAGGCGCACGGCTCGCCCGGCGCCAAGCTCGCCCAGACACTCACGGGGCTGCTGCCCGACGCGGTGGCCGCGCCGCTCATGGCCAACGCGGGCATCGACCGGCTGCACGCGCTCCACCAGGCCATCGACACCGTCAGGCGCGGCGGCGTCATCTCGATCATCGGCGTCTACGGTGGGATGACCGACCCGCTGCCGATGCTGCGCATGTTCGACAAGGGGATCACGCTGCGCATGGGGCAGGCGCACGTCAAGCGCTGGATCAGCCCGCTGATGCCGCTGCTCACCGGCGACGGCGACCCGCTGGGCGTGATGGACCTCGCCACCCACCGGCTCTCGCTCGACCAGGCGCCGCAGGCGTACGCGATGTTCCAGAAGAAGGCGAACGGCGCGGTGAAGATCCTGTTGGAGCCCTGAGCTCGGGTTTCGCCGCCCACGACCAGGGCAGCGGTGCTGCCATGAGAGTCGTAGTGGTGGGAGCCACGGGAAATGTGGGCACCAGCGTGGTGCGTGCCCTGAGCACGGACGACGACGTCACCTCCATCGTCGGGGTCGCCCGCCGGATGCCCGGCTGGCAGGCCGAACGCACCGAGTGGCGTCAGGCGGACGTGGCCACCGCCGACCTGACCAGGATCTTCGACGGCGCCGACGCGGTGGTGCACCTGGCCTGGCTGTTCCAGCCGACCAGGGACCCCGCCGTCACCTGGCGGGCGAACGTGCTGGGCAGCATGCGCGTCTTCCGCGCCGCCGCGGAGGCCGGGGTGCGGGCGCTGGTGCACGCCTCGTCGGTGGGCGCGTACTCGCCGGGGCCCAAGGACCGTCCCGTGGACGAGAGCTGGCCCACGCACGGCTGGCCGGGGGCGGCGTACGGGCGGGAGAAGGCGTACGTGGAGCGGGTGCTCGACGTCTTCGAGCACGATCACCCGGGCATCCGCGTGGTCCGCATGCGGCCCGGCTTCATCTTCCAGCGGGCGGCGGCCACCGAGCAGCGCCGGCTGTTCGCCGGACCTCTGGTGCCCAGGCGGCTGATCAGGGCGGGGCGGGTGCCGTTCGTGCCGGACATCCCCGGCTTGCGGCTGCAGGTGCTGCACGCCGAGGACGCGGCGCAGGCGTACCGGCTGGCCGTGACCCAACCCGTGCGCGGGGCGTTCAACATCGCCGCCGAGCCCGTGCTCGACCCGCACGACCTGGCCGACATGCTGGGCACCCGCACGCTGAAGGTGTCGCCGCGGCTGGCCATGGCGGCGGTGACCGCGGGCTGGACCCTGCGGCTCTTCCCGGCCTCGCCGGGCCTGCTCGAGCTCGCGCTGCGCATCCCGCTGATGAAGACCGACCGGGCGCGCGACGTGCTCGGCTGGACGCCGCGGTACTCGTCGTACGAGGCGATGCAGGAGCTCTTCGAAGGGCTGCGCGAGGGCGCGGGCATGGACACCGGGCCGCTGGCCCCCGACAGTGGACCGGCGGGACGGGTGCGCGAGATGGCGTCCGGCATGGGCAAACGCCCCTGAGTCTCTGACTTTGTGTAAATTCCGGCGGTCTGGGAAATGAACGAACACAGGAGGTCCTGAAGCGCGGCCTGTGTCGGAATTGGCACGGAGGAGCGCATGCGCATGTCGTTCAGCCAGACCTTCACCTCCGAGGACATCAGCAGGCTGCGCCGCGAAGTCGCCGAACACGCCATCGGCTGCGGGCTGCACGGCGTCCGGCTCGACGACTTCGTGCTCGCCGTCCACGAGAGCGTGGTCAACGCCGTGGAGCACGCGGGCGGCATCGGTCACCTGCGGCTGTGGACGGCCGACGGCGCGATCAGGGCCGAGATCAGCGATGGGGGCGCGGGCATCCCCGAGCCGTACGTGGACGGCGACAAACAGGCGTCCGGCAACGCGAGCACCGGACGCGGCCTGTACCTGATGCGCCGCCTGTGCGACACGGCCGACCTGCGCACCGGGCCTGAGGGCACCAGCGTGCTGCTCACCATGCGGTTACCGCCCGCCGCCGGACTCCCCGTACGCAGGGGCATGCGGCGGATCAGGGTCGCCGCCCCCGGGGACGGGCGCTCCGGCTGCTTCACCGCCTGATCGCGAACCCGTCCCGCGCGCGGCTGACCGGCACGGCCGCCGGGTAGGCTCGAAGGGACGGAGAGGATCACCACGTGAGCGGCGACATCCCAGCATCCGGCATCATCGCTCCCGTCCGGCGTCTCGGCCGGCGGGAGTTCGATTTCGAGCGCCAGGTCGCGATCATG
Source organism: Nonomuraea sp. NPDC052634 (assembly GCF_040678535.1). NCBI lineage: Bacteria > Bacillati > Actinomycetota > Actinomycetes > Streptosporangiales > Streptosporangiaceae > Nonomuraea > Nonomuraea sp. NPDC052634. Next base: position 232,677 of record NZ_JBFATY010000005.1, on the reverse strand, counting down.
GCCATCGTCAACAGGACGCCCAACTCCTTCCACGACCAGGGCCGCACCTTCGCGCTCGACCAGGCGGTCGCGGCGGCCACCAAGGCCGTGGACGAAGGGGCCGACTGGGTCGACATCGGCGGCTTCGCCTTCAGCGCCGCCCAGGCCCCGATCAGCGCGGCCGAGGAGATCGACCGGGTGGCGCCCGTCATCGCCGAGGTCAGGGCCGCCACCGACGCCGTGATCTCGGTCGACACCCACCGCCCAGAGGTCGCCGAGGCGGCCATCGCGGCCGGCGCCGACGTCATCAACGACACCAACGGCCTGCGCGAACCGGGCATCGCCGAGGTCGCGGCGGCCACCGGCGCCGCCGTGGTCGTCACCCACAGCCTGGGCGGGCCCGGCCGGCGGGTGCTCCGGCCCAGTTACGGCGACGTCGTCACCGAGGTGGCCGACTACCTGTGCGAACGGGTCGAGTACGCGCTCAAGGCCGGCATCGCGCCGGAGAAGATCATCATCGACCCCGGCCACGACCTCAACAAGAACACCTTCCACTCGCTGGAGCTGACCCGCCGCTTGGAGGAGATCACCGCCATCGGCTATCCGACGCTGGTGGCGCTGTCCAACAAGGACTTCATCGGCGAGACGCTCGACCGGCCCCAGGGCGAGCGCAAGGAGGGCACGATCGCCGCCAACGTGATCGCCATTCTCAAGGGCGCGCGCATCCTGCGGGTGCACGACGTCGCCGCGACCGTCGCTTCCGTACGCATGACCGAGGCCGTGCTGGGCTGGCGCGCTCCCCTGGCGCCCCGCCACAACCTTGCATGAGGAGGACCCGTACGTGACGCAGCGCAAGCCCATCGGGATGCCGTTCGAGAGCTGGATCGACCGGCAGATCCGCGAGGCGGAGGAGCGCGGCGAGTTCGACGACCTGCCCGGCAAGGGCAAGCCGCTGCCCGACCAGGGCAAGCCGCTCGACGAGAACTGGTGGGTCAAGCAAAAGATCGAGAGCGAGGGGCTGGCGATGCCGCTGCCCCCGTCGCTGCAGCTCCGCAAGGACGCTGAGACCGCGCTGGCCGAGGCGCGCGGCGCCCGCAGCGAGGCCGAGGCACGGCGCATCATCGAGGAGATCAACCAGCGGATCCGCGAGGCGATCAGGACGGGGCTTTCGGGGCCGCCGCTCAACATGATGCCGTTCGACGTGGAGGCGATCGCCGCCGACTGGCGCCGCACCCACCGCTGACGCGCGCTCCCACCGGCGTCCATACGTGCTGCGCCCGCCGCTGGTGCGCGCTCGCACCGCTGCCGGTACGCGCCGCCCCGCCGCTGCTGCGCGCTCACACCGCTGCCCGGTACGCGCCGCCCCGCCGGTGGCGCCCGATCCTGCCCCGCGGTTTGCGCTTTCGGCCAGGCGCAGGCCACTGCCCTGCCCGCGCCTTTCGCCGGGGGCAGGTGAGTGCGGGCGAGCAAGAGGGTCGAGCGCGTCCGCCTGGAAAGGGCGCGAGTGGGTGGAGGGCGGGGCGGCTACCTGCGGGCGTGAGGAAGCGGGGTCCGGTACGGCGTCCGGACCCCGCTTCGGGAGTCGAGGGACCCGGGTCAGGCGAGTCCCTCAGGCCGGCCGTCGCCCCGGGTCAGGCGGGGTTCTGGCCGGCCGGGCCTGTCAGTTGATGGGCGGGTAGGCGTTGGCGAGCAGCTCGCGGAACTGGGCCGAGAACCACTGGCCGGAGATCGGCGCGTTGGGCAGCGCACCGGTCAGGTTGTAGCCGTTGAGCTCGTTGCCCTCGTAGGTCGGGTCGCACATGCGGTCGAACCGCTTGCCCTCGTCGTTGTCGATCTCCTCGCTGGAGCCGTCGGACTCGCCCGGCGGCTTGATCCACACGTAGGCGTCGAAGCCGGGAGCGGGCGAGGCGGTCGGACGCTCACCCATGCCGGCGCCGCTCTGGTTGCACCAGTTGCCGGCGTGGATGCGGCGGTCGATTCGCGACTGGTCGACGAACTCGTCCACTTGGTTCGACGAGCTCGGGCCGTTGGGCCGGTCGGAGCCGCCCCAGCCGTTGCGCGAGGTGTCGATCAGCATGCCGAGCCCGGAGCGGAAGCCCTTGGAGATCAGGGCGCTGCGCAGGTCGGAGGCGAAGGACTGCTCGTCCACGTAGTAGTTCCAGTCCACCCACTTGGACTGGCGGACCGACTGGCCGTTCACCGTGGTGTTGATGGTGAAGTGCGGCTCGACCGTGGCCGAGTAGTTGGCGGTGTTGACGATGAAGCCGTCCACGCTGTCCACGCCGTCGGCGGTGCCGGCCACGGTCTCGTAGAACAGGTTCACGGCGGGCTGGAAGTTCGAGTCCCAGCCGAGCCAGGCGTGGTGGGCGGCGTCGAGGTAGGTGTAGACGTTGGGGATCGCGTGGAGCTGGTCGAGCGCGTACCGGATGCCGTCACGGTAGCCGCCGGTGCCGTTGGCCTCGCGGCAGTCGGCGAACCTGTCGAGGTTGGTGACGAGGTTCGGCAGCGAGTCGGGCTCGATGATGGTGACGATGCGCAGGTTGGAGTAGGCGGAGTCGCTGAGGATCTCGGCGATCGGGTCGATGTACTCCGACTTGTAGCGGTTGAAGCCGTTCTCCGAGATGCGCAGCTCGCCGTTGGAGGCCAGCGCCGAGCAGTCGCGGTTGGGCAGGTTGTAGATGACGATCTGGATGGTCAGCGGCGCGGAGCCGTTGGCGGCGTCCTGCCTGACGGCCTCGTCCAGGTGTGCGCGCAGGCCCATGGCGCCGCCCGCGCCCTCGATGGCGGCGATACGGTCGAGCCACACGGCGGTGGAGATGTTCGCGACGGCGCTGCCGCCGGGCTCGTTCGCGGCCTTACTGCTCCAGTCGGGGTTGACGTAGCCGGTGGCGTCCTCGTACGGGTTCTCGACGTGGGTGGGCGTGGAGACGCCGTCGTCGTCGGCCTCGGTGGCGGTGACCGTGCGCGGGGTCAGGCCGTCGGCGGCCACGGTGAAGGTGCGGGAGCCGTTCACCGAGTCGGAGTCCTGCGCGGCGGCCAGGGTGACCGTCTGCGGGGTGTTCCAGTTCGACGCGGTGAACGTGAGCGAGCCGCCGGAGCTGACGGTGAGGTCGGAGTCGCCGCTGCCGGCCGTCGTGGTGACGGTCACGTCGGAGGACGGCTCGGCGGCGAGGCGCGCGGTGAACGTGCCGGTCGAGCCCTCGGGGACGGTCACCGAGGTCGGCGTCACGATGATCGCCTGCTCCACCGTGGCGTCGTCGTCCACCTCGGTCGCGGTGAACGTGGCGCCGGTGACGCCGTTGCCCGCGACGCTGAAGGTGGCGGTGCCCGCCTCGTCGTCGTCGTCCTGTGCGGCGGCCAGCGTGATGGTCTGCGGGGTGTCCCAGTTGCTCGGCGTGAAGGAGAGCGTGGCGCCGGTCTCGACCGTCAGGTCCGTGTCGCCGCTGGTGCGGGCGGTGGTGAGGGTGATGGCCGAGGAGGGCTCCTCCGACAGGCGGGCGGTGATCGAGGCCGTGCCGCCCTCCTCGACGGCCACGGAGCTGGCCGACAGGATCACCGACGGCTCGGCGGGGGTCTGCGTGTCACCGCAGGGGGTGCCGTTCACGGTGAAGGACGTGGGCTCGGGGTTGCTGCCGGTCCACGTGCCGTTGAAGCCGATCGAGACGGAGGCGCCGGTGGCCAGGTCGCCGTTGTACGGCATGTTCGTGGCGGTGACGCGGGTGCCCGACTGGCTCCAGTTCGCACCCCAGCCGCTCGGGGTGTACTGCTGGCCCGTGGTCGGGAAGTCGAAGGCCAGCGACCACGAAGAGAGCGGATCGCCGGTGTTCTTGAGCGTGATGTTCGCGGTGAAACCGCCCTGGTTCTGGCCGCTCGTCCACGAGTTGGCTGTGTAGGTGACGTCGCAGGCGACGGCGGCGTTCGCCGCGGTACTCTGGCCGGCGACGAGTCCTAAGGCCGCGATGCTCGCGGCTGTCATGGTCACGGCCCATTTGCGGAGGCCGCGGTGGAGTCTCACTTGCGATCATCTCCAGTGGCTAGGTGGCTGGGAGCGCTCCCATGGTCTGCCGCACTCGCCACGGTGTACAGAGGCCGCCCCTCCGGAAGCCCTCAGCCGCCCCACATGCTCGTCTAATGCCCCGGAACGCGGATGAAACTTTCATCCCGGGCAGCCAGGTGAGAGGAAACGCGGGGGTTACCGCGATGCCATTCCGTTGACATACGGGCAGCGTCACCCACAATCCCGTTTGGGAGCGCTCCCACAATTCCTACTCCCCTGGAGATCCCGTGAAGCACAGACCTCCGAACCTCTTGACCCGCTTATCGAGACGGCTCGCCGTGGCCACCACCCTGATCCTCGCGGCAGGGTTGACCACAACCGTCACGGCGACCCCCGCCCAGGCGGCCGTGGCGTGCGACGTGACGTACGCGGCCAACGAGTGGACCAGCGGCCAGAACCAGGGCGGCTTCACCGCCAACATCACGCTCAAGAACACCGGCGACCCCATCAGCTCCTGGACCCTGGCCTTCGACTTCCCGACCACGGGCCAGCAGTACACCCCGAGCGGCTGGGGTGCGAACTGGAGCCAGTCGGGCACCCGCGTCACCGCCACCAACATGCCGTACAACGGCAACCTGGCCACCGGCGCCTCCGTCTCGATCGGCTTCAACGGCACCTGGACGGGCAGCAACCCGAGCCCGACCACGTTCAGCGTGAACGGCGTCACCTGCGGTGAGACCGGCTCCGCGCCCACCGTCACGCTGACCTCGCCCACCGCGGGCCAGACGTTCACCGCCCCGGCCACCGTGCCGATCGCGGCGACCGCCTCCGACTCCGACGGCACCATCAGCAAGGTCGAGTTCTACCAGGGCACCACCCTGCTCGGCACCGACACCTCCGCCCCCTACACCTACGACTGGACGAACGTCGCGGCCGGCAGCTACTCCATCACCGCCCGCGCCACCGACAACAGCGGCCTGGTCACCACCTCCGCGCCCGTCGGCATCACGGTCTCGCCGAACACCGGCCCGGCGCTCGTCGTCAGCCCGACGACGGTCTCCGTGCCCGAGGAGGGCGAGGCCACCTTCAGCGTCCGGCTCTCGCAGGAGCCCTCCTCGGACGTGACTGTCAGCGTCGCCCGCGTCAGCGGTGACACCGACCTCACGGTCTCGCCCGAGTCCGCGACGTTCACCCCGAGCGACTACGACGAGGCGCAGACCTTCACGATCAGCGCGGCCGACGACGAGGACACGACCGCCGGCTCGGCCGTCTTCCGCGTCAGCGCGGACGGATACACCGCCGTGGACGTGACCGCCAACGAGGCGGACGACGACGTCGGCGGCGACAACGAGTACGTGCAGCGCTTCGTCGAGCTGTACAACGAGATCCACGACCCGGCCAACGGCTACTTCTCGCCCGAGGGCGTGCCGTACCACTCGATCGAGACGTTCATGGTCGAGGCGCCGGACCACGGTCACGAGACCACGTCCGAGGCCTACAGCTACTACCTGTGGCTGGAGGCCACCTACGGCCGGGTGACCGGCGACTGGTCGAAGTTCAACGCCGCGTGGGCGTCGATGGAGCAGTACATCATCCCGTCCACCGCCGACCAGCCGACGAACTCGTTCTACGACCCGTCGAAGCCGGCGACGTACGCCGCCGAGCACACCGACATCAGCGAGTACCCGACGCAGCTCGACAGCAGCGTGTCGGTCGGCTCCGACCCGATCGCGAACGAGCTGCAGAGCGCGTACGGCACCCGCGACATCTACGGCATGCACTGGCTGCTGGACGTCGACAACACCTACGGCTTCGGCCGCTGCGGCGACGGCACCACCAAGCCCGCCTACATCAACACCTACCAGCGCGGGGCCGAGGAGTCGGTCTTCGAGACGATCCCGCAGCCGTCCTGCGACACGTTCGCGCACGGCGGTCCGAACGGCTACCTGGACCTGTTCACCAAGGACGCCTCCTACGCCAAGCAGTGGAAGTACACCAACGCTCCCGACGCCGACGCCCGCGCGGTCCAGGCCGCCTACTGGGCGCTGACCTGGGCCAAGGAGCAGAACAAGGAGTCGGAGATCTCCGACACCGTGGCGAAGGCCGCCAAGATGGGCGACTACCTCCGCTACGCGATGTACGACAAGTACTTCAAGCAGCCCGGCTGCACGAGCCCCTCGTGCCCGGCCGGCACCGGCAAGAACGCCTCGCACTACCTGCTGAGCTGGTACTACGCGTGGGGCGGCGCGACCGACTCGAGCGCCGGCTGGGCCTGGCGCATCGGTTCGAGCCACAGCCACTCGGGTTACCAGAACCCGTTCGCCGCCTGGGCGCTGTCGAACGTGAACGAGCTCAAGCCGAAGAGCGCCACCGGCGCCAGCGACTGGAGCACCAGCCTCACCCGGCAGCTCCAGTTCTACACGTGGCTGCAGTCGGCCGAGGGCGCGATCGCCGGCGGCGCGACCAACAGCTGGGAGGGCCACTACGGCACGCCGCCGTCGAACCTGCCGAAGTTCCACGGCATGACCTACGACTGGCAGCCGGTCTACCACGACCCGCCGTCGAACCAGTGGTTCGGCTTCCAGGCGTGGACGATGGACCGCGTGGCGCAGCTCTACTACGCCACCGGCAACGCCGACGCCAAGGCGCTGCTCGACAAGTGGGTGGAGTGGGCGCTCGACCACACCACGATCAACTCCGACGGCAGCTACGAGATCCCCTCCACGCTGGAGTGGACCGGCGCTCCCGCCGGTGACTTCGACTCCGACACCGGCATGCCGCCGGCCAACCCGAACCTGCACGTGACCGTCAAGGACTACACGCAGGACGTCGGCGTGGCCGGCGCGTACGCCAAGGTGCTGATGTACTACGCGGCCAAGGCGAACCACGCCGAGGCCAGGGACACCGCCAAGGCGCTGCTCGACGGCGTCTGGGCCAACCGCGACGACAAGGGCGTCTCGGTGCCGGAGACCAAGGCCGACTACCAGCGCGTGGACGACCCGATCTACGTCCCGGAGGGCTGGAGCGGCACGATGCCGAACGGCGACCCGATCAACTCGGACTCCACGTTCCTGTCGATCAGGTCGTTCTACGAGGACGACCCCGACTGGGAGAAGGTCAAGGACTACCTCGACGGCACCGGCCCCGCCCCGGTCTTCAACTACCACCGGTTCTGGGCGCAGGTGGACGTCGCCGTCGCCCTCGCCGAGTACGGGCGGTTGTTCCCGTGAGAAAAGCGGTGATGATCGCCGCGGCGTCGCTGGTCCTGCCCCTGCTCGGGGCAGGGCCGGCGGCCCACGCCGCGAAGGACGCGCACGCCGCCGCAGCGCAGGCCGCGCCCGCCTTCGCCTACGGCGAGGCGCTGCAGAAGTCGCTGTGGTTCTACGAGGCCCAGCAGTCGGGCAGGCTGCCCGACTGGAACCGCGTCTCCTGGCGCGGCGACTCGGGCCTCGACGACGGCAAGGACGTCGGACTCGACCTGACGGGCGGCTGGTACGACGCGGGCGACCACGTCAAGTTCGGCTTCCCGATGGCCTTCTCCGCCACCATGCTGGCCTGGGGCGCGGTCGAGTACCGCGACGCCTACGTCTCCTCCGGCCAGCTCACCCACCTGCTCAACAACCTCAAGTGGGTCAACGACTACTTCATCAAGGCCCACCCGTCGCCGAACGTGCTCTACGGGCAGGTCGGCAACGGCGGCACCGACCACGCCTGGTGGGGCCCCGCCGAGGCGATGGCGATGAACCGGCCCGCGTACAAGATCGACGCCTCGTGCGGCGGGTCGGACCTGGCGGGCGAGACGGCGGCGGCCATGGCGGCCTCGTCGATCGTCTTCCGCCCGACGAACCCGTCCTACGCCGATACGCTGGTCACGCACGCCGAACAGCTGTACAACTTCGCCGACACCGTCCGGCAGAAGTACACCGACTGCATCACCGACGCCTCCGGCTACTACAACTCCTGGAGCGGCTACAACGACGAGCTGGTGTGGGGCGCGATCTGGCTCTACCGGGCCACGAACGACGAGTCCTACCTGGCCAAGGCCGAAGCCGGGTACGCGAACCTCGGCACCGAGCCGCAGACCGACATCAAGTCGTACAAGTGGACGATCGCCTGGGACGACAAGTCGTACGGCGCGTACGTGCTGCTGCACAAGCTCACCGGCAAGCAGCAGTACCTGGACGACGCCAACCGCTGGCTCGACTGGTGGACGGTCGGCGTGAACGGCTCCAAGGTGGCGTACTCGCCGGGCGGGCAGGCCGTGCTCGACCGGTGGGGCTCGCTGCGCTACGCGGCCAACACCGCGTTCGCCGCGCTGGTGCACAGCGACTCGATCACCGACGCCACGCGTAAGGCCCGCTACCACGACTTCGCGGTACAGCAGATCAACTACGCGCTCGGCGACAACCCGCGCAACTCCTCGTACGTGATCGGCTTCGGCGACAACCCGCCGAAGAACCCGCACCACCGGACCGCGCACGGCTCGTGGACGGACCAGATCACCAACCCCGAGGAGACCCGCCACACGCTGTACGGCGCGCTCGTCGGCGGCCCGCCCGACCCCAACGACGCCTACACCGACGCGCGTGACGACTACGTGATGAACGAGGTCGCCACCGACTACAACGCCGGCTTCACCAGCGCGGTGGCCCGGCTCTACCAGGAGTACGGCGGCGAACCCGCGGCGAACTTCCCCGTCGAGGAGACCCCGGACGGTCCCGAGATCTTCGTGGAAGCGGGCGTGAACGCCTCCGGCTCGACGTTCACCGAGATCAAGGCCATCGTGCGCAACCAGTCGGCCTGGCCGGCGCGGGTGCTGTCCGACGGCAAGTTCCGCTACTACTTCACGCTCGACGGCGACACCACCGCCTCGCAGATCAGCGTCTCCTCCGCCTATACGCAGTGCGAGGCGCCGACGCTGCACCAGGCGAGCGGGCGGACGTACTACGCGGAGATCGACTGCTCGGGGCAGGCCATCGCGCCCGCCGGTCAGTCGCAGCACCGCAGGGAGGTGCAGTTCCGGATCGCCAGCGCGGGGACGTGGGACCCGTCCAACGACTGGTCGTACCAGGACATCCCGACCACGCCGGGCACCACGCCGGTGCGTACGGACCGCATCACCCTCTACAGCGGCGACACCAAGATCTGGGGTGAGCCGCCGGGTCAGGAGGAAGAGGACACGACGCCGCCCAGCAAGCCGGGCACGCCCGAGGTCTCCTCGATCACGGGCTCATCGGCCCGGCTCACCTGGACGGCCTCGACCGACGACGTGGGCGTCGCGGGATACGACGTCTACCTGGGGTCCACCGTGGCAGGCACCGCCACCACCACGTCCTTCGACCTGACCGGGCTCACCCCTGCCACGTCCTACACCGTCCACGTGGTGGCGCGGGACGCGGCAGGCAACACTTCGGAGCCGTCCGAGACCGCGGAGTTCACCACCGAGGACTCCGCCGACCAGACGCCGCCCAGCAGGCCGGGCAAGCCGGCGGTGTCCGGGATCACCGCCACCGGCGCCCTCGTGAGCTGGGAGGCGTCCACGGACGACGTGGGCGTGGCCGGTTACGACGTCTACCTGGGGTCCACCAAGGCAGGCACGGCCACGACCACGTCGTTCGACCTCACCGGGCTCAGCCCTGACACCGAGTACACGGTGAGCGTGGTGGCGCGCGACGCGGCCGGCAACAGCTCGCAGGCATCGGAGAGCACGTCGTTCACCACGTCCGGCTCGTCGCCGTCCGGCGGGTGCTCTGCGGCGTACACGCTGGTCAACTCGTGGGGCGGCGGCTACCAGGCCGAGGTGACCGTCACCAACGACGGCAGCTCCACGATCAGCGGCTGGACCGTCTCCTGGAGCACGCAGAGCACGATCACGCAGCTCTGGGGCGGCCGGCACACCGCCTCCGGCGGCACGGTGACCGTCTCCAACGAGGCGTGGAACGGCGGGCTCGCGCCCGGCGCGTCCGCGACGTTCGGGTTCATCGCGAACGGCACGTCCACGACCCCCGAGATCACCTGCACCACCGCGTGAAGACCCCGCCCCCGCCGCAGTAGCGGCGGGGGCGGTTCCACTGAACCCGTCGGCCCACAGGTGCGTATGAGGAGGTGAGGCGAACCCTTAAATCCCTGCCCGAACACCATCCCCGCCCGGATGGGACGGACGCGGCCGAACCTTCACTCGGCCGCGTCCGTGTTTCACCGCCCCTTTTCACCGGCTTCCCTGTCGCCGCTCAGAAGCGCTGTCGGACGGGCCACCGTGCGGAGGGCGGGCCGGGCGTGCGGAGGGCGGGCCGAGCGTGCGGAGGGGGCCGGGCGTGCGGAGGGCGGATGGGGCCGCGCGGTCGTCGGGGCGGGTCGCCGCTGGGGCCGGTCCGGCGGATGGAGGCGCCGTCCGGGGCGGCACGCGCACCCCTGCCTCGCAAGAGCGTTACTTGGCCGCCGACGAGGCCAGGGCGAAGCGTTCGCGGGCGGCATCGATCGCGCTGTCGTCCTGGAAGTCCTCGAACGCCTGCTGATGGTAGCGCTCGGGGATCAGCCGCTTGACCCGCTCAGGATAGCCGGGGCCGGGCTCGGGCACCTTGATCTGCGGCGGGATGCCGATCTTCACGGCGATCGGCCCCGAGGCGCGGACGGACGAGGCCCACTCGGGGCTCTCGCCGGTGACGGCGCACATGTGGCGGGCGTAGACCCAACGCACCTCGACCAGCGAGGTCGCGTTCGGCGGCTCGGTGCCGAAGGGTTCGACGGCGCACACGACGCCGGACTCGAAGTTGTGTCCATGGGCGTGGTGCTCGCCGGGCGACGCCTGTTCGAGTATCAGTGTCACCTGCGCGGCGAGCTCCTCGTTCAGCGTGGAAGACGGCTGCCTGCTCGCGAAGAACATCACCCCGGCCAGGGTGATCCCGGCCAGGGTGATGGTCGCCGCGATGAGCCCGCGACGCGAAGTGATCACGAGCTGGTGCAGGTCAGGCTCGGTGCGGGGTTCGGGATGGAGCCGGTGGCGTTGAACCCGAACGTGGTGGAGGCACCGGGCGCGAGCTGCCCGTTGTGCGTGGCGTTCGTGACCGACACGTTGGGCGCTTGGGCCGAGAGCACGCCGTTCCATGGCGAGCCTTCGAAGCCCTGGCCACCGGTGTAGGTCCACTTGACGGTCCAGCCGTTGATGGCGCTGGTGCCGGTGTTCTTGACCGTCACCTCACCCTGGAAGTGGCCGGCCCAGCCGGTGTCGGTGGCCTTCCAGGTGGCGGTGCAGTCGCCGTTGGGCTCCGGATCCGGCTCGGTCGGTTCGGGGTCGGGCGACGGGCCGGGGTTGCTGCCGTCGGGGCCGACGCCCGTGACCTCACCGTTGCCGCCGTCGAAGACGACGTCGGAGCAGCTGTAGAAGTTCTCGGCGCTGTCCGAACGGATCCAGTGTGTGAAGATGATGTGCCGGCCGCTCTTGCCGGACGGGAGCTGGGCGTTCCAGTAGTAGTAGTTCAGGCCGCCCGCTCCGCCGGACTTGGGCGGGTCGGTGACGCTGCCGAAGAGCTCCAGGTCGGACCACTTCAGCGGGCTGGTGGGGTCCCAGCCGTTCTTGGTGATGTAGTAGTCGAACCTGCCGGGGTGCTCGGCCCAGTTGCTGTGCCGCATCTGGATGGTGGCGCCCGAGGTCAGGTGGGTCGTCGGCCAGTCGGTACGGGCGGCGTTGTAGGCGGTGAAGTCGTACGGGCCGCCGGTGCCGCCGCTGCAGATCTGGCCGTCGGGGATGAAGCCGGAGGTCCGGCCGGCGCCGTCGGAGCGCAGTACGGCGAACCAGTTGTACAGGGGAGTGGTGCCGCTCTGGGCGACGGCATCGGCACACGCGGGGTTGTACGGCTGGATCTGCCCGTTCTCCCGCAGGCCGTCCTGCCAGCACAGGAACGTACGGCTGCCGGGGAACATCGTCACGCCGTGCGCCTGCGCCTGTGTGGGCACCATTAACACTGAGGTGATGAGGACGAGGACGGCGGTGATTCCCGCCGACTTGAACAACTTCATGTGGAGATTCCCTTGCGCTGACGACAGAGGAAACCTGCCCACGACCTGCCCGCCCGGCCAGCGCATTGAATCACGACTTTTCGGGATTCGACAATCTTCCGTGAAACTTTCATCCGATCTTGGTCCCACTTTGCGCTGGTGACCGCCCGCCCGGCCCATGAAGCACGTAAGGAAATGCTTGCCGGACGTTTCCGTCGCCGGAAGGCTGACGATTGGGAGCGCTCCCACTACACTCCCCTGTCAGAGAGGCGGGAGCAAGACGCCATGAGGAACGCGCACATCCTTTTGCTCATCGGGGCGTTGTTCACGCTGGGCCTGGTCGCGTCGCCGGCCCATGCCGCACCGGTGATCTGCGAGAAGTACGGTTCCGCGAGCATCCAGGGCGGCCGCTACATCGTGCAGAACAACGTCTGGGGCGCGAGCACCGCGCAGTGCATCGACGTCAACCAGAACGGCGGCTTCAGCATCACCCAGTCCGACCACGACAACTCCACCAGCGGCGCACCGGCCGGATACCCGTCCATCTACGCCGGCTGCCACTACGGCAACTGCACCACCGGCAGCAACCTGCCCATGCAGGCGAGCGCTTCCGGCTTCGCCGCGCTCAGGAGCAGCGTCAGCATGTCGTATCCGGGCTCCGGCACCTACAACGCCTCCTACGACCTGTGGTTCGACCCCACGCCGCGCACCGATGGCCAGAACACCGGCGCCGAGCTGATGATCTGGCTCAACCGGCAGGGCTCGATCCAGCCCATCGGCTCGCGGGTCGGCACCGCGAACCTGGCCGGCGCGACCTGGGAGGTGTGGTTCGGCAACACCGGCTGGAACGTCATCTCCTACGTGCGCACCTCGCCGGCCACCTCGCTCGACTTCACCATCGACACCTTCTACTCGGACGTGGTCAGCCGCGGCTACGGCCAGCGGTCGTGGTACCTGACCAGCGTCCAGGCCGGCTTCGAGCCCTGGATCGGCGGTGCCGGGCTGAGCGTGAACTCGTTCTCGTTCACCACCGGAGGAGGCGGTGACGGCGGAGACGGCGGCAACGGCGGCGAGAACTGCGCGGTCACCGCGACCATCCAAGGCGAGTGGAACTCCGGCTACGTCGTCCAGCCCGTCACCGTGACCAACCGCGGCACCTCGACGCTGAACGGCTGGACGGTCACCTTCCCGCTGCCGCCGGGACATCAGATCACCGGCATGTGGAACGCCGAGTACACGGTCAGCGGCGACACCGTGACGGTCAGGAGCCTGCCGCACAACGGCGGCCTCGCGCCGAACGCCGGCGCCACGTTCGGCTTCCAGGCGTCGCGGCCGGACGGGAACTCGCAGGTGCCGAACGGTTACTCCTGCGCCTGAGGCTCGCGCGGGCACGCTTTGCGAGGGGCCCGGCCCGCGCGAACGAGGGGTACGGCTGGTGCTGCCGTACCCCTCACCCTTGCTCCAGCCGAGAAGCCTTCCGGGCCGGGAGCCTTCCCGAGACGGACCGCCGGGATCAGTCGCGTTCCAGCGCGGCCTCGATGTCGTCCAGCCTGGCTTGTAGCTCGCTCAGGCAGGCCGGCCGCAGGCGGCCTTCGCGCAGCCGGTCGGAGAGCTTCTGCCGCAGCTCGCCCGTCCTGGGGCCCTGCGCGGACGGCCCGTGCGCCGGCCCTTGGGCGGGGGCGACCACGGCGGCCAGCACCTGCTTGAGGTCGAGCACCACGTCGTCGTCCGTCGCGCCGCAGGGCGTCCTGGCCTCCAGCGTGGTCGTGAACTCGGCCGCGGCCTGCTCCAGCGTCCGCGCCGATGCGGGCGAACGCTCGATCAGCCGGGCCGAGGGAGACGGCGGCACCGCCACCGGGTCGGGCGGCGCCTCACGCTGCGGCGCCGACTGCTGAAACCACAGCAGCGCCGACAGCGCGAGCGCCGCCGAGCCCGCCACCGTCAGTCCGCGCCGCACGTTGCGGCCGAGCGAGGCGGTGCCGAGCGCGCTGGTCAGCGCGGCGACGATCTGCGCCGCCGTCGGGCGATCCTCCGGCCGGTGCGCCAGGCAGCGCTGGCAGAGCGTGGCGATGGCGTTCGGCACGCCGGTCACGCGGGGCGGCGGCTCGGTCCTGCGCACCGCCTCGATCTCCTCCCATGTCGTCTCCGGGTACGGGGTGCGCCCGGTCAGCATGAGGTGCAGCAGCACGCCGAAGGCGTACACGTCCACGGCGGGATGCGTGGGCACGCCGAGCAGCCGCTCGGGGGCGACGTAGGGCGGGGTGCCGCGGTCGTCGTCGGGGTCGCCGGCCCAGGCCGCGATGCCGAAGTCGAGCAGCTTGGGCCCTGTGGGGGTGAGCAGCACGTTCTCGGCCGTGACGTCCCTGTGCACCAGGCCACGGGCGTGCCCGGCCATCAGCACCCTGGCCAGCCGCAGCCCGATGGCGGCCGCCTCCTGCCACGGCAGCGGGCCCTGCTCGATGCGCTCGGCCAGCGGGGTGCCGTCGAGCAGCGGCATCACCACGTACGCGGCCACGCTGCCGCTCGCGGTGACGGTCTCGCCGTAGTCGTAGATCTCGATCGAGTCGGGGTGGATGAAGCGGGCGGCGGCGCGGGCCTCGCTGCGTACGCTGACCCGTTCGAACGGATCGTGCAGCGAGGCCGTGAGCACCTTGACCGCGACCATCCGGTGCAGAGACTGGTCGAAGGCGCGCCAGATGACCGACATGCCCCCGCGGGCCAGCGGATCCAGCAACAGATACCGCCGGGCCAGGACGTCCCCAGGCTCAAGCCGACTCACGGACGACCAGTTCCGTGGGGAGTACCGGGTCGACGCCCGTCGCCCCGGTCAGGAGCAGCCGGGTGGCGACCGTGGCGAGCTCCTCGACGGGCTGGCGGATGGTGGTCAGGGCCGGGACGGTGTGCCGGGCCACCGGCGCGTCGTCGAACCCGATCACCGCGACGTCGGCCGGCACCTTGCGTCCGGCTCTGCGCAGCGCCTGGATGGCGCCCGCCGCCATGAGGTCGGAGGCCACGAACACGGCGTCGAGCCCGGGTGCGTGGCGCAGCAACCACTGCATGGCGTGGGTGCCTGAAGCTGCGGTGAAGTCACCGTACGCGACGGGGACGTCGGGCGCCCCGGCCGCCTGGAGGGTGCGGACGAGGCCCTCCAGCCGGTCGCGGGCGCCGGGTAAGGAGGGCGGGCCGCCGATGGCGGCGACGTTGCGGCGGCCGGTGAGCAGGAAGTGCTCGGCCGCCTGGCGGCCGCCGTCGAGGTTGTCGACGTCGGCGAACGGAAGCTTGAGGTCGTGGGGCGGCCGGCCGATGTTGCGGACCGGGATGCCCGATGTCGATAACTTGATGGCCAGGGGATGGCGCTCTCTGGCGCCGATGATGAGCACGGAGCCGGATAACGCGGGCAGCGTGGACGAGGTCGGGGTGACGGTGGTCACCATGAGATGGGTGCCGTGTTCGCTGATCACGGCGCCTGCGGCGGACAGGAGCCGGGCGTAGTAGGGCTCGGAGAAAAGCCGGGGCAGGTGGTCGCAGATCACCGCCGTGACGCCGTCGGTGCTGGTCTTGGCGGCGCTTCCCCGGGGTGCGCGTTGTCGGACGTATCCCATACGGGACACGGCGTCGTAGACTTGGCGGCGGGTCGAGGTACTGACCCGCACCGAGCCCGTGAGGACTCTTGATGCGGTCGCGGGGGAAACCCCTGCAGCGGCCGCCACCTGTGCCAGTGTGGGCTGCTCGGTCATGGAGCACCTCGCGGAAAGATCCTGGGAGCGCTCCCACGTTACCAATGTTTCGCCGTTGTTAATAGGGCCTTTGCTGAGAGTGCGTCCGCGTGTGCGGACGCACTCCGAATTTGCTCAGCTAGAGGCGGTGGTAACTCGTAGAGGTTTCCGCGAGGTCAACTGATCACGACGGTATTTCCGTGCCCGATTTGTCTTATCCGACAATGAGGAAACCGCTCCTATCGGGTGATCATTAGAAGTCCGAGTCCGCCTCGTCGAGCTGCTCGATGCCGTCGTCTCCGTTGGTGGCGTCGTCCGGCGAGGTCTGGCGGACCGGCGCGCAGCCCGAGCCGCAGCCGCCGAAGCGGGCGGTGTTCACCGGGTGGAAGTCGGTGGGCGGCACGCCCTTCAGCGCGGCCATCATCGTGTCCTTCCAGATCGGCCCGGGGATCGAGGAGCCGAAGACGGAGGGGTAGTACTTCCCGCCGATGGTGATGTTGTTCAGCTTGTGGTCCTGCGCGCCGCGCGGGTCGCCGATGCTGACCGCGCCCGCGAGGTCGGGGGTGAACCCGGCGAACCAGGCGGTGGCCTGGTTGTCCGTCGTACCCGTCTTGCCGGCGGCGGGCCGGCCGATGCCGCCCACGCCCCGCATGGTGCCCTTGGTGAACACGCCCGACAGGATGTTCGCCGCCGCGTCGGCGACCTCGGGGTCCAGCACCTGCTTGCACTGCGGCCGGTAGGTGGTCACCTTGCCGTTGCGGTCGGTGATCTTGGTGATCGCCATCGGCTTGCAGTACTTGCCGCGCGCGCCCAGCGAGGCGTACGCGTTGGCCACCGTCACCGGGTCCATCTCGTTGGTGCCGAGCGTGAAGGTCTCGTACTCGGTCAGCGGCAGCCCGTCGGAGCGGTGGATGCCGAGCGACTTGGCGGTCTGGATCGTCTCACACAGGCCCACCTTCTGTTCCAGCATGACGAAGAAGGTGTTCACCGACTGCCAGGTGCCGGTGGCCAGCGTCTTGAAACCGCCGCCGCCCTCGTCGTTGGTGACGGTGTGGGTGGGGTCGCCGATGTTCTCCTTCTTGCAGTTCTTGAACGACGAGTAGTACGGCGCGCGGTAACCGCTGCCCACGGTGAACCCGTCGTTGATCTTCCAGCCCTGCTTCAGGGCGGTGACCAGCGTGAACGTCTTGAACGTCGACCCCGCCTGGAAGCCGGTGCCGCCGCCGTGCTGCGCGTCGGCGACGACGTTGTACGACATCTCCTTCTTGCGCTTGTTGTTGCCGTACTTGCGGCTGGCCGCCATCGCCTTGATCTGACCGGTGCCCGGCTGCACCAGGGCCTCGGCGGCGACCGGGTCGTCGGAGGCGTAGACGTGCTTCCTGATCGCCCGCTCGGCGGCGGCCTGCATCTTCGGGTCGATCGTGGTCTGGATGGTCAGGCCGCCCCGGTTGAGGAACTGCGCCCGCGCCTTGGCCGTCTTGCCGAAGGCCGGGTTGCTGAGCACCTCGTTGCGCACGTACATGCAGAAGTACGGGTACTTGCTGGAGGCGCAGCCGCCGGGCAGCGGGGTGCCCTTGTAGCCGAGCGGCTTGGCCTTGGCCTCCGCGGCCTCCTCGGGGGTGATCTTCTTCAGCTCGGCCATCCGGTCGAGCACCACGTTGCGCCGGGCGAGCAGGCGCTTGCGCTGCGCCTTGCCGAGGTTGGGGTCGGTCGCGTTCGGGTCCTGCACGGCGCCGGCAAGGGTCGCGGCCTGCGCGAGGTTCAGCTCGGAGGCGCGGACGCCGAAGAAGCGCTTGGCGGCGGCTTCGATGCCGTTGGCGTGGGCGCCGAAGTAGGCGATGTTGAGGTACTTCTCCAGGATCTCGTCCTTGGTGTACTTCTGCTCGACCGCCATCGCGTAGCGCAGCTCCTTGAGCTTGCGCGCGTAGCTGGCCTCAAGGGCGGCGTTGCGCTCCTTGTCGGTGGTGGCCGAGTTGAGCAGCACCTGCTTGACGTACTGCTGGGTGATGGACGAGCCGCCCTGGGCGATGCCGCCGGAGGAGAGGTTCTTGGCCAGGGCGCGCAGGGTGCCCTCGATGTCGATGGCGCCGTGCTCGTAGAAGCGGAAGTCCTCGATGGAGATGATGGCCGTCTTCATGATCGGCGCGACCTCGTCGAGCGTGACCGACTCGCGGTACTGCTCCCAGAACTGCGCGATCACGTTGCCCTTGGCGTCGACGACCGTGGTCTTCTCCGCGAGCGGGGGCTCTTTGAGCTCTTCGGGTTTGATCCCGAGTTCCTCGGATGCCGAGACGAATATCGCTCCAGTGCCGCCGACCGCGGGCAACGCGACGGCGGCGGCCAGCACGCCGGCCGCCGCGGCGGCCGCCGTCAGGCGCGCGACACTCGACAGACGGGAACCCATGGTGGTAAACCCCTCCCACTTGTGGCAATAGGGTGCATCCTAAACCCGGGCATCACATGCTCCGCGTAAAAGCTTGGACGCCCCTTGGGCCCCGAAAGTTGTGCGGGATCGGCGTTTTTTACGGGGATCCTGGGTATAACCGCTGTTTGCCCAGCTTGAGGCTGCTGCGGTCCGAGTGATCTCCTGTGGCGGCTGAGATTCCCCCAAGCCGCGGGCAAGGATGCGTGTCGGCCACCGTGTCCCCCGGCCCGGACTGGCAACGTCTACCAGGCCATTTCTTCCTGCGCCTTGGTGGAGGGGCTTATGCGTCACGTCGGGGAAGGTGAGCACGTCGACCGGCTGCTCGCCGCCGCCAGGACCTGCTGGGGAGACGGCCCGGGCGGTGACGGATACGTCGCGGTCGAGGCGTACGACGAGGACCTGCGGGCTGTGGCGAGGACGCTGCTGGTGGCGCGGGCGCTCTGCGCGCTGCTGGGGACGCGGCTGGTCGCCCGCACCCGCCCCGAATGGGCCCGGCTGGCCGTGGCCTTCGGCGCCACCGACACCACACCCGACCAGCCGCCCGCCGCCGTGGTCACCACGGTGGCCGACCGCTCGGTGCCCAGGGAGATCCCCGTCGTCCACGTGCACGGCAAGGGCTCGCTCCAGGCGTACGCGCTCTTCCCCGACCACGGGGCCTGCTCGATCGACGAGGAGCTGCCCGCCAGGGTCGGCGCGTTCTTCGAGCGGCACGTCTGGCCACGGCGCCACGAGATCAGGCCGGGCGCCGAGCGGGCCACCCGGCGGGCGCGGCGCGGCTACCAGGTCCGTACGGAGACCGAGCGCCGCCAGCTCCGCCACTACGGCTGCGCCAGGCTCGGCCTCGACCCCGACCGCCCCACGATCACCGTCCACGCCCACGCGCCGGGCCGCGACGACCGGATGTTCGGCGCGCTCACTCAGTTCGCCTCCTGCGACGAGTCCGCCAACTGGCTCTTCCACGACCCCGTCACCGGCCACTCCCGCGTCCGCCGGGTGGACGGCCGGCTGTCTGCGAACCTGCTGTGGAGCATGACCGACGCGGCGGTCACATTCGGCGAGAGCGACCTGCCCGCGTTCGGCATCCCCGTCATCCAGGCCGGCTGGTCGGAGGGCCGCGCGTGCGGCGCCGTCCACGCTCCGGCCACCCCGTCGGAGCTGCGCGCACTGCTCGCCGAGGCCATCGCCAGGCACGCCAAGGGCGAGAGCATCCTCGGGCCGGAGCAGCGCGAGCGCGCCAGGCTCTGGCTCTGGCTGCGCCGCTGCGGCGCGGACGCGCCGAGCCAGCTCCTGCCCCACTGGGAGCAGGGCGACGACTACGCACGCGTGCTCGCCGTCAACCTGCGGCACGTCGAGCCCGACGGAGACCCCCTCTTCGGCGCCGTGGCCCGGCTGTGGGAGCGGCGCGACCCCATGCTCACCCGCTTCGACTTCCACGATCAGGACATCACGTGCACCCCCTGGAGGAACACCCGATGAGCAGCACAGGATCGGTCACCGACGTCGACCCGGTGATCCTTCCCGCCATCCCGCCCGTCCACCTGAACAGCGGCAAGGTCGCCGCGCTCCAGGTGACCGACCGGCTGCGCCGAGGCACGCAGATCGTGGGCAGGTTCGAGACGTCGGGGCTGGCCGGGTTCAAGGTGTCGGCGCAGGGACGGCCGCTGCGGGTGCACGTCTCCCTGTCCACCGACGAGCGGTCGGTCAGCGGCTGGCACGAGGGACGGGCCGAGCCGGTCGGGCCCGTGCCGCGCTTCGTCCAGATCAGGTCCCAGGGCCGGATGCGGCAGTGCGTGCTGCTGCGCGGCCGCAGGGCGCACGCCAAGGTCGCCTTCGACCTCACGCCCGAGGAGATCCCCGACGACGGCCTCATCTGCATCGAGGTGCTGGACATCACCGAGGGCGACGGCGTGCACCCGGACGTGCGCGACGCCGTCTGCGGGCGGGTCGCCGCGGACGGCGCGGCCGGCGTGCGGCTGGACAAGGTCGTCTTCGAGGAGCCGCCCCCGGTGGACTACGACCCCGACACGCTCGACGGGTCACGCTGCGAGCTGTACGGGCTGATCAGCGCGGGCGGGCTGGCGAACGCCCACCGGCAGGGCAGGCGGGCGTTGCGATCGGGCATGTTCGTCGTGAACCCCGTGCTCAAGGACCGGTTCGGCTCCAAGGAGAAGATCATCCTGCGGCTCGGCACCCGTGCGGAGGCGGTCAGCATGATCCCCGCGACCTGGCGACGGGTCAACAGCGAGCTGCGCTGGCTGCGACACGCCACCAGGAAGCTGCTGCACTCGGCCGCGCCCAGGGTGGAGCGGGTGCTCAGCATCAGGGACGGCGACCTGGGGGCGCCGGACCAGAGCGAGCAGGGGAACGTGACCGAGCTGGTGCTGCCGGGCCCGTCCGGGTCGCCACTGCTGGTGCTGCTCGGGCCGTCCCCCGACTGCGTGCCGACGCTGGAATCGGGCACGCAGTCCGACTGACGCACGCGCGTCTCAAGGCCGGGATGTGCTCGTTCCGCCGCATTAGGCGGGCCTGGCGCGGCGCGCGAATCATGCCCGTTCCGTCACCTGCGGCCCTCGAATCGGCGATCACCTGTGAGAACGCCGCTCTGTGGGCAGTGTCTATCTGTGAGCAGGAGCGGATTGCTGATCGAGACGACCCGGCACCTCCACTGCACGGTCGTCCGTGCCGCCGGCGTGCTCGACCATGCCGGCCGCGAGCGCTTCAGCTCCTGCGTCGACATCGTGTGGAACTGGTCGGTCGGCCCCGTTCTCGTGTTCGACCTGGCCGACCTCGACTTCTACGACGCCTCGATCATCGGCGTGCTCGGCATGGTCATGCAGCGCATGGAGGAGGAAGGGGGCAGCGGCCGGATCATCCTCGTCCGGCCCAGCGCCCACCTGCTCACCGTGCTGCGGCTGACCGGCCTGCTGCCGCACGTGGAGCTGCGCGACAGCGTGGCCGAAACGCTGACCGAGCTGGCCCTGCACCCATCAGAGCACCCGCCCGGGCACCCGTCAGAGCACCCGTCCGGGCACCCGGCGGAGCATTCGTCTGAGCACCCGTCCGGGCAGCGGACGGTGCCCGATGAGCGGCCCGGTGCCGCCGGGCGCGCCACCGGGTGAGGATTCACAGCCCGTACGTCTCCAGCAGCCGCAGCCAGATCTCGCTCACCGTCGGGAACGACGGCACCGCGTGCCAGAGTCGGTCGAGCGGCACCTCGGCCGTCACCGCGATCGTGGCCGCGTGCAGCAGCTCAGCCGCGCCGGGACCCGCGAACGTGACGCCGAGCAGCACCTTCCTGTCCTCGTCCACCACGGCCTTGGCCTTGCCGCGGTAGCCGTCGCCCAGCAGGTACGCCCCGGTGACCGCGCCCATGTCGTACTCGACCGCCCGCACCCGGAAGCCGTCGGCGCGGGCCTGCTCCTCCGTGCGGCCCACCGCGCAGACCTGCGGGTCTGTGAAGACGACCTGGGGCGAGCCGTAGCCGTAGGCCAGGTCGCGCATCGCGGGCAGCTCGTCGCCGCGCGCCCTGGCGGCGATCACGTCGCCGCAGATCCGCGCCTGGTACTTGCCCATGTGCGTGAGCAGCGCCCGGCCGTTGACGTCACCCACGGCGTACAGCCAGCCCTCGGGCACGCCGGTGGCCCGCATGCTGTCGTCCACCTCGACGGGGGCGTCGTCCGGCAGGCCGACCGTGTCGAGGCCGAGCCCGCGGGTGGCGACGTTGCGGCCCGTGGCGACCAGCAGCTCGTCGGCCTCGATCGGCGGGCCGTCGCTCAGGTGCACGGTGACCTTGCCGCCGGGCTCCGGCCGCTCGACGCGTTCCATGCTCGTGTTGAAGCGCACGTCGATGCCGGACTCGGCGAACGACTGCGCGACCAGCTCGCCGGCGAACGGCTCCATGCGGCCGAGCAGGCGGTCCCCGCGTACCACGATCGTCGTCTGGCGGGCGCCCAGCCCGTGCATGGCCTGCGCCATCTCGCAGGCGACCACGCCGCCGCCCAGCACCACCAGCCGCTCCGGGATCGAGGATGCCGCCGTCACCTCGTGGCTCGTCCACGGCTTCGCCTCGGCCAGGCCCGGCACGGGCGGCACGGCGGCGGTGCTGCCGGTGGCGAGCACGACGGCCTGGCGGGCGGTCAGCACGCGCTCGTCGCCGTCCTCCGTGGTGACCCGCACCCGCTTGGGGCCGTCGAGCCTGCCGCGGCCCCGTACGAACTCGGCAGGAACGCTCTCGATCCAGCGCACCTGCCCGCCGTCGTCGTAGCCGGACACCGCCTCGTCCCGCCTGGCCAGCACCTTCCGCACGTCGATCTCGCCCAGCGTCATCCCCGGCACCCTGGCCACATCCGCCGCGAGATCGACCGGCCGCAGCAGCGTCTTACTGGGGACACACGCCCAGTAGGAGCACTCGCCGCCGGCCAGGCGCTCCTCGACGATGGCGGCGGTCAGCCCGCCGCGCACGGCGCGGTCCACCACGTTCTCTCCTGCGGGCCCGGCGCCGATCACGATCACATCGAACTCGTCCGCCACCGCTGCCTCCCCAAGCACTCGCCCGGTCTTTTAGCCGATGCTTTCACGCCCCGCCGCCGGACGCAGCGACCGGTCCACGGTACGAGGCTCGGCGGGGGTGGGGTGGCGAGGCGTTTGCGGTGGTCGGCGGGGGCTTGTGAGGTGCGCGCGGCGGTCAGCGAGGGCCGGGGCGCTTGGGACGGTGGTCGGCGGGGGCTTTAGGGGTGTGCGGCGGTCAGCGAGGGCCGGGGCGCTTGGGACGGTGTTCAGCGGGGGCGGCGGGGAGCCGGCTGCACGGTGCGGAGGCGGGGGAGATGGCGGCGGGCGGGGCCTGCCGGGCGGTACGCGGCCACGCCGGCCGCCGCGAGGGCCTCCGCCATGGTGGCGAACACCGGGATCGCCGCGTCCGCCTGCTCGCCCATCAGCGCGATGAGGCGGCGCAGCGGCGGGCGGGCCCCGGCGACGGCCAGGTGCCCGCCCTTGGCCCGCAGCGCGCGGTGGGTGAGCGCGAGCCGTTCGATGCCGCTGAGATCGCAGAACCACAGGTCGCCCGCCGCGACCAGCACGTGCGTGAGCGGCGATTTGGGCACGGGGTCGAGAAACGAGGCCAGCACGGGCCGGGTGGTACGGTCCAGCTCGCCGGTCAGGGTGATCACCAGGGTCGTGTGATCGATGGGAACGAGCCGGACGGACAGTTGCATCATCGCGAGCCCCCCTCTCAGAACATGGGGCGCGTGAGCCGGTGCCCATCTTCCTTCCCCGGCGGGCACGGCGATAGGCACTTCGCGTCAAAGAGTTCCGATGAGCGGGTTCGGCAGCGTGGTCCAGCGGTCGCCCGCGCCCTCCATGCGGGCCAGCAGGTGGGCCTTGGCCGGGAGCCGTTCACCGAACAGCGCGGCGCGGTCGGCGGCCGGCAGCGACCCGGCCGCGTCACGGGCGGCCGTGGCCACGACCTGCCACAGCTTCGCCTCTGCGGCCCTGTCGCCCTGCCCGAAGGCGGAGATCAGGCTGCCGAACGTGGTGCCGATCAGCGAGCCGAACAGCTTCGCGTGCAGGACGGCCGGGTCGTCGCTGAGCAGCCGCGCGCTCACCGGCGGGGTCTCGACGCCGTGGCGGGCGAGCCTCGCGGGGCTGATCCTGACGTCGGCGAGATCGCGGTAGATCAGCCGGTACGGCCGGCCGCCGCCGTCCAGCGCCACCAGCAGGTTCTGGCCGTGCGCCTCCATGGCGATCCCGCAGGCCAGCATGCCCAGGGCCGACTCCCAGGCCAGTCGTGCGAACGCGGTCAGCCACGCCACCGGCTCCCGCGCGACGGCGCAGAGCGCGGGCGCGGCGGGGCCGGGGAACTCGTGGCCGGGCGATGCGGGTCCCTCGGGGGCGGTGAGGGGCCGGGCGGCGAGGGGCCGGGCGGTGAGCGGGCGGACGGCGAGGGCGAGGGCGGCGAGCGGGAGGACGGTGCCTGGGCCGGTCCCGGGTTCGGGCTCGGGCGTGGGATCGCGGAGCATGATCGACACATCGGCGCTCGGCCGTCCGTCGATCGGACCGGCCGCGCCCGCCAGGTAGCGGGCGATGCGCAGCCCGCCGCCGCAGCGCGCGGCCACCGTGGTGAGCAGGCCGGACAGGGGCACGCAGTCGCGTACGGAGCCGGGGGAGATGTCCCTGACGTCCGAGGTCATGCGGGTGGAGAAGGCCGTCTTGAGATGCGGCCCGCCGTCGAGCGGGGCGAGCGTGCGTACGGCCATGAGCGGGCGCGCGGGGATCACCCCGGTCGCGTGCGGCCGCAGCCCCAGCCCGGCGAGGACATGCGCGCTCTGCCACGGATGCACGGGCAGCAGCAGCCGGTCGCCGTCCCTGAGGGAGTCCGGCCACGGACCGGTGACGAGGCAGTCGCGGGCGGGCACCGCCAGCAGGTCGAGGCGGACGATGGGGCGGTGCTCGGGCATGTACGCGAGCTGCTCGGCCACCGACACGCCGGGGCGGTTGCGGCAGCCCGGATGGTAGGGATGGCCGTCGATCACGGCCTGCTCGTGCTCCTCGGGCGTCGCGGCGGGCCGGGCCGGGGCTCCGGCTCTGGAGAGCGCGAGCGAGGCGACGCTGTTGTCCAGATCTGCGATCAGGGCGGCGGTGCCGGGTAGGGCGAGCGCGTCGAGCAGCGCGGCCGGGTGGGTGTGCGGGTGTCCGTCGAGGTGCAGTACGGGCTCGTCGCGCACGTCGTACGGCCGCCGCTCGGGCCCGGTGAGCTTGCGTCCGTCGGTGAGCACCACGCACCCGGGCCCGGCCGCCGACAGGCCCGGCAGCGTCTCGTACAGCAGTCCCCGCCACAGCCGTCCCATGACGGCGGCCCGCGCGCCGGGCAGTGCGGCGGTGTAGCGGCCGGACAGCTTAGGCCGTACGCGGGCCAGCTCCTCGGCGAACTCCGCTTCCACCGGCCTCATCACGGCCCCCATGATCTCCGCCTTCCCCGTCTCCAACCCGTCGGCTACCCCGTGGGCACCAACGGGGACAAAAGGGTAGGAGTACGGTCGCCATGGCGACTACCGACGATCCGTCCCTATCCGCCGACCCGCCACATGACCTCGCGGGCCCGGGCGATGCCCCCGTGCGCACACGGGACGACCCCACCGAACCGCGACCCGAGCCCGCCGGACGCGCGACTGAGCCCGCAGGGTCGCCGGACGCGCTTGCCGGACGGCCGGTTGGGCCTGCCGGGCCGCAGGAGGGGCGGGCCACGTCGCCGACTGAGCCCCCCATACCGCCGATCGGGCCTCCCGGACGGCCGGTTGGGCCTGCCGGGCCGCAGGAGGGGCGGGCCACGTCGCCGACCGGACCTCCCACACCGCTGACCGGGCCTCCCAGACCGCCGGTTGGGCCTGCCAAGGCGCCGGGTGAGCCGACAGGGGCGCTGGAGCGGGTGGGTGACGAGGCCGAGGCGATGGCGATCACGGCGTTGCTGCGTTGCCTCATCCGGGAGGTGGCCGAGCCCGCCGGAGCGGGGGCGTACCGGTTGCCGGCCACCGGGCGCGTGCTGCGGGTCGAGGGCGGGCGGCGGCCGAGCGCGCCGATGCTGCGTGACGCCGGCGGGTGGCGGGCGCTCGGGCTGGCCGAGCTGGTCGAGGTGGCCGCCGGCGAGCTGCGGGCGAGCACCGGGGCGGTCAACGACGTGCTGCCCGCCGAGATCCTGCACAGCCGCGACGTCACCGCCGCGCTGCTCGCCGCCAGGAGTGACACGACGCCGCCCGCCGACCTGTACCTGCGCTCCGAGCAGGCCCTGATGGCGGGCCACCCCTACCACCCGGCACCCAAGGCGAGGGGCGGCGGAGGGGCGCAGGCGTGGCTGCCGTACTCGCCGGAGGCGCGGGCGAGCTTCCCGCTGACACTGCTGGGCGTCCCCGAGAGCGAGCTGATCGAGGTGGGGGACACGAGCGCGTTCGACCGGCTCGGCGGGACACGGGAGGCCGGTCTGGTGCCGCTGCCCGCGCATCCCTGGCAGGTGGAGCTGCTCGGCGGCCTGCCGGAGCTGCCCGAGCTGGGCCGTACCATCCGGCGGGCGGTGGCCACGGCCTCGATCCGCACCGTCTACCTGCCGGAGGCGGACCTGTTCTGCAAGTTCAGCCTGGACGTGCGGATCACGAACGACGTACGCCGCCTGTGGCTGCACGACCTGCGTCACCTCCCGGTGGTCGCGGCCCTGCTTGAGGCGGCCTTCGACGACATGCCCGCACATCTGCCCAGGCCGTCGCTGCTGCGCGACCGCGGCTACCGCAGCGTGGAGCTGGGCGGAGACGGCGGCGAGGCGCTGGCGGTGATCGTCCGCGACGGGCTGCGCGAGCACGTACGCCCGGGGCTGACGGCGCTGCTGGCGGCCGGGATCGCGGAGGGCTTTCCCGGCAGCCCGCTGGACGGCCTGGACGCCGACGGGGCGCTGCTGTGGTGGCAGCGCTACCTGGAGCACGTGGTGCCGCCGGTGCTGCACGCGTACCTGCGGCACGGGGTGGTGCTCGAATGCCACCTGCAGAACGTGCTGGTCGCGGTGGACGCGGCCGGGCTGCCCGGGCAGGCGCTGTTCCGCGACTACGAGGGCGTCAAGCTGGTCGCCGACCGGCACGCAGGCGGCGGAGGCCCGCTGCTGGGCGAGCGGCGGGCGTGGGAGCGGCTGGTCTACTGCCTGGTGACCAACAACCTGTGCGAGATCGCGGGTGCGCTGGCCGACCGGCATCCGGGGGTGCGGGCGGAGCTGTGGTCGCGGGCCAGGGCGGTGTTCGCGGCGGCGGCCAAGGACTACGGCGATCCGCAGGAGCTGCGCGAGCTGCTCGCCGCCGCGTACGTGCCGGCCAAGGCCAACCTGCTGCTGCGCTGGCTGGACGACGACGGCGCGGCCATGCGCTGGGTGAACGTCCCCAATCCTTTGCGACTCTTTACGCCATAAGCTATCGTCGCCACACAATCCTTTACGGCGTAACGAGTTAGCGGAGGGGCGCCATGTCCAGGGCGACGCTGCACGACGGCAGGACGATCGAGGTGGAGGTGCGCGGATCGGGACCGGCCGTGCTGCTGCCCGTCGATCCACACCCTGTGGAGGGCGAGCAGGCAGAGGAGATGCGCACATGGGGCAACGACCCGGCACTCGGGCGCAACCTCATCGACGGCCTCGCCGACACCTTCCAGGTGGTGGCCTTCGACTACCAGGGCCACGTGATGGAGCACCCCAAGCCGGACACCCTCACCCCCGACAACATCGCCCGCGACTTCCTGGCCGTGGCCGACGCGGCGGGGGCCGAGCGGTTCGCGTACTACGGGTACTCGTGGCTGGCGCTCAGCGGGCTCCAGCTCGCCGTGCGCACCGACCGGATCTCCGCGCTGGCCATGGGCGGGTTCCCGCCGTACGCGGGGCCGTATGCGGAGATGCTCAAGGTCACGACGGCGACGTACGAGCTGGCCACCGCCCCCGAGCCCGCCCCCGAGCCCGCCGCCGAGACCGAGCAGGACGACGACCCCTGGTCCTCGGCCGCCGGGCTGCCGAACGAGGAGCAGGCCCGGCAGTTCGTCACCCTCTACGAGAACCTGCGGGACTTCGACGACACGAAGGTCCGGCTCACGTGCCCGCGCCTGTGCTTCGCGGGCTCGGCCGACCAGATCCGGTACGACCAGAAGTGGGGCGGCGTGACCGTGGACATCGGCGGCCCGCTGGTCCGGCACCGCGCCGAGCTGGCCGAGCGGGGCTGGGACGTCGAGGTGCTCGACGGGCACGATCACATGACCGCGATGCAGCCCGCCGCCGTGCTCCCGGTCCTGCGCCCCTGGCTGTCCAAGGTGCTCGCGGTCTGACGACGCTCAAGGCAGCAGGCGCATGCGGCCGATGATGGCGGTCGTGGAGTGGTCGGGCAGGTAGCCGAGCACCCGCACCTCGCCGCCCAGCGCCCGCACGAGCGGCGCCTCCGGCAGCATCTCGGCGGTGTAGTCGCCGCCCTTCACGTACAGCTCGGGACGGATCATCCGCAGCAGCCGCTCCGGGGTGTCCTCGTCGAACTCGGTCACGTAGTCCACGAACGTGAGCGCGGCCAGCACCGACATGCGGTCCTCGCACGGGTTGACCGGCCGTCCCGGACCCTTGAGCCTGGCCACGCCGGCGTCGCTGTTCACCGCCACCACCAGCACGTCGCCGAGCCGGCTCGCCTGCTCCAGATACGACACGTGCCCCCGGTGCAGCACGTCGAAGCAGCCGTTGGTGAACACCACCCGCTCGCCCCTGCGCCGGTGCTCGTCCAGCAGCTCGGCCAGCCGCTCGGCGGGCTGCACGCTGCCCTCCTGGCCCTCCTGGCGGCGCAGCGCGCGCAGCAGCTCGTACCGGGTGCAGACGGCGGTGCCCTGGCGGCGTACGACGACCCCGGCCGCCGCCTGCCCGGCCCGCGCGGCCTCTTCGGGGGGCGCGCCGCCGGCCAGCCAGAGCGCGAACGCCGCCGTGAACGTGTCGCCCGCGCCCGTCGCCATGTGCTGCGGCGCGGGCTGGGCGTAGGTCCGGTACGGCGGCCGCCCGGCCCGGTGCAGCAGCGTGCCCTCGCCGTCCAGGGTGGTGACGATCATGTGGGCGCCGGTCAGGTCAAGGAGCTGCTGCGATCTGGCCATCAGGTACGCGGGCCGGTCGCCGGTCTCGTCCTCGTCGTCGAGCAGCCGGACGACCTCGGCGAAGTTCGGCAGCACCGCGTACGGGCCGCACTCCCGCCACGGGGCCACCGCGTGCGCGTCCACGATGAGCAGCGGCAGCCCCGCCAGGGCCTTGCGGACGGCGGGGGTGCAGACGCCGCCCCCGTAGTCGCAGGCCACGACCACGTCGGCGGCCGGCAGTACGTCGCCGAGCCGGCGCAGCAGCTCGCGCTCGGCCGACTCGGGCAGCTCGGCGTGGTCCTCCTCGTCGTAGCGCGCGGTGAGCTGGCCACTGGTGATCAGCCGCCGCTTGTGCGCGGTCCGCCGGCCGGGCACGGTCACCAGGTCCACGCCGACGCCGTGCAGGCGCAGCGCCTCGACGAGCTTCGCGCCGCACTCGTCGTCGCCCACGACGCCGACGAGCCGCACACCGGCCCCGAGCGCGACGAGGTTGGCGGCGGTGTTGGCGGCACCACCGGGGGCGTCCTCGGTGGATTCCAGGCTCATGACGGGCACTGGCGCTTCCTGGGCGAGGCGCTTGGCAGAGCCGTGGAGCCACGAGTCGAGCATCACGTCACCGACGACCACGGCGCTGACGATCTTGTCTGTGCCCATGAGTGGCGAGTACCAGCAAAAGCGCTGTTCAAACCCGGCATAAGGGAAGTTAGGCGCGATAGGGGGCGGGTAGCCAGGCCGCTATGCAGGGCCCTGGAGACCTCGATGTGCTCGTACCGGCCGACCCGGAGGGCGGGAACGCGGGCGCGTCGCCCGGCCTCGCGATGGACGCCGGGCCGGTCGACGGAGTGCGGCGGATCGCGGTGCTGCGGGCCAACGCGCTCGGCGACTACCTCATGGCGGTGCCCGCGCTGGAGGCGCTCAAGCGCGCCTACCCGGACGCGGAGCTGACCCTGCTCGCCACGCCGTGGCACGCGACGTTCCTCGACGGGCGGCCAGGACCGGTGGACGACGTGGTGGCGCTGCCGCCGATCACCGGCGTGTCCACGTACGAGAACGGGCGCACCGCCCCCGACGCGCTCTACGACGAGCTGCGCGACCGGCGCTTCGACCTGGCGGTGCAGATCCACGGCGGCGGGCGCTACTCCAACCCGTTCATCAGGCGGCTCGGGGCCAGGGTGACCGCGGGGCTGCGCGCGCCGGGGGCCGAGAGCCTCGACCGGTGGCTGCCGTACACCCACTACCATCACGACACGCTGCGCTTCCTCCAGGTCGCGGCGCTCGTGGGCGGGGTGGGCGGCGGGCTCGAGCCGCGCATCGAGGTGACCGCCGCCGACCGCGCCGAGCTGGCCCGCACGCTCGGCCTGCCGCCCACCGGGCTGGTCGCCGTGCATCCCGGCGCGACCGACCCGCGGCGGCGCTGGCCGGTCGAGCGCTTCGCCGAGGTCGCCGACCGTACCGGCAGGCCCGTTGTGGTGACCGGCACCCGCGCCGAGGAGGACCTGGTGGCGGGCGTCGTCGCGGCCATGCGGGGGCCCGCGATCCCCGTCGTCGGCGTGCTCGGCATCGGCGGCCTCGCCGCCCTGTACGAGCGCTGCGACCTGCTGATCTCGAACGACACCGGCCCACGCCACCTGGCGGCGGCCGTCGGCACCCCTACGGTGGCCGTCTACTGGTGCGGCAACCTCATCAACGCGGGCCCGCTCAGCAGGGCCGCGCACCGGCCGCTGATCTCGTGGACCACGGCCTGCCCGACCTGCGGCGCCGACGGCGTCGACCCCGCGGCCGAGCGCTGCCCGCACGAGGAGTCATGGGTGCGCGACGTGACGGTGGACATGGTGGCGGAGCAGGCGTACGACCTGCTCCACGGAACTTCGGGGGAGAGCGGATGACGGATCACGTGGTGCTCGACGAGCTGCGCAAAGCCATCGACGAGGCGTTCCAGGGGCGCGAGCGGGTCGCGATGAGAGAGGTGTACGCGCAGGCGTCCCGGCACGTCGGCCTGCCCGCCGACCTGCTCGGACACCTCAACGAGCTGACGGAAGGCGACTACGACAGGCGGGAGCTGACCGAGGCCATCAACGAGGTGATCACCCGCAGGGGCGAGCAGGACACGCTCGGCCTGCTGGAGGTGCCCAGGCAGCGAGCCGCGGAGGACAAGCCCGTACGGGACCACCTCGGCTCCATGACGGACGACGACGACCCGGACATCATGCGCTAGGTCGCATAGCGGCGCGGCCGCACGGCGTCTGCAAGGGTGATAGTCGATTCCCTTGGAGGTGACCGTGGACGCCGCGGACGAGCCACTGTTCCGCGAGTTCGTCGCCGATCGTTCGCCTGCCCTCATGCGGCTCGGGTTTCTGCTGACCGGCGGGGACCAGCACGCGGCCGAAGACCTGGTGCAGACGGCGCTGGCGAAGCTGGCGGGCAGATGGCGGCAGGTGGCGGCGCCGGAGGCGTACGTCAGGCAGATCATGTACCGCCAGCAGGTGAGCTGGTGGCGGGCGCGCGTGCGCAGGCCCGAGGTGGTGCAGCCGATCCTGCCCGAACGCGCGGCCCGCGATGCCCACCATCAGAGCGAGCTACGCCTGATGTTGCGCTCGGCCCTGGCCAGGCTCACCGCCCGGCAGCGGGCGGTGCTGGTGCTGCGCTATTTCGAGGACCTGCCGGAGCAGGAGGTGGCGCGGGTGCTGGGCTGCTCCGTCGGCAACGTACGCAGCACCGCGCACCGGTCGCTGGCACGGCTGCGCGAGATCGCCCCCGAGCTGGCCCAGGAGATGAAGGAGGTGGCCAGGTGACCAGGCTGCTGCGCGACACGTTCAATGAGTGGGCCGACGAGGTCAGGGTGCCGCACGACCTCGCCGACCGGGCGCTGCGCGGCAGGCGCTCCCTCTGGCTGCCGCTGGGCGCCGCGCTGCTCGTCGGCGCGATGATCGCGGCCGTCGCCGTGTTCGTCACCATGCGGCAGGAGCCCGACGTCCAGCCCGCACAGGGCGTGGAGCTCCCCGTCCGGCCCTCGCCCGCGCCCACGGACGTGCGCACCGACACCGGGAACGTCCCGCCGGCCAAGCTGATCGCCGCGGGGAACCTGGCCGTGTCGGCGTACTACGTGACCACCAGGGAGAAGACCGAGGACGGCATGGTGCGGGAGCGGCGGACCTGGTCGGTGTACGACCCGGCGAGCGGCGGTTACGCGCGGACCCCGTACGCGTGGGTGGACGTCGCCCCCGGGCTCCAGGTCGCGGCCGTCATCGAGGGCGACCTGATGGGCAACCGGGTGGGCGTGCTCGACCTGAACACCCGGAGCATCATCGACTGGTACGAGCTGGACCACGACGTGGCCTCGGTCGCCTGGTCGCCGGACGGTACCAAGATCCTCGCCACCGCGTACTCGTCGTATCCGGACGTCTTCGAGCCCGTGAAGGACCAGCCCGGCCAGCTCATGCCCCAGAAACAGCCCAGCCCGCGCACCGGTTACTACGTGATCGACGTGCCGGCGGGCGTGTACGAGTACCGCGAGCTGGCGCCGCTGCCGACTTCCGGTCAGTCCACCATCTCCCGGCCGCGGACCACGGACCGCACCTACCTCTCGCAGCCCGAGGCGAACGCCCGCCAGGACCTCGACTGGAGCCTCGACGGCAAGCTGATCTGGGGCCCCACGATCAGCAGGTCCGACCGCGTCTGGTACACGATCGACGGCCGCACGGCGGACGCGCCGAAAGGGCAGCGCTATGTCCGCCACTCGCGCCATTCGGCGCTCTCGCCGGACGGCCGCCTGCTGCTCGGCCCCGACGGGCTGCCCACGAGGATCACCGACATCGAGACGGGCAAGGTGGCCGGCCGGCAGCGGGTGCTGCGGCTGCTCGCCTGGGCGGACGACCAGCACGTCATCGCGCTCGGCTGCGCGGGCAAGTGCGAGAACGAGTTCAACAACGGGCTGGTGCTGGTCAGCGTGGACGGCTCCGAGATGACCCAGCTCGCCGCCAACACCGACAACGAGGAGAGCCGCTCTTGGGACTGGGTCCTCACTCCCAGATAGATTTTTGACCGATCGGTCTCGATACTGCTAGCGTCACGTCCGTGGCAAGGACCAAGGAGTTCGACCCGGACGTGGCGCTGCAGCGCGCCCTGGAGCTGTTCTGGGAGCGCGGCTACGAGTCGACCTCGATGAACGACCTCGTCGAGCGGCTCGGCGTGGCCAAGGCGAGCATCTACGCCACGTTCGGCGGCAAGCGCGAGCTCTACATCAAGGCGCTCGACCGCTACCTGCGCCGGCGCGATGTGATCGGCCCGCTCGCGCAGCCGGGGCCCGCGGTGCCCGCCGTACGCGCCTTCCTCGACTCGTACGTGGCCACCTGCCTGGCCGACGAGCTGCGGCGGGGCTGCATGGTGGTCAACTCGGCCGTCGAGTTCGCCTCCCGCGACCCCGGCGTGCTCGCGAAGGTGGCGGCGAGCTGGACGGAGCTGGAGACCGCGCTGGCCGGCGCGCTCACCCGGGCCCGCGCCCAGGGCGAGATCCCCGAGAGCAAGGACCCGCAGGCCCTGGCCAGGTTCCTGCTCGTGCTGCTGCAGGGGCTTCAGGTGCTCGCGAGGGCCGACCCTGACCCGCGCAGGCTGCGCGACGCGGTCGATCAGGCCATGGTGGCGGTGCAAATATGAGAACGATTGGTATTGAATGATGGTGCGACGGTTCGAGGGGAAGGTCGCGCTCGTCACGGGCGCGAGCGGAGTCGTGGGGCGGGCATCGGCCCTCGCGTACGCCAGGGAGGGCGCGGCCGTCCTGGCCGCGGGCCGCGACGAGGCCCGGCTCGCCGAGCTGGTGAAGGAGATCGAGGGGAGCGGCGGCCGGGCGAGCGCGTACGCCGTGGACATCACCTCCTCGGCCTCGGTCGCCGGCATGGTCGAGGCCGCCGCCACCCGCTACGGCCGCCTCGACGTCGCGCTCAACGCGGCCGGCGTCTTCGGCGCGGTCGCGCCGCTCGCCGACTACGACGAGGACACCTGGGACGACGTCATCGCGGTCAACCTCAAGGGCGTGTTCCTGTCGATGAAGCACGAGATCGCCTACATGCGGGCCCACGGCGGCGGCGTCATCGTGAACGTCGCCTCCAACCTCGGCGCGCACTACCGGCGGCCGGGCGCGAGCGCGTACGTCGCGTCCAAGGCCGCGGTCAGTCATCTGACCAGGACCGCCGCCCGCGACCACATCGCCGACGGCGTCCGCATCAACGCGCTCAGCCCCGGCCCGATCGACTCGCCCATGTCCCTGCGGCCCGGCGAGACCCGCGAGGACCGCGACGCCCGCATGAAGGCGGCGCTGCCGATCGGCCGGGTCGCCACGCCTGAGGAGATCGCCGCCGCCGCGCTGTGGCTGTCGTCGGAGGAGTCGAGCTTCGTGGTCGGCACCGACCACGTCGTGGACGGCGGCGCCGCCGCCTGACCCGTTCAGTCCGCCGGTGGCAGGCCGAGCGCCTGGGCCGGCGGGATTCGCCGGGGAGCAGAAGACGGCGCCTGCACAGGAGACGGCCCGCGCCCGGGAGGTAGCAGGCGCGGGCCGTGGTTCCTGGAGGGTCAGCGGCTGATGCGGACGGCGTCGGCGATGACGAGGCCGGTGCCGCCGGTCCAGCGGCTCACTGCGACCACGTTGTACGTGCCCGCGTTCAAGGAGAAGGTTCCGATGGAGCGCCAGGATCCGCCGCCTGATCGTTGATCGACGTACACGGTCTGGTTGCCGCTCGATGTCGCCACTATGTAGGGCGCCGAGCTGTTATAGCCGGGGTCGGCCGGATACCAGACCTCGATCTGGTACGTGCCGGCGCTGGGGATGGTCGCGGAGTACCAGGCCGGGTCGCTGGCGGCGACCGGCTCGGCGAAGCGGTAGTTGGTCCCGTAGCGCTGGCTGGAGTAGGCGGAGGTGCCCCAGTTCTCGCTGGCGGTGAACTGGCCGGCGGTGGCGTTGTCGACCGTGGTCTGCCAGGTCGGGGTGCCGCCACCGGTCACGTAGTTCATGTACGTGGTCCAGTTCCAGTTCGAGCCGGGGTCGGTGTGGGTCGCGCCGGGCACCTCGCTGTGGCCGATGATGCCGGTCCGGTTCTTCGGAATGCCGTACTTGTCGCACAGGTAGCGGACCAGCGCGGCGGACGACCGGTACATGGCGTCGGTGAACCACGAGGCGTCGTTGACCCAGCCCTCGTGCTCGATGCCGATCGAGCGGTTGTTGTAGCTGGAGTTGCCCGCGTGCCAGGCGACGTCCTTGTCACGGACCATCTGGGTGATGGCGCCGTCGGAGGACCTGACCACGTAGTGGGCGGAGACCTGCGCGGAGGGGTTCTGGAACCAGGAGATGGTGCCCGCGTAGGAGCCCTGCGTCACGTGGATGACGACGCGGTCGATGTTGTAGCTGGTCTCGCGGTTGGAGACGCGGTAGTTGCTGGAGCTGGCGGCGACCCAGGCGGCGGGCGGGTAGTCGGGGCTGGCGATGCCGACGGGGCCGTCGGCGGCCTGGCCGGACTTGTCGCTCGCACGCGCGTTCAGGTCGCGGGCCTTGGCGTACTCCCCGCGGTCGGCGGTGACCTCCTGAGGCGCGACGCGCACGCCGCGGATGTCGATGCCGAGGCCGAGCTGCTCGTAGACGGCGTCGGCGTACAGGCGGGCCAGCTCGGGCGAACTGGCGTTGCCGTACTTGGCGACGGCCTTGTACCAGCGGCCCGGGTCCTTCCTCGCGGTCTCGTCGAGGCCGAGCGCGTCGGCGTGGGCGCGCAGGACGGCCGCGCCGCCGAGGATGTTGGACGCGTCGTCGGTCTTGAGCTTGTCGGCGGGGATGCCGGTGAGCTTCTCCGCCTGTTCGAGCGAGTGGTTGGTGGGGTTGCTGACCAGGTGCATGACGCCGTAGCCGCCGCTGGCGCTCGGCTCGCCGTCGTGCCCGTCGAGGTGGGTCTCGGCGTAGGCGAGCGCGACCAGCAGGTCACGCGGTACGTCGTGCGTCTGCGCCGCCTTGGCGAAGGCGGTGGCCAGCGGGGATTCGGCGGCGGTCTGGGACCAGGCCGGCCGGCCTGCGCCGACGAGGATGAGGGTGAGGATCGCGGTGGCGAGGGCTGCTAATCGCGTGCGGGCGAGAGTCATGGAGGGCTCCTCGTTCACAGACGTGACGCCAGCACGCTACGGCAATCTCCTGACTAATGTCGATAATTGACATTACTTCTGAGTTAAGTGAAAATTCTCTCCCTCTAGCGTGGCCTTGACATAGCGATCTTTCTGAAAACTATTGCGCTCGCCGTCAATTGCGCTGAAACTTCCCTTCGTGACCGCGCTTCCGCGTATCGTCCTGGCGGCGCTCACCGCCGCGCTCCTCAGCCTCGTGAACCCCGTCTCCGCCGCGGCAGCGGCCTGCACCCCCGACCCCGCGACCCCCAAGCGCCAGCTCCGCGCCATGTGGATCTCCTCCGTGGCCAACATCGACTGGCCGAGCCGCACCGGGCTCAGCGTCTCGGCACAGCAGGCGGAGTTCCGCGCCTGGCTCGACCTCGCCGTCTCCAAGCGCATGAACGCCGTGATCGTGCAGGTCAGGCCGACGGCCGACGCATTCTGGCCGTCGCCGTACGAGCCATGGTCCCAGTGGCTGACCGGCACCCAGGGCCGCGACCCCGGCTAC
Organism: Nonomuraea sp. NPDC052634; assembly: GCF_040678535.1. NCBI lineage: Bacteria > Bacillati > Actinomycetota > Actinomycetes > Streptosporangiales > Streptosporangiaceae > Nonomuraea > Nonomuraea sp. NPDC052634. The sequence goes on along the minus strand of NZ_JBFATY010000005.1, from coordinate 196,309 downwards.
GACCCGCTGGCCTTCATGGTCGCCGAGGCCCACGCCAGGAACCTGGAGTTCCACGCCTGGTTCAACCCGTACCGGATCGCCAACCACGCCGACCCGTCCAGGCTGGTCTCCACGCATCCCGCGCGGCAGCACCCGGACTGGCGCTTCGCCTACGGCGGCAAGCTCTACTACAACCCCGGCATCCCGGAGGTCCGCGACTTCATCGAAGACGCGATCATGGACGCCGTCAGCAGGTACGACGTGGACGGCGTGCACCTCGACGACTACTTCTACCCCTATCCGGTCAGCGGCGAGAGCATCCCCGACGCCGACACCTACGCCCGCTACGGCGGCTCGTTCGGCGACATCGGCGACTGGCGGCGCGACAACGTCAACCGCCTGGTCCGCGAGCTCGACCAGCGCATCCACGCCGCCAAGCCGCACGTCGCGTTCGGCATCAGCCCGTTCGGCATCTGGCGCAACGCCTCCACCGACCCGCTCGGCTCGCGCACCTCGGGCCTGCAGTCGTACGACGCGATCTACGCCGACAGCCGCACCTGGGTCAAGCAGGGCTGGGTCGACTACCTCGCGCCGCAGATCTACTGGCACATCGGCTTCGGCACCGCCGCGTACGAGGTGCTCACCGCCTGGTGGTCCGACGTGGTCAGGGGCACCGGCGTGCAGCTCGTCGTCGGCCAGGCCGCCTACCGCGCGGGCGCGTCCGGGCAGGACCCCGCCTGGCAGGACCCGGCCGAGCTGAGCGACCACCTCACCGACAACCGCAATCACCCCGAGATCACCGGTGACGTCTTCTTCAGCGCCAAGGACGTCAAGGCCGACAGGATCGGCGCGTTCACCAGGGTCGTCCGCGACCACTACGGCAGGCCGGCGCTGGTGCCGGCGCGCGGCTCCGCCGCCGCGCCCGCCGCGCCGTCGATCACCTCGGCCACCCGCTCCGGCGGCGGCGTGCAGCTCGCATGGAACGGCTCCGGCACCGCGTACGCGGTCTACCGGGTGGACGGGACCGCGGACGAGTGCTCGTTCGCCGACGCCAGGAACCTCATCGGCACGACCAGGCAGAAGACGTTCACCGACCCCGCGCCGACGTCCTCGCCCACCTACTACGTGACCGCGCTCAACCGCACCCACCAGGAGAGCGCGCCCAGCCAGGGCCGCGCGCCGGAAGGCGACGGCGACAGCGGGTTCAGCGTCGTGGTGGACAACGCCGACTCCGGGTTCACGGCGAGCTCGTCCTGGGGCACGTCCGCGTACTCGGGGCAGCGCCACGGAGCCGACTACCGCTTCGCCGAGCCGGTCGCGGCCAGCGACCCCGCGTGGTTCCGCGCCGCGATCCCGAGCGCGGGCACCTACCGGGTCGAGGTGTGGTATCCGGCCGACGCGGGCTACAACAGCGCGACGCCGTACATCGTGGCCGCATCGGGCGGGAACCGGACGGTCACCGTCGACCAGCGCAGCGGCGGCGGCGCCTGGCGCTCCTTGGGGACCTTCTCCCTCAACGCCGGCACCTACAACGTCGTCGGGGTGAGCCGCTGGACATCGGCCTCCGGTTACGTCATCGCCGACGCCGTCCGGATCACCCGGGTCTGACCGGCTACTGGAACAGGGGTGGGCAGGCACGGCGGGTGATCGTACGATGATGCGGTGGACGGTGCCCGCCCGCGACCGATCGACGCCCTCGCGGTCCTGGTCGCGGCCGGCTTGACCCTCGCGACCGGCCACCGGGGCGCGGTCCTGGCGATCCTGCTCGCGGCGGCGGTGCCGGTGCTGTGGCTGCGCCGCGCGCCGCTCGTCGTGGCCTGGATCTGCGCGGGCACGGCGGTCGCGCTGCCCGTCCTGTCGGTGCTCTTGCCCTCGGCCGTGCCGCCTCCCGTGGCCGACGCCCCGATCTGGCCGCCCGCCGGTCCGTTCGCCGCCTACGGCGTGATGGCCTTCGCGTCGGCCGCCCGCACGCCCGCCCGCTGGCTCCCGCTGGCCGTGCTGGCGCTCGGCGTGTTCGCGCTGCCCGACCGGCTTCCGCTGGCCGGCCGCACCGAGGCCGCGCTCGCCCTGTCCGTCATGTACGGCCGCTACGTCCGCGTCAGGGAGCGCCTGCGCGCCGAGCTGGCCGAGCGGGAGCAGCGCATCGAGCGCGAACGGCTGGCCGGCGAGCTGCACGACGTCGTCATCCACCGGGTCAGCCGCATGGTGCTCCAGGCCGGCGTGCTCGCGATGAGCACCGGTGACGAGCGGGCCAGGGCGGCGGCTGAGGAGATCAGGGCGGCCGGTACGGAGACGCTGGACGAGCTGCGCCACATGGTCGCGCTGTTACGGCGCGGCACCGGCGAGGGCTTCGACCTCGGGCTGCCGCTGCCCGACCTGCGGCCCCTGGTCATCGACGCGGCCAGGGACGGGCTGCCGGTCGAGCTGTCGGTGGACGGCGAGCCCGCGCCGGTGCCCGGCCAGGTGGGGCGCACGGCGTACGTGGTGGTGGAGACCGCGCTGGCGCACGCGCGCAAGCACGCGCCGGGAGCGGGCGCGCGGGTGCTCGTACGGTGGCTGCCCGGCACGGTACGCGTGTGCGTCCGGCATACCTGCGGCCGCCCCGACGCCGGCCCGCCGCACTTCACCGCCACCTCCGCCATGGACCTGCTCGATCTGCGGCGGCAGGTGGAGCTGGCGGGCGGCACGCTGGAGTGCGGCCCGCTGCCGGACGGCGGACAGCGCATCGAGGCGAACTTTCCCATCTGACCGCGGCCACCGTCCAGGCGAGCGCCTCGCACGGGGGCGCGCCTTGCGTCAGTCGCCGTAGATGACCGACAGGAAGCGCACCAGCACCGCCTCCCTCGACGCCGGGGGCAGCGCGTCGAGCACGGCGTTCACCATGGCCATCTCCGGCTGTCCCGAGCCCGGCCGCAGGTCCACGCCGACAGAGGCGCTCAGCTCGGCGAACGTCGCGTCGTCGATCGCCTCCAGATCGAGCCCGGCGACCAGCTCGACCAGCCCCTCCGGCAGTACCGCAGGGCCGCGCTCGCGGGCGGCGTGCGCCGACTCGGCGATCACCTTCAGCATGGCGTCCACCCCGGCCAGCGTGACGCCGGTGACCGTGACGTGCAGGTTCGCGGGGATGCCCGCGTACGAAAGCTGCGGCTGCAGGAACCAGCCGCGCGCCCGCGCCTCGTCGGCCAGCACGAACACGTCCACGTCCGCGCCGGTGAAGGCCACCAGCGACGACTCCGGCTCGCCCAGCACCCGCAGCCCGGGGATCCCGGACAGGCCGTCGCGCAGCCTGCGGGTCGCCTCCCACGTGGCCCGGCCCAGCTCCAGGTAGCCCTCGCGGCCCAGCGCCTGCAGCGTGGCCCACGCGCCGCCGAGCGGCCCGGCCGAGCGCGAGCTCTGCACGGTCGCGTTGATGATCGTGTACCCGGGCCAGTCCGCCGACGCGAAGTACGCCTTGCGGCGCATCGCCGGATCGGCGAACAGCAGCACCGACGCGCCCTTGGGGGCGTAGCCGAACTTGTGCAGGTCGCAGGAGAGCGACGTGACGCCCGGCACCGACAGGTCGAACGGCGGCACCGGCGCGCCCGCCTCGCGTAACCAGGGCAGCAGCCATCCGCCCACGCACGCGTCCACGTGGCACGGGATCCCCGCACGCGCGGCCAGCGCCGCGACCTCCTCGACCGGGTCGATCACGCCCTGCGGGTAGGACGGCGCGGAGACGACGACCAGGATCGTGCGCTCGTCGATCGCGGCCGCCACGTCGCCGGGCCGCACCTTGTACGTCTCCAGGTCCACCGGCACCGGCTTCACCTCGACGCCCAGGTAGTGGGCGGCCTTGTGGAAGGCGGGGTGCGCGGTGACCGGCAGCACCAGGTTCGGCCGCTCGCCCGGGGCGAGGCGCCGCGCGGCCCCGTCTGCGGTGGCCCCGTCTGCGGTTGCGCTGTCTGCGGTTGCGCTGTCTGCGGTGGCGCGGTCTTTTGCGGCGGCGAAGTCGCGGGCGGCTTTGACGGCCAGCATGATCGACTCGGTGCCGCCGCTGGTGAAGATCCCGTGACCACCGCCGAGCAGGTCGCTGACCGCGCCGACGACCTGCCGCTCCATCGCGACCACGCTGGGGAACGCGGTCGGGTCGAGGCAGTTGACCTCCAGCATCTCCAGGTAGGCCCGGGTGGCGGCGTCGTGCACGGCGGCCCGCCCGGTGTCGTAGACGTAGGCGGTCACCTGGCCGCCGCGTACCGGCAGGTCGTGCTCCTTGAGCCGGGCGATCTCCGCCAGCAGGTCCTCGGTCGATCGTCCGGCCGGGGGCAGGTTCACGCGGCCTCCTTTCTCGTGAGGGCGAGCCTGCCGTACCGGAGGATGAACGGCAGGCTGATCAGCATGAGCAGGGCGGGCAGCGCGGTGAACCCGAGCAGCAGCCCGGTCAGCGCGCCCGCCGGTTGCGCGACCGGCGACTCCGTCGCGGCGGAGACGAACCCGGAGGCGGCGAGGACCAGCGCGTACAGGCCGGGGCCGAGCGCCAGGCCCGCCGTCTCGCCGGCCGTCCACAGCCCGGTGAACGCCCCCGCCTGCGTCTGCCCGGTACGCGCCGCGTCGGCGTGCACGGTGTCCGGCAGCAGCGACAGCGGCAGCAGTTGCAGCGCCGCGTAGCAGACGCCGGCCAGCGCGGTCAGCGCCAGCGTGGGGACTAGGCCGCCCGCCGCGATGGCCCAGATCAACGCCACCGCGATCGCGCAGAAGCCGGCGGACGCGGCGAAGTAGCAGCGCACCGTCCCGTGGGCGCGCGCCAGCCTGGCCCAGACGGGCACGGCGAGCATGCTCGGCCCGACGAGGCAGACGAACATCACCGAGGTCAGCCCGTCGTCGCCCAGCCGGTACGCCGCCACGTACGGCGCGCCCGCCAGCATCACCGCCACCGCCAGCGCCTGCGTCACGAACGCGGCCAGCAGCACGAAGAACGGCCGGTTGCCCCTGGCCAGCCGGAAGGCCGCCATGGGGCCGAGCTGGCGCTGCCCCGGCAGCGACGGCACCCACCGGGTGGCCAGCGTCGCGGCGACCAGCGCCGCGCCCATGATCGCGCCGATCGTCACGCCCATCACCGCGTAGCCGGGCCTGCCGCCGCCCGCCACGTCCACCAGGGCAGGGGCCAGGCCGCCCGCGACCAGGATGCCGACCGTCAGGCAGACCACCCGCCAGGACATGATCCTGGTCCGCTCGCCCTGGTCGGGCGACATCTCGGCGGGCAGGGCGACGTACGGGACCTGGAAGCAGGCGAACGCGGTGGCCGCGAGCAGGAACGCCGCCCCCGACCAGACCGCCCCCGGCACGTCGCCCGGCACGCTGAACATCAGCGCGAACGCCACCGGCAGCGCCACCGCACCGGCCATCAGCAGCCGCGTCCTGCGGCCGGTCCGCACGGCCTCGCGGTCGCTCGCGGCGCCGACCAGCGGGTTCAGCAGCACGTCCCAGATCTTGGGCGCGACCAGCACGGCCCCGGCCACCGCCGCGGGCACGCCCAGCATGTCGGTCAGGTAGTAGAGCAGCAGCAGCCCGGGGACGGCGGAGAACACGCCGGTGCCGACCGAGCCGATGCCGTAGCCGAGCAACCGGCCGCGCCCGAGCGCGACGGCACCGCGGGCGGTCACCGGGGGTCGCCGGGCAGGCCGAGCGTGCGGTGCACGACGTGGTGCAGGTGGGTGCGGAAGCGGCGCAGCGCCGCCCGGTCACCCGCCGCCCTGCGGCGGCCCTCCGCGTCGAGCACGCCGCCCTTGGCGAAGCCGTGCACGGCCCAGATGACGGTCCAGACGGTGTACTCCACGTCGGCCTCAGGGGAGATCAGCCCCGACTCGACGGCGGGCCGCAGCGCCGCGCTCACCGCTTCCATGAGCGGCTTGACGTATTGGCGTTCGAGCTGGGTGATGTCGCCCGCGTCGGAGAGCCAGCGGTGCATCCACAGGGCCGGCACCTCGGGGTGGTCGACGCAGAAGTCGAGGTAGTCGTCGGCGAGCCGGTGCAGCGCGGCCACCGGGTCGCCGCCCGGCAGGCGTTCGAGCGCGCGTTCCAGCGCCGCCTTCTCCGCCTGGTGGGCTCGCTCCATGACCGCGAGATACAGCTCCCGCTTGCCGCCCACGTGGTAGTTGACGGTGGCGATGTTCAGCCCGGCGGCCTCGGCGATCTGGCGGGTGGAGGTGCCGTCGTAGCCGAGCGCCGCGAAGAGCTGGGTCGCGACCTTGAGTATGAGGTCGGCCTGGGTGCTCTCAGCGGGAGTCATAGGGCGACGCTAATTGTGCCCCGGCCTCCCGGTCAATCACTTGATGGAGAGCTTTACGAGGTGATGAGGCTCTTTACCGGTGCTAGGGGCTTCACCCGCGTTGTGGGGGCTTCACTTGGGTTCTGAGGGGGTTGCACTCGCGCGCTGAGGGGCATCACTCGCGTTCTCAGGGGGCATTACTCGCGTTCTGAGAGCTTCACCCGCGCCCGAAGCGCACCGGGCCGTCCGGCTCCCAGCGGGTGAGCACCGTACGGTGGCCGGTCTGCACGCCGGTGCCAGGGTCGAGGGCGAACGCGCCGTACAGGGTGGTGGTGCGCAGCCCGGCGGCGGCCTGCCAGAGGTCCTCGCGCGCGGTGCCGCCCGCGAGGCCCGCGCAGTGCACGGCGATGATCGCGGCGGCCGCGGCCTGGACGGCGGGGTAGTCGGGCGGCGCGCCGTACGCGGCGATGAACTCCCGCTCGGCGCACCCGATCGCCGGCTCGGGCCCGCTGCCCGGGAACCACTGGCCGACGCCGTAGACGCCGCGCGGATCCGGTACGGCGCCGCCGAACGCCCGCACACCTGCCGCCACCGCGCACACCGCGCCGGGCACCTCGATCCGCGTCACCGCGGCGACGTCCTCCTCGAACGAGCCCGCGCTGAACAGGTGCCACGACGGCTCGCGCGGCTGCCGCGCGGTCACCGCCAGCCCCGCCACCCGCGCCTGAAGCTGCGCGCCGAGCGCCACCTCGCGGGCGAAGCGGCCCTTGCCCTGGACGATCCACAGCGGCCGGAAGTCGCCGCTGCGCACCAGGTGCCGGACGAACGGTTCGGCGTACCGGTACGCGGGGGTGAGCACCGGGACCACGTGCCCGGGGAAGGCCGGGCCGCCAGAGCCGCCGTGGTTCCACAGCAGCAGCCCCTCGTCCACGGCCACCTGCCCGGCCCGGCGTACCAGGCCCACCGAGTACGGCCCGAGCAGCAGGTCGCACCGGCCCGCCAGGTCGCGCAGCACCCGCTCCAGCGTGTCCGGGTCGCTGCGGTCGTCCTCGACCAGCAGCTCGGCGCCGTCCGCGAGCGAGCGCCAGGCGGCGAGCCCGCGCGCGGCCTGCTCACCGAACCGGGCGAACCGGCCGGACAGCGAGAGCGGCGCCCCGATACTCAGCACGCCGTCCTCCTGCCCGCGACCGGGCGGCTCAGACCCGCTCACCTGGGCTTCCAGTACTTCTCCAGCGCCCGCTCCAGGTCGGTCACGACCGGCTTCCAGGTCGGCGGAAGCGAGTAGCGGCTGACCCGCCGCCCGTCGTAGGCCAGCGTGTACTTGATGAAGTCGGCCCCCTGCGGCGGCGGCTCCGGCGCGCCCAGCCGCAGCGCGCGCAGGTGGGTTCGCAGCCTGCGCAGCTCCCCGGCGGTCAGGCACGCGCCCATCGCCCGCCCTCTGCGCCGGTCGAAGCGCGCGCATCCGTCGGCGTGCACGGTCACGCGGTCGAGCAGGCCCGCGAAACCCCCCTCCTTGCGCAGCTCCACCAGCACCCGCTTGCCCGTCGCCCGGTCCGCCGCCGTCGCCTGGGCGGGCGGCATGGACGTGCTGGGGAGCAGGAGGAGCAGGGGCAGGAGCGCGATTCGCCACAACGTCATGCCCTCTTCCACGTATCCCGCCCTCAAACGGCTCACGGCCGACCGGGGGACATGCGACGGGCCTGGGTCGGCTCACGGCCGGTCGGGGGTGGGAGGGTGTGCGGGCGTGAGCCGGCTGACGGCCGGGCGGGGAGGTGATGCGGCGGTCCTGGGTGGGCTTGCGGCCGGTCGGGGGTGGGAGGGTGTGCGGGCGTGAGCCGGCTGACGGCCGGGCGGGGAGGTGATGCGGCCGGTCGAGGTGCGGGCGTGAGCCGGCTCATGCGGGCGGGCCGAGTGAAAGCGGGCCCTGGCGATGGCCGTGCACCGGGGCCTCGCCTCCCGGACAGCCGGTCGGGTGTCAGCGCACCCGTCCCGGCGACCGGGGTCGAGACGTTCCGGCGCCGCCAGGGCCCGTTCCCCTCTCCTCCGCGACGCCGTCGCCCGCTTCACGGCGGGCGCGGCGCCTCCGCACCCTGCGCGGGCGCAGGTGGAAGGGCGGGACGACGAAGCCGGTCCGGTCGCGGGGGCGGCCGGTTACGGCTCCGTCCGGCAGCGTAGTGGTCTTCCTGCCGTACCAGGACGTAACTACCAGAATCCGGGCGATTCGGCAGCGAGTTTCGGTCTCATCGGCAGCGGGCGCCGTTCAGGTGGAAGACCTCGGGCGCCGGGTTCGGCCCCGACGGGTTGGTGCCGTTGAAGCCGAACGTCACCACGTCGCCCGGCTTGATCCGGCCGTTCCAGTCCGTGCTCTTGGCCGTCACCACCGAGCCGGACTGCGAGATCGCCGCGCCCCAGGCGTGCCCGACCCGCTGCCCGGCCAGGAACGACCAGCGCAGCTCCCAGCCGTCCACCGCCTTCTTCCCGCGATTCTCGACCACGACCTGGGTGGTGAACCCGCCGGGCCACGCGCCGTGCGCCGAGTAGCGCACCCGGCAGTCCGACCGCTCGCCCCTGTCGGCCAGGAACGCCGAGACCCAGGCGAGCGGCGAGTTCCAGTTGATGGTCAGCTCGTTGGTCGACCACGACTCGATGTCGTCGATGTAGCAGAACTGCGGCTTGCAGCCCTTCAGCAGGCGCTGCGCGATCGGGTCCTGGATGGAGGAGTTGGGACCGCCCGCGAGCGTGCCGCGCGGCGGGTTGGGCAGGTCGGGGTTGAGCTGGCGGGCGTACCAGCGGCTGTGCTGGTTCTTCGAGGCCACCTCGCCGTAGCCGGTCACGTACGACTGGTTGAGCGCGTTGCGGCCGAGGATGTAGTCCATGCCCTCGCGCACCGCGGCCCGGTACTTCTCCTCGCCCGTCAGGTCGTACGCGGTGGCCAGCACGACCAGGTTGTTCAGGATCAGGTTGTTGGAGCCCCAGTCGTAGTCGGGCACGTCGTACGGGATGCCGTACGGGTGCGCCCGCTGGATCGCCAGGTACTTCTCCGCGCCTTCGACCACCGACTGGCGCACCTGCTCGCGGTCCGGCAGCGCGTTCGGCACGGTCGCCAGCTCCAGGCGGCCGAGCTGGGCGGTGTTGCCCCAGTCGAAGCCCCGGTCGCGCCAGATGTCGCCCGTGTGGTGCGGCGACGCCAGCACGAAGTCCCTGAACTCCTTCTCACCGGTCGTGATGAACAGCTCCGCCGCCGCCCAGTAGAACTCGTCGGTCACATCGGAGTCGTTGTACGCGCCACCGCCGACGCCGTCGTTCGGGTCGGCGTACTTGTCCGGGTTCGTCTTGGCCGCCGCCCACGCCTTGCGCGCGGCCGCCAGGCTCTTCCCGGCGAACTCCGCGTCGTACGGCGCGAAGAGCCGGGCCGCCTGCGCCGCCGTCGCGGCCAGGTTCAGCGTGGCCGCGGTGGACGGCGGGTGCAGCTCGCGCGGCTGCGGGTCGAGGTGCGGCAGCAGCGGCAGGCCCGTCCACTCCCGGTCGTGGATCTTGTGGTGCGCCATGCCCTCGAACGGCTTGCCGTCCGGCACCTGCATGCTCAGCAGGAACTCAAGCTCCCAGCGGGCCTCGTCGAGGATGTCCGGGCGGCCGTTGCCGCTCTCCGGGATCTCGAGCTGGCCGTCGCCGAAGGCGGCCTTGTTCCGCTCGTACGCGGACATGAGCTGGTGCACCGAGATGCCGCCGTTGACGACGTACTTGCCGTGGTCGCCGGCGTCGTACCAGCCGCCCTTGACGTTCAGCGTGTAGTCGCAGACGCCGGGCTGGCACGGCACCTCCACGTCACCCTGGTTCGGGGCGACGCCCACGTGACCGGCCGGGCGGCCGTAGCCGGGCCTGAGGCTGTCGAGGATCTCGATGCCGCTGCGCTGCGGATAGTAGAACTTCAGCGCGTCCGTCGGCAGCTCGTCGTACAGGTCCTCCTTGATGTCGAACGGGCGGCTGGTCTCGCCGTCCGCGCTCAACGTGTAGCCGGTGCCCTCCTTGCGGTAGGCGCCGAAGTCGAGGGTGTGCACGTTCTGGCCCGAGCTTGCGTCCACACCCCTGGGGACGGTCCTGCCGCGGGCCACGGTCTTGCCGTCGTCGTTCTTCAGCTCCCACTCCAGGGGCTGCGTCTCGGACGTCACCAGCGTCGCCTTCTTCGGGCCGCCGGGCAGGTAGCCGACCATGTTGACGCGGACCCGGGGGCCGGTGTCCGGCACGTACTCCTCGGGCTCCGCGCCGCCGCGCAGCGACACGTCGTCCATGCAGAACCTCCAGGGGTCGGCGCTGCCGCCCAGCTGGAAGACGACCTGGGCGTCCGGCAGCGACACGGGGGCGGTGAACGTGTAGGAGTATTCATTGCCCGAGACGCTCAGCTCGGGGTTGGCCGCGAAATACTGCGTCCACGGGTCCACCGGGAGCTGGATGAGCGCCTTGCCGACCTTGGCGGGGGTGCCGGAGCCGAAGAAGCGGAAGGCGTACGTCTCGCCGGCCACGAGCGGGATGTCGTTCTGGCCGATGATGACGTCCCAGGGGTTCGCGGTGCCGCCGGGGATGTCGGCGCACAGCCGGCCGTCGTCCACGGCGAGCGTGACGTTCTCGGTGCCCCACCAGGGAGCGGTGCCGTCGTCGAAGGTGCCGTTCACGATCTGCTCGGGTCCCTCGTCGGCCGCGTGGGCGGTGGTGGGGACGGCGGATAACGCGAGAGTGGTGAGGAGGGCCAGTAAGGCTGCTCGGCATCGGGTCATGGAGGTCCTTCTGCTCGTTTTGGGAGCGCTCCCAACGGAACGCCCCGATCCTCCTCAACCCCTGATGCGCCGTCAACGGCCCCGTGCCCGGCCGGGCGGCGCGCCACGGCCGGGCCCACGGTGCGCCCGTGGCAAGACGCTGAAACTTTCATCGCACGCGTCCCGGCTCATCGGCTCCCGCGTCGCTATCGCGCCGGTCCGTGTCGCCGGATCCGGCGTCGCTATCGCGCCGGTCCGTGTCGCCGGATCCCGCGCCGGTCCTGGCGCCGGTCTGCGTCGCCGGCCCCGCCCCTGACGGTGACGGGACCGGCGGGGGCGATCACAGGTCGGAGCTGACGGCGCCGGTGACGATGGTGGCGAAGTTCTGCATGCCGCGCGCGTTCGGGTGGAAGGGCGCGGCGGGGGAGGCGGGCACGTACGGCTCGATCCACCGCTGGCTCGACGAGGCGCACGGGGAGTGGTCGGCGCTCGGGGTCTGCAGGTCGATGAAGCCGGCACCGGCCGCGGCGGCCTGCTCGGCGAGCATCCGGTTGAAGTACATCAGCGTGGCCCTGATGTAGTTGGCGTCGGCGCGGATGATCGGGACGCGCGGGTAGCAGCCGTCCGGCGGCGCGTACGTGGCGTACCCGACCACGAAGATCCGCGCCTGCGGAGCGCGGGCGCGGATGTCGGAGATGACGCTGAGCAGCCGCGGGCGTAACGCGTCGGTCTCCACACGCCACTTGTCCTGGCCGTTCACCACGTAGTCGTCGTTGCAGGCGTCGCCGACGGGCGGGGGCAGCAGGTTGAGGCAGTCCTCGATGAAGTCGGTCAGGCCGAGGTCGTTGGCGCCGATCTGCAGCGTGACCAGCGTCGTGTCCTGGCCGAGCGCGTCGAACTGGGGCGGCACGTCGCCGAGGTCGGTGTTCTGGGACTCGTACAGGTCGTCGGTCTTGGCGCCCGAGCAGGTGGCGTCGCGCAGCTCGCGCGCGCCGATGGCCTGGGCGGTCAGGTGGGCGTAGTTGCGGTCGGAGCGCCAGCAGCCGTAGTGAGGGCCGATCTGGTTCGGGATGAGCGGGCCTGCGGCGGCCGAGTCGCCGAGCGCGACGTACACCTCTCCCTGGGCGGCCTGGGCGGGCGGCGCGAGGCTGAGCACGAGTAAGGCCGCGCCTAACGCGACGAGCATCCGTCGGACCATGAGGACTCCCTCCGGCAGGTGTTGGGGGGGGCGGCCACGACCGGCCGGGGGTGCTGGCCGGTGGCGTGGGCGATCACCCACACGATGAGCCATGGCCGCCGGTCTGTGAACCGCGCGGAGAGAGCGATGCTGAGGTGGTATGGATCAGTGCGTGCCGGGCCACCGGCCAGTGCGCGCCTGAGCCGATCATGGGCACCTCGCCCTGCTCGATGCCCTGCTCGACGCTGGTCAGGAAGCCGCCGGTCAGCACCCGGTGCCGCTGCCCGCGTTCGGGCACCAGGTAGGTCACGGAGCGCAGCCCGGCGGACGCGGTGGCGATGAGCTCGGCGGCCTTGGCCGCGTCGGCGGCGGTGGCGGTGCGGATGGCGGGCCGGAGGTTGAACAGCCGGCCGCCCGGCCTGCTTCCTGCACGTCCGCGGCTTCACCGCCCGTGACCGGCCCGGTCTCAGCCGTTAGGGCTTCGGCCGCTAAGAGCTGACGTGCCCCTTACGCGGTTGGGAGATCCACTTGTTCTGGCCTGGGGTATCGGTGCCCGAGATCACGATCAGGAGGCAGCGAGATGGCGGACTTCCCCATTGTTGTCGGGATAAATCGCACCCAGGATGGTTCCATCGCCGTCGCCCTCGGCGAGTCGGGCATGTACAGCCTGCAAAAGGAACGGATCAGCCGCAGGAAGCACCACTGGGGCCGGCTCGGCGACCTGTCCGACCGCTACCTGCCCGCCATGCCCCTGCTCAAGGAGCCGGTGGACCTCGTGGTCGAGGGCTACTCGTCGGACACCGAGATCGAGCACGCGGTCGCGTACCAGCAGGAGGTGCGCGAGACGCTCGGGCTCAAGGACGGCGCGCAGGTCGTGCTGGTCTCGCACCACCTCTCGCACATCTACAGCGCGTTCCACCCGTCGCCGTTCGAGGAGGCGGCCGGGCTGGTGATCGGTACGCGGGGCAGCCACGTGAGGGACTTCACCGAGCAGGTCGAGCTGCCGCCCGGCACCGGCGGCGACCTGATGGAGGTCGCCTCCTTCTACCGGTGCACGCGCGGACGCGTGGAGTGCCTGGCCAAGCAGCTCTGGGACGGCGACTGGGAGCGGCCGGCCGGGCTCGGGAGCTTCTACGCGCTGCTGACCGCGATGATCTGGCCGGAGAGCCAGGGCGATGAGAGCGACGAGGGCAAGGTGGCGGCGCTGGCCGCGTTCGGCGACCCCGACGCGCTCGGCCTGCCCGACCTCGACGTACGCGGCCACGAGGTGCACATCCCGCCCGCCTGGTGCGAGCTCTTCGCCCGCCGCGACGACTACGTCTACGAGCCGGGCGGCGAGGAGTTCCGCCGCGCCGCGAACCTGGCCGCCGCCGGTCAGCGCGCCTTCGAACGGGCGCTGATCCGCCTCGCCGCCTGGCTGCACGACAGGACCGGTCTGGACGCCCTGGCCTACGCGGGCGGCGCGGCGCTCAACTGCGCGGCCAACGCCAGGATCGTCCGCGAGTCGCCGTTCCGCGAGGTGTTCATACCGCCGAGCCCGCACACCGGCGGCACCGCGGTCGGCTGCGCCCTGTATGGACTGATCGAGCACCTGGAGGTCGAGAGCGGGTTCCGCTGGGGCGACGACTTCCTCGGCCCCGACCAGGACGACAACGCGATCGAGGCGGCCGTACGTGGCCTGCCCGCCGGCCTGTACGCCGAGCGCCCCGCCGACCTGGCCGCCGAGGTGGCCGGGCTGCTCGCGAGCGGCCGGGTGGTGGGCCTGCACCAGGGACGCAGTGAGTCCGGCCCGAGAGCGCTCGGCAACCGAAGCGTTCTCGCCGACCCGCGCAACCCGGTCATGCAGGACTACATCAACTTCGAGGTCAAGGGCCGCGAGTGGTTCCGCCCGCTGGCCTCGCTGGTGCCGGCCGAGCACGCCGGGCGCGTCTTCGAGGTGGACCGCCCGTCGCCGTTCGGCCAGTTCGTCGTCCCCGTACGTCCCGGCTACCGCGACCGGCTGCCCGGCATCACCCACGTGGACGGCACCGCGCGCCCGCAGACGGTGGAACGGTCGAGCACGCCCTTCCTGCACGCGCTGCTGACTGAGTGGAACGCGCTCACCGGCGTACCGGTGCTCATCAACACCTCGCTGCACGGCCCGGGAGAGCCGCTGGCCGAGACGCCGGAGCACTCGATCGAGGTGCTGCGGACGACCGGCCTGCACGCGCTCGCGCTGCCGCCGTACGTCATCCGCAAGCACGACGAGCCCTCGCTGCCGGGCGGTGAGCGATGAACAGCCCGGGTACGGCCCTCGGCATGCGTACCCGTACGGCCCTGCTGATCACGCTGATCACGCTGGTGGCGCCGGTCGGCCTGGTCGCCGGATGCGGGGGTGACGAGGCGGCGCCCGCCGTACGCGAGACCCCCGTCGCCGGTTCGCCCACCGCGACCGGAACACCCGGCTCGGGCCCGCTGGCGGGCAAGGTCGTGGTGATCGACCCCGGCCACAACGGCGGCAACGCCTCGCACCCTGAGGAGATCAACCGGCCGGTCGACATCATCACCGGACGCAAGCCGTGCAACACCACCGGCACCCAGACCGCCGCCGGCTACCAGGAGCACGCCTTCACCTGGGACGTGGCCACCCGGCTCCGGCCCATCCTGGAGAGCAAGGGCGCCAAGGTCGTGCTCACCCGGCCCAACGACAAGGGCGTCGGCCCCTGCATCACCGAGCGGGCCGCCATCGGCAACAAGGCCGAGGCCGACGCGGTGCTGTCCATCCACGGCGACGGCGCCGCGCCGAGCGGCCACGGCTTCCACGTGATCATGCCGGGGCTGATCAAGGGGCACAACGAGGCCGTCATCAAGCCGTCCCGTCGGCTCGGCCGCGACGTCCGCGACGCCTACCGCGAGGGCACCGGCATGCCGTACGCGAACTACACCGCGCGCAACGGCCTGCAGACCCGCACCGACCTCGGCGGGCTCAACCTGTCGACGCGGCCCGCGGTGTTCATCGAGTGCGGCAACATGCGCAACAAGGGCGACGCGGCCAAGATGTCCGACCCCGCGTTCCGCCAGCGCATGGCCGCCGCGATGGCGGACGGGATCGAACGCTTCCTGAAGGGCTGACCGGGCCGGGCGGCGTCACCTGCGGGTGGTCGGTCGTCCGCGGTCCGGTGCCGCCATCCGCGGGGTGGTCGGCCGTCCCCAGCCCGATGGTGTCACCCGTGGGGTGATCAGCCGTCGCGGCACAGCGGGTCGCCGCCCAGCACGCAGGCGATGTCGTCGAGCCGGCAGCTCAGCAAGGTGCCGTCCATGGCGAGCACGAGCACGAGGTCGCGCTGGGACGGATGCGCCAGCACCACCCTGCCGACGACGCCGTTGTCCAAGATCACGGTCGGGCGGCCTGTCGCGTTGTCCATGCCCTCGCGACTCCTCTCAGGTCCGGAACGAGCCCTCGCGCCGGACCCGTCCCCACCAGGATGCACAGGCTCATGCCCTCAGCGCATCGGTCATGAGGCGGTAATTCCGTACGCCGAGGACAGTACCTTCATGCCTGAGGCAGGCACACGCCGGGTATGGAAGCCGACCGCCGAGTAATATGACGGCCAAGCTGCCCGTGGCGAAGGAGACGGCCCTGTGACCGAGCTTGAGCGGGTACCACCCGGCGTCGACCCCAACGTCCCCAGCTCCGCGCGGGTCTACGACTACCTGCTCGGTGGCAAGGACAACCTGGCGGTGGACCGCCAGATGGCCGAACGCCTCCTCAAGGTCGCGCCCGACAGCCGCCTGGTCGCCAGGGCCAACAGGCAGTTCCAGGTTGAAGTGGTCAGGCATCTCGCCGAGCAGGGCATCCGCCAGTACATCGACCTCGGCACCGGCATCCCGACCTCGCCCAGCATCCACGAGACCGTACGCTCGGTGCACCCGGCCTGCCGGGTGATCTACGTCGACTACGACCCCGTCGTACGCCTGCACGCGCAGGTGCTGCTCGCCGACTCGCCCGGCGTCGCCGGCATCCAGGCCGACCTGCGCCGTCCCGGCGACATCCTCGCCGACCCCCACGTCACCGGCCTCATCGACTTCGACCAGCCGGTGTGCGTGCTCATGGTCGGCGTGCTGCACTTCATCATGGACGAGGAGGATCCGGCCGGCATCGTGGCCGCGTTCAAGAAGCGCATGGCGCCGGGCAGCCACCTGGTGATCTCCCACGCCATGGCCGAGAGCGACCCCGAGGCCATCGCCCAGCTCCAGGCCGGTGCGGCGGGCTCGCCCGTGCAGTCCAGGTTCCGCACCCGCGAGGAGGTGCTGGCGCTGTTCGAGGGATTCGAGCTCATCGGGCCTGGGCTCGTGCCCGTGCAGGACTGGCACATCGGCCCCGACGACACCCGCATCCCGCTGCTCGACGCGCCACCCCGGCTCCGCATCGACGGCGCGGTGGGCCGCGTCCCCGCCTGACGCCCCTGCGCCCGCCTCACGGGGCAGCCCAGGCGGTCAGGCAGCGCAGGCGGGTCTGACGCCCCTGCGCGCCTCACGGGGCTCTTCCCCCGAGGGCCCCGCACCGGCCTTCTGGCGTTACCGCCCGAGGGCTCGCCCTCACCCGCCTTCGCGCTTTCTCTCCCGAAGGGTCCTCACGCGGCGGTCGGCGGGTACGTCTTGAGCTTGATGTCGGTGGCGAACTTGTCGGTCACCTTCAGCATCAGGCCGAGCAGGAAGCCGTACTTGAACGTCCAGTTGCGCATGAGCATCTTGGCCCGGCTGCCGGGTGCGAGGAACGGCCCGGCGTTGCCGCTCTTCGCGATCTTGGCGTAGGGGCGGAACCGGCGCTCGTACTCCGCGAAGGCCACCCGGTGATCGCCGCCCGCCGCAGCCAGCTCGCCCGCCAGCACGTACGCGCCCACCACGGCCAGCCCGGTGCCGAAGCCGCCCAGGGTGTTGCCGTAGGCCGCGTCGCCCAGCAGCACCACCCGGCCCTGGCTGTACCGGTCGATCCTGACCTGGCTGATCGAGTCGAAGTAGACCTCGCGCGCGCCGCGTACCGCTTCCATGATCTCGGGGACGCGCCAGCCCATCCCGGCGTACGCACGATCCAGCAGCTTCTTCTGCTGCTCCACGTCGTAGCGGTCGTACTGCAGCGGCTCGGACGCGAACACGAAGAACGCCGGCGCCTTCGTCCCGCCCACCGCCACCATGCGGCCAGGCTCGTTGTACATCTTGCCCGGCTCGCCGAAGTCCAGGCCGGTCTCCACTAGCGCGTAGTAATGGCCGAGGAAGCGGACGAACCGCTCCTCCGGCCCGAACACCAGCCTGCGCACGTTCGAGTGGATGCCGTCCGCGCCCACCACCAGGTCGAAGGTGCGGGGCGCCGAGCGTTCGAAGGTGACGTGCACGCCGTCCTTGGTCTCGGTGAGCGAGGTGATCGAGTCGCCGAAGACGTACTCGCAGGCGGGGGCGGTGCGCTCGTACAGCAGGCGGGACAGGTCACCACGGGTGATCTCGATGTCGCCGCCGCTGAACTCGCCGGGGATGACCGCCAGCGTGCGGCCCGCCGCGTCCACGATCTCCTGGTCGCTGCCGCCGGTCTGGTGGCGGCGCACGTCGTCCAGGATGCCCATGCGGCTCAGCACCGTACGGTGGGTCTCGCCCTTGAAGTCGACGGCCTGGCCGCCCAGGCGGAGCGACGGGGCGCGTTCGACGACGGTGACGGCGAAGCCGTACCGGATGAGCCAGTGTGCGAGTGCGGGTCCGGCGATGCTCGCGCCGGAGATGAGGACGGTGGTGTTCTTCATGCCCGCCAGCTTCGTAAGCCTCGCTGACAGCCGGGCGACGATCGGCTGACAGCCGCTCCCTGGGCTGTCAGCGCCCGCGCTTGAGCGCGGACAGGGCGTCGTCCGTGGTCATGGCGGCGCCTCTGGCGTCGCCCTTGGTCATGGCGGCGCCTCTGGCGTCGCCCTTGGTCATGGCGGCGCCTCTGGCGTACGCGGCGGCGAATTCCTCGGGGCCTAGGATCGTGGTGGCTCTCGCTGCGGTACGCGCCACGTCCCGATCACCGGCCACCGCCATCCCCCGCAACGCCACCGCCACCCCGAGCAACCACGCCGCCCTCTCCGCCGGGCCGCGATCCGGCGAACCGGCGGCCGTGACGCCGGCCAGGCCCTCGGTGGCGTCGGCGAGGTCGGCGGCCATGGGGGAGGTGAGTGCGGTGGCCAGGGCCTGGGCGTGCAGGCCGGCCGCTCGTTCGGTGTCGCCGCGCGCTTCGGCCAGCCGGCCCAGCGCCGTGAGCGCGTGCGAGCGCGTACCCGCCGAGGTGAACGCCCCGCTCTCCGACCCGGCCAGCGCCGCCGACAGCAGCCGCTCCGCCTCGTCAAGGTCACCTGCGTGCCGGGCGATCTCCCCGAGCTGGAGCCGCAGCGCGGCGGTCAGCTCGGGCCGTCCGAGCCGATGCTCCAGCTCGGCGACCCGCGCGCAGTCGGCGCGGGCGGCGGCGACGTCACCGGCCCGCCACAGGGCGGCGGCCCGCCGGATCAGCACGTCGGCCAGCTCGTCGAGGGCGCCCAGCTCCTCCAGCAGCCCGAGCGCCTCCCGCCACAGCCGCCGGGCCCGCGCCCAGTCGCCGCGCCAGCCCGCGATCACGGCGAGCCAGTCGAGCGCCTGCGCCGTGCCCCAGCGCTCGCCCAGCCGGGCGAAGGCGGCGCGGACGTGTTCCAGCTCGGGCTCCGCCTCGGCGGGCGCGCCATCGAGCACCTTCAGCAGGGCGGTGCCGAGGTCGCCGAGCGCCCGGCTCCACGGGTCCTGGCTGAGCGTCTCGCGTCGTACGCGCTCATCCTCGGCCTCGCCGGGCGGCCCCGCGATCATGCTCCACAGCGCCACACCGAACCGGTGGCGCATCGGCCGTCCCAGCGACGCGACGATCTCCCCGGCCCGCCGCCAGTGCGGCGAACCGGACTCGGGTACGGCGTGCAGCACGGTCATCACGTACTCCTCCGCCAGCCCGGCAGGCGGCTCGGTGCCGACGCGGTCGAGCAGGCGGGCGGCGTGCGGTGCGGCCTGGCCCCGCCGCCCGCTCAGCCACCAGTACATGGCCAGCGCCGCCGTCAGCCGCAGCCCCGTCGCCGGGTCGTGCTCGGCGCTCCACCGCAGGGCCGCCCGCAGGTTGGCGTCGTCGGCCGACAGCCGGGCCAGCCAGTCGAGCTGCTCTTCCCGGTAGAGGTGGTCGTCCGCTTGCCCGGCGAACTCCAGGAACCAGGCCGCGTGCGCCCGCCGTGCCGTCTCCTCCTCTCCGGCCGCCGCCAGGCGTTCGAGGCAGAACAGGCGGATGGTGTCGAGCATCTGGTACCGCTCGCCGTCGGTCTCCACCAGCGACTTGTCCACCAGCCCGGCCAGCACCTCCGCCCCTTCCTCCGGCCGGTCAGGCGTGCAGACGCGCTCGATGGCCTCCAGCGTCGCGCCGCCGGTGAAGACGGCCAGGCGGCGGGCCAGGGCCTGCTCGCCGGGGTCGAGCAGGCTCCAGCTCCACTCCACGACCGCGCGCAACGTCCGGTGCCGGGCCGCCGCCGTACGGTCGCCGCGCGACAGCAGGCTGAACCGGCCGTGCTCGGCCAGCCTCTCCGCGATCTCCGCCACCCCGAACGTTCGCACCCGCGCCGCCGCCAGCTCGATCGCCAGCGGCAACCCGTCGAGGTCGGCGCAGATCCGCGAGATGGCGGCGAGGGTGCGGCCTTTCGCGGTACGGGCGAAGCCGGGCCGTACTGCCGCCGCTCGCTCGGCGAACAGGCGGACGGCCGGGTAGGCCAGCGGGTCCTGCGGCGGTTCTTCGCCGGGTGGCGGCACGGGGAGCGGGGTGAGCGGGACGAGGTGCTCGCCGGTGAGCCCGAGGGGTTCCCGGCTGGTGGCGAGGATCCGCAGGCCGGGGCAGGCGGACAGCAGGCGGCGTACGAGGGCGGCGGCCTCGTCGATGACGTGTTCGCAGTTGTCCAGGATGAGCAGGAGTTCCTGCTCGGCCAGCGCGGAGACGAGCCGCCGCACGGGGTCGGGCCCGCCGGGGCCCGACGGGCGCAGCGCCGGTTCTCGCAGCCCGAGCGCCTGCCACACCACCCGTGCCACCGCCCCGTCCCCACCGGCCTCGGTGGCACGGTGGGCTTCGGCGGGCGGGGCGGGGTCCACGAGGGTCAGGTCGGTGAAGGCGGCCGGAGCGGCGGTGGCGGTGCGGAGGGTGTGTTCGATGGCCAGGCGGGTTTTGCCGGTGCCGCCGGGGCCGACGATGGTGATCAGGCGGGCGTCGTGGAGTGAGGCCAGGTGGGCCAGCTCGTCCTCGCGTCCGACGAAGCTGGTGAGCTGGGCCGGTGGGCGGGCCAAGGAGGTGCGTTCCTGAGGGCCGCGCAGGATCTCCAGGTGGAGGGCGGCAAGCTCGGGAGACGGGTCGGCGCCCAGCTCGTCGGCCAGCTGGCGGCGGCCCTCGTCGTACACGGTCAGCGCCTCCGCCTGGCGGCCGGCCGCGTGCAGGGCGCGCATGAGGAGGCCGCGCGTGCGCTCGCGGAACGGGTGGGCGGACAGCAGGTCGCGCAGCCCGGCCACGGGCGGGGCGGAGCCGGGGAGCGACAGTTCGGCCTCGTACAGGTCCTCGGTTGCGGCCAGGCGCAGCTCGTCGAGCCGGAGCGCCTGCGGGGCGGCGAATGGCGCGTCGGCGACGTCGGCGAACGCCGGGCCGCGCCACAGGTCGAGCGCCTCGCGGAGCACGGTCGCGGCGGCGGCGTGCCGTCCGGCGGTGAGCAGGGCGCGGCCGTCGCGGGCGAGGCGCTCGAAGCGGTGGACGTCCACGTCGTCCCGGTCGACGGCGAGGCGGTAACCGGACCCGTGGGACTCGATCAGCCCGCTCGGCAGGCGCCGTCGCAGCCGGGACACCTGCGCCTGTACGGCGTTGGCCGCGCCGGACGGGGGCCGCTCGCCGTACTGGCCGTCGATGAGACGTTCGAGGCTGACCAGTCGTCCGGCGTCGAGCAGCAGCAGGGCGAGCAGCGCGCGCGGGCGCGGACCGCCGACGGAGACGGGCTCGCCGGCATCGGTCCGCACGTCCAGCGGACCAAGGACGCGGAACTGCACCCTTCCGATTGTTCCTCAGCTTTTGCCGCCGAGGGCCCGCTCTTCGCTCCCGGGGCCTCGGATCTTGGAGGTCGCGGGGGCGGGGTCGTGCGTCCCGCACCCCTCGGTCTGGGTCCGCGCCGGAGGGGGCGGTGTGCGTTCCAAGATCCTTTTGGGGCAGAATGATCTTGTGCGAGCCCTGTCCGCAGCCGGGGCTCGCACGCCCCCCGGTAGGCTGACCACACTATGGACGCCACGCCCGGGCTGCGCGAACGCAAGAAGGCCGAGACTCGCCAGGCCGTGCACGAGGCGGCGCTGCGGCTGGTGGTCGAGCACGGCCTCGACGCGGTCACCGTCGAGTCCATCGCCGACGCCGCCAACATCTCGCGGCGCACGTTCTCCAACTACTTCTCCAGCAAGGAGGACGCGCTGCTCTACGGCGAGGAGCAGCGGATAAGAGCGCTGGTCGAGCGGGTGCGCGCGCAGCCGCCCGAGCTGAGCGCCTGGGAGGCGCTGCGCGTCTCGGCCGACGAGCTGCAGGACGAGCTGGGCGAGCCGCATCGCGAGTGGGCGGTGCGCACCCGGCTCGCCAAGAGGCATCCGTCGCTGCTGGCCCGGCAGCTCGCCAACCACGCGGGGCTCGAGCGGGATCTCGTCGAGGCCGTCGCCGACAGGAAGGCCGACGTGCCGCCGCGGGTGCTGGCGGCGGCGTTCCTGGTGGCGTTGCGGCTGGCGTCCCATCAGTGGACCGAAGAGGACGAGGCCCGTACGTTGCGCGAGGTCGTCAGCGAGACCCTCGACCAGATGGCCCGCCCCTTCAGGTGACCCCAGACCGAACGGGCCCCGCCCACAGGACAGGGCCCGGCGAGGTCACGGGGTCATGACCACTTCTGCGGGTACAGGCCGTCGCGCTCCCTGAGCTGCACCTTGGTGTGGTCGGCGGTGCCCTGCGCGCCGGCGTCCAGGCACTTGCCGCCGGGCCCGGTGATCTGGCGGGCCGGGCTGGGGAGCGTGCTGATGCCGTAGCGTACGGCGCACTGGTTGCCGGTGAGGTGGACGGCGGTCAGGTAGCGGAAGCCGGTCTGATCGTCCGCGAGAGCACGGCGGGCGAGCAGCCCGCCTGAGCGCGTGAGCGCGCACTGCGACGCCGACGGACCTGCGCCCGCTGGGCGCCTCGCCTACGACGGACAGCGCCTTCCGTGCGCTCTTGAGGGAACCGGTTAATCTCGCTATGCCAGCCGTTGACGGCCCTATGGCTCCCACGTAGAGTCGCGGGGGCTTACTCGGTTTAGTGAGAGCGGTATGGGAGAAACACGTGTTCCGTGCGCTGCACGACGGCTGGACCCTCCGCGCAGGCGGCGACGACAGGCGTGACCTGGCGGGCGTTCCGGCCGCTGTGCCGGGCAGCGTCCACACCGACCTGCTCGCCGCCGGCCTCATCGACGACCCCTACCGCGACGACAACGAGCGGCGGCTGACCTGGATCGGGCGTACGGACTGGATCTACGAGACCGCCTTCGACTGGCACGACGACGGCTCGGAGCGGACCGACCTCGTCTGCGAAGGGCTCGACACCGTGGCCACCGTGCTGCTCAACGGCCACGAGCTGGGCCGCACCGCCAACATGCACCGCACCTACCGCTTCGCCGCCCGCGACCTGCTTCAGGAGGGCCGCAACACGCTCGAAGTGCGCTTCCGCGCCCCCTACGCCTACGCCGAGGAGCAGCGGGAAAGGCTCGGTGACCGGCCGGCCGCCTACGACGAGCCGTACGCGTTCATCAGGAAGATGGCCTGCAACTTCGGCTGGGACTGGGGCCCCACGCTGGTGACCAGTGGCATCTGGCGGCCCATCGGGCTGCACTCCTGGTCGGGCGCCCGGCTGGCCGAGGTGCGGCCGCTGGTGCGCGGCGACGGCGTGGACGTCCACGTACGCGTCGAGCGTACCGGCGAGGCCCCCGTCACCGTCACCGCCGAGGTGGCCGGCGTGAGCGTGGAGGCCAAGCTGGGGCAGGGCCGCAGCGAGGCCGTGCTGCGCCTGGACGTGCCGCACGCCGAGCGGTGGTGGCCGCATGGCCACGGCGCGCAGCCGCTCTACCCGCTGACCGTGCGCGCCGGCTCCGACCAGTGGCGGCGCGAGATCGGCTTTCGCACGGTCGAGCTGGACACCGACGCGTTCCGGCTGATCGTGAACGGCCGGCCGGTGTTCGTCCGCGGCTTCAACTGGATCCCCGACGACTGCTTCCCCGCCCGCGTCACCCCGGAGCGGCTGGCCGAGCGCTTCGCGCAGGCGGTCGCCGCCGGTGCCAACACGCTGCGGGTGTGGGGCGGTGGCGTCTACGAGTCCGACGCCTTCTACGGCCTGGCCGACCGGCTCGGCCTGCTGGTGTGGCAGGACTTCCCGTTCGCCTGCTCGGCCTACCCGGAGGAGGAGCCGTTCCGCTCCGAGGTCGAGGCCGAGGCGCGCGAGAACGTCGCCAGGCTGTCCGCGCATCCGAGCCTGGTGCTGTGGTGCGGCAACAACGAGAACATCGAGGGACATCAGCACTGGGACTGGCGCGGCCGGCTCGGCGACAAGAGCTGGGGCGCCGGGTTCTACTACGACGTGCTGCCGTCGGTGGTGTCGGAGCTGGACCCCACCAGGCCGTACTGGCCGGGCAGCCCGTATTCGGGCAGTCCCGACCGGGACGTGCGCGACCCCTCCACCGGCACCGTGCACATCTGGACGGTCTGGGGCGGCGGCCAGGACTACGTCCATTACGCCGACTACACGCCGCGCTTCGTCGCCGAGTTCGGCTACCAGGGGCCGCCGACGTACGCCACGCTGCGCGCCGCCTCATCCGACGAGCCGCTGACCCCCGGCTCCTCGCACCAGAAGGCCCCGGGCGGGCAGGAGAAGCTGATCGCCGGGCTGGGCGAGCACCTGCCGCGCCCCGAGACGTTCGACGACTGGCACTACTACACGCAGCTCAACCAGGCCCGCGCGATGGCGTTCGGCGTCGAGCGGTTCCGCGCGCTGATGCCGTACTGCATGGGCACGATCGTCTGGCAGCTCAACGACTGCTGGCCGGTGACCTCCTGGGCGGCCGTGGACGGCGCGGGCCGCAGGAAACCCCTGTGGTACGCGCTGCGCCGCGCCTTCGCCGACCGCCTGATCACCCGGCTCGGCGACGAGGTGGTGCTGGTCAACGACACCGACGCCGCCTGGGAGGGCACGCTCACCCTGGCCCTGCGCGACCTTTCGGGCCGGGCGCTGGCCGCGCAGAGCGAGCAGGTCACGGTGCCGGCCCGCGCCACCCTGCGCGTCGCCCCGCCGCAGGGCCAGGCGGCCGCGCTGCTGACCGCCGAGCTGGACGGGCACCGGGCGCTGTTCCCCGCGGCCGAGGACCCGGCCATGGGCTACCCGCCGGCCGAGTTCACCGCCACCGTGGACCGCGAGCCCGGCGGATACGCGGTCACCGTCACGGCCGCCACGGTCGTGCGCGAGCTGGCGCTCTTCCCCGACCGGCTCGACCCGGCGGCGAGCGTGGACGAGCAGCTCGTCACGCTGCTGCCGGGCGAGAGCGTCACCTTCCACGTGGCCACGGAGGCCGAGCTGGACGCGGCGGCGCTCACGTCGTACCCGGTGCTGCGCTGCGTCAACGAGCTCAGGGGACCAGGGCGCGTTTGAGTATCTTGCCGGTGGGGCTCATCGGCAGCTCGTCCACGAACGTCAGGCGGCGCGGATACTTGTAGGCCGCCACCCGCTCGCGGACGAAGTCGCGCAGCTCGTGGTCGCTCACCGGGGCGCGCAGCGCCACCACGGCCGCGATCTCCTCGCCGAGCTCCGGGTGCGGCACCCCGACCACGGCGGCCTGGCGCACGGCCGGGTGCTCGTAGAGCACCTCCTCGATCTCGCGCGGGTAGACCGTGTAGCCGCCGCGGATGATCACGTCGCGGCGGCGGTCCACCAGGAAGAAGTAGCCGTCGTCGTCCACCCTGCCGAGGTCGCCGGTGTGGAACCAGCCGTCGCGGATGGCCTCGGCGGTGGCGGCGGGGTCGTTCCAGTAGCCCTTCATCACGTTGGGGCCGCGTACGACGATCTCGCCGATCTCGCCGCGCGGCACCTCGCGGCCCTCCTCGTCGACGACCTTCATCTCGACGTCCCTGATGGGCCAGCCGATCGAGCCGGGCCTGCGGTGCCGGCCGCCGCGGTTGGTCGCGGCGACGGGGGAGGTCTCGCTGAGCCCGTACCCCTCGATGATCTCGCAGCCGAAGCGGGTCTCGTACGCGCGCAGCACGTCGAGCGGCAGCGCAGCGCCGCCGGACGCGCAGACCCGCAGCATGGACATGTCGGAGGCGCCGGGATGGTCGAGCAGCGCGATGAACATGGTGGGCACGCCCTGGAACACCGTCACCCCGTCGCGCCTGATCACCTCAAGGGCCCGGCCAGGGTCGAAGCGGGGGAGCAGCGTCAGCCGGGCGCCGGCGTGCACGGTGGCGTTGAGCGAGCAGGTCTGGCCGAAGGTGTGGTAGAGCGGCAGCGCGCCGAGCACCACGTCGTCCACGCCGAGCGCGTGCATGCGGGCCACGGTGGCGGCGTTGCCGCCCAGGTTGCCGTGGGTCAGCTCGATGCCCTTGGGCCGGCCGGTCGTGCCCGAGGTGTAGTGGATGACGGCCGTGTCGTGCGCACCCGTGGGGGTGATCTCGCGCTCGGGGGTGACGCGGCGCAGCAGCCTGCGGAACTCGCCGGGCACCACGAAGAAGCAGTCGGCCTTCGTGCCCGCAGAGCCCGCCTCTGCCGTCTCGGCGAAGGCGTGCCAGGCGATGAGCAGCCGGGCCCCGCAGTCCCCCAGGTACGCGGCGATCTCCCGCCGCTTCAGCAGCGGATCGAGCGGCACCACCACCGCGCCGGTCCGCAGCACCCCGTAGTAGACGACGCCGAACTCCGGCACGTTCGGCAGCATGATCGCGACCCGGTCGCCGGGGCCGATACCGCGGCACCGCAGCAGGCCCGCGAGGCGGGCGCTCAGCTCCTCCAGCGCCCCGTACGTCAGCTCCGCCTCGTCCAGCGTGAGAACCGCCCGCCCGCCGAGCCGGTCGGCGGCGGTGTGGAGCCGGTCAGCGAGGTTCATGGATCGACCGTACGTCCGCTCTCCCACGCCCCTCATTGGTCACGGTGCCCAGTCTTTCCCGCCCGGCATTGGTGGGCAGCGCATCGTGCAGCGCGATCGCGACCAGCAGCTCCAAAAGATCGTTGATCGAGCGCAGGCTCCGCCCGGTGCGCTCCTGGATGCGGCGCAGCCGGTACTGGGCGGTGTTGGGGTGGATCTGCAGCCGTTCGGCGGCGGCCCGCAGGTTGAGGTCGGCCCCGGCGAACGCCCTGATCGTGGCCGTGAGCACGCCGCCGCGCGCCCGGTCCTCCGCAAGCAGCGCGGTGATGCGGCGGTCCACGAGGTGGCGCGCGGTGTCGTCGGCCTTCAGCGCGAGGTACTGGAACGCGGTGATCCTGGGCAGCGCCGCCACCCCTCCCTCCTCACCCACGAAGTCCAGCACCGCCCGAGCCTCCTGGTACGCCTGCGGGATCCGTTCGGTGCCGGTGACGACCGTGCTGATGCCCATGGCCAGCCTGATGCCCTCGGCGGCCAGGCTGTCGCGCACGCTCTGCAGGCGGTCGCACAGCTCCTCGGCGTCCGCTCCGGGGCCGAGCACGGGGATCGCGACGATCTCCGACTGGCGCACCACCGACAGCGTGCGGGTGCCGTTGCCGCCGGTACGCGCGATCGCCGCGCAGGCGGCGTGCCGGGCGTCGGCCCCCTGGTCGGGCCCGCTCGTCACGGAGGGAGGACCGGCCAGCACCGCGATCACCACGAGCAGCGGCGTGCGCGCGTCGGGGGCCAGGCCGTGCGCCTGCGCGGCGGCCAGCTCCCTGCCGCGCGTCGGCACCGAGCCGGCGAGCAGCGTCTCCAGCAGGTCGCGGCTCTCGCGCACCGCCTCGGCCGCCGCGTACTGCTGGAACTCCATGTACGCGTTGGCCGCGTGCGTGCTCGCGAAGTCGCAGTAGCGCATCAAGGGGCCCGCCAGCGTCAGCGCCGCCTCCCGCCCGGCGAACGCGGCGCCCGCCCGCTCGACCACGGCTTCCCAGAAGACCTGCTGGCCCACCCTGAACGCGTTGATGTAGTCGGCCAGCGCCACTCCCGCCCTGGCCCGGCGCATCGCCGCCCGCCTGGTGAAGGAGATGTCGTCCAGCGTGACCGTGCGGTCCTCCAGCAGCACGCCCAGCTTGGCGCGATAGTGCCTGACCACCTGGTCGCGAACGTCGGCGTGAAAGTCCGGGCCCTGGGCGTCGTAGGCGGGGATCTCCGCGCGCATCGTCGCCACGGCGATGTCGGCGAGGTGGGGCAGGTCGTCGAGCAGCTCGGAGAGTATGCGTGTGCGTTCCGCGCGTACGGCGGCTTCCACGGTGTGCGAACCGGTGGACATGCCGGGATGATCCATGGCCTGCGGCGGGCGGTCAACGGGTCGTAACCGTGATGAGACCCTCGCTGTGCTCAGAAGACAACTCGCCCGAAACATCTTGGGTCACCGTGCCCAATGCGGCTCGCGACGAGCGGCTCCTACGCTGAGGCCAACTTCAGAACATTGTTCTCCAGGAGGCCGGATGCTGGAGGTACACGATCTTACCGTTCGCTTCGGCGGCATCACCGCGCTGGACGGGGTGGGGTTCGGCGTCGCGGGCGGGGAGATGGTGGGGCTCATCGGGCCGAACGGCGCCGGCAAGACCACCCTGTTCAACTGCCTGACCCGGCGGTACGACCCCGACGCGGGCAGCGTCACGTACGAGGGCACCGACCTGACCACGCTGCCCCCGCACGCCATCGCCGGGCTCGGCATCGCGCGCACGTTTCAGAACCTCGGCCTGTTCCCACGCCTGTCGGTCCGCGACAACGTGCTGGTCGGCGCGCACCACCGGGCCCGCGCCGGCTTCCTGTCCGCCGGGCTCCGGCTGCCCGGCGTGCGCCGCGAGGAGCGGGAGCTGCGCGCCGACGCCGACGCGGTGCTGGAGCGGCTGGACCTCGCCGGCGTGGCCGGGCACCCGGCGACCGGGCTGCCGTTCGGCACGCTGAAGCGGGTCGAGCTGGCCCGCGCGCTCATCGGCAGGCCCCGGCTGCTGCTGCTCGACGAGCCGGTCAACGGCCTCAACGCGGCCGAGGTGGAGGAGTTCGCCGGCACGCTCGGCGCGATCCGCGACGAGTACGACCTGACGGTGATCGTGGTCGAGCACCACATGGGCTTCGTCATGGGCACCTGTGACCGCATCGTCTGCCTCGACTTCGGCCGCAAGATCGCCGAAGGGCCGCCGGAGCAGGTGCAGCGCGATCCCGCCGTCATCGAGGCCTACCTGGGGACCGCCGGCGAGGAGGCGGGCGCATGAGCGATCTCGTGGTGGACGGCCTGGTCGCCGGTTACGGCGACGCACAGGTGCTGCACGGCGTGCGCTTCACCGTACGGCAGGGCGAGGTCTGCGCGATTCTCGGGCCCAACGGCGCCGGCAAGACCACCCTGCTCCGAGCCCTGTCGGGAATGGTCAAGGCCCGTGGCACGATCACGCTCGGCGGCACCGACCTGACCGGGCGGCCGCCCGACGCCGTGGCCAGGCTCGGCGTCGCCCACGTGCCCGAGGGACGCGGCACGTTCATGCCGCTGACCGTCGAGGAGAACCTGCGGCTCGGCGCGTTCGTCCGCCGCGACCGCGCCGCCGTGGCGCGCGACCTCGACCGCATCTACACCTACTTCCCGGTGCTGAAGACCCGGCTCAAGCAGGCCGCGGGCAGCCTGAGCGGGGGCGAGCAGCAGATGCTGGCCATCGGCAGGGCGCTCATGCTGCGCCCCAAGGTGCTGCTGCTGGACGAGCCGTCGCTCGGCCTGGCCCCGCTGGTCACCCGGGAGCTGTTCCGCATCGTGCAGGCCATCAACGCAGAGGAGCAGACCACCGTGGTCGTCGTCGAGCAGAACGCCCACCTCGCTCTCGGCATAGCCCAGCAGGCCCACGTCCTGGAGACCGGGCGGATCGTGCTGTCCGGCACGGCCGCGGAGATCCGGGCCGACGAGCAGGTCGCACAGTCCTACCTCGGATACCGGGTGTAGGCGATGGCCGGATTCCTGCAGCAGATCGTCGAGGGGCTCGGCGCGGGCGCCATCTACGCCAGCCTGGCGCTGGCCCTGGTGCTGATCTACCAGTTCACCGGCATCGTGAACTTCGCCCAGGGCGAGCTGGCCATGTTCTCCACCTACATCGCCTGGCAGTGCATGGCGGCCGGGCTGCCGTTCTGGGTCGCGCTGCCGCTGACGCTGGTGGTGTCGTTCGCGGGCGGCATGCTCATCGAGCGGATCATCATCAGGCCGGTCGAGGGCGCGCCCGAGCTGACCATCGTCATCGTCACCGTCGGGCTGTTCATCTTCGTCAACGCGGCGGCCGGGTGGATCTGGACGTTCCTCATCAAGGACTTCCCCAACCCGTTCCCCGGCGGCGCACTGGAGGCGGCCGGGATCAGCGTCTCCTTCTCCACCCTGGGCGTGCTCGGCGTGGTGGCGCTGGTCATGGGCCTGCTCTACCTGCTCTTCCGGCACACAAAGATCGGGCTCGGCATGCGCGCGGTGGCGGCCAACCCGGCATCGGCGCGGCTCGTCGGCATAAGGGTCGGCTGGACGCTCGCGCTCGGCTGGGGCCTGGCCGCCACCGTAGGCGCGGTGTCCGGGGTGCTGGTCGCGCCGCTGCTGTTCCTGGAGCCGAACATGATGGGCGGCGTCCTCATCTACGCGTTCGCCGCGGCCACGCTCGGCGGGTTCGACAGCCCGCTCGGCGCGGTGGCCGGGGGGCTGATCGTGGGCGTCGCGGAGACGCTCGCCGGCGCGTACATCGGCGTCATCGGATCCGACCTCAAGGTGGGGGTGCCGCTGGTGATCATCCTCGGCGTCCTGCTGCTGCGGCCCCAGGGCCTGTTCGGGCGAGCGGTGGTGGAACGCGCATGATCCACGTGAAACATGCGGAAAAGGCCACGCGGGCGCCCGTGCAGGCGCGGCGCGCATCCGACCCGCGCTGGCGGTGGGCCACCCTGGCGCTGCTGCTGGCCGCCGCCGTCTACGCGCCCTTCCAGCTCGCGCCTTTCCACGTCTTCCAGCTCACGATGGTGCTGATCTACAGCGTGGCGCTGCTCGGGCTCAACCTGCTCGTCGGGCACGCCGGGCAGATCTCGCTCGGGCACGGCGCGTTCTTCGCGGTCGGCGCGTACACGGGGGCCATCCTGCTCGACCGGTACGACCTGCCGTACCCGCTGACCCTGCCCGCCGCCGCGGCCGTGGCGTTCGTGCTCGGCCTCGCGCTCGGCGTGCCGGCGATGCGGCTGCGCGGCCTGTACCTCGCGCTCGTCACGCTCGCCATCGCGATCTTCCTGGTCCCGCTGCTCAAGCGCTTCGAGGAGCTGACCGGCGGCTCCATGGGCCTGACGCTGGCCAAGCCGGCGCCGCCCGCCTGGAGCGGCCTGGCCGAGGACCAGTGGCTGTACTTCATCACGCTCGCCTTCGCCGCCGTCGCCTTCCTGGTGGCCGCGGGGCTGCTGCGCTCGCGGGTCGGCCGGGCGCTGCACGCCATCCGCGACAACGAGACGGCGGCCGAGGTGATGGGGGTGCGGCTGTCGTCGTACAAGACGCTCGCCTTCGCCTGGAGCGCCATGTACGCCGGGGCCGCCGGATGCGTCTACACCTGGGTGATCGGCTTCGTCTCGCCCGACTCGTTCACCGTGAACCTGTCGATCACCCTGTTGGCCGGCCTGGTCGTCGGGGGACTCGGCTCGCTGCCAGGACCCGTGCTCGGCGGGCTGTTCGTGATGTTCGTGCCGAGCATCTCGCAGGACGTCAACGACGCCGCGCCCGGCGTCATCTTCGGCCTGCTGATCATCGCCGTCATGTACGTGGCCCCGACGGGGCTCGCGGGTCTGGCCGGGCGGCTGCTTCAGAAGATTCCCCGGAAGGAGTAAGAGGGATGCGACGAGTATCTGCGATCGGCGGTGCGGCGCTGCTCCTGCTCGCCGTCGCCGCCTGCGGGGGGCGTGACAGCGGCGGCGGCACCACCGGCACGGCGGCCACCGGCCAGTGCCAGGGGCAGCAGACCACCGGCATCACCGACACCAGCATCAAGCTGGGCGGCATCTACCCGCTGTCCGGCCCCGCCTCCGCCTACGGCGACATCCCCAAGGGCATCAAGGCGTACTTCGACTACATCAACGCCGAGAAGAACGGCATCAACGGGCGCAAGGTCGAGTTCATCGTCCGCGACGACGGCTACCAGCCGCCCAAGGCCGTGGAGGAGGCCCGCAGGCTGGTCGAGCAGGAGCAGGTGTTCGCCCTGTTCCAGACCCTCGGCACCCCCTCGACCGCGGCCACCTGGGACTACGCCAACCAGCGCAAGGTCCCGCAGATCTTCGTCGCCACCGGCGCCTCCCAGTGGGGCACCG
The DNA here is from genome assembly GCF_040678535.1 of Nonomuraea sp. NPDC052634. Lineage (NCBI taxonomy): Bacteria > Bacillati > Actinomycetota > Actinomycetes > Streptosporangiales > Streptosporangiaceae > Nonomuraea > Nonomuraea sp. NPDC052634. Next base: position 164,608 of record NZ_JBFATY010000005.1, on the reverse strand, counting down.
ACACCGCCCACCCGTGGACGATCGGCTGGCAGCCCAACTACATCTCCGAGGCCCGCGTCTACGCCGCGTACCTGAAGAGGGAGAAGCCGCAGGCCAAGGTCGCCGTGCTCTACCAGAACGACGACTTCGGCAAGGACCTGCTCGGCGGGTTCAAGCGGGCCATCGAGGGCACGCAGGTGCAGGTCGTCGCCGAGCAGAGCTACGAGGTGACCGACCCCAGCGTGGACCCGCAGATGCGCAACCTGGCCGAGTCGAAGGCCGATGTGTTCCTCAACGTCACCACGCCCAAGTTCGGCTCGCAGGCGCTGGCCGCCGACGCCAAGAACACCAAGTGGAACCCGCTGCACATCGTCAACAACGTCGCCGCCTCGATCACCGTGCTCAAGCCGGTCGGCTTCGACAACGTGCAGGGCGTCGTGTCGTCCGCCTACTACAAGGACCCCAACGACCCCACCTGGGCCGACGACCCCGAGATGCGGCTCTACAAGGAGAAGATGAAGCAGTACGCGCCCGAAGCCGACGTGAACGTGCCGTACCACACGTTCGGCTGGGCCGTGGCGGCCAGCTTCCACAAGGCGATGGAGGCCGCCGCCTGCCCCACCCGCGAGGGGCTGCGCGACTCCGTGCGCAACCTCAAGGGCGTCAAGGTCGACATGTTGCTGCCCGGCGTCACGATGGACACCGGGCCCGACGACGGGTTCCCCATCGAGTCGATGCAGCTCATGCGGTTCAAGGGCGAGCGGTGGGAGCTGTTCGGCGACGTGATCGACACCCGCGCCGAGTTCGGCCCGCTGACCGGCTGAGCGTCACTTACGGCTTGATCGTCGTTACGGCTTGATCGTCCCCGCGCGCACCAGCCAATCGACCGCCTCGGCGATCGCCTCCAGCGAGGTGTAGCGGGGACGGTGGCCGAGCAGCCGCTCGGCCTTGGCCATGCTGCAGTGGGGGCTGTGGGCGATGTGGTCGTACGTCAGCGTGGCGTCCTCCTCCGAGACCGTCTTGCGCCACTGCTCCCACGGCAGGAACGACAGCCGCGCCTCCTTGCCGAACCAGCCCGCCACCGCCTCGGCGTAGCCGCGCAGCGTCAGGGCGGTGGTGGACACCGAATGGAAGCTCTCGCCGATCGCCGCCGCCCGGTTGTTGATGGCGTCCACGAACAGCCTGGCCACGTCGTCGGCGTGCACGTGCTGGACGGTCTCCAGGCCCAGATTCGGCAGCGCCAGCTCCGAGCCCTCGGCCAGCTTCTGGAACACCTCCGGGTTGACGTTGCCCGCCGGGTTGACCGGCACCCATCCCGGCCCGGTGATGTGGCCGGGATGGATGATCGTGGCCGGGAAGCCGTCGCGCTGCGCCCGCTCCAGCAGCATCGCCTCGATGGCCGCCTTGCGCACGCCGTACTCGCCGAAGGGCGTGCGCTTGGCGTCCTCCGTCGTCGGCACTTGGGCGCTCGGCCCGTGCACCCAGATCGTGCCGCAGTGCAGGAAGTGCCGCACCTTGCCGGCCAGCGCGTCGGCCAGCAGCGCCGCGCTGCTCTCGGTGAAGCAGATCAGGTCGATGACGACGTCGGGCTCCAGCTTCGCGATGCGCCGCCCGAACGTGTGATCGGCCTCGTCCACCTTCCTGTCGGCGGTGACCGTGGTCACCTTCCGCCACGCGCCGTGCGGGGTGTAGGGCTCGCGCGTGCCCCTGCTCACGTTGATCACCTCGTGCCCGGCGCTCACCAGACGCGGGATGAGGTACGTACCGATGTGCCCAGAACCGCCGATCACCACAACGCGCATGCGAACAGCGTAGACCCGCTCGCTACCAGGCCACCTCCAGGGAGGCGAGGCCGTAGACGATGCTGAACGTGCGGAACTGCGGCTCGTTGTCCGTCAGGCGCAGCCCCGGGAAGCGGTCGAGCAGGGCGGGGAAGGCGATGCGCAGCTCCATGCGGGCCAGCGGGGCGCCCAGGCAGTGGTGCACGCCGTGCCCGAACGCGAGGTGGCCGGGAGCGCCGCGGCGCAGGTCGAAGGTGTCGGCGTCGGGCAGGAACGACGGGTCCCTGTTGGCGGTGGGCAGTGAGCACAGCACCAGGTCGCCCTCCGCGATCCGCTGCCCGCCCACCTCGGTGTCCCTGGTGGCGACCTTCGTGGTGCCGGAGTTGACGATGCTGAGGTAGCGCAGCAGCTCCTCCACCGTCGCGTCGATGCGCTCGGGCTCGCGGCGCAGCAGCTCGAGCTGCTCGGGGTGGCGCAGCAGCGCGAGCGTGCCGAGCGAGAGCATGTTGGAGGTGGTCTCGTGCCCGGCGAACAGCAGCAGCCCGCCGATGCCGATCAGCTCGTCGGTGGTCAGGTCGTCGCCGTGCTCGCGCACGAGCATGCCGAGCAGCTCCTCGCCCGGGTCGGCTTGGATGCGCGCGACCAGGCTCTCCATGTAGGCGCGCTGCTCGAACTGCAGCCTCATGCGCTCCTCGCCCGGCACGGTCATGTCGAGCATCCGGTTCGTCCGCTGCTGGAACTCGTCGCGGTCCGCGTACGGGACGCCGAGCAGCTCGCAGATCACCAGCGACGGGATCGGTAACGCGAACGACGGCACGAGGTCGGCGGGCGAGCCGGCGGCCTCGATCGCGTCGAGGTGCTCGTCGACGATGCGCTTGATCCGGGGTTCGAGCCGCTGCATGCGGCGGATGGTGAACTCGGGCGTCAGCATCCTGCGCAGCCGCGTGTGCTCGGGCGGGTCCACGCCGAGCAGGTTGCCCGCGCGGACCTTGGCGAGCTGCTCCTCGGTCATCGGCGGCGCTCCGGGCAGGCGGGCGATCGTCTGCGGCGCCACCTTGAACGTCTCCGCGTCGCCCAGCACTTCGCGGACGTCCGCGTGCCTGGTCACGAGCCACGCCTCAGAACCGAACGCGGTCGTGATCTTCTTGATACCTTCCTTGTCCCTGAGCGCCGCCAGCTCCGGCGCGGGATCGAACGCCACCCGCCGCATGTGCAGCGGCATCGCCGAGGTTTCGCTCATGCAATCCCCTGAGATGGTTCCGTTACTTGCACAGCACCGTACTGATCCCGGTGATCGCTTCACTAGAAGCGATCATCAATCGTTGCGGGGTCGTACCAAAACCTCGGCCGCATCGCGGCTGCAGGGCGGCCGGCGGGTTGACGCGCGCTCGGCGGCGCAGGAAACATGCCCCCGCTCATCATGATGAAGAGGACGGCCCATGGATTTGGTACGGCAAGTTCCCGGCTCTGTGCCCGTGCTGGTGGCCGGAGGCGGGCCCGTCGGCCTGTCGACCGCGGTCGAGCTGGCCTATCACGGCATCGAATGCCTGGTGGTCGAGCCGCGCGAGACGGTGTCCTGGCTGCGCCCGCGGGCGAAGACCACCTCGGCCCGCTCGATGGAGATCCTGCGCAGATGGGGTCTGGCGGACACCTTACGCGCGCGTGCGCCGCTCGCGGTGTCCTGGTCGGACGAGGCGGTGTTCGTGAGCAGCCTGCTCGGCCGGGAGATCGCGCGAATCGACCGCTGTTTCGGCCTCGACCTCGTCGGCTCCGACCTGGCCGCCGAGCCGGGCCAGCAGGTGCCGCAGCCGCTGGTGGAGGAGGTGCTGCGCGAGGCCGTCGGCGACGCGCTGCTCACCGGCTGGAAGGTGACCGGCCTCGAAGAGGACGCGGACGGCGTGACCGTGCGCATCGCGAACGCCGAGGGCGCCGAGCGTGAGATCCGCGCCCAGTACGTCGTGGGCTGCGACGGCTCCCGCAGCGTCACCAGGGACGCCATCGGCGCCCGCTACGAGGGCCGCCAGGACGCCCGCCCCAACTTCAACATCACCTTCCGCGCCCCCGACCTCGCCGACCGGGTGCCGCACGGTCCCGCCGTCCACTACTGGGTGCTCAACCCGGCACAGCCCGGCATCGTCGGCCGCCTCGACCTCAAGGACACCTGGTGGTGCATCGCCCAGGGGGTGCGCGCCGAGGACGCCGACCCCGTACGGCTGGTGCGCAACCTCGCCGGCGCCGACATCGACGTGGAGATCCTCGCCACCGACCCGTGGACGGCGCGGATGCTGCTGGCCGACAGGTACGCGGGCGAGCGCGTCTTCCTGGCCGGCGACGCCGCGCACCAGAACCCGCCCTACGGCGGCCACGGCTTCAACACCGGGGTCGGCGACGCGGTCAACATCGGCTGGAAGCTGGCCGCCGTACTGCGCGGGTGGGCGCCGCCGGCGTTGCTGCAGACGTACGAGAGCGAGCGCAGGCCCATCGCGGCCGACACCATCGAGGCCGCCGCGGCGAACATGGCGACGCTCGCCCCCGAGCTCGCCGACCCGGCGCTGATGGGCAGCGATGAGGAGTTCGCGCGGGTGCGCCCGGCCGTCGCCGAGGCGATCTTCCGTACCAAGGACAGCGAGTTCCACAGCCTCGACCTGGTGCTCGGCTACACCTACACCGGCTCGCCGATCGTCGCGCCCGGCACCGGCGAGCGCCTGCCGCACCGCTGGCTCGCGCCCGGCGAGTCGCTGTACGACCGGCTCGGCCGCGGCTTCAGCCTGGTCGGCGACCTCGGCTCGCCGCAGGCCGCCTCGCTGATCGACCAGGCGCGCGAGATGGGCGTGCCCCTGGCGGAGGTGCACCTGCCCGGGGAGCCGCTGGCGCTGGTGCGCCCCGACCAGCACGTGGCCTGGCGCGACGGCGACCCGGCGGGCGCGCTCCGCATGGCTTTGGGGCACCTGAGGTAGCCGGTCGCCGGTTGTCCCCATGGACGCCGATCCGTGGGGACAACAGGGTGAGCGCCCGGGGTTGCGGCGAGTTTACCGGGATCAAGACCGTCATAGAGTAATCAAAACGCTACTCCTGGTTACGATGGCGCAGTTCGCACCTATCACTCCAGGGGGCTGGATATGACTGACGAGACCCGGGCCGGCAAGGCGACGATCGACGCGGAAGACGGCGTGCTCGGCGGCGAGGCCGCCCTGCTGCACGCCCAGGACGACCCCGCGGCCTCCGCCGCCGTGGACGCGGCCGTCGAGGCCGAGCTGCTGGAGGACGCGCCGGCCCGCGAGGCGGTCGAGGCCAGGCGCGAGAGCGAACGCCAGATCGCCGACCTCGCCGCCCAGGACCAGCAGCGCATGCGCGACATCCAGCGCGAGCTGCGCACGATGGGCGCCGACGTCTGGCCGATCTCCCGCTGGTGGGGCTTCGAGATCCACCTCAACGAGTCGGCCGCGCTGCTCGCCGCCGACATCCCGCAGCTCATCGGGCAGGCCGCGGCGACCGTCGTGGGCTCCTGGCTGGCTCCGCTCATCGAGCGCGCCGTACAGAGTAAGGCCGGCTGGATCGCCTCCATCGCCAGGCCGTACGGGGTCAAGCTGGTCTCGCCGTGGACCGCGCCCGGCATGCTCGTCCCCGCCAGGCAGGACGGCAGGCCCGCGGGCGGCGCCGGCCTGTACTGGGCGGTCCACGAGCCCGACGAGGGGTGGAGCGCGGACCAGCGGTTCATCGACCACTTCAGCGTGACCGGCCCGGCGCTCGGCCAGTTCCAGGACCGGCTGTTCCTGGCGCACCGGGGCCGCGACGGCGACCAGAGCCTGTGGTGGGCGGTCTACGACGCCGAGGAGGGCTGGAGCGACGACCAGCGCTTCCCGCAGCACCTCAGCCAGGCCGCGCCCGCGCTGGCGGCGTGGGACGGGCGGCTTTACTGCGTGCACCGGGGTGCGGGGGACGACGCGGCGCTGTGGTGGACGCGCTGGGACGGCTCGCAGTGGACTCCCGACGAGCGGCTGCCCCGGCACTTCAGCGAGACCGCCCCGGCGCTGGCGGCGTACGACGGGCGGCTTTACTGCGTGCACCGGGGTGCGGGGGACGACGCGGCGCTGTGGTGGACCCGCTGGGACGGCTCGCAGTGGAGCCCCGACGAGCGGCTGCCCGCCCACGCCACCGGCGCGAACCCGGCGCTGGCCGTCTACCGCGGCCACCTCTACTGCGTGCACCGCGGCGCGGGCGACGACACCGCGCTGTGGTGGACGCGCTGGGACGGCTCTACCTGGAGCCCCGACCAGCGGCTGCCCGGTCACCACGCGGCCGAGGGGCCCACGCTGACCGTCTATAAGGACCGCCTCTTCTGCGTGCACCGCGGCACCGCCGACCAGAGCCTGTGGTGGAGCAGCTTCAACGGCGCCTCATGGAGCGCCGACGAGCGGCTGCCCGGCCACTTCAGCGGCGAGGGCCCCGCCGTCATCGCCTACCGCGACAGGAACGCCACCCGCGACCAGCTCCTGTGCGTGCACAGGGGAGTCCGCTGAGTCAAGGTCCGTGAGACGGGCGCCGGTCTTCGCGGCCGGCGCCCGTTCTCTTGGTCGGCGCGCTCTTGACAGGCGGGCTCTTGGTCGGCGGGCCTCAGTAGGCGGGCTCTTGACAGGCGGGCTCTTGGTAGGCGGGCTCTGGTAAGCGGGCTTTTGGTAGACGGGGCGGCCACGGGGCAGGGGGCGCGGAGGAGCGTTCTTCGCAACGTGACCGATCGCGCGAGGTGAGGCACGATGCCCGAACGACGTGAGGATGACGAGTTCTTCGCCCCCGTGCTGAGAGAGCCGCCGCCCGGCGAGGACGCCAGCGACACCGGCGTGCCGCACGTGCACGGGGCCGGACACGGGAACTGGGCGCGCAGGCCCGCGCCGTCCAACGCGGTCAGCCTGTGCCTGCTCGCGGCCGCCCTGCTGGTGCTCGGCGGCGTGGTGCTGGCCGTGCTCGCCGTGCTCGCGGGCAACGCGCCGCTGGCCGTGCCGCCCGCGCTGGTGGCCCTGGCCGCCGCCGTCTACCTGGTGCTGTTCGGGGTGCGCAGAGCCCGCCAGAACGGCGGCCCGCCCACCTTCGGCTGACCCCGCGCCGGGTTTCACCGCTTCTCACCGGGTAAACGGCCTGCTGGGAGGGCCTGATCGGAGGAGTGGTGTGATGTCCGCGACGTCACTGATCGACAGGGAATGCGTGCGCCGGCTGCTGGACTCCCGGCACCCGGACGCCACGCTGGTGTTCATCCGCGGGGGCTGCGAGGTCCTGCCCGCCTCGGAGATCGACGACGCGCACAAGGGCCTGGTGATCGCCAGCCGCGACGAGCTCATGGCCAGGTTCGCCGGCGGCACACCGTCGGACCGGGAGCTCGACGAGCTGGCGCACCGCCTCGACAACATCGTCCGCGACCTGGGCTCATAGCGCCCTCGCGCGTCACGCGCGCCGGTGGCCGCTCTCCAGATACTGCAGGACGGCGGCCACCCGCCGGTCGGTCCTGTCGGTGGGCGTGAGGTCGAGCTTGGCGAAGATGTTGCGGATGTGCTTGTGCACCGCGCCGTCGGTGACGACCAGCCGCTCGGCGATCGCCGCGTTCCCGAGCCCCTCCGCCATCAGCGCCAGCACGTCGCGCTCGCGCGGGCTGAGCCGGTCGAGCCGGTTGTCCGGCCTGGTGCGGGTGAGGAGCTGCGCGACCACCTCGGGGTCGATGGCGGTGCCGCCCTCGGCCACCCGGTGCAGCGCCGTCAGGAACTCCTGCACCCGGCCCACCCGCTCCTTCAGCAGGTAGCCCAGCCTGGCGCTGCCGTGCGACAGCAGCTCGGTGGCGAACGCCTGCTCCACGTACGCCGACAGCACCAGCACCGCAAGACCGGGCAGCCGGTGCCTGGCCTCGACCGCGGCCCTGATGCCCTCGTCGGTGTGGGTGGGCGGCATGCGCACGTCCACGATGGCCACGTCCGGCTCGTACTCGTCGATCGCCTTCAGGAAGCCGTCCGGCTCCGAAGCGGTGGCGACCACGTCGAGCCCTTCGGCGCGCAGCAGCAGCGCGAGACCCTCGCGCAGCAACGGGTCGTCCTCGGCGATCACAATCCGCATGGAAGGCTCACAATCATGGTGGTCGGTCCGCCGACGGGGCTGGTCAGCTCGAACGTGCCGTCGTGCGCCTCGGTCCTGCGGCGGATGCCGCTCAGCCCGGACCCTCCGGACTCGGCCGCGCCGCCGCGCCCGTCGTCGGTGATCTCGATGCGCAGCCAGGAGTCGGTACGCCGGACCGTGACCCGGGCCCGCGTCGCCTGGCTGTGCTTGGCGATGTTGGTCAGTGCCTCGGCCACCACGAAGTAGGCGGTGGCCTCGACGGAGGCGGGACACCGTCCCGGCACGTCGGCGTCGATCTGGCACGGCACGGGGCTGCCCGCGGCCAGGCCGGTCAGCGCGTCCGGCAGGCTGCGGTCGGCCAGCACCGGCGGCAGGATGCTCCGTACGACGCCGCGCAGCTCCGCCAGCGCCTGCTCGGCCGCGTTCTGCGCGCTTTCGAGCACGGCGTCCGCGGTGGCCGGATCGCGTTCCAGCGCCCGCCGGGCCGCGCCCAGCAGCATGGTGACGGCCACGATGCGGTTCTGCGTGCCGTCGTGCAGCGAACGCTCGATCCTGCGCAGCTCGGCGGCGTGCGCGTCGAGCGCGGCCGCCCGCGTGGCGGTGAGCTGGGCGACGCGCAGCGCCAGGTCGGTGGTGGGGTCGGCGGACAGCAGCTTCCGCCCCGGCCACGCCTGAAGCCTCGCCATCGGCGGCACCAGGATCAAGGTCAGCGCCAGCCAGAACAGGCTGAGCGCGCTCACCGCGAACGCGCTGCCGACGGTGTCGCCGTCCCAGATGAACAGCCCGGCCCCGACCGTCTCGCCCGGCGGCAGCAGCCGCCAGTAGAGCGGGTAGAGCAGGTCGCGTACCGCGCTGAACGGCAGCGTCAGCCCCACGAAGCCGATGAGCAGGCCGATCGTCGCGTGCGGCACCACCCAGGCCAGCTCTCTGCGGCTCGCGGGCCGCGCGATGGCCTCCCGCCACCCGTCGGGCACCGGATCCGGGCTGATCAGCTCGTCCGGGCCCCAGCGGGACAGCCGCGCCCGCTCCCTGTCGGCCACCGCGCGCAACGCGCGCAGCGCCGTCGGCAGCAGCGGCAGGCCCACGCCCACCAGGCAGGCGACCCCCACGAGGATGAGGCCGACCAGCGCCAGCAGCGCCAGCGCGCCGGTCCCGATGCCGCCGACGAGGTGCTCGATCCCGTCGAGCGTCGTCCTGGCGCGGGCGGACAGGCCCCGCGCACGGGCACGCCTTCGCCCGTCCGCCATGTCGTGACCTGTCATCCGCACCTCCTCGCCACCTGAATGTAGGTCACGAGCAGGCACCGACGTCAGGGGCGGGCCGGAAGAGTACAGCAGGCTGTACCACTCGTCCGATCGTCGGATTGTGAGCGTGCCGGCGTGGTCACGGGGCGCGTGAGTGACCGGGGGCGTGCGCCTCGCCGGTTCGCGGGTGTGCGTCGTGCGGGGGCCGGTGGCAGAGCGGCAGGGCGCCTGTTTCACCAGCTCACGGGCTGTGTGGTGCCCTCAGGGGGTGGCCGGCGAGTACAGCAGCCTGTACGCGGGTTGTCGCGTTGACGGGATCGATGGGGCACCGGGGTGATTCGTAGCGTTTTCGGTGTCAGCGAGTCGAGCACCGCAACGGCAAAGGAGTTACGCCATGACCCAGCACACCACCGAGATCCGTCCCGCCGCCCGCCACCGTGTCAGCCGCCCCCTGCTGTGGGCGCTGCTCGCGGTCTTCGCGGTCGCCAACGTGGTCACGTCGGTGTCGACCCTGCCGGTGTACGTGGGCGTCGGCTTCGGCCTGGCCGCCCTCGCCTGCGCCGCCACCCTGATCCACCAGCACTACGCCACCCGCCGCCACTGACCCCCGCCGCCCGCCCGCCTTGCGCCCCCGCCGCGGTCCGGCGTGGGAGGGGTTCGGACGTCCGGCCGAGGGAGTTCGCGTCCGGCCGGGAGGGGGTTCCGCCTCGGCCCCTGGGGAGGGGGTGCGCGTCTGGCTGGGGTCCCGCGTCCTGCCCTCGCGTCCGGCCCTGCGGAAGGGGTCGCGCGTCCGGCTCTGCGGAAGAGGTTGCGCGTCCGGTCGGCACGTTCGTGTGTGGCGGCGTTGCCGTACGGGGGCGGTGGGTGGGAATCTCTCCCTCAGCGAGCCACGCCGCTTGTCAGCCGGCGGTGGGTAGGATTTCCCCTTCCAAGGATGAAAGGGGATATTTGTGGAAAAAGCCTCGGAAAATCGTCCTGATCAGGAAGCGTACGTACGCAAGGAGCTGCAGCGGCTCCGCGACAGCATCGACAACCTCGACGCCGCCCTCGTCCACCTGCTGGCCGAGCGGTTCAAGTGTACGCAGGAGGTCGGCCGCCTCAAGGCGGAGTACGAGCTTCCCCCGGCGGACCCCGAGCGGGAGGCCGCGCAGATCCGCCGCCTGCGCGCCCTGGCCGAGCAGTCGAAGCTCGATCCCGTTTTCGCCGAGCGTTTTCTGAATTTCATCATCGCCGAGGTCGTCAGGCACCACGAGCTCATCGCCAGCAACCGGGCGGCCGCCCGCGCTACCTGATTTCGCCGAGGAAATCGAGCACCCGCTCGGTGAGCAGCCCGGCGGCGGCCCGATCGTAAGAAGGCAGACCCGGGTCGGCGAAGTTGTGCCGGTCGCCGGGATAGAGGAACAGCTCCGCGTGTGCGGCCGACCCCACAAGGGCCCGCGCCGCGTCGAGGTCGCCCTCACCGGCGAAGATCTCGTCGGCCTCCATCCCGTGCACCTGCACCGGCACCCCCTGCGGCCACGCGTCGCCGAACTCCGTGACGGGCACGCACGCGTCGATCAGCACCGCGCCCTTCGCGCCCGCGCGCGTCTGCGCGAGGCTCTGGGCCGGCAGCACCCCCAGCGAGAACCCCACGTAGACCAGCTCGGCAGGCAGGTCGAGCGCGGCGGTCCTGCCACGCTCGACGATCGTGCCGAAGCCCGCCTTCTGCGCGTACGCCACGCCGTCCTGCAGCGCGTCGAAGACCTGCCCTTCGTACAGGTCGGGCGTGTGGACGGTGTGACCCGCCGCCCGCAGTGTGGCGGCGAACTCGCGTACGCCCTCCGTCAGTCCGTGCGCGTGATGGAACAGCAGCACCTCGGCCACGCCGGCCCTCCAATCCTCGATCAGGTTTTCGAGTATCGCAGGCTGTGTGCGGCGGCGCCACCGGATCAGACCAGAGCCACCTTGACCTGGCGGGGGTCGTCGACGCCCAGCGGGATGGCGAAGACGGCCGTGCGGTCGCGGGCCCCGTACACCACGAAGCGGATGCCGTCCTCGTCCCACGTCTCCTGGACGTCCGAGGTGAGCTGGGCGGACGCCGAGCAGAACGCGGGGCTGCGGCGCAGCAGGTGCAGGGACGCCTCAAGCGGCACCCCGTCCGGGGGCGGCGCGGCCACCAGGCGGACCAGGCGGCGGCGCAGCGGCGTGAGCCAGTAGCCGTCGAGCTCCGACGACAGCGCGAGGAGCGCCAGCACCTCCACGACGACGACCACGGCGACGACGGCTGCGGGAAGCGTGCCCTCGGGCGCGAGCGCCGCGAGCACGGCGGCGAGCAGCAGCAGCGCGGCGCGGGCGAAGGAGCGCACGTCCACGGGGCGCGAGTGCGTACCGAGGCAGCCGCAGGACGCGGTCGGCGCGGCGACGTGCGCGTACCCGAGGTAGGCGAGGAACCCGGCCGAGAGCAGCGCCGCCGCCCCCGCGTTCCACGGGTGGGCGGACGGCACCAGCAGCCCGGCCGCCACCGCCAGCTCGACCAGACCGACCAGCCGCAGCGCGGGGACCGCGCGCGCCGGGCCGGTGAGCCGGGCCAGGGCCGTGCGCCCGGCCTGTGCCCGCATCCGCCGGCTGAGCAGCTTCAGCAGACCTGCCCAGAGGAGGAAGGTAGCGATCACATACGGCTGCGACGCGGCGATCCCGTTCACGAACTGCCTCCTAGTGCGGGGAGAAGACCGTGGCGATGTCCACTTCGTTGGTATCCGGACGCCATGCGCCCAGGATCTGCACGTGCTGGCTGACGCGCAGCAGCGACAGGTCCGTGGTCGGCGGCCCGTCGGAGCGGATGGCGACGGACGTGCCGGCCACGACGTGGCAGAGCACTTCCTGCCCGTTGTGATCGAGGTGGAGCGTCTGGTCCTTGATGTTCGTGATGTGGCCCTTGATGTTGACGATGTTCAGCCACACCGACTCGGCGGCCAGTACGCCGTCCGGCATGCGGACGCCTCTGGCGTACAGGCCGTCGCCCGGCTTGGCCGCGTCGAACCCGACCGGGCCGAGCTTCCACAGGCTGGTGCCGTTCACCACCCTGATCGTGTGCAGGACCATGTTCGAGCCCAGGACGAGCATGGTGTCGTCCTTGATCGAACGGATCCTGCCCTCGGCGAAGTCGGGGTCGGGCGCGCCCGGCTCGACCTTCTGCTTGGTGGGGGCGGTGGCGGCGAAGGCCGCCTCGGGGCCGAGCGAGCCCATCGCGGTCGCGGCGACGACGCTCGCGCCGCCACCGAGCACGGCCGACTTGAGCAGGTCTCTTCTGCTGCGCATGAGTACCCCGCCCTTCAGGCCGTCGAGATCTCGACCGGCCGCAGGCCGGAGGAGAGGCTGGCGATCTGGCTGTAGGCGGCGGGCGTGAGGTCGATGAGCCGGTTGCTGGCGCAGGTCGAGCCGCAGCAGCTCCGCTCGCCGCAGAACAGGTCGGTCTGCGGGCCGCAGTCGGCGATCGCGGTGACGACGCTGCCGCCGCCGCACAGCGAGGTGATGCGGTGGCGGAAGCCGCACGTCCGGCGCGACAGGCTGACGCCGCAGCGGTCGGGACGGGTGATGGACCAGCACGCGTCGGAGGCGTTCGGCCAGGCGTGCTGCAGGTTTCCTGAGTTGCAGGTGCCGCAGGCCCCCTTGCCGGTGCTGCTGCACGGGCCCCAGGCGGTGCCGCAGCAGAACCAGGAGACCTCTCCTTGGACGGGGCCGAGTAAGTCGGCGGGCGGGTCGGTGGCCTTGCTTCGCGCCATGCGCGTCCTCCTTGGGTGCGCTCGTTGACGATCTCTGCGGGGGGTTGAAGGTTTCCGACTCGATCTATGAGTACCATGTAAGGATTTTTCGTCAATGCCCTGTTTTTCGGATATTTTTGAGGCTTGTGGGATTTAAGTGACTGGTGTGACTACGTGACGATCCTGGGTGTGACATGACGCGACGGTGACGCCCGCCCCGAGCGCGCGCGTCACCGTCACCGCCCCAGGAGCACGACCACCGTCCCAGGAGCACGACCACCGTCCCAGGAACAGGACCGCCGTCCCAGGCCGCCGTCCTTGTCCGCTTTCGGTCAGGGCCGCCGGTCAGACCGCGTCGGCGCTCTCGGCGGCCCGGTAGACGGCCATCGCCTCGTCTCCGAAGAAGGGTCCGAACATGAAGCCCGGCGCGAAGTTATAGGTGAAGCTGTTCACCGAGTTGAGCGAGCCGAGCCCGGTGGCGGGGTCGAAGTTCAGGAACCAGGGCCCGCCGCTCGACCCGCCGGTCATGTTGCAGCGCAGCCCCTGATCCTGCGTCATGACCGTGTCGTTGAACACGCGCCCGCTGCAGTAGATCAACCGTGCCCCGTCGAACGGCTCCGCCGCCGGGTACCCGAAGGAGAACATCTGCTGCCTCCTGGCCTGGTTGAACGCCACGCCCTGCCCGCCGACGACGTCGGTCAGCGTCTGCCCGTTGAGCGGCGCCACCACGACGGCGGCCACGTCGAAGTTGATGTCCTCGCGGGCGTTCCACTGCTGGGTGGTGAACATCCTGGTGCCCACCCACGTGCCGAACGGCCGCCGGCCGTTCTCGAAGGCGGGCACGAAGACCCAGTTGCGGTGGGCGGCGCCGTTCAGCTTGACGCAGTGGCCCGCGGTGATGACGACGCTCTCGTTCGCGCTGGTCACGGCCGTGCCGGAGCAGGAGGAGTTGCGTCCGTCCGCGGTGGTGAAGAAGACCCGGCCGGTGGTGCGGACGACGGCGCCGCCGTCGGTCCACCGCAGGCCGGGGCTGTTGTTGACGGCGCTGCGCTGCTGGTTGCCGTTCCCCTGACCGCCCGTGCCCTGGCCACCGTTGCCCTGATTGCCCTGGCCGCCGCTGCCTTGACCGCCGTTGCCCTGGTTGCCCTGGCCTCCCGTGCCCGGGTTGCCGGTGCCGCGGTTGCCCGTGCCCTGGCCGCCGTTGCCGTAGTGGCCCGTCCCCTGTTGGGCCGACCAGGTCGTACGGCTCCCGGCCGAGCCCCGCGTGGGCCGCGCGGACCAGGGGTTGCCCCGCGACGGCCCGCGCCACTGGTTGCGCCGGGGGGCGGGGGCGTTGAGCGGCTTGGCCGCGAGCATGCGGTTGGCGGTCCAGTACTGCGAGACGGTCCTGCGCTCCGACCAGGAATCCGTGGCGGTCCACGTGGCGGGCCGCCGGAAGTCCGGCCCGCCGGCGGCGTTCGCGGTGCCCATGGGGGCCAGGGCGCCCGCGAGGGCGAGCGCGGCGGCGGAGAGCAGGGCGACTCTGCGGTGCATTACGTACCTCCCGAAACCCGGTAACTGCCGTAGGGAGGTACGTACGGTGCGAACGATGTTCCTCAACGCCTGCCCAAATGGATATACCGACATCACGGGACGAAGGCGACACATCGCGCAGGGTGTCATATGGCACGCATAGGCCGAGGCGCTAATTTTTCTTTACTGAAAGCCATTCGCAGTTGGTGCTTTTCACCGATTCTTTCCGGGTGCGGGATATTCGGCTGCGGCGTGGCGTTGTCATTCGGCTCGCGGCAACTGTAAGCATCGTACCGGTCTGGCGACCATGGGTCGTATTCCGAAAGGAACGGTAAATGCTCACCCCAATGAGAAAAATGGCGAGGCCGGCGGTGCACGGGCTGCTCGCGGTGGCGCTTGCGGTCACCATGGCACCTGCGGCGAGCGCGGATAACCGCGACGACCACCATCTGCGCAAGTTCAAGGGCATCCACAGCGACAGGGGCTTCCACACCGGCAGGAAGGACGAGGACGGCGGCCGTAACTGCAGGCCGCACACGTTCTGGCGGATCCACAAGCTCTCGCCGCGCAACTTCTTCGTGCCCCGCACCCGCTTCATCGACGGCCCTGGCGGCTCGATGACGGTGTCGGTCACGCGCGAGCACGAGGTCCTCGCCTTCCTCGAAGCCGAGAACGAGAAGACCAAGACGCTGGAGAAGACCTTTACGCATGACGACGAGGACGGCACCCCCGACACCAAGTCGGTGGTGGAGAGCCTGCGCCGGCTCGGCCTGCCGCACCTCGAAGAGCGGCACATGGTCTTCACCGGGCACGAATACACCCGGGAAATCAGCCCGGGCAAGTACGGCAACATGTGGTACCGCGTTTTCGGTTACCGCATCGGCTGGTCGGCCTGGAACGTGCTCGGCACCTGCGAGCGCCACAGGGTCGCCACCGGCATCGCGAACGTGCCTTCCCGCGTGGAGGGCTGGCGTTACTGGGAGACCAAGCACCCGACGTTCAAGGGCCGCAAGCTCTCCAACAAGTAACCGGATTTCGCAGGTCAGGGTACTGGCCGAGCGTGGCGGGTATGGGGGCTTCAGTCCGGCACCGCCGGACGCGCAGCCGTCCGGTGTGCCGAACCCCACGGCTTCCACGAGGGGGAACGATGGCCATACAGCGTTATCTCGGACTCAGAGCCTTCCGCCTGCCGTTCGCGCCCGAGCCCACGCCGGGCAACGGGGGCGACACCTACGGACGGGCCCGACGGCGCCGACGGCGCCGCCGCTGATACGCCGAGGGACCGTCAGGAGATGTGAGGGTGTCGAGAACCCTCACATCTCATCTCTTTTTCCGGGCGGATTCTTCCGGGCCCGCGGCTTGCCACCAGCGGTGATAAGGCCGGTATCAGGGGGTGCGAACGCGCGCGATCCCCTGCTTAGCCGGTGTTTACGGATCAGCGCGCACGCTTGTGTCATCGGGACCTGAGGAGATGACATGAGCGCGAACGAGCCGAGCGAGCCTCGCACCGACGGCTGGAGCCAGTTCGGTGCGACCCCACCGTCCGCCGGAGGGTTCACCCGGCCGATCCCTTCGATGCCGCCGCCGCCACCGCCCGCGCGCAAGCACGCGTTCACGTTGACCCGCAAGGCGATCGCCGGGCTGGCGCTGGCCGCCGTCGCGGCGCTGGGAGCCGCCGCGGTGGGCGGCGGGGCCGTGGGGGCGGCCCTGGCCGGAGGCGGCACCCCGGTGCCGGCGGCGACCGCCACGCCGAACACGCCGAGCCCGGTCTTCCGCACCGCCTCGGACCAGTACACGGTGGCCGAGGTGGCGGCGAAGGTGCAGCCGTCGGTGGTCATGATCCAGGGCCGTACGAGCGAGGGCTCCGGCGTGATCCTGTCGGCCGACGGGCTGATCCTCACCAACAACCACGTGGTGTCCGGGCAGGACAGCGGACTGACGGTGAAGTTCAACGACGGCAAAATGGCCAAAGCCACGGTCGTCGGCACCGACCCGGCCACCGACCTCGCCGTGATCAGGGCGCAGGACGTCTCGGGCCTCGCCGCGGTGGCATTGGGCGACAGCGACCAGCTCAAGGTGGGCGACGACGTGCTGGCCATCGGCAGCCCGCTGGGCCTGGACGGCACGGTGACCGCGGGCATCGTCAGCGCGCTCGACCGTACGGTGACGGCCGGCAGCGGCCCGCGCGACCAGCAGCTCCCGCCGGGCTGGGGCGGGCGGGGGCAGGCCGAGGAGGTCACCACGCTCGGCGGCATGATCCAGACCGACGCCGCCATCAACCCGGGCAACTCCGGCGGCGCGCTGGTCAACGCGGCAGGCGAGCTGGTCGGCATCAACAGCGCGATCGCTCCTGAAGGCGTCAACCTGGGCTTCGCGATCCCGGTGAACACCGCCAAGCACGTCTCGGAGCAGCTCGTCAAGAACGGCAAGGTGACCCACGTCTACCTGGGCGTGAGCGTGACCGACGCGACCGGCGACGTGCCCGGCGCGCTCATCCGCGACGTGACCAAGGGCAGCCCGGCCGACAAGGCGGGGCTGAAGGAGGGCGACCTCATCACCAAGATCGGCGAAACGCCGGTGCAGGGCGGTGACACGGTGGTCGGCCAGGTGCGCGGGTTCAAGGTCGGCCAGCAGGTGCAGATCACGTACCAGCGCGACGGCAAGGAGTCCACGGTGACCGTCACCATGGAGGAGCAGAAGAACTGACGTTATAGACGATCCCGATCGCCCCTTGCTCCGGCAGGGGCGATCGCGTTGTCGTACGCCTTTCTCACTTAGTGCGATCGGGGGCGGGAGATACGCGGGCGGGCGTGAATTAGGCCCTCCTCGATCGGCGTAACTCGGGTTACATTCACGTTAATTTGCCCTCTCTTATCCACCCGAGTAGACCGAAGGAGAGAGGCGTGAGAGCGAGAACCATGATCGCGGTGCTGTCCGCCGCGGCGATGATCGTGCCGTTCGGCGCGCAGTCCGCGGCGCACGCCGAGACGGCGGCCCCACCGCCGGACGACCAGTTCCAGAAGGTGACGCTCAACGACCATCCGGGCGAGCCCATGGACCTCGCGGTCTTACCCGACAACCGGGTGCTGCACACGACCAGGCGCGGCGAGGTCTGGTTACACGACCCGAAGACCGGGCTCAACACCCTCGCCGCCAAGCTCGACGTGTACCAGCACGACGAGGAGGGGTTGCAGAGCATCGCGCTCAGCCCGGGCTTCGGGAAAGGCTCCAAGAAGGACGACTGGGTCTACCTCTACTACTCGCCTCCGCTCGACACCCCCGTCGACGATCCCGCCACCCCTGACGTCAACGAGGGCGACGCACCCGTCACCGGCACCCCCGCCGACTTCGCCCCGTTCAAGGGCCTGATCAGGCTGTCACGCTTCCGCTTCACCGGATCCACCATCGACCTGCGCTCCGAGCAGCGCATCCTGGACGTGCCGGTGGACCGCGGCATCTGCTGCCACGTCGGCGGCGACATCGTCTTCGACGCCGCGGGCAACCTTTACCTGTCCACCGGCGACGACACCAACCCGTTCTCCTCCGACGGCTTCACGCCGATCGACGAGCGGCCGGACCGCAACCCCGCGTTCGACGCCCAGCGCAGCTCGGGCAACACCAACGACCTGCGCGGCAAGATCCTGCGCATCAAGCCCAAGGAGAACGGCGGCGGCTACACCATCCCCAAGGGCAACCTGTTCCGGCCCGGCACGAAGGGCACCAGGCCCGAGATCTACGCGATGGGGCTGCGTAACCCGTTCAGAATCGAGCTGAACAAGAGGACCGGCGAGCTGTATGTCGGCGACTACTCGCCCGACCAGCAGCAGGCGGACCCGAAGCGCGGCCCGGCGGGCACCGGCAAGTGGACGATCGTCCGCAAGCCCGGCAACTACGGCTGGCCGTACTGCGCGACGGCTGAGCTGCCGTACGTGGACTACGACTTCGCCACCGGCGAGTCGGGTGAGACGTTCGACTGCAAGGCGCCGATCAACGAGTCGCCGCACAACACCGGCCTGCGCGAGCTGCCGCCGGTCACCCAGCCCGACGTGTGGTACTCGTACGGGCTGTCGCCGGAGTTCCCCGAGCTGGGCACCGGCGGTATCGGGCCGATGGGCGGGCCGGCGTACGACATCCGCACGGCCGACACCAAGGGCCGCGACTCGGTGGCCTGGCCGAGCTACTACGACGGCGTGCCGCTGCTGTACGAGTGGACCCGCGACTACGTCAAGGCGATGCACCCGGACGGCCGCATCGAGAGCGTGCTGCCGTCGATCGTCTTCGACAACCCGATGGACATGGAGTTCGGCCCGGACGGCGCGCTGTACGTGCTGGAATACGGCGACGGCTACTTCAGCGAGAACCCGGAGGCGCAGCTCTCCCGCATCGACTACATCGGCCGCACCGGCAACCACTCGCCGATCCCGGTGGCCGCCGCGTCGGTGACGGACGGGCTCGCGCCGCTCACCGTCGACTTCACCAGCACGGGCACCAGCGACCCCGACGGCGACCGGCTCAGCTACGCCTGGGACTTCAACGCCGACGGCAAGGTGGACTCGCGCAGCCCGTCGGCGTCGTACACGTTCAAGGAGAACGGCCTGTACAACGCCACGCTCAAGGTCACCGACCCGAAGGGGCGGTCGGCCTCGACGTCCGTGCGGATCGTGGTGGGCAACGCGGCCCCGGTGGTCGAGCTGGTCAAGCCGGTGGACGGCGACCGGTTCAGCTTCGGCGACGTGGTCGAGTTCGAGGTCCGCGTCACCGACGACCAGCCCGTCGACTGCGCCAACGTGACCGTGGACTACATCCTCGGCCACGACGACCACGGCCACCCGCAGACCACGGCCCGCGGCTGCACGGGGTCGATCCAGACCACCGAGCCGAGCGGGCACGACCCGGAGAACGACAACCTCACCGGTGTCTTCGTGGCCACCTACACCGACCCGGGTACCGGCGGCCTGCCGCCGTTGACCGGCAGCGCCCAGGTCGTGCTCCAGCCCACAGCGCCGGCCACGAATTAGGCGGACTCAGGAGGACCACTATGTGTTACGGCTACGGCCCCAGCAGGCGTTCCCTGCTCGCCGCCGGGTTAGGGCTGGGTGCGGCGGCGGTGGCCGCCGCGTCGCCCGCCGCCGCGGCGGCGGTGCACCCGCCCCGCCATCACGGCGAGCGGGTGCCGCCCGGCAAGATCAGCATCCAGCTCTACACGCTCCGCGACGACCTGAGCAAGGACTACGACGCCACGCTCCGCTACGTGGCCAGGGCCGGATACCCGAAGGTCGAGCTGGCGCTCGGCTACTTCGGCCGCACCGCGCGCGAGCTGCGCCGCTTCCTCGACGGGCTCGGCCTGCGCGCCAGCTCCAGCCACGAGGACATCAGCTCCGACGCCGCCGGGCTCGAAACGAAGATCGAGAACGCGCTGACGCTGGGCCAGAAGTACATGGTCGTGCCCTATCTGGCATCCGACAGCCTGGACCAGTGGAAGGCGTGGGCCGAGCGGATGAACGTCGAGGCCGAGGCCGCCCGCAAGGCCGGGCTGCGCTACGGCTACCACAACCACGCCCACGAGTTCACCACCGACCTCGGCAACGGGGTCACCCCGTGGGACGTGCTCACCTCCGAGCTGGACCCGCGCCTGGTCCACCTGGAGATCGACATCTACTGGGCGGTCACCGGCGGCGTGGGCCGCGGGGAACGCGACCCGGTGAAGTTCGCGATCGACGTGATCCGCAGGGCGCCGCAGCGCGTGCTGCAGTACCACGTCAAGGACCGGCACCTCGACGGCGACATGGCCGACCTGGGGACGGGGACGATCGACTTCCGCCGGGTGTTCCGCGCGCACCGAGTGGAGGAGTACATCGTGGAGAACGACACCCCGGACGTGACGCCGCAGCGTACGGCGGAGGTCGGCTACCGGTACCTGCGCGAGCTGCGCTACTGACCGCGTGACCGCGTGACCGCGTGACCGCGACGGGCGCTCCGGCGTGCGGGCGCCCGTCGCGGTCGTGCAACCTGCGGCCTGCGGGCGCCTGTCATGGTCTTGCGGCCGGCGTCCTGCAGGTGCCTGTCGCGGTCTTGTAGCCGTCGCCTGCGGGCGCTTGTCGCGGTCGTGCGGCCGGCGGTCGGCCGGAAGGCGCGCGGTCAAAAGTTCGTACGGATCTTTGCGACACGCGCGGAGGAAACGGTCATTCCCCCCTTAGTGGGAATTTCTCTGGCACAGCAATACCGGGGGGAGTGACCATGTATCGCTTTCTCGGCGTTCTCGCCGTTTCAACCGTGGCGGGCCTTGGCGTCGTGCCGGGCCCCGCCGCCGTCGCCGCGCCCGTCGTGCCGCCCCACGTGGACACCATCGCCCACCGGGGCGGCATGGCGAAGGCACCGGAGAACACGATCGCGGCCTGCGCCCTGGCCAGGAGGCAGGGTGCGGACGTGTGCGAGTTCGACGTCCAGCAGACCAAGGACGGCAAACTCGTGCTGATGCACGACGAGACGCTCGACCGGACCACGAACGTCGAGAAGCTCTTCCCGGAGCGGGCGCCGTGGCGGGTCTCGGACTTCACGCTGGAGGAGATCCAGCGGCTCGACGCCGGCTCCTGGTTCTCCCCCCGCTTCCGGGGTGAGGGCGTGCCGACGCTCGCGCAGGCCCTGCGCTCGGTACGCGGCACCGGCACCCGGCTGCTGCTGGAGATCAAGCACCCGCCGGACCGGCCGGACATCGACCGCAGGGTGGCCGCCGAGCTGCTGGAGACGCGTGACCTGTGGGGCGACGGGCGGCTCGCCGTGCAGGCGTTCGGCTGGCAGTCGATGCGGGTGCTGCGCGCCATGGTGCCGGGACTGCCGATCGCGCTGCTCGGCCGGCCGCACGAGGCCCGCCTGAGCGAGCTGGCCCGCTACGCCGACGGGCTCACGCTGGCGCACAAGCAGCTCACCCCTCGGTACGTCGAGAAGGTGCACAGGCGCGGCATGCGGGTCTACACCTGGACGGCGGAGAAGCCCGCCGTGCTGCGCAAGCTGATCTCGTACGGGGTGGACGGCATCATGACCAACCACCCCAGGCGGCTCACGACCGTCAAGCGCGCGCTGCGCTGAGCCCCGCCGTCGTCCGCCGGCCGGTCGCCGGCGAGCCCGCCAGCACGCTACAGCGCCTTCACGCCTGGCAGGACGCGCGGCACTCGGTGGGGCTGGCGCCGTAGAAGCGCTTGAACGCCGTGCTGAACCCGAACGCGTCGGCGTACCCCACCCGGCGGGCGACCGCGGCGACGGTCGAGGCGGGCTCGCCCAGCAGGTCGGCGGCCAGCGCCATCCGCCACTCCTTCAGATACGTCAGCGGCGGCATCGCCGAGGTCGCCGCGGTGGCGCTCACCGAGGACGGCCACCACGAGCAGGTCTACACGCTGTCCGGGCCGCGCGGGCTGACGTTCGGCGAGGCGGTGGCGGCCATCGCCAAGGCGTCGGGGCGGTCCATCACGTACGAGACGGTGACCCCTGAGCAGTACCGCGAGGAGCTGCTGGCGGAGGGCGCGTCGCAAGAGGCGGCGGAGGAGCTGAACGCGTTGTACGCGAAGATGCGCGGGCCTGTTCGTCGAGCCGCGCGACGGGGTGCGGCGGGCGCTCGGCCGCGATCCGATCGACTTCGGCGACTACGTCGCCCGTACGGTGTCCGCCTGGCGCTGACGGGCGCGTTTTCAGGCGGAGGGTCAGGTGGCCGGTGGACCCGGACGTCGTTGGCCGGGTCGGCCGGAAAGAAGAAGGCCGGTTGGATCAGGCCCGTCAGATCAGGCCCATCAGATCAGGCCCGTCAGATCAGGCCGAGGGCGAGCATGGCGTCCGCGACGCGGCGGAAGCCGTCGATGTTCGCGCCGGCCACGTAGTTGCCCGGCATGCCGTACTCGTCGGCGGTGGCCAGGCAGCGGTCGTGGATGTCGCGCATGATCTCCTGCAGCCGCTGCTCGGAGAACTCGAACGTCCAGGAGTCGCGGCTGGCGTTCTGCTGCATCTCCAGGGCGCTGGTCGCGACGCCGCCCGCGTTGGCCGCCTTGCCGGGCCCGTACGCGATGCCCGCCTCCTGGAACACCTTGATGCCCTCGGGCGTGGTCGGCATGTTGGCGCCCTCGCCGACCGCGATCAGGCCGTTGGCGACCATGGTGGCGGCGTCGTGGCCGGTGATCTCGTTCTGAGTGGCCGACGGCATCGCCACCTCGCCGGGCACCTCCCAGACGCTGCGCCCCGGCACGAACGTGGCGTGGGGGCGGCGCTGGGCGTACACGTCGAGCCTGGCTCGCTCCACCTGCTTGATCTGCTTGAGCAGGTCGAGGTCGATGCCCTTCTCGTCGAGCACGTAGCCGGAGGAGTCGGAGCAGGCCACGACGACGCCGCCGAGCTGCTCGACCTTCTCGATGGTGTAGATGGCGACGTTGCCCGAGCCGGACACCACGACCCGCTTGCCGTCGAACGACGTGCCGCGCGCCTTCAGCATCTCCTGCACGAAGAAGCTGCAACCGTAGCCGGTGGCCTCGGTGCGCACCTGGGCGCCGCCGTAGACCAGGCCCTTGCCGGTGATGACGCCGGACTCGTAGCGGTTGGTGATGCGCTTGTACTGGCCGAACAGGTAGCCGATCTCGCGGCCGCCGACACCGGTGTCACCGGCGGGCACGTCGGTGTACTCGCCGATGTGCCGGTAGAGCTCGGTCATGAAGCTCTGGCAGAACCGCATGACCTCGCCGTCGGAGCGGCCCTTGGGGTCGAAGTCGGAGCCGCCCTTGCCGCCCCCGATGGGCAGTCCGGTCAGGCTGTTCTTGAAGATCTGCTCGAAGCCCAGGAACTTGACGATCCCGAGGTAGACCGACGGGTGGAAGCGCAGGCCGCCCTTGTAGGGGCCGAGCGCGCTGTTGAACTCCACCCGGAAGCCCCGGTTGATGTGCACCTCGCCCTTGTCGTCCGTCCATGGGACGCGGAAGATGATCTGCCGCTCGGGCTCGCAGATCCGCTCGATGATCTTCGATTCGGCGTACTCGGGGTGCTTGCCGAGCACTGGGCCGATGCTTTCGAGGACTTCGCGCACCGCCTGGTGGAACTCGATCTCGCCAGGGTTGCGGCGCAGGACGTTGTCATAGATCGCCGACAACTTCTCGTGCAACACGTACTCCAAGCTCACAGGGGTTGTGGCGGACACCTCACTGTACGGGGAAGTGAGTTGTGAGGAGCACGCGGGGCCGTCGAGTTCAGGCCGCGGCGATCGACGGCCCCGCACAGCACCCGGGCGGCCTCACAGGCTGACCTGGTAGCGGTACATCCAGGCCAGCGACTCCTGGCCGGCGCTCTTCTTGAGGAAGAACGGCATCATCAGGTCGCGGATGACCCGCACGATCGGCCCCGCGGCCTTGCTGTTGCTGATCGTCCTGGAGTACGCCACCACGCGCTCCGCCCGCGGCCGCCGTTCGGACTCGAAGCGCTTGAACGCCTCCTCGTGGTCGCCGCTCTCGCGCAGGCAGCGGGCCAGCACGATCGCGTCCTCGATCGCCAGCGAGGCGCCCTGGCCGGAGCTGGGCGAGGTGGCGTGCGCGGAGTCGCCGGTGAGTAGCACCCGGCCCCGGTGCCAGGTCGGCAGCTCGGGCAGGTCGTAGATGGGCAGCCCAGGGCCGACGTCGCTGCGCCTGATGAGGTCGGCGGAGGCGTTCGCGTCCCGCTTGAAGGCGTCGACCAGCACCGGCTTCCAGTCGGCCGGCACGTCGCCGAGCTTGCGCGGCAGGTTCGCGAACCACCAGGTCTCGCCGGACGCCGCCACCGTGTAGCCGAAGAAGGCGCGCTTGCCGAACACCATGTGGTACGTGCCGGGCTCCCCGGCGAGGCCGGACTCGGCGACGATGCCGCCGAAGCCGTACAGGCCGCTGTAGCGCGGGGACGGGGCCTGCGGGTCGAGCACCGTGCGGGTGCGCGAGTGCACGCCGTCGCAGGCGATGAGCAGGTCACCGGTGGCGCGGCTGCCGTCCTTGAACACCGCCGTCACCGCGTCCGGCTTCTCGTCGTAGAAGGTGAGGCGCTTGCCGTACGTGATGGGGATGCCGCGCCGCTCGGCCTCGTCGCGCACGATCCGGTAGAGGTCGGAGCGCAAGATCGTGTGGCTGACCGTGCCGTCGTCCAGCTCCAGCCCGTTGGCCACCTCGCCCAGCCGCTTGCCGGTGCCGCTCCACATCACCATGCGCGGCGTGGGGATGCCGGCCTTGAGCACTTCGTGGTGGGCGTCGAGCACGCGCAGCGCGGCCAGGCCGTTGGAGGCCACGTTGAGGAAGGATCCGACGTCGTCGGCGCCGCGCGCGTACGCCTCGTAGATCTCGGCGTCGATGCCCACCTCGCGCAGCGCCATCGCGGTCACGGGTCCTGCGATGCCACAACCTATGATCAGAGCCTTCATGGTGATAACCTTTCGTTCGGACGAACGAAATAATAGGCAAGGGTGGCGAACGGTGTCGAGAGATATTTCGGAGCGACGAAAGAGTCTGCTGGAGGCGCTCACCACGGCCGGGCGCGAGCAGAGCAACGCGGCGGTGATGTACCACAGCGCGCTCGGCGAGCGGCTCGGGCTCGGCATGACCGAGGAGAAGACGCTCGACCTGCTGCAGCGCCTCGGGCCGCTCACCGCGGGGGAGATCGGCCAGCACACCGGCCTCGCGCCCGCCACGGTCAGCGGGCTCATCGACCGGCTGGAGGCCAAGCAGCTCGCCCGGCGCGTACGCGACACCAAGGACCGCCGCCGGGTCATCGTGGAGATCGACCACGCCCGGCTGGCCGGCTTCGCCGAGCTGTTCGAGCCGTTCGTGACCAGGCTCGCCGAGCTTTACGACCGGTACACCGACGACGAGCTGGAGCTCATCCTCGACTGGGTCACCCGCGCCACCGCCGCCCAGCGCGCCGCCATCCAGGAACTGACGGAGGAGTGATGCGCGCCGGGGGTGCGTTGTCCGCGCCCCTGCGGCAACTCGCGTATTCGCCATACCCCCTGCGCGCCGGCTCGCCCCCTGCCCCGTGAGCGCCGGCCGCGACCCCGCCGCCGGGTCTCGGGCTCAGGAGGTGGGGAGGGCGGAGGCCAGGCCGGCGGCGCCGCTCGGCCGCCAGCGCCGCGTACGTGTCCTTCGCCTCCTGATCCCCGCCGGGCGTGGCCGTCAGGCGGGCCGCGTCGTCCTCGGCGGGCTCCGTAGCGGTCAGCAGGTCACCGCCCGAGTAGCCGGCGAGCCGGTGCGGCGCCCGCACGTCGAACCAGTACGCCCCATTGCGCACCCACCCGATCCCGGGCCGGCCGACGTTGACGACGTCCATGCGCACCGCCGTGTCGGGCACGCCGGACGGTGGCGGGTAGGCGACGGGCCCGGTCGTGGGCGTCTGTCGTCCCCAGGGCAGCGGCGGCAGGGCCGGGGGCTGTGTGCCGGTGACCGGCTGCGCCGCTTCTGCGCCCGCGTACAGCGCGTGGCCCCGTACACACGGAACGAGGCGCGTGCCCGCCGCAAGCCCCTGAGAGCGGCGGGGCACGCGCCCCGGTCTGGCAGCGCGCCCGATCTGGTGGCGCGCCCGGTCTGTGGTCCGGCCGCTACGGGCCGATCGGATGTGGCCGGTTCGGACCGGCTGGTCAGGGATGGCCGGTCAGGACAGGCAGGTCGGGGACGGCCGTCCGGGACCGGCTGGTGAGGGACGGCCGGTCAGGACAGGCAGGTCGGGGATGGCCGGTCAGGATCGGCCGGTCGGGGCAAATTCGGGTGGAGCAGACCCGGCTGGTCAGGACTGGCCTCCGGCGGCCTGCCCGGCGACCCGCTCGATGGACTCGACGGCGAGCTCGGGCTGGTCGACGTAGATGTAGTGCTCGCTCTTGTCGGCCACGATCAGCTTGCTGTTGCTGGACAGGCCGAGCCACTTGCGCTGGCCGGCGGTCCAGGCCTGCTCCAGCTTCTGCCCGTACTGGGGGATCGCCGCGAGGTACTCCTTGCCGTGCTTGAGCACCTCGACCGGGATGTCACCGGCGGAGCCGACCGGGCCGTCGGGCATGCTCAGCAGCTCCGGGTTCTGCCCCTTGAAGACCGCGAGGTTCTGGGCGCGGAGCTGGCCGGCCGGGCCCTTGGCGTTCGCGGGGATCGACTTCTCCATGTCGCTGAGCATGGTGGGCGGGGTGGCGTCCATGAGGACGACGCCCTTGACCCTGTCGGTGTGCTCGGGGGCGTACCGGCCGGCGAGCAGGCCGCCGAGCGAGTGGCCGGCCAGCACCACCGGGTGGTCGCCCGCGGCCTTGTCGAGCACCGCGGTCAGCACCTCGCCCGCGCTGTCGAAGGTCTGCGGGCCCTTGGGCTTGTCGCTGGCGCCCTCGCCGGGGCGGTCGTAGGAGCAGACCCGGTGCTTGGCGCTCAGCGTCTTCTGCAGGGAGGCCAGCTTGTCCAGGCCGTCACCCGCACCGGCCATCAGCATGATCACCGGCTTGTCCTTCTCGGCCTCGCCGGTGCAGGACACGTTCACCTTCACGCCCGCCACGTCGATCTTCTGGGTCCCGGTGAACAGCTTCTCTGCGGGCTCCGAGGACGTGGTCACCAGGGAGTCGAGCTTGTCCAGCTTGTCCAACTCGTCAAGCTTGTCGAGCTCGTCGGGGTTGCAACCGGCGGCCGCCATGCCGAGCAGGGCGACGGCGACGGCGGTCAGGGCGGTCTTCTTGAAGGTGCGGAACATGGTGTCCTCCAGGGGCTTAAAGGAACGTCCTCGGCGTTACGTCCGTTACGCTACGGAATCGAGCACCCCTGAAGCGTCACCACACAGTGGACAATCGCCAGTAGCTCGCAAGGGGGACAAGCCGCCACGACTTCGCTCCGAATTGGGCATACCACCCCGCGCAACCGCTAGGCTCGCCGGGTGATGGATCTTCGACGCATCGGGGAGGTCTGGCGGCGGAGCGACGTCACAGTACGGGACCTCCCCCTGGCGCTCCTGCTGGTCGTCCTCTCGCTGGTGCCCGAGTTCCACGGCAGCGGCACCTCGCTCGGCCTGCTGCCCAACCGCCCCTTCGACGTCTTCGCGCTCGTGGTGATCGCGCTGGAGGCCCTGCCGCTCATTGTGCGGCGGCGGCGCCCGGGCCTGTGCGTCACGCTGGTGGTCATCGGCTTCTCGCTCGACCAGGTCATGGCCTACCACGCGGTGAGCAGCATGGCGCTGCCGCTCGCGCTCATCAACACCGGCGCCCACCTCGAACGCCGCAGGAAGCTCACCGCCGTCCTGCTCACGCTGGCGTACCTGGTGCTGATCTCCTGGCTCGAGATGCTGGGCTCGAAGGAGACGCCGTCGGACCTGGTGGTGTTCTACGTGGCGCTCGTGGTCCTGTGGGGAGTCGGCTCCTGGGTGCGCTCCACCCGCGCCGCCGAGGCCGAACGCCGCCGCCGCATCGCCGAGGCCACCCGCACCGCCGAGCGCACCCGCATCGCCCGCGAGCTGCACGACGTCGTGACCCACCACGTCACCGCCATGGTCGTGCAGGCCGAGGCGGCGCGCTACCTCACCGCGGCCCCCGAGCGCCTCGACAGCGCGCTCGCCTCCGTCACCGAGACGGGCCGGCGGGCCATCTCCGACCTGCGCCACCTGCTCGACGTGCTCAACCCCGAGCACGAGGCGGACTTCACCGTGCCGTCGGCGAGCGACATCGGCGACCTGATCGAGCAGACCCGGCAGGCCGGACAGCCGGTCGAGTTCGACGAAGAGGGCAAACCATCCGAATCGGCGGGCAGTGCCGAGTTCGTCACCTATAGAGTCGTCCAGGAAGCTCTGACGAACGCCCTCAAGTACGCGCACGGCAGCCACACCGTTGTCCAGGTGCGCTATGGCGAGGAGGAGATCAGCGTGGCGGTCACCACCGACGGCTCCGGCTCCCGTGCCGCGGCCGTGGGAGGCAGCGGGCGCGGCCTGACCGGGCTCCGCGAACGCGTCGAAGCCCTCGGCGGTGAGTTCACCGCCGAACCGCAGGCCGGCGGCGGCTTCGCCGTACGCGCCGTCATCCCCACGGGGAGCGGGTCGTGACCGCGCCGATCCGGGTGCTGGTCTGCGACGACCAGGCGCTCATCCGCACCGGGTTCGCCACCATCATCGACGCGCAACCCGACATGGAGGTCATCGGCGAGTGCGGTGACGGCCGCACCGCGGTCGAGATGGCCCGCAAGCTCGGCCCCGACCTCGTCGTGAT
Organism: Nonomuraea sp. NPDC052634; assembly: GCF_040678535.1. Lineage (NCBI taxonomy): Bacteria > Bacillati > Actinomycetota > Actinomycetes > Streptosporangiales > Streptosporangiaceae > Nonomuraea > Nonomuraea sp. NPDC052634. Next base: position 136,059 of record NZ_JBFATY010000005.1, on the reverse strand, counting down.
GGACATCCGCATGCCCGTGCTCGACGGCATCGAGGCCACTCGCCGGCTCGCCGGGGCCGGCGTCGAGGATCCCATCAAGGTGCTCGTCGTCACCACCTTCAACCTCGACGAGTACGTCTACGAGGCGCTCCGCGCGGGTGCCAGCGGCTTCCTGCTCAAGGACGCCCCGCCGGCCCAGCTCCTGCACGGCATCCGTACGGTCGCCACCGGCGCCGCGCTGATCGACCCGGAGGTGACCAGGCAGCTCGTCGGCAAGTTCGCCGCCCGCATCCGCCCCGCCGACGTCCAGGCCACCGAGCCCGCCCTGACGCCGCGCGAGCTGGAGGTGCTGCGCCTCATCGCCGACGGCCAGTCCAACAGCGAGATCGCCGCCACCCTGGTGATCAGCCAGGAGACCGTCAAGACGTACGTCTCCCGCATCCTCACCAAGCTCGACCTGCGCGACCGCGTCCAGGCCGTCGTCTACGCCTACCGCCACGGCCTCGCCTCCTGACGCCCGCCCGCCCGCCGGTGACCGAGCCGGGTGATGAGCTGGGAAAGCGCGTGTCTATAGTGCTTCCTGCCCTTTTCGCGACTCCTGCTGGGAGCGGCACTGAGAGGTCACCACCGCATGCTCGTCTACCGCAACGCCGCCATCCGCACCGGTGTCGCCGGCGCTCCCGCCGCTTCGGCCATGGCCGTGGACGGCGAGCGGATCGTGGCCGTGGGCACCGAGGACGAGGTGCGCGCGGCGGCGGGCCCGGCGGCGGAGCCGGTGGACCTCGACGGAGCCGCCGTCCTGCCCGGCTTCTACGACGCCCACATCCACACCGCCCAGTACGCCAACAGCCTCACCGGCGTCGACCTGCGCGACGCGCGTTCCCTGGACGAGGCGCTGGCCAGGATCGCCGCGCACGCGGCCAGGCTGCGTCCCGGCGGGTGGCTGTTCGGCGGCCGGTGGGACAGCAACACCTGGGACCCGCCCGTCCAGCCCGACCGCCGCGCGCTCGACTCGGTCTGCCCCGACCTGCCCGTGGCGCTGCCGAACGCCGACACCCACACCGTCTGGGCCAACACCGCCGCACTGCGGCTGGCCGGCATCGACGCGAGCACCCCCGACCCGGTGGGCGGCGAGATCGTCAGGGACGCGGACGGCGAGCCCACCGGCATCCTGCGGGAAGCGGCGGCGGCCCCGCTGCGCGCCCTGATGGTCTCCGGCGACCTGCGCGACCGCCTGCGCGCCGGCCAGGAGGAGCTGCTCGCGCTGGGCGTGACCAGCGTGCACGACATCGACGGCGAGGACTGCCGCGCCGCCTACCTGGAGCTGCGCGAGGCGGGCGAGCTGAAGATCCGGGTGCACAAGGCGATCCCGCTCGACCACCTGGAGGCGGCCATCGCCGAAGGGCGCAGGACCGGGGACGGCGACGACTGGATCCGGACGGGGCCGGTCAAGGTGTTCAGCGACGGCGCGCTCGGCTCGCACACCTGCCACATGCACCGGCCGTTCGCCGGCGAGGACGGCAACACCGGCATCGCGGTCACCCCGTACGAGGACCTCGTCCGCATCTTCCGCACCGCGGCGGCGGCCGGGATCGCGGTGGCCACGCACGCCATCGGCGACCGGGCCAACCGGCTGGTGCTGGACGCGTACGAGGAGATCGGACCGACCCCGGGCCTGCGGCACCGCATCGAGCACGCCCAGCACCTGAGGCCGCAGGACCTGGCGCGGATGGCCAGGCTGGGGGTCGTCGCCTCGATGCAGCCGGTGCACTGCACCAGCGACATCTCCCTGGTGGACGCGCTGCTCGGCGGGCACGACCTCGCCTCGTACGCCTGGCGCGGCATGCTGGACGCCGGCGTCGCGCTCGCGTTCGGCTCCGACGCGCCCGTGGAGAGCCCCGACCCGTTCGCCGCCCTGTACGCCGCGGTCACCCGCACCAGGCAGGACGGCACCCCCGAGGGCGGCTGGCAGCCCGAGCAGCGGCTCACCATGGCCGAGGCGATCACCGCCCACACGCTGGGCGCCGCGTACGCGGCCGGCGAGCAGGACCGCAAGGGCGTGCTCGCGCCCGGCATGCTGGCCGACTTCATCGCGGTGGACACCGACCCCTACCTGGAGGCGCCGGCGGCGGTGCTGCGCACCCGGGTGCTCACCACCGTCGTCGGCGGCGAGATCCGCTGGCGGCGATCCTGACAAGGAGTGCTTTCGACCGTTGTCGCGTATCCCCCAAGGCGGAGCCTGGCTGCTCGCCTACTTCCTCCTCAGCAGCGTCGCCGAGGCGCTGCAAGCGGTCGCCATCCTCTGGGCGTCGTACGAGCTGACCCACAACGCCACCGTCACCGGCGTGGTCAACGCCGCCGCGTACGTGCCGGGCATCGTGCTCGGGCTCGTGCTGCGCAAGCGGGTGGACGGCGGGCACGCCTCGCGGCAGCTCGCCCTCACCAACTGGGCGCTGGCCGGCGGCTCGGCCGCCCTCGCCCTGGTGTACGCCGCCGGGTCGTCTCATGACGTGGTGCTGGGCGCGTTCATCGTCGCCCAGTGCGTGCTGAGCGTGGTCAAGGCGCTGAACAAGGCGTACGTCGGCCGCGTGATCAGGCAGCGGTTCCCGTCGCCCGCGGGCATCAGGCTGCGCGAGCAGGTGACCTCGCTCGGGCTGGTCGGCGGGCTGGTCGGCGGTGGCGCGGCGGGCCTGGTGCTGGAGACAGGTGCCGCCGGGTGGTGTTTCGGCGGTGCGGCCCTGCTGTACGTGCTGAGCCTGGCCTCGGCCTGGCGGGTCGGTTCCCGGCCGGACGCCGATACCCGCCCGGCCGCCGCGAACGGCCCCGGCGACGAGGGCTCGTCCGGCGAGGAAAACCCCGCCGGCGAGCGATCCGCCGCCGAGGCCCCCGCCGGGGCCGAGGTGGAGGCCGATCCCGTGCCGGAGCCGGAGCAGCCGCGCGGATCCGGTCCCGCGACGGGGCCGGGGCGCGGGTCCGGCTCCGCGCCGGACGCGGGCGCGGCGGGGCGGCTGCGGCTGATCCTGCTGTACTCGGTGCCGAGCAGCGGCTCGCTGCCGTTCATCTCGACGCTCACCGTCCCGCTGGCGCAGGCCGTCGCGCCCGGTTCGAGCACCCTGTACTCGATCCTCACCGTGGCGAGCACCTGCGGCGGCTTCCTGGCCGGGGCCGCGCTGTCCAGCGGCCGCATGTCCTCGCGCACGTTCCTGAACGCCGCGCTCGTCGCGGGCGGCGTGCTGTCGGCGGCGGTGGCCGCGACGCTGTGGCCGCCCGCCGTCGTGCTGGTCATGCTGGTGCTGAACATGGTGATGACCGGCCACGTCATGGCGATGCAGGTGCTGACCAACCAGGCGCCGCCCGAGGATCAGGTGGGCAGGTTCGCGGTGGTGCGCAACGCGGTCGCGGGCACGGCCAAGGCGGGCTTCTCGCTGCTCGCGGGCTGGCTGGTCGAGGCGGCGGGACTCACCGTGGCCTGGCTCTTCCTGGCGGTGGTGCTCGGCGTGTTCGGCGCGGCCTGGTGGACCGTGCGGCAGCGTACGGCGATCCTCCGCCTGGTCACCGTCACCTAGCCGGCCCAACCAGCGGGCTCGGTAGCATGCCCGCATGGGGGGAGGCATCTCGCCGGGGCGCGTCACGCTGGACGACGAGTCGGCCGAGTGGGTGCGCGCGCTGCGCGGCTCCGCGCCGGAGCGTCAGCAGGCCGTCGACCGGCTGCACGCGCTGCTGCTGCGCATCGCCAGGAAAGAGGTGGCCAGGCGCGCTGCGCGGCTCGGCGTGACCGGGCCCGAGCTCGACGACCTCGCCCAGCAGGCCACCTCCGACGCGCTGCTCGCCATCACCCGCAAGATCGGCGATTTCCGGGGTGAGAGCCGGTTCACGACCTGGGCGTACAAGTTCGTCGTGCTGGAGGTGGCGGGGAAGGTCGCGCGGCACTTCTGGCGCGACCCCGGCGTGCCGATGGAGGGCGAGCGGTGGGAGCGGCTGCCCGACCGGTTCGGGCTCGACCCGGCCAGGGAGTCGGAGTGGCGCGACCTGCTCGCCGCGCTGCGCCAGGCCGTACAGGACACGCTGACCGAGCATCAGCGCCGCGTCTTCGTCGCGCTGGTGCTCACCGGCGTGCCGCTGGACGTCCTGGCCGCCGAGCTGTGCACCAACCGCAACGCCATCTACAAGACGATGTTCGACGCCAGGCGTAAGCTCAGGGCCGCGCTCGCCGCTAAGGGTTACGTGGACGACACGATGGTGAGGCGCCCATGAACGACTGGGCCGAGCTCGACCGCTTCCTGCGGACCGACCCGCGCGACGTGGGCTGCGAGGAGGCGATGGCCATGCTGCACGTGTACGTGGAGCTGGCGGCCGAGGACCCCGCCGAGGCGGAGCGGCGTCATCCGGGCATCGCCGCGCACCTGCGCGCCTGCGGCCCGTGCGACGACGACTTCGAGGGCCTGCTCGCCGCCATCACCGAGTGACCTGCGTCACATCGCGGTAAGGGTTCGCCCCCGGTCGTCGCGAACGGGGCATGACCGATTCGTTCACAGGCAGGGCCGCCCTGGTCACCGGAGCAAGCCGGGGGATCGGCCGGGCCATCGCCGCCGGTCTGGCCGCGGGCGGCGCGAGGGTCGCGCTGCTCGCGCGGTCGGAGGACGAGCTGGCCGGTACGGCCGGCATCATCAAGGCGGCGGGCGGCACCGCGTACGTGGTGCCCGCCGACCTGGGCGACGAGGGCGAGCTGTCCCGCGCGATCGAGCGGGTGCGCGGCGAGCTGGGCCCGGTCGACATCCTCGTCAACAACGCGGGCGTGGTGTGGCCGCTGCGGCCCACGCCCACCCTGGACGTCGCCGACTACGCGGCGGCCACGCGCATCAACCTGCTCGCGCCGGTGACGCTCGCGGTGGCGTTCACACCCGGCATGGTCGAGCGGGGCTGGGGCCGCGTCGTCAACGTCTCGACCTGCGCCGTCACCCGCCCGGCCAGCATGATCGGCGGCAACGCGTACGTCACCACCAAGGCCGCGCTCGAGATGCACACCATCAACCTCGCGCTCGAGCTGGACGGCACCGGCGTCACCGTCAACGTCTACCGCCCCGGGGTGGTCGACACGGCCATGCCCGCCTACATCCGTGCCCAGGACCCCGCGAGGATCGGGGCCGCGCTGCACGAGCGGTTCGTCCGCACGCACGCCGAAGGGCGCCTGATCACGCCGGAGCAGTCGGCGAAGAAGCTGCTCGACCACCTGGCGAACGACGACGGCACCGCCCAGGTCTGGGACGCCGACGCCGCCTGACCAGCCATCACCCCGAGAGAGGAAACGACGAGATGAGCCTGCTCGACACCGGAGACACCTTCCCCGGCCTCACCCTGACCCTGCCCGGCGGGCAGACCCTCGACCTGCCGGGCGCGCTCGCCGGCCACTACGGCGTGGTGCTCTTCTACCGGGGCGCGTGGTGCCCGTACTGCAACGCCCAGCTCCGCGCGTTCCAGCGCTCGCTGGACAAGCTGGCCGACCTGGACGTCAAGGTGGTGGCGGCCTCCGTGGACGACGAGGCCACCACCAAGGAGACGATCCACAAGCACGGCCTGGAGTTCCCGGTGGGGTACGGCGCGGACGCCCATGCGTTCGCCGCCGCCACGGGCGCGTTCGTCAACGAAGACCCGCTCTACCTCCAGTCGACCGGCTTCGTGCTGGACCCGAACGGCCGGGTCCTGATCAGCGTCTACTCCAGCGGCGCCATCGGCCGCCTCGTCCCCGAGGACGTCGCCGGCCTGGTCCGCTACATCCGCGAGCACGTGTAACCGGGGCGGGACGATGAGCAGCCGACTGAGACGAGCCGAGGACGTGGCGAAGTCGCTGGCCGGCCGGTTCACCAGCACACTGCACTCGGAGCAGGTGGCGGCCAAACTGGGCATGTGGCTGGGCGTCAGCTTCACCGTCGCGTTCGCGACCGGGCTGTTCAGCCACTTCGTCCAGCACCCGCCCGCCTGGCTGCTGTGGCCGTCGCGGCCGGTCAACCTCTACCGGGTGACGCAGGGACTGCACGTCATCGGCGGCATCGCCACGGTCCCGCTGCTGCTCGCCAAGCTGTGGACGGTCTATCCCAAGCTGTGGCAGTGGCCGCCGCTGCGCTCGGCCGGGCACGCGGCCGAGCGGCTGTCGGTGCTGCTGCTGGTCGCGGGGGCGCTGTTCCAGCTCGTCACGGGGCTGATGAACATCGCCTACACGTACCTGTGGCCGTTCGGGTTCGTGCAGGCGCACTACTGGACGGCGTTCATCGTGTACGGCGCGCTCGTCATCCACGTCGCCAACGAGTGGGCCAAGGTCAGGCGGCACGCCTGGACGCGGGTGGAGCAGCCGGACCGCCGCCGCTTCCTCGCCACGGTGGCCGCCGCGTGCGGCGTGGCGGCGCTGGTCACCGCGGGCGAGACCGTCACGCCGCTCAAGCGGCTCGCGGTGCTCGCGCCGCGCGATCCGGACGTGGGGCCGCAGGGCGTGCCGGTCAACAGGTCCGCCGCGGCGGCCGGGGTCACGCAAGTGCTCGGCGACCCGGCGTACCGGCTGGTCGTGACCGGCGCCGTACGTACGGAACTGTCGATCAGCTACGCCGAGCTGGCCCGCATGCCGCAGCACACGGTGCGGCTGCCGATCGCCTGCGTGGAGGGGTGGAGCGTGGAGTGCGAGTGGACGGGCGTGCGCCTGCGCGACCTGATCGCCGCGGCCGGCGGCGCGCCCGACGCGTTCCTGACCGTCGAGTCGCTGGAGCGCAACGGCTACTACCGCAGCAGCGAGGTGCGCCCGCCGCACTGGCAGGACCCGCTCACCCTGCTCGCGCTCAAGCTCAACGGCCGCACGCTCGACCCCGACCACGGCTATCCGGTACGCCTCATCGCCCCGAACCGGCCGGGCGTCATGCAGACCAAGTGGGTGGGGACGGTGCGGGTCGCATGAGATGGATCATGTACGCGGCCGGCGCCGCCCTGGTGCTGCTCGGCTTCGCCGGGCTCATCGCCGAGAGCAATCCGGTGGGCTGGGCCGTGTGGTTCGGCGGCGCGGCGGTGGCGCACGACGCGATCCTCGTGCCTCTGGTGCTGCTGGCCGGGCTGGCACTGCGCAGGACGGGCTGGGCGGTGCGGGCCGCCGCGATCGTGGCGGGCACGGTGACGCTCGCGACCCTGCCGACCGTGCTCGCCCTGGGCCGCCGCGGCGACAACCCGTCGATCCTGCCGCTGGCTTACGGCCGCAACCTGCTCCTCGTCCTCGCCGCCCTCGCTCTTGCCGCCCTCCTGCCCAGGCTGTGGGAGCTCTTGGCCCGGCTGCGCCGCCGCCCCCGGGAGTGATGGATCAACACGTTCTCAACACATCCTCAACACGCCCATGCCCAGACTTCTGATCGAGAAGTCACTTCGAGGGATGGGAGAGGCATATGCGGTTGCTGAGCAAGGCTGCGGTGGCGCTGGTGGCCGCCGGAGTCGCCCTGTCGGGAGTCCCGGCCGCCCACGCTGTGGCAGCCGGGCCTCCCAAGGACGAGCAGTGGTACGTCAGATGTGCGCGCGTCAGCACGACGACCGGGCCCAACCTGGACGACGGCTATGGGGTGATGAAGGGGTCGTTCAACCTGAAGAAGGACCCGGCCCAAGGCGCGTGCAACGTCACCCGGATGCGCGCGGGGCAGGTGCTCTACTTCCACTGCTGGAGGAAGAACTCCCACGGCAACCTCTGGGTCTACGGGCGGATCAAGGGCACCAGGACGCACGGGTGGATGTCGCTCGCCAACTTCCGCTCGGTGTACAAGACCGACCATCCCCGGTGCGACTGGAACAAGGACAAGGACCACACGTAAGCCGCGCATCCACCGATCGGTTGATTCGCGGCTCAGCCGTATCGGCGCCGGTTCGTGGCCGGCCGGGCGATTCGGGCGAGGGGCCTCTCCCGCCACAGTAGGGGCATGGCGGTTATCGAGGTGGACGCGCTCGTCAAACGGTACGGCGGGCTGCCGGTGGTGAACGAGGTCTCGTTCTCCGTGGCGGAGGGTGAGATCTTCGGCATCCTCGGCCCCAACGGGGCGGGCAAGACGACGACGGTGGAGTGCATCGAGGGGCTGCGCCGGCCGGACGGCGGCTCGGTCAGGGTGCTCGGGCTGGACCCGGTCAAGGATCGGCGGGAGCTGAGCCACCAGGTCGGCGTGCAGCTCCAGCAGTCGCTGCTGCCGGAGAACATCAAGGTGGAGGAGGCGCTGCAGCTCTTCGCCTCCTTCTACCGATCCCCCAGGGATTGGCGGGGGCTCCTGGAGGATTGGGGGCTGGCCGACCGGCGCAAGGCCAGGTTCGGGGCGCTGTCGGGCGGGCAGAAGCAGCGCCTGTTCATCGCGCTGGCGCTGGTGGGCGATCCGAAGGTGGCCTTCCTCGACGAGCTGACGACGGGCCTGGACCCGGCCGCGCGCCGCGCCACCTGGGAGCTGATCAAGCGGGTACGCGCGGCGGGCGTCACGGTCGTCCTGGTGAGCCACTTCATGGACGAGGTGGAGGAGTTGTGCGACCGGGTCGCGGTGTTCGACCGGGGCAGGATCGTCGCGCTCGACACCCCGGCGAACCTGATCTCCGCCGTGGACGCCGATCAGCACCTGCGGTTCAAGCCGCTCGCGCCGTTCGACGACGCGCTGCTGACGGGGCTGCCCGGGGTGGTGTCGGTGACCCGCCAGGGCGAGCAGGTGATCGTGGCGGGGCGCGGGGAGTTCGCGGTCGCGGTGACGTCCGCGCTGGCGCGTGAGCGCGTGCCGGTGGCCGGGCTGCGCGTCGATCAGCACACGCTGGACGACGCGTTCGCCGCCCTGACGGGACGTCCGTTCGACGGCGGGGAGGACGCGTGACCGGCTTCGGAAGTCTCGCCCGCGTCGAGTCCAAGCTGCTGCTGCGCGATCCCGGCGCGATCTTCAGCATGGTGATTCCGCTGTTCATCCTGGCGGTCTTCGGCAGCGGCGCCGCTCCCGGGGACGTCGCGCTGCCCGCGATGTCGATGACGGTCGCGGTGGGCCTGGTGGGGCTCTACATGGTGCCGACCACGCTGGCCACGTACCGGGAGCGGGGCATCCTGCGCCGGCTGTCCACGACCCCGGTCAGCCCGGTCACGCTGCTGGGCGTGCAGCTGACGCTGCAGCTCGTCTTCGCGGTGCTCGCCTCGGCGCTGCTCGTGGGCGTCTCGGTCGCGGCCTTCTCGGCGGCCGTGCCGGCGCGAGCCGTGACCATGGCGGTCGCGTTCCTGCTCGGCACCTCGGCGGTCTTCGCGATCGGCCTGCTCATCGCCGCGACCGCGCCGAGCGGCCGGGCCGCGAACGGCATCGGCGTGCTGCTCTACTTCCCGCTCGCCTTCCTCGGCGGCCTGATGCAGCCCAAGGAGGCCATGCCTGAGGTGCTGGCCGCGATCGGGGAGTGGACCCCGCTGGGGTTGTTCCGCCAGGCCGTGTTCGACGCCTGGAGCGGGGCGGCGACACAACCCCTCATTCTTGCCATAATGGCGGCATATGCGCTGGTAGTTGGTGGGGTCGCGGCGCGAATCTTCCGCTGGGAGTGAGGTACGCGTGAGCGAGCAACCCGAGACCGCGCACACGCGCGTGACCCTCGGTCTCGCCGCCGTGCCTTACGTGCTGCTCGTCGTCTCCGCCGGGCTCGCGCTGCTCACCGAGGACCTCACGACGGTTCAGCGGAACGCGGTGATCGTGCTGAGCACGCTCGCGGCGGCCTGGACGGCGTGGCTGGTCACGCTGTGCCCCGCCCGCACGGCGAGCGCCAGGGGCGCCGCCGTCTACATCGCCGGCCTGGTCGCGCTCATCGCCGCGCTCGGCCTGCTCAGCCCATGGTTCGCCGGCTTCTACGCCTTCATCGGCTACTTGCATTCATGGCAGCTGCTGCGCGGACGCTGGCGGATCGCGGGCGTGGCGGCCACGGCGGCGGCCGCCGTCACCGGCTTCTTCGGCGGGCTGCCCGGGCCCGATCCGGCCGTCATCTCCTCGTACGTGCTGGTCATCGCCGCCATCGTGGTCATGGTCGTGCTGTTCAGCCTCTTCGGCGACATGATCAACGATCAGAGCGTACGCAGGCAGCAGATGGTCGAGCAGCTCGCCGCCACCAACGCCAGGCTCGAGGAGACCATGCGGGAGAACGCCGGGCTGCAGGCCCAGCTCCTCCTGCAGGCCCGCGAGGCCGGCGTCACCGACGAGCGGCAGCGCATGGCCAGGGAGATCCACGACACGCTGGCCCAGGGGCTGACCGGGATCATCACGCAGATCCAGGCCGCGGTGAAGGCCGAGGACGATCGCGACGCCTGGCGCCGTCACCTCGACAACGCCGCCCGCCTGGCCAGGGAGAGCCTGGCCGAGGCGCGCCGGTCCGTGCACGCCGTGGGCCCGGCCGAGCTGGAGTCCGCCCGGCTGCCCGAGGCGCTGGCCGACGTGGTGCGGCGGTGGGAGTCCGTGCACGGCGTCCCGGCCGCGTACACGACGACGGGGACGGCCAGGCCGCTGCACCCCGAGGTGGAGGTGACCTTGCTGCGGGTCTGCCAGGAGGCGCTCGCGAACGTGGCCAAGCACGCCCGTGCCTCCCGCGTCGGCGTCACCGTGTCGTACATGGACGACGTGGTCACACTGGATGTGCGCGACGACGGACGCGGGTTCGTGCCGGGCACCGGTGGCGGCTTCGGCATGACGTCCATGCGGCAGCGCGTCTCCGCGCTCGACGGCACGCTGGAGATCGAGTCCGAGCCAGGCACGGGCACCGCCGTCTCCGCCACCGTCCCCGCCAGGGAGCCCCGATGACCGCGTTGCACGAGGCGTCCATCCGGCTGATCGTCGTCGACGACCACCCCATCGTCCGCGACGGGCTGTGCGGCATGTTCGCGGGGGAGCCCGGCATCGAGGTGGTCGGGGTCGCGGGCGACGGCGCGCAGGCGGTCGCGCTCGCCGAGGAGCTGCGGCCCGACGTCATCCTCATGGACCTGCGGATGCCGGGCACCGACGGCGTCACCGCGATCAAGCGGCTGGCCGAGCGGGGGAGCACGGCCAGGGTGCTCGTGCTGACCACGTACGACACCGACCGGGACGTGCTGCCCGCCATCGAGGCGGGCGCCACCGGCTACCTGCTCAAGGACGCGATGCCCGACGAGCTGGTCCGCGCCGTCCGCGCCGCCGCCCGTGGCGAGTCGGTGCTCTCGCCGTCGGTGGCCACCCGCCTGCTCGGCCGGGTACGCGCGCCGTCCGACCCGCTCAGCGCCCGCGAGCTGGAGGTGCTCGGCCTGATCGCCCGGGGCTGCACCAACAGGGAGGCCGCCGCGCGCCTGTTCATCAGCGAGGCCACGGTCAAGAGCCACCTGCTGCACATCTACGCCAAGCTCGGCGTCAACGACCGCGCCGCCGCCGTCGCCGCCGCCTTCGAACGCGGACTCTTCGACCGCCCCTGACCGCGCCTCAGCCCTTGGTGGCGCCGGCGGTCAGGCCGGAGACCACGTACTTCTGGACGAAGAGCGCGATCACCATGATCGGCAGCGTGACCACGGTGGTCGCGGCCATCAGGCCGCCCCAGTCGATGCTGGCGTACCCGACAAAGTCGAAGATCGCCACGGGCAGGGTCTTGGTGTCCGCGTCGGACAGCACCAGCGCGAACATGAAGTTGTTCCACGAGAAGATGAACGACAGGATCCCCGCGGTGGCGACGCCCGGCACCGACAGCGGCAGCGTGATCCGCCGGAACGCGCCGACGTGCGTCAGCCCGTCCACCAGCGCCGCCTCCTCCAGCTCCGTGGGCAGGCTGTCGAAGTAGCCCATCATGATGTAGACCACGAGCGGCAGCGAGACGAACATGTGGCTGATGATCAGCACCCCGAAGCCGCCGACCATGCGCAGGTTGGAGAAGACGTAGAACCACGGCACGAGCAGCGACACGCCGGGGATGATCCGGGCCATCAGCACGACCAGCGCCGACTTCTTCATGTTGAACCGGCTCATCGAGTACGCGGCCGGCACGCCCAGGATGAGCGAGGCCACCGTGGCGGCGAACGCCACCCACAGGCTGTTGAGTATGAAGTCGATGTAGTTGGCCTGCTGGAGCACCTTGCCGTAGTTGTCCAGCGTGGGGGAGAAGGCCAGCGCCTTAGCGGGGTCGTAGATGTCGACGTTCGTCTTGAGCGACGCGGCGACCATCCACACCAGCGGCGCGATGAGCACGAGCACCACGACGGTGAGCGCCACCGCGCGGAAGATCCGGTACGCGGGCCGCAGCCTCATCGCCGTGCCTCCTTGCGCCGGGCGGTCAGGGCCCACATCGCCCCGATGATGATGAGGAAGAAGAGGATGAGGACGGTGGACGAGACGCCGTACTCGTTGTAGTCGAAGCTGAGCCCGTAGGCGTACACGTTGAGCGTCTCCACCTCGTGGAAGGAGCCGCCGCCGCGGCCCTTGGTGGCGTACAGGATGTCGAAGGTCTTGAGCGCGTCGATGCCGCGCAGCAGGACCGCGACGGTCAGGGTGGGCGTCAGCAGCGGCAGCGTGATGTGCCTGAACCGCTGCCAGGTGCCCGCGCCGTCGATGAGCGCGGCCTCCTGCGGCTCGTCGGACAGCGAGGTGAGCCCGGCGAGCAGGATCAGCACCACCATCGGCGTCCACTGCCACACGTCGATGAGGATTGTGGTGGGCAGCGCGGTGTGCTGGCCCGCCAGCCAGGGCTGTGGGGAGATGCCGAACCAGCCGAGTATCTGGTTGGCCAGGCCGATGTTCGGGTCGAAGATGAGCCGCCACATCATGCCGACCGCGACCGGGGTGGCGACGAGCGGCAGCAGGATGGCGACGCGGACCCACCGCTCGCCCTTGAACGGCCGCCACAGCAGCAGCGCGATCGCCATCCCGAGCACCACCTCGAACAGCAGCGCCGTGAGGGTGAAGGCGGCCGTTCTGCCGACGGCGGGCCAGAACCGCTCGGTGTCGGTGAGGACGTCGAGGTAGTTCCGCAGGCCGACGAAGTCGCTCTCCGCGCGGACGGAGCCCTCGGCGTCGGTGAGGCTGAGGTAGATCGTCCAGGCCAGCGGGAAGACGAGCAGCACGGCGACGAACGTCATCGCCGGCGCGGCGAAGAGCCATTTGCGGTGATCGTCCACCCAGCGCGCCCACCCGGGGGTGACGGGGGTCTCGGTGGACGCGCTGCGCGGTGGCTCGGTGGTGGTCGTTGCCACGGGATCTCCAGTGAAGAGGCGAGGTAGAGCGGCTACCTGGCCTCGTCGTCCAGGAACTTCTGGAACGCGGCGTTGGCGGTGTCGGCGGCCGCCGCCGCGTCCTTGCCGGTGATCGCGTCGACGATGGGCTGCCCGACGATCTCGCGGGACTCGGCGACCTTCACCACCAGCGGCCGGTCATGACCGACGCCGCCCTTGGTGCTGGCCGCGATGGCCTCCGCCAGATCCTTCGGGAAGGTCGAGGTGCCCTCGGGGTCCTCCCACACGGACGTACGGGCGCCCGGGACGCCGGCCTTCTGCTGGGCGAGCGTCTGTTCCTTGCTGGTGGCCCACTCGATGAACTTCCACGCGTTGTCCGCGTTCTCGGAGGCCGCGTTGATGCCCAGCGCCCACGACGGGATGTTGTACGGCTTCGACCCGGCCGGCCCCTCAGGGAACGGCGCGAAGCCCACCTTGTCGGATACCTTCGACTTCGCGGGGTCGGTGGCGTTCTGGTAGAGCGAGTTGGCCTCGGTGTAGAAGGCGGCCTTGCCCTGGGTGAAGATGGCCATCGCCTCGGGCCAGCTCATGTCGGTGCTGACGTTCGCCGGGCCGGCGTCCTTGATGAGGCCGCCGTAGTAGGCGTACGCCTGCTTGGCCGCGTCGGTGGCGACCGCGGCCTTGCCGCTCGCGTCCATGAAGTCGCCGCCGAAGCTGTAGAGGAAGCTGGAGAACTGCGTGACGGCAGCGGACTTGCCGGTGCGCGCGACGAACCCGGCGACGTCCGGCTCGCTCTGCTTGATCTTGAGCGCGGCCTCCTTCAGCTCGTCGAGGGTCTTCGGCGGCGCGTCCAGCCCGGCCTTCTCCAGCAGGTCCTTGCGGTAGTAGAGGACCTCCTGCTCGGTGATGATGGGCACGCCGACCGGCTTGCCCTCGTACGTGGTGGCCTCGACGGGCCCGGCCTGGAAGTCGGAGTAGTTCCAGTTCGCGGCGGCCTTGACCCGGTCGGTCAGGTCGGCCAGGTACTTGTTCTTGGCGAAGAGCTTCCCCTCCTGGAGGGGGCGGTACATCATCACGTCGATGTCGGCGGAGCCGGCGTTCAGCTTGACGTTGTACTGGTCGGAGAGCTGGTCCTCGCCAAGCTGGGTCACCTCGACCTTGAGCCCGCTCTGCTTCTCGAACTCGGGCAGCGCCTTCTTGATGTTGTCGGTCCACACGTGGTTGGCCAGCGTGACCCGCAGCGTGGTGGACGAGCCTTCGCCGTCGTCGCCGCCGCAGGCGGACAGGGTCAAGGACGCCACCACGGCCAGAGATGCACCGATGATCGACCGATGTCGCACGTGATCTCGCCTTTCTGTCATGGTCGCTGCCCCCAACGCGCCATGTTTCCGTTACATCGGGTTAATGCGGGGATGCTAGGACAAAAAAGCAGACTTATTCAAGAGTCGTCTCTCGATAGATATGCTTTATATGTGACTCAGTCCTCCCCCATGGGCGCACCAACCCCATCCGCCCCTGCCGAGGCTGGGCTGCACGCTCGCGTCCTCGACCGGCTCGGCACCGTCATCTGCAACGGCGACATCCCCGCCGGCTCGGTCATCAGCATCGACGACCTGATCGACCGCTATCAGGTGTCCCGCTCGGTGATCCGCGAGGTGCTGCGCGTGCTGGCGTCCATGGGGTTGATCGAGACCCGGCGCCGCGTCGGCATCATGATCCAGCCCCCCAGCGCCTGGAACGTCTTCGACCCGCAGGTGATCCGCTGGCGGCTCGCCTCCGACGGGCGCATGGCGCAGATGCGCTCGATCACGGAGCTGCGCACCGCCGTCGAGCCGCACGCCGCCTTGCTGGCCGCCGCCCACATCAGCGACGACGACGCGAGCGAGCTGGTGGGCCTCGCGGCCAAGATGTGGGCCGCCGGCAAGGCCGGCGACGAGCAGCGCTTCCTCGACCTCGACATCGAGTTCCACCGGCGGGTGCTGGCCGCGTCCGGCAACGAGATGTTCGAAAAGCTCCACGTGATCGTCGCCGAGGTGCTCGCGGGACGCCACCACTACCACCTGATGCCGCACTATCCGGACGAGCAGGCGCTGCACCTGCACACCGACGTGGCCCAGGCGATCCAGCGCCGCGACGGCGAGCGCGCCAGGCGGGCCATGGTGGGGATCATGGAGCAGGGGTTCGCCGAGATGAAGTCGATGTGGGAGCGAAACGCCGAGCCCGGCGGCGCGTGAAAGACCCTTAAACGGCTGACAGACCCTTGCGCGGCCCTTCTTGATCCACTTAACATGACCGAAAGTCCCCCTTACCGTGAATCCTGAGGGAAAGTCAGGTCGCATATGACAACTCTCGGCATCTGACGGGCACTCGCTGAGCTTTCTGAAAACGGCCTGACCCCGGGCCTCCGAAGATTGGATCGCAGGTGCACGCTGTAGTGGCCGATGTCATTTCCGTGGACCGGTGCAGATGATGTCCGCGGCTCCAGAAGAGCAGACGAAAGGGTGGGGCAGGCGCCTGCTCGAATCCGTCGAGATGCAAACCGGGCCGCGCCGGGTCCTCGCCGTCTCGACATTGGTCAACACCGCGGGAAACGGGCTCTTCATCACCGCGGGTGCGCTGTACTTCACCCGGGTCGCCGGCCTGTCCGCCGTGGAGGTCGGTGCGGGACTGACCATCGCCGGCTTCGTCGCGCTCACCGCCGGCATCCCGGTGGGGCGGATGGCCGACCGGTGGGGCCCGCGCCGCCTGTGGGCCTGGTTCCTGGTGGTCGAAGCCTTGGCCATGGCCGCTTTCCTGCTGGTCGACTCGCTCCCGCTCTTCGTGCTCGTCGCGTGCGTGAGCCAGTTCGCCGCGGCGGCCAGCCAGACCGCGCGCATGCCGGTCTTCCGCCGCATCGGCGGCGCCGGCGCCACCCGGCTGCGCGCCGTCCTGCGCTCGCTCGTCAACATCGGATCGAGCGTCGGCGCGCTCGCGGCCGGCGTCGTCATCACCGTCGACACCCAGGCGGCCTATACCGTGCTCATTCTCGCGAACGCGGCGACGTTCGCGGTGAATGTGCTGCTGGTGATGATGCTGCCGAAACTCGAACCGCTGCGCACGAAATCCACGGCGAAAACCGGCGTGGCGCTGCGGGACCGGCCATTTCTGGCGGTCACCGTACTGTGCGGCGTCCTTTCTCTGCAGGGGCCGGTGCTGACATTCGCGATACCGCTGTGGATCGTGCAGCACACCGAGGCTCCGCGCACGCTCGTCGCCATTCTCGTCACCATCAACACCGTCATGGTCGCGCTGCTGCAATTGCCCGCGACAAAAGGCATCGACGGCGTGCTTCTCGCCGGGCGCGCGGCCCGGGTCGCGAGCTTCGGGCTGCTGGCCGCATTCGTGCTCTACGGCCTGACGTCCGGGCTCGGCGCTGTGGCCGCGACGGTGATCCTCGTGGCCGGCACGATCGTGATGACGCTGGCCGAGCTGCGCTACGCCGCCGCCGAGTTCGAGCTGAGCTTCGGGCTCGCGCCGGTCGAGCTTCAGGGTGAGTACAGCGGCGTGTTCGGGCTCGGGCAGGGCCTGGCGGGCGCGGCGGGGCCGTACCTGCTGGCGGTGCTCGTGCTCGGCGTCGGCGTCCCCGGCTGGATCGTGCTCGGCGCCCTGATGGTCGCCGCCGGCCTCCTGCTGCCCCCGGCCGTGGCCTGGGCCGAGCGCACCCGTACGCATGAGCCCGAGGCCGGACAGGAGGTCACCACGTGACCGGCAGGCGTTCCAGGCCGTAGATGACGCTGGCCTCCCTGGTCGGCACCTCCTCGCGGGGCACGGCGAGGCGCAGGCCGGGGAGGCGTTCGAACAGCGCGGGGAACGCCAAGCGCATCTCGCTGCGGGCGAGCTGCTGGCCGAGGCACTGGTGGATGCCGTGCCCGAAGGCGAGATGGCCCATCCGCCGCCCCGCGCGCGTGAACCGGGTGAGGTCGAGCCGCTCGGGGTCGTCGAAGCATTCGGGGTCGCGGTTGGCCGCCGACAGCGACATGCAGACCACCTGGCCCTTCTTGATGGTGACGCCCTCGATCTCCACGTCCTCCAGGGCCGCCCGCATCGGGCCGATGTGAATGATGGTGAGATAGCGCAGCAGCTCCTCGACCGCGCTGTCGATCAGCGACGGGTCCTGGCGCAGCGCCGCGACCTGCTCGGGATGCTCCAGCAGCGCGAAGGCGCCGAGCCCCAGCATGTTGGCGGTGGTCTCGAAACCCGCCCCGAACAACATGAAGCCGATGTTGGTGAGCTCCTCGTCGGTGAGGTCGCTGTTGTTGATCAGGTCGCTGTAGAAGTCGTCCGTCGGCCGTGCCCGCTTGCCCGCGATCAGCGGCGGGAACAGGCTCTGCATCGTGAGGAACGCCTCGACGAGGTCCTTCTGCTTGGTGTTGAGGTTCACGGCGACGCCCATCGCCCGCTGGAACTCGCCGCGCTCGCTCTCCGGGATGCCCAGCAGGTCGCAGATGACGGCCGACGGGATCGGGATGGCGAACTCCTCGACGAGATCGACGGGGCCGCCCGAGCGTTCCATGGCGTCCAATCGGTCGTTGATGACCGCGGTGATGCGCGGTTCGAGCTGCTTGATGCGCCGGACCGTGAACTGGGCGATGAGCAGCCGGCGGTAGCGCGTGTGCTCCGGCGGGTCCATGCGGATGAACATGCCGGGCTCGGACGGCTGCCGCTTCGTGGAGATGTCCCGCGCGACCGGCAGGTGCATGAGCTCGCGCCGGTTGCTGAACCGGTCGTCGGAGAGGATCTTCCTGACGATGCGGTGGCTGGAGGCGAGCCAGCCCTCGTGCCCGTCAGCGAACGTCATGGGGGTGAGGGGACGCTCCTCGCGGATCTTGCGGAAGACGTCCGGCGGGTCGAACGGTCCTGGCCTTTTGTCGGTGGGAAAGCGGAAAGCGGTCTCCGTCACGGTGACTTCCTCAAAGCTGTGAAGGCCGTCGCGGGTGACGGCCCTCAGGGGGAGAACGGGGGAGCCTGGCGGCTGCGGAGTCAGGCGGCTCCGGTCAGCACGGGAAGCTGCTTCGGCACCCGGACCGCGGGCTTCGGGCCCGGCAGCCGCCGCCGGTGCAGGATCGGCAGGCCCAGATAGCTGTCGTCGTCGCGTACGACGAGGCCGGCCGCGAGCAGCCGGTCGAGAGCGCCCGCGATCTCCTCGGCGGGCACCGGCACGGGCAGCGCGCGCTCGATCGCCTTCGCCGACCTGAGCTGGTCGAGCGCGATGAGCACGCTGCTCGCCGCCGGGTCGAGGTCGAACTCCCTCTCCGAGTGCGGGCGGGCCGGGCGGGTGTCGAGCACGCGCAGGTGATCGCCCATCCAGGACGCCTCCAGCCGCGACTCGGGATGGTCACGGCGCCACCGGTCGGCCGCCGCCCGCAACGCGGCCAGCACGCCCTCGGACGCGAGCGGCCGGTCGCAGCGCATCCGGAAGAAGTACGCCATGTCCCGGCGCTCGGCGCGGGGCAGGTCGGCGTAGATGTGGTCGTAGGCGATCTCGTGTTCGAGCTCGACGATGCCGAAGTCGGCGCCGGACTCGTAGAAGGGGCTGAACCGGTCGGCGCGGGCGGGGCCGACGTGCTCGGGCGGCGACAGGTGCGTGACGAGGCCGAACAGCTCCGGCAGGTCGGCGTAGTCGTCGTCGGTCTCTCCGGGGAAGCCGTGCAGGTAGTTCCACGACACGTCGATGCCCAGCTCCGTGCACCACTTCATGGTCTGCAGGTTGCGCAGCCTGGTGGTGCCCTTGCGCATGGCCTCCAGCAGCCGGTTGCTCATCGACTCGATGCCGGGCTGCAGGTGGTAGACGCCCGCGTCGCGCAGCAGCATGAGCTGGTCGAGACGGAGGTTGGCCTTCACCTCGTAGTGGAGTGTCACCTTCAGATCCGACTGCGCGATCATCGGCAGCAGGTCATTGAAGTAGCGGTAGTCGAGGATGTTGTCCACGACGAGGACGTCCGTGCGGCGCTTGCCGCCCTTGCCGTACTCGTGCACCAGCCGGCGCAGCTCGTCGAAGGCCCTGGCGGCCGACTTGCTGCGGAACGCCATCGTCAGGCCGTTCAGCCCGCAGAACGTGCAGTGCTTCTTGTCGCCCCACCAGCAGCCGCGCGAGGTCTCCAGCGGGACGGCGGTCTCGACGGGCAGGGTGCTGCCCGGGCGGGTGGTCCGCAGCCGCGCGTAGAAGTCGTGGTACTGGGGCACCGGCAGGTCGTCCATGCTGGGGGCGGTGCCGGCCTCGATGACGGCTCGGCCGCCCGGATGCGGCTCCACGCGGTCGCTCCAGAACGTGTCGGACTCGACCCAGCCGGGGCGGGCGCCGGCCGCGCGCAGGTCGCGGACGAACCGGCTGATCAGCCACTCGGCCTCGCCGCGGAAGACGTAGTCGATGGCGGGGTAGTTGCGCAGGACCGCCGAGCCCATGGGGCCCTCGCAGTTACCACCGCCCATGATGATCGTCAGGTCGGGGCGGAGCCGCTTGAGGCGCTTGGCGAGCCCGAAGCTGGCGGCGTTCTGCTGGAAGGTCGAGGTGAAGCCGACGATGTCGTAGCGGCCCCAGATCTCGTGGCGGGCCAGCGCGTCGAGGAACGGCTCGGTCAGCTCCTTGATCTCGCCGAGCCGGTAGACGGTGGCGAAGTCGGCGAAGTCCGCGTGCTCGGCGAGCAGGACCTCGGTGAGGAAGCGCTCGTCCGCGCCGTCGGACCGTTCGGCGAACAGCCACTCGCCGACCAGCGCCACCTTCGGCGAGCTGGTGCCGATGCGGTTGTAGGTGTCGTTGCCGACGGCCTCGGCGAAGTCGAGATTGGCGTAGATGACGTCGGCCGCCAGGCCGTCGGCCGCGAGGGCGGACTGTAGCAGCGAGACGCCGATGGACGCCCAGCGGGTCTCGGCCCACGGCATCACGACGAAGGCCACGCGCGGGGATCCGTCATCGGCCGCCGGCTTCGCGGCGGCGATGTCCAGGCTCACCGTCGCCAGGTCGCCAAGGCTTCGCCCGCCGCCTCCGCGGGCGAAGAAGGACTCGATCTCCTTGAGCATCGATACGCCGGACGCACTCGACGGATCGATTCCGGCGGCACGCACGGCTGACGACGCGTCATCTCGTAGTGCTTTTCGAAAGGAGGGGTCGATGAACGTGCGGGTCAGCAGCGCTCTCTGGTCGCCGGAGAGCTCGCTGGAGACTCCCATATGCGCTTCCCTTCCATCAGTTATACCGGGAGGCACAGCAGATTCCAAGATTCTAAGCGAAAAGGATGGCCGCGCAACCATTGCGACGCCTCACAAGGTGGCTTCTCAATACCGTCTCACAATCATTGCCCGGCAAAACTGAGTTCTTGACCGAATGCAGTCAGGGTGTTATAGGAGCCGTCGGCCTCGAGGGGCTTGAGGTCGCCCAATGTGTACGGGACTGGAGTGCTTGACGGGGTGTGTACCGGAGCTTACGATCACTTAACGTCCGGGCCAATAGATGGGGAAAGGAGGATGACGTGAAGAAGCGCTATGTGAAGCCCGTCGTGCGGCACATCGACCTTTTGGGCGCTGTGATCATCGACTAGCTCGACGGAATGGTGTAAGAAATGCACAGGCGGTCCATTCAGTGTTCACTCGCGAGGGAAGAGTCTTGAGTGAGATCTGCCTCCGTGGAGCCGACCGGCGTGAGCTGAGCGAAGTGGCGTCGGTGGTGATTGGGTGGTCACTGGATGGGCCGTCCGTCGAGGCTCTGCGGGATAGGGCCAGGAAATCCGAGTCGCTTCAATCGATCGGCCGGGCCGTGCGCCACAGGCTCCGCGAGGACGGTTACGCGCTGCTGCGCAACGTCCCGTGCAGCGAAGACGCCGAGCTCGTCGCCCTCATCGGCCTCGTCGCCGTCCCCTCAGCGCTGGGCAACGGCGACACCCTGTTCTTCGACATCTCCCCTGACTCGTCGCGGTCCGAAGACGTATCCGGCACCAAAGCCGAGTTCCCGCTGCACACCGACTCCACTTTCTTCGCCATTCCTCACGATTTCCTCGGTCTCGCCTGCGTGCGAAACAGCGACTCGGGCGGCGAGTCGATTATCGTGCGCGCGGCCGATGTGGCGGAACGAGTGCGGGCCGTCGGCGGCGACGAAGTACTCGCCGCGCTCGGCGACCAGGTCTATCCGTTCTATCTGCGCGACCCGCTCTTCGGACACGGCATCCAGCTCGTCCCCATTCTCCATCGCGACGGCGACGAGTGGTCCATTCGCTACCGCCGCGACATTCTGACCGCACTGGCCGAGCGCTTCGACCTGGACGATATTCACCGGCGCGCGCTCACCGTGCTGCACGAGGTGCTCGCCGACCCGGGTTCGTTCGCCGTGCAGGTGCGTCTGGAAACGGACGAGCTCATTCTCATCGACAATCATCATGCGCTGCACGCCAGGACCGCGCTGGGCCCGGGCGAACGACGGCTCAGAAGGGTCAAGGGCTATTTCCTGGAGAACTCCGCCCGGCGAGTCCTTTAACTGATCGCGCCCTCCCCGAAATAAGTCCGCAGCGAGCTGCGAGAATATGGACGGACATGCTTGTCGTGAAACTTGGCGGCGCGATACTCACCCGGCGGGGCGGCTCGCGCGTGCTCGAACACTCCTGGTGCGACTGGCTGCCCGAGCTGCTCGGCCGGCATGACGGCCAGCTGTGCCTGGTCCACGGGCTCGGGACGTTCGGCCGGGCGTGGATGCCGCTCTACGACGGGCCGTCCGCGACGATCGGCGGTGAGCGCGCCCTGCTGGCCAGGACCATCCAGGCCGACCTGCGCTCGCTGCACGACCAGGTGGTGGCCTGCCTGCAGCCGATGGGCAGGACCCTGCGCAGCTTCGACCCGCAGTCGCTGTTCCGCTGCCACGCGGGGGACATCACCGACGGCTGGCCGGGCCCGATCGCCGCGTCGCTCGCCGCCGGCGAGGTGCCCGTCCTGTACGGCGGCACCGTGCTCGACGACGACGGGACGTACTCGATCGTGTCCAGCGACGCGATCGTCGAGTTCGTCGCCCGCGAGATGCCGGCCAAGCAGGTCATCTGGCTCTCCGACGTCCCCGGCGTGTTCGTCGACGGGCCCGACGGCACCCGCGAGGTGGCCCCGGTGCTCGAACGCGCCCACCTCGACCGGCTCAGCCTGATCGGTGACGACGACGGCGACGTCACCGGCGGCATGCGCGGCAAGCTGCGTTCCGCCTTCCGCCTGCTGGAGCACGGCGTCACCTCGCGCATCGTCTCCGGCCGCGACGTTCCGGCCGTCCGCGCCGCTCTCGCGGGCGAGCCGGCCGGAACGTTCATCGGCTAGCCCGCCCGCTCGGCCATCTCCGTGACCGCCTTCTCCAGCTTGGCCAGGCCCTCTTCCAGCACGTCGTCGGGCACCGCGAACGTCATGCGGGCGAAGCCCTCGCCGACGCTGCCGAACGCGGTCCCGGGAACCACGGCGACGTGGTGCCGTTCGAGCAGCTCCTTGGCGAACTCCTCGGAGGTCATCCCCAGCCCGCGGACGTCGAGCATCACGTAGAAGGTGGCCTCGGGAACGACGCAGTCGAGCCCCGGCATGCGCTTGATGGCGGCCACCGCCTTGTCGCGCTTGGCCCGCAGGCGGGAGACCACCTCTTCGGTGTGGTCCTGCGGCCCGGTCAGCGCGGCGAGCGCCGCCTCCTGCACGAACACCGGGACGTTCGTCACCGAGTTCTGCTGGTAGATGTCGAGGGTCTTGATGATGTTCTCGGGGGCGATGCACCAGCCGATGCGGAAGCCGGTCATCTGCCACGACTTCGAGAAGGTGTCGATCACCACCGTGCGGTCCCTGGCGCTCTCGACCGTGGAGATCGACCGGTGGCCCTCAGGGGCGTAGACGATGCGGCTGAAGATCTCGTCGCTGATGATCGGCACCTGGTGCTTGGCGCACAGCTGCGCGATGTCGTCGATCTCGTGGTGCAGCATGCCGGTGGGCCGCTGCGGGCTGTTGATCACCAGCAGCGACGCGGTGGGCAGCAGCTTGTCGAGCTGTTCCAAGTCGAACGAGAACGACGGGGCGACCAGCGGGGCGTGCACCACCTCGGCGCCCTGATACTTGATCCAGATCTCGGTGGGCGGGTAGCCGGGGTTCGGCGTGATCACCCGCGCCCCCGGTGTCAGGAGCGTCATGAGCGACATCGTCAGCGCATGCTTGGCGCCGAAGGTCACGAGCACCTCCGACGGCCGCGTGGGCCTGCCGCGCGCGGTGTTGTCGGCCGCGATGGCCTCGCGCAGCTCGGTCAGCCCCGCGCCCGGCGCGTAACGTACCTTGCCGTCCTTGAGTGCGCGGCAGCACGCCTCGATCACGTGTGGCGCCGGCAGGAACTCCTCTCCCTCGAAGTCGCCACGTTCGAAGTGGATGATCCGGACCTTCGCCTCGGACTCGAGAGCTGCGGCGGAGCGCATCGGCGCCCACTGCACGGGCATCTCGAAACGCGCCGCCGCGGGTGCGGGCTGCAGGGTTGACGTCATCTGTCGGTTTGCCTTTCTGCGCGAGTACGGCCCAGTCGTTCGAAGACGAAGCGATACCAACCGAGAAGGAGAACCACCCCCCAGGTGATGTCGGGCGTCGTGGCCGGATCGTCGTGGAACGCGGTGGCCAGCCGGCGCAGCCCGGTCCTGCTCAGCCCCAGCTCCTCCGCGCCCGCGCCGTCGTGGAGCAGGTCGAGCGCCAGCGGGCGCAGCGGTCCCGCCAGCCACGACGCGGCGGGGGCGGAGAACTTCTGCTTGGGGCGGTCGACGATGTGCCGCGGCACCATGTGGCGGGCGAGGTCGCGGAGGGGCTGCTTCGGCTCGCCCCGCATCAGGTCGCCGGCGCTGTGCGACAGCGCCCAGGCCACGACGTCGTTGCGGAGGAACGGCACCCGGACCTCCAGGCTGTGCGCCATGGACAGCCGGTCGACGCGCAGCAGGTGGTACTCGGGAAGCTTCTTCACCGTCTCGAACTCGCGGATCGCGTCCGCCGGGGCCGTCCCGCCCGCTACGGCGTCGGTGAAGCCGGCGCGGGACTGCGCGGCGGCCGGCTCGCACCGCCCGGCCATGTCCTCGTCGAGCAGCACCTTCCTGTCGTCGGGTGAGAGCCAGCCGAGCGCGTCCCAGTAGAGCTGCTGCCACGGACGTCCGAGCGCGGCCTCCTGCTGGGCCCGGTGCATGTGGGCGTAGCCGAGCAGCAGCTCGTCCGAGCCGTCTCCGGCGAGCACGGACTTGTAATCGCGCGCGGCGAGCCCGGTGACGGCGAAGGTGCTGAGGCACACGGGGGTGTAGATGGGCTCTTCGAGGTGCCAGAGCGTGTCGAGAAAGCAGGTGAGGAGGTCGGCCGTGCCGAGCACCGTCACCTTGTGCTCGGCGCCGACGTGCCGGGCGACCTCCCGCGCGTATCCGGTCTCGTCCTGCCAGGTCGCGTTCTCGTAGCCGACGCTGTAGGCGTCGACGGCGGCCGCCGTGCCGGCGCCGAGCGCGGTGAGCGTGGTCGAGTCGAGCCCGCCGCTGAGCAGCAGCCCGAGCCTGGGGCCCGGCTGGCCGGTGGTCTCGACGGCGCCGCGCAGCGCCTCCGCCAGCGTGGTCGCGGTCGCGGGCCCTGGGGCGCCGCGTACGTCGAGGACGTGGAATGGGCGCTCGCGCCCGGAGCGTGCGCCGGGGCCGAACTCCAGCAGCGTGCCCGGCGCGACCTTGCGCACGCCGTCGAAGGCGCAGCCGGGCGGGAGCGGGAAGCGTACGGCGATGTAGTCGGCGATCGCGTCGCGGTTGACCGCGAGCGGCACCGCGGGGTCGGTCAGCAGTGCCTTGGCCTCGGAGGCGAAGACCACCCGCTCGCGGTCGGCCCAGTAGTACAGCGGCTTGATGCCACAACGGTCGCGGCCCAGCAGCAGCCGGCGCCGCCGGCCGTCCCACAGGGCGAAGGCGAACATGCCGTCGAGCCGGGCGGCGAAGTGCTCGGGGTCCTCCAGGTACGCGGCCAGGATGACCTCGCCGTCACCGCCGGTCTTGAACGTGTGCCCCCGGCGCTCCAGCCGTTCGCGCAGCTCGCGGTAGTTGTAGATCTCGCCGTTGAACACCAGGTGAACGTCGGCGCCGGAGGCCGACAGCGGCTGGTCTGAGCCCTCGGGATCGACGATCGCCAGGCGGACCGTGCCCATGCAGACGTGCTCGGCGGAGAACAGCCCGGAACCGTCGGGGCCCCGGTGCGCCATGGCATCGAGCATCCGCTTAACGCCAGGGGTTTCCGCCTCGCCGGTCGTATCCCAGACCGCGATACCGGCCAGACCGCACACGCCCGTTTACTCCCCATCTCTGTGAACGGCTGCGAAAAAATAGGCACACCAGCCGGCGCAGCGCACTTGGCTAAAAGCCTATATCGATGATCCAGGAATAGCTAGATTTGAACTGACAAAAGGCGGTGACTCACGGGAGAAGGATGAGTCGAGGTCGCGCCTTCAATGGCGATGCTCGGGTTATCGGATTCCTGTGGGCAGACATGTTAATATGCCCGCAATCGGTTGTCCATACTCGTTTTCCTGGTATTCATCCGGGGTGCGAAGGCACCTTGACTAACATTTGTTGCGACTGCGACACTCTGAACGTGCTGATGGCTGCTCGACCCTGGAGTAATGCCGTGAGTTTGCACGATCGGCGAGTGGACACCACGACCTTCTGTAAGAGGGAGGACGCACGATGAACGCGGAACGAGCGACTCCCGACCTCCTCGATCGCCTGCTGAAAGAACGCTGCGGCAGCAGCGTCGCCGAGCTGGTGGAGGACGTGCGCCTCAAGGACGACGAGACGTTCTTCTGGAGCGGCTCGTGGGTCGAGGGCTTCGGCAACTCACGCTCTGACCTCGACCTTTACCTCATCACCTCCGACAAGGAGCGCACCAGCGGCGTGCCCCAGGTGACCGGCCCCGGCATGCCGCCGATGTACATGACCCTCACTCCGGGCAGGACCAGAATCGACCTCACGGTCGTCTCCACCGACCTGCTGACCGCGGTCGCCGGCTTCCTCGGCCGTTTCAACGGCGAGACCGATTACCCGACCGGGTGGAGCGACAACTTCCGGGAGTTCGTGCACCGACTCGGAATCGGCGTGCCATTGGCGAACGCCGAGCGGTTTGAAGAAGTCAGGAACGGCATCGACTTCATGAAGTTCCGCCAGTACCTGATGCGCTTCTACCAGAATCGCGCCGACAGCCTCTTCGACGACGCCCAAGGACTTTTGGACGAAGGCGACGCCGTCTCCGCCTACCTGGTCGCCAGGCAACGCATGGAAGCCGCGATCGACATGTATCTGGCCGCTCACGGCGAGACCAATACCCGGGTCGACAAGTGGCGCTGGAAAAAGCTCGTCCGGCTGCTGAAAGGCGACACTGAGCTGTCGGACCGTTTCCTCGAATGCGAGGGCATCGCCGGGTCCGACGTCGGGGACGTCGGCGCCCTGACGCGGCGCTGCCTGCAATTCGGTGACGAACTCATTCTCAAGGCGATTTGAGGCGCCGGACCGTGGACACCATCGATCGGAACGCGACGCTGCAGTTTCTGAAGGAGCTGGGCACGGGTGACATCCGGCTCCACCACCGTTCCCTGCTCGACCACCTCGTCGGGACCGAGCAGCTGCTCCTGAGCTGGGATTGCCCGGAGGAGATCGCCGTCGCCGGCCTGTGCCACGCCGTGTACGGCACCGACGGCCTGGTCTCTCCGCTCGTCACGCTGGAGGACCGGCCGAAGCTGCGCGAGCTCATCGGCACCTCCGCTGAGTCGGCCGTCTACCTGTACGGCTGCTGCGACCGCAAGGCGGTCTACCCCCAGCTCGGTCACGGCTCCGACCTGCGCTGGCGAGACCGCTTCACCGGCCGGGAGTGGACGGTCGGCGCGGACGAACTGTCCACTTTCATCCTCCTTACCTGGGCGAACGCTCTCGAAGCGGCGGCTGCGGGCACCGACGGCGACTGGTCGGCGGTGTCCTACCTGTTCCTGCTGACGGCGGACTGGGTGGGCGAGCGGCCCAAGCAGGCGGCGACCGAGATCCTCGGGGTCGACTTCTCAGGCTGAGCCGTGCGGGGCGGCGCTACCCGGCGCCGCCCCGGTACGGGTTGGTCCGGTAATGCCAGACGATCTGTGCCACGGGGAACAGGTTGTAGGTGACGTGACCGAGCACCGCCGCCCACAGCGAGCCCGTCACGTACGCGATCGAGGCGAGCAGCGTCGACAGCACGGTGATCCGCACGACGTAGGCGACGTTGATGACGGTGCCGGCCCAGCGGTTGCCCAGGTGCTCCACGACGAACAGCACGGTCGAGACGGGCACCGCCCACCACCCGACGACCGGGACGAGGAACGCGAAGAGCACGCCGCGGTAGAACAGCTCCTGCCCGATCGCCGCGGCCAGCAACTGGTAGCTGCGCAGCGCGGCCGTGGACAGGCGCAGCGGCGCCATGAGTTCGAGCAGCTCGCGGTCGAAGCCGAGGCGCAGCCGCCGCCAGTCGCTGGCGTACACGGCCGCCGCGACGACGACCGCGAGGACGGCGCCTGCCCAGTCCCACGCGAACGCCGGGCGGACGATCGCCGTCCACGCCACGTACGGCAGGAAGAACAGCACGAAAGGCGCCGCGAACAGCACCTCCGACGCCCAGCCCGCCATGGACAGGCTGCGCCGCCGCACGGCGGGCGCGATGAGCTGCATGGCCCACACGGTCGCCACGGCAGCCAGCATGACCGCGAAGTCCGGCGCGTCCACCGCCCAGCAGGCGAGCGCGCCGAGCGTCACGGCCGCGGGCAGCGCGACCGTGCGCGGGGTGAAAATGGGGGGCGGGGCCGTCTTCGTGCGGGGCGGGGGGTAGATCTGCGCGAGGCGAGGAGGCATTACCGCCCCGCCTGCCTGCTTCGAGTCCGGCCGGTGCGATGGTGCGCGGCGAGCGCACCGACCTGGTCGGCCACGGAACGAGCGAGCTCGTCGATGCCCAGCCTTCCGTCGAACGACACCTGCGGAATCCCCTTCACCTGGTCGTGCAGATCGTTCAGCACCTGCTGCTGGAAATCCTCGAAAGCGGGATAGCTCAGGTCGTCACCGGCGACCTCGAAAACGGTCGGAACGCCGTTGCGCCGCCACGCCTCTTCCAGCGGGACATCGAGCCAGACGATGAGGTCCGGCTCAGGAAGCAGCTCCGTGATGCCGCTCAGCAGCGACGCGGCACCCGGATTGTGAATCGACTCCTTGACCGCCGTGCGATACCAATAGGAATCGCATAGGACGGTACGGCCCTCGGCCAGCGCGGGGCGGATATGATATTCCCATTCCAGCGCGATGATATGCAGAAAGAAAGACGTGCGCACCATGGGCGCCATGTGCTGCACATATTCGCGAGGATGGGTCCGGAGGGCCCAGTTGTAACAGTCGAGGTTCTCGATCGGATATAGGTCCTCCGGCTGCAGCGACGTGAAACGCCACTCCGGCACGAGCTTTTTCAGTCGTGCCGTGAGCGTCGTCTTGCCGGCGCCGTCGGGGCCGAGCAGAACGGTGAGGAAGCCCTCGCCGGTACTCTCCATCGGCGTCACGACCTGCGCTTACGCCGGGGCGACGATCTCTAGGGCTCCGAGGCTCTCCAGTTCTTCCAGGAGCTCCACGACGTCCTTGCGGATCTCGTCCTCCTCGGCGTCGTATTCCTCGCTGATTTTGGTGACGATCTCGGCGACCGACGTAGATCCGGAACAGAGTTGCCAGACCGATTCCGCGGTCTCATTGAGTTCGAGCCCGCCGGAATCAAGAATGAGCACGACCCGGCCGCCGACGCGGCGAACCCGCGTGCCGTCCTGGCGCCGGGGACGAGAGGCGGCGTCGATGACATCACCGGACAAGGTTCGAACTCCCATCTCGCGAGGCTCTCTCGTAACGACTGGATCATAGACCAGCATTCGGATCTTTTGGAGGGGGTGCGTTGATATTTGTGACTCGACCTTTGACTGCTTCCTACAACGGCTGACTCGGCTCCGTGAAAGGCTTCGTGACCTGCGACTTTCATTTTTTCGCCCCGAGAAAGTGAGAACGCGCCGGGACGGGGTATGACCACTTTTCGCGTGCGGCCGCGAGGCGCACGTCCGTCGGCGGTGTGTGGTGTTCAACCAGGAGGGCGGCCGGCCGGCCGAGCAGGGGCGGGCGCAGACCGCCGCGTTCAGCGCCCACTCAGCGAGAAGTGGCCGGCATTCACCGGATCAGCGCCCAGGCGGCGGCAGAGCTCGTTGCCCCCATGCCCTCAGCCCACAGCACGTGGAGATCGTCGAAATCCGGGCCGCTGACGCCGAAGGAGGCCATGAGGTCGTACAGGTCGGTCGGGTACGGCGTGGGCGGTCACCCGGCGAGGCCGCGGCGGTGGGCGCGCCGGCGGCAGGTGGGGCCGCAGTAGCGGCGCGGCCGGCCAGCAGCGCGGCCAGGTCGTCGTTCCGCACGTCGGCACGCACCACCCCGGCCTCCTGAGGCTCGCGCAGCAGCCGGCCGAGCGCGTCCCGGAACCGCTGCGCCGCCGCGTTGAACACCGCGCGCACCCTCGCCGACTGGCTCGCAGAATCCGGAGCTTCCGCCCTCCGCGCCCAGCTGACCGGAGCCTGAGGCGGGCGCGCCGTGGGCGGTCAACCGGCGGCTTGGGTGAACCTGGCCAAAAGGGCCGTGAGCCGCTCCTCGTGCGCCTCGCGGGGGATGCGGCCGCCGCGCATCAGCGTGACCAGCCCGTGCAGGGCGGCCCAGAGGATCTCGGCCAGCACCTCGGGCGCGGTGTCCCCGGTGTAGGGGCGTACGGCCTCGACGAACTCGCCGAACGCGGCCTTCAGCGCGGGCGGCGCCTCCTGGGTGGCGAAGGGCAGATCGACCCGGCGGCTGAACATGGCGTCGTAGAGCGCGGGCCGCCGTTCGGCGAAGGAGATGTACGCGGAGGCGAGCGCGGCCAGGGCGGCGGCGGGCGAGTGCGCGGCGGTGCGGGCGGCGCGCAGTTCCTCGGCCATGTCGGCGATGCCTTCGAGCGCGACGGCCGTGACGATCGCGTCCTTGCTCGTGAAGTGGCTGTAGAGCACGGGCTGGCTGTATTCGACCTCTTCGGCCAGCCGTCGCGTGGTGACCGCCTCCCAGCCTTCTGACTCGGCCAGCTCGCGCGCGGCGGC
The DNA here is from genome assembly GCF_040678535.1 of Nonomuraea sp. NPDC052634. Taxonomy (NCBI): domain Bacteria; kingdom Bacillati; phylum Actinomycetota; class Actinomycetes; order Streptosporangiales; family Streptosporangiaceae; genus Nonomuraea; species Nonomuraea sp. NPDC052634. The sequence goes on along the minus strand of NZ_JBFATY010000005.1, from coordinate 105,724 downwards.
GATGATCAGCTTCTCCCGCTGGGCGCGTTCGCGTTCCTTGCGGCTCTGGATCGACATGGGCCAAGCCTAGCACCGCTAGAAGTATTGCCAATGCTCTGCTAGCGTCGGCAACGTCCCTAGCACTGCTAGCACTCGTGGAGTCCCGCCATGCTGACCGCTGTCGCGTACGGCCTCGCCATCGCCATCAACCTGCTGTGCCTGCTCATCGGCGCACGCTTCCTGCTCACGCCGTACGCCGCCGCCGCGGGCTACGGCGTGCCCGGCACGACCGACCGCGCGTACCTCACCATCAAGGGGGTGCGCGACGGCACGTACGGGCTGGTCGGCCTGGCCCTGCTGGCCTTCGCGGGAGCGCAGGCGGAGGCGTGGTTCCTGCTGGTCGCCGCCCTGGCACCGCTGAGTGACACCCTCATCGTGCTGCGCAACGGCGGCGCCAAGGCCACCGCGTACGGCGTCCACTTCGCCACCGCGGTCGTGCTCCTGATCGGCTCCGCGCTGCTCTTCACCGTGTGATGATCGGCTCCGCGCTGCTCTTCGCCGTCGGTGGGCGTTCAGGAAGTGGGTCTTCCCTGAGGATGATGCACGCCCGCACCTGGCACCGGTTCCCCGCCGCGAGGACGAGGCGGCCTGACCGCGATCTCGGGCAGGTCCGGCTCCCGCCGCACGCGGGACAGCTTGTCCGGGTTGCGGACGAAGTAGAGGCCGGTGATCAGGCCGGACTCCACCCGTACCGCCATGACGCCGTCGATCTCCCCGTCGATCCGGACGAGGAGCGCGGGGCTGCCGTTGACGTGCGCCGGCTGGAACGACAGCCGCGTGCCCAGCATGCGCAGGCCCGTGGCGAGCAGGCGGGCCACGCGATCGGCACCCGACAGCGGGCGCGGGAGGTTCTGCTTGAGCCCGCCGGTGTCGCTCAGGGCGACCACGTCCGGGGCGAGCAGGTCGAACAGGCTCTGCAGATCCCCCGTCTCGACCGCCCGCTGGAAGGCCGCGAGCACGGCGCGGGCCTCGGCCGGGGAGGCGGCGTCGCGGGGGCGGCGGGCGGCGACGTGCGCGCGGGCCCGGTGGGCGATCTGCCGGACCGCCGCCGGGCTCTTGCCGACGGCCTGCGCGATCTCGTCGTAGCCCAAGTCGAAGACCTCGCGCAGCACGAACACCGCACGCTCGGCCGGCTTCAGCGTCTCCAGCACCAGCAGCATCGCCATCGAGACGCTGTCGGCCAGCTCGACGTCCTCGGCCACGTCGGGCGCGGTGAGCAGCGGCTCCGGCAGCCAGGGCCCGACGTAGGACTCCTTGCGCCGGCTGAGCGCGCGGAGCCGGTCGAGCGCCTGGCGGGTGGCGATCCGCACCAGGTACGCGCGGTGCTCGCGTACCGTGCCGAGATCGACGGCCGACCAGCGCAGCCAGGTCTCCTGCAGGACGTCCTCGGCGTCGGCCACCGAGCCGAGCATCTCGTACGCGAGCGTGAAGAGCAGGTCGCGGTGGGCGACGAACACCTCGGTCGCGGTGTCGGGGCTGTTGTCCGCGTTCACGAGGCGGCTCCTGTTCCGTTCGGCGGTCTCTCCGCATAGGACGTCGCCGGGCGGCGTTCTGTGACACGAGCCAGGTTGTCACAGGATCCGGGCGGCCGCCGTCTCATGCACGACCAGTGAATCAACAGTGAAGGAGCACGCCATGGAAGCCCGCCTGGACCTCATGAGCCGCCCGATCGTCGGCAAGATCGTCAAGCACATCATGTCCGCGGGGAAGGTCCTGCAGGAGTCGGCCACCCTGCCCGTGCGGACGCAGGAGCTCGTGGCGCTGCGCATCAGCCAGATCAACGGCTGCGCGGTCTGCATCGACCTGCACACGAAGACCGCCGCCGCCAAGGGAGAGAGCGCCGACCGCCTCCACATGGTCGCCGCCTGGCGGGAGGCGACGGTCTTCACCGACGCCGAGCGCGCCGCCCTGCAACTGGCCGAGCAGGGCACCCGCGTCGCCGACGGTGCCCCCGGTGTCTCCGACGAGGCGTGGGCGTACGCCGCCGAGCACTACGACGAGGAGCAGCTCGCCGCCCTGGTCTCCCTCATCGCCTTGATGAACACCGTCAACCGCCTGAACGTCATCGTCAGGCGACCGGTTGGGGAGGTGGCGCCGGCCGCCTGACGACCGGGGCCGCGCCGGCCCGCGTGCGGCACGCTGCGGACCGACCCGGTCCACCTGGTCGTACGTTCCGGGGCGATCACGCTCTTCTGGCCGGCCGGGGCGTACGTGATGAAGCGGGTCCTGCGCTCCAGACGAGCAGCGCCACCGCGACGAGCGCGCCGATCAGCCCCGAGCAGGCGATCAGAGTGTCACCTGCGGTGTAGCCGGGCAGCAGCGACGGCATCACGTTGAGCATCGCGTGCACGACCACGGCCGCCGGCACGCTCCCGCCGGTGCCGGCGTACAGCCAGACGATGATCACCCGCGCGGCCACCGTGCCCAGGAACCACCAGGCGATCCAGGCGGGGGAGCGGCCCGCCTGGAGCAGCGGCATGACGTGCCAGGCTCCCCACACCACGCCGATGATCAGGCCCGTGCCGAGCACGCCCCGCCGGTCCAGCAGCGGGCCCGCGGCGTACCCCATCCAGCCCGCCTCCTCGCAGGCCGCCGCGACGAAGAACACCGCGAACAGCAGCGGTGCGGCCAGGAGCGGGGAGTGCTCGCCGCCGAGCGGGCCGCCCACCAGCAGCGCGAGCGCGTAGGCCGCCAGGTCGATGACGGGCGCCAGCAGGAACGCGGTGACCAGCCAGGGCGCCCGGCGCATGCCTCCTGCGGCGAACGTCGTGCGCAGCAGCCGGCGTACCGCACCCGCCCCCTCGCGCCGGTGCAGCAGGATCGCCGCGGCGATGAGGGGGCACGGGAACTGCAGCGCGCCCACCGGCAGGTTCATCGGGCTGCCGGGGAGGTCGCCGAGTAACGCCCCCGCCACCCAGAACGGGACCGAGAGTACGAACACCAGGGCGAAGAAGGGGATCACAGCGCTCGTCCTCATTTTGAGATATGAAATACAGTGTCTCAAACGAGAGGATAGCCATGCCGACCCCGACCCCGCGCACCCCCACCGGTCTCACCGGCCGCCGGCCACGACTGTCGGACGAGGAGACCGCGCGGCGCATGCTGCGGGCCGCGATCACCGCGGTCGCCCGCACCGGCCTGACGGTGAGCCTGGAGCACATCAGCTTCGAGGAGGTGATCCGCGAGGCCGGGGTCTCCCGCAGCGCCGCCTACCGCCGCTGGCCGTACAAAGACCTGTTCTTCAGCGACCTGCTGAAGGAGATCGCGGCGGCGGCGACCCCTGCCGCGATCTCGCGCGAGGGCACTGACGAGATGATCCGCCGCATCGTCCGCGACCGCCTCGACCGGTTGCGGACGCCGGAGCAGCGCCACCGCCTGATCATGGAGCTGATACGCGAAGGGGCGCGGCGCGACTTCCAGCGCATTCACGGCTCCACGGAGTGGCGCACGTACCTGGCGTTGCACGCCACGTTCCAGAGCCTGCCAGACGGCGAGCTGCGGGAGGAGGTCAGGAGCGTGCTCGCCCGGTCGGAGCACGGGTTCATCAGCGCCATCGCGGCCACGTACGAGCAGATGGCGACGCTCCTCGGCTACCGGATCAGGCCCGAGACGGGGGCCACGTACGAGACGGTCGCACTGCTGGCGAGCGCCACCCTGCGCGGGCTGGTCACCACGGCGCTCAGCACCCCGGACGTGGCCGACCGCCGCGTGACGGCGGCGCCCTTCGGCGACTCCGACCCGGCCCACTGGTCCCTGCCCGCCCTCGGCGTCGCCGCCACCCTCACCGCCTTTCTCGAACCCGACCCCGACGTCGAGTGGACCGAGGAACGCATCGCCGAGGTGACCCGCGCCCTGAGCTGACAAACGCCAGGATCAGCGCCATGCCGGACAGGCACCATGGACCCATGACCCATGACCCATGTTGTCCGCCCCGGCAGGTCGAGCCGGAGGCGGGCTGTTCGCCTTCCGGCAATCCGCCGAGAGCAGAACGCGATGGACTTCCGCGACGACGTGATGATCTGGTTGCCAGGGCCCGCAGATCAGACATCGGCAGATAAGGACAGAGTCCGTGGTCGCGGCGTCGTGGGGGCTGCGCGCGCCGATCCTCGTCGGCGTCCCGGTCCTGGCGGCGGCGGCCGCCGTCTGTTTCGTCACCATGCGCGGACACGGTGAGCCCGGCCAGGCTCAGGAGGGGTGACGGTTCCGCGCGGCGGGGTCGGCCGACGCCGGCCCCGGTCCGCCGGAGCAGTCGCCGCACGCTCGGGGTGTGAGCGGTCAGCTCTGCGCGCCGGCCCGCGCGTGCGCGTCGAGCAGGCGCGCCACCGCCTCGGTCACCTGCTTGGCGAACGGGATGTGCAGCCACTCATCCGGTACGTGGGCGTTCGAGTCGTTGCCGAGCGCACCCGTGACGACGAACTGCGCCCGCGGATACCGCCTGCCGAGCATCTCCATGAACGGGATCCCGCCGCCGATCCCCATGCTCTGGCACGGCCTGCCGAACACGTCATCGCCGACCTGCCGCAGCGCCGCCTCCAGCCAGGGGGCCGCCGTGGGCGCGTGCCAGCCGTTCAGGACCATGAACTCGCCGACCTCGATCTGCGCCCCGTACGGCACGTCGGTCGTGAGCACCCGCTCCAGCGCCGCCCGCGCCGCCTCGGCGTCGGCCGTGGGAGGCAGGCGGAAGCTCAGCCGTACGGAGGTCCAGGGCCGCAGCACCGCGCCCGCCACCGCCGGGTCAGGGAGCCCTGCGGCGCCGGTGATGGACAGGGTCGGCCGCCAGGTGTTGTTGAGCACGAGCTCCACCTCGTCATCGGAGACCCGCCGCACGCCCGGCAGCACCGGAAGCTTCGGCACGGCCACCTCGGGATGGCCCGCGACCAGCTCCGCCGCCTCCGCGCGCCGCTCGTCCGGGATGGGAACCACCATCTCGGGCACCTTGATCTCGCCGGTCTCCGGGTCCTCCAGGCGGTCGAGCAGCTGGCGCATGACCCGGAACGAGCTCGGCACGATGCCGCTGCCGAGCCCGGAGTGCACGCCCGTCTCCAGCAGGCGCACCGTCAGCGTCGCCTGCACCGCGCCGCGCAGGCTGGAGGTCAGCCACAGCCGCTCGTAGTCGCCGCCGCCCCCGTCCAGGCAGACCACCAGCGACACCTCGCCGAGCCGGTCGCCGAGATGCTCCAAGTACGCGGGCAGGTCAGGGCTGCCCGACTCCTCGCCGGTCTCCAGCAGCAGCACCGCACGGGCATGCTCGCCACCGGCCTCCTGTACGGCCTCCAGCGCGGTCGTGGCCGCGTAACCCGAGTATCCGTCGTCGGCGGCGCCCCGGCCGTAGAGCCGGTCGCCGCGGATCACCGGCTGCCACGGCCCCAGGCCCTCCGACCAGTCGCCGAGCGGCGGCTGCTTGTCGAGGTGCCCGTACAGCAGCACGGTCCCGGCGGTCGCCGCCGCGCCGGGCGTCGCGGGCACGTCCACGAACAGCAGCGGCGCCCGGCCGTCGAGCCGCACGACCTCGCACCGCGCACCCGGCAGCCCCCGCGCGGCTATCCAGCCGCGTACGTGCTCGACGGCGGCCCGCAGGTGCCCGTTCTCCTCCCAGGCGGCGTCGTAGGCGGCCGACACGGCGGGGATCTCGACCAGCCCGGAGAGACTGGGCAGCACGTCCGTCGCCCACGCGTTGCTGATCGAATCGCGAAGTTTCTGGTGGTCCATTCCGCCATACTCTCGCAGCCGTGCCGTTCTCGGGTCTCGGGAATGATGCCTGCTGTGCCTGATCTGCTGTGGGAGGACGTGAAGCCCTTCCTCGACCCCGCGCTCAACGGAACCCTGCCGGATGTGGTCGTGGAGGGGACGTCCTCGTGACCTCCTCCGCTCGATCGGCCGGCGTCTCGGCATGTCCGTCTGGATGAGCGCGGAGGGAACACCCGCCCATCCGGATCTCGGGTACGACGCAGACGCCGACCGCGTCGTCGTCTGGGCCGGTGCCCCGGCACTCACCGCCCGCCCGGAAGCCCTTCAGGACGTCGCGGAGGGCGGAGAGCGGGAGCAGAACGTCAGCACTTGACCGACGTGACCGACTTCTTCAGCTTTCGGCCCCTTCAGGGCGATGCCGAAGCTCACCGGCCCCGAGTAACACGTGACGCCGTCCCGGTTGATCCTGGAGCTGCCGGCGACCCGTACGTAGGCCAGCGAGAACGACCCGGCGGAGGAGGCGGCCACCGGCCGCGCGTCGAGGTGCGCCGTCGCAGGAGCGGCCCCGGCGAGCGCGCCGGCCGCCAGGGCCACGGCGACCGCCGTGGAGACGAGCGGGAACCGTGGCGTCCTGCGGGGGGCGGGGTCAGGAGCGGCAGTAGAGGTCGCGGGCCGGGAGCTCGCCCTTGGCCAGGAAGGCGACCGTGGCGCGGTCGGCGCAGGCCGAGCCGGTGCCGTACACGTAGTGGCCGCCCTGATCGGCGCCGACGAGGACGGCGCGGTGGCCGAGCGCCTTGCGCATGCCCTTCCCCGCCGCCCAGGGGGTGGCGTTGTCGCGGCGGTTCTGCAGGACCAGGACGTTCCGCGGGCCCCGCGAGGTGACCTTGACCGTCGGCTCGATCGGCTTCTCCGGCCAGAACGCGCACGCCCGGATGTTGCCCGGCATCCCCGCGCTCAAGGGGTACTTCGCGCGGGCGGTCTTGACGGCCTTGGCGTACGAGCCGACGTCCCGCGACCACGAGGTGTCCCCGCACAGCATGGCCAGGGCCATCGTGACCTGGTTGTCCTCCGGGACGCCCGGCGTGGCCGGGGTGCCGGCGAGCGCCTGCTGGAGCGCGGCGGCGCCCTCCTTCGACGGGGCCTTGCCCGCCGACAGATCGGACACCGCCTTCCAGATCCTGGTGAGCGGCGCGAGCGTCTCGTCGTGCAGCAGCATCTGGTACGTCACCGCGCGCAGCAGCCCCCCGCTGACGGTCACCTGCGCGCCCGGCACCGTGGCCGGCTTCCTGTCGAGGCGGTCGGCGAGCGCGATGAAGGTCTTGGTGACCTCGTCGGCGGTGCGGCCCAGGCCCAGCGTGGCGTGGTCGGCGGCGGCGATGCGGGCGGCGTCGGGGAAGCGGTCGTTCATGCCCTGGTTCCAGGTGTCGAGCATGCCCGACCAGATCTTGCGCGGGTCGACGTTGCCCTCCAGCACGATCCGGTCGGTGTGGCGGGGGTACATCGAGGCGTAGACCGCGCCGAGGTAGGTGCCGAAGGACTGCCCCCAGTACGAGATCTTCCGCACGCCGAGCGCCTGGCGGATGCGGTCAATGTCGCGGGCGGTGTTGGCGCTGGTGAAGTACCGGAGCTTGGGGGCGTTCGCGGCGCACTGCTCGGCCACCTTGCGGGCGGCGGCCACGCTCGGCTCGATCGCGCCGCCGGGCCCGGGATAGGGGAACAGGGTGGACAGGCTGTCGGCGCCGCTCAGCCCGCAGCTCATCGGGTTGCTGTGGCCGATCCCGCGAGGGTCGAACCCGATCAGGTCGTACGCGTCGAGCACCGGCTTCGGCAGCGTGTGAGCCATCTGGCCCGGCATGTCCAGGCCGGGCAGTCCGGGGCCGCCCGGGTTGAGCAGCAGGACGCCGCGCTTCTTGCCCGGCTTGGCGGTGGCGATCCTGGAGACGGCGATCGAGATCGTCTCACCGCCGGGACGCCGGTAGTCCAGCGGCACCTCGACCGTGCCGCAGGTCTGCCTCGGGTCGCGTTCCGCGCCCTGCGCGAGCGGCGGGCACTTCCCCCAGGTGATCGGCGTCGCGGCCTTGGCCGGCTGCGCGCCGACCAGCGTGCCCGCCGTCGCGATCGCGGCCAGGGCGCCGGCGATGGCGGTCCGTACGCGGATGGTGTCTCCCATGATCGTGCCTCCTGTGCTGTTCTCCGTTGTGCGGCTGACAGGAAAGTACGAGGTCAGAGGCACGTTCCGAATCACTGTGCTGCGGACAATCCGGGTAGCTCATTTGAGGGACAAACGCTGACGATCAGGGATCGATAGGCTCTGACCCATGTCGTGGGCCCGGGTCGCCGACCGCATACGAAGATCGCGCGACGCGTGGCGCTCATCCGGCGCCGCGATCTGGGACCCGGTGCTGGCCGCCGTGTTCACCGGGCTCGCGTTCGTGCCGCTGCTGGCGAACATGAGCGTCGATTTCGGCGACCTGCCCGAACGCCCCGAGGACGCGTTCGCGATCGTCCTGGCGCTCGCGCAGACGCTGCCGCTCGCCGTACGCACCCGGTGGCCCGCCGCCTGCCTGGCGATCATCGGCACGTCCTTCGCCCTGCACGAGGCGCTCGGCTACCCCATGCGGTTCAGCACCGTGACGGTGTACCTCGCGCTGTACTCGGCGGGCGCGCACCAGGAGCGGTTCCGCCGCGGTGTCGCCGTCGCGGCGTCGGCCGCGTACGTCCTGCTGGTCGTGACGATGCTGCTGCTCGGCTCGCCCGCCGGGCCGAGCCAGTTCGTGGTGTTCTACGTTCTCTTCGCCGCCTGCTGGCTGGTCGGCGCCTTCGTCCGCGGGCAGCGCCGCCAGGAGGCCGAACGCCGCAGGCACGCCGCCGAGGCCGCGACCGCCGCGGAACGCGCGCGCATCGCCCGCGAGCTGCACGACGTGGTCACCCACCACGTCACCGGCATCGTCATCCAGGCCGACGCCACCCAGTTCGTGGCCACGGAGCCGGACCGCGTGCGCGCGGCGCTGACGACCATCGGCGGCACCGGCCGCCGCGCCCTGGCCGAACTCCGCTACCTGCTCGACGTGCTTGAGGCCACCGGGGAGTCGGCAAGACCCGTCGCGGGCAGCCTGCGCGACCTGGTCGAGCAGGTACGCGGCGGCGGCCAGCCCGTCGAGCTCGTGGAGGACGGCGAGCTGCCCGCGCTCCCGGTCGCGGTGGGCCTGGCCGTGTACCGGGTGGTCCAGGAGGGCCTGACGAACGCCGTCAAATACGCAGAAGGCCGGCCGACCACCGTACGGGTCGGCTGCCGGGACGATCGTGTGGAGGTCGAGGTGACGAACGCCCCCGCCGCGCAGCCCGCCGGCGCGAGGAGCGACCTGTCCGGCGGGCGCGGCCTGTCCGGGCTGCGCGCCCGGGTGAGCGCGCTGGGCGGCGAGCTGGCCGCGGGAAAGCAGCCGGACGGCGGTTTCCGCCTCCACGCGTCGATCCCCATGGACGGTGCCGCGTGACCATCCGCGTCATGATCTGCGAGGACCAGGAGATCGTCCGCGCCGGATACCAGATGGCGTTCGACGCCCAGCCGGACATGACCGTGGTCGGCGTGGCCGCCGACGGCCCGGCCGCGATCGAGGCGATCCACGAGCTGAAGCCCGACGTGGTCGTCATGGACATCCAGATGCCGCTGATGGACGGCATCGAGGTGACGCGGCGCATCGCCGGACCCGGCGCGGAGTCGCCGCCGAAGGTGCTGGTCGTGACCACGTTCAACGTCGACAAGTACGTCTACGAGGCCCTGCGCGCCGGCGCCAGCGGCTTCCTGCTCAAGGACGCGCCCCTGACGGAGCTGGTGAACGGCGTCCGCACCGTCGCCCGCGGCGAGGCCCTGCTGTCGCCCGCCGTCACCCGCAACCTCATCGGCCGCTACGCCGACCGCCTCCGCCCCGCCTCCCCGCAGCCGGCCGATGACCCGCTCGCCGTCCTCACGCCCCGCGAACGCGAGGTGCTCCGCCTGATCGCCCGCGGCCTGTCCAACCAGGAGATCGCCGAGGAGCTGGTCATCAGCTTCGAGACCGTCCGCACGTACGTCTCCCGCATCCTCACCAAACTGAACCTGCGCGACCGCGTCCAGGCCGTCGTCCTCGCCTATCGCACCGGCTTCGCCGACGACCGCTGAACCCGCCGCCGACCTGGGCAGATGTGCCCTGACGTGCGGATGTAACCCTTCCGGGCGGTTCTCACCAAGCAGGGACGAACCGATGAAGGGAGCATGACCGGTGCGTCGTAAACAGGCCATCCAGAACCCGTCCGCACCGGGATTCGCCTCTCTCCGTGCCACCGTCACCGACGCGGACGGCGTTTCCCTCACCCAGACCATCACCCGCGCCTACGGCATCTCGTGACGCCGTCCGGGGCTCTCCGGCTCGGATCATCCCCGAGCCGGAGAGCCCCGCGGCGCTCCACGCGTGGATGATCTCCGCTGCGCGCCGGTGACCTGTCGACCAGGGAGGGTCGGCGATTCCCGCGAACGCTCGCTGCTTCGCGGGCTCAGGAGGCCGGATGCCCCTTCGGGCCGGGCGGCACGTCCGCGATGGGCGCCGCGTTCCGGTGGGCTCTCGTGGTCCCGGACATGACCTGCGCGTTCGTGGGCACATGAGTACATCAGGAGATCGGCGTCGCCGTGTAAGGGGGGAATGCGGACATGGCTGCGTCGGAGGCAGGCGCGTTCTATCAGGGACGGGCGGGGGCGGCGCCGCTCATCGGCGGCCGTAAACCGGTCGCGGCGGTGGTCGCGTTGTGGGTGTTCGTTCTGGTGCCGTTCGCGGCGCTGGTCGCCGCCGTGCCGGTGGCCTGGGGATGGGGCCTGAGCTGGACCGACGTGGTGATCGCCGGCGCGGCGTACGTCCTGACCGGGCTCGGCGTCACGGTGGGCTTCCACCGCTACCTCGCCCATGGCGCGTTCAAAGCACGGCGCTGGCTGCGGATCGCCCTGGCCGTGGCCGGGTCGCTCGCGGTGCAGGGCTCGGTCATCCAGTGGGTGGCCGACCACCGGCGCCATCACGCCTTCTCCGACCGTGACGGCGACCCGCACTCGCCCTGGCGCTACGGCCACAGCGTGCGCGGCCTGGCCAAGGGGTTGGTGTTCGCGCACGTCGGCTGGATGTTCGGACGCGACCTCACCAACCGGGAGCGTTTCGCCAAGGACCTGCTGAACGACGCCGGCATCGTCCGGGTCGAGCGGCTGTTCGGGCCGCTGGTGGCGGTCTCGATGCTGCTGCCGCCCGCCGTCGGCCTGCTGGTCACCGGCACCTGGGCGGGGGCGGTGACCGCGTTCTTCTGGGGCTCGCTGGTACGGCTCGCGCTGCTGCACCACGTCACCTGGTCGATCAACTCCGTCTGCCACGTCTTCGGCGAGCGGCCGCTGAAGACCCGCGCCGGGGACCGGGCGGCGAACTTCTGGCCGCTGGCGATCCTTTCGTTCGGTGAGAGCTGGCACAACGGCCACCACGCCGACCCCACCTGCGCCCGCCACGGCATGCTGCCCGGCCAGATCGACATCTCCGCCCGGCTGATCAGGTGGCTGGAGCGGCTGGGCTGGGTGCGCGACGTCCGCTGGCCGACCCCGTCCCGCCTGGCCGCCCGCCGCCGCGACCCCGGTCCGTGACGGCCCGGGCGTGACATGCTGTGACGCGCAGGCTCGCCATCGCCAATGGAGGCGGTGACGTTCGGCGCGAACCGCACCGCCCTGACGTTCGGACGCACCAAGATCAATCTGCACCAGGCCGGCGGCGAATTCGAGCCGAAGGTCCACCGGCCCAATCCGGGTAGCGCCGACCTCTGCCTGATCACCACGGATCCGCTGGAGCAGGTGATCGAGGAACTCGCGGCGCACGGCGTCCCGATCGAGGAGGGGCCGGTCGAACGCACCGGGGCGACCGGCCCCATCCGCAGCGTCTACATCCGCGACCCCGACCGGAACCTCGTCGAGATCAGCACCTACTCCTGATCGGCATCGCCGGCGAAGGAGCATGCGGCCAGGCCGGTGAACGTCCCCAAGGCGGGAGCCGGCTTCGCGGGGACGGGCATCGAACGCGCCGCCGCCTCCGCGGAGACGGCCGTCGCGGCCGTGCACCGCAAGAGCATGACCTGCTCGAACTCGGCACGCAGATACGTGAACTCTTCGTGGAGCGACGGCATTTCGAGCGCGACCGTGTACTTCAACAACCACTGCACCTCAGGCAGAGCGCGAAGCTGCATTTCCGGGAGGCGGCGACCGCGAGGCCCGGCGGCCCGAAATCAACGATCACGCTCACCACCTGCGGGCCGGCACGATTTGGCCAGAAGGGGCCTACAGGACTAACAGGAATTCTGCCGGCCGGCTCTCTGTGGCCTTTCGGGGGATACGATGCGATTGGGGCCATGTCAAAGGGGGATCGTTGACTGAGTCGGAGCAGACGCAGCACGTCGTCATCGTCGACCTAGACCAATTACCTGATGCCCGTGCGCTGGCAAATGCTCACGGCGTCGAAGTGGAACAGGTGCCGCGCCTCGGCATCGAGCCCGTGGCCACCGTGACCCTGGTGCTGATGGGTACGGCGGCCGCGGTCGGCACGGTGGTTCACGTTCTGGAGCAGCGCAGAGGCGGCCAGGTCATCGACCTGCGACCGGAAGCGCCGAAGGCGTTCTACCGCACACCGGATGTGGTCTACGGAACCGTCGTCATCGTCTCGAAAGACGGCACGGTGACCGTAGAGGTCAAAGAGCCGGACGGCATGTTCGGCAAGGTGGTCTCCGGCCTCTCTGAGCTACTCGCCGGTGGCGATGAGAGCGTGGCTCAGATCACCCAAGCGGTCACCACGAAATTCGGCTCCGACGTAGAGGTGGATACGGTCCGCAGCCCGCGCCGGGGCGGTGAATCGTGAGCGCGGCGCATGACGAAGCGCGGCGCTTTGTCGAACAACTCCGAATGCAGAACCGGGCCGCACTCGGACTTCCTCCCACTACCGCGCATCCTGGTCAGGATGCGGTGAATGATGAGCTGTTCAATCGGTTTCTGCGTGAGAGCCTGATTCCTGAGGATGCTCGAAATCCAGAAATTCGGCGCCTGTGGGAGCAGGCGCGGGCACGAGACAGAGAAGAAGCCGGGACTGAGATGTTCGGGCAGATGCATGAGAACATCGAGAGGATCGCCGTTCGCAGCATCACTCGTGCCGACGGAGGGCCCATCGATTTCACCTCCCTCCGCCCGTTCGTCGCCGAGCTTCAGACAGGGCAGCTCAACGCCGTGAGCATGCGGGTGCCCGGCCGTCACGGTGCCTATCTGGTGCTTTTCGAGACGGAGATGAAACTCTTCGCCTCGAAGATCAGTAAAGCGATCGCGTGGGCCATACCCTGTTACCCCCACCCGGCACAAGAACACATGATCGCGTTCGAGTGGGGCACAGGTCCCATCGCCGAGCGGATCAAGGCCGACCCCGAGATCACCGTACGCTTCGCCGACATCGTCATCAGCTATGCCGCAACAGGCAGTGTCGCCGAGGCGGCCCATCATCTGATGCCGCCGGGCTATCTGACCCTCGCCTCGAACCTCCGTGATTCTTTGGAGTATTTCGTTCTGGGGCATGAGTACGGCCACATCCTGTGCGGCCACTTGGACACGGCCGCGACGCGCAAGGGGGTCTTGCCGGCCGAGGAAGCCGAGGTGCTCGCCTACTCCTGGCACATGGAGATGCAGGCCGACTGGCTCGGCATGGCTCTGGCCATCCACGCGCTCATGAACTACGAGAATCAAGATTTCGACCTGACTTTCGCAGGTATCAGCTTGTTCTTCGACGCCATGGACATCATGGACCGGGCGGTCGCTCTGCTTGAGACCGGCGATGAGGACGCCCGTCAGCTCGGGTCCCATCCTCCCTCCGATGTACGGAGGAAGTACCTGGCTGACTCCTTGCCGCAGGTGGTCGGAAACGATCCCTCCGATGCGGAAACCGTGACAAGGGCGTTGCACATGGCCGAAAGCCAGAGCGAGATCGTCCGCCTGCTGTGGGAGCGCACCCGGCCGATTCTCCTCGACCTGCGCCGGCAGGGGCTTTCAGCGGCCCATACCTGGCGCACCGTCCCGAAAGAGGGCGGTGCTAGGTCCTGGTGAAGAGACTTCGTCGAGCAGGTGGATGGGGCCCCTCACCGGCGAGCCCGGTATGGGCCCCTTGCCGTTCCGCACATGGTCCGGATCTTGGTTGGTGCGCTCCGAGCCGTTACCCGCAGAGCGCTCCTGCCGCTTGACGCCCGGGGCAACGGCTCTTTCGAGCTCGGCGATCGGCCGCGTTACCCGGCGAACCTGGTCGCCGAGTCGCGGATCACCAGTTCGGGCTCGGGGTCGGTGATGACGCCGCCGGCGCTCGGCCGTCCCGCGATCAGGTCGTACAGCGCCTCGACGCCGGCCCGGCCGAGCTGGTACATGGGCATCCTGACCGCGGTGACGGCAGGGCGCAGGTGCTGCATCAGGTCGACGTCGTGAATGCCGACCACGGACAGCCGGTCGGGGATGGCGATGCCGAGGTCGTGGGCGGCGGCCAGGACGCCGACCGCGCTCATGATGTTGTTGACGACGATGGCGGTCGGCGCCGTGGCCGCCTGCATGGCCTGCCGGAGCCCGTCGGCGCCGGCCTGCTCGCCGAAGCCGGTGTCCAGGTGCGGGGCGGGGGCTAGGCCTGAGGCGTCCATCGCCTGCTTGTAGCCCAGGTAGCGCTGCTGGGAGAGGTATCCCGTACCGCCGACGAAGACGATGTGGCGATGGCCGAGGTTGATCAGGAACCGCGTCGCGATCTCGCCCGCGCGGAGGTCGTCCACATCGATCCAGGGGTGGTCCAGTGCGTGTTCCAGGACGAGGATCGGCTTGGGATGGGAACGGAGCTCGGCCTTCACGTCGTCGTCGAGCAGCCCTTCGCCGCGGATCAGGATGCCGTCGACCGTGCCCTGGCTGAGCAGCCGGGTCAGGAACCGGCTGCCTGAGCGCATCGTGTCGGCATCGCCCAGCAGGACCGTGGCGCCGTGCTCCGCCGCCGCCTCGTAGACCCCGCGCCGCAGCGGCCCGTAGACCGGGTTGTCGACCTTGTTGAGGATCATCGCGATCATGTCGGTCCGGTTGCGCCGCAGCGAGCGGGCCGTCTGGTTCGGCTGGTAGCCCAGCTGCTGCATCGCCTCGAGCACCCGGGCGCGGGTGGATTCCTTCATCCGGGTGTGGCTCGTGCCGTTGACCACCGCCGACACCACGGCGAGCGACACGCCGGCCGCCCGTGCGACGTCACGTTGCGTCACCAAATTGAAAGCCTCCTCGGTCCTTGACGCAACGTCTCACCATCCCTATTTTGAATTAACGTTGCGTCAACAAGGAGTATATATGACATCAACACGTCGTACCGTCCTCCTGCGGTCCTCATGGGCGACGGTGAACATCGGCGACGTGGCTCACTCCCCTGGCGTGGTGCGGGCGTTTCAGCGGTTCGCCCCCGAGGTCGAGGTCGTCCTCTGGCCGGTGCGGCTGGAAGAGCGCGAACGGTCCATGCTGCGGCACGCGTTCCCAGGCCTGCGCATCGTCGATGGCACCCTCGGCGCGGACGGGCCGAGCACCCCGGAGCTGGCCGCCGCGATCGACGGCGCGGACGTCCTGATGCACGGATCGGGTGCCGACGCCTTCCAGGGCAGTGAGATCGACTGGTGGCGCGAGCACGTGGGCCGCCCGTACGGATATTTCGGGATCACTGTGGACCCGCTCTGCCCGCCGACCACGGCGACGCTGCCGGAGCTGGCCCAGATGGTCGAGCTGCTCCCGCCGTCCTACATCCAGGACGACGTCAAGGACCGTTTCGACGGCGCCGACTTCGTGTACTGCCGGGAAACGCTGACTCTGGCCACCCTGCGCGGCCAGAAGATCACCGGGCCCGACCTCGCCTTCGGCCCTGACGGCACGTTCGCGTTCGACCACACCGACGCCGTCGCCGCCGCCCGCCTGCTGGAGGATTTCGGCCTGCGACCCGGCCGGTTCGCCTGCTTCGTCCCGCGGCTGCGCTACGCCCCGTACGCGAAGATCTACGGCACCGAGCCGACCCGCGAGCAGATGCGGCGCGACGCGGTCAACCGGGCCACCGCGACGCACGACCTGGCGGTGCTGGCGGCGGCGATCGAGACCTGGGTGCGCGTCAGCGGCCTGCCCGCCGTCGTGGTGCCCGAGATGAGCTACGCCGTCGAGCTCGCGCACGCACAGCTTCCCCAGCTCCTCAGCCCGCAGACGCTCGATCAGGTCCGGCTCCTCGACCGGTACTGGCCGCTCGAGGAGGCGACCGGGGTCTACGCCGCCTCGTCGCTGGTGGTCAGCATGGAGTGCCATTCGCCGATCATGGCCGTACGGCATGCGACCCCGGCCATCTACCTCCGGCAGCCGACCGAGACCACGAAGTCGCAGATGTTCGCCGACCTCGGCGCCCCGGACATGGTGATCGAGCTCGACCATCGTGCCGCGGCGGCGGTCGTCGCGGCGGTCACCGAGATCGCCACCGACCCGGCGCCCGCGGCCGCCCGGAGCAGGAGGGTCGCGGGCAACGCCGACGACCGGCTGCGGGCGGCGGTGGAGGCCTGCGCGGCGGGCCGGCCCCTATCGGCGGGGACCTGCGATGCGTAGCCTGCGCGACCGCTGGCGGCGCGACCGGGTCCTGCTGCTGCTCGCGCTTCCCGGGGTCACGGCGCTGCTGCTGTTCCACTACCTGCCGCTCGGCGGGCACATCATCGCCTTCCAGGACTTCCAGCCGTTCCTCGGCGTCTGGCACAGCCCGTACGTCGGGTTCGACAACTTCGAGCCGGTGTTCACCGGCGACCCGGTCTTCCTCAACGCGCTCGTCAACACGGTGATCATCACGCTGATCCAGGTGATCTTCGTGTTCCCGCTGCCGATCTGCCTCGCGTTGATCCTCAACGCGACGATCAGCGAACGGCTCAAGCGCCTCGCCCAGTCGATCCTCTACATGCCGCACTTCCTGTCCTGGGTGATCGTGGTCGCCCTGTTCCAGCAGATGTTCGGCAACGGCGGGATGCTCAACGCCTGGCTGCGCTCGGCGGACCTCGCCACATTCCAGATCATCGGCGTGCCCGAGCTGTTCAAGCTCATGATCACATCGCAGGTGATCTGGAAGGACACCGGCTGGTCGACGATCATCTTCCTCGCCGCGCTGTCCCGGGTGGATCCGGCGCAGATGGAGGCTGCGGTGGTGGACGGCGCATCGGCGGCGCGCCGCCTGTGGCACGTGACCCTGCCCGCCATCCGCCCGGTGATCGTCCTGCTGCTGATTCTGCGGCTCGGCGACTCGCTGTCCGTCGGGTTCGAGCAGATCATCCTGCAGCAGGCACAGGTCGGCGCCGGCGCCGGCGAAGTGCTCGACACGTACGTCTACAACCACGGCATCGTCGGCGGCGACTGGGGCACTGCGGCCGCGGTGGGGCTCATCAAGGGCATCGTCGGCGTCGCGCTCGTGCTCGGCGCCAACAGATTGGCCCACGCCCTGGGCGAGCAGGGGGTGTACGCCAAATGACGAGCCGACCCGCGGCGGCCGCGGCGCCCGTGGCGCGCCGCGCCGCACGCACCAGGCCACGTTCGGGCCGCGGTGAGCGTCCGGTCTGGATGGGCGAGCCGAGCAAGCTGGGGGTCGGCGCGCGGGGACTCGTGCTCGGCCTGGGCTGCCTGGCGGTCCTGGTGCCGTTCTGGGCGGTGCTCGTGACCAGCATCGCCTCCCCGGAGGAGGTCAACAAGGCGGGCGGCTTCGTGCTGTGGTCGAACGAACCGACGCTGGACGCCTACCGGGCCGTCCTGTCCGGCGGCATCGTCACCCGCGCGCTGCTGGTGAGCGCCGGCATCACCGTGGTCGGCACGGCGCTCAGCCTCGTCGCCACGATCGCTCTGGCGTACGCGCTGTCGCGGCCGGGTTCGCTGCTGCACAAGCCGGTCCTGCTGATGACGCTCTTCACCCTGCTGTTCAACCCGGGCATCATCCCGATGTACCTGACGGTCAAGCAGCTCGGCCTGCTGGACAGCTACTGGGCACTGATCCTGCCGGTGCTGGTGAACGCGTTCAACGTCATCGTCATGCGCGCGTTCTTCCAGGAGATCCCGCGCGAGCTGAGGGAGAGCGCCCACATCGACGGCGCGGGGGAGCTGCGCATCCTGCTGCGGATCGTGCTGCCGCTGTCGAAGGCGGTCGTCTCCGTGATCGGGCTGTTCTACGCGGTGGCGTACTGGAACGCCTTCTTCTCCGCGATGCTGTACCTCCAGTCACCGGAGAAGTGGCCGCTGCAACTGGTGCTGCGCACCTACGTCGTCAACAACACCCCGATCGGGGCCGACCAGCTCAGCTCGAGCCTGGAGAACCTGCCGCCGCAGATCTCCGTCCAGATGGCGATCCTCGTCATCTCCGTCCTGCCCATCCTGCTCATCTACCCCTTCATCCAGAAGCACTTCGCCAAGGGACTCATGGTCGGCGCCGTCAAGGGCTGACCGCTCGTCCACGCAATGTGGAAAGGAGACGACGTGGCACCCACCTTCAGCCGCCGCCACGTCCTGGCACTCGGCGCGGCGGCGGGGCTGGCCCCGCTGCTCGGGGCCTGCGGTGACGGCGGCCCGAGCGCGCCGAACGGCTCATCAGGGCCGGTCAAGCCGCCTACCTACAAGCCCGTCACCGTGGCCGAGCCCGACCTGGCCGCCAAGCCGGCCGGTGTGTCGCCGGGCTACTTCACCTACCCGTCCGGCGCCGGCGCCGCAGCGCAACCGGTGCAGGGCGCACCCGTCACGGCACTGACGTACACCTATGACCCGATCGCCCCCGCGCTCGACGCGAACCCCTACTGGCAGAACCTCAACAGGCAGATCGGCACCGAGCTGAAGATCACATACGTCGCCTCGGCCGATTACAAGAGCAAGGTCGCCACGACCATCGCCGGTGGCGATCTGCCGGACATCGTGGCCATCCAGGGCGTCTTCCAGCAGATGCCGGCCATGCTGAAGGCGACGTTCACCGACCTCACCGAGTACCTGTCAGGGGATGCGGTCCTCGCGTACCCGAACCTCGCCGCCCTCCCCACGGACGCCTGGCGCGCCACCATTTACGACCAGCGGATCTGGGGCGTCCCCGTGCCGCGGGCGCGGATCGGGACCGTGCTGTACACCAGGGCCGACCTGCTGGCCAAGGCGGGACTCAGCCTTCAGCCCGAGTCGTGGGACGAGTTCAAGGAGATGGCGCGGGCGCTGACCGACGAGCGGGCCGGCCGGTGGGCGTTCGGGCAGATCCCGTTCACCACGATCCTCGAGATGAACGGGATCACCGGCAACTGGCCCGGCGGCGCCGGCGTCTGGCAGGCGGAAGGCGGCGTCTTCACCCACTCGGGGACGACACCGCAGTTCATGCAGGCACTCGCGGACACCGTCGAGCTGGTGAAGTCGGGGGTGATCCACCCCGACCACGCGGGCGTGCCCAACACCAAGCGCAACGCGTGGATGCTGGCCGGCACGACCGCGTTCACGATCGGCGGATACGCCGGGTGGGGCAAGTTCTACGGCCAGGCCAAGGACGTGCCCGGCTTCCGCCTGACCGGCATGCTCTCGCCCACCCGCGACGGCAAGGGGCAGCGGGTACGCACACCAGGCCCAACCCTGTCGAGCTTCACCGCCATCGCCAAGACCGGCGACGCCGATCGGATCAAGCAGATACTCAAGGTCCTCGACTGGCTGTGCTCGCCCTTCGGCAGCAGCGAGTACCTGGCACTCCGGTACGGCGTCGAGGGCGAGACGTTCACCCGCGACGGCTCCGACCCGGTACTCACCGAGGCCGGGCGCAGCCAGGTGTTCCTGCCGGTGCGGTACATCGCCGAGGCCTCGCCCGTCATCTACGAGCCGGGCAACCGCCAGGCCGTCAAGGACCAGCACGACCACCAGGTCGCCGGCGTCCCACTCGCCGTTGCGGACCCGACGCTCGGGCTGTACTCGGAGACCGCCGCCAGCAAGGCGGCCAGCGAGCAGCAGGAGCTGGACGCGGTGCTGCTGGAGATCCAGCTCGGGAACAAGCCCGTCTCCGCGTGGCAGCCGGCCATCAAGAAGTTCATGGACCGGGTGGGCAACAAGATCAAGGCCGAGTACGAGGAACAGGCGGGTGATTGACCGTGGCTCTCAAGGGGTGGACGGGCAGGTTATGCGCGGCGGTCGCGCCGGCTCTGGTGGCGGCGCTGCTCGTGCCGGCCGGTGCAGCGGCCGCCGACATGTCGGATCTCGGCAGGCTGCTCGACCTGACCCGCCCGGGGCTCGGCGCGGTGGCGGCCGAGCTGGCCGCCGGTGACGAGGAAGGCGCCGCGAGCGAGCTCAAGGCGTATTACGCGGGCCGCACCGACGTGCACTACCCGGCTCCGGCCGCGGGCCTGGGCGGCGGCGACGCCACCGCCGACGAGATCGCGGCGGGAATCTTCCGGTTCGGCTCCCAGACCAGGAACTTCTACGACAGCGCCGAGCAGCGGATCGACATCGACTGGCAGGACCTCTGGGGCGGGACGCAGGCCGCCCCGGGCGGCGCGCAGACGCTGATGAGCGACTTCACGTTCATGCCCAAACTGACCTACGCGTACGTGTCCGAGAGCGACCCGGCCAAGCGCGCGGCGTACGCGAAGGCGTGGATGGACATCTCGCTGGACTTCTTCGCCGACAACCAGAGCTGGCCGAAGGGCCGCAACCTGTCGGCGGCCAAGCGGCTCGCCCAGATGGTCAGCGGGTTCTCCGTGTTCAGGGCCGATCCCGGCATCGACTCCGGTGATCTCGTGACGTACCTGACCGGCGTGCACGTCACGACGAACTTCCTCGCCGGCGTGATGCAGGAGCACGTCGGCAACAACTGGTACATGTCGATGGCCCGCTCCGTCCACGCGGCGGCGGTGTACCTGCCCGAGTTCTCGGCGGCGTCCGGCTGGGAGTGGTTCGCGGTGCGCTCGGCCGAGCGGTTCCTGCGCGCGTTCCTGAAGGGCGACGGCGTGTACCGCGAGCCGGCCTTCAACTATCAGGCGTACGTGGCGGACCTCCTCAACTCCGTCATCGCGGTCGCGGAGCTCAACGGGCGGAACGTTCCCGAATACCTCGTCCAGGCGGCGGACTGGATCGCGGACTCGCTGTTCGCGACCCGCCAGCCGAACCTCGAACCCGCGGCGATCGGCGACACGCCGAACACCACCGCGGGCACGTCGGCCATCCGCAGGAGCGGCGTGCGCAACTCCTGGCCCGACTTCACCTGGGTCGCCTCGGGCCGGACGCAGGGGAGCGAGCCGACGCTGTCGTCCACGGTGTTCCCGATCAGCTTCGCGGTGCAGCGTTCCGGATGGGACGCCGACGCCCGGTACATGCTGATCAACAACCAGCATTCCAGCTACACCGCCTCGCATCGGCATCCTGACGACCTCAGCCTGGTGATGGCCGCGTACGGGCGTCCGCTGATCGTCGACTCCGGGGTGGGGGACTACAGCGCCACTCCGACGAACGAATGGATGCGCCGCCAGACCGAGGCGCACAATACCATCGAGGTCGATGGAGAGCCGCAGGCCAAAGGCGTCCCCCGCACGACGTCGCTGTGGCGCTCGAACGCGGGCCTCGACATCTACCGCGGTGCGGCGATGGGGTACCGGCCGGTCGAGCACGATCGTGCGGTCTACTTCGTCAAGCCCGGCTTCTGGGTGGTCTCCGACTCCCTCACCGGCGACACCGCCAGGCACGCCTACCGGCAGCTCTGGCACTTCCCCGGCGATCCGGTGACCGTCGATCCGTCGACGAAGATCGCCACGGTCGGGTTCGACACCGTGCCGGGGGCCGCGCCCGTCGCCGGCGTGCGGCTCATCCCGGTGGCGACGTCCGGCGCCGCGGTGACCCCCAGGATCAGCAAGAACGGCGCGGTGCGCGTCGGCGACCGGGTGCTCACCAACGTCGACTACCTGTCGTACGACTGGTCCACCACTGGTGCGACGGGACTGGACACGGTCGTGGTCCCCGGCCCGGCCGGCGCGGCGCCCTCGGTGACGGCAAGACGCATCGCCATGTCCGGGGTGCCTCACTCCGTGGCGACGGCGCTGGAGATCGGCCTGCCGGGCGCGACCGGGCGCTTCTACCTGTCGCGGGAGGCGACTCCCTCGTCGAGGACGTTCGGGGCCGCCACGACCGACGGCGAGACCGCGTACCTCGAGCGCGCCTCGGGCGGCGGGCTCACCAGGTACGCGCTGACGAGGGGGACGTCGCTGACCGACGCGGGCGACACCGTCATCAGCGCGTCCGCGCCGGTGTCCGACATCAGTGTGGAACTGCGCGGCACGACCGCCCGGATCTCGCTCGGCGACCCGTACACCGGCACGCTCTCCCTCCACGCGCCGGACGCGACCGCGGTGACGGTGAACGACGCCTCTGTCGCCTTCACCCGCACCGGCGACCTGGTCACCGTGTCACGTCAGGAACGCTTCGCCCCGGCGCCCGTGCTCGGTGAGGAGTTCGACGACGCCGGCCTGGACCGCACCGTTCACGACTTCAGCGAATCCTTCGGCGGCTGGCGGCCGGTCCAGGGGACCTGGGTGGTGACCGGCGGGCAGCTCGCCCAAACCTCGACCGCGGACATGGTGTCGTTCGCGGCGCTGTACGACGTACCCGACGACGTGGTCATGTCCGCGGACATCGTCCCCGGGCCGCGCGGCCAGACGACCTCCCGTACCGGTCTCGCGTTCCGCTACCACGATTCCCGCAACTACTACCGGGCAGAAGTGCTCAACTCCACGTCGGGAGCGACGCTGAAGCTCGTCAAGATCTACGACGCGCAGACCACGGTTCTCGCGGAGACCGAACTGCCGATCAGCGCCAACGTCCCGCACAAGCTGGTCGTCTCCGCGATCGGGAAGCACCTGAGCGCCAAAGTCGGCGATACGTCGATCACCGCGGAGGACACGCAACTGCCGACGGGCGGCGCCGCCGCCTACACGCACCGGCGGGCCGCGTCCTTCGACGACATCGTGATCAGGGAAGGCATCGATCAGGCCAATTGGCGGGGGATCACCGGATCCGTGTCCGTCGCCTCGGGCGCACTGCGCCTCACGCCGCCCGCCGGGGGTGGCCGGGCGCACGTCCTGGCCGACTCGACCCTGCCGAAACGCTTCTCCGACACGTGCGACTACGCCGTGGAGACCACGCTCACGCTCGAGGGATCGGCCGGCAACGCGGGAATCTCGCTGCGCGACAGCACGGACGCGTACGGGTACCGGATCCATGTCGGTAAGACCGGTGACGGAGACCGGTACGCGAGCATCATCCGCGAAGCCCACGCCTCGGGCCCCTTCATCGTGGCCAAGGCGGACATCACCGACCCGCTGACGGGTCCCGTACGGCTGGGCGCGGCGATCCACGGCGACCGCCTCACCGTGACGTTGAACGGCACGCAGATCCTGAAGGGCCGCGACACCGTCGTACGCAGCGGCGGCGTCGGGCTCTACGCCTCCACGCAGACCTCGTTCGAGAACGTCACCGTCGCCGGCTCCTGCGGAGGGCGGTAGCGATCACGCCGTCCTGACCTGCGGACGTACAGGAGGGAGGTCGGCGCGGGCCACGCGCTCGAAAGCGTCCGCAGGTCGCGCCCGGTATCAATGGTGCCCATGACTGCCTTCTTGGGCATATCCCTCCTCCTGCTGTCTCTAGGCTGGCCCCTGGTCGCGCTCGTCGCGGCGGGGCTGGCCGTCCACATTGCCGTCAGTGCGCTGAAGAAACGCCGGCGGCGAGCGTGGACGGTGTGGATCGAGGGCAGCGTCACGGCGGCCTGCGCCGCGGTGGCGATCTATGGGGCCGGATTCTTCTACGGCGGCTTCTTCTAGAAGGATCTGGAGGATCCATGCATGTCCCGTGGGTACGCCTACTCGGATGCCCTTCCGGATGACCACAGCCTGTGGCCACTGAGCGACCCGTGGTGCACATCCGGCGACCAGGTCGTCGATCTGGTCCCGGCCTTCGTCAATCCCGCCCTGTACGTCGCCATCGGTCTGTCCGTGGCGTGCGCCATCGCCGCACGGCGGTGTAACCGCTCCTTCGCGGAGCTTTCCCGCGACCCGGCGGCCCGCGTTAGCACGCCGATGCGGGGCTCATGACGTCTCTCGTGGCTGACGCGTCGAGTTTCATCTTTCCGACACCATGTTGGTATCTTGTCGACGGCGCGTCGGTAACTAAGGCGTCGGTTCCGTGAAATCCCCTTTCCCGTCAAGGAGTGCCATGTTCCTGGCCTGGCGCGAGCTGGTCTTCGCCCGCGCACGTTTCGGCCTGATGGGCGGAGTCGTCGCCCTTATCGCAATCCTCGTCGTCCTGCTGTCCGGCCTCTCCTCGGGGCTCGTCAACGACGGCGTCTCCGGGCTCCAACGGCTGCCCGTCACCGCGTTCGCCTTCGCCGAGGGCACCAAGACCGACTCCGCCTTCTCCCGCAGCACCGTCGACGTGAGCAAGGCCGAGACATGGAAGGGCCGCGACGACGTCGGCGACGCCGCGCCGTTCGGCGTCATGCTGGTCAACGCCAAGGCCACGACGCGAGCCGGCACCGAGGTGCCGATCGACCTGGCGCTGTTCGGCGTCGAGCCCGGTTCGTTTCTCACGCCGCCCGTCTCCGACGGCGCCGGGCTGGGCGACCTCGACGGGATCGTGGTCAGCCAGACCGTCCTGGACGAGGGCCTGGCGATCGGCGACACCGTCGTCATCGACCGCCTGGGCACACAGCTCAAGATCGTCGGAACCACCGGCGACCAGCGCACGTTCGGGCACGTCGATGTGGCGTACCTGCCGTTGCGCTCCTGGCAGCAGGTGCACGCCGGCGCCGGCCCGGGTGACGAGGTGCGTGCGGAAGCGTACGAAGAAGCCACGGCCATCGCCCTGCGCGCACGGGACGGTGACGAGATCGACCTGGCCGGGGGCGACGCCGCGGCGGGCACCGCGAGCATGACGCTCGAAGAGTCCTTCGGAGCCTCGCCCGGCTACACCGCCGAGATCTCCACGCTCACGCTCATCCAGGTCTTCCTGTACGCCATCTCCGCGCTCGTCGTCGGGACGTTCTTCACCGTGTGGACGATCCAGCGCAAGCACGAGCTCGCCGTCGTACGGGCCATGGGCGCCTCCACCGGCTACCTCATGCGGGACACGATGATCCAGGCGGCCGTCATCCTGACCGTGTCCACCGCCGTGGGCTTCCTGATAGGGGTCGGCGGCGGCGCGATGCTCACCACCACGCCCATGCCGTTCGCCCTGGAGGCGGGCCCGCTCGTCCTCGCCGCCCTGATCCTCGTCGGCCTCGGCCTCGCCGGTGCCGCGGCGGCCGTGGGCCGCATCGTCCGCGTCGACCCGCTCGTAGCCCTGGGAGGGCAGCGATGACCACTCGTTCCAGGTCCCAGCGTCCGGACTCCCGCCTGGCCGGTGCCCAAGAGCGCGGCGGCCTGCTGATGGAGGGCGTCACCCTGTCACTCGGCGACGGCGACGCCACGGTCACCGCGCTCGATGATGTCAACCTCGACGTGGCGGCCGGCGAGTTCGTCGCCATCGTGGGGCCGTCAGGAGCCGGCAAGTCGAGCCTGCTCGCCGTCGCCGGCGCGCTCACCACACCCGACACCGGCAGGGTTCTGATCGACGGCGTCGACATCACCAAGGCGAGCTCGCGAGAGAAGGCGCGCCACCGGCGCGAACGGATCGGGTTCGTCTTCCAGTCCGGCAACCTCATCCCGGCCCTCACCGCGCTCGACCAGCTCCGCTTCGCGCTCGACATAGCGGGCAAGCGCGCAGGCGGCGGTCACGATCCGCGAGAGCTGCTCGACCGGGTCGGGATGGGACACCGCGCCGGGCACCGCCCCCACCAGCTGTCCGGTGGCGAGCGGCAGCGCGTGGGAATCGCCCGCGCGCTGGTCACCCGCCCGGCCGTGCTGCTGGTGGACGAGCCGACCGCCGCGCTCGACCGTGCCCGCAGCGACGATATCGTGAAGCTGCTGGCGCATGAGGCGCACGAGTTCGCCGTCGCGACGATCATGGTCACTCACGATCACGAGGTGCTCGACCACTGCGATCGCGTCCTGTCGATGGTGGATGGAAGACTGTCGGAGTAGGCCGACCATGGGGGAGGGCAGGTGCCGCGCATTCAAGCCCCTACTGTCGCCGAGCATCGGGCCGCCCAGCGCCGGGCGCTGCTCGACGCGGCCAGGGAGATCCTCGCGGAGACCGGCCGGCCACCGACGCTGGCCAGGGTCGCCGAGCGCGCCGGGCTTGCCAGGTCCAGCCTCTACCAGTACTTCCGGTCGTCGGGAGACCTGCTCAACGCGGTCGTGGAAGACGTCTTCCCCCGCTGGTCGGCGAGGGTGGCAGCGGCGATGGACGCTGCGGCCACCCCTGCCGACCGCGTACTCGCCTACGTGCTGACCAACTTCGAGCTCATCGCCGAGGGCGAACACGCGCTGGCCACCGTCCTCGCCGAGGTCGTGCCGGGCGACACCGTCGCCGAGCAGACCCGTGCCATGCACGCGCAGCTCTTGGAGCCCCTCGTGGAGACGCTGCGCCTCCTCGGAGTTCCCGCGGTGCCGGAGACGGCGGAGATGATCAACGCCATCGTGTTCACCGGGTCCCGGCTGATCGAGTCCGGCACCGACCTGCACACCGTCTGGGAGTCGGCACGGGGCCTGCTGGAGCCGTTCGTCCGCGCCTCGGAGCAGACGACGCCCTGAGCGCCTGAGGGTTTGCCGACGCCATGTCGGTAAAATGGCGGCACCGGCAGGCTCGATCCTCGGAGGAACACCATGTACGTCGTGCACAACCGCATCGAAGTCGCTCCCGAACAGGCCGCCTCCTTCGAGGAGACCTTCAGCGCCAGCATGCGCGCGACGCTCGCCGGGGTGCCCGGCCTGCGGCGCAGCCTGCTGATGCGCCCGGCCAAGCCCGGTGACCCGTACGTGTCGACCATGGAGTTCGACTCGGCCGAGGATTTCCGCGCCTGGATGAAGTCCGACTCCTTCAAGGCCGCGCACGCCAACGCCGACGCGCCCGGCATGCAGGCCCCCTCGGCGATCGAGCTCTTCGACGTCCTGGAGGACTTCTCCGCCACGCCTTGACGGCTTCATCGCGGCCGCCCTACCCGGAAGCGACGAGACCGGGTGCGTCCCAGCTCGCCGGCGCAGCAGAGTCGCGATCACTTCGATCGTGGTCGCGGAGCCGGCCGCGATGACGTCCTCGTTCTTGACGTGCACCCCCGTGGGCGCGGAAAATTCAGGACTTCTCCAATCCGCCGGGGTGTACGTGGGCGCTCGCGGCACGCGTGGTGCTCTATAGGAGGAATTCCGGTGGTATCCGTCAGGGATCCAAGTCGCCTTCGACTGCACTTCATCTGAGCGTGTCGGCCGCTTCTGATGCGAGGTGCTGGGGTACGTCCCGCCGGAACCGCCTGAGGGCATCGCCACTTGGTACGACTACAGCCGCAGCCTGCCGCCCGAGCAGCGGGACTCCTGGTTCGCATGCACGACCCCACGGGTGCCGGTCCGCGGCTGTACTTCCAGCGCGTCCCTGCCCGGACGAGGTGACGGCATGCAGTGCGACGACCCGGACGAGCTCGTGGAGATAGACGAGAGCGTCAGCTCGGCCTTGGCGCTGATCGGCCGCGTCACGGGAACGGACGTCGCCGCCGACTGGTTCCAGGCGCGGCACTCCCGCGTCGAGCCCGCTCCTTGACCCTTCGGTCCGGCCGTGGCTCAGAGCCTGCGGGCGGTGATGTCGCCGTTGGACGTGGTGGCGTGGATGGCCGGCTCGGCGGTGCCGGTGTTCTTGAGGGCGTTGGTGATGCGGCCGTGGTGGTGCTGGCGTTCAGGGAAGCCGAGGCACCGGCGGCGGTGACGGAGACGTCGCCGGACTGCGGGGCGAGCACGAGCGTGCCGCCCGCAGCACTCATCGGAGCCATCGTCGGAGAGACGACGGGCATTCTGGTCGCCATCGACGGAGCAAGCGTCTCTCAGTGCTGCATGGCGGGCGCAGGGGCCTTCGCCGGCAGCCTGGCCCTGATCCTTGGGGTGCTCCACGCGCCAAGCTGCTGTGACGACTGGGGGACAGGTTTCCCGGTCCGGGTTCCCGGCGACTGGGGGACCTGTCCCGAGTGGAGTCGTGGAGAGGCGGCATCGAGGCACGCCTTTTAGCAGATCCGTTAGCGAACACCCTCGGACGAAGATCGTTCCAAGGGCGTTTCGGCTGGTAGGGCACCCGGGGCTCGAACCCGGAACCTACGGATTATCAGCTCGGCCGATCATG
Organism: Nonomuraea sp. NPDC052634; assembly: GCF_040678535.1. Classification (NCBI taxonomy): domain Bacteria; kingdom Bacillati; phylum Actinomycetota; class Actinomycetes; order Streptosporangiales; family Streptosporangiaceae; genus Nonomuraea; species Nonomuraea sp. NPDC052634. The sequence continues at coordinate 77,667 of NZ_JBFATY010000005.1, read as the reverse complement.
GTTCCAGACAGTTCATTGCAGGTCAGGACGCATGCACGGTCCCCCTTGAACGCCCCTGAACGGCATGGAACTGCAACTGGGACGGCTCACACTGCGTTGCCCGGTGCCTGGCGGCCTACGGAAAATCACTTCCGAACGCCTTTTTGTAGCGGCTATGGTCGTCCAGGCGACGGGGTCGATCGCACGTTAACGGGCGGGGCCTCGGGCTGAGTCCTCGTAATTCACCGCCGATCGCCGCCCGTTCTGGCGCGCATCTGGCATGACGATCAAGTCAGCGCGCGACGCTGTGTCAGCTGCCTGTGTTCACAATGGCCGACAGGAGCTGACGGTCGTAGGGCAGCCCTAACAGGGCGAACAGCATGTCCGGCGGCAGCCCGAACGTCTCTACGGGCGACAGGTTCCAGATCTCGTCGTTCTCCAGCAGAGCTTGGAGGTAAGCACGCTGAGCATCGTTCAGCGAACCGGTCGTCGAGAATGGTTCGGGAAAGGCGGCTTGCAGCAGCATGCTCCAGTCCGGATAACCGGTGGAACGGCTCGACCTGGATGCCACCGCAAGCGCTGTCGGCAGTAGTTCGGCGAAGTCTGGCACTCGCCGGATGGCCTCAATGATCAGCCGATCCGGATAGTCGTCGGGGAGCGTTTGCAGGTCCGAGTCGGGATACCAGCCGGCGATGTGGTCCGGATTGGCGATCGCGTCGAGGATGACCTGTGTTCCGTCCGGGTCGTCCGCGAGGTTGGATGCGAAGGCGGCCCTGACCCGGATCCTGGTATCGTGGTCGAAGAGAAACGCTCGATTTACGGCGCCGAGCCGGTCGAGTGCAAAGAGGGCTTTGGCTCGTTCGTAGTAGGTGTCGGCGTCGCGTGCTCGGCTTTCGAGCAGGGTGATGATCTCGGTTCGTCGGTTTGCGACGGTCGGTACCTGGCATAGCATCGCCGCTGCATCCGCAGCCTGTACCCGAGTTTGCAGCTCCTTGTGGCTTACGCACCGGAGAACAGGATCGACCAGGACGGGGGCGACGACCCGGCAATGGATGATGGCGTCGTAGTCCTCGGTATCCAGTTCCTTGTCCTCACCTCCCGAGGTATCGCGGTCGCAGATCGTGCAGTAGGCCTGCCAGAGTTCGCTCTCGGTTCTGTCGGGCTCGGTGCCCTCGGCCACTGCGTGAAGGAAGCCGAGTAGGTGGGCGCGTACTGGCTCTGTCGACCACCCAAAGATCGAGATCGGCCGATCGAATCGAGGATCTTCCAGTAGGCCGGCCACTACGAGCGCTGCTGGTGCGGTGGCGGAGTAGAGAGAGCTTTGGTGGACGACGGACTCGAAGAGGTGCTCAATCGCCTCGACCCAGCCGGCCTCATCGTTTTTTCGTAGCCGCATCAAATGACCCCGGGTATCGACCGCCCTCCCATACGCGTGCGACAAGCGCGACCAGTCGTAGCCGTGCAGGGCGTCCCAACCCAAGCGCATGGCGGCATTCTGCCGTATGGGAGAGATGCCAAGAGCAGAAGGCAGTGGCCAGGAGGAGGTCTCTGACTTTGGCAGTTGTACGTGGAGCGCGCTGCTGACGTACTCCTTCCTGCCTGAAAACCGGCGTCCCGTTCCGACTCCGGAGATCGCGGAGGAGCTGTCCGCCAACCCGCTGCACAAGGTCAAGTTCCGCAAGGTCAAGGTCAGTGGCGAAGTGGACCGGCGCGCGGTGGTCAATCCGCAGCAGGCACGCGCGCTGCTGGCCGCCGTCAGCTACGTCGGCAAGAGCAGGGGGCCGATGATGGTGGCGATGTTCGCCTGCATGTACTTCGCCGGGCTGCGGCCGGGCGAGGCGTCGAGCCTGCGCAGGAAGGACTGTAACCTCCCCGACGAGGGATGGGGCATGCTCACGCTGGAGAAGACCCGCCCGGAGAGCAATAGGCGCTACACCGACTCGGGGGAGAGCCACGATGAGCGGGGGTTGAAGCATCGGGACCAGAAGGCGACACGCCTGGTGCCGATCCCGCCCGAACTGGTGAAGATCCTGCGCGAGCACATCGACCGGTTCGGGGTGGCCGAGGACGGTCGGCTGTTCAGGACGGGATCGGGCAAGCCTTTCCCCGGCTCGACCGTCTCGAAGGTCTGGCGCGAGGCGCGTACGTACGCGCTGACCCCTGACCAGGTGGCCTCACCGCTGGCGGCTCGCCCGTACGATCTTCGGCACGCGGCCGTGTCGCTCTGGCTCAACGCGGGCGTGCACGCTCCCGAGGCGGCCGAACGGGCGGGGCACGGCGTCGATGTGCTCCTACGCGTCTATGCCAAGTGCATCGACGGTCAACGTGAGGTGGCGAACCAGCGCATCCTGGCCGCGCTCAATGCCGCATGACCAGCACCTTCAGGACAGGACCCCGGGGCGTCTCGGGATCCTTCGTCGTTGCCGCGGAATGGCCCGGTAACGACTCCCGGATTGCCGCTGCGACCTGGGAAAACGCGCCAAGATCCATTCCGTGTATTCCGCGGAGGGTGGCATCCGGCGGCGTCCAGCGGCGTACGGCTGCCTACCAGCCCGAAGCCCGGCAAGGGAAAAGCCCCAGCTCAGGGGCATGATCCGAGGTGGAGGATAGTAGGGCGCCCGGGGCTCGAACCCGGAACCTACGGATTAAAAGTCCGCAGCTCTGCCAATTGAGCTAACGCCCCTAGCAACAGCAAGGGTACAGAGATTACCGCGCTGTCCGCGACGCCACCATCATCGGTAAGCCGACAGCCCGGTCAGCGCCTCGCCGAGCACCAGGGTGTGGACTTCCTGGGTGCCTTCGTAGGTGAGCACGCTTTCGAGGTTGTTCATGTGTCTGATCACAGGGTACTCCAGCGTGATCCCGTTGCCGCCCAGGATGGAGCGGGCCTGGCGGGCGATGTCGAGCGCGGCCCGTACGTTCGCCAGCTTGCCGAAGCTGATCTGCCGGGGCTCCAGGGTGCCGGCGTCCTTGAGCCGGCCGAGGTGGAGGGCGGTGAGGCCGGCCTGGGCGAGGCCGACGTACATCCAGGCCAGCTTCTCCTGGGTGAGCTGGAACGCGCCGATCGGCTTGTCGAACTGGACGCGGGTCTTGGAGTAGTCGACGGCGGCCTCGACGCAGGCGCGGGCGGCGCCGGTGACGCCCCAGACGATGCCGTACCGGGCCTCGGACAGGCAGGACAGCGGCCCGCGCAGGCCCGTGACGCCGGGCAGGACGGCGGAGGCGGGCAGGCGTACGTCGTCGAAGTAGAGGGACGAGGTGACCGAGGCCCTCAGGGACATCTTCTTGCGGATCTCAGGGGCGCTGAAGCCCGGGGTGTCGGTGGGGACGACGAAGCCGCGGATGCCGTCGTCGGTCTGCGCCCACACGACCGCGACGTCGGCGACGGATCCGTTGGTGATCCACATCTTGGAGCCGTTCAGGATCCAGTCGGAGCCGTCCTTCTTGGCGTACGTGCGCATGCCGGCCGGGTCGGAGCCGTGGTCGGGCTCGGTCAGGCCGAAGCAGCCGATGGCCTCGCCGGCGGCCATGCGGGGCAGCCATTCCTCTTTCTGCTCGTCGGAGCCGTACTTCCAGATGGGGAACATGGCGAGCGAGCCCTGCACGGAGACGAAGGAACGCAGCCCGGAGTCGCCCGCTTCGAGCTCGCGGCAGGCCACGCCGTAGGAGACGGCGTCGGTGCCGGCGCAGCCGTACCCCTGAAGGTGCATGCCGAGCAGGCCGAGCGAGCCGAGCTCGGGTGCGAGCTCGCGCGCGGGGAAGACCGCCTCCTCGAACCAGTCCCCGACGTGCGGCAGGATGCGGTCGGCGACGAAGGACCTGACGGTGTCGCGGATCAGTCGCTGGTCGGCGTCGAGCTGATCGTCCAGGCGCAGCAGGTCGTCCATCACAGGGTCCTCTCCTCACATAGGGGACTACCAGGGTTCTACCAGGGGCAATCCTGATGTGCGAACATCGGGCCGCCGGGCAGTCTTGGGGCATGAGCGAATACAAGAAACTCCGCAGGACCCACAAAGGCCGGATCATCGCGGGCGTCTGCTCGGGCGTCGGCGAGTACGTCGGCATCGACGCCAACCTCGTGCGGATCGCGCTGGCGATCTCGACGCTGTTCGGCGGGCTCGGCGTCGGCATCTACGCGATCGGCTGGCTCCTCATGCCGGACGAGGAGCACGACACCTCGATCGTCCAGGACCTCATCGCCAAGCAGCAGCAGAGCAGAGCCACGACGACGGACTGGAGCGGCGAGCACAAGCCGCAGCCGTGATCAGACGGGCGCCTGGGCGCGTACCCGGCCGCTCTTGCCGCGGGACTCGGCCCAGATCATGGAGAGCACGGCGGCGCTGACCAACCCGGCGAGCCCCGCGATCGCGATCACGGGCTCGGGGCCGAGTCTCTCAGCGGCGAACCCGCCCACCAGGATCCCCACCCCCTGGACGGCCATCAGCCCCGACTGCACGAGGCCGAACGCTTGGCCGCGACGTTCGGCGGGCACGTGCTGGACGAACGCGGCGTTGGCGGCGAGCTGGTAGGCACCGCCGATGCCCGACAGGACCCACGCGGCGAGCACGACGGCGAGCGGTGGCTTGATCGCGGTGATGATGAGCGGCGCGCAGCTCAGCATCGCCATCCATCCCATGAGCCGCAGCCGGCGCGCGGGCGAGACGAATCTGCTGAACAGGAACGCCCCCACCACCGTCCCGGCCGGCATGGCGGCCATGAGCAGCCCCGTGATCACCGCGGCGGGCAGCTCGTCGGTGGCGAGGCGGGCCGCGTAGGGGGCGGCGATGCCCTCGGGCAGGATGTAGAAGCCGCAGAGCCAGGCGAACAGGACGAGCGTCCGCAGTTTCCGCGAGCCGAACACCAGCCGGGCGCCGCTCGTGGTCATGTGCCACATCGACGGCTTGGCGCCCTCGCCTTGGGGCGCGGGACGGCGGCGTACGCCGGAGACGAGGATCAGCGCCGAGCCGAGGAAGGTGGCGGCGTCGATGGCCAGCGCGCGGTACGGGCCCATGCCGGCGATGAGCGCTCCGCCGGCCGCGAAGCCGAGCATCTGCACGGCCTGGTTCGTCATGTTCTGCAGCGCGGAGCCGATGACGTACGCGTCGCCTTCGAGCACTTCGGGCAGCAGTGCCGCCCGCGCGGCCGAGAAGGGGGCGCTGAGCAGCACGACCAGGAACACCAGCGCGCACAGCGCCCAGAACGGCACGCCCGGCACCGCCATCACGGCCACCAGCGCCGCCCTGATGAGGTCGCAGGTCAGCATGACGCCGCGGCGCGCGAACCGGTCGGCGAGGCCGGCGAGCAGCGGCCCGCCGAGGATGGAGGGCAGGTAGGTCAGCGCGTAGACGGCGGCGGTGGCGAGCGGGGAGCCGGTGCGGTCGAAGACGAGCACCGCGAGCGCCACCTGGGCCAGCTGGTCGCCGAGAAGCGAGAGGCCCTGGCCGTACCAGAGGGCCCTGAACTCCCGGATGGCGATGACTTCCCGGTATGTGGCTTGTGTGGCTTCCCCGGCACGGCGATGCCGTCCCGGGTGCCGTCGCGCCCGCATGGCCCCCATTGGACTCCGCTGTGCCTGACTCAGGGTGTTCGCTATGTCACCTAAGGTGCCCGAGAGTGCCCGCCGTCCGCAACCGGAAGCAGCCAACCAAACGCAAAGGGTTACCAGCCCAATTCGTGAAGTCGGGCGTCATCGATGCCGAAGTGATGCCCGACTTCATGGACGACCGTGATGCGCACCTCTTCGATCACTGCCTCTTCGGTATCGCAAATCTCACATATCGGGTTGCGGTAGATCTCTATGCGGTCGGGCAGAACCGCTGAGTACCAGTCGCCGCGTTCCGTGAGGGGGACACCGGTGTACAGGCCGAGCAGGTCGGGCTCAGGCGGGTCATCGACGACGGTGACGATCACGTTGCTCATGGCGCGCGTGAGGTCGGGCGGAATCGTGTCCAATGCCTCGGCCACGAGTTCCTCGAATCTCTGCCGCGATACCTCGATCACACTTGCCATTCTGCCCCGCCGGTCAGGTAAGCAAGAATCTGTATGAAGTTCGTGCACTGGTCAAAGGCCATTCTCCGGTCACGTGCCGCGAAGGCCGTGGCCGTGCTTTTCGTGGCCGCCGTGGGCGCGTGGCTCGGCATCTTTCTCAGCGGTACGGAGACCGCGCGCGTCGGCCCAGTGGAGGCCGGGATGTCCCTGCGGCCCGCCTGGACCGGCGAGACCGTCGTGGACGCGAGCCCCCTCGGCACCTTGACCTTCCGCACGCACAGCGCGCCGCTCAGGCTGCGCATCACGCTGGAGAACATCGACCAGGAACGCGCCAAAGCCCTCATCGAGGACCCGCGGGTGGCCGACCGGCTGCCCGAGATGATCGAGGACGATCTCCTGGACGGCGTGCGCGCGCTCCTCATCCGCTCGCTGCTGTGTGCGGGCGCCGGGGCCATGGTCGCCGTCATCCTCGTTCACCGGCGCCCCAGAACGGCCCTGATGGGCCTTCTGGCGGCCTCTGTGACCCTTTCCGCCACCGGGGCCCTGGCGGCCCTCACCTTCCGCCCCAACTCGCTTGTGGAGCCGCGCTACTCGGGCCTGGTGGCCGCCGCGCCGTCGCTGGTCGGCAGCGCGGAGTCGATCGTGACGCGTTTCGAGTCGTACCGGGCGCAGCTCACCAAACTCGTGACGAACGTCTCAAAGCTCTACGACACGGTCTCCACCCTGCCCCTGTACGAGGCCGACACGAAGACCATCAGAGTCCTGCACGTCTCCGACATCCACATCAATCCCATCGCCTGGAACGTCATCCACTCGCTGACGGACCAGTTCAGCGTCGACTTCATCGTCGACACCGGCGACATCTCCGACCACGGCACCAAGGCCGAGAACAAGTTCGTCGAGGAGATCGGCAAGCTCAAGGTCCCGTACGTGTACGTACGCGGCAATCACGACTCGATGACCACGCAGAAGGCCGTGGCCAAGCAGAAGAACGCGATCGTCCTCGACGACACCACGAAAAAGGTCGCCGGCCTGACCATCTACGGCCTCGGCGACCCCCGCTTCACCCCGGACAAGACCACCGACGCCTACTCGAACCCGGAATCGCTCCGCGAGTTCGCCCGCGCCCACCTGGGCAAGGTGGGCAAACCCGACCTGATCGCCGTACACGACCCCGACGCCGGGCGCGGCTTCTCCGGCCTCGCCCCCATGATCCTCTCCGGGCACACCCACGACCGGCGCACGAACATGCTCCCGACCGGCACCCGCCTGCTCATCCAGGGCTCCACCGGCGGCGCCGGCCTGCGCGCGCTCGAACACGCCCAGCCCACCCCCGTCCAGGCGTCCGTCCTGTACTTCGACAAAGAGACCAGACGCCTGCGGGCCTGGGACGACATCACGCTCGGCGGGCTCGGCGAGCAGTCGGTGTACATCCAGCGTCACGTGGAGCCCGACCCGCAACGTATGATTTCCCCGGAGCCGAAGAACGCCCCGTCGCCAACGGGATCGATCAAAGGCACCGGGTCATCGACCGCCGGTACGCCACTTTGGCATCAGGGGCAATCGTCCCCTATGCTTCAGGGGTCTCCGACGGAAGGCGACAGGGAATCCTGAGCCCCCATCGTCTAGCGGCCTAGGACACCGCCCTTTCAAGGCGGCGGCACGGGTTCGAATCCCGTTGGGGGCACTGCGAGCGCCTAGCGCACCCGCAAAACGGCTGGTCCAAGACCTCCGGAAAGCTGGTAAGCTAAGCGAGCGCAAACAGCAAGAAACGCAAGGTCCTGTGGAGCAGTTTGGAGTGCTCGCCACCCTGTCAAGGTGGAGGCCGCGGGTTCAAATCCCGTCAGGACCGCTCTGGGTCAGGTAGCTCAGTTGGTACGAGCGTCCGCCTGAAAAGCGGAAGGTCGGCAGTTCGACCCTGCCCCTGACCACAAGAACGACCATCAGAAACGCCCCGGACGGAATCGTCGTTCGGGGCTTTTTGATCTCCGCTGACAGCAACAGCGACAGCAACGATGCGCCTCAGGCGGGTGGGCGGGAAGGTTGACCGCAGCCGACCAGTGAATCCGCCTCACGCAAGTGCCGAAGCGGCCGGATTCAGGTGGCGGCTGAAGCTGCACAGGAATCGCAACGGCCATCGTGCGATGGTTCACCGATCGCGAGGACAGGGCGCCCCGCCCTGATCGGGCTGCAACGGCCTGAAGGCCAGGCACCACCCACCGCCCAGCCGTACAAGCAGTAGCTCGAACCTCAGTAGACACACGACGGTCGGGCCAGAAAGCAACTTTCCACGTCCATCAGGGCAGCCCGCCTGCGCCAGCCCGGTCGCCGGCCGGTCGCGGCCGACGTCGCCCACGCGCTCGACATCGTGAGGGATGCCCAGTCATGTGGGTGCCCTTCAAACCGCCCAGGAGGTGTTCAAGCCGACCTCACCGACGCCCTGTGAGGAAGCGACTGTGAGCTCCCTCACATCAGGGCGTTTTGGTCATCGGTGAGTGATACCTGACGGCTGCGCGACATTCACCAGGTGGAAGGCACAACGTGCACCGCAATGGTGGAGGGGAGGCGGCGTGTGAGCGATGAAGACAGCTTCACCCGCATGTTCGAGGACCATTACGAGGCGGTTCTGCGGTACGCCTGGCGGCGGGTCGGTCCTGCGGACGCTCCGGATATAACCGCCGAGACGTTCAAAATCGCCTGGGAGAAGTACGAGCGATTGCCCCGGGAACATCCGCTGCCCTGGCTGTACGCGACGGCCCGGAATCTCATGCTGAATCTGATCAGACGAGACAACCGGCGAGACGCACTCGCAGGGCCGTTAGGCGAGGGTTTGACGCACCACTGTGCCGAAGCAGATCACGCGACCGCAGTCGTCGCACGCCAAACGGCGCTCGCCGCGCTGAACAGCCTGAGCGAGGACGACCGGGAACTGGTGCTCTTGATGTCTTGGGAAGGACTCGACCTCCGCGAAGCCGCGAAGGTGGTGGGCTGCTCCCGGCCTACGGCTGCCATGCGACTGCACCGCGCGCGCAAACGGCTGCGGCGCTTGCTCGGAGAAGAACCGCAAACCGTCGCTGCTCGCCAGCCTTCCTGCCAGGGGAATGCCGTATGACCGATCCTCTCAAGCAGTTGACGACTACGCTCAAGACGCACGACCCTGCCGGCCATGTCCGAGCGGATCCTCTCGTGATGTCCGCCACTCTCCAAAGCGTCATCGCTGCGTCGGTACGGGAATCCCCCAAGACCACACGGTCCTGGCAGAAGTGGCTCACCCTCATCCCCGTCACGGCACTCCTGGTCGGAGCAGCGGTCTTCGCGCCGGTCATCATGCACCCCGAGGAGATCGGTCCTATGACCGTGGGACCGGCCAAAGCGTTGGCGTTCACCAGGAACGGTGACTATATCGACGTCAGGATCCTGGACCCGGATGCCGACCCCGAGCGATACCGGCAGGACTTCGCGGCGTATGGCCTGAGCGTCGACTTGAAGATGAAACCCGCGTCGCCCAGCCTTGTCGGCGCGCTGGTCTCTGTCTCGGCTCCCCAAAGAATGGTGGTGTTCCACGGCGACGGTTTCGAAATCAAGGACGGAACTAATAGCCGCAGAATCAAGAAAATCGAAGGGACGGACTGCGGCCGGACATGGTGTCTGGCCGGGGTGAGTATTCCTGTCGATCTGCACAGCCCTTTCGAAGTCACCTTCGGGCGGGCCGCTCTGCCTGGCGAACGGTATGAGATCACAGGAGATCCGACGGCTCGCGGCGAGATCCTGGAAGGAATGAAGCCGGCGAACAAGACGGTGGGTGAAGTCAGGATCATGCTTCAGCAGCGGCATGCAACCGTCTCGCGCTACTACAAGGCACCTCCTGAGCCCGCCGGTCGTGGCGGCTCAGGCTTGGATGTGACCGAGCACCCTCTCCAAGCCGAAGACGTTCCCGACACCTGGTACGTGCATGAGGCATTGGGCGGTCCTGAGAAGGGCACGGTAAGGCTCATCGTCGCGCCCCGGCCCGCTGCCGACCCGCACTGAGTGGCCCTCACGCCTGCACGGCCGCACCTTCGACAGTGCGCGAGCGCGTTGCTGTCGTCCGCTGCACAGCCGGGAAGCACAGCAACGCCGCCACACGCACTACTTCGCATGTACGGTCCCCGCTGCTCGCGGCGCGTGGAAGATCAAGCGCAGGATGAAGGTGTCCAGGATGAACATGTCGGTGCCGTCCCAGTCGAACAGCCCGACCTGCCCCGGCGGGGCCTCAGGGGAGGCGGCCGCGCGCGAACTCGGTCACTGACATGAGGACATACTCAACGATGTCGCAGGTCCCGGCGAAGTGGTGACGGTAGCGCTGACACCAGCGCCCCCGCTCACGCCCGTACGGGTCAGACCTCCCGGGGCGGCGGGGAGTCAGTCGCCTGGATCGCCGAGGTCGCGGGTGAGCCGGCCCGGGGTGTCGAAGCGTACGGGCTGCCTGCCCACCAGCTCCGTCAGGTGCGCTTCGAGGGCTCCGAGCTCGGCGGTGCCGATCTGCCGCCCACCGCTCGCGTAGCTCGTCGAAGATCGCTTCGCCCCCCGGGCCGCGGGCGTCCGTGCCGGCGGTCGGCGCCGGCGGCGGCTCCTTCACGGCGGACACCTTGTCCCAGGCCGCGTCGGCCGAGGTCACGTCCGTGCTGCTCGACGGCGTGGGCCACTACGTCGCGATGGAGGCCCCCGAGGCGCTGGCGGGCGCGATCCGCGGTTTCGTCGCGGGCATCGACGCCTGAGCCGGGCGCGCTATGGTCACGGCCGGCGGCGGGTGAGGGAGCGGACCAGCATGGTGCCGGTGATCGCGGCGATCAGCAGGCAGCCGACGATCTCGGCGGTGAGTGCGAGGCCGGTGCCGAGGTTCCCGGCGAGGGCGTCGGCCGCCATGCGGACCGGCAGGAAGCCCATGGCGGTCCAGCAGAACGCGCGGTAGGCGAGCATCAGGACCCCGTCCCACCGGACGGGCAGCAGCCCCCACAGCAGCACCCCCAGGCCGATGAAGGCCAGGTAGAGCCAGTACGCGAGCGAGCCCTTCACCTCGGGCGGGAACCACGCGGCGCCTCCCGCCACCTCCACGCCGACGACCTCCCCGCGCCAGAGCCGGAGCGTGGCCGGCCGGCCTTCCTCGGCCTTGGCGTAGAAGCGCGCGTCCACGTCACGGGCCTGCCGGGTGCCGTCGGCCCGCTGCCAGGTGATCTCGTGGTGGGTGATCGTGCGCGTGGACGTGCGGGTGCGGCCGTCGGCGTCGGTGTGGGTGGTGGTCTCGGTGGTGGTGTACGTGCGCCGGTCGGCGATGGTGCCGCCCTCGGCGCCGAAGCAGCCGCCGCCGCTCCGCTCGCAGGCCATCATCTCGCGGAACTCCGTGGTCTGCCGGTACGGTCCCACGGCGGCGATGAGCGACACCACGAGCACCGCAAGACCGGCCGCGACCACGATCCACCGCGCCCATGAACGCCCGCCCGGCGAGACGCGGCGCGGCGGCGGAGAGTGCTGGGGAAACGTCACAACCTGTCCCGCATTCCTTCGGCTGTGTCATTCTTGCTCGAACCGTCCGTCCTCCCGTGCGGAGGGCGTCGGCGTTCTTTGCCGTGCCGTACGCGCGATCGCACGGATTCCGCTGCCTGCGGCCGCCGCGCGCCACGGGCATCGCCGGTACGCCGTGCCACTCTGCCCGCTCTTGCCGCACGCCTCCAAGTCGATCTGGGAGGGTGAATGATCACGAGATGTCGCGATCTTTCACCTGTACAACATGGACTTCAGCCCCCTATGTGGCTTCTGGCGCTTCTGCAACCAATGTTGAATGTGGTATGAACTGTCCTTTACGGGGGTAGTAAGATTGATGAACAATTTCGAAGCTTCGGTCGAGGAACTGGCAGAGCAGGTCAACGAGCAGATCTCGCGCGTACGCGAGACGTACGGGGCGCTCGACGCGGTGGAGGCCACCAAGACCTCGTCCGACGGCATGATCAGCGTCACTGTGGGGTCGCAGGGGCAGCTCCGCGACCTTCGCCTGGACCCGCGTGTCTACCGCAAGCTCTCCGCGTCCGAGCTGGCCGACGCCATCATGGTGCAGATCCGCAGGGCTACGGCGGACGTCGACGAGCAGCGGCGGCGGCTCATGGAGCCGCTGCTGCCGGAAGGGCTGCCGTACGAGCAGGTCTTCGGCGAGCGCGTCTCGCTCGACGCGTTCGTGCCCCCGACCGTGGATCCCGGCGCATGAACGCTCTGATCCGCCGCCTCCGAGCGGCCGGCGCCGGAACGTTCCAGGGCTGACGGTTCATGGGGTTCGACGGGTTCCTCGTTCCCGACTGGGCCAAGCCGTACGTGGGCTGGGCCGTCGGCATGGACTGGCCTGAAGGCGACGAGACCGGGTGTTTCCGGCTCGCCGACGCGTGCGTGACCGCCGCGCACCGCGTCGTCGAGGGCACCGCCGCCGATCAGCCGTGGAGCGCGGACAAGATCGGAGCGGACTGGGACGGCGCCGCCCACCTCGCCTTCGCCGAGCACGTCGCGAAGAGAGTCGGAGGCCGGGCCGCCGAGCTGGTCGACCGGCTCATCAAGGCCGCCGTCGCGCTCAACGGCGTCGGCGTGCAGATCCAGTACGCCAAGTACATGATCGAGATGACGGTCTGGCTGCTGGTCGCGCAGCTTTCGTACCTGCTGGCGATGGCCGTCGCCACCAAGGGAGCGAGCCTGCTGCTCATCGGGCCGCGCGTACAGATCGCCCGCCTCACCATCGCGCAGATCGCCAAGCTGGCACTCAAGAACATCGCCATCTTCGCCGGGATCGTCGCGGGCATGGACGCGGGCGTCCAGCTCGCGCAGATCGCCAAGGGCCGCAGGGACGAGCTGGACCTGCGGCAGATCGGGGTGTCGGCGCTGAGCGGCGGCGCCATGGGCGGGCTCATGGGGCTGCTGAGCGGCGGGCTCACCCGGCTCGCCACGCCCGCCCTGCGCGCCGGGCTGACGAAGGCGGAGATGACCACCATGGAGCGGCTGCTGGCGGCCGCCCACTCGTCCGTGTACGGGCAGGCCGCCCAGTACGCGCTGACCGGCGGCATCACCACGGCCGGGACCATGCTGGCGCAGGGCGACTTCGACTGGGACATGCTGGCCAAGGGCATCACGTCCAGCGCGCTCGGCGCCGACGGGCAGCACCTCACCACGACGCTTCCCGGCCGTCGCGTCCCGTCCTCGTACGGCGACTCGCTCACCGGCCCCGCCCCCGGCTCCGGCCCCGGCCCTGGCTCCGGACCTGGCCATGGCTCCGTCCCGGATCCCGGTCCTGGTTCCCGGCCCGACGTCACCTCGGGCGCGGGTGCGCGGGATGGCCAGGATCCGGGGGCCGCTCCTGGCTCCCGTTCCGGATCTGAGACGCAGGGGAACGACGGCTCCGGCGGCGGGCCGGGCACTGTGTCCGTGCAAGGGGCGCCGTCGACTGTCGCCGGGCCGGGTCCCGTCGCTGACGGCGGCGCCATGCTGAGCCAGGCAGGTGACCCCGGTGCCGGTGCCGGTGCTGGCGCTGGTGCGGAAGGTGCCCGTCAGGCTTCCGCCGCGCCGTACCCGGGGCTCGATCGGCAAGCGCACGTGCCGCAGGGGGAGGTCCGGCAGCAGGGCGGGCCGGAGCAGCGGACCACACCCGGCCAGGGTGGCGAGGCCGCTCCACGTTCCAGAACGCCGGAGGCGTCGCAGGCCCGCACCACGCCCGAGGCGTCGTCGGTCCGCACCGCGTCGGAGGCGTCGGTCCGCACCACGCCGGAGCCTTCCGCTGCTCGGCACGCATCCGCCTCTTCGGCGGAACGCGGCAGACCGGAGCAACCGGCCGCGACACCGTCCGATCGTGCTGCGGCGCCGTCCGACCGCACCTCCGCACCCGCCGACCGCGCCGCGGCACCGTCCGATCGTGCGTCCGCACCGTCCGACCGCACTTCGGCCGCGGCGACCGGTACGGCGGGCGCGACCAGGGCTGCTGGGACGGCCGGGGACGCGCCGCCCTCCATCAGGTCGAGCGAGGCGCTGTCACCCAACAGGGCGGATGAGTCGTCGGCCGCCGCCAGGCCGGGCGAGGTGCCGGGCCCGAGGCCGAGCGAGGCACCGGGGCCGAGCAGGATCGAGCGGCTGCTCAACCACCTGCCCGAACCCGACTCCGCGCCGCCCACGCGGGCGGTGAGCCGCGCCGAGGGCGCGGTGACGGACCGGCCGGGGGAAGGCACGCCACCACCGCCCCAGGCGAACGGAGCCGTGCAACCGCAAGGCCGCGCCGCCACACCACAACTCACCGGCGACGGTGCACCCCCAGCGCGGCCAGGGGAGGACTCCGGGGGTGCCGGCCAGAGCGGCCCGCGGGCGGCGCGGGTGCCGTTCGACTTCGAGCGGTTCTACAACGACCCCCGCTGGTACGACGAGGCCACCAGGTTCGAGCAGCGCCTGGGCGCGTACTACTTCAACGACCCCCGAACGCTGGACGCCGCCAGGGCCGCGCTCGCCAAGATGCGCGACGTCCTCATGCAACTAACCCCGAGACGGCCGGATGAGACCCCTGAGGCGTTCGCCCGCCGCGTGGAGAGCGTCTTCTTCAAGGACGACCCGGCCAGCGCCGGCCAGGTCGGTACGCGGGCCGGCCTGACCGTGGACGACCTGCTCGCGCACGGGAACCTCCGCGAGCTGGTGACGGCGTTCTACAACGGCGCCTACTACAACCGCGACAATCTCGGCATCTTCGGCAACGCGCTGCTCGACATCATGGACACCGGCGGCTGGGACCGCGCCCGGCAGGCAGGGCTCGACGTCGAAGCGGTACGCCGCGCGCACCACCAGCTCGACGAGCGGCTGCACCGTCCGGTGCTGGGGCGGCTCGAGTCGAGGTTCATGGACGGCAGTTACACCTTCACCCGCGACCCGTTCGGCACCGGCAACGTGGGCATGATGTCGGAGCGCGGTGCCAGGGACGTCGTGGAGATGGTGTCGAGCCAGTACAGCAGGCGCGACCGTACGGAAACCGAGATCCAGGAGCTGGGACTCAACACGACGCCGGCGCACTACGAGCGGCTGGGCACGCCCCTCGGCAGGTACGAGCGGGCGTACGCGGAGCAGCACACCGGCGGCCGGCTCGACCCGGACACGCCGCTGCCGTGGCGCGAGGGCGTGACGATGCACGACACGACGTCGAGCCGGTGGGCGCGCAAGGTCGCGAGCGAGGGCTTCCCGGTGATCGACGGCGTCTCGGGCACCACGGCGAAGATGCTGACGGCGGTCAAGTTCCTCAACCTCGGGCCGGCGATGACGGAGCGGTTCCTGGGCGCGCTGATGGGGTGGATGCTGCCGGGCCGGGATCACTCGCTGTTCGAGATCGCCAGGGGCGCGCAGATCGCCGGCGTGGGCGGGATGCGGCTGGAGCCCGGCGCCCGGCCCACCGCCGTGGACTTCTACCGGAACCTGCCCGGCATCGACCTCGCCACGCTGCGGCGCGAGGTGCTGCCCGACGGGATGTTCCCGCACGAGTCCCGCTATTACACGAACGCCAGGGACATCGCCGGATTCTCCGAGACTCAGCACCACAAGGTGATCGATACCGTCGATCGCCTGTGGCCGCAGCTCGAAAGCGGCCGGGTGACCGACCCGGACCTCGCGGCGTGGCTCGATCGTTCCGGCATCGACCCGGGGAACCCCGACGCCGTCCGGGCGCTGGGCGAACGTCTGTCACCGGCGCACGTGATGGCGCTGACCGTGTACACCAGGCACAGCCACTACCTGATCAACAACGTCACGCGCTTCCAGCTCTGGACCGACGGGATCTCCGAGTCGCTGGTGCGCAACCGCATGGCGGCCAAGGTCGATCAGCTCGTCGGCAACTACCTGGACAACATCGCCGCGCGCACCAAGGCGCTCCCGCTGCCGCTGGCCCTGCGCCCGATGCTGCACGAGGGCGCCGGCCACCTCACCTCGGAGTCGCCGCTGAACCCGCTCGCCGACGCGTACGTGGACGCCGTCCGCCGATCGGACGAGGCCGCCGAGCGCTTCAAGCAGGCCAGGGACGAGGGCCGCAGGGACGACGCCAGGCAGGCGAGCCAGGACATGCGGGCGGCCAGAAGGGACCGGCAGCACGCATGGGATGCGCTGAAGGAACACGTCGGCCGGGTCGTCCCGCGGCTGTGGGACGAGATGCGCTGGCACGCCGACATGGTGCACGACGCGATGATGCAGCTTCCCGGGGTGGGCTCGCCGGAGCGGCCCGTGATCGCCTATCGGGGGGACTGGCTGTCGCCGGCGCAGTGGCCCATCTACGGTGCGCCGTTCTATCCGCACGGAATGGCCCGCGAGTTTCTCAGCGTGAGCAGGCTGCTTGAGGTCGCGATCAGGTTCATGGCCGAGAACCCGGCGGGAGACCATAAGGTCATCGTGGCCTATCGGCTCACTGGCGGGCAGGCCAAGGACATCTCGGTCTTCTCCTCCTTCGCCGAGGACCAGGAGGCCGTCTTCCCGCCGCGCTCGCGCATGACCAGGGTGGACGATCCGGAGTTCGCGGCGCGGCTGCGCGAGGAGGTGGACCGGGTGGCGGCCGATATGGTCGAGCGAGGCGTCATCCCGGAGGTGCCGCGCTCGTACGACATCATCGTGATGGAGGAAGGCTGACGTGAGCACCCCATGGGGCGCGCTGGACGACCGGGCCTGGCGGCTGTACGCCGGCGTGCACCGGCTGCTGATCCGCCTGGCCGGGCGGCTGCCCGACGAGGTCGTCACCCGGGCCAGGACCATGCTGGCCGCGGGCGACCTGGCGTACCTGCCCGACATGCTGACGCTCGCGGCGGCCGAGAACGGCGTCTCGCTGACGGCCGGGGACCTCGACCTCCTGCGCGACGTGCTCGCCGCACTCGGCCTGGACGGCGAACCCGCCGGGGCGGCCGCCGTGCCGCCGCAGGACGGCACGGAAGCCCCCGGATACGCCTTCTCTCCTGATTCGGTACGTCCCCCGCGCATCCCGCCAGGGCTCGACCTGAGCAGCGGGGTCCCTCCTGAGTCGGCCGACCTGGAGGACGACCTGTTCGACCTCACCGACCACCTCGTGGTGGACGCGCTGAGCGAGCGCGCGGGTGTCGTGACGGTACGGCGGGCCTGGCGCGCGACCCTCGACGGCTCGGGAGCCCCGCACCGCGTCTACCTGGCGGAGGTGGATCCGGGCGTCGCCGCCTGGGAGCTGACCGCTGAGGCGCAGACCGAGATGGATCAGATGGACGAGCCCGACCCGCAGGTGGAGGTCTACTGGACCGGCGACGACCTGCCGCCCTACCACCGCGCCGCCCTGACCGCCGCCGTCCTCCTCTGGCACCGCTGAACGCAGGACGAAGAGCAGGCCGGGCTCACCCCCTGAGCGGCGGGTGAATCACCCCCTGAGCGGCGGGTGAAGGGGAGGCCGAGCCGCCCGGCTGATGGGCCGGGCCCGTGCTGACGGCGGGCCCGGCTCGACGCGAAGGTCGGCGCAGGTCAGGGGACGGTGGTGCAGGTGGTGCCGTTCAGGGTGAAGACGGTGGGCAGGACGTTCGGCCCGGAGTAGTTGCCGACGAACCCGATCGTGGCCGTGGCCCCGGTGTCCAGCGTCGGGTTGGCGGCCTCGTTCACGGCGCGCACCTCGCGTCCGTCCTCCGTCCACACCGCGCTCCAGCCGCTGTCCAGGCTCTGCCAGGCTCGTGGCCAGGTGAAGGAGAGCGTCCAGCCGTCGAGCGGGGCGCCGTGGTTGGTGATGTCGAGCGAGCCGACGTAGCCGCTGGACCAGTCGGACTGGACGGTCAGCTTCACGCTGCACGAGCTGTCGGCGGGGGTGCCGGTGGTGAAGGTGAGCGGGGCGGACGGCCAGGACTGCGCGCCGCCGGTGTCGCGGGCCAGCACGTTCACGGTGTAGCGGGTGCCGGGCTTGAGGTTGCGTACGGTGATGGTGGTGCCGGAGGTCTCGCCGAGCTGCTCGGTGACGGCGCCGTGCTGGCGGACCACCTCATACTTGGCGATCTTGCGGGTGCCGGGCTTTGCGGCGGGCCAGGTGAGGGTGGCGGTGGTGCCGGTCACGGCGGTGAGCTTCGGCTGTCCCGGGCTGCCAGGGTGGTCGGCCTGGGGGTCCGCGGGGCGCAGGATGACGGTGGTCATGGACAGCGGCGGCAGCGTCTGCGCGGTCGGGGTGCCGGTGGAGCCGCTGGTGATCGAGGTGGCACCGTTGGTGTGGGTCAGTACGGTGGGCGCGCCGGCGGCGGGGGCGAAGCCGGTGTAGTCGAGCTCAACCGGGTACGACGTGTCCTCCGAGGTGTTGATCAGCAGGACGGCGAGGTCGCCGTTGGGCCGGCGTACGGCGTGCGCGGCCACCTCGGGCCGGTCGGTGGCCGCGCGGATGAAGCGGTCACCGGGCCTGGCGAACTTGCCGACCATCTGCAGCGCGTAGTAGGGCGCGAAGGGGGTGTTGAGCGGCGGCTCGCAGACGCTGCCGTCGGAGGTGCAGGAGGCGCTCGACAGCAGGCCGAAGTCGCCGTAGTCGGTGTGCCCCGCGACCTCGGTGACCTCGCCGATGCCGTTGTGCACGTTCCACCAGTCCACGGTGAAGACGCCGTTCGCGAGCAGGGTCGCGTACGAGTCGGCGGCGGCCAGCGCGCCCGGCTGGGTGTTGGTGCCGTTGCTGCTCGACCCGGTGTTGAACTCGGTCATCGCGATGCCGATCCGCTCGGAGCCGGGCCCTGCGTACGTGGCGATCTGCTCGCGGGTGAGCTGGATCATGTCGGAGATGTGTCCGGTCCTGTCGAGGGCGCCGGGGTACCAGTGCAGGATCACGAAGTCGATCTTTGAGCCGGCGGTGGACAGCACGACCTGGTTCCACGAGCCGCTGTCGCCCTCGGCCACGATGGCGTCGGGCCAGTTGGCGGGGGTGGTCAGCACCGCGCCGATCTTGATGGTGGGGTCGACGGCCTTCATGGCGTCGGCGTAGGCGACGACGTTGCGGGCGTACTCGTGGGGGCTCTTGTCGGGGTGGTCGTCGGCCTCCCACTCGGCGCCGTAGTGGCCGTTGCCGTAGATCTCGTTGCCGATCTCCCAGTACTTGATGCCGTACCGCTTGGTGATGTTGGCGTAGCGGACCCAGCCGGCGGCCTCCTCGGCGGTGCCGGTGCCGTAGTTGGCGGTCACCATGGCCTGCGCGCCGGTCCTGCGCACGCCGTTCATGAACGTGTCGAAGTCGGTGTCCGGCGCCACGTAGCCGCCCGGGGCGGTGTGGGTCTCCCAGTGGTAGATGTCGGAGTAGGAGCCGCCGGGGTAGCGCAGCAACTTCACGCCGGCGTCCTTGAGCAGGTCGGCGGTCTCGTTCGTGCCCAGGTTCGTGTCCCAGATGGCGTGGTTGGTCCCGATGCCGGTCTCGGGGACGGTGGCCAGGCCCGCTCGGGCGTTGACGGCGACGTGTACGGGCTCGTCGTCTGATGCGTACGCGGTGGTGGCTGGAGCGTTGAACGCGGCCAGCGTCAGCAGGACGGCCAGCGCGGCTCGTAACGGGACTTTCGGCATCGGCGCACCTCGTGCTGGACGGCGGGGGACTCAGGCGGGGGATTCACTCGACGCCTCCTCCTGACCAGGAAGCAAGGCGATCATCAGGGGTCGCCTCACGCCCGTCAATCGCGGCTGAAACTTTCATGAAATGCCTCGGATGCCATGATGGAGCGCATGCTGGAGGCTGCGGGACTGGACGAAACGGAGGAGCGGGCCTACCGGGCACTCGTACGAGCGGGGGAGGGCGACGTCGCCGGGCTGGCCGCCGAGCTGGGCATCAGCGACGACGAGGCGGCCAAGGCGCTGGCCGGGATGCGCGAGCAGGGGCTGGTCAGGGAGGTGGCGGCGGGCAGGTACGCGCCGGTGGCGCCGGACGTGGCGCTCGGCCCGCGGCTCGTACGCGGCCAGGAGGCCATCGACTGGGCCCGCCAGGCGGTCGAGCAGCTCTCTGAGGAGTACCGGGCGAGCGTGCGCAGGCGGGACGCGCACCGGCTGATCGAGGTGCTGCCGAGCCGGGCCGCGCTGCGCGAGCAGGTGCGCCACCTGCAGGACCGCGCGCGCGATGAGGTGCTGTACTTCTGCCGCGCCGGTCACGTGGTGATGCCGTCGCAGGACAACGACGAGGAGCTGGAGGCGCTCGGCCGGGGCGTGAGCTACCGCGTCATCTACGAGCGGGCCCTGCTGGAGGAGCCCGGCATGGTGGAGAACGTCGCGTACGGCATCAAGCTCGGCGAGCAGGCCCGCGCCGTGCGGGCGCTGCCGGTGCGGATGATGATCGTGGACCGGGAGACGGCGCTGCTGCCGCTGGTGCAGCACGTCGGCGGGATCGCCGAGCTGACGGCCGCGCTGGTCAGGGAGAGCAGCCTGCTGGAGGCGCTGATCGCGCTGTTCGAGGCGCAGTGGGAGCGGGCGACGCCCATCAGGTTCTCCGAGGACGGCCAGGTGGCCGACACCGGGTCATGCCCGCTGGACGCCGACGAGCTCTACCTGCTGTCGCTGCTGGTGGCGGGCGTGCCGGAGAAGACGATCGCGAGCCAGCTCGGGCTCAGCCTCCGTACGGTGCAGCGCCGCGTCTACCACCTGATGCGGCTCGCGGGCGCGCAGACCAGGATGCAACTTGCCTGGCATGCGGCCCGCGAGCGCTGGTTGTGACCGGTCAGCGCACGCCGTACGCCCTGGTCACGGTCTGCTCGAACCGGCTGCCCTTGTCACCCGTCACGGTGACCCGCAGGGACACGCCGGTCTCGGTCTTCTTGTGCCCGACGAGGGCGGTGTAGCGGCCCTGGCCGAGCGGCAGCACCGGGATGGGCTTCCAGGTCTTGCCGTCGTCGTACGACAGCTCGGCCTTGAAGGTCTTCGCCCCCTTGGCGGTGAAGCCGAGCGGCACGGGGAGCCCCTTCGGCACCCTGCCTTCGAGGTCGGCGGGGATGTCGTAGTCCACGCCGAGCAGCGGCAGCGCCTGAGTGCCCTGCGTGCGGGCCGACCTGAACGTCCACGCCGACTCGGTGGCGGTGGCGTAGCGCCAGGTCTCCGACGTGCGGGCGGTGGACAGCTCCATGCGGTACTCGGCGTCCCGCTCGGCCGCGGTGAACGTGCCGCGCAGCGAGTCGCGCTCCTCCACCAGCTTGCCGTCGCGGTAGAAGCGGGCCTTGACGGTGTCCGTGGTGTCGCTGCCGCCGGCGTAGCCGGTGTGGCCGTCGGCGTCCACGAACTCGGGCACCTGGATCGCGAGCACGTCGCCCGTACGGGTGGCGCTCGTCACGGCCGGCCGGACGACGGGGGCGAACCACCGCTCCTTGACCGTCTCACCCGCCCGGTACGAGCGCGGCCCGTCGGTCAGGCCGCCGCGCAGCCGCGAGTTGGACTCCCAGGTGTGCATGTGCTGCACGATGTGCTGCCACTGAGTGTCGCCGGAGCTGACGTACTCGGCCCTGCGGTTGGCGGTCGGCAGGACGCGCTGCGTCTCCATCTGGGCGTCCAGGCTGTAGATCTGCCAGGGCCGCCAGCCGAAGCGCTGGTCCTTGGCGTACCGATCGCTGCCGGTCGCCGGGTAGTGGGAGTCGACCAGGGCGGTGTTGCGCCAGTTCACGTCGTGCACGATCTTCTCGGGCACCCGGCCGGAGGAGACCTGCATGACCTCGTACAGGTACGGGGTCTGGAACCGGCCGGTCACCTCCACCGTGCCGCCGCCCTTGCGCAGGCGGTCGAGCAGCACCTGGCCGCGATCATGCGTGATCATCAGGGCGGGCAGCGGGTCACGGTCGCCGGTCGGCTGCCACGGCTGCCACATCGGCGAGCCGTCGGGGCCGACCACGATCACCGCGGCCGCGCCGCGCTCCTTGAGGCCGTCGAACTTGCTGTTCCAGTCGCCCTGCTCCTTGCTGGTGATGACGGCGATCTTGCCCTTCAGCTTGCCGTCCGCGTCGCCGTCGGCGAGCTTCCAGCGCTTGGTGCCGGAGATCTCGGGCGACCTGATCGTCGGACGGACCAGCAGGGTGTCGCGGCCGACCTTGACGGTCACCCGGGGCGCGGCGAGCTGCCAGCGGGAGGAGAACTCGAACGTGCCCTCCTGCACCTGGGCGGTCGGGGTGACGGCCAGGGCCTCGACGGAGGGGAAGTTCATCGCGCCGAAGGCGAGCCTTCTGTTGCCGATCGTGCGGTAGGTGAAGTAGGTGGCGATGCCGTCCTGCATCACCGGCTGCGAGGTCCTGATCTCGATCGGCACGGCCTTCCTGGCGTCGAGCACGACCTCCAGGTCCCGGTCCACCTTCAGCTCGGGGAAGAGGATCAGGGAGTCGACGGGCAGCTCGTCGTGCGACTCGCCCATGACGGCCTGCGTGTGGTAGACGCCCTCGGGGACCTCGACGGTCCAGCCCGCCTCCTCGTCCAGGATGTAGCCGAACGCGTCGTCCCTGCTGGACGCGCTCTGCATCATGATCACGGGGACGCGGGCGGGCGAGCCGTCGCGTTCGATCCCGGTGAAGTGCACCTTGTGCATCTTGCCGCGGGTGGTCAGCGCGAGCGTGGTGTGCGCGAACGCGGAGCCGTCCGCGGTGGTCGCGGTGACGTAGCCGGCGTGCCGGCCGTGGACCAGCTTGGTCAGGTCCACCTGGACGTCCACGGTGGCGCTCTGGCCCGGCTCGACGGTGACGGAGGCGGCCGACAGGGTCAGCGCGCCCTCACCGGGTGCGTCGCCGTCCAGGTTGGACAGCGTCGGCGTGAGCGTCAGCGTGACGGGGGAGTCGCCCGAGTTGGTGTAGGTGATGGTGCCGGAGGGGGTGCCGGTGGCGCCGTCCTCGAACACGCCGAGGCTGAGCGAGGAGGTGGCGGTGACGGTCTGGCGCAGCGCGCGGGCCACGTCGAGGCGGCCGCCGCCCTGCTCGTACGGGGTCTGCCCGTCGATCGTCTTGGCCGTCGAGACCAGCGCGTCCTTGAGCTGCCCGGCCGTCCAGTCCGGGTGCCGCTGGGCGAGGATCGCCGCCGCGCCCGCCACGTGCGGCGTGGCCATGGAGGTGCCGCTCGACCGGGTGTAGCGGTCGTCCAGCGGGTTGCCCATCATCGTGCCCTCGGCCCTGGCGGCGGTGATGTTCACGCCGGGCGCGGTGATGTCCGGCTTGATGGCCTCGTCGAGGCGCGGGCCCCTGCTGGAGAACGGGGCGAGCTGGTCGTTGCCGTCCACGGCGCCGACGGTCAGCGCGGAGGTGGCCGCGCCGGGGGAGCCGACGGTGTACTCGTCGCCCGCGTTGCCCGCCGCGATGACGAACAGGGTGCCGGTCTGTTCGGTGAGCGTGTCGACGGCGACGCTCAGCGGGTCGGTGCCGTCGGTCGGGTCGCCGCCGAGGCTCATGCTGACGATGTCGGCGCCGCTCTCCCGCGCCGCCCACTCCATGCCGGCCAGCACCTCCGACTCGGTGCCGCTGCCCTGGCTGTTGAGCACCTTGCCGATGACGAGCTGCGCACCCGGGGCCACGCCCTTGCGCTGCCCGCCGGAGGCGGCGCCGGTGCCCGCCACGGTCGCGGCGACGTGGGTGCCGTGGCCGTGCTCGTCCTTCACCGAAGGGTCCGCGGTGAAGTTCCTGGCCTCGGCGATCTTGCCGGCGACGTCGGGATGGTTCTCGTCGATGCCGGTGTCCAGCACGGCGACCTTCACGCCGCTGCCGTCGTACCCGTCCTGCCAAGCCTGCGGCGCGCCCACCTGCGGGACGCTGTTCTCCAGCGTCGCGTGCACCTTGCCGTCGAGCCACACCTTGGCGAGCCCATCGCGCAGCCTGGGCTCGCTCGACGACGCGCTGAACAGCGTGGGCAGGTCGTCCTTCTCGGCGCGCATCGTGGTCGCGTTGACGCTGCGCAGCGTGACGCCCTTCGCGCCCTTGTCCTGGTAGGACAGGATGAGCGGCAGCACGTCGCTGCTGTCGTCGTCATAGCCCTGCTCGATGAGGTCGCTGACGGAGAACAGCCGCTCGTCCACCAATCCGCGCGACAGGTAGGGCACCATGTCGGCGGGCGTGACGACTAATTCGCCGTCCTCCTCGCGGGTGAAGAACCTGACATCCTCACGGCCCTTGGCGGGGTGCACGGTCGCGGCGCGCTTTCCGCCCGCGAATTCCTGTACGGTGACCACGTCACCGGTGATCAACGTGACCCGGTGCAGCTCCCCGCCGGCCTCAGGGCCGGGCTCCGCGGCCTGGGCCGGAGCCGCAAGCAGCGCCAGGCCCACGCCGGTGGCGGCGAAGAGTGGGATCCATCTCATGAAAAAACCGATCTTTCGTGCGGCTTTACCCGCTCATGAGAATGGAGGATCCCGGCGGTCCGCAGGGCGCAAACCGCCTGGTCAAATGACGACATGTCGTGAAAATGACAGCCGCGAGGGGAATCGGGCGGGGACGGGCAGTATGAGACGTATGCCGCGCACCCACATCCTCTTCGACTTCTTCGGCACGCTCGTCGACTACTCGCCGAGCCGCACCGAGCAGGGCTACGACTCCTCGTACGCGCTGCTGCGCGAACTCGGCGCGACCCTGTCGTACGAGGAGTTCCTGGACGGATGGTCGCGCACGTCGGCGGCCTTCGACCGGCGCAGCGACGCCGACGACAGCGAGTTCTCGATGACCGAGTGCGGCGCGGCGTACCTGGGCGAGGCGCTGGGGCGCGCGCCGCGCGACGGAGAGGTGGAGGAGTTCGTCACCCGCTACCTGGCCGAGTGGAACACCGGCGTGCGCTACCTGCCCGGCCTCGCCGACCTGCTGGGCGAGCTGGCGGCGGGGCACCGGCTCGCCGTCGTGACCAACACGCACACGCCGTCGCTCGTGCCGGGGCACCTGGCCGCGATGGGGGTGCTGGAGGCGTTCGACGCGGTCGTCACCTCCGTCGAGGTCGGCTGGCGCAAGCCGCACCCCCGCATCTACGCCGCCGCGCTCGACACGCTGGGCATCGAGGCGTCATCGGCGGTCTTCGTAGGCGACACCTACGAACCCGACTTCGCCGGGCCCGAGCGGCACGGGATCCCGGCCTTCCTCATCGACCCCGACCGGCGGGCGGCGGTGCCGGACGAGCGGCGGCTGAAGTCGGTCTTCGCCCTGCCGGAACGACTGCGCTCCGGCCCGCACGGGGGCTGAGACGGCGCCTCGGGGAGGCGCGGGGCGGCCGGGACCCGGGCATGGGACGGCGGTGACCGGCCCCCCACCCATTGGGCCGGTCACCGCTGGTGCCCCTAGGTCAGGCCAGCGGCTCCTTGCGCTTCGGCGTCACGCTGGCCAGCAGCAGGAGCAGCGCGGCCTGGGCGAGCATGCCGGGCGCGAGCGGCGGCGCGCCGCCGACCGACTTGGTCAGCGCCGACCACCACTGGGCGAGCGGCGACATCGAGTCCCAATCGGGATCCATCGCGCCCATGCCGTGGTTGGCCACCACGTGCATGAGGACGCCGTACGCCGAGGCCAGCAGCACGATCACGGCGAGCACGCGCACCACCGTGAGCGCCGGACCCGCGTCGCGCACGGCGAGCATGAGCAGCGCGACCGCGAGCAGCGCTATGGCCACCCACGGGATCAGCTGGACGGGGCTCTGCCAGTGCCGCTCGAAGGCCAGCTCGAGCGCGGCGCCCACGATGCCGATCGCGACGAGGGCGAGCAGCCCGAGCCGCAGCGCCGCGGCGCCGACGGGCCCGCGGCGGTGGCTGGACCGTGCGGTCGTTCGAGGAGTGGTTGAGGTCATGTGCGGGGACCACCGTCCGGTACGAGGGGTCTTCGTCGATACCACGGTCTCGGGGGATCCTCAGATATTTCTCAGTGGAATGTGAAGATCTGGTGAGAAGTGCTGTCAGGGGTGCTGGTACGGGCCGTCAGAGGGCTTGGGCCGGTCGGGGTGGAGGGTGAAATGTGAAGATCTGGAAGTGCTGTCAGGAGTGTTGTAAGGCCCCTCAGAGACGTGTAGCGCGCTCGAAGAGCCGTACCAGGTCGTCCGCTACGCGACGGGGATCGTCCGACAGGGCCAGGGCCTCGATGGAGGCGCGGAGCGCGGTGCTCATCACCTCGGCGTCGAACGCACCGAACGCCCCCTCACGCTGCCCCTCCGAGAACAGCCCGGCGGGAAAGCCGTCGGAGGCCGCCTCACGGGTGTTGCAGACGATCTGCCGCAGCGCCCGTACGTGCTCGGGCCGCGCGGCGGCGAAGTCGAGCCGCGCCCGGATGTACGCCGCCAGCCGAGCCGCGAAGTCGGAGGCGCCGGCGGCCTCGACCGCCCGCCGTACGAAAGCCGCCTCCTCTTCCCGCACCACCCGCGCCACAGTCGCGAGCAGCTCCTCCTTGTCGGCGAAGTGGTACGAGATGAGCCGCTTGCTGCTGAGCCCGGCCTGCCGGCAGATGGCCTCGAAGCTGGTGCCCGCGTACCCCCGACGCGCCAGCACCGTGATCGTGGCGGACGTGATCTGCGCCCGGCGCGCCTCGGACACCGGCAGGCGCCTCGCGGGGACCCCCATGGATGCACACTTCCACGCCCCGGCTCGGGACATCCCCAGCGATGCTTAAAGTCTGCAGCCGGTCACACCCCCGTAAGCCACCCACGAGACGGGCGAAGCGCGCCTCTCGCGGGTGACCCGGCCGCACCAGCCGGCCCGGGGGACGCAGGCCGAGCCGGTCGCGGCTGTGACATCGAACAGACTGCTGCGACATCGGACAGACGGCTGTGACATCGAAGACATCGAACAGACGGCTGTGACGCAGGGAAGACGCGTGTGCGTCAGGGAAACCGGGTGCTCACATGTTGATCATGTGGCCGGCGAGCCCGTGGATGGCCTCCTTGACGGCCTCGCCGAGCGTCGGGTGCGCGTGGACGTTGCGCGCCACCTCGTGCACGGTCAGGTCCCACTGCTGCGCCAGCGTGAGCTCGGGCAGCAGCTCGGTGACCTCGGGCCCGATCATGTGGGCGCCGAGCAGCTCGCCGTGGGTGTTGTCACTGATGATCTTCACGAAGCCGGTGGTGTCGCCGAGGCCGTGGGACTTGCCGTTGGCGGTGAACGGGAACTTCGCCACCTTCACGTCGAAGCCCTTCTCGCGGGCCTGCTTCTCGGTGTAGCCGAAGCTCGCCACCTGCGGCTGGCAGTAGGTCGCGCGCGGGATCATCACGTAGTCGAGCTCCATGGTCTCGGCGTTCGCGATGGTCTCGGCGGCGATGATGCCCATCGACTCGGCGGCGTGCGCCAGCATCAGCTTGGCGGTGACGTCGCCGATGGCGAAGATGTGCGGCACGCTGGTCCGGCAGCGGCCGTCGACGGCGATCGCGCCGCGCTCGGTCAGCTCGACGCCGGTCTTCTCCAGGCCGTAGCCCTCGACCCGCGGCTGGAACCCGATGGCCTGCATCACCTTGTCGGCCTCGAGCACCTGCGTCTGGTCGCCGCGGGTGACGGTGACCTTGACGGAGGAGCCGGTGTCCTCGATGGAGTCGACGCGGGTGGAGGTCATCACCTCGATGCCGAGCCGCTTGTAGCGCTTGGCCAGCTCGGCCGAGACCTCCTCGTCCTCCAGCGGCACGATGCGGTCGAGGAACTCGACGATCGTCACCTTGACGCCGTAGTTGTGCAGCACGTACGCGAACTCGACGCCGATCGCGCCGGCGCCCGCGATGATGATGCTGCTCGGCAGCTCCTCGGAGAGGATCTGCTCCTCGTACGTCACCACACGCTCGGAAAGCTGCGTGCCCGGGATCAGCCGGGTGGTGGCGCCGGCGGCGATGATGCAGTGAGAGAACGTGATGGTCTCGCCGTTGACCTGGAGCGTGTTGGGGTCCAGGAACGTGCCGCGCCCGTTGTACTCGGTGATGGCGTTCTTCTTCATCAGGTAGTGAACGCCCTTGACCCGCCCGTCGGCCACCTTGCGGCTGCGCTGGAAGGCCGCGCTGTAGTCGAAGGTGACCTCGCCGTTGATGCCGAAGGTCTTGGCCTCGTTCTTGAAGATGTGGGCAAGCTCGGCGTTGCGCAGCAGCGCCTTGGACGGGATGCAGCCCACGTTCAGGCAGACGCCACCCCAGTACTTCTCCTCGACGACCGCGGTGCGCAGTCCGAGCTGGGCGGCGCGGACGGCGGCCGTATACCCTCCAGGACCCGCGCCGAGTACGACGACGTCATAGTGAGTGCTCATGTGTCGGACCATACCGCCCGGGCGTACCTGCCCCTGACCTCAGACCTCCACCTTGTACGGCAGCGCGAGCTCATCGGCGGGAACGCCGCGGATGCCCCAGTTCTGCGGAGGCATCTCGATGATCGTGATCTCGACGTCCTGGGGATCGTACCCCGACCTGTCGTAGATCTCGCGAATCAGCGCCTTCTTGGCGGCGTCGCTGCGCCCGGAGAAGCAGATGATCTCGATGATGAGATAACGCTCACTGCGCTGCGGGCAGATGAAGTCGTCGGCGTCGAGCAGCAGGAAGCGGTGGAACCGCTTGTCCTCGGGCAGACCCCACGCGCTCACCAGGCTCGCCTGGATGAGGTCGGAGAGCTCGCGCCGCCGGTCGGCCCAGACGTCCCTGCGGCCGTACACCTTCACCTGCGCCATGCGGTCACTATAGAGGGCGTGATCCGCATACTCCTGGCCGACGACGAGGCCATGATCAGAGCGGGGGTCAGGGCGATCCTCGAATCAGACCCCGAGCTGAACGTCGTGGCCGAGGCGGGCGACGGCAGGCAGGCGGTCGATCTGGCCATCAGCCACCATCCCGACGTCGCGCTCCTCGACATCCGCATGCCGCGCCTCGACGGCCTGGCCGCCGCCGCGGAGATCCGCAGGGCGGCGCCGGGCACGGCGGTGGTGATGCTCACCACGTTCGGCGAGGACGACTACATCGCCAAGGCGCTCGACGTGGGGGCCGGCGGGTTCCTGCTCAAGTCGGGCGACCCGCGCGAGCTGCTGGCCGGCATCCACGCGGTGGCCGACGGGGCGGCGTACCTGTCGCCGAAGGTCGCCCAGCGGGTGATCGCGCAGTTGTCCGGCGGGCGCATGGCGCGTGGCGCGGCGGCGCGCGACCGCATCGAGCAGCTCACCGAGCGGGAGCGCGAGGTGCTGGCGCTGCTCGGGGCCGGGCTGTCCAACGCGGAGATCGCGCGTGAGCTGCACATCGTGGAGGGCACGGTCAAGGCGTACGTGAGCGCGATCCTCACCCGGCTCGACGTGCGCAACCGCGTACAGGCCGCGATCATCGCCCACGAGGCCGGCTTGGTAGCCTGACGCGTGATGTATCGCCTCGTGTTCACGCAGGTCTTGCGGCGTTTCGACGCCGAGGCCGTGCACCGACTCACCGTGAGCGCACTCGCGCTCCTCGCCCGGCTGCCGCTGCTGAAGCGGCTGCTGCACCGGGCGTACGCGCCGCACGACCCGGCCCTGCGCGTGAGCGCGTTCGGCGTGCACTTCCCCGGGCCGCTGGGTCTCGCCGCCGGTTTCGACAAGGACGCCGTGTGCGCCGAGGCCATCGCCGCGCTCGGCTTCAGCCACGTCGAGGTGGGCACCGTCACCGCGCACGGCCAGCCGGGCAACCCGCGGCCCCGCCTGTTCCGCCGCTTCCGCGAGCGGGCGCTGATCAACCGGATGGGCTTCAACAACGCGGGCGCCCACGCCGCGGCCCGCAGGCTGCGCCGCCCGCGCGGCGTCCCTGTCGTGGTCGGGGTCAACATCGGCAAGACCAAGGTGGTCCCGGAGTCGGGCGCCGCCGCCGACTACGTCGCGAGCGCCAAGGAGCTGGCCCCGCTCGCCGACTACCTGGTGGTGAACGTCAGCTCGCCCAACACGCCCGGGCTGCGCGACCTTCAGGCGGTCTCCCTCCTGCGGCCGTTGCTCACCGCGGTCAAGGAGGTCTGCGACTCGACGCCGCGCCGTACGCCGCTGCTCGTCAAGATCGCGCCCGACCTGGCCGACGAGGACGTCGACGCGGTCGCCGAGCTGGCCATGGAGCTCGGGCTCGACGGCATCATCGCCACCAACACCACGATCAAGCACGACGGCGAGCGCGGCGGGCTGTCCGGCCGCCCGCTCAAGGAGCGCTCGCTCGAGGTGCTGCGGCGGCTGCGCGCCAAGGTCGGCGACCGGATCACGCTGATCTCGGTCGGCGGCGTCGAGGACGTCGACGACGTCTGGGAGCGCATCCTCGCGGGCGCGACGCTCGTCCAGGCGTACACGGGCTGGATCTACGGCGGCCCGCTGTGGGCCTCCCACATCCACCGGCGGCTGCTGCGCCGGGTCCGCCGCCACGGGCTCACCTCGATCACGGAGGCCATCGGCCGTACGGCGTGACCGGCGTCCCCTCAAAGTGGCAGGCGTCCAAAGTGACCGGCGTCCAAAGTGGCCGGCGTCCCCTCGAAAGTGATCGGGTCTCCGCTAGAGCGGCGGCTCCTCTAAGGTGGGGCGAGTGATCCGACCCGTGACCCTTCCCGGCGGCGTGGTCATGCGCCTGGCGACCGAGCGGGACGCCGAGGCGCTGCTCGACGCCTACACCCGCAACCGCGACCACCTCAAGCGCTGGGAGCCGCGCCGCTCCGAGGCGTTCTACACCCTCAAAGCGCAGGCCGAGGGGCTCAAGGGCCAGCTCCAGGCGTGCGAGAGGGGCCAGGCGGTGCCCTGGCTGCTGCTCGACGGCGAGCGCGTGGTCGGCCGCATGACGCTGAGCAACATCGTGCGCGGCCCCTGGCTCAGCGCCGACCTCGGCTACTGGGTCGATGCCGCGTACAACGGCCGCGGCATCGCCACGGCCGCCGTACGCGAGGTGTGCCGGCTGGCCGACGAGGAGATCGGCCTGCACCGCGTCGCGGCGGGCACGCTGCTCGACAACGCCGCCTCGCAGAGCGTGCTGCGCAAGAGCGGCTTCGAGCCGTACGGCACCGCGCCCGACTATCTGGAGATCGACGGCCGCTGGCAGCACCACCTGCTGTGGCAGCGCATACTCAACGACCGCCCCGCGTTCTCGTTCTAGATCAGATGCGGCGCTCAAATACTGGGCCTGGTGGATGCGGCGTCGTGCGTCATGGCGTCGATGCGGGCCATCACCTCGGTGACCCGCACGGCGCTCGGCCGGTGCGGACGGCGGCGCTGCCACGGGCGCGGCCCGGCCGCCGGCCGGTACTCCACGCCGAGCGCGTCCAGCCGCGCCAGGTGCCCGGCCAGCCGGCCGTCGAAGTCGTCGCGGGCCCGTCCCGCCCAGGCCACCTCCGCGAGCGCGCAGGCGCGCGGCCACATGCGGTAGTCGGCCGTCCTCGGGTCGGGCACCCGCTCGGTCCAGAGCTGGGCCTGCACGCCGATGACCCGCGCCCGCTCCTCCTCGCTCCAGTCCGCAGGCGCGGGCTCGAACGCCGCCACGTCCGCCACGGTGATCGCGTCGCCGATCGCCATCGGCTCGTCGGGCGAGCCGGCCTCGGCGTAGTCGAAGTAGAGCGGGAACACCGGCGTTGCCACCACGTCGTGACCGGCCGCGGCGGCCCTGCGGCCCACGTTCATGCCCCGCCACGGCATGACGATCGTGTCCTTGCGCAGCTCGCCGCTGACGAACGCCTCGTCCCACACCACGGCCCGCGCGCCCCGCTCGGCCAGCACGTCGGCCAGCCGGCGTAGGAAGTGCGCCTGCAGCTCCGCCACGGAGCCGAGCCCGAGCGACTCCCGGTACGCGGTGATCTCCGGCGACGCCGCCCACCGGTCCAGCACCACTTCGTCGCCGCCGATGTGCACGTAGGGGGTCTCGCCCAGCGCGCCGAGCAGCTCGTCGAAGATCGTGGTCAGGAACTCCACGGTCTTCGGCAGCGGCGACAGGATGGCGGGGGAGATGCCCCACCGGTCCAGCACGTCGTGCCGCTCGCCGGTGGCCCCCAACTCCGGGTAGGCGGCCAGGATCGCCGACGCGTGGCCGGGCACGTCGATCTCCGGCACGATCGTCACGTGCCGCGAGCGCGCGTAGGCGGCCATCTCGGCCAGGTCGTCGAGGGTGTAGTAGCCGCCGTGCGGCACCTCGTCGTACGCGTCCGGCTCGCGGTGGTGGTTGATAGCCGTGCGCGGCCGGTGCGAGGCGACCTCGTGCAGCAGCGGGTAGGCCCGGCTCTCCACCCGCCACCCCTGGTCGTCGGCCAGGTGCAGGTGCAGCCGGTTGAGCTTGTGCACCGCCATGAGGTCGATCAGCCGCAGCACCTCGCGCTTGGGGAAGAAGTGGCGGGCCACGTCGAAGTGCAGGCCCCGCCAGGCGAAGCGGGGCGCGTCCTCGATCCGCACCCCGCGCACCGGCCAGGCGGCGCCGGACGAGAACCGGTAGGAGGCCGGCGGCAGGAGCTGGCGCAGCGACTGCGCGGCGTAGAACGCGCCCGCGGGGCCGCCCGCGACGATCTCCACGCCCCGCGAGCCGACCGTCAGCCGGTACGCCTCCTCGCTCAGCGCCGGGTCGCGGCGCACGTCGATCTCGCCGTTGTCGCCGGGCAGCGGGTCCAGCCCGGCCAGCGCCGCGCGTACGGAGGCGATGAAGTCGCCGGAGACCGTGGGCGACGGCGTCAGCTCGAAGGAGGAGGAAAGGTCACGAAGCAGCTCTGGGCGAGGAATCATGCTTGCAGATAGTGCTGCAATCCGTTGGCCAGCGCCACAGCGATCTTCTGCCGGAACTTCGGGTCGCGGAACTTGGCGGCCTCGGTGGCGTTGCGCATGTTCCCGCACTCCACGAAGATCTTCGGCACCGTCGACAGGTTGAGCCCGCCCAGGTCGCTGCGGTAGTCGAGGGCCTTGCGCCCGATGTAGGTCGAGTACGGCAGCCCCGTGCCCTTGCGGAAGGCGTCGCGCACGGCCACGCCCAGCCTGCTGGAGGCGCCGACGACCTTGTCGACCGGCCCGTTGATCTTCTTCGGCATGATGACGTGGAAGCCGCGGTTGGCCGGTGCGGAGCCGTCGGCGTGCACGGAGATCGCGGCGTCGGCCTTGGCCTTGTTGCCGATCGCGGCCCGCTCGGTGATGCACGGCCCCACGCCGTCGTTGCCGCTCCTGGTCAGCTTCACCGTCGCGCCGCGGCTCTCCAGGATCTTGGTGAGGCGCTTGGAGACGTCCCAGGTGAAGGCGGCCTCGCTGTAGCCGTCGTTGGTGGACGTGCCGGTGGTGTCGCAGGCCTTCATCTGGGTCAGCACGTTGACCTTGCGGTTGATGGCCTTGGGTGCGCGCCAGTTGCCGCCGTTGTGGCCGGGGTCGATGACGACGACCTTGCCCTCGAGCGGCTTGGCCTTGGGCGGCGCGTCCTTCGCGGGCGCCTCTTTCGCAGGTGCTTCCTGTGCGGGCCCTTCCTTGGCGGGCCCTTCCTTGGCGGGCCCTTCCTTGGTGGGCGCTGTGGCCGCCGCCTGCCCCGCCGCGGTCGCTGGGGCGGCCTGACCTGCCGCGGCGTCACCGGTGCCGGTGCCGCCACACGCGGAGGCGATCAGGCCGCAGACGGCGAGGACTGTGGCTGGTAGAGCACGCATGCCGTCCAACTTACGGCAATCTACGCACTCGATCTCGACAAATGCCTAGCGTGGCGTGCCGCTTGCGAGCGCCGCACGCCGTACGTCCTCACCAGACGCGTTCCCCGGCCTCCTGACGTTCGAGCAGGGCGGCCAGCTCCCGCGCGTCCTCGGCGTCGAGGCCGAGGACGACGCGGGGACGGCCCCACGGATGGTCGAGCGAGTGGGCGACGTAGCTGGCGACCGACTCGGCGGCGCCGTCGGTGCCCCGTCCTCTGCCCGCGCGCCACTGCCCCCAGGCGCGTTCGAGCTCAGCCGCGGCGCGCTGGGCGCAGGACACCAGTTCCGGATCACGCATAGCTGTTCCCCCGGATCAGACCGTGGCCGGATCGGATCCGGCCACTCCTAGCATGACCCTGCCGAGTAAACCGCCGTGTGGCGGCAACGCCACACGGCTTGACCCGGTTTTGAGGCTCTCAGGCGGGTCCCGTGGTCCGCCGGACGATCAGCTCGGGGTGCACCTCCCGCAGGCGTGAGCCCTTGCCGGGGTCGCCGATCCTGTCGCTCAGCAGCGCGGCCGCCGACCTGCCCATGGTGCGGCGAGGCTGGTCGACCGAGGTGAGTGAGATGTGCCGGGACGCCGACAGGTGGGTGTTGTCGTAGCCGACGACGGAGAGGTCCTCGGGGACGCGCAGGCCCAGCTCTCTCGCGGCGGAGAGCACGCCGAGCGCGACCGTGTCGTTGGCGGCGAAGATCGCCGTGGGCCTGGGGTCGCGGGTGAGCAGCGCCACCGCCGCGTCCCTGCCGCCGTCCTCCGTGGACTCCGCGGCCTCGACCATGATGTACGGCGCCAGCGAGTGCCTGCGCATCGCCACGAGGTAGCCCTCGCAGCGCGACGCCCGCCGGCCTTCGATGTGCGCGATGCGCTTGTGGCCCAGCTCGACCAGGTGGTCGATGGCCAGCCGCGCGCCGTGCTGGTCGTCGTCGACCACGATGTCGACGCCGTCGAGCTGGATGTCGCGCTCTCCCACGACCACGGTGGGGGTGTAGGAGGTGGCCTCGATCAGCGTCTCGCTGGTCGGGGCGATGCCGAGCAGGACCAGCCCGTCGACCCGGAGCTCCAGGAAGGCCTCGACGGCCTCGTCCTCGAACGCGGGGTCCCATTGGCTGTTTCCGATCAGCATGCGCAGCCCGTCGCCGTGCAGGCTTTCCTGCAGGCCGTCGAGGAACTCCGCGTAGAACGGGTTGTGCAGGTCGGCGACGAGCGCGCCCACCAGATGTGTACGTCCTTCGACCAGGCTCCGCGCGACCGCGTTGGGCCGGTAGCCAAGCTCGCGGGCCGCCTGTAGCACGGCCTGGCGGCGGTGCTCGCTCACGTGCGGGGAGCCGCGCAGCACGAGTGAGACCAGCGATTTGGACACGCCGGCTCGTTCAGCGACATTACGGATGGTCGGTCTGGGCCGAGGCAGCGCGTCTACCTCTCTTAGCTCAGTGACGGTGGAAGTGTTGACGGGCGGTCCTGACATGTGTCTCCCCCGCGATGCGGATATGGGCACCTGTCTGACCAAACGATCGAGTTGACCGCAGGGTACGGCTTGCGTCACGGATTGCCGTAATCGAGTCGCCCGGCGGCCCGCGTTCCGGCGCCCGCCATGGGGGAAGACAGCCCTGACCGGTCGGATACTGTGCAGATGTGACACCCGGGAAGTCAGCCGAGACGGCGCGACCGGCTCGGCGCAGGCTCAGTGTGGACCGCCGCAGGGAAGAGCTGATGGCGGCGGCGCTGGAGTTGTTCTCCACCCGTGACGCGGAAGACGTGTCGATCGATGACGTCGCCTCGAAGGCGGGGGCTTCGCGGGCCCTGGTCTACCACTACTTCGGTGGCAAGCAGGAGCTCTACGTGGCCGCACTGAGAAGCGCGGCGGAGCAGCTGGAGTCCCGGCTTCAGCCGCAGGAGGGCGGCAGGCCGCTCGATGAGCTGACCTCCGGGCTCAAGCGCTATTTCGACTTCGTCGAGGAGCACGCGGCGGGCTTCGCGGCGCTGCTGCGCGGCGGCCCGGCCAACAGGACGGGCGAGGTGGGCGAGATCGTCGACGGCGTGCGCCGGCGGCTCTTCCTCCTCATCCAGAAGCAGATGGGCGTCGAGGAGCCCAGCCCGGTGCTGCGCACGACGCTGAGGTCGTGGATCGCCTCCGTCGAGACCGCCGGGCTCGACTGGCTCGAGCATCGCGACATCGACCGGCCGACCCTGGAGAAGCTGCTGGTCGACCAGATGGTCGCGCTGCTTCGCGTCGCCGCGTCACATGACGGCGACGTCGCCGGTCTACTCGAACGGCCGGCGTGACGGCACAGGGGCGCGGACGACACCACGGACGACGCAGCGGACGACACCGCGGACGACGCAGCGGACGACGCCAGCGGACGGCACGGTGAACGACGCAACGGACGACACGGAAGAGACGCAGCGGACGACACGGAAGAGTGGCGCCGGGCGGGCGGCGCCAACTTCCATCCGACGTCTCGTCGTCACAGTGGTGGACCCGGCCAGAAAGGCGACCCGGTCCACCCCTTCAAACCCCCCTGAGGTCCGTGACGACCTTCCCGCTACTCGGAACGCTGCTGCGGGATGCCCGCGAGCAGCGCCCGAACCTCGGTCTCCCGGTAACGCCGATGACCGCCGAGGGTACGAATCGACGTCAACTTGCCCGCCTTGGCCCACCGCGTAACGGTCTTGGGGTCGACCCTGAACATGGTCGCGACCTCAGCGGGCGTGAGCAGTGGCTCGGCCTCGGGTGTACGAGCTGACATTTGTGCGGCCTCTCCTCCGTGTGGACCGGCTTGCGATCCTGTGACTGCCTTTGCGCGTGTCACGGATGTCCCCCTATGGCACAGAGCGTGCGGCTTTTCTGAGCCATATGCGGCATCACCCGATGTGACCATACCGCCACTCAGAGCGATTGGCGAGCCCTTCTTTGACCCAGCTGCCCGCCCCCGTGGCCATGTCACGCTCGGTGATTCTAGCGACACGGTTCGTGGTATCGCAGTGAAAACGGCAAACTACTCAGTTCGCAGAAGAGAGCAGCCGCGAGACGTGACCTACTCATGCAGGTCAGACGGCCGTATTGGGGCTCAGTTGGCAGATTCCAGCAGTTGCATTGACTTCCACCGCAGGATGACCCTCTGGTACATGGCATAGGCAAGTTCTTCTTGACCCGTGTCCAGGCCCGTCAAAGCGGCAGAAAGCTCCGCAACCGACTGGTCGGCCTGCAGGGCGTCGTCGTCCATCAGGTGGACCAGCCCGCCGTAGTCGAGCTCCACCAGCGAGTGCGGATGGAACTCCTCCAGCCACCTGGCGACGTCCTCGACCTCCAGATTGGCCGCCGCGTCGCCCAGGTGGCGGCGCAGCACGTTGAGCGCGCGGGCGGTCCGCCTCCGGGCCTGGGCCATGGACGTGACGTAAATGAGGTTGCGGCCGGTCGTGGTCGTCACGTCCTGTCCCGGGTTGGCGGAGCCGAGCACCAGCCAGCGCTCGTTCCCATCAAACGGCACGAACCACGACGGCGGCACGTGCCACGCCGTGGTGCGGATGTGGGTCCGCAACGCGGCCGAGCCGGCCTGTCTCTTGTACCGGTCGAAGTCGTCGGCCACCTGGTCGGCGATCGCCTTGGGCACCAGATGGTCCATGATTTTCGTGGGAGTGGTGCCACGAAGCCGTGAGAAGGCCAGCCACGACCGCAGGCGCGTCTGCCAGGGGCAGACATAGAGACGGTCCTCAACGCGCCGGAGATAGGCGTTGGGGCTCTCCTGGGCGGGAACTGGTTGAGGGGGCGTGCCGAGCAGACGCATGAGCGACTCGCCATGCTCCGCATTGAGCGCGTTCGCGCGTCGCGGGCGGTCACGTGACTCGGCATATTCGGCCCACACCTTGCGCTCGGACTCGGCGAACGCGGTCAGTGGCTCATAGACACGGAGGTAGGCGGCATAGGGCAGCACGGAGGCATCGTGTCACGAAGCGAACTCGCGTGCATCGTCGTGTGTCTTACTACGCTGTGAGGTTATCTCCGCCGCAAAGGAGCGGTGGACCGGACAGGGAGTCACTACCGTGACCGACGTCTTCGGAGCGTCCCACAAGGACGTACATGAGCAGGTCGTCTTCTGCGCCGACGAGCAGAGCGGCCTTCGTGCCATCATCGCCATCTACAACACGGCCCTGGGCCCGGCACTCGGCGGCACGCGGTTCTACCCGTACGCCGGCGAGCAGGAGGCCCTGGCCGACGTGCTCAACCTCGCCAAGGGCATGGCCTACAAGAACGCGCTGGCCGGCCTCGACCTGGGCGGCGGCAAGGCCGTCATCATCGGCGACCCGTCCCGCGACAAGAGCGAGGCGCTGCTGCGCGCGTACGGCAGGTTCGTCCAGTCGCTCGGCGGGCGCTACATCACCGCCTGCGACGTGGGCACCTACAGCGAGGACATGGACATCGTGGCCCGCGAGTGCCGGTACGTCACCGGCCGCACGGTCGCCAACGGCGGCGCGGGCGACTCGTCGATCCTCACCGCCTTCGGCGTGTTCCAGGGCATGCGCGCCTCCGCCGAGCGGGTCTTCGGCACGCCGTCGCTGCACGGCAAGCGGGTCGGCGTCGAGGGCGTCGGCAAGGTCGGCCACCGCCTGGTCGATCTGCTGCGCGAGGACGGCGCCGAGGTCGTGATCTGCGACGTCTCGCCCAAGGCGATCGAGCGGGTGCGCCAGCGTCACCCCGAGGTCGACGTGGTCGAGGACGCGAGCGCGCTCATGACCTCCGACATCGACGTGTTCGCGCCCTGCGCGCTGGGCGGCGTGCTCGATGACGACTCGGTGGCGAAGCTGCGCGCCAAGATCGTCTGCGGCGCGGCCAACAACCAGCTCGCCCACCCCGGCGTCGAGAAGCAGCTCGCCGAGCGCGGCATCCTGTACGCGCCCGACTACGTCGTCAACTCCGGCGGCGTGATCCAGGTCGCCGACGAGATCGGCGGCTTCGACATGGAGCGCGCCAGGTCGAAGGCCGCCCAGATCTACGACACGACTCTGAAGATCTTCTCGATCGCGGCCGACGAGGGCGTTCCTCCCGCCGTCGCAGCGGATAGGCTGGCCGAGCGCAGAATGTCGGAAGTCGGGCGTATTCGGTCCATTTGGCTGGGCCACTGACGCCCCGCGCCCATACGGCGTACCGAGCTGGGCACAAAACAGGTACGGTAATAGGCGAACGATAGGCTGACGCCCGAAGTCAGGCGGCGTCAGTGTGTGGTGCGTTAGCGACGAGGGGTCGGGGACGACCCCACACGAGGGGGTCGAGCCAATGGGGCGCGGCCGAGCAAAGGCCAAGCAGGTCAAGGTTGCTCGCCAGCTGAAGTACAACAGCGGTGGCACGGATCTTGACCGTCTTCGCGACGAACTCGGGGTCGGAGACTCCAGCCGCAACAACGACGCCGACGACCTCACCGATGAGCTGGCGGATCGCTATGCCGATTACGCCGATGACTATGCCGCCGGTGACGACGACGACGGCCGCAGGTCCGGCCGCCGATAGCCGTTCTTCTGGTCGATGTGACCGGTTGATGTGACCGGTTGATGTGACGAGGGCCCGGCGCGGGTCCCCTGCGGACGCGCCGGATCCTCGCTCACGCTTCGGGCCCCACGGGCTGCCGTGGGGCTCTCGTCACATTTACCAGCGGGCCCGAACGAACAATGGCCCGGCCGTTCTCACGGCCGGGCCATCTGTGCGTGGCGGGCTTTGGACGGTCAGCGGTAGCGGGCCCGGCCCTCGCCAGGGACGACCTCGCCCAGCACCCAGGCGTCCAGCCCGCGCTCGGCCAGCAGCCTGATCGCGGTGTCCGCCGCGCCGGCCGGCAGCACGGCGGCCATGCCGACACCGAGGTTGAACGTCTTGTCCATGTCCGGCTGCGCGATGCGCCCGTGGCCCGCGAGCACGCCGAAGATCGCCGGAGGCGTCCACGACGAGCGGTCGAGCACCGCGTCGAGGTGCGCGGGCAGCGAGCGCGACAGGTTGGCCTCGATGCCGCCGCCGGTGATGTGGGCGTACGCGTGCACCTCCACCTGCCTGGCCAGCTCCAGGCAGTCGAGCGCGTAGATGCGGGTGGGCTCCAGCAGCTCCTCGCCCAGCGGCCGGCCCAGGTCGGGCAGCACGGCATCGAGCGACAGGTCCGCCTCGCGCAGCACGTGGCGTACGAGCGAGTAGCCGTTGGAGTGGATGCCGGACGACGCGAGGCCCAGCACCACGTCGCCCGCCGCGACCCGGTCGGGCCCGAGCATCTTGTCGGCCTCGACGACGCCGGTACCGGCGCCCGCCAGGTCGTACTCGTCGGGGCCCATCGCGCCGGGGTGCTCGGCGGTCTCGCCGCCCACCAGCGCCGCCCCGGCCAGCCGGCAGCCCTCCGCGACGCCGCCCACGATCTCGGCGACGCGCTCGGGCACCACCTTGCCGCAGGCGATGTAGTCGGTCATGAACAGCGGCTCGGCCCCGCACACCACCAGGTCGTCGAGGACCATGCCGACCAGGTCGATGCCGATCGTGTCGTGCTTGCCGTACCGCTGGGCGATCATCACCTTGGTGCCGACGCCGTCGGTGGACGTGGCGAGCAGCGGGCGCTTGTAGCGCAGCAGGGCGGAGGCGTCGAACAGACCGGCGAAGCCGCTCGCGTCGTCCACGACCTCCGGCCGCCGCGAGCGCGCCACCTTGTCCTTCATCAGCTCGACGGCCCGCTCGCCGGCCTCGATGTCGACGCCGGCCGCCTCGTACGTGCTCACGCCTTGCTCTCCAACACGAACTTGCCCACGTTGTCCTGGTCGATCGGGATCGGGTACTCGCCCGTGAAACAGGCCCGGCACAGCCGGTCGGCGGGAAGCGTCGTGGCCCTGGTCAGACCCTCAAGCGAGATGTAGCCGAGCGAGTCGGCGCCCAGCGAGGCCCTGATCTCCTCCACCGTCAGCGAACCCGCGATCAGCTCGGCCCTGGTGGCGAAGTCGATGCCGTAGAAGCACGGCCAGGCCACCGGCGGCGAGGAGATGCGGACGTGCACCTCGCGCGCCCCCGCCTCGCGCAGCATCTTCACGATGGCCCGCTGCGTGTTGCCGCGCACGATCGAGTCGTCTACGACGATCAGCCGCTTGCCCTCCACGACCTCGCGCAGCGGGTTGAGCTTGAGCCTGATGCCGAGCTGGCGGATGGTCTGCGACGGCTGGATGAACGTGCGGCCCACGTACGAGTTCTTCACCAGGCCCTGGCCGTACGGGATGCCGCTCTCCTGGGCGTAGCCGACCGCGGCCGGCGTGCCCGACTCCGGCGTGGGGATGACCAGGTCGGCCTCCACCGGGTGCTCCCTGGCCAGGATGCGGCCCACCTCGACGCGGGTGGTCTGCACGCCGCGACCGGCGATCGTGGTGTCGGGGCGCGCGAGATAGACGTACTCGAACAGGCAGCCCTTGGGGTCGGCGAGCGCGAAGCGGCGGGACCTGACGCCGCGCTCGTCGATCGTCAGCAGCTCGCCGGGCTCGATCTCGCGGATGAACGTGGCGCCCACGATGTCGAGCGCCGCAGTCTCGGAGGCCACCACCCAGCCGCGCTCAAGGCGGCCGAGCACCATCGGGCGGATGCCCTGCGGGTCGCGGGCCGCATACAGCGTGCGCTCGTCCATGAAGACCAGCGAGTACGCGCCCTTGACCTGCGGAAGCAGCTCGGCGGCGGCGTCCTCGACGGACCTGCTGCGGTCCTGCGCGAGCAGCGACGTCAGGACCTCGGTGTCGGTGGTGGCGCGGATGGAGCCGGGCGCGAGGCGCTGCGCCAGCTCGGGGGTGTTGATGAGGTTGCCGTTGTGGGCCAGCGCCAGTCCGCCCACTTCGGTGGAGCTCAGCGTGGGCTGTGCGTTCTCCCACACGCTCGAGCCGGTCGTGGAGTAACGGCAGTGTCCGATGGCCAGGTGGCCGCGCAGGGTGCTGAGCACCGACTCGTCGAAGACCTGGGCGACCAGGCCCATGTCCTTATAGACGAGAATGCGGCTGCCCTCGCTGACCGCGATGCCCGCGGACTCCTGCCCGCGGTGCTGCAACGCGTACAGCCCGTAGTAGGTGAGTTTGGAAACTTCCTCGCCCGGAGCCCAGACGCCGAAGACGCCACAGGCGTCTTTAGGTGCGCGGTCGTTAGGGTCCAGGTCATGGCCGAGCCGGCCGTCGCCCTTCAGCACATGCCTCAGTCTAGGTTGGCCGCGTACGTGCTTGCACACCTGGGGGTGACTCAGCGGACTTGCGGTGACCTGCCCGCTTTCGTCCTTATCGTCGGTACGGCCTCCGCCTGCCGATCGCCCGCTCCCTTACTCACGTTCTGACGTTTTGTCACACGGTGACCCAAGGATGAGGGCTCTCTTACCGTGTCGCGCGGTTTAGCGGTCGCTCTCCGCGAAAGGGTGAGGTATCCGGCATGCAGACCCGTCGGGAGACGCAGACGTGACCACACCTGGGGACCCCAACGAGCCCCGCCCGGGGCAGGACCAGCGTCGAGAGCAGCAGGACACGCCCGAACCCGAGTGGTGGAACGAGGGCGCCCTGCCCGACGACGACCGCCCGCCCGGCCGGTCGCCGGGCGAGGGCGACGAAGGTGCGGGCGAGGAAGGTGCGGGCGAGGAGCCCGGTGAGCCCAGGCAGCCGGGTGAGGAGCCGATCGCACCGGCGCCGCCCGTGGTGCCGCCGCCCGATGTGCCGCCGACGCACGAGCCCCGACCGGCCGGGCGGCCGTCACACCCCGACCTGCCGACCTCGCCCGAGACCTCGCAGCCGGTCGGCGGCGGGACCGCGCCCGAGCGGCCGTCTCACCCTGACCTGCCGACCGCGCCTGAGGTGCCGGGACCGATCGGCGGCAGGGGCCCGTCTCCGGTGGGCGGCGGGACGTCGCCCGAGCGGCCGTCTCACCCTGACCTGCCGACCGCGCCTGAGGTGCCGGGACCGATCGGCGGCGCCGGCGCGTCCGGGCCGTCGCAGCCGGCCGGGGGCGGGGAAGGCCCGTCCGGGGGCGAGCCCGGAGCCGGGGGCGAGGACACGGGCGGGAGGTTGCGACCCGCTCGCGGTGAGGACACGGGGGAGGAGCCGCGAGCACCGAAGAGTCCGCCGGAGCGGCCTTCGGGCGGCGACGCCGAGGAGACGCAGGTGTTCCCGATCCCCGGCGGCAGGCCGACCTACCCGGGGTGGGGCGGAACATCGCAGGAGGAGGAGCCCCCGGCCAGGCCGCAGCCCTCGCGCTACGAGCAGCCGGGCGACCAGCCGGACCAGCCGCACTTCGCGCCGCCGGGCGGCAGCTCGCGCTGGGAGGGCGGCCAAGCGGGCACACCACCCGCCGGAGCCGGCCCGGCAGGCACACCGCCGCACGCGGGCGAGCAAGGCGGCGACCAGGCCCACCCGGCCGAGCAGCAGGAGCAGCGCGACCAGGCGTACCGGGAGGGCCGTCAGTACGAGCAGAGCCGCGGCTACCAGCCCGGCGAGGGCGAGGAACCGGGCGGCGTCTGCATGCCGGGCGAGGGCGACCAGCCGGGCGGCATCTGCCTCCCGGGCGAGGGACAGCAGGGCCAGAGCTACCAGCCAGGCCAGGGCTATCGGCCGGGTGAGGGCTATCGGCCGGGTGAGGCGCAGGCGGGCCAGGGCCGGCAGCCGGGCGAAGGGCAAGAGGGCCAGGGCCGGCAGCCGGGCGAAGGGCAAGAGGGCCAGGGCTGGCAGTCAGGCGAAGGGCAAGAGGGCCAGGGCTGGCAGTCAGGCGAAGGGCCAGGGGGCCAGGGGCAGCAGCCGGGCGAAGGGGAGCAGCCGGGCCAGGGTCACCAGCCCGGGCAGTACCCGTCCGGGCCGTACCCGTCCGGGCAGGGGCAGCCGTACCAGGGCGGGCGCGACGAGGACCAGACGATCCCGGGCACGATGCCGTCAAGCCCGTACGGCGGCCCGCCCGGCTACCCGCCGCCTCCGCCTCCAGGCGCGCCCTACGGCCCGGGAGGCGGCCAGTACGGCTACGGCCAGTACCAGCCGCCCCGCCCGGGCAATGGCCTGGCGACGGCCTCGCTCGTGCTCGGCGTGGCCAGCCCGTTCCTGGTCTTCGTCTGCTTCACGGGCCTGATCACCGCGATCCTGTCGATCATCTTCGGCTGGGTCGCGCTGGCCAAGGGCGCGGGCCGGGGCCGCGCGATCGCCGGCATCGTGATCAGCGTCCTGTCGCTGATCCTGTTCGCGATCGTGGCGATCTGGTTCTGGAACGTGGTGCAGGAATGCGCCCAGCTGCCGAGCCCGGCCGCCGATCGCTGCTTCGAGTCGAAGTTCCCGTGGATGACCGGCACCGAGTGACCAGGCCGGCCCGCTGCGGAGGCCTTATCCGCTCAGAGCCGGGCCGCGACCGGGGGCCGCGACCGGGGGCCGCGACCGGGGGCCGCGACCGGAGGGCCGCCACGGCCGCAGGGCGGCACCGATGCCGGAGTCGCTGAGGGCGCGTAAGTGCCAGGGGGAGCGGCTGCGGCTGCGTCAGGCCGCGAGCGGCGGGCCGGACGGCAGGTCGTCAGTGGCCGGGCCGAGAC
Organism: Nonomuraea sp. NPDC052634; assembly: GCF_040678535.1. NCBI lineage: Bacteria > Bacillati > Actinomycetota > Actinomycetes > Streptosporangiales > Streptosporangiaceae > Nonomuraea > Nonomuraea sp. NPDC052634. The sequence continues at coordinate 33,647 of NZ_JBFATY010000005.1, read as the reverse complement.
GGCGGGGTCGCGGAAGGCCGGGCGGGATGCGGCGTGGCCGAGTGGGATGCGGCGGGGCCGTGTGGGGGGCCGGGCCGAGTGGGATGCGGCGGGGCCGAGTGGGGGGCCGGGCCGAGTGGGACGCGGCGGGGCCGAGTGGCGGGGCGGGTCAGAGGGGCAGGTACGGGGAGAGGTCGGCGCGGGAGCCGCTGGCGGAGACAGCGCCCTTGGCGACCGCCTCGTCCCAGGTGAGCCGCCCCAGCGCGAGCTCGAGCCACGTGCGACCGTCCATCTCGACGACGTTGGGCGGCGTGCCGCGCGTGTGCCGGGGCCCTTCGATGGCCTGGACGGCGGCGTACGGCGGCACGCGGACCTCGACGGTGCGGCCGGGCGCGGCGGCGGCGAGCTTGTCCAGCAGGTACCGCACGGCCAGCCTGGCGGCGTCGCGCTCGGGCCGCAGGCCGCGGTCGTAGGCGGCGAGCACGGCGGCGACGAGCGCGTCGGGCAGGGCGGAGGCCGGCCCGTCGTACGGGGGCGAGTCGAGGGCGACGAGCTGGCCGTCGAGCGCGGCTCTCAGCTTCTCCGGGTCGAGCTTGCGTGGTGGCACCCCTCCATTGTCTCGCGGCAACCGTTCATCGAGACGCGTTCATCGAGACGGAGAGTTTCGTTCACCTCCGGTTTCGACGCCGCCCGTAGCCTCCCCGCCGTACAACTGCGCACTTTTTCTGGAGGACCTGTGGCGAACCCCAACGCGGGAGGTCGTCGGCTGCTGCCGCTGCTGTCGACCCCGCACAAAGGTGGCCGATCCGCGCTGACCTGTCAGTTCCGCTGCGGCAACGCGTGCGCGCACGACGTCGCCAACACCACGGACAACGCCTATTTCGGCGACGTGGTGAAGGAGGCCCTGTCGCGACGCGGCGTGCTGCGGGCGGGCGCGCTCGGCGCCCTGGTCGCGGGTGCGGGCATCGCGGGGGCGGCGCCGGCGCACGCGGACGGGCAGGCGGCGACGGCGGGGGCGGCGGCGGAGACGGCGAGCCGTCCCGGCGGCGGCTCCGGCCTGCGCTTCACCCCGGTGCCGCCGAACAAGGAGGACGCGCTGCGCGTCCCCGAAGGCTACAAGTCCTCGGTGGTGGTGCGCTGGGGCGACCCGGTGCTGCCGGACGCGCCGGAGTTCGACTTCGAGAACCAGACGGCGGACGCCCAGGCCAAGCAGTTCGGCTACAACTGCGACTACGTGACGGTGTTCCCGCTGGGCCGCGACCGGGCGCTGATGTGGGTGAACCACGAGTACACCGACGAGAGCCTGATGTTCCGCGGCTACACGGGCGGCGCCGAGGCCACGGAGGAGCAGATCAGGATCGCGCTGGCCGCGCACGGCGGCTCGGTGGTGGAGATCGAGCGGGTCGGCGGCAGCGGCCAGTGGAGGCTGGTCACCAAGGGGCGCCGCCGCTACAACCGGCGCATCACGGCCCAGACGAAGATGCGCTTCAGCGGCCCGGCGGCAGGGCACGAGCTGCTCAGGACGGCCGCCGACCCGAAGGGCCGCACACCGATCGGCATGCTCAACAACTGCTCGGGCGGCACCACGCCGTGGAAGACGGTGCTGACCGCCGAGGAGAACATCGACCAGTACTTCGTCAACGGCGACAAGGTCCCCGCGAAGCAGAAGCCGTACATCGAGCGCTACACGATCACGACGGGCACCCCCGAGGACAACCGCCGCTTCGACCGGGTGGAGGAGCGCTTCGACCTGGCCAAGCACCCGAACGAGGCCAACAGGTTCGGCTGGATCGTGGAGATCGACCCGTTCGACCCCGACTCCACGCCGATCAAGCGCACCGCGCTCGGCCGGTTCAAGCACGAGGCGGCCACCACCACGCTGGCCCGTGACGGCCGCCTGGTCGTCTACATGGGTGACGACTCGCGCTTCGAGTACATCTACAAGTACGTCTCCAAGGACCGCTACATCCCGGGCAACGACCGGCACAACCGCTCGCTGCTCGACGAGGGCACCCTGTACGTCGCCAAGTTCACCGGCGACAGCCCGGAGAAGGAGATCGACGGCTCCGGCAGGCTGCCGAAGGACAAGGAGTTCGACGGCTCGGGCGAGTGGATCCCGCTGGTGTCGGGCGACCGCTCGTACGTCAAGGGCATGTCGGCGGCCGAGGTGCTGGTCTACACGCGGGTCGCGGCCGACAAGGTGGGCGCGACGAAGATGGACCGCCCCGAGGACATCGAGCGCAACCCGGTGACCGGCGGCGTGTTCGTGGCGCTGACCAATAACACCAACCGCACCCCGGCCCAGGTGGACGAGGCCAACCCGCGCCCGTCGAACAAGCACGGCCACGTGCTGGAGATCACCGAGCGGCGCGGCGACGCGGGCGAGCGGCGCTTCGCCTGGTCGCTGGTGCTGGTGTGCGGCGACCCGAAGGACCCGGACACCTACTTCGCCGGTTACGACAAGCGCAAGGTCTCGCCGATCTCCTGCCCGGACAACGTGACGTTCGACAAGGACGGCAACCTGTGGATCTCCACGGACGGCAACGAGCTGGGCTCCAACGACGGCCTGTTCGTGATGCCGGTCAAGGGTAAGGAGCGCGGGCACCTGCGCCAGTTCCTGACCGTCCCGGTGGGCGCGGAGACGTGCGGCCCGCTGGTCTCCTCCGACCAGCGCAGCGTGTTCGTGGCGGTGCAGCACCCGGGCGAGATCGACGGCGCCTCGCCGGAGAACCCGGGCAGCCGCTGGCCGGACGGCGACCAGCCGCGCCCGGCGGTGGCGGTGGTCTGGCACGGCAAGGGCAAGAAGATCGGGGCTTGACCTCAAGTTAAGTCGAGGTCCTACCGTCCATGCCATGAGCATGGAGATGACGGCCTGGCACCAGCTGTACTCGATGAACAACCGGCCGGAGCGTCGCAAGCTGTCGCGGGCGACGCTCCGGCGCATCGCGGCCTTCGCCCGGCCGCATCGGGCGAAGATCACGTGGTTCGTGCTGCTCAGCATCGTGCTCGCGGGCCTCGCCGTGGGCTCCCCGCTGCTCGCGGGCCGGGTGGTGGACGCCATCTTCCAGGGCGAGCCGCTCGGCGTGGTGGTCGTGGTGTCGCTGGCGATCGCCGGGATCGCGATCGCGGAGGCCGGTCTCGGGCTGCTGAACCGGTGGCTGTCGGCGGGGCTCGGCGAGGATCTCATCCTCGACCTGCGTACGGCCGTCTTCGATCACGTACAGAAGATGCCGATCGCGTTCTTCACCAGGACCCGCACCGGTGCCCTGGTGAGCCGGCTGAACAACGACGTGATCGGCGCGCAGCGGGCCTTCACCGACACGCTCTCCAGCGTGGTGGGCAACCTCGTCACGCTCGTGCTGACGCTGATCGCGATGATCGGCATCTCGTGGCAGATCACGCTGCTCGCGCTGCTGCTCCTGCCGGTGTTCATCCTGCCGGCGCGGCGGATGGGCGGCAGGATCGCCCGGCTGCGGCGCGAGGCGGCCGACCACAACGCGGCCATGGGCAACCAGATGACCGAGCGCTTCTCCGCGCCGGGCGCGACGCTGGTCAAGCTGTTCGGCCGGCCCGCGCACGAGTCGGCCGAGTTCGCCCGCAGGGCTCGCAGGGTGCGCGACATCGGCGTGCGCACCGCCATGACGCAGACCACGTTCGTCACCGCGCTCACCCTGGTCTCCGCGCTCGCCCTGGCGCTGGTGTACGGCCTGGGCGGCTTCTACGCCCTGCGCGGCCAGCTCGCCCCCGGTGCTCTGGTGTCGATGGCCATGCTCCTCACCCGCCTGTACGCCCCGCTGACCGCGCTGGCCAACGCCCGCGTGGACGTCATGAGCGCGGTCGTCAGCTTCGAGCGCGTCTTCGAGGTGCTCGACCTCAAGCCGCTCATCCAGGAGCGGCCGGGCGCCCGCGAGGTGCCCGAGGGCCCGGTCTCGGTGGAGTTCGAGGACGTGCGCTTCTCCTATCCCTCGGCCGACAAGGTCTCGCTTGCCTCGCTTGAGGAGGTGGCCGTGCTCGACACGCGCGGCGGCGAAGAGGTGCTGCACGGGGTGTCGTTCCGCGCCGAACCCGGGCAGATGGTGGCCCTGGTCGGCTCATCGGGGGCGGGCAAGTCCACGATCGCCCAGCTTCTCCCGCGCCTGTACGACGTGGACTCGGGCGCGGTGCGGATCGGCGGCGTGGACGTACGCGACCTGACCGCCGACTCCATCCGCGACACGCTCGGCATGGTCACCCAGGACGGCCACCTGTTCCACGACACCATCCGCGCCAACCTGCTGCTGGCCAGGCCGGAGGCGAGCGAGGAGGAGCTGTGGGACGCGCTCACCCGCGCCCGCCTCGCCCAGCTCATCAGGTCGCTGCCGGACGGGCTGGACACGGTGGTGGGCGAGCGCGGCTACCGGCTGTCGGGCGGCGAGCGGCAGCGGCTCACGATCGCCCGGCTGCTGCTGGCCAGGCCGCGCGTGGTGATCCTGGACGAGGCGACGGCCGCGCTGGACTCGACGTCGGAGGCGGCGGTGCAGGCGGTGCTCGGCGAGGCGCTCGAGGGCAGGACCGCCGTGGTGATCGCGCATCGGCTGTCCACGGTGCGGGCGGCCGACCTGATCCTGGTGATCGAGGACGGGCGGGTGGTCGAGCGCGGCACGCACGCCGAGCTGCTGGCGGCGGGCGGCCGCTACGAGGAGCTGTACCGCACTCAGTTCGAGGACCCGACGGCCACGGGGGCCGCCGCCTGAGCGTCGCCGGTGGCGGACCGGTCGCGCCGCAGCGCGTAGAGCGCGATCGGTACACCGGTCAGCACCACCACGGCCGCGATGACCAGCGTGAACCGGTAGCCGTCGAGGAAGGCGGCGACCGGCGGCAGTCCGCTCGCGCCCTGCCTGGCGTTCAGGATCGCGCCGAGCACGGTGATGCCGAGCAGCCCGAAGACCTGGCGGAAGACGTTGAGCGCGCCGGAGGCGATGCCGGCGCGCTCGCCGGGCATGCCGTCGAGGATGGCGGCCGTCAGGGGGACGAGCAGGCCGCCGCCGAGGCCGTACAGGATGAACCAGGGGGCCACGTCGGCGTAGCCGGCGCCCGCGCCGACGCGGGAGAGCATGAAGATCGCGACCGCCATGAACGTCATGCCGAGCGCGACCGTGCGCGCGACGCCGAAGCGCGCCGCGATCCGCTGTGACAGCACCGACAGCACGCCCATCACCACCGCCATCGGCACGAACGACGCGCCCGCGGCGGTGGGGGAGAAGCCGAGCACGTTCTGCAGCCACAGGGCGCTGAAGAAGTAGACGCCGAACACGCCGAACGTCCAGACGCCGGTGATGAGCAGGCCGCCGGAGAACACCCGCGAGCGGAACAGCGACATCACGATCATCGGCTCGGCCGCCCGCCGCTCGGCCAGGAGGAACGCCGCCGACGCGAGCACGGCCAGGCCGAGGCAGGCCAGGATCGGGGCCGAAGTCCAGCCGGCGCTTTCGCCCTCGATGAGCGCGTACGTCAAAGCGAACAGCGCGAGTGCGGAGGTGACCAGGCCGGGCAGGTCGAGGCTGTGCCGCACCCGGTCACCGGCCGGCGCGATCGCCCACAGCGCGAGCGCGGCCGTCACCACGCCGATGGGCACGTTGATCAGGTAGATCCAGCTCCAGTGCAGGTGCTCGCTGATGAATCCGCCCGCGGCGGGCCCGATCGCCATGGACAGCGGCATCGCCGCGCCCCAGATGCCCACCGCCTTGGCGCGCTCGCCGGGGTCGGTGAAGGTCTGCCGGATCAGCGTGAGCGTGGCCGGCGCGAGCAGGGCCGCGCCGGCGCCCTGCGCGGCGCGGGCGGCGATGAGCATTCCGCCGGAGACGGCGAGCCCGGCCACCAGCGAGGCCAGCGTGAAGATCGCCAGCCCGGTGAGGAAGACCCGGCGGGCGCCGAGCACGTCCGCGAGCCGCCCGCCGGCCAGCATGAGCCCGGCGAACACCAGGACGTACGAGCTCACGATCCATTCGAGCCCCGAGATCGTCAGCTCTAAGTCCCGCTGGATGGTGGGCAACGCGACGTTGCCCACGTTGTTGTCCAGGAAGGTCATGAAGCCGCCCAGCGTCACGGCGGCCAGCGCCCACCACTTCACGATAAATCCTCCTATACACCGTACTTGTACGGCGTATAGGTAACTTGTACGCCGTATAGTTGTCAACCGTGATGGGAAAGCTGACCGCGCAGGCGATCGCGGAGCGGGCGCTGCAGATCGGCGACGCCGAGGGCATCGAGGCCGTGACCATCCGGCGCCTCGCCGCCGACCTGGGCGTCACCCCGATGGCCCTCTACTGGCACTACAAGAACAAAGAGCAGCTGCTCATCGGCATGGCCGACCACCTGATCGGCGGCTTCGCCCCCAAGGAGGCCGACGAGCGGCCCTGGCAGGAGCAGCTCCGCGAGCTCATCCTCGGCCTGGTCAGGACCCTGCGCTCCTACCCGTGCGCGAAGACCATCCTGGAGCAGATCGACCCCATCACGGTGCCGAGCTTCCTGACCGTCTGGGAGGCGGCGCTGCGGCTGACCCGGCTGGCCGGCTTCGGCGTCGAGGAGAGCTGCCTCATCACCAAATACCTGCTGGACTCGGCCATCTCCTTCGCCGGCGCGCCCGTGCGCCACCGCGCGGGCCGCACGCCAGAAGAGGTGGAGGAGATCGGCAGGACCAAGCGGGCCGGGCTGCAGGCGCTGAACGCCGACGCCTACCCCCACCTGGTCGAGATGGCCCACCTCCTGGTGACCCCGCTCGACGCCCGCCTGTACGACACCTTCGGCGTCGACCTCGTCATCAGCGGCATAGAGGCGCTGGCGGCCAGACGTTAGAGTCCCGATCATGGCCTTCGAGCTGATCTGTGAGATCGAACCGCCGACCCGCCCCGATCTGAAGCACGTCAGGCATCAGATCGGCACGCTGAGCACGATCGCCCACGCCTTCCTCATCCCCGACAACCACATCGGCCGTGCCACCGTCTCCAGCGTGGCCGTGGCGCACGAGGTCGAGGCGATGGGCGGGCGCGGCATCGCCTGCCTCAACTCGCGCGACCGCAACCTCCTCGGGTTCCGCCGCGACCTGCTGACGGCCGCCGCGTACGGCGTCGAGCGCTTCCTGTTCGTCTACGGCGACAAGCCCGCGAGCGGCAACCGTACGAGCGATCTCACCGTGCGCTCGATGATCGAGGAGGCGCGGGAGTTCTCGCCCGGCTTCCAGGTGGGCGCGGGGGCGGCGCTGCGCCCGCTGCCGGCCTGGAAGCGCACAGCCGACTTCCTGTTCTCGCAGGTCAGCTTCTCGGTGGAGGCCCAGCTCCGCTGGCGCGATGAGCACCCCGTCGATCTGCCGGTCTACGCGGGCGTGATGGTGCTGGCCAGCGAGCGGCACGCCCGCACCCTGGCCGCCGCCATCCCCGAGATCGCCATCCCCGACGAGCTTGTGAGCGCGGTGGCGGCCGACCGGATGGCGGGGGTCGAGGCCGCGTGCGAGCAGGTGCTGGCGCTGCGCGAGAGCGGGGCGTTCGCCGGGGTGCACCTCATCCCGGTCGCCCGCTACCGCGAGGTGGAGGCGCGGCTGGCCGCCGCGCTCTGAGGCCGTGCCAGGACAGCGAGCACGGCCCCCGCCAGGGCCACGGCGGCCAGCACCGCGTACGCCCGCTGGAAGCCGTCCATGAGCTGTCCCACGGCCACCGGCGAGAGCGCCGACAGCGTGCCCGCGTACACCTGGGCGCGCAGCTCGGGCCCCACCGACGAGGTCAGCACGCTGAGCGACAGGCCGACGCTGAGCACGATGCCGACGTTCATCACCATCACCCGCAGCCCGTTCACCACGCCCAGGCTGCCGGCCGGCAGCTCGCTCATCACCTGGGTGGTGTTGCCGGTCAGGAACGTTCCGCTGCCGCAGCCGGCCACGAACAGCCCGATCCCGATCACCCAGTACGGCGTGCGCGCGCCGGCCGTCAGCGCCAGCGTGCCCAGCCCGGCCGCGCTCAGCAGTGCGCCGCCGACGGACAGCGCGTACGGCGACACCTTCCGCCCCAGCATGCCCACGATCGGCGAGGCCAGCCCGATCCCCACCGGCACGGGCAGCACGCTCAGCCCCGCCTCGAACGCGTCCACGCCCCGCGCCGCCTGGAAGTACAGCGCGACGACCAGGATCAGCGCCGAGCGGGCCAGCGCGTTGCAGAACGAGGCCAGGTTCGCGCACGCCAGCAGCCGCCCGCCGAACAGCCGCAGGTCGAGCACCGGGTTCTCCGACCGCCGCGCGGCCCACACGATCAGCGGCACCAGCACGGCGAACGCCGCCGCCCCCGCGAGCACGACCGGGCTGGAGACACCCCGCGAGCCCGCCTCCGACAGCGCCAGCAGCAGTGCCGACAACGCGGCGAACACCAGCACGTTGCCCAGCGCGTCCACCGGCTGCCTGGGCCGCCGGGGCATCCTGCGCAGGACCGCCGCGCCGACGCCGAGCGCGAGCAGCCCGGCGGGCACGTTCACCCAGAAGATCCACTGCCAGCCGGCCGTCTCCGCGATGAGGCCGCCTACGGTCGGCCCGGCGAGCTGAGCGACCGACATCGTGCCGATGTAGACGCCCATGCCCTGGCTGAGCCGCTCGGGCGGGAACGCGTCGGTGATGATCACCGTGCCGTTCGCCAGGATCATGGCCGCGCCGACCGCCTGTAACACGCGCATCGCGATGAGGAAGCCCACGGACGGCGACAGCCCGGCGAGCAGCGAGGCCAGCGTGAACAGCGCGAACCCCGTCAGGTAGACCTCGCGCCTGCCCAGCAGGTCGGCCACCCGGCCGAAGAACACCAGGCTCGCGGTGTTGACCAGCAGGAACGACAGCAGGATCCAGCCGGACTCCAGCGGGCCCGCCTGGAAGTGCCGCACGACGGCGGGCAGCGCCACGTTCAGCGTGCTGCCCGCGATGCCGATGAGGACCAGGCCCAGGCTGGTGACCGCGCAGACCCGCCAGGCGTAGCGCATGCGGGTGGCGTCGGGTGAGGTGACCGCGACCATGATTTCCACTATGACGTACGTCGTACGTCGTGGAATGTCATCATCTGGCGCGCTTGCGCAGACCCTCCAGGTCGTGGATGACCACCCGCCGCCTGCCGGTCTCGATCAGCCCCCGGTCGCGCAGCGCGCGCAGCGCCTTGCTGACGGCCTCGCGGGAGGCGCCGGTCCAGCCGGCCAGCTCGTCCTGCGAGAGCGGCAGCGCCACCCGCACGCCCTCGGCGGTCTTCTCGCCGTACCGCTCGGCCAGCTCGATCAGCCGGGTGGCGACCCTGCCGGTGGTGTCGAAGGCGCCGTACTCGATGCGCTTTCTGTCGGAGTCGCGCAGCTTGGCGCTGATCTGCTGCATGAGCAGCACCGCGACGCGGCCGTGGGACTCCAGGAACGAGACGAAGTCGCGGACGACGATGCCGGAGATCGGTTCGAGCGCGGTGACCGTGGTCGAGCGGGGCGAGCCGTCGATGGCCGACAGTTCCCCGATGAGCGCGCCTGGGCCGCGCACGGCCAGCACCACCTCCGTGCCGGCGCTGGTGTGCGACGAGCACTTCACCCGGCCGTCCAGCAGCACGAGGACCCAGTCGGACGTGTCGCCCTCGGTCATGATCGTCGTGCCGCGATCCCACCGCCGCTGGCGGCCGGCCGCTTTGAGCGACGCGACCTCCTCGTCGGTCAGCAGGGTGAGGAATTCGCCAGGTTCGGGGGCCATGCGCCGATTATGGCGGCAAGCGGACCCCGCATCTATGTCGATCTTCTAGTCGAGGCCCTTCAGCACGTACGCGGTCACCGGCTCTTCCTTGCCCTTCAGGCTGAGCGCGCCCAAAGAGTTCACCGAGACGTCATCTCCGAGCTGCCGGTACGTCGCCTCGCCGATCACCACCGTGCCGGGCTCGGCGATCGCCTGCAGCCGGGCCGCCACGTTCACGCAGTCGCCCATCGCGTTGAAGCCGCGCAGCTCGGGGCTGCCGATGTTGCCCACCAGCGCGGGCCCGGTGTTGACGCCCACCCGGAACGTCGGCCACTCCACGCCGTCGGAGCGCTGCCAGGCCATCTCCTCGGCCACCTCGGCGGCGGCCCGCTGCATCTCCAGCGCCGCCTTGCAGGCCGCCCGCGCGTGCCCCGGCTGCGTGGCCGGCGCGTTGAACAGCGCGAGCAGCGCGTCTCCCACGAACTGCACGATCGTGCCGCCGTTGCGGAGAATGCAGGGCACGGCGACCGTGTGGTAGCGGTTGAGCATGTCGACGATCTCGCCCGGAGTCACCTTCTCCGAGAACGTCGTGAAGCCCTTGAGGTCGGCGAAGAGCGCGGTCAGCTCCTTCACCTCGCCGCCCAGCTCCGCCTGCGCCGGGTCGGCGAGCAGCGCATGCGCCACGTCCGGCGACATGTACTGGTGGAACAGCGTGTGCAGCTCACGGTAGAGCCGGGCGTTCTCCAGCGAGATCGACAGCTGCCCGGCCAGGGTCGCGGCCAGCGCCTCGTCCTGGCTGGTACGCCCGATCGGCACCTCCAGCACGCCCGCCAGGTGGCCCTTGACGGTCAGCGGGAAGGCCAGCAGCCCGTCGCGCCTGATCGGGTCGTCGCCCGCGAACACGTACTCGCGCGAGCCGATCTGCGTCTTGCCGTCGGACACCAGCGCGATCTTCACATCACCGTACGCCTGCCGCACCCGCTCGAGCGAGGCCGTCAGCAGCTCGTCCTCGGGCAGACCGACCCGCGTCTTGACGCTCACGTCCACCAGCGCCGACAGCCGCTCCGACAGCTCGCGCTCCTCCGCCAGCGCCCGCCCGGCCCGGTCGAGCACGGCGGCCTGGCCCTCGTTGAGCCGGAACTTGCCCGACAGCCGGGCCGCCGCCAGCGGCTCGCCCTTGCGCACGTGCTCGACCAGCTCCTCCAGCGCCCGGTCGTAGTCGCGCCTGATGCGGGCCACGGTCTCCGACAGCGCCACCGAGTCGAACAGCCCCGCGCTCGACCCCTCGCGCCGGAACTGCAGGTAGGCGCTGTAGGCCACGAACCCGAACGCCAGCGTCAGCAGCAGGTGCCACTCCCACCACGACAGGTGCCAGTTGAGCTGCGACATCCCGGCCACCATCGACTCGGCGAGCAGCGCGTACGCGGTGATCAGGCTGACCAGCATCGCCGACGGGCGCCGCCGGTGCAGCAGGAACATCATCACCGCCGAGGCCGAGTACAGCAGCAGGCCCGGCACCGACCCCCACGTCAGCCAGCCGATCGGCGAGACCTCGGGCGGCTCGCTCACCGCGGTCAGGCCGGGCACCAGCGACACCACGCCCCACAGCGCCATGACGCCGAGCAGCGCGCCCCGGACGAAGTGCTGCCACGACAGCACTGCCGCAGCGACCCGCTCGCCCAGCGGCAGCGCGGAGACGAACGCGAACACCGCCGCGATCGACAGCCCGAGCTGCTGTCCCGCGTCGAAGCCGACCGAGCCGGCCGGCAGGATCACCTTGGGGGTGGCCAGGCCGTGCAGGAAGAAGAAGCCGGCGTTGGTGATGAACACCATGGACACCAGGAACAGCCGGGCGTCGCTGCGCCGCCGCGACGCCTCGCTGATGAGCACGCCGAGCACGAGGTTGACGCCGGCGATCAGGATGATCAGCCAGAAGTGGCTCGGGTTGTGCTGCCACGGGATGTTGAGGTGGTCGTTGGCCAGCAGCAGCCAGAGGCCGAGCATGGGCAGCGCCAGGTGGATGCCCCAGACCACGCCGCGTACGGGCTGGGTGGCCGGTGGGAGATAGGACGCCGGATCGGGGGTCGACACAGACCGATTATCCACGCGCACCCGCTGCCGCTACTGCGTCGTTTTACTCACCCGGAAAAGCACCGGCAGATGAAAAGGGCCGGTACGGATATCCGTACCGGCCCTCAGAAAAGTCGTCGCGTCAGCCGAACAGCGCGGGAAGCGTCGCGGTGTGCGTCTCCCGCAGCTCCTCGACCGGCACCTCGAACACGTCCTTGACGACCAGCGACGAGCCGCCGGTCTCGCCGAGCCCGTAGCAGGGCACGTCGTGCCGGCCGCACAGGGAGGCCAGCTCGTCGTACGCCTCGGGCCGCACCACGACCAGCGCCCGCGCCGCCGACTCGCTGAACAGGTCGGTGAACGGGTCGCCGGTCAGCTCGACGGTCGCGCCGATGCCCTTGGCCAGGCACGACTCGGCGAGCGCGATGGCCAGACCGCCGTCGGACAGGTCGTGGGAGCCTTCGAGCAGCCCGCGCCGCGCCGCCTCGACGAGCACGGTGCCGAGCGCCTCCTCGGCCTCCAGGTCGGCCTGCGGCGGCAGCCCGCCCAGGTGGCCGTGGACGACGTGGGCCCACTCCGAGCCGCCGAACTCCTCGTGGGTGTCGCCCAGCAGCACGACCCGCAGCCCCTCCGCTACGAACCCGGTGGGCACCCGCTTGGCGACGTCGTCGATGACGCCGAGCACGCCCACCACCGGCGTCGGGTGGATGGCGGTCGAGCCGGTCTGGTTGTAGAAGGAGACGTTGCCGCCGGTCACCGGCACGCCCAGGGTCTTGCAGGCGTCGGCGAGCCCGCGCACGGCCTCGGCGAACTGCCACATGACCTCGGGGTCCTCGGGAGAGCCGAAGTTGAGGCAGTTGGTGACGGCGAGCGGCTTCGCGCCGGTGACGGCGACGTTGCGGTACGCCTCGGCCAGCGCGAGCTGCGCCCCCGCGTACGGGTCGAGCTTGGCGTAGCGGCCGTTGCCGTCGGTGGACAGCGCGATGCCCCGGGTGGTCGGCTCGGCGCCCGCGATGGCCTCGGAGATGCGCAGCATGCCCGCGTCGGCCGGCTGGGCCAGCACGGTGTTGGAGCGCACGTAGCGGTCGTACTGGTCGGTCACCCACGCCTTGGAGGCGAGGTTCGGCGAGCCGAGGAGCTGCAGCAGCGTGTGCCGCAGGTCGGTCGGGCGCGGGAGCCGGTCGGGGGTGTCGGCGTTGAGCGCCGCCTGCCCGGCGGGCTCGTGGAACGGCCGCTCGTAGACCGGCCCGTCGTCGGCCGCGGTGCCCGGCGGGATGTCGACGATGACCTCGCCGTTCCAGGTCATGACGAGCCTGCCGGTGTCGGTGACCTCGCCGATGACGGTGGCCGGGACGTCCCACTTGGCGCAGATCGCCATGAACGCCGGGATGTCGTCGGGCCGGACCACGGCCATCATGCGCTCCTGCGACTCGCTCATGAGGATCTCCTCGGGCCTGAGCGAAGGGTCGCGGAGCGGGACGAGGTTGAGGTCGACGGTCATGCCGCCGGTGCCCTTGGCGGCCAGCTCGGTGGTGGCGCAGGAGACGCCGGCCGCGCCGAGGTCCTGGATGCCGACCACGACGTCGGCGGCGTACAGCTCCAGGCAGCACTCGATGAGCAGCTTCTCCATGAACGGGTCGCCGACCTGCACGGCGGGCCGCTTGGCCTGCGACTCGTCCTCGAACGTGGCGCTGGCCAGCACCGACGCGCCGCCGATGCCGTCGGGGCCGGTGGCCGCGCCGAACAGCACGACCTTGTTGCCCGGCCCGGGGGCGGTGGCGAGTTTGATCTGGTCCTTACGGAGCAGGCCCACGCACAGCGCGTTGACCAGCGGGTTGCCGATGTAGCAGGGGTCGAAGGCGACCTCGCCGCCGATGTTGGGCAGCCCGAGGCAGTTGCCGTAGCTGCTGATGCCCTCGACCACGCCGGGCAGCACCCGCCGGGTGTCGGGGGCGTCGGCGCCGCCGAAGCGCAGCGCGTCCATGACCGCGATCGGGCGCGCGCCCATCGACATGATGTCGCGCACGATGCCGCCGACGCCGGTGGCCGCGCCCTGGTGCGGCTCGACGTAGGACGGGTGATTGTGCGACTCGATCTTGAACGTGGCCGCCCAGCCGTCGCCGATGTCGACCACGCCGGCGTTCTCACCCATGCCCACCAGCAGCGCGTCGGACTTCGGCGCCTTGGTGGCGAACTGCTTGAGATGGACCTTGGACGACTTGTACGAGCAGTGCTCGGACCACATGACGCTGTAGATGGCCAGCTCCGAGCCGGTGGGGCGGCGGCCCAGGATCTCTTTGACCCGGTCGTACTCGTCCTGCTTCATGCCCAGCTCGGCGAAGGGCATCGGCTCGTCGGGGGTCTGCGCCGCGCGCTGCACGGTGTCAGTCATGCGTTCACCAGGTTCTTCAGGATGGAGGTGAAGATGCCGAGGCCGTCGGTGCTCGGGGCGCCGACCAGCTCCTCGACGGCGTGCTCGGGGTGCGGCATGAGCCCGACGATGTTGCCGGCCTCGTTGCGGATGCCGGCGATGTCGTTGAGCGAGCCGTTGGGGTTGCCGATGTAGCGGAAGACCACGTGCCCGCCCGACTCCAGCGCGGCCAGCGTGTCGTCGGAGGCGACGTAGCGGCCCTCGCCGTGCTTGATCGGCAGCACGATCTCCTGGCCCTGCGCGAAGTTGTTGGTCCACGCCGTCTCGGTCTGCTCGACCCTGAGCCGCTGGTCACGGCAGACGTAGTGGAGCGAGGCGTTGCGGGTGAGCGCGCCGGGCAGCAGGTGCGCCTCGCAGAGGATCTGGAAGCCGTTGCAGGTGCCGATGACCGGCAGGCCCGCCTTGGCGGCGGGCACCAGCTCGTCCATGATCGGCGCGAACCGGGAGATGGCGCCGCAGCGCAGGTAGTCGCCGTAGGAGAAGCCGCCGGGCAGGAAGACCGCGTCGACTCCCTTCAGGTCGTGGTCGGCGTGCCACAGCGGGACCGCCTCCGCGCCCACGAGGCGCACGGCTCTGGCTGCGTCCTGATCGTCGAGAGTGCCGGGAAACGTGACAACGCCCACACGGGCAGCGCTCATGACAGTCGTCCCCTCCGGAGGAATGCGCACGCCACCGTCCCATCGGGGCGGTTCGGCGGTATCACCAGGTTATCGGGTGCGCTCCGGTGGTCGGCATCGGCTCGGACGCGGGACGTACGCGCAGGTGGAGCGGGTCACACGGCGGCGAGCTCCCGGGGACGCGCCTCGGCGTCGTCGTCGTCCCAGGAGAGGTTCTTGCGCAGGTGGACCGTGGTGCCACGGCCCGGCGTGACGCCGAACGAGATCTCATCGACGACCGAACGCATGATCAGCAGGCCGCGGCCGTTCTCGGTGTCGGGAGGAGGGAAGTGCGGAGGCATCGTCGGCACCCCGTCACCGTTGTCGGCCACGCGTACGTCGCAGTGGCCGGCACCGATCGCCGCCGTCACCTCGTAGCGGTTGGCCGGCCCTCCGTGCCGGACCGCGTTGGAGCACGCCTCGGAGACGGCGAGCAGCATGTCGGCGATGCACGTCTCGCTCACGTTGAGTGAACGCATGGCGTCGCCTAGCACTCGCCTGACCATCGGTATGCCGATCGCATCCCGAGGCAGTGCCAACGAGAACTCAATATCCACCGGACTCCTCCGGGCTCCGGAATGTCACCTGGAGTAGGTTTCCCTGAGAAAACGGGGCTAACCGCAAAATCACGTTGTTGTTATTTACTGTTGGCAAGCCCGTGGGATTGTGGCACGCCCGAACCCGGCTTTAACCACCCCAGGGGAAATCCAGCCCCCAAATGTGCCTTCTACCCCTCAACCCGGACGACGTAGTCCTCGATCACGGTGTTGGCGAGCAACGTCTCAGCCATCTTGCGCACTTCGGCGAGCGCCGCCTCGTCGGCCGGGCCTTCGATCTCCAGCTCGAAGCGCTTGCCCTGGCGGACGGCGGAGACGCCGGAGAAGCCGAGCCTGGGCAGCGCCCTGGCGATCGCCTGGCCCTGCGGATCGAGGATCTCGGGCTTCAGCATGACGTCCACGATGACGCGGGCCACTGCGTTCCTCCTGGGAGCGGTGGGTGGATGGGAAGCACAGCCTACCGGCGCGTGTGCCTGCCGACACAACGGGAACGGGGAGGACGAGGGGCTTGCGCGCAGGGCTGTGATGTCTGCCACGATGGCCCCAAAAGCGTACGAACCTCCACCTCCCGGTTCGGCGCTACGAAGGCTGGCCTAAGGTGGCAACCCCACCCCGGACCGGCCCCGACCACAGGAGTGGCACGTGACACAAGACGCCTCTCGTGGTGCTGACGCACCTCCTGAGCTCGTCCAGTTGCTCACCCCCGAGGGAGAGCGGGTCGAGCATCCCGACTACGACATCGATCTGACCTCCGAGGAGGTCCGGTCGCTCTACCGCGACCTGGTGCTGGTCCGGCGCATCGACCTGGAGGCCGTCGCCCTGCAACGCCAGGGCGAGCTCGGCATCTGGGCCTCGCTGCTCGGCCAGGAGGCCGCGCAGATCGGTTCGGGGCGCGCGCTGACCGACTCCGACATGGCCTTCCCCACCTACCGTGAGCACGGCGTGGCCTGGTGCCGCGGCGTCGACCCGGTGAAGCTGCTCGGCCTGTTCAGAGGGGTCAACCACGGCGGGTGGGACCCCAAGGAGCACAACTTCCACCTCTACACGATCGTCATCGGCAGCCAGACCCTCCACGCGGTCGGCTACGCCATGGGCATCCAGCGCGACGACGCCAGCGCCGCCACCATGGTCTACTTCGGCGACGGCGCCACCTCCCAGGGCGACGTCAACGAGTCGTTCATCTGGGCGAGCGTGTTCAACGCGCCGATCGTCTTCTTCTGCCAGAACAACCAGTGGGCCATCTCCGAGCCGCTGGAGAAGCAGACCCGCATCCCCCTCTACCGGCGGGCATCCGGCTTCGGCTTCCCCGGCGTCCGGGTGGACGGCAACGACGTCTTCGCCTGCCTCGCCGTGACGCGCAAGGCGCTGGAGGCGGCGCGTACCGGCCAGGGTCCGACGCTGATCGAGGCGTTCACCTACCGGATGGGCGCCCACACCACCACCGACGACCCCACCCGCTACCGGGTCGCCAGCGAGCTGGAGGCGTGGAAGCTCAAGGACCCGATCGAGCGGGTCAAGTCGTACCTGTTCAAGACCGAGCAGGCCGACCAGGCGTTCTTCGACTCGGTCGAGGCCGAGGCCGACCAGCTCGGCGCCGACCTGCGCAGGCGGTGCCTGGCCATGCCCGACCCCGAGCCGCTGGCCATCTTCGACCACGTCTACAGCGAGCCCCACGCCCTGATCGACCAGGAGCGCGCCCAGTTCGCCGCGTACTTGGAGGGGTTCCGTGACTGAGCGAGGCGAACTGGGCGGCCGGTTCTGGGCGAAGGAGGCGTCGTGACCGTACTCAGCCTGTCCAAGGCGCTCAACGAGGGCATGCGCAAGGCCATGGAGGACGATCCCAAGGTCCTCATCATGGGCGAGGACGTCGGCAAGCTGGGCGGCGTGTTCCGGGTCACCGACGGGCTGCAGAAGGACTTCGGCGAAGACCGTGTCATCGACACCCCGCTCGCCGAGTCCGGCATCATCGGCACCGCGATCGGCCTGGCGCTGCGCGGCTACCGGCCGGTGTGCGAGATCCAGTTCGACGGGTTCGTCTTCCCCGCCGCCGACCAGATCATCACCCAGCTCGCCAAGATGCCGATGCGCTCGCTCGGCGCGATCAAGCTGCCCGTCGTCGTCCGCATCCCCTGCGGCGGCGGCATCGGCGCGGTCGAGCACCACAGCGAGTCGCCCGAGGCGTACTTCACGCACACCGCAGGGCTGCGCGTGGTGGCCTGCTCCAACCCCGCCGACGCGTACACGATGATCCAGCAGGCCATCCGCAGCGACGACCCGGTGATCTTCTTCGAGCCCAAGCGGCGCTACTGGGAGAAGGCCGAGATCGACACCTCCTCCACCGACTGGTGGCCGCCGCTGCACGCCGCCAGGGTCGTACGCCCCGGCTCCGACGCGACGCTGCTGGCCTACGGCCCCATGGTGAAGACCTGCCTGGAGGCCGCCGCTGCGGCCGAGGACGACGGGCGCTCGCTGGAGGTCATCGACCTGCGCTCGCTCAACCCGCTGGACGAGCCGGTCGTCATGGAGTCGGCGCGGCGTACCGGCCGGGTCGTGGTCGTGCACGAGGCGCCCGTCAACAGCGGCTTCGGCGCCGAGCTGGCCGCCAGGATCACCGAGCAGTGCTTCTACCACCTGGAGTCGCCCGTGCTGCGCGTCGGCGGCTTCTCGACCCCCTATCCGCCCTCGAAGCTGGAGGAGCACTACCTGCCCGACCTGGACCGCGTGCTCGACGCCGTCGACCGGACCTTCGGGTACTGAGGGGGTTGCGATGCGACGCGAGTTCAAGCTGCCCGACGTCGGCGAGGGCCTGACGGAGGCGGAGATCGTCCGCTGGCACGTCAAGCCCGGCGACGAGGTCAAGGTCAACCAGATCGTGGTGGAGATCGAGACGGCGAAGTCCATCGTCGAGCTGCCGATCCCCTGGGACGGCGTGGTGGCCGGGCTCATGGCGGGCGAGGGCGAGACGGTCGACGTGGGCGTCCCGATCATCGCGGTGGACACCGCGGGCGAGGACGGGGCACCCGCGGCGGCTCCCGAGGCGCCTGCCGACGACATGGTGCCGCAGCCGCCCGCCGAGGGCGCGGTGGAGCCGGGCGTGCACGGCAGCCCCGCACCCAAGGAGGAGCGCCAGGCGGTCCTGGTCGGCTACGGCGTGAAGACCGGCGCGACCAAGCGCCGCCCGCGCAAGCAGGCCGCGCCGGGCCGGCCCACGAACCCGCTGGCCAACCCGGACCGCGTGGGCCTGGACGCCCCGCTCTCCAGCCCGCCGCCGCCCACCGCGACCAGGCCGCCCGCCCCCGCACCCGCCCCTGCGCCCGCTCCCGCCGCAGGTCCCGCTGCGGCTCCCGGTCAGGCGCGGCCGCTGGCCAAGCCCCCCGTACGCAAGCTCGCCAAGGACCTCGGCGTCGATCTCGCCACGGTGACGGGCACGGGCCCCCAGGGCACGATCACCCGCGAGGACGTCCAGGCCGCGGCGGCACGGGCGCAGCAGCGGCAGCAGCCGGTCGCGGCGGTGAGGGCCCCCCAGGAGCGCGAGGAACGCATCCCGATCAAGGGCGTGCGCAAGATGACCGCCCAGGCCATGGTGACCAGCGCCTTCACCGCCCCGCACGCCACCGAGTTCCTCCAGGTGGACATGACGGCCACCATGGACGCCGTGCGCCGCCTGCGCGAGCTGCCGGAGTTCGCGCAGGTCAAGGTGTCGCCGCTGCTGCTGGTGGCCAGGGCGGTGCTGACGGCGATCGGCAGGCACCCGATGATCAACTCATCGTGGGACGAGGACGCCCAGGAGATCGTGGTCAAGCACTACGTGAACCTGGGGATCGCCGCCGCCACCCCGCGCGGCCTGGTGGTGCCGAACGTCAAGGACGCGCACGAGCTGTCGCTGCCCGAGCTGGCCGCGCGGCTCGCGGAGCTGACGGAGACGGCCAGGGCGGGCCGCACGCAGCCCGCGGAGATGGCGGGCGGCACGTTCACGATCACGAACGTCGGCGTCTTCGGCGTCGACGGCGGCACCCCGATCATCAACCCCGGCGAGGCCGCGATCCTCGCCTTCGGCCAGGTCAGGGACATGCCGTGGGTGGTGGACGGCGCGCTGGCGGTGCGCAAGGTGGCGACGCTGTCGCTGTCGTTCGACCACCGCATCGTGGACGGTGAGCTGGGCTCGCTGTTCCTGCGCGACGTGGGCGCGATGCTGGAGGACCCCATCAGGATGCTCGCCTGGAGCTGACACCGGTACGACGGCCGCCGGGAGGACCCCTCTCCCGGCGACCGCCGTACGGCGGGGACACCCGCACCCACCGACCTCAGAGTCGCCTGAGGCCCCTCCAGATACAGTGGCTTTCATGATTCGCCACATCGTGCTGTTCACCTGGAGCGACGACGCGATCGACGAGCAGAAGGCCGCGGTGCCCGAGGCTCTGAAGACGCTGCCGGGCCTGATCCCGGAGATCAAGTCGTACACGTACGGCCGGGACGCCGGCATCAACCAGGGCAACTACGACTTCGCGATAGTGGCGGACTTCGACAGCACCGACGACTACCTCGTCTACCGCGACCACCCCGAGCACCAGGCGATCATCGCCGGGCACATCAAGCCGATCGTGGCCTCGCGCGCCGCCGTCCAGCTCAGCCTCTGAGCGGCCTCCGGGGGTCTCAGACCTCCGGCGGGTGGTTCTCGCGGTGCATCAGCCGGCCTTCGGACGTGCTGCCCCGGCGAGGGGCCAGCACGATGCTCAGCACGATCCCGGCGCCGCCGACGATCATGAAAATGAGGCCGATGACGTCCATGTGCACGCTCTGGCCGAAGACGTCGGGCTCGATCGCGAACCTCAGGATGGCGCCAAGCGTGAGGAAGAAGATGCTTACCCCGACACCCATGACGACCTCCAGGGAAAAGACGCGTACCGCCACGGTCATACCCGGG
This sequence comes from Nonomuraea sp. NPDC052634, assembly GCF_040678535.1. NCBI lineage: Bacteria > Bacillati > Actinomycetota > Actinomycetes > Streptosporangiales > Streptosporangiaceae > Nonomuraea > Nonomuraea sp. NPDC052634. The sequence continues at coordinate 13,327 of NZ_JBFATY010000005.1, read as the reverse complement.
TAAGGCACAGCGCACCCGTCGATATCACGCCAGAGGTGACAGAGAGCGCCCGGCCCTGCCCGCGCTCAGCCGGGCGACGAGTGCCACCGCTCCTGGCTGCGCCCGCGCAGGACACAGCCAGGAGACGGGGATGAAGGGGGTCAGAAGGCGGCCTCGGGCAGCTCCATCAGCTCCTGGCCGGTGGAGTCGAGGCTGCGGCGCTCGGCGGCCAGGCGGGGCAGCACGGTCTTGGCGAAGAACGAGGCCGCGGCGACCTTGCCGAGGTAGAACGGGTCCTCGCCGCCGGACAGCTTCTCCAGCGCGACCTCCGCCTGGCGCTGCAGCAGCCAGCCGATGATGAGGTCGCCGAGCGCGAGCAGGAACCTGGTCGTGTTCAGGCCGACCTTGTAGACCTCCTCGGGCTTCTCCAGCGAGGCGAGCGCCCAGCCCGCCATCGTGTCGCCCATGGCCTTGACCTCGGCGGCGGCCTCGGCGAGCAGCTTGCGCTCCTCCTTCAGCCGGCCGTTGCCCGCCTCGGAGGCGGCGAACTCGTTGATCTCGGCGAGCAGCTTGCCGATGGCCGAGCCCTGGTTGCGCAGGATCTTCCTGAAGAACAGGTCCTGGCCCTGGATGGCGGTGGTGCCCTCGTACAGGGTGTCGATCTTGGCGTCGCGGATGTACTGCTCGATCGGGTAGTCCTGGAGGTAGCCCGAGCCGCCCAGGGTCTGCAGCGAGCGGGCGAGCAGCTCGTACGACCGCTCGGACCCCACGCCCTTGACCACCGGCAGCAGCAGGTCGTTCATCTCGTCGGCGTGCCGGTCTTCCGGGTCGATGAGCAGGGCGTCCTGGAAGGTCGCGGTGTAGAGCACCAGCGCGCGCATGCCCTCCACGTACGCCTTCTGCAGCATCAGCTCGCGCCGCACGTCGGGGTGGTGGGTGATGGTGACCCTGGGGGCGCTCTTGTCGGCGCTCTTGGTCAGGTCGGCGCCCTGCACGCGGGCCTTGGCGTACTCCAGGGCGTTGAGATAGCCGGTGGACAGCGTGGCGATGGCCTTGGTGCCGACCATCATGCGGGCGTGCTCGATGACCATGAACATCTGCTTGATGCCCTCGTGCACCTCGCCCACCAGCCAGCCGACCGCCGGGTGCTTGTCGCCGAAGGTCAGCTCGCAGGTCGTGGAGACCTTCAGGCCCATCTTCTTCTCGACGTTGGTGACGTAGACGCCGTTGCGCTCGCCCAGCTTCCCGGTCTCGAGGTCCACGTGGTACTTCGGCACCAGGAACATCGACAGGCCCTTGGTGCCGGGGCCGTGGCCCTCGGGGCGGGCCAGCACGAGGTGGAAGATGTTCTCCGCCATGTCGTGCTCGGCGCTGGTGATGAAGCGCTTGACGCCCTCGATGTGCCAGGTGCCGTCAGGCTGCCTGATCGCCTTCGTACGGCCCGCGCCCACGTCGGAGCCGGCGTCGGGCTCGGTCAGCACCATCGTGGCGCCCCAGTTGCGCTCGATGGCCAGCTCGGCGAAGCGCTTCTGCTCGGGGGTGCCGAGCCGCCACAGCGTGTACGCGAAGTTCGGCCCGGCCGCGTACATGTAGAGCGCCGGGTTGGCGCCGAGCACCATCTCCGCGGTGGCCCAGGCGACGCTGCGCGGCAGGCCGGGTCCGCCCAGGTCGGCGGGCAGGTCGAGGTTCGCCCAGCCGCCGTCGACCAGCGCCTTGTACGACTTCTTGAAACCCTCGGGGAGCTTCACGGAGCCGGTGGCCGCGTCGAACACGGGCGGGTTCCTGTCGCCCTCTTCAAAGGAGTCGGCGAGCACGCCGGTCGCCAGGCGGTTCATCTCGTCGAGCACGGAGCGTACGACGTCCTCGTCGATCTCCGCGAAGGGCCCGGTGCCGAGGATCTCGCCTCTCCCGAAGACCTCGAAGAGGTTGAATTCCAGGTCACGCACGTTGCTCTTGTAGTGGCCCATGGGCGTCGATCTCCTTGAACCGAGGCTGCTGTACTGGTCAGTAACCTTACTCTGCAATGCTACCCACGGGTAACCCACGGCATGCATGGCATGCTCGTCTCCATGGACGCCGAAGAACTCGCCGCGCGCTGGCGAGAGCGACTCGAATCCTGGGCGATTCCGGATGAGATCCTGGCCAAGGCCGTCGCGGACCCGTGGAGCCATTCGCCGGAGAGGTTCGGCACCCGTACGGACCGGGCGCTGGCCGAGCCCGACGACGGCCCCACCATGACCCGGCTGTCGGAGGCGCTGCCCGACAAGGGCACGCTGCTCGACGTGGGTTCGGGGCCCGGCGCGTCGTCGCTGCCGCTGCACGAGCGCATCGGCCACCTCTACGCCGTCGACACCTCCGCCTCCATGCTCCAGGGGCTGACGGCCAGGGCGGAGAAGCTGGGCGTGCCGGTCACCACGGTCGAGGGGCGCTGGCCCGACGTCGCCGATCAGGTGCCGGTCGCCGACGCCACCATCTGCGCGCACGTTGTCTACAACGTCCCCGACCTGGCGCCCTTCCTGCGCGCGCTCGACGAGCACACCAAGGGGCGGGTGGTGATCGAGCTGCCGGACCGCCACCCCATGAGCTGGATGACCCCGCTGTGGCAGCATTTCCACGGCGTCGACCGGCCGGTGCGGCCCATCGCGGAGGACTGCGTGGCGCTGGCGGCCGCCATGGGCTTCCCCGTCCAGGTGGAGGAGCGGGAGTCCCCCCTGGAACGCTTCAACTCCCTGGAGGAGCTGGCCCAGAGCGTCTGCCGCCGGGTGTGCCTCGACCCGTCGCGGGCCGAGGAGGTCGCCGAGACGGTCCTCGAGCTGGGCATGTGGCCCCTGCCGCGGGACCGGTGGGTCACCATCTGGTGGGAATGATCGCACGCGGGGCCACGTTGCCCTGAGTGAGCCGACGAGGCTCCCGGACGAGACGCGCCGTACCCGGTACGCCAAGACGACGCACCCGAGTCAGTCATCGTCATCGAGGGAGCAACCATCATGGCGTGGATCGTCCTGGTACTGGCCGGCCTGTTCGAGGTCGCCATGGCCCTGTCGCTCAAACTCAGCAACGGTTTCAGCAACCTGTGGTGGACGCTGTCGTTCGCCGTCACCGCCGTGCTGAGCTTCGGGCTGCTGTCGTACGCGCTGAAAAGCCTGGAAGTGGGCACCGCGTACGCCGTGTGGACCGGCGTCGGCGCGGCCGGCACGGCCATCCTCGGCATGATCGCCATGGGCGATCAGGTGTCGCCGGCCCGGCTGATCTGCATCGCCCTGATTCTGGCGGGCGTCATCGGGCTGCGAACACTGGCTTGACGCCTTTGATGGTGTCGTGCTGGGCTGTCTCCATGATCGAGATTCACGCCGTCACCTTTGACGCGGCCGACCCGTACGAGATCGCGAGCTGGTGGAGCAAGGTCACCGGGCTGCCCTTGGGGGAGGGCGACAAGCCGGGCGACGACGCGGTGATGCTGCGCACGAAGCAGGACCCCTACCTGCTGTTCATCAGGGTGCCCGAGGGCAAGACGGTGAAGAACCGGCTGCACCTCGACGTCAACGCCACCGAGGGCAGGACCCGTGACCAGGAGGTCGAGCGGCTGATCGGGCTGGGGGCGACCGTCTACCAGGATCTGCGCAATCCCGACGGCACCGGGTGGGTCACCATGCTCGACCCCGAGGGCAACGAGTTCTGTGTGTGCAGGTCACCGCAGGAGCGGGCCGCTTCCGCGGCCGGATGAGGGTCTAGTGCGCTGATCGCGCCCGTCCCCGCAGGCAGAGCGTCGCGACGCCGGCGATGAGGTAGACGAGCACGCCGTTCCACAGCGCGTCCCAGCCGGCGCCGAAGACCCCCTCGCCGTCCAGCACGAGCTGCACGGGGTAGTCGAGCACGGCCATGATGCCGGCGGGCAGGAGCGCGAACTTCCACGGGTGCCGCAGCGACCAGTGCCTGGCCTGCCGGGTGACCCGGTCGCCCTCCTCGGGCTTGGACACCGCGCCGATGGCGGCGACCAGCGAGAACAGCGCGATGCCGAGACCCAGCGCCCACGACAGGTCGCCGCCGTCGCCGATGACCGCGTCCCAGAGCAGGCCGACGGCGGCCACCGCGCCGCCGGTGATGGCGGCGGTCTTCCATGGCGCGCCGCGCAGCGCGGCGGCCGAGAGCGAGACCTCGTCTCGTCGGGTTATTTCGTTCATGTCAGCCATGCTGCCGTTCGTACCTGCCGAGAGGCATCGGGGGCGGACCCTGAGCTGTCCCTGACATGATGTCGCCATGACGGACATCCCGCTTGTTCCCCTCGGGCCCGGTGACGAAGATCGGTTGCGCGATGTGCGGCTGCGCGCGTTGCAGGACACGCCCGACGCGTTCGGCTCCTCGTACGCCAGAGAGGTCGAGTTCACCCCGCAGAAGTGGGCGGAGCGGCTGGCCAACCCCGACAGCCGCTACTGGGTGGCCACATCCGGCGGCCAGGACGTCGGCCTGGTCTGCGTGCTGCTCGAAGACGAGGGCAGGCACGCCCACCTGCTGTCCATGTGGGTCGCCCCCGAGGCCAGAAGGAAGGGCGTCGCCTCCCGGCTGGTGGACGCCGCCGTGGAGTGGGCAAGGAGCACCGGGGCCGAGGAGATGGGCCTGTGGGTCGTGGACACCAACCACGCCGCCCGCGCCCTGTACGCCGCCAAGGGCTTCACCCCGAGCGGCAGGACCATGGCCCTGCCGTCCAACCCGTCGCTCATGGAGTCCCACTACGTGATGTCGCTCATCTTCCGCCCCGCGCGCAGGGACGACGTGCCCGCCATCGTCGCCATGCTGGCCGACGACCCGCTCGGCGCGCAGCGCGAGGGCGACCCCGGCGACGAGCGCTACCTCGCCGCCTTCGAGCGCATCGACGCCAACCCCTACGACGAACTGATCGTGGCCGAGCGCGAGGGCAAGGTCGTGGGCACCATGCAGCTCACCTACCTCGCCGGTCTGTCCCGCCTGGGCGCGGAGCGCTGCCAGATCGAGGCGGTCAGGGTCGCCGCCGCGGCGCGCGGCCAGGGCCTCGGCCGCAAGATGATCACCTGGGCGATCGACCGGGCCAGGGCGCGCGGCTGCGCGCTGGTGCAGCTCACCTCCGACAAGACGCGTACGGACGCGCACCGCTTCTACGCCTCGCTCGGCTTCACCGACTCCCACGTCGGCTACAAGCTCAAGCTGGACTGATCTCCACCAGGTTGTCGTGGAAGCCCGCGCCGCGCCCCATGTCGGCGTCCCGCTCGGCCACGACGGCGTTGGGATTGGCGCCGCCGGGGCTGAGCTTGGGCCAGCGGCCCTTCGTCGAGGCGACCACGCCGGCCGACACCCGGTCGCTGATCTCCACGTCCGCGAGGAACTCGCCGCCGTCGTTGTGCACGCGCACCCGCTGGCCGTCCTTCAGCCCCCGCGCCTCGGCGTCGGCCCGGTTGACCAGCACCACCGGATCCTTGGCCCGCCGCCGCAGCTCCGGGTTGTTGCCGAAGGTCGTGTTGAGGAACGTGTGCGAGGCCGGCGTCACCAGCCGCAGCCGGTACGGCGAGCCGTCCGCCGCGACGGTCGTGTGCGGCGGCACGTACGCCTCGCCCTTCCTCGGAAAGCGCATGCGGCCCGACCGCGTCGGGAAGCCGTCGGCGAACGGTATGAAGGGCTTGGGGTAGTTCATCCGCACCCAGCCCTCCTTGCGGAGCCTGTCGAGCGTGATGCCCTCAAGCGAGGGATGCCCGCTGTTCAGTAGCTGCTCGGCCAGCTCCAAGTCCGAGTCGTACAGCGACGGCTCGGTCATCCCCATGTGCGCCGCCAGCCGCCGGAACGTCTCCGTCGTCGACAGGCACTCGCCGGGCGGCTGCACCGCCTGCTCGTTCCACACCAGGTACATGTGCCCGTAGCCGGCGTGCAGGTCGTGGTGCTCGGTCTGCATGGTCGCGGGCAGCACGATGTCGGCGTAGTCCACCGTGTCGGTGGGGAAGTGCTCCATGACGACCGTGAACAGGTCCTCGCGCATGAGGCGCCGCCTGATCGCGTTCGAGTCGGGGGAGGAGCCCACCGGATTGGCCGCGTACACCCACAGGCACTTCACCGACTCGTCGAGCTGCGAGGCCAGCTTCGTCATCACCAGCGTGCGCACCGGGCCTGGCAGCAGGTCCTCGCGGGTGTCGATGTTGAGGTGCACGTGATCGCTGGTCGAGAAGGCCATGCCGCCGCCCTGGTAGCGCCAGTCGCCGGTCACCGAGGGGACGGCGGAGATCGTCCGCAGCGCCGTGCCGCCGCCCTTGTGCCGCTGCAGCCCGTGCGTGGCGCGCAGCCCGGTCGGGCGCGTGTGCGCCAGCCTCATCCCCAGCCTGTGGATGTCCTCGGCCGCAATGCCGGTGATCTCCGCCACCTTCTCGACCGGGTGGGCCAGGATCTCCTCGCGGAACTCCGCCCAGCCCTCGGTGTGGGCCTCCAGGTACTCGTCGTCCTGGGCGTTCTCGGCCAGCACGACGTTGAGCAGGCCGAGCGCCAGCGCCGCGTCCGTGCCCGGCCTGATCGGCAGCCACTCGTCCGCCTGGTCGGCCGTCCTGGTGCGGATCGGGTCGATCGCCACCACGTACGCGCCGTCCGCGCGCGCCTGCTGGATGAACTTCCACAGGTGGTGGCCGCTGGTCAGCGTGTTCGTGCCCCACAGCAGGATGAGCTTCGAGTGCGCGAAGTCCTCGGGGTCCATGCCGGCCGCGGTGCCGTTCGTCCGGCGCAGGCCGCTGTTACCGGCCCCCGAGCAGATGTTCAGCCAGTGCTTGGACGCGCCCAGCATGTTCCAGAACCGCCGGCCCGCCACGCCCTCGCAGCCCTGGATGTAGCCGAGCGTGCCCGTGCCGAGGTACGGCCAGATGGCCTCGCCGCCGTACTCGTCCACGATGGCGCGCAGCCGCGTGGAAATCTCGTCGAGCGCCTCGTCCCACGTGATCCGCTCGAACCGCCCCGAGCCCTTAGGCCCGACACGCCGCAGCGGATAGAGGATGCGATCGGCGGCCCGGGTCTGCTCGAGGTAACGGTTGACCTTCACGCACAGCGCGCCCCTGGTGTAGGGCTGATCCGGGTTGCCGCGCAACGTGACGGCGCGGCCGTCCTCCACTCCGACCACCCACGAGCAGGTGTCCGGGCAGTCAAGCGGACAGGCCCCCAATACTCTCAATGCACCCGACATGCGACACAGCCTATGTCGCCACGTACACAGGAATTCAAAGGTGAACCGGGGGAAGGGCAGCGTGTAGCCTGCCCCCTGCGACGACTGCGGGGGGACGGTCGGGCACAGTGAAGGCCTCGAGATCGTACAGTCCGCCACGGGAAGGTGCAGAATCGCTGTCGGTGGCCGATATCAGGGAACGAGATGACACGGAGGACCTCACGGAGGGGGATCCTGCCGTGGCCGAGTCACGCGCGGAAACCGACGTCTACGTCGTAGAACCGCTGCTGCCTCAGCGCCTGCGCCGCCCCTCCGACCTGCTGCGCTTCTTCGCCACGCTCATCGTGCTCGGCGCGGTGATCCTGCTCGCCCTCGTCGCCAAGCAGACGCTCATCGGCCTGGAGGCCGATGTCAAGGAGGGCGCCGAGCTGGTGCCGCTGCTCAGCAGGATCGCCGCCTTCCTCGGTGGCGCGGCCGTGCTCATCGTGCCCGTGGCCTTCGCGGTCGAGCGCGTCTTCCACCGCGACGGCCTGCGCGTCGCGGAAGGGCTCATCGCCGCCATCGTCGGCATGGCCGGCTCGTTCCTGCTCGGCCAGTGGCTCGTCAGCGGCACCATGGAAGATCTGCGCGTGCTGCTCACCGGCGACCGGACGATCGAGCCGCTCAACACGCTGCTCACCTCCGTCGTCGCCTACGCCACCGCCGTCCGCATCTCCCGCCGCCCCACCTGGCGGATGCTGATGTGGACCACCGTCGCGCTCTACATCCTGGCCTTCTTCTCCGGCCGCCAGATCACCATCCCGAGCGCCATCGTCACCGTCCTGGTCGGCATGGCCATCGGCTACGCCACCCTCTACGGCGTCGGCAGCCCCAACACCCGCCCGCCGGGCAGCGCCGTCGTGGCCGCCCTGCGCAAGCTGTCGTTCTCCCCGGTCTCCGCCCGCCGCGTCGAGGACGACTATCAGGGCAGCCGCCGCTACGCCGTCGGGCTCAAAGACGGCACCAGCCTCGACGTCACCGTCCTCGACCGCGACCGGCAGGTGGCCGGGCTGCCGTACCGGCTGTGGCGGCGCATCAGGCTCAACTCCGAGACCCGCCGCCGCGCCATCCGGTCGCTGCGCGCCGAGCTCGAACGCGAGGCCCTCATGGCGTACGCCGCCCAGGCCGCGGGCGCCAGCACCCCCCGTCTGCTCGGCACCAGTGAGATCGGCACCGAGGCGGCCCTGCTCGCCTACGAGCACATCGAGACCCGCCCGCTCGACGAGGTGCCCGACGAGGAGATCGACGACCAGCTGCTCCACCAGATCTGGGAGCAGGTCGCGCTGCTGCAGATCCAGCGTCTCGCCCACCGCAGGCTCACCGGCGACAGCATCCACATCGACACCGCCGGCCGCGTCGTGCTCACCGACGCCCGCAGCGGCGAGGTCGCCGCCGGAGACCTGCTGCTCAGGCTCGACGTCGCCCAGCTGCTCACCTACCTCGCGCTGCGCGTCGGCCCCGAGCGCTCCGTGCGCGCCGCGGCCGACGTCATGGGCCCCGACGCGCTGGCCGCCGCCATGCCGCTGCTACAGCAGATCGCGCTCACCCGGGAGACGCGCGCCGCGCTGGCCAAGGCCAAACACGTGCTGCCCGGCATCCGCGACCAGATCGTCGCGCTCAAGCCGCAGAGCAAGGTCGAGGAGATCCGCCTCGAACGCTTCCGCCCCCGCACGCTCATCACGATCATCGCCAGCACGATCGCCGCCTACATCGTGCTCTCCCAGCTCAGCCAGGTCGACGTCTACCACGTCGTCACCACGGCCAACTGGGCCTGGTCGGGCCTTGCGCTGGTGGCCTCGTTCCTGAGCTTCGTGGCCGCCGCGCTCATGCTGCGCGGTTTCGTGCCCGAGCACCTGCCGCTGTGGCGCACGGTGCTCGTGCAGTTCGCGTCCTCGTTCGTCAAGCTCGTCGCGCCCGCCGCGGTGGGCGGTGTCGCGATCAACACCCGATACCTGCAAAAGCGCGGCATCCACCCGGCCAGCGCGGTGGCCAGCGTGGGGGCCTCGCAGCTCATCATGCTGGTCTTCCACATCGGGCTGCTCGCGCTGTTCGCCTACATCACCGGCTCGAGCACCGCCACCTCGTTCACGCCGTCACGCGGGCTCGTGCTCGCGCTGCTCGGCGTCGCGGTGCTCGTCGTGGTCGTGCTCGGCGTGCCGCCGCTGCGCCGCCTGATCACCGGGCGGCTGAGCAAGCTGTTCTCGAACGTGCTGCCGCGGCTGCTCGACGTGCTCCAGTCGCCGCGCAAGATGATCGAGGCCGCCACCGGCACGCTCATGATCACCCTGATGTTCGTGCTCTGCCTCGACGCGTGCATCGCCGCCTTCGGCCACGACATCAGCTTCACCGCCGTGGCCGTCGTCTACCTCACCGCCAACGCCATCGGCTCGGCCGCGCCCACACCGGGCGGTCTGGGCGCGGTCGAGCTGGCGCTGGTCGGCGGCCTCGTGCTGGCCGGGGTGCCGAAGGAGCTGGCCACCTCGGCGGTGCTGCTCTACCGGCTGCTCACGTTCTGGCTGCCGGTGCTGCCCGGCTGGGCCTCGTTCACCTACCTGCAGCGCCACGAGGCCCTCTGACCGCGCGTGCTCAGCTGCGGCGGCGGGACTCGGTGATCTTGTCGATGGCCGCCAGCTCGTCCTGCGTGAACGCGGGCCCGTCCACGCACGCCACGTTGTCCTCGAGCTGCTTGACGCTGCTCGCCCCGATCAGCACGCTCGTCACCCGCGAGTCGCGCAGCGTCCACGACAGCGCCATCTGCGCCAGCGTCTGACCCCGCGTCTTCGCGATCTCGTTGAGGTCGCGGGCCAGGTCGCGGTCGATCTGGTCCTCGCTCAGGAACCGGCTGGTCGCCGCCCGCGAGTCGGCCGGCACGCCGTCGAGGTAGCGGTCGGTCAGCAGGCCCTGCGCCAGCGGCGAGTAGACGATGCAGCCCATGCCCGCCTCCTCCAGCGTGTCCAGCAGCTCGTCCTCGATCCACCGGTTGATCATCGAGTACGACGGCTGGTGGATGAGCAGCGGCGTGCCCAGCTCGCGCATGATCCGCGCGGCCTGCGCCGTCTGCTCCGCCGAGTAGTTGGAGATGCCCGCGTACAGCGCCTTGCCCGAGCGCACCGCGCGGTCGAGCGCGCCCATGGTCTCCTCGAGCGGCGTCTCCGGGTCGGGACGGTGGCTGTAGAAGATGTCCACGTACTCCAGGCCCATGCGCTTGAGCGACTGGTCCAGGCTGGCCAGCACGTACTTGCGCGAGCCCCACTCGCCGTACGGGCCCGGCCACATGTCGAAGCCCGCCTTGGTCGAGATGACCAGCTCATCCCGGTACGGCAGGAAGTCCTCGCGCAGGATCCGCCCGAAGTTGCTCTCCGCCGACCCGTACGGAACCCCGTAGTTGTTGGCCAGGTCGAAGTGCGTCACCCCGAGGTCGAACGCCCGCCGCAGGATCGCCCGCGAGTTCTCGATCGGCCGGTTGTCGCCGAAGTTGTGCCACAGACCCAGCGACACCGCCGGCAGCTTGAGCCCGCTGCGCCCGCTGCGGTTGTACGGCTGCCGCTCGTAGCGCCGCTCGTCGGCCTGATACGTCATGACGTGCCTTTCTCGATGATCCAGGACAGCGCGAACGCCTCTTCACGCCAGGCGTCGTACCGTCCGCTGCGCCCGCCGTGCCCCGCGCCCATCTCCGTCTTCAGCAGGAACGGCCCGCCGCGCGCCGTGGCGCGCAGCTTCGCGATCCACTTCGCCGGCTCGTGGTAGAGCACGCGGGTGTCGTTCAGGCTGGTGATCGCCAGAATCGGCGGGTACGGCCTGCCGTCCACGTTCTCGTACGGCGAGTAGCTCTTCATGTACGCGTAGACCTCGGGGTCGTGCAGCGGGTCGCCCCATTCGTCCCATTCGATCACGGTCAGCGGAAGCGACGGATCGAGGATGGTGTTGAGCGCGTCCACGAACGGCACCTCGGCCACGACACCCGCGAACTCCTCGGGGGCCAGGTTCGTCGCCGCGCCCATCAGCAGCCCGCCCGCCGAGCCGCCGCGCGCCACGACCTTGCTGCTCAGGCCCGCCGCCTTCATGTGCCTGGCCGCCGCCACGAAGTCGGTGAACGTGTTGCGCTTGCGGGTGAGCTTGCCCTGCTCGTACCAGCTCCTGCCCATCTCGCCGCCGCCCCGCACGTGGGCGATCGCGAAGATGAACCCCCGGTCGAGCAGCGACAGCCGGGGCACGGAGAAGCTCGGGTCGATCGAGGTCTCGTAGCTGCCGTAGCCGTACAGGACGGTGGGGGCGGGCGTGGCCGCGTCCTTGCGCTTGACGAGCGAGATGGGGATCTTCGTGCCGTCCTCGGCCGTGGCCCACTCGCGGGCCTGCTCGTAGTCGGCCGGGTCGTAGCCGCCGAGCACCGGGCGCTGCTTGAGCAGGATCAGCTCGTGGGAGTCGAGGTCGTAGTCGTAGACGCTGGGCGGGGTGATCATGCTCGTGTACGCCAGGCGCAGCCGCCGCGTGGTGAACTGCGGGTTGCCCGCCGGGCCGACGTCGTACAGCGGCTCGGGGAAGTCGATCTCGTAGGCGTTGCGCTCGGCCGCCTCCACCCGCTCGCGCCAGCTCGCGCCGTCGGCCGGGTAGGGCAGGATCCGCAGCCCGGTCAGGCCGTCGCGGCGGAAGTGCACCACCGCGTGGTCGGAGAACGCGTCGATCTCCAGCAGCCTGGTGTCGGACCGGTGGGGGATGATCGGGGTCCACGTGCCAGGGTCGTCGAGGGGCGCCGTGGCCAGCTCGAAGTTCTCGGCGTTCTCGTTGTGCAGGATGTAGAAGAAGTCGCCGGCGTGCTCGACGCCGTACTCCACGCCGGTCTGCCGGGGCCTGACGATCGTGAACTCGCCGCCGGGGTCGCTCGCGTCGAGGATCCGCACCTCGCTGGTGATCTTGCTGCCCGCGCCGAGCACGAGGTACTTCTCGCTGCGGGTCAGCCCGATGCCCACCCAGAAGCGCTCGTCGTTCTCCTCGTAGACGAGCACGTCGTCCTGAGTGCCCAGGGTGTGGCGGTAGACCTGGTACGGACGCCAGGCGTCGTCGACGCGGGTGTAGAAGAACGCCGAGGCGTCGGCCGCCCATGCGCCGCCGTAGAAGATGTCGGTGATCTCGTCGGGCAGGATCTCGCCCGTCTCAAGGTTCTTGAACCTGAGCGTGAAACGCTCGTCGCCCTTGTAGTCGGTCGAGAAGGCCAGCATCTTGCCGTCGGGGGAGACCGAGCTGGTGCCGATCGAGAAGAACTCGCTGTCGCCGGCGAGCTCGTTGCCGTCGAGGATCACCTGCTCCTGGTCGAGCCGCTCGCCGGGGGTGATCTCCGGTGGCGTCTCGCTGTCGGCGGGGACCCGGCACGAGATCGCGTACTGCTTGCCCTCCTCCGTACGCGTGAAGTACCACCACGCGCCCTTGCGGCTGGGCACCGACAGGTCGGTCTCCTGGGTGCGGCTCTTGATCTCCTGGAACACCTGCTCCTGGAGGTCCGACAGGTGAGCGGTCTCCTGCTTGAGGAATTCGTTCTCCGCCTCCAGATAGGCGGTGGTGTCGGGATCGTCCTTGTTGCTCAGCCAGGCGTACTCGTCGATGACGGTGTCGCCGTGATGGGTGCGCTCCGTAGGGATCTTCTTCGCCACTGGCGGCGTGTTGCTGCTCACGTGGGGAGTCTATGTTCGGTTGTGATCGTTCTGTTGCCGGAGAAGCCGGAGAACGGGCTCGAGCGGTGGAAGGGCGCTGCTAATCTTTAAGAGCCGACGGGGTCCGGCACAACCCACTTCCTTCACTTCGGTGACATAGGTGTGGTGTGTCCGGGATCGTCGGTAATCCCCTGCGACGCGCTGGTTCGGAGATCGATTCGCGGATCGGTCGAAGGGCTGGTAACTTAGAGGGGTTGTCTCCGAAAGGGGACGCGGCTTAATTCTTGGCAAGTCGTTCGATTCGGGTCAATTTGACAGGGCTCGGGGCGGCTGAAAAGATTAAGACACAACAAAACGAACGGAGTGAACGCCTCCGCCGCCGGGATCGCGGATGTGGTTTCGGTCGGGGATGTACGCGTCCGTTTCTTGAGAACTCAACAGTGTGTTAAAAGCCAGTGCATGATGCATTACCCCGTCATGTTTCCATGACGTGGATTCCTTT